>NZ_JBSHCA010000004.1:0-5380 GCF_053615555.1 Microbacterium sp. NPDC055903 | reverse complement strand
GGTGGGGTGAGATTCCTTTGGATCAATTTATATGGATGTCAGTTTGATATTCATTCTTTTGGTCAGTTTCAAACTCGCTGCATGGCCGTTTTCCCGGTTGTGTATGCATTTCTTTTTTACGGAGAGTTTGATCCTGGCTCAGGATGAACGCTGGCGGCGTGCTTAACACATGCAAGTCGAACGGTGAAGCAGGAGCTTGCTCTTGTGGATCAGTGGCGAACGGGTGAGTAACACGTGAGCAACCTGCCCCGGACTCTGGGATAAGCGCTGGAAACGGCGTCTAATACTGGATACGAGTAGCGATCGCATGGTCAGCTACTGGAAAGATTTTTTGGTCTGGGATGGGCTCGCGGCCTATCAGCTTGTTGGTGAGGTAATGGCTCACCAAGGCGTCGACGGGTAGCCGGCCTGAGAGGGTGACCGGCCACACTGGGACTGAGACACGGCCCAGACTCCTACGGGAGGCAGCAGTGGGGAATATTGCACAATGGGCGGAAGCCTGATGCAGCAACGCCGCGTGAGGGATGACGGCCTTCGGGTTGTAAACCTCTTTTAGCAGGGAAGAAGCGAGAGTGACGGTACCTGCAGAAAAAGCGCCGGCTAACTACGTGCCAGCAGCCGCGGTAATACGTAGGGCGCAAGCGTTATCCGGAATTATTGGGCGTAAAGAGCTCGTAGGCGGTCTGTCGCGTCTGCTGTGAAATCCCGAGGCTCAACCTCGGGCCTGCAGTGGGTACGGGCAGACTAGAGTGCGGTAGGGGAGATTGGAATTCCTGGTGTAGCGGTGGAATGCGCAGATATCAGGAGGAACACCGATGGCGAAGGCAGATCTCTGGGCCGTAACTGACGCTGAGGAGCGAAAGGGTGGGGAGCAAACAGGCTTAGATACCCTGGTAGTCCACCCCGTAAACGTTGGGAACTAGTTGTGGGGTCCTTTCCACGGATTCCGTGACGCAGCTAACGCATTAAGTTCCCCGCCTGGGGAGTACGGCCGCAAGGCTAAAACTCAAAGGAATTGACGGGGACCCGCACAAGCGGCGGAGCATGCGGATTAATTCGATGCAACGCGAAGAACCTTACCAAGGCTTGACATACACGAGAACGGGCCAGAAATGGTCAACTCTTTGGACACTCGTGAACAGGTGGTGCATGGTTGTCGTCAGCTCGTGTCGTGAGATGTTGGGTTAAGTCCCGCAACGAGCGCAACCCTCGTTCTATGTTGCCAGCACGTAATGGTGGGAACTCATGGGATACTGCCGGGGTCAACTCGGAGGAAGGTGGGGATGACGTCAAATCATCATGCCCCTTATGTCTTGGGCTTCACGCATGCTACAATGGCCGGTACAAAGGGCTGCGATACCGTAAGGTGGAGCGAATCCCAAAAAGCCGGTCCCAGTTCGGATTGAGGTCTGCAACTCGACCTCATGAAGTCGGAGTCGCTAGTAATCGCAGATCAGCAACGCTGCGGTGAATACGTTCCCGGGTCTTGTACACACCGCCCGTCAAGTCATGAAAGTCGGTAACACCTGAAGCCGGTGGCCTAACCCTTGTGGAGGGAGCCGTCGAAGGTGGGATCGGTAATTAGGACTAAGTCGTAACAAGGTAGCCGTACCGGAAGGTGCGGCTGGATCACCTCCTTTCTAAGGAGCACTGCAGGACTTCGGTTCTGACAGAGCCGGATTCACACCGAATGTGTGTGACCGGAGCTCATGGGTGGAACATTTGACATGCCATCGCGGATGGTTCGGATTTCTAGTACGCCTCTTCGGGGGTGGGAACGTGGTTCGGGCGGGATGTGGTGGCTGCACGCTGTTGGGTCCTGAGGGACCGGATGCGGGTCTTCGGATTCGTGGCCGTACCTCTGGGCCTCTTGCTGTTTCTCCTTTGGGGGAGCGGGGAGGGGTACCGCCCGTACTTTGAGAACTACACAGTGGACGCGAGCATCTTCAGCATGACCCTTTGGGGTTGTGTTGTGAAAGATGATCTTAAAGATCATTAGTCAATTTTTTGACGATTCGAACTCATGTGATTTCAAGTCTTTAAGAGCAAACGGTGGATGCCTTGGCATCTGGAGCCGAAGAAGGACGTAGCAATCTGCGATAAGCCTCGGGGAACTGATAAGCAAGTTTTGATCCGAGGGTGTCCGAATGGGGAAACCCCGCCAGGCGGCGTGCCGACCTGGTGACTCCCGCCTGAATATATAGGGCGGGTAGAGGGAACGTGGGGAAGTGAAACATCTCAGTACCCACAGGAAGAGAAAACAACATGTGATTCCGTGAGTAGTGGCGAGCGAAAGCGGATGAGGCTAAACCGAGTGTGTGTGATATCCGGCAGGAGTTGCATGTTCGGGGTTGTGGGACTTTTCTGGTTGTTCTGCCGAGCAGCCGGCGTTACAGAAGCGTGTAGACGAACCGTCTTGAAAGGCGGGCCGTAGTGGGTGCCAGCCCCGTAGTCGAAACGCGTGTTCTGGCGTGAAGAGTATCCCAAGTAGCACGGGGCCCGTGAAATCCCGTGTGAATCTGTCAGGACCACCTGATAAGCCTAAATACTCCCAGATGACCGATAGCGGACAAGTACCGTGAGGGAAAGGTGAAAAGTACCCCGGGAGGGGAGTGAAATAGTACCTGAAACCGTTTGCTTACAAACCGTTGGAGCACCCCTGGTAGGTGTGACAGCGTGCCTTTTGAAGAATGAGCCTGCGAGTTAGTGATATGTGGCGAGGTTAACCCGTGTGGGGTAGCCGTAGCGAAAGCGAGTCTGAATAGGGCGATTCAGTCGCATGTCCTAGACCCGAAGCGAAGTGATCTATCCATGGCCAGGCTGAAGCGACGGTAAGACGTCGTGGAGGGCCGAACCCACTTAGGTTGAAAACTGAGGGGATGAGCTGTGGATAGGGGTGAAAGGCCAATCAAACTTCGTGATAGCTGGTTCTCTCCGAAATGCATTTAGGTGCAGCGTTGCGTGTTTCTTGCCGGAGGTAGAGCTACTGGATGGCCGATGGGCCCTACAAGGTTACTGACGTCAGCCAAACTCCGAATGCCGGTAAGTGAGAGCGCAGCAGTGAGACTGTGGGGGATAAGCTTCATAGTCGAGAGGGAAACAACCCAGACCACCATCTAAGGTCCCTAAGCGCGTGCTAAGTGGGAAAGGATGTGGAGTTGCTTTGACAACCAGGAGGTTGGCTTAGAAGCAGCCACCCTTGAAAGAGTGCGTAATAGCTCACTGGTCAAGTGATTCCGCGCCGACAATGTAACGGGGCTCAAGCACGCCACCGAAGTTGTGGCATTGATATTTTTGGTAGGCCTTCGTGGTCCAGCCGTATTGATGGGTAGGAGAGCGTCGTGTGGCCAGCGAAGCGGCGGTGTGAACCAGCCGTGGAGGCTACACGAGTGAGAATGCAGGCATGAGTAGCGAATGACGTGTGAGAAACACGTCCTCCGAAAGACCAAGGGTTCCAGGGTCAAGCTAATCTTCCCTGGGTAAGTCGGGACCTAAGGCGAGGCCGACAGGCGTAGTCGATGGACAACGGGTTGATATTCCCGTACCGGTGAAGAACCGCCCAAGCTAATCCAGTAGTGCTAAGTATCTGAATCCTCATGACCGGATCCTTCGGGTGATGGCGTGGGGCCTAGCGTACGACCCCGTGCTGGTGCGGCTAGCGTATTAACAGGTGTGACGCAGGAAGGTAGTCCAAGCCAGGCGATGGTTGTCCTGGTGCAAGTGCGTAGGCCGAGTCATAGGCAAATCCGTGACTCATTGAGGCTGAGACACGATGCGGATAAAAAGTGGATGATCCTATGCTGCCAAGAAAAGCATCGACGCGAGGTTCTAGCTGCCCGTACCCCAAACCGACTCAGGTGGTCAGGTAGAGAATACCAAGGAGATCGAGAGAATCGTGGTTAAGGAACTCGGCAAAATGCCCCCGTAACTTCGGGAGAAGGGGGGCCATCCACTTATACGGACTTGCTCCGAAAAGGGTGTGGTGGCCGCAGAGACTAGTGGGTAGCGACTGTTTATTAAAAACACAGGTCCGTGCTAAGTCGCAAGACGATGTATACGGACTGACGCCTGCCCGGTGCTGGAAGGTTAAGAGGACCGGTTAGCCGCAAGGCGAAGCTGAGAATTTAAGCCCCAGTAAACGGCGGTGGTAACTATAACCATCCTAAGGTAGCGAAATTCCTTGTCGGGTAAGTTCCGACCTGCACGAATGGCGTAACGACTTCCCAACTGTCTCAACCGCGAACTCGGCGAAATTGCATTACGAGTAAAGATGCTCGTTACGCGCAGCAGGACGGAAAGACCCCGTGACCTTTACTACAGCTTGGTATTGGTGTTCGGTGTGGCTTGTGTAGGATAGGTGGGAGACTTTGAAGCGTGGACGCCAGTTCATGTGGAGTCATTGTTGAAATACCACTCTGGTCACTCTGGATATCTAACTTCGGACCGTAATCCGGTTCAGGGACAGTGCCTGGTGGGTAGTTTAACTGGGGCGGTTGCCTCCCAAAAAGTAACGGAGGCGCCCAAAGGTTCCCTCAACCTGGTTGGCAATCAGGTGTCGAGTGTAAGTGCACAAGGGAGCTTGACTGTGAGACTGACAGGTCGAGCAGGGACGAAAGTCGGGACTAGTGATCCGGCAGTGGCTTGTGGAAGCGCTGTCGCTCAACGGATAAAAGGTACCTCGGGGATAACAGGCTGATCTTGCCCAAGAGTCCATATCGACGGCATGGTTTGGCACCTCGATGTCGGCTCGTCGCATCCTGGGGCTGGAGTAGGTCCCAAGGGTTGGGCTGTTCGCCCATTAAAGCGGTACGCGAGCTGGGTTTAGAACGTCGTGAGACAGTTCGGTCCCTATCCGCTGCGCGCGTAGGAAGTTTGAGAGGATCTGACCCTAGTACGAGAGGACCGGGTTGGACGAACCTCTGGTGTGTCAGTTGTTCCGCCAGGAGCACCGCTGATTAGCTACGTTCGGGATGGATAACCGCTGAAAGCATCTAAGCGGGAAGCCGGCCTCAAGATGAGACTTCCATACCTTCGGGTGAGAGGCTCCCAGCCAGACTACTGGGTTGATAGGCCAGATGTGGAAGTGCGGTAACGCATGCAGCTGACTGGTACTAATAAGCCGATGACTTGATAACACTTCGAATCAACAATGTTTTGATTTGCTCCGCGTCCACTTTGTGGTTCTCGATGTACGGTCGAGAACCCTTCAGGCACACACGTTGTGTCTTTAGGTTTGATTGAAACATCAATAGTGTTTCGGCGGCCATAGCGTGAGGGAAACGCCCGGTTACATTCCGAACCCGGAAGCTAAGCCTCACAGCGCCGATGGTACTGCAGGGGGGACCCTGTGGGAGAGTAGGACACCGCCGGACTTCTTTTA
>NZ_JBSHCA010000003.1:331803-521595 GCF_053615555.1 Microbacterium sp. NPDC055903 | reverse complement strand
GGTTACATTCCGAACCCGGAAGCTAAGCCTCACAGCGCCGATGGTACTGCAGGGGGGACCCTGTGGGAGAGTAGGACACCGCCGGACTTCTTTTAGCCAGAAAAGCCACCCAATGCTGGGTGGCTTTTCTGCGTTAACGCGCTGCCTTCGACTGGCCCCAGCTCTCGAGGATCTCGATGAGAACGCGGTTTGTGCTGTCGGGGGCATCCCACGTGACGATATGGCCAGCGTGCGGGATGACGTACTCGCGCAATCCCTCTGCGCGTGCCCACTTCGGCATGGCCGTGGAGATGTTGCCCGTGCGGTCCTCTGCGCCACGGACCAGAGCGAGATGAACAGGTAGTCGCCGCTGCGGCGCCGGGTCGATGAAGCCCACCGTCGCCCGCCAGATATCCAGGAAGCTTGCCTTGGGCATTCGCGCGAAGACGAGCTCGGCTCTGGCAATGGCGTCCGACGTGACGGCTGATGCTCGGGCCATGATCCCCGGAAGCCTGCGCGCCGGTATCAGCGTCAGCGCAGGCGCAGCGATCCTGAGCCCCCAGCGTTCGAACCACGACAGCGGGCCGACGTTCCAGGCCGCATCGACCACGATGACGCCTCTCACGTGGTCTGGGTGCGCATCGGCATATGCCTGGACGAGATTGCCGCCGAGCGAGTGCCCGATCAGTACCGGCTCGCGCACCGCGCATGCCTCGAGCAGAGCGTCGAGGTCGCTCAGGGCATCGGCTCCGTCGAAACGGACGCCTTCCGCGAGTGCGGAACGTCCGTGCCCGCGCAGATCCCAGGTGATGACGCGATACCCGCGCTGAGCGAGAGTCTCGAATGCGTCGTCGAACATCGAATGGTCGAGTCCTGCGCCATGGGTGAACACGATGGCGGGACCCTCCCCGCCCGAGTCGGCGTATGCGATCACGGAGTCGGGGCGGCTCAAGCGCCCGGTGAGTTCCGCCATGCCTCGAACCTAGACGATGCCTGGTGGACCCGAGCGGCCTCGACTGTCTCTGGCGCAAAGGGGGTTCAGCCGCTGACCACGGGAAGGATGAGAGTCACGGCGATCGCGGCCATCACGATGGCGACGATGGCGTCGAGGATCCGCCAGGAGCGCGCGGAATCCAACCACCGTGCGAGGAAGCGCGCACCGAAGCCGAGTGCCGTGAACCATAGGCAGCTGGCGAGGACCGCTCCGCCCGCGAACCACCAGCGTTCTGCACCGTGCGTGGCGGCGATCGAGCCGAGCATCAGCACGGTGTCGAGGTAGACGTGGGGATTGAGCCAAGTGAGGGCCAAGACGGTCAGCACCACGGGCATGGCAGACGTCGCGACGTGCGTCGTCTGCGGCGAGCTGCCCTCAGCGCCACGGCGAGGGCGGTCAGTGAGGTCCTCGTCTCCGATGTCGAGTGCCTCCTCGCCTCGCCACGCCCTCCGTGCGGCGAGGACTGCGTAGCCGAGCAGGAACGTTGCTCCGAGGATCCGCGCTGCGGTGACGAGCCAGGGCGCTCGTTCGATCACGAAGCCGATGCCGGCGACGCCGGCGACGATGAGCACCGCGTCGGAGAGCGCGCAGATGATCACGACGAGGGCGACGTGCTCGCGACGGATGCCCTGGCGGAGCACATAGACGTTCTGCGCGCCGATGGCCACGATGAGCGAGAGCCCGAGCCCGAGCCCGGAGAAGAAGGAGATCACCCTGCCACGCTATGGGCGCAGACCGTGCAGGTCCAGTGAGGAAACGTACGTTGGCATTAGTATGGCTAATGTGACTCGCATTCCTTCCGAGCTCGCGTCGACTGTGACGGCGATCGTCGACGCCGGCAGTCTCGATGCCGCGGCGCAGCTGTTGCACATCACCCCCTCCGCCGTCAGCCAGCGCTTGAAATCCCTCGAAGAGCAGCTGGGTCGCGTACTGATCGTGCGAGGCAGGCCGGCGAGAGCGACCACGGCGGGCGAGGCCGTGATCCGGTTGGCGCGTCAGATGGCATTGCTCGAGCACGATGCGCTGAGCGGATTCGGTCTGGACGCCGAACCCGAGCGGCGCGTATCCGTGCCCCTGGCGGTGAATGCCGACTCGATGGCGACGTGGATCCTTCCTCCGCTCGCGCGCCTCGCGGCCTCGCACGGGATCGATCTGGACCTGCACCGTGATGATCAGGACTTCACCGCACGGCTGCTGGAGTCGGGGGAGGTGATGGCCGCGGTGACGTCCGAAGCCCAGCCGGTCGCCGGGTGCACCTCCGCGCTGCTCGGGGTTCTCGAGTACCGGGCGATGGCCACGCCGGCGTACGCCGCGCGATGGTTCGCCGACGGCGTCGATGCTGTGCAGCTGAGGGTGGCGCCGTTCGTCGACTTCGACCGCAAGGATTCGCTGCAGCATCGCTGGCTCGCCGAGCAGGGCGTCCCGGAACAGGGCGTGCCCCGCCACTACGTGCCCGCATCGCACGACTATGCGCTTGCGGTGCGTCTCGGCCTCGGCTGGGGCATGGTTCCCCGGCTGCAAGCCAAGGGCGCAGAGGCGGCAGGCGAGCTCATCGCGCTCGGGGGATCAGCTCTGCGAGTCCCGTTGTACTGGCAGCAGTGGAATCTCCGCTCCGAACTGCTCGACGCGATAGCTGCGGAGATCGCCGCAGAGGCGGCTCGGGAGCTCGAGCACTGAGCACGCCCGCTCAGTCGGAGAGGGCGAGCGCGCGGAACATGTCCCGCTCACGGAGCGCGTCGCGCTTGCTGTCCGCGGCGGGGGCGTGCTGCGGGGGACGCTGGCCCGTGGTGCGGTGGTACAGCTCGTCGATGAGGCGCGTCGCCATGTGCACGAGGCGACCGATCTCCTTCTCATCGCGATCGATCCACACGCATCGCGGCTCGTCATGGATCGGGCGGAACTGATCGTGCTCCTCCCACACGAACAGCGTGCGCTCCGCGCCGAGCACATGCTGCTGCCACCAGACCTGGCGGAGGTAGGTGCGGGGGATCGAGCGCCAGTCCTTGTTCGTGGTCTTGATCTCGGCGAGCGTGATGTGCCCGCCGGCATCCTCGACGATCCCGTCCGGGGTCGCCAGATGGCGGTGCTCGACTTCCGCGCGGAAGAGCGCGGACGAGGGCTGGATGCCGTGGGTCGCGGCGACCCACGCGGCGATCTCCGGCTCACGTCGTCGTCCGTGATCGGTGTACGCGTTGCCGCCGAAGCGCGCGCCCCCGCCGAGCTTCGCATCCGCCGCGCGCGCGATGGAGTTCTCGCCGGCGAGGCCGGCGACGTCGGTCGCGGTGATCCCGCGGGCGCGGGCCCGGAGCCAAGCCACGCGGTCGCGGGAGTCCGCGACGATACGGGCCTGAAGTTCCGGAGTCACCTGACGAGCCTACCCGCGGCCGCCGACCCCGTCGTTCGCACACGCCGCCCGCGAGGCGCCGCGTCTGGAAGGATCGAGGGATGCCGGCCGTCGCCATCCGTCCCTATCGCCGTGAAGACGCAGAGGCGACCCTCGCCGTCTTCTTCGATGCGATCATGGTCACCGCAGCGGAGCATTACACCGCCGCGCAGCGCGAGGCATGGGCGCGACCCGGACGGCGCGATCTCGTGAGCTGGGATGCGGCGATGCAGGGGCGCGCCGCCATCGTCGCCGTCGTCGAGGATGAGGTCGCGGGCTTCTCCGATGTCAGCGGCACGGGGTACATCGACATGATGTTCGTCTCTCCGGCGCACGCGCGGCGCGGTGTCGCCCTCGCGCTCCTCACCGCGATCGAGGAGACCGCACACCGCTCCGGCGTCTCGAGGCTCACCTCCGACGTGAGCCTCACCGCTCGTGGATTCTTCGAGCGGTTCGGCTTCGCCGTGGAGAAGGAGCAGCATCCGGTCATCGATGGCGTGCAGATGACGAACTTCCGCATGGTGAAGGCTCTTGGCGTCGATTTGGGGTCCGCGCGCCCATGACGTATCCTTGAGGTAACCGAAGACCGCTGGTCGTCGTCGTGCGAGAGCACGGGGATCGAAGCACTGCTCACGCAGGGGCCCGCGCAGGGGACATGATCGTTTCTCCAGTTCGCTGGATTCCACGCTCCGTCGCTTGCGCCGGAGCGTTTTTGCATGAGTGGGCGGTCGAGGTCGACGCCTCACCACCGTGGGGCGCCCCGAATCCACCAAGGAGTGACCATGGCGCAGAAGGATGCAACGGTCTCCGAGCTCGCGAAGTCTTTCGAGAGCTCGAACGCCGTCCTGCTGACCGAGTACCGCGGTCTGACGGTTGCCCAGCTCAAGCAGCTGCGCAACAGCATCCGTCAGGACGCCGAGTACGCCGTGGTGAAGAACACGCTGACCAAGATCGCTGCCAACAAGGCAGGGATCACGGCGCTGGACGACGACCTCAAGGGTCCGTCGGCCGTCGCTTTCGTGCACGGTGACTTCGTCGCCACTGCCAAGGCTCTGCGTGACTTCGCCAAGGCCAACCCGCTTCTCGTGATCAAGGGCGGCGTGTTCGAGGGCAATGCCCTCACCGCCGACGAGGTCAACAAGTACGCCTCGCTCGAGAGCCGTGAGGTTCTGCTGGCGAAGGCTGCGGGCATGATGAAGGCGACGATGGGCAAGGCTGCCGCGACCATCGACGCTCTTCGCGAAAAGCTGGAGACCGCTGAGGCCGCGTAAGCGACCGGCGATCTCGTTCTCACAAACCCCATCAATCTAGGAGATACATCATGGCTAAGCTCACCACTGAGGAGCTGCTCGAGCAGTTCGCCGGCCTGACCCTCGTCGAGCTCAGCGAGTTCGTCAAGGCGTTCGAGGAGAAGTTCGACGTCACCGCTGCTGCCCCCGTCGCCGTTGCCGGCGCTGCGGGTGGCGCTGGCGAGGCCGCTGCCGAGGACGAGAAGGACTCCTTCGACGTCATCCTCGAGTCGGCTGGCGACAAGAAGATCCAGGTCATCAAGACGGTCCGCGAGCTCACCTCGCTCGGCCTCGGCGAGGCCAAGGCTGTCGTCGACGGTGCCCCGAAGGCTGTCCTCGAGGGCGCCAACAAGGAGACCGCCGAGAAGGCCAAGGCTGCTCTGGAAGAGGCCGGCGCTACGGTCACCCTCAAGTAAGACCTTCACGCTTCTGCGTGGGAAGGCCCCGGGTTCGCCCGGGGCCTTTCGCGTACCCGCGGCAGGGTCAGGATGCCGGCGCAGCAGTCGAGCTGCGCATCACGAGCGCGGATGCCGCGGCGACGTGCTCGACCCGGGCATCCGGATCCGTCAGCTGTGTGAGCAGGAGCCGCACGGCCTCGCGGCCCTGATCCCGCGGCCGCTGCCGGATCGTCGTCAGCGAGAACATCTCGGCATCGCGGTGATCGTCGACACCGATCACGCTGAGCTGCGCAGGCACGGCGATGCCGAGTCGGCGGGCGGCGATGATCGCGCCGATCGCGGCCTCATCGCAGACGCCGACGATCGCGGTGGGCCTGGATCGTCGATCGCTGAGGAGTTCGACGGCGGCGGCGTAGCCGCCCGGCATGGTCGACGGAGCAGGACAGACGCGAGGTGCGGCCCCCGCGGCGGCCATCGCTTCGCGGTACCCGGCGACACGGCGCTCATCTCCGATGCTGGCGCTTGCGCCCTCGGCGCCTCCGACGAAGGCGATCGCGGTATGGCCGAGATCGAGGAGGTGCTCCGTCGCGATCCGTGCGGCTCCTGCGTCGTCGATGGACACGGCGCTCGCGCCTGGCGCGTATGGCCCGACGCTGACGATCGGGCGGTCGAGGACGATGAGGCGCTCGAGCTCATGCGCGCTCGGCTGGATGCCCACCGCGATCACGCCGTCGAAGCGGCGGCGGGGGAGGATCTCCTCGAAGACGCGCTCGCGGATCCGGGTGCCCTCCTGCATGCCGAACAGTGCGAGGTCCTGCCCGGCATCCAGCAACGCATCCTGGATGCCGGTGACGAGCTCAGCGAAGAACCAGCGGTCGATCGACGGGACGATGACCGCGATCGTGCCGGTCCTCCCCGTCGCGAGGCTCGTCGCAGAGGAGTGCGCCACGTAGGCGAGAGCGCTCGCGGCCTCGGCGACGCGTCGACGCGTCTCGTCGGAGACGTAGCCGCGTCCGCTCAGCGCCCTGCTCGCCGTCGCCTTGGAGACGCCGGCTCGCGCGGCGACATCCGCGATCGTGCTCATGCGTCCTCCTCGACCCGTGCGCGGCGTTGCGCACGGAGCACATCGTAGCCCGAAGCGACGGGCAAGGGAACCGGTTCCACCGCGATCCCGAGGGACCGCTCCCATGAGACGGTCCGTCCGGCGTCGAAAAGGTTGCCTGCTTGTGATGATTGCCCATTGTGCGGGGAAGGCTCCGCCGAATAGGGTGGCCTGGAATCGGTTCCGGAACCGGCCGCTGGTGAGACGGTCGGACTTCCGTGGGACGTGAAACTCGAAGAGGAGAAATCACATGGGACTTTCACAGCGCAGTCGTCGGCTCGCGCCGATCGCCCTGCTCGGTGCGGCGGGCATCGCCCTCGCCGGTTGCGGGGCTCCGGGCGGTCCGACCTCCGGCGGAGGCGGCGGAGGGGATGAGGATGTCTCCGGCGAGACCGTCACCATCTACGGCACCATCGTGGACGCCGAGGCGGAGCTCCTGCAGGAGTCCTGGGCGGACTTCGAGGACGAGACCGGCATCGACATCAAGTACGAGGGCAGCCAGGACTTCGAGACTCAGCTCGGCACGCGCGCACAGGGCGGCAACCCGCCAGACATCGCGATCTTCCCGCAGCCGGGTCTGCTCGCCGACTTCGCCTCGCGCGACTTCCTCAAGCCCGCACCGGAAGCGGTCGCTGCGAACGCGAACGAGTACTGGACCGAGGACTGGGTGAACTACGGCACCGTGGACGGCACGTTCTACGGTGCCCCACTGATGGCGAACGTCAAGGGCTGGATCTGGTACTCGCCGGCGAAGTTCGCCGAGTGGGGCGTCGAGGTTCCGACCACGCTCGATGAGCTGAACACGCTCACGGCGACCATCCAGAGCACGACCGGCTCTGCGCCCTGGTGCGCCGGCTTCGAATCGGGGACGGCGACCGGCTGGCCCGGCACCGACTGGATCGAGGACTACGTTCTCCGCCAGGCGGGTACCGACGTCTACGACCAGTGGGTCGCCGGCGAAGTGCCGTTCACGGATGACGCGATCAAGGGCGCCTTCGACTCGGTCGGCGAGCTGCTGCTCAACCCCGACTACGTCAACGCCGGCTTCGGCGACGTGCGCTCGATCAACTCGACCGCCTTCGGCGATGTCGCCACGGCCGTTGCGAGCGGCGACTGCGCGCTGACCCACCAGGCGTCCTTCCTCTCCGGCTTCTACCCGGAGGGCACCGAGATCGCGGAGGACGGCGACGTCTGGGCGTTCATGCTCCCCGGTGAGACCGCCGGCGAGACCACGGTCACCGGCGGTGGCGAGATCGTCGGCGCCTTCAGCGACTCGGCCGCCACGCAGCAGGTGCTCGAGTATCTCTCCAGCCCCGAGTGGGCGAACGCACGCGTCAGCCTCGGCGGCGTCACCTCGGCCAACAACGGGCTCGACCCCGAGAGCGCCCAGGACCCGATCCTGCAGGAGACCATCAAGATCCTGCAGGACCCGGAGACGACCTTCCGCTTCGACGGATCCGACCTGATGCCCGGTGCCGTCGGCGCCGGAACGTTCTGGAAGGGCATGGTCGCCTGGATCAACGGGACCTCGACCGATGAGGTGCTGACGCAGATCGAGACCGGCTGGCCGTCCAGCTGATCGCACCCGGTCGGCCGTCCCGCCTGGGGGTGGGGCGGCCGACCCGCACCCGGTGCACGCGATGAGGCGTGCACTGTCGATCCACTCCGCGTCATGAAGGGGAATCCGTGAACGCGACTCAGTTCTTCTCCTGGATCGGCACCTTGCCGCCGGTCCTCCAAGCCGTGGCGGTGGTGATCGCCTTCGCCGTCGTGGTGGCGGTCATCCTGCTGCTCGTCGACATCGCACCGCGCAAGGGCGCGCTGTACACCGGCATCCGCCTGGCGATGTGCCTCCTCATCCCGTTCGCGGTGATGTGGTTCTTCAACTCCTGGTACTGGGCCATGGGCGTCGCCGTCGTCGTCGGGGCGCTCTTCTTCTTCCTGGATTACCGCTCCCGCGACGGGGCGGGCTATCTCATCCAGTTGGTGGCCTTCATGGCTCCGGCGTTCCTGCTGCTGCTCGTCGGGCTCATCCTGCCCTCGATCCAGACCATCTACGCCTCGTTCTGGAACTCGAACGGCAACGAGTTCATCGGGCTCGCCAACTACATCTGGATCTTCACGCAGTCCGACGGCATCACCTCGGTCGTGAACACGATCATCTGGGTGCTGCTGGTGCCGACCGTGTCGACGCTCGTCGGCCTCGCCTATGCCGTGTTCATCGATCGCACCCGGGGCGAGAAGATCTACAAAGTGCTCGTCTTCATGCCGATGGCGATCTCCTTCGTCGGCGCGAGCATCATCTGGCGGTTCATGTACGAGTACCGCGGGCCGGAGTTCGAGCAGATCGGTCTGCTCAACCAGATCATCGTCTGGTTCGGCGGCACGCCGCAGCAGTTCCTGCTCAACGAGCCGTGGAACAACCTCGCGCTGATCGTGGTGCTCATCTGGGTGCAGACCGGTTTCGCGATGGTCGTGCTCTCGGCATCCATCAAGGGCGTGCCGGTGGAACTGCTGGAAGCTGCGGAACTCGACGGCGCGAACGCATGGCAGCGGTTCTGGTCGGTGACGGTCCCCGCGATCCGGCCCGCACTCATCGTCGTGCTGACCACGATCTCGATCGCCTCGCTGAAGGTCTTCGACATCGTCCGCACGATGACGGCCGGAAACTACGGAACCAGCGTGCTCGCCAACGAGATGTACACGCAGTTCTCGAAGTTCGAGGCGGGGCGCAGCGCTGCGCTGTCCGTCGTCCTGTTCATCCTGGTGCTGCCGATCGTCATCTACAACGCGCGCCAGATCAAGAAGCAGCGGGAGATCCGATGAGTACTTCACCTCGCTCAGGCGCCGTGACCACCGATTCTCAGAGCACGCGCGCGATCACGACCGGTGGCAGGCTGGATGCCTCGGCCGGGCGCACCCGCAAGAAGCTGAGTCGGCCGTGGGCGTCCATCGCCTCGATCATCATCGCGTTCCTGTGGACGATCCCGACGCTGGGGCTGTTCATCTCCTCGTTCCGCGACCGTGACGCGATCAACACCTCGGGCTGGTGGGAGTTCTTCGTCAACCCCCAGTTCACGTTCGAGAACTACGTCGACGTGCTGCAGTCCGGCACGACGCAGCTCACGATCCTGGAGTCGTTCGTCAACTCCATCGCGATCACGATCCCGGCGACCGTGATCCCGCTGATGATCGCGGCGATGGCGGCGTACGCATTCGCCTGGATCGACTTCAAGGGCCGCAACGCGCTGTTCATCTTCGTGTTCGCCCTGCAGATCGTGCCCATCCAGATGGCGCTCGTGCCGTTGCTGACCTCGTTCTCGCGGGGCATCAACCTGTTCGGCGTGCAGGTCACCGAGGGGCTGGATGCTTCGCAGGGGTACGCGCAGGTGTGGATCGCGCACTCGATGTTCGCGCTCCCGCTGGCGATCTATCTGCTGCACAACTTCATGTCGGAGATCCCCGGCGAGATCATCGAGGCGGCGCGCGTCGACGGGGCATCCAGAGGGCAGATCTTCTTCAGGATCGTGCTGCCGCTGACGATGCCGGCCATCGCCTCGGTGGCGATCTTCCAGTTCCTCTGGGTCTGGAACGACCTGCTCGTCGCCCTCGTCTTCGCCGACGGAGCGGCAGCGCCCATCACGAAGGTGCTGGCGGAGATCACCGGACGCGGCGAGGGCTGGTACCTGCTCACCGCCGGAGCGTTCGTGTCGATCATCGTGCCGCTGATCGTCTTCTTCGCCCTGCAGCGGTACTTCGTCCGCGGCCTGCTCGCAGGCTCCACGAAGGGGTAGCGCGGCGTAACGAAGCGACGCGGAGGAGTGCCCGGACGTAGGCTGGATGCCATGTCCGAGCACTCCTTCGCCACGCGCGCCATCCATGCAGGTCAGGACCCCGACAAGGCGACGGGTGCGATCATCCCGCCGATCTATCAGGCGTCCACCCACGTGCAGGACGGCATCGGCGGGTTCCGCGACGGTTACGAGTACAACCGCGCGGGAAACCCCACGCGCTCCTCGCTCGAGGTCCAGCTCGCCGCGCTCGAAGGCGGCGTGAAGGCGCTCTCCTTCGCCTCGGGGCTCGCCGCCGAGGACGCTCTGCTGCGCGGCATCCTCACGCCGGGCGATCACGTGCTCCTCGGCAACGACGTCTACGGCGGGACGTACCGGCTGCTCACCCGCGTGCTGGCCCCGTGGGGAATCGAGACCACGACCGTCGAGCTCTCCGACGCCGATGCCGTGCGCGGCGCCATCCGCCCCGAGACGAAGATCGTCTGGCTCGAGACGCCGAGCAACCCGCTGCTGAAGATCGTCGACATCGCCGCCACGGCCGAGATCGCGCACGCCGCCGGTGCGATCCTCGTCGTCGACAACACCTTCGCCTCGCCCGCGCTCCAGCAGCCGCTCTCGTTGGGGGCCGACCTCGTCGTGCACTCGACGACCAAGTACCTCGGCGGGCACTCCGACGTGCTCGGCGGTGCCGTCGTGTTCGGCGACGACCGCTTCTACGAGCCCATCAAGTTCCAGCAGTTCGCGGTCGGCGCGGTCTCCGCCCCGATGGATGCCTGGCTGACGACGCGGGGGATCAAGACGCTCGCGGTGCGGGTGCGCCAGCACTCCGAGAACGCGCAGGCCATCGCCGAGTGGGCGTCCGCGCGGCCGGAGTTCGAGACGGTGTTCTACCCCGGTCTCGCCTCTCACCCCGGTCACGAGATCGCCGCCAGGCAGATGAGCGGCTTCGGCGGGATGCTGTCGCTGGCGCTCGCCGCAGGACCGGACGCGGCGCGCGCGTTCGTCGGGAGCACCGACGTGTTCCAGCTCGCGGAGTCGCTCGGCGGGGTCGAGTCGCTGATCAGCTACCCGCCGGACATGACGCACGCCTCGGTGCGCGGCACCGAGCTCGCCATCGCCGAGAACGTGGTGCGGCTGTCGGTGGGCATCGAGGACGTCACCGACCTCATCGCCGACCTCGAGCAGGGGCTCGCCCGCATCGCCCGCTGAGCCGGCATCCGTCGCGTCGCGTCGCGTTGCGTCGTGTCGCATTGCAGATGTCGGATGCTGTGACACCTGTCGGACGAATCCGGGAGATTCCTCCGACGATCGTCGCGGGATCCGACATCTGTCGCGTCCCGGGCAGGAGTAGCATGGTCGGATCGATTGCTCGAATCGATTCGACACACGCCTCACGGAAGCTCTCTTGACCGACTCAGCCACGCCCGAAACTCCCGAAGACACGAACCCCGCCCACGAGCACGGCGCCGGACGCACGCCGACCGGAAGCATCCGGACCACGACCGGAAGCATCCGCACCTCCACCCCGACCGGTGCGATCCGCACCCTGGGCGCGAACCCGGCGACGGCGCCGATCATGCTGCACCCTGGCGATGCGATCTCGACCGCCCGTCGCACCGTCTACATCATCCTGCTCGGCGCGCTGACTGCGCTCGGCCCCTTCACCATCGACCTCTATCTCCCCGCGTTCCCGGTGCTGGAGAGCGACTTCCAGACCACGGCGACGGCGATCCAGCTGACGCTCACCGGCACGATGATCGGGTTCGCGATCGGTCAGCTCGTCGTCGGTCCTCTCAGTGACAAGGTCGGGCGTCGCGTGCCTCTCATCGCGGTGACCGCTCTGCACGTGCTCGCCAGCGTCGCCGCGGCGGTCGCTCCGAGCCTGCTCCTGCTCGGGGCAGCGCGCGTGCTGATGGGCATCGGCGCCGCGGCCGGCGGCGTCGTCGCGATGGCGATCGTCCGGGATCTCTTCGGCGGGCGACGGCTCGTGATCATGCTGTCCAGGCTCGCCCTCGTCTCGGGCGTCGCACCCGTCGTCGCACCGCTGGCAGGGTCGGCCCTTCTCGCGGTGATGCCGTGGCGGGGCATCTTCGTCGTGCTCGCCCTCTACGGCGCGGTCATGCTCATCTCGGGCGTCTTCCTCATCCCGGAGACCCTGCCGAAGGAACGGCGTCAGGACCGCGGCTCGGCGACGACCTGGCAGCGGTACCGGAGCGTCTTCTCGGATCGCGTGTTCGTCGGCGTGCTCGTCATCGGCGGCATGACCTTCTCCGGGCTCTTCTCCTATCTCTCTGCATCCTCGTTCCTGTTCCAGCAGACCCACGGGCTGAACGCGCAGGAGTACGGCTGGCTCTTCGCGGCCAACTCTCTGGGTGTCGTCGTCGGCGTGCAGCTGGCCTCCCGCCTGGCGGCGCGATTCGGGCCGCAGTGGGTGCTGGCGTACTCCACGGGCGGCCTGCTGATCTCGGGTGCCGCCATCGTCGTCACCGATCAGCTCGGTCTGGGGCTGTGGGGGACGGTCGTGCCGCTGTTCTTCTTCATGACCTCCTGCGGGTTCACGTTCCCCTGCGTGCAGGTGCTCGCGCTCGACCGGCACGGCAAGGCGGCTGGCACCGCAGCATCCGTGCTCGGAGCGAGCAACAACGGTGTCGCGGCGATCATCTCGCCCGTCGTCTCGCTGGTCGCGGGCGGTGCGGGGATCACGGCGACCTCGATGGCCGGCGTGATGGTCGGCTGCGCCGTCATCGCCGTGGTCGCGCTGTGGTTCATCGTGCGACCCCGAACCGTGGAGATGCTGAATCCCTGAGTCGGATGCCGGTGCGTCGGCCACCGCACGGCAGAATGGCGGGATGGCACGGCTGGCGTGGTGGGGGAGCGGAGCGCTCGTGGCGGCCGTGCTCCTCGGCATCCTGCTCACCTCCGGCGGCGCCGATGCGCCCTCCTCGCTGGATGTCTGGTGGCACGATGCGATGGTGCAGGCGCGCCCGGATGCGCTCGTCGCCTTCTCGCATGTGATGAACCGCATCGGCGGCGGCTGGATCGCCGTGTTCGTCGTGCCCCTCGGGATCGCGGCGGCTCTGCTGATCGCGCGGCGCCGGCGAGCCGCCGTCTTCGCGGTAGCCGCGTTCGCTGTGAGCGCCGTGCTGGTGCAGTTGCTGAAGCAGCTGTTCGGGCGCGCGCGCCCGGAGGACATGCTCGTCGTGAGCGATTTCGGATCGTTCCCCTCCGGGCACACGGCCAATGCGGCGACGATCGCGGTGGTGGTGTGCGTGCTGTTCCCGCGGGTCTGGACGGTTCTTCTCGGGGTGGCGTGGATCGTCGCCATGGCGGGTTCGCGCACGGTGCTCGCGGTGCACTGGGTCACCGACACGGTCGGCGGCGCCCTGGTCGGCGCGGCGGCCGGCCTCCTCGTCGCCGCGGTGCTGCTGCCGTGGGTGCGCCGCGGCTCCGCCGCTAAGGTTGTCAGCACCGCCCCGTCTGCCGAGGAGAAGCCCATGGTCCGGATCCGCCCCTATCGTCCCGCCGATCGCGCCGCCCTGTTCGAGGTGTGCGTGAAGACGGCGGATGCCGGGTCGGATGCCACCGGGATCTTCTCCGATGATGAGCTGTGGGGTCTGCTGTTCGCGGTGCCGTACGCCGAGCGCCGACCGGATCTCTGCTGGGTCGTCGAAGCCGAGGACGGCGCGGTCGTCGGCTATCTCGTGGCGACCGAGGACACGGATGCCTTCGAGCAGTGGTTCCGCGATGAGTGGTGGCCGCAGTTCGCGGAACGGTTCCCCGCCCCTGCGGACCCGGTCTCCCGTGAGGAGAAGATGCTGGCGTACGCCTACGGGCGCGGGCCGGGCAAGGAGCCGAACGCCGCCGACTACCCCGCTCACCTGCACATCGACCTGCTGCCCGCCGCGCAGGGGCAAGGGCTCGGGCGACGACTGCTCGAGACGCTGTTCGACGAGCTGCGTCGCCGTGGTGTGGCGGGGCTGCACCTGGGCATGGACCCCGCGAACACGGGCGCCGGAGCGTTCTATGACCGGATCGGGATGCAGCGGCTGGACGCCCCGGAGGGGACCGTCGTCTACGGCATCCGCTTCGACGGCTGAACGCAGACTGCCAGCGGAAACGACCTGAGCCGCGCCTCGTCCAGGACGAGTCGCGGCTCAGATTCTTTGGCGGTGACGGCGGGATTCGAACCCGCGGTTGCTTGCACAACACACGCTTTCCAAGCGTGCTCCTTCGGCCGCTCGGACACGTCACCAAGGAACAACCTGAACAGTCTATCCGATCGCCGGAGGTGCGAAGGACACGCCCTCACGATGCTGTTTGATCTGGCATCCAACAAACGTAGACAGGGCGTGCGACTCTATGAGAGTTCTCATAACTTCATATGCCAGCCCGCGTCTCGGCTTGTGATCTGGAATCCCAAGGGATAGCCTGCCAATGTCCGAGTCTGATTCTGGGAAGTATCCTCGGGCACCTCCCCAAAGGGAGGGGCTCGCCTCCGGGGGGAGGCGAGCCCCTCGTCCCCCTCAGCCGTAGGCGCTCAGAGCTCGTGGACGTCCGCAGGACGATACGCGGCCGCGGCCTTGCCGTACACGGCGTGGATCGCCGCCTCGGCGCTGTCCGGATCGCGGAACGCGAGGGCGTCGTAGAGCGCACGGCAGAAGGCGAGCGCACGATCGAAATCGCTGATCAATCCGTAATACCGGCGCAGGCGCCAGCGCACGACGAGGTCGACGGAGGTGAGCGCATCGTTGTCTGCGGCTTCGAGCAGGCGGACCCGGAACCGTTCCATCGCGTCCACGACGGCGGACCCATCTCCGTCGACCACACCCTGTTCGACCTCTGCGAGGAGGGTGCGCAGCCGGCGCAGGTCCGTGCGACCGAACCGGTGTGAGGCGATGCGCAGCGTGAGCGCAGCCAGACGCTCCGAGACCTGGAGCATCGCGATGACGTCGTCGGGCGTCATGGGCTTCACCCGCGCGGCCGAGCGGGGTCCGCCCGCCTGAGCGAGCCCTTCGCCGACGAGGGTCTCGATCGCGAGACGCGCCGGGATCCTGCCGACCCCGAGCTCCTCGGCGATCGAGCGCTCGGAAAGTCGGCTGCCCGGCGCCCTGCTGCGGTCGAGGATCTGCGCGCGCAGCGCAGCGAGGGCCCGTTCGGTCTCCACGCCCTGACGCAGCTGCTCGCGGTGGTAGGCCTCCGACTCGCTGCCCATCGGCTCGGCGACCTCGTCTTCGTGGTCGGCGTCCTCGCGTGCTCCGAGCATGCTCATCAGCTTTGCGGCGTGCTCCTTGCGCGCCGCCTTCGCGGCTGCGGCGAGGAGCGACTCGGCGGCATCCGCATCGCCGCTCTCGATTCCGCGAAGCAGGCTGCGGGCACGATCCGCCAGCGACGACGCATCCGGGAGCAGCGTCATCAGATGCCGCACCTGCTGGTCGATGACGGCGGATGCCTGGGCGAGCACGCTGTTGCGCGCGCTCGCGATCACGAGCTTTCGCAGCTCGACGGCGACGGCGCGCGCAGCGACGAGGTCATCGGCGCGATCGGCGGCGGAGATCCGCGTCACGGCATCCCTGATCCCGACGATGTCGGCGTTGGTGGCGCGCTCGGCAGCGAGCCGGACGGCGAGGAGGTCGAGGGCCTCCTGCACTTCGACGAGGTTCGCGAGGTCTCTGGCGGTGAACAGCCGCACGATGGTGCCGCGGCGCTCCCGTGTCTCGACGAGGCCTTCGAGTGTCAGGATGCCGAGGGCGGTGCGCACTGGCAGTCGGCTGACGCCGAGCTCTGCGGCGAGGGCCTGCTGCACGAGGCGCTGCCCGGGGGCGAGATCGCCGTCGAGGATCCTCGTCCTGATGGCCTCCGCGACACGTGCCGCCTCGGATGCGGCGACGGCGTTCGCCCGGGTCTCCGAACCGCCGCCGGTGACGGCGTCGGGGGCATCGGCCATGTGCGTTCTTTCTGGGTCGAAACGTTTCCATTCCGAGCGGCATGCCGCCTCTGCGGCCGGCCGCCCCAGTCCCCCACCGGCTCCGACGCTCGTATCCGCACCCTATCGCATGCACCGTCAGGACGCGTGCGCGGGGGCGCGCTTAGGATCTCTTAGTGGCCACTCCAAAGATCGTGCTCTTCTACGTCTTCACGCCGCTCGCCGACCCCGAGGCGATCCGGTTGTGGCAGCGCGATCTCGGCGAGGCGCTGAAGCTCCGGGGACGCCTGATCATCTCGAAGGACGGGGTCAACGGCACCCTCGGCGGCGACCTCCCTGCGGTGAAGAAGTGGGCGCGCTCCTTCCGCTCCTACGCCCCGTTTAAGGACGCGGACATCAAGTGGAGCGAGGGGACCGCGATCGACGAGGACGGCTACAGCACGGACTTCCCGAAGCTCAGCGTGAAGGTGCGCGAGGAGATCGTGTCCTTCGGGGCGCCAGGGGAGCTGCGTGTGGACGAGCAGGGCGTCGTCGGCGGCGGAAAGCGCCTGTCACCCCAAGCGCTGCACGAGCTCGTCGGGTCGCGTGACGACGTCGTCTTCTTCGACGGGCGCAATGCTCTCGAGGCGCAGATCGGCCGGTTCCGCGGCGCGATCGTCCCCGACGTGGAGACCACCCGCGACTTCGTAGGGCTGCTCGACTCCGGCGCCTACGACGATCTCAAGGGCTCGCCGATCGTCACCTACTGCACCGGCGGGATCCGCTGCGAGGTGCTCTCCAGCCTGATGACGGCCAGGGGCTTCGGCGAGGTGTACCAGCTCGAGGGCGGCATCGTCCGCTACGGCGAGGAGTACGGAGACGACGGCCTGTGGGACGGATCGCTCTACGTCTTCGACGGACGCGGCTCGGTGGACTTCTCCGATCATGCGGCCGTGATCGGCGAGTGCGCAGGATGCGGTGCGCCGACCAATCGCACGGCGAACTGCCCCGATGCCAGCTGCCGCGTGCAGCAGGTGGTCTGCGCGACCTGCGACGCGGTCGCGTGCGCAGACCACGCGTGACGCTTTAGGCGCTCAGGCGAGTGCGTCGCGCGCGGGTCGTGCGACGACGAGCGACCGAGGCAGGAATCGTGCCACGAAGCGGGTGCGCGGATCGGATGCTTCGCGCAGGCCGGCGAGGACCGTGCCCAGCGGCGTGGCGAGATCTCCGGCATCCGATGCGGAACGCGCATAGCTCGCCTCCTCGATCGCGGCCACGAGGACGCCGAGCGCCGCCTGGTCGACCGAGCGCGTGCGGGCAAGCTCGACGGCGAGGGCCCTCGGCGTGAGGGCGTCGGATGCCGGCATACCGAGATCCGTCATGGTGTCGCCGAGCTCCGCCCAGGCGCTCGCCGCATCGCCGGCCGCCGCTCGATGCCGACGCCGCGCCGCGATCACGGCGCGGATCAGTGCCGGCAGGAGCAGCGCGACGAGGACGCCGATGGTGACGAGCATGATGGGCATCGGGTCGAGCCGCCGCAGCGAATCGCCGCCGCCTTGGCCTGCCGCCTGCTCGCCGGGGGCGAGCGAGGACGTGCTGGTCGGGGCGGGGGTCTGCGTCGCGCGAGGGACCTCCGGGGCGTTCGGGTCGCCGGAGGCGCCGCCGTCCGTCTCGGCCGGGACGAACGCCGTCGGCACGCCCAGCGTCGCGGTGGGTTCGAAAGGCACCCAGCCGATGCCCTCGAAGTGCACCTCCGGCCAGGCGTGCAGCTGATCGCTCATCACGGCGTAGACGACCTCGTCGCCGCGGGTCTGCTCGGTCGCACGCCCCGGCAGATAGCCGACGACGATGCGGACGGGCATGTCGAGGGTGCGTGCCATCAACGCGAACGCGCCGGCGAAGTGGATGCAGTAGCCGGAGCGCACGTCGAGGAAGGTGGCGATCGCCTCAGCGCCGGAGCCGTCGAAGCCCTCCTCGACGGGGGTGTCGATGGAGTAGTCGAACTCGCGGCGGAACCAGTCCTGCAGGGCGATGAGCTTCTCGTAGTCGGTCACCGCGTCCTGGGTGACGTCCCGTGCGGTCTCCCCGATGATCTCGGGGAGGTCGTCGGGGAGCCCTGGGGCCATCGAGGGGTCCGAGGCGGATGTCGCGGTGATCTGTTCGAGCGTGGGCCGGATCGTCGCCGAGGTCACGGTGTAGTCCGCACCGGAGGCGTTGGCCTGTTCCGAGACCACCGTGCGGTTGCCGGGCATGATCTCCCAGTCGTCGCCGATGCCGACGACGCGCTCTGCGGGATAGGGCACGGGAAGGCGGGCGCTCGACAGGCCGAGCACGCGGATCGAGGTCTGCCTGGCGTCGCCCGTGACGTCCTCCGCCCACTCCGGGTCGCCGAACCCCTCGGAGAGCTCGGTTGTGTCGCCGCGGTCGGGGCCCCAGATCTCGCCGTCGAAGCGGGAGAGGGTGGCGACGCGCAGGTAGGGCGCGGTGGTCTCATCCGTCGCGATCGTCATCACCTGCACGGCATCCGGGCGGCGAAGATCGTCGCCGAGGCGGAGGGATGCGTCGATGGCGACGCCTCCGGTCGACGTCGTCCAGGTGGCTGCGACGGGGAGGGTCGGCGCGATGATCACGGCGACGAGCACCGCCACGGTGCCGGTGCCCACCGCGGTGAGGACGGATGCGGTGCGAGGGCCTCTGCGGTCGCGGCGGGCGGTGTGGCGCAGCAGCACGAGGATGAGGATGGCGAGGGCGATGAACCAGACGACGTCCGGCTCGCCGAGTGTGGCGATCATCGGGACGGCGCCGACGACGGTGATCAGCGCTGCGGTCACGAGGGCGGCGCGCTCCGCGACGAGCTGGTCGACGATGATCGCGATCGCGGCGAAGGCCATCGCGAGGACGGCGGTGAGAGCGGCGGAGTCGTCCAGCGGGGCGACGCCGGTGTACACCTCCTCCGCCGCTTGGGCGGCGAACCGTTCGAAGAGCGCGAAGGACGAGGGGGAGGGGAGCACCCAGAGCAGGGCGGTCTGAGGCACGAGCAAGAGCGTCAGCGCCATCACCGCGATCACGAGCTGCACGACCGTCGTGATCAGCGAGGTGAGAGTGCGCCCCCGACCTCTCATCAGTCGTCGCATCACGATGCCGACGAGCAGCACGGAGATGACCACGATCGTGACGATGAGAGTCCATGCGCCGGCGGCGACCACCGAAGTGTACGGCCACAGGGCGACGAGGATGGCGGCGAAGGCCAGGACCGCTGGGCCGAACAGTGGGGCGGTGCGCGGCTGGAGGTCGAGCGCCCAGGCACCCGTCGGAGTTTCAGTGCGGGACATCGCCGCCTCCTGCGACCAGGCGGTCGGCGAGGGCATCCGCCCAGGACGCGGCGACGTCCTCCGTCAGCCGCGCGGCGGACCATCCGCGGGAGGAAGCAGCCGCGAGTGCCGCGCCCTCGGGCGAGGTGCTGAGGAGCACGGGCACGGATGCTCCGCTCGTGCTCAGCATCCGTGCCCGTTCCTCGTCGACCCTGCCGGTGATGACGACGAGCGGACCGGGGGATGCTCCGCGCAGCGCAGCGGCGAGATCGTCCGCGTGGCCCTGCGGTTGAAGCCTGGCGAGGGCGACGAGGAGCTCGTCGCGTTCGTCTTCGTGCCCGCGGAGGGCGCCGATGACGTTTCCTGCGCTGTCGACGACGTCGACGCCGTAGCCCTCGCCGGCCAGGTGCAGAGCGGCTGACGCGCAGGCCGAGACGGCGGTCTCGAAGAGCGGGTCGGCGGCGTCTCCCGGCCTTGCGAAGCGTCCGTCCGCGCGGTCGATCACGACGATCGCGTCGGGGCTGGCCTCTTCCTCCTCCTGGCGCACCATGAGCTCGCCGCGGTGGGCGGTGGCCCGCCAGTGGATGCGTCGCATCGAGTCCCCGGTGACGTAGGGCCGAGGGGAGAGGTTGTCGCTGCCGGGCCCGAGCCTGCTGGAGGTGAGCTGGGCGGTGCCGCCGGAGGCGCCGAGTCGCGCGGCGAGCGGCGCGAGCGCGACGAGCTGCGGGGCGACGGTGACCGTGCGGACCTCGCCGAAGGTCTGCTCGCGCTGGGCGAGGCCGAAGGGGTCGGTGGTGCGCAGCACCAGGGGGCCGAGTGGCCAGACGCCGCGGCGCACCCCGGTGATGGGGTAGCGGATCAGGTCGCTCTCCGGCGTGTACTCACCGGTGGCGTCGCCGGTGACGGCATCCGGGAGCGCATCGCGCCAGACGCCGTGCGGCGCACGCAGCGAGCGCAGTGTGAATCGGAGGACGACCTGGGACTGCTCTCCGACGGTGAGCAGATCGGTGGAGATCTGCCTGGCGACGGTGCCGCTGCGGCGCGGTGCGTGAACGACGAGGGCGGAGAGCGCGGTGAGGAGGAAGAGCAGCATCGCCACGTACAGCAGGATGGGTGCCGCCACGGCGTTCGCCGCGATGACGAGCAGGACGCCGATGAGGAGCGCACCGAACCCTCGGGCGGTGAGCGGTGGGCGGCGTCGGGTGCTCATGGGCGGGCGGTTCAGGAGCGGGTGGCGACGGGTACGCGGACGCGCTCGAGGATCTGGGCGAGCGCGACCTCCACGGGCTGGGCGCCGGCTCGGTGCACGCCGCGCGCGGGGAGCAGCCGGTGGGCGAAGACGGGCACGAGCAGGTCGGCGAGATCGTCGGGGATGACGAATTCGCGCCCGTCGAGGGCGGCCCAGACCTTCGCCGCGCGCACGAGCTGCAGGGTGGAGCGAGGGCTCGCGCCGAGGTGGAGGCTGGGGTCGGTGCGGGTGGCCTGCGCGAGAGCCACGGCGTACTGCTCGACGCTGGGGGCGACGTGCACGGCCCGAGCCCACGCGATCAGCGTGCGGACGTCGTCGGCGCCGAGCACGGGCCGGATCGTCGAGAGCGGGTTCACCGTGTCGCGCTGGCGGAGCATGAGCGCCTCGGCCGCGGCATCCGGATAGCCCATCGAGATCCGCATCATGAAGCGGTCGCGCTGGGCCTCGGGGAGGGCGTAGGTGCCCTCCATCTCGAGGGGGTTCTGGGTGGCGACGACGAGGAAGGGGTCGGGCAGGGCGTGGGTTCTGCCGTCGACCGTGACCTGCTTCTCCTCCATCGCCTCGAGGAGGGCCGACTGCGTCTTGGGGGAGGAGCGGTTGATCTCGTCGGCGATGACGATGTGGGCGAAGACGGCGCCCTGCTTGAACTCGAACTCGCGCTCGACGGGGTTGTAGACGCTGACGCCGGTGACATCGCCCGGCAGCAGGTCTGGCGTGAACTGGATGCGCCGCACCGTGGCGTCGATGCTCGCGGCCAGCGCGCGGGCGAGCATCGTCTTGCCCACGCCCGGCACGTCTTCGATGAGGAGATGCCCCTCGGCCAGCAGACAGACGAGGGCGCTGCGGACGGCATCCTCCTTGCCGTCGATGACCCTGCCGATGGTGTCCAGGATCGCCGAGGTCTGCTCAGCGAACCGCTCAGCCGTGAGGCCGGGTGCCGTCTCGTGCATTCGTTCCCTCTCGCCCTGCGTCGGGTGGTGAACCGATCGTAACCCGGGGGCTGCACGGGTGCGTTGGTATGCCAGAATCAGGCCAGTTGGTAATCCTGGGGAGGGTGACCAAGGGGGGAAAGAGTTGGCATCGACTCGTTCAGCGAGAACGCGCGCCGTGCACGGAGCACTCGCGCTTCCAATCGTGGTCGCTTTGTGTTCGGGGTGCTCGCAGACGAACTGGGTCTCGAGGGTTGCGTCCGAAGCCGACTTGCCGATCACTCTCTCGACGGAAGCGCATTCCGAGCCTGCTGCCATGGGAGAGGCGGAGCTCGACTTGAACGGCGAGGCGTTTCTCATCCAGTTTCCCGTGGGAGAGATTCGCGACTTCGCTGGGTCAACGTGCCTCGATTGGGATGGTGCGACGACATTCACGGGCGAAGCCACATGGACTGCCGACGATCACTACATGATCACGATGACCGCGGCAGATGGAGAGGCTTTGCTGGGTCCGTACAACCCAGCGCTGGGTGATCTGGTGTGGACCAGGTTTGGCACGCCCTTCTGTGACCATCTGGAGACGATGTGGTACCGCTCGGGGTAAGGGCTACTGATTGGCGTATGGCCGGACTCTCGCTAAAGCGTTCACGCTTAGCAATTCTCTGTCTGGCATTAATGCTGATCGTGCTATCCGGGTGTACTGTCCGCGCCAGCCGCTATGAATTGGGTGAATCTACATGGTAGACAGATCGAGAATCGCCGTGTTCGTGATCCTCGTCCTCGCCCTTGTCGTCGGAATAGGATTCTACTCGTGGAGTGCGCTGAGTAGCGGGCGCAGCAGCGAGGCTGAGTTCAATGCCGCGCTTCCGATTCTTCTCGTGCCTGAAGTGCATTCCGAGTCCATGTCAACGGGAACGATTGAGTTGAAGAAGGACGCTCGGGCTGTGCTCAATGGCTTTCCCATTGGCGAAGTAGTAGATCAAAGCGGAACACGCTGCGTCGAATGGGATCAGCAATCCGTCTACACGGGTGACGCTACCTGGGCGATCGACGATCGATCGATGATCACAGTTCTCACGGCTGCGGGGGAGGTGCTGCTCGGGCCTTATCGACCGGCGCGGAGTCAGGAACTTGTGTGGGACAGGTTCGGCGTCCCGACGTGCGGTGACCTCGGGACCATGTGGTACCGGTCCTGGTAAGAGCAGGAGTGAGGGGAAAGTTGTGAGATTCTTTTTCGGTGGGTTGTTAATGGTTACCGGCATTCTGCTAATAGTCTTCTTTCGAGTCTTCCCTAAATTCATACGTGCGTTGCTCGTGCTCTTCTTTAAGGAAGACAACGCGGAACTATTCTCTAACCCGCGAGTTGATCCTTGGTTGTGTCTCATGGTTGGAGGCGTGGCGATTTCGCTCGGCGTGAAGATGATTCTTGATTCGTTCTGAGTGTCGTTCCTTCCGTGCGGCTTGGTGCGTCTCGCAGGACATCGGTGAGGAATCCGTACCGGGAGATAGCTGACGGCTGTTGCTCTCGGTTAGCAGTACGACGGGTGCGGGTTTGTTCCGGGGGATACGACTTTATCGCAGGACGATGGTGCTTCTGCGGTGCTGGATCATTGGCTCTGCTGGAGTACAGTGGGCGTACGTCCGCCGCTCGAGGAGGCATGCCATGACCATTCTTGTTGGTGTCCTGGTGGCCGTCTTCGGTGTGCTTCAGATCGTGTTCAGAAATTCGATTCCGAAGATCATCTATGCGCTTCTCGTCGTGATGTACGGTTAGGAGCGCGCTGAGCTTTTCAGCAATCCTCGGATCGATCCATGGGTGTGTGTTTTCGTCGGCTGTTTTTCGCTGCTCCTGGGAGCCGTCGTCATACTTTCTGAGATGTGAGATTACTGAACCGTCGTCGGCGTGACGTTCTCTTTCTCAATTCTGGAAGAATGATCACGGTTTGGATGATTCCACGCCAACAGGACGAAGGCGCAGATGCTTCACGATTCTTTGCGTACACATGGCGCTTTGATCCGTTCTTCCGCGAGCTCACTGTGGGCTGGTCGGCGCGGAGGTGTTCGCACTGACCAGGAACGTTCGCCTGGCGAAACGGGCTGCAGAGAGCGCAGCCTTGGTGCAACAGGCTCGGAGCATTGCATTCAACCAAGGAATCATCACGCGGCCGAGGCAGGCGCCTGCGGTCCTTTCCAAGGGTTGGCTGCGCGTGTCGTCGACGAGTGTTGAGGTGTTCGCGTTCTCGAGGGTGTGGCCCTGAGCGTTGAAGTCGCGCCGCCCTCCGGCAACGGCCTCACAGCGCTATCGTCGTCGAAGCTCCATGTGCTGGCGACGGACCTCACGGCGTTCTCGGAGCGTCGGGCTGAAGCGTAGGGCGCAAAGGGGGACGCGCCGGCGGCGACTCTCCCATGATTCTCAGGCCTGCGCCCACAGACCCCGGCTACCCTCGACCGCATGGGACTGTTCTGGAGCAACCCGCAGACCGTGCGCCTCGAGTCGAAGGACGTCGAGCTGAGGGCGAGCCGTGCGCCGTGGAGCCTGTGGGCTGACGGCTTCGGCGTGCTCGCGATCAGGGCGATCCAGATCATCGTCGTGGTGCTGCTGACCGCGGGCATCGTCCTCGCTATCCAGCAGCTCACCCTCGTGACGATCCCGCTGGTCATCGCGCTCATCCTCGCGTGCGCGTTCCACCCGGTGATGAGCTGGATGCGCCGACGCGGCGTCCCCTCCGTGCTCGCCACCTTCCTCACGCTCCTCGGGATCGTCGTGATCCTGACCCTGCTCGGCTGGCTGATCGTCTGGGCTGTGCGCGACCAGTGGGACGAGCTCTACAGCCAGGCCGAGGTCGGCGTGCAGCACGTCATCGCCTGGGCTCAGACCCTGCCCTTCGACTTCCTCGACCAGGATCAGATCGACGAATGGATCGACACGCTCGCCGGCGTCGTCACGAGCACGCAGTTCAGTTCCGGCGCGCTCGCGGGCGTCGGCGCGGTCGCGAACTTCGTCACCGGCTTCGTGCTCATGGTGACGATCCTCTTCTTCTTCCTCAAGGACGGCCCGCAGATGTGGGAGTTCCTCCTGCGCCCGTTCCGCGGCGAGAACTACGAGCGCGCCCGCCGCATCGGCGACAAGACCGTCAGCACGCTCGGGTCGTACGTGCGCGGCACGGCCACCGTCGCGGCGGTGGATGCCATCGGCATCCTCATCGGCCTCATGATCCTGCAGGTGCCGCTGTACATCCCGCTCGCCGTGCTCGTCTTCCTCCTCGCGTTCATCCCCATCGTCGGAGCGACCGTCGCCGGCATCCTCGCCGCCCTCGTCGCCCTCGTCGCGAACGGATGGGTCAACGCCCTCTTCGTCGTCGGCGTCGTCGTGCTCGTCAACCAGCTCGAGGGCAACTTCCTCCAGCCGTTCCTCATGGGGCGCTCGATGAAGCTGCACGCCTTCGTCATCCTCGTCGCCCTGACCGTCGGCACCGTCCTCGGCGGCATCGTCGGCGCCGTGCTCGCCGTGCCCATCGCCGCCGCCCTCTGGGGCGTCATCCAGGTCTGGGACGGCGCCGACCTCCCTGCCCGCTGGGCAAGGCCCAAGCGACCGATCGAGAGCTGAGCGCTCCGCCCGGTTCGTGGCACGCCCCGCAGCCGGGTAGACTGTTCCAAGCCCTCCGCGTGACGGCATCCAGGCCAATTCCCCCAGGACGGAAACGTAGCAAGGGTAACCGGGCTCTGCTGGGTGCGCGGAGGGTCTTTTCGTCCCCGCGCGGGCGTGCGACGCCGCTCAGCGGGTCGGGTCGATCATGGTGATCCCCGCCTGCGTCGAGCGATCCATCCCCGGCAGCAGCAGGGCCGCATCCTCCAGCCCGACGACCCGCTCGATCAGCCGCTGCGGCTGCAGCGCCCCTGAGGCGATCAATGCGAGCATGCCCGGGTAGTCGACGGCCGCCATGCCGTGACTGCCGAGGAGATCGAGCTCCCAGCCGATCACCCGGTCCATCGGCAGCCGCGGATGCCCCTCACTCGCCGGCAGCAGCCCGATCTGCACGTGCCGCCCTCGGCGGCGCAGGCTCCGGATGCCGTCAGACGCCGTCGCCTCCAGCCCCACCGCGTCCACCGAGACGTGCGCTCCGCCACCCGTGAGCTCTGCGACCGCGGCAGGGACGTCCACTCCGCTCGAGAGCACGCCGTGCTCGGCGCCGAGCTCGGCGGCGAGCCGGAGCGCCTCCGGATTGCGATCCACCGCGACCACACGCGCCCCCAGCGCATGAGCGATCATCACCGCGCTCAGCCCCACACCGCCCGCACCCACCACGGCGACCCATTCACCGGGCTGCACGCGCGCACGGCCGACGAGCCCTCGATAGGCGGTCGCGAACCGGCATCCGAGACTCGCAGCCGCCTCGAACGAGATCGCCTCGTCGACCGCCACGAGATTGACGTCCGCCGCGTGCAGCGGCACGAACTCGGCGAACGAGCCCCAGTCGGTGAAGCCGGGCTGGCGCTGCTGCGGGCAGACCTGCGCGTCGCCGCGCAGGCACCACTCGCACGACCCGCATCCGCACACGAACGGCGAAGTGACCCGATCGCCCACGCGCCAGCGCGTGACTCCCTCGCCGACCGCGGCGATGACGCCGGCCAGCTCATGACCGGGCACATGCGGGAAGACGACGTCGTCGTGCCCCGCCCAGGCGTGCCAGTCGCTGCGGCACAGGCCCGTGGCGTGCACGCGCACCACCACGCCGCCCTCCGGCGCGATCGGCTCCGGCACCTCCCGCACCTCGGGCTCCGCCCCGATCCGATCGATCACCACTGCGCGCATGTCCGTCGTCTCCCGTTCCCGTGCGCCGCAGAGCCGCGCACCGCTGCCCCGAGCCTAGTGAGCCGACGGCCGCGCACTCAGCATCCTCAGGGTCCCTCCTGCGAGGATCGGAGCGTGACCTCCTCCGTCGACGCCCCGCGCAGACGCAGCGCCCTCGGCCGCTTCACGTCGCCCGTCGCGCTCCTCGCCCTGATGTGGGCCATCCAGCTCGCCGACGCGATCCTGCCCGGCTCCTTCACCGGGTTCGGGTTGCGCTCGTGGGACCTCACCAGCCTCGGCGGGTTCCTGCTCGGCCCTCTTTTGCACGCGAACTGGGCGCACCTGATCGGCAACTCCGTGCCGTTCCTCGTGCTCGGCTGCCTCGTCGCCGTGGAGGGCGCCCGCCGGTTCTGGCTCGTCACCGCCGTCATCGTCGTCGTGGGCGGCGCCGGCACCTGGTTCGTGAACGCGCCGGGCACCCTCACGGTCGGGGCCTCCGTGCTCGTCTTCGGATACTTCGGCTACGTCGTGCTGCGCATCTTCGCGCCGGCGCGCACCGCCCACCGCATCGGCTACGCGCTGATCGCCCTGCTGGTCATCGCGCTCTACGGCAGCGCCATGCTCATCGGCGTCTTCGGCGCCGCCGACGGCGTCTCCTGGCAGGCGCACCTGTTCGGAGCGATCGGCGGCGGGCTCGCCGTCTTCGTCGGACGCGGGCGCGGCAGGGCCAGGTCGGCGTGAGCGCTCGCCGCAGGACGACGGCGAGACGCAGACGCCGCCGCCCCGGCGCACGGAGGCGAGCGGCGCTGCGCGCCCAGCGGATCCGGATGCTGAAGCGCATCGCGATCGGAACCGGCATCGTCGCCGGAGTCGCCGCGATCGCCGTGCTCGTCCCGCTGACCACAGCCCAGGCCCCGGTCTGCCTTGACGACCCGACCACGTTCCCGGCATCAGGGATCGAAGGCTGGGACGGCGAGCAGCTCGACAACGCCGCCACGATCATCCGCACCGCCCGCGGGCTCGGCTTCGACCGCGAAGGGCAGGTCATCGGCGTCATGACCGCCATGGGGGAGAGCTCTCTCATCAACATCGACTACGGCGACTGGGAGACCGCGGGCGTCCGCAACCCCGACGGGACCCCGACGAGCAGCATCGGCCTGTTCCAGCAGCAGGACTGGTGGGGGAGTCCCGAGGCGCGGATGGACCCGGCATCCGCCGCAGGCCTCTTCTACGCCCGCCTCGCCCGCCTGAACGGGTGGCAGGAGATGGAGCCCAGCCACGCGATCAACCGCGTGCAGGTGAACTCCGATCCAGGGCACTACGCGCGCTTCGAGTCGGATGCCGTGGCCATCGTCGACGCCATGGCGGGAGAATGCCCGGCCGGTTGAGGGCCCGTCCGCGCAGCACCCGGCATAGGCTGGGGGCGTGGCGCGGAGCATCTACATCACCTCGGCAGAGGGACACACCGGCAAGTCCACCATCGCCCTGGGCGTGCTCGACGCGCTCATGCGCGTGACGCCGCGCGTGGGGGTGTTCCGGCCCATCACCCGCTCTGCGGATGAACGCGACGACGTGCTCGAGCTGCTCCTCGCCCACGACGGCGTGCACCTCGACTACGACGACTGCGTCGGCGTCACCTACGACGACGTCCGCGCCGACCCGGACAAGGCGCTCTCGACGATCGTCGCCCGGTTCAAGGCCGTCGAGGCGCAGTGCGACTCCGTGGTGGTCATCGGCAGCGACTACACCGACGTCGGCAGCCCCGCCGAGCTCGGCTACAACGCCCGCATCGCCGCGAACCTCGGCGCACCCGTGCTGCTCGTGCTCTCAGGCCGCGACCAGCAGCGCCAGGCAGAGCAGCTCGGCACCACGACCGCACGCACGGCCGCCGAGGTGGGCCAGGTCGCAGCCCTCGCCGTGGCCGAGCTCGCCGCCGAACGCGCAGAGCTCTTCGCCGCCGTCGTCAACCGCGCAGACCCGGACGCGCTCGCCGAGACCGTCGACGCCGTGCACGCGGTGCAGTCCGACGCCACCCCCGTGTGGGCGATCCCCGAGGATCGCAGGCTCGTCGCCCCCAGCATCCGCGGCATCCTGGATGCCGTCGAAGGGCGCCTCGTGAAGGGCGACGACGCCCTCCTCACCCGCGAGGTGCTCAGCGTCGTCGTTGCCGGAATGTCGATGGTGAACGTGCTCCCGCGGCTGACGCCGGATGCCGTCGTGGTCATCCCCGCCGACCGCACCGAAGTGCTGCTGGCCGCCCTGCTCGCAGACTCCGCCGGCACCTTCCCCTCGATCTCCGGCATCGTGCTCAACGGCCCGTTCCCGCTGCCGGAGGCGATCGAGCAGCTGCTCGACGGGCTCGCATCCAGGGTGCCGATCATCGCCACCGACCTCGGCACCTACGAGACCGCGGTGCGCGTCATGGGCGCCCGCGGAAGGCTCGCCGCCGACTCCGGCCGCCGCTACGACACCGCCCTCGGGCTGTTCCAGACCCACGTCGACATCTCCGAGCTCGTGCGCCTGCTCGGCCTCGCGGAGTCGACGGTGGTCACCCCGCTCATGTTCGAGTACGGGCTCATCGAGCGAGCCCGCGCCGACCGCAAGCGCATCGTGCTGCCCGAGGGCGGCGACGACCGCATCCTCCGCGCAGCATCCACCCTGATCGCCCGCGATGTCGCCGACCTCACGATCCTCGGCGACGAGACCGCGATCCGCGCCCGCGCGACCGAGCTCGGCGTCGACATCGCCGCCGCCCAGATCATCAGCCCCACCGACCCCGAGTACGTCGAGCGCTTCGCCGCCGAATACGCGCGGCTGCGCGCGCACAAGGGCGTCACGCTCGACCGGGCCGCCGACACCGTCACCGACGTCTCGTACTTCGGGACGATGATGGTGCACCTCGGCCTCGCCGACGGCATGGTCTCGGGCGCCGCGCACACCACGGCGCACACGATCCGGCCGTCGTTCGAGATCATCAAGACGAGGCCGGGGGTGAACGTCGTCTCCAGCGTCTTCCTCATGGCGCTCGCCGACCGGGTGCTCGTCTACGGCGACTGCGCGGTGATCCCCGATCCCACCAGCATCCAGCTCGCGGACATCGCCATCTCCTCGGCCGCGACGGCCCGCCAGTTCGGGATCGACCCCCGCGTCGCGATGCTCTCCTACTCGACGGGCGAATCCGGATCGGGCGCCGATGTCGACAAGGTGCGCGAGGCCACGGCGCTCGTGCGCGAGCGCGCCCCCGAGCTGCTCGTCGAGGGGCCCATCCAGTACGACGCCGCGGCCGATGCCGCCGTGGCGAAGGCCAAGCTGCCCGACTCGGCGGTGGCTGGCCGGGCGACTGTGTTCGTCTTCCCCGACCTCAACACCGGCAACAACACGTACAAGGCCGTGCAGCGCTCGGCCGGCGCCGTGGCGATCGGACCGGTGCTGCAGGGGCTCAACAAGCCCATCAACGACCTGAGTCGCGGAGCGCTCGTCGAGGACATCGTCAACACGGTCGCCATCACGGCGATCCAGGCGCAGGGGGAGTGAGCGTGAGCGTCGTCCTCGTCATCAACAGCGGATCCTCGTCGCTGAAGTACAGCCTGATGGACATGGAGCGCGAGCTCCCGCTCGCCGACGGCCTCATCGAGCGCATCGGCCAGGATGCCGGAGCCGTGACGCACACGGTGCGGCGCCTCGCCGACGGCCCCGCGACGCCCGGCGTGCTCGACGAGAAGCACCGCAGCGAAGCGGCCGTTCCCGACCACGACGCCGCCATCGCGATCATGCTCGAGCAGTTCGCCGCGCACGGGCCGCAGCTCGCCGAGCATCCGCCCGCCGCGGTCGGCCACCGCGTCGTGCACGGCGGAGCGCGCTTCTTCGCGCCGACGCTGATCGACGACCTCGTGGAGATCAACATCGAGGACCTCTCGGCCCTCGCGCCGCTGCACAACCCCGGTGCCGTGTCCGGCATCCGCGCGGGGCGCAGGGCGTTCCCCGATGTGCCGCACGTGGCGGTGTTCGACACCGCGTTCCACCAGACGCTGCCACCGGCCGCCTATACCTACGCGATCGACCGCGAGCTCGCGGAGCGTCACCGCATCCGCCGCTACGGATTCCACGGCACGAGTCACAAGTTCGTCTCCGAGCAGGCCGCGCTCTTCCTCGGGCGTCCGCTCTCCGAGCTTCGTCAGCTCGTGTTCCACCTCGGCAACGGGGCGTCGGTGACGGCGATCGACGGAGGGCGCTCCGTCGAGACGTCCATGGGGATGACTCCGCTCGAAGGGCTCGTCATGGGCACGCGCTCCGGTGACATCGACCCCGCCGTGCTCGTGCACCTCGCGCGCCGTGCCGACCTGGGCATCGCCGAGATCGATGCACTGCTCAACAAGCGCAGCGGCCTCCTCGGCCTCGCAGGGCGCAGCGACATGCGCGACATCGTGGCCGGCGTGGAGGCAGGGGAGGAGGCGGCGACGCTCGCCTACGAGGTCTACATCCACCGCCTACGCGCCTACGCCGGCGCGTACATCGCACAGCTGGGCGGGGTGGATGTCATCTCGTTCACCGCCGGTGTGGGAGAGAACTCCAGCGGTGTCCGCGCGGATGCTCTCGCGACCCTCGGCTTCCTCGGGGTGGAGATCGACGCCGAGCGGAATGGTGCGCGCGTGCCAGGCATCCGTCGGATCTCCACGGATGCCTCGGCGATCGACGTCCTGGTCGTGCCCACGAACGAGGAGCTCGAGATCGCCCGCCAGGCCCTCAGCGTCGGCTAGCTCGCCGAGCCTGTCGAAGCGTGCGGGGTGTCGGGTGGTGTAGCTCGCTGAGCTTGTCGAAGCGTGCGGGGGTGTGCTCCCTTCGACAGGCTCAGGGAGCGGTGAAGGTGGCCCAGGGAGCGTCCGGTGTAGCTCGCTGAGCTTGTCGAAGCGTGCGGGGGTGGCTCGTGTAGCTCGCTGAGCTTGTCGAAGCGTACGGGGTGTCGGGTGGTGTAGCTCGCTGAGCTTGTCGAAGCGATGCCATAAGCAACAGTGCTAGATAACAAGCAAGAACAGTTACGCACTCTCCGTTACCCAAGCGTTACCGTTCCGAATTGACGCGATCCCGCGGCTCCGTGAGACTTGACCCGCACCCTCCGGGGTCTTGCTGCTCAATGGCGACAGAAGCGCACAGAGACGTGGGAACAATGACTTCACAACTAGCAACAAAAGCAAACACTCCGAAACGCATCTCGGATCGGATGTTCGCCTTCCTCCTCGTCGTGCCCGGGCTCGCGCTCCTGGTCGCCGTCGTGGTCTACCCGCTCATCACGAGCCTCGTCACCGCCTTCTTCGAGCAGAGCCTGCTCTACCCCGGCCGCGAGTTCGTGGGATTCCAGAACATCATCGACGTGCTGCAGGGCGAGTTCCTCACCCTGTTCGGGCAGACCATGGTGTTCACGCTCGGCACCACGGCGATCCCGTTCATCATCGGATTCGGGCTCGCGCTCGCACTGAACACCCGCATCGCCGGGTCGAAGGTGTTCCGCGGGCTCATGCTCATCCCGTGGCTCGTGCCCGGCGTCGTCGTCTCGTTCCTGTGGATGTGGATCTTCAACGCCAACTACGGCGTGATGAACTCCCTGCTGCAGTCGATCGGACTCATCGACGACCCGCAGGCATGGCTCGCCCAGCCCGGCACCGCCATGGTCGCGGTCATCGTCGCGAAGACCTGGCAGTCCTTCCCCTGGATGATGGTCATGCTCCTCGCCGGTCTGCAGACGGTGCCGCGCGAGCTCCACGAGGCCGCCGAGATCGACGGAGCGGGCACCATCCGCCGCTTCTTCTCCATCACGGTCCCGCAGATGAACGGCATCATCGGGCTCGTCCTGCTGCTGGAGTTCATCTGGAACTTCCAGCACTTCGACATCATCTACGTCCTCACCGGCGGCGGCCCGGCCGGCAGCACCCAGACCTTCGCCACCGCCGTGTACGAGACGGCCTTCCACGGCTTCGACCTGGGCAAGGCGGGCGCCCTCGGCCTCCTCTGGCTCCTGCTGCTCATGGTGCTCGTCGTCGTGTACGTCCGCTTCTCGGAGAAGGGAGAGAAGAAATGACCGCCACCCTGCTTCCCCAGCCCCAGGATTCGGATGCCGTGATCGACGCGACCAGGGCCCACGTCCTCCCGCCGCGCAAGGCCCGCAAGCCCCGCCCGGCATCCGCGGAGCGCCGCGAACGCCCGGGCGTCAAGATCGCCGCCTGGCTCACCGTGATCGTGTTCGGCGGCTTCGCGCTGCTGCCGGTCTACTGGCTGCTCGCCACCTCGCTCACCCCGAAGACGCAGGTGTTCTCGTACCCGCCGCGCCTGTTCCCCTCCGAGATCTCCTTCGAGGCCTACGCGTCGCTGTTCTCCAACCCCCAGCTGTTCACGTACCTGCAGAACAGCATCATCGTCTCGGTGATCACGGCGATCCTCTCCGTGATCGTGTCGGCCTACATGGGCTACTCGTTCTCGAAGTTCCGCTACACCGGTCGTCGCGCGCTGATGTACTTCGTCCTCGCCTCGCAGATGTTCCCGCAGGCGCTGCTGCTCGTCACCCTGTACACGGTGTTCGCCGCCTACAACCTGCTCAACACCTACACGGCGCTCGTGCTGTCGTTCACGACCTTCACGCTGCCGCTGTGCGTGTGGATGCTGAAGGGGTTCTTCGACACCATCCCCGACGAGCTCATCGAAGCCGCCCGCGTGGACGGCGCCTCGCGCCTGCGCATCATCCACTCGATCGTGCTGCCCCTGTCGGCTCCCGGGCTCGTCGCCGCAGGGCTGTTCGCGTTCGTGCGCGGCTGGAACGACTTCATCTTCGCGCTCACGCTCGCGGGCCCTGAGAAGCAGACGCTGCCTCCTGGCCTCGTGAACACCTACGTCGGCGAGGCGTCCACCGCCTGGCCCGAGCTCATGGCGGCATCCCTCGTCGTCTCGCTGCCCGTCGCCATCGCCTTCATCCTGCTCCAGCGCTTCCTCGTCGGCGGCATGACCGCCGGCGCCGTCAAGGGCTGATCCCGTATCCACCATGCACGACATCTCGACAAGGAGGACGACCATGTCCGCATCCCCGCTCACGAACATCGCCTTGACGCGACGCAGGGCGCTCCAGCTGTTCGGCATCGGTGCCGCAGCCGCAGCCCTCGCCGCCTGTGCGCCCACCGGCACCGCCCCCAAGCCCGGCGGCGGTTCAGGCACCGCCGCCGGCCTCAACGGCGCAGACCCGACGGACTTCTCGTTCGCCTCCTGGTCGTTCACCGAGGAGGCGGCAGCCCCTGCGCTCGAAGCGATCGTCGCGGCGTACGAGGGCAAGCAGTCCATCTCGGTGAAGGACGTCTCCTTCCCGTACAACGAGTACTTCAACCAGCTCACCCTGCAGGTGCGCGGCGGTCAGTTCGCCGGTGCGGCGCACGTCGACGTCGCCTGGCTCGGATCGCTCGCCGCGATGGGCAAGCTGCAGGACCTCGGATCCCTCACCGAGGGCCGCGGCTACACGGATGCCGCGCTCAAGGCCGCGCAGTTCGACGGCATCCAGTACGCGCTGCCGTGGACGATCGGCGCGATCGGTCTCGTCACCAACTCCGAGATCCTCGCGAAGGTCGGCGTCACCCCCGAGGAGTTCCCGACCACCATCGACGCCTACGAGAAGACGCTGAAGGACCTCAAGGCGCTCGGCGGCGGGCTCATCCCGTATGCCGCCTCGACGAAGGCCGCGCAGCTCAAGGACATCCTCATCTGGATGCAGACCTTCGGCAGCCCGCTCATCGACGGGGAGACCGTGACCATCGGCGACGACGCCTCGATCGAGGCGGTCACCTGGTACAAGAGCCTCTACGACCAGGGGCTCATCGCCGCAGACGTCGACCGCTTCGATGCCCGTTCGCTCTTCGCCCAGGGGCGCACCGCGATCTACGACGACGCGCCGGTCGGTCGCAACGCCGTCGTCGGCGAGTCGCCCGATGCGGATCTCGCGAGCAAGCTCGCCCCGGTCGCCCGGCCCGTGCTCAAGGACGGCGACACCCCGCGTGCCCTCGTCTGGGGCGGCGCGATCGCCGTCATCGACGGTGAGGGAGCGGCTACCGCCGGCGACTTCGCCCAGTTCGCCACCAGCGACCTCGACACCGTGCTCGCCGACTACGCCATCCGCGGTCTCCCGCCGGTCACGGAGGAGGCGCAGGCATCCGACGTCGTCGCGGCAGACACCTTCGGGGCGCTGTTCAGCGAGCGGATCACGGCGACGGCGACGAGCAACCCGTTCTGGGCGTTCACCTCGTACTCGCAGATCGAGACGGAGATCGCCGAGCAGGTGCAGGCCGTGCTCGTCGGCTCGGCCACGCCCGCCGACGCCATGAAGGCGGCCGGCGAAGCCGCGCAGAAGCTGATCGGCTGAGCCGTGCGTCTCCGTATCGCAACCGGTGCGGTCGCGGGCGCGGCCCTGGTCGTCGCGGGGCTCGTTCCCGCAGCGCTCGCCGCCCCTGCGCAGACGAGCGTCGAGGATCTCCCGTTCCGGGTCGACGCCTCCAATCAGGCCGGCTGGTGGAACCCGATCGACGAGGTCGACGGCGTCGCGTACTTCGCGTACAACGCGCCCGGTCCGACGTCGGCGACCCACGAGGTGCACCTGGCCGCACGCGCGGCGGACGGCACGTGGACGGACGGCTGCCTGCATGACGGCTCCGGATCCTGCGTGAGCTTCGTGGATGACAACGGCCACAACCAGCCGTCGATCGTCGTGGACGGCGAGGGCATGATCCACGCCTTCGTCTCGATGCACCACGAGCAGTGGAACTACTTCCGCACCGAGACGCCAGGCGACGTCACGAGCCTCGTCGACGTCACGGCCGAGATGCCCGACCAGGCGGCGACGATCACGTATCCGATCACCGCCCACGGTGCGGATGGCGACGCCTGGCTGCTCGTGCGCAGCGGCGCAGACACCCAGCGCCGGCGCGACGGAGTGCTGTACCACTACGATCCAGCGGTCGGCGTCTGGGAGAAGGAGACCACGATCGCCGCGGCGGTCGGCTACTCGTTCTATCCCGACGACCTCGAGGTCGACGGCGACGGGCGCGTCCACGTGCTGTGGGAGTGGGGCCCCTGGCCGGCGGATCCTGCGCGGCACCTGGGCTCCTACGTCGTCTACGACCCCGCGACCGGCGGCATCGAGGACGTCGCGGGCACCGCGGTGGAGGGGCCCGTCACCCCCGACAGCGGCGGAGCGGTGATCTGGCGGGACTTCGGTGCGGACGAGGACATCTCCAGTTACACCCCCGCCCTGCAGACCGCGAAGATGGCGCTGCGCGGCGACCGGCTCGTCGGCATCACCTACCGGTTCGTGGAGAAGGATGCCACGGCGTACGACGTGCTCTACGCATCCTGGAACCGCTCCGGCTGGTCGAGCGAGATGCTCGTCGACACCTCGGAGCTCGGCGCGGGCACCGCGACGAGCGCGACCATCGACACCACCGTGCACGGCTCGAAGGTCCGCGTCTATGCGGCCGTCACGGCCCAGGTCTGCGGCGAGCTGCGAAGCCAGGTGGTCAAGATCGAGCAGGCGAAGGGCCGGGCCGGCTGGTCGTACGAGACGGTCGGCGAGGCGCGCAGCGGTCAGCAGCGGCTGCGGGCGGCGACCACGGATGCCGGCACCGATCTGCTCTACCTCAGCGCCCCCAACGCGAACCCCGCCGTGCTCTCGTACGCCGAAGTGCCCCGATCGGGCCCGAAGGCGAGCGGTGAGGAGCTCTCGGACATCGTCGCCGAGCTGCGCGGCGACCTCGGCGGGACGAACCTCGCCATCGGCGCCACCGTCACCGCATCCTCGCAGTTGAGGGCGGACACGGGTCCGGAGCTCGCGGTCGACGGCGTCTGCACCGACGCCAGCCGGTGGATCTCCGCCGCGAACGACCCAACGCCGAGCATCGAGATCACCCTCGCGGAGCCGGCGGCGCTCGCCGAGGTGCGCGTGCGCAGCGGCTACAGCGTCGACCCGAGCACCGCGGCCGTCCTGCGCGGCTTCACCGTGCTCGTGCACACCGCCGACGGCTGGACCGAGGTCGGGACGTACGCGGCGAACACCGAGCGTCTCGTCAGGGTCGACACCGCGGACGTCGTCGCCGACGGCATCCGCCTGGAGATCTCCGACCCGTCCGCTTCGGCGACCGACGTCGCCCGCGTCTTCGAGATCGAAGCGATCGCCGCGGACGGCTGACCCCGCCGCCCCGCACACCCACACCCCACGGAAGGAACCCCGCATGCGCAGCCAGAGGATCGAGACCGACGTCGTCGTCGTCGGAGGAGGCCTCGCCGGAGTCGGGGCGGCGATCGCCGCCGCCCGGCTCGGCAGCAGGGTCGCGCTGATCGGCAACCGTCCCGTCCTCGGAGGAAACTCGTCCTCCGAGGTGCGGGTGTGGGTGTGCGGGGCGACCGCCCACGGCAACCAGCGCTGGGCGCGTGAGACGGGCGTCATCGGCGAGCTGTACCTGGAGAACCAGTACCGCAACCCCGAGGGCAACCCGATCCACTGGGACGACGTCGTGCTCGACCTCGTCCGCCGCGAGAAGAACATCACGCTCTTCCTCAACACCGATGTGCGGGAGGTCGCCGCCCACGGGCCGGACGACGCCCGCGTCATCGACGCCGTGACCGGCTGGACCATGGGATCGGAGATCACCACGGAGTTCCGCGCGCCGATCTTCCTCGACTGCACGGGCGACGGGCTCGTCGGCCATCTCGCCGGTGCGCGCTACCGTCTCGGCAAGGAAGGACGCGCCGAGTTCGGTGAGGACTGGGCTCCGGAGGAGCCGAAGCGCGAGTTCCTCGGCTCCACCCTGCTGTTCTACTCCAAGGACCTCGGGCGTCCGGTCGACTTCGTCGCGCCGGACTCCGCCATCGACATCACGACGACCCCCATCCCGGAATCGCGCATCATCCGCTCCGGTGACAGCGGCGCGGCGTACTGGTGGGTCGAGTGGGGCGGCGAGCTCGACATCGTGGATGACAACGAGCGCATCCGCGACGAGCTGCGCGGTGTGATCCTCGGCATCTGGGATCACATCAAGAACTCGGGGAAGTTCGATGCCGACACCCTCGATCTCGAGTGGATCGGCAACATCCCCGGCAAGCGCGAGTACCGGCGCTTCATCGGCGACTACACGCTGCACCAGGGCGACATCATCGACCAGACCGCCTTCGACGACGGGGTCGCGTTCGGCGGATGGTCGATCGACCTGCATCCCGCCGGCGGCATGTACGCCACCGGCGCCGGTGCGCTGCAGCGCTTCTCCAACGGCGTCTTCGAGATCCCGTACCGCTCGCTCTACTCGCAGAACGTCGGCAACCTCCTCATGGCCGGCCGGCTCGTCTCGGCCACCCACATCGCCTTCGGAGCCGCCCGCGTGATGGCGACGTGCGCGGCGATGGGGGAGGCCGCCGGCACGGCCGCGGCGCTCAGCGTCGCGCTCGGCACGACGCCGCGCGGCATCCACGACGAGTACCTCGCGGAGCTCCGGCAGACCCTGCTGCGCGCGGATGCGCCGCTGATCGGCGTCGCCAACGAGGACCAGGACGATCTCGCGCGCAGCGCCTCGGTCACCGCATCGAGCTCCACGACCGTCGTCGGCACGGGTGCTGCGGCCGTCGGCGATCCGCATCCGCTCGACGACGACCTCGGCATCGTCGTCCCCGTGCACGACGTCCTGGGCGGGATCTCCCTGCGGGTCGCCGCGGCGCGAGACACGACGCTCGTCGTCGAGGCCTACGTCTCGGATCTGCCGCAGAACGTCATCCCTGTGCATCGCGTCGCCGCAGCATCCGTGCCGCTCGCGGCGGGCGACGCGCAGTGGGTCGACATCGAGCTGCCCCACACGACGGACAAACCGCGCAACGTGATCGTCGTGATCCGGCGCAATGCCGACGCGACCGTGTACACGACCGCGGCGCTCCCTCCCGGCGTCCTCTCGCTCGTGCACCGCGTCGACAACGACGATCAGAACGTGCAGATCAGCACGGACGAGCTCATCGTGCAATGGCCGACCAAGCCGCTGCGGGGGCGCTCCGTCGTCTTCCGCGCGTTCCCCGCGTCGGAGGTGCTCGCGCCGGAGCGCGCGGTCGGCGGATACAACCGTCCCTTCGACGGGCCGAACATGTGGGCATCCGCACCGATGGAATCCGGTCGGGAGGAGTGGCTGCGGCTGGACTGGGCCGAGCCCGTCACCGCCGGCGAGGTGCGCCTGGTGTTCGACGACGACGTCGACCTCGAGCTGAACACGCTGCATCACCACCGCAGCCCCGACCGCGTGCTGCCGCAGCTCGTGCGCGACTACCGGGTCGAGGTCCTCGGCGTGGACGGCTGGCGCGTCGCCGCCGAGGTGGAGGGCAATCGGCATCGCCACCGCGTCCACCCGCTCCCCGCCGATCTCGGGGCGTTCTCGGCCGCGCGGCTCGTCATCTCGGCCACCAACGGGGTGTCCGAGGCGCGCGTGATCGCGTTCCGCGTGCAGCGCGGGCGTGCGGATGCCAAGACGGAGGCCCGGTGACCGGTAGCGTGAGGGCCAGGAGCATCTCGGCGAGGAGCAGGCCCGTGAATGAAGCGGCACGACGCGGCGCACCGGTGACCCGCCGTCAGCGCACCGGGATCGTGGCTCTCGCCGTGCCCGACCTCGATGAGCCGTACTTCGCCGAGCTCACCTCGCTCTTCGTCACCCGCGCGCATGCGCGCGGGCTGTCCATCCTCATCCAGCAGACCGCGGGCAGCCACGAGCGCGAGGTCGACATCGCCAACGGCGTCGGGCTGCCGCCCATCGACGGGCTGATCCACATCCCGCGCTCGCTGACGGTCGGAGACCTCACCAGGCGCACGGCGCCAGGCCCGATCGTGCTGCTGGGCGAGCACATCCAGGTGAGCCCTTTCACCCACGTCACCATCGACAACAAGGCTGCGACGGATGCCGCCACGACCCACCTCGCCGAGGCCGGCTGCCGCAGGATCGCCTTCGTGGGAAGCCGTGCGGCCCGGCCGTCGGATGCCGCGGATCAGCGCCTCGCCGGATATCGCCAGGCGGTCGCGCGGCTGGGCCTCGCCGAAGACGCCGAGCTCGTCGCGACGGTCGAGGCGTTCACCCCCGAGGAGGGCAGACGCGCCATGTCGGCGCTGCTCGCGGCCGGGGTGACGTTCGACGGGGTGGCGTGCTCGAACGACTCGCTCGCCTTCGGCGTGCTGTCTGCCCTGCACGACGCGGGCAAGCGGGTGCCGGAGGAGGTCGCCGTCATCGGTTTCGACGACGTGCACGCGGCTCGGTTCTCGACACCGGCGCTGACCTCGATCTCGCCCGACGATGGTGCGCTCGTCGACGCGGCGCTCGATGAGCTGGAGCGTCAGATGAACACGCCGCCCGGCATGGACATGCCCGTGCGCCACATCGTCGTCGATGCCCGCATCGAGGTCAGGGGCTCGACGCTCCGCTGAGGTGGCTGGTGCTGGTGCGGGGAGCGTGCGTGGAGCGGCGGCGGGTGCCTCGGTGGGCATCAGGTGTCGGAATCCGGCCGGGGTTGCGGCGTGATGCGCCAGGTGGATGCCGGGGAGCGACGGCCGAACGGGCCGCAGATCCCGCCCCGGTCAGGATGCCGCCGGCTCCTCGACCTCCGCGAGGGTCACGCCGACGAGCGCGTCGAGCTGCTCGACGGCATCCGAGGGCAGGCCGTCGTCGGTGATGAGACGGTCGACGTCGCCGATGTCCGCGATGGTCGTGAGACCCACCGCGTTCCACTTCGTGTGATCGGCGAGCACGACGGACACACCGCCCGTCGCGATGAGGGCGCGGTCGGTCTCGGCCTCGAGGAGGTTCGACGTCGTGAGGCCGGCCTGCAGGTCGACGCCTCGCACGCCGAGGAAGACGAGGTCGCAGTGCAGCACCTCGAGGGCGCGGACGGCGACCGGGCCGACGAGGGCATCCGCCGGTGTGCGGACCCCGCCGGTGAGCACGACGGTCTGCGTGTACGGCTCGTCCGCGCGATCGGGGCGGGCGAAGACGTCGCCGACGGGCAGGGAGTTCGTGACGATCGTGAGATCGGGGATGCCGCGCAGCTCCTGAGCGAGCGCCCACGCGGTGCTCCCGCCGGAGAGGCCGACGGCCATACCGGGCTCGACGAGGCGCGCGGCGGCTCGCGCGATGGCGCGCTTCTGCGCCAGCATCCTGCGCGCCTGCGAGCGGAAGTCGACCTCGCTGCGGTCGGGCAGGCGCGGCGTCGTCGCGCCCCCTCGGACGCGATCGACGAGCCCCTGATCGGCGAGGACGTCGATGTCGCGCCGCACGGTCATCTCGCTCACACCCAGCGTCTCGGCGAGTTCGCCGACGACGGCGGCACCGGCGCGACGCACCTCGGAGAGGATGCGCGAACGACGTTCGGCAGCGAGCACGGGACCCCCTTCGATGGTCATGCCAGTCTGCCACGGCCGGGCGTAGCATCCGGCGTGCAGGGCGCATTACGCTGACAGTGGCACACAGAGGTGCCGGCCCCGTTCTCCCTCGTCCGCTGGAGGCCCGCGTGTCCGATGCCCTGCCCGATCTCCGAGAGACCTCAGGGGTCCTGTTCGATCTCGACGGCGTGCTCACGCCGACCGCCGAAGTGCACATGCGCGCATGGAAGGACGTCTTCGAGGACGTCTTCGCGCAGTGGGGCATCTCGCCCGCGTACACGGACGACGACTACTTCGCCTATCTGGATGGCAAGAAGCGCTACGACGGGGTCGCGAGCCTGCTGCACAGCCGCAACGTCGAGATCCCCTGGGGCGAGACGGACGACGCCCCCGAGGCCGAGACCGTCTGCGGCATCGGCAACCGCAAGAACGACGCCTTCGCCGCGTCCCTGCGCCGGGACGGGATCGCACCCTACCCCGGCTCGCTCGCGCTCATCCGAGAGCTGAGGGATGCCGGGATCCGCATGGGCGTCGTCTCGAGCTCCAAGAACGCCGAGGAGGTGCTCGCCTCGGCAGGCATCCGCGACTTCTTCGAGATCGTCGTCGACGGCGTGGTCGCAGAGCAGGACCATCTCGCCTCGAAGCCCGCCGCTGACATGTTCGCCGCCGGTGCTGTCGCACTCGGCGTGGATGCCGCCACGAGTGCGGCGGTCGAGGATGCTGTGGCGGGCGTCGCCTCCGCCTCCGCCGCCGGTTTCGCGATCGTCGTCGGCGTCGATCGCGGCGCGGGTGCGGATGTCCTCCGCGCACAGGGCGCGACCTGTATCGTCGATGACCTCGCCCGCCTCCTCCACGACACCCCGGAGACCGCATGATCGATCGCGACCGCTTTCCCGTAGACCCGTGGCGTCTCGTCGAGACCCGCTACAGCGAGGACGGTGTCTCGGAGACGCTGTTCGCCGTCGGCAACGGGTATCTGGGGCTCAGAGGCAACCACATCGAGGGGCGCGGCGCCCACGAGCACGGCACGTTCCTGAACGGCCTGCACGAGACCTGGCCGATCCGGCACGCAGAGCAGGCGTACGGCTTCGCCGAGGTGGGACAGACCATCGTCAACGCCCCCGACGCGAAGATCATGCGCGTCTACGTCGACGACGAGCCGATCTCCTTCGATGAGGCGGACGTCCGCGAGTACTCTCGCTCGCTGGACATGAAGACGGGCGTGCTGACCCGCGAGCTGGTCTGGGAAACACCGTCCGGCAAGCGCGTGCGCATGCACGACGAGCGCTTGGTCAGCTTCGAGGAGCGCCACCTCGCGATCCTGCGCCTCGAGGTCACCGTGGAGAACGCGGATGCGCCCGTCACCATCAGCTGCCAGATCCTCAACCGCCAGGACGGCGGGACCGTCTACGCGGGCACACCCGTGCCCGCCAAGAAGGCCAAGGCCGGCTTCGATCCGCGCAAGAGCGAGCGGATCGCGGAGCGGGTGCTGCAGCCCGTCGAGTTCTGGCAGGACGGGCTGCGCTCCGCGCTGTCGTACCGGGTGAGCGAATCGGGGATGACGGTGGCCGTTGTCGCCGACCACATCCTGGAGACCGAGAACGCCTACGACGCCAGACAGCTCATCGAGCCGGATATCGCCAAGAACGTCTTCCGGGTGCAGGCGAAGGCGGGCGTCCCCATCCGCATCACCAAGCTCGTCAGCTATCACACCTCCCGCGGAGTCCCGGCGAGGGAGCTCGTCGACCGCTGCCGCCGCTCGCTCGACAGGGTCGCGGTCGAGGGAGTCGATGCGCAGTTCCAGCATCAGGCCGACTGGCTCGACGCGTTCTGGGGGCGCAGCGACGTCGTCATCGAGGGGCACGACGACCTCCAGCAGGCGACCCGCTGGTGCCTGTTCCAGCTCGCGCAGGCATCCGCTCGTGCCGACGGAGCAGGCGTGCCGGCCAAGGGCGTCTCCGGCTCCGGCTACAGCGGGCACTACTTCTGGGACACCGAGATCTACGTCCTGCCGTTCCTCACGTACACCTCGCCGCAGTGGGCGCGCAATGCGCTGCGGGCGCGCGTGCTCATGCTGCCTGCGGCCCGCCGCAGGGCCGCTCAGCTCAACGAGGCCGGCGCGCTCTTCCCCTGGCGCACCATCAACGGCGAGGAGGCATCGGCCTACTACGCCGCCGGCACCGCGCAGTACCACATCAACGCCGACGTGAGCTTCGCCCTCGGCAAGTACGTCAGGGCGACCGGGGACGTGGAGTTCCTGCACCGCGAGGGTGTCGACGTCGCCGTCGAGACCGCACGCCTGTGGGACACGCTCGGCTTCTGGCGGGGGACGAACGGCGACGCCACGTTCCACATCCACGGGGTGACGGGGCCCGACGAGTACACCACCGTCGTCAACGACAACCTCTTCACCAACGTCATGGCGCGCTACAACCTGCGCTATGCGTCCAGGGTCGTCCGCGAGCTCGCGGCGGCCGACCCCGCGGCCTACGACGCGCTCGTCGCACGCACCGGCCTCGAAGCGGGGGAGGCCGAGGGGTGGGAGCTCGCAGCGAACGCGATGTTCATCCCGTTCAGCGAGAGCCTGGGCATCCACCCCCAGGACTCGCTGTTCCTGGAGCGCGAAGTCTGGGACCTCGAGAACACCCCGAACGACCAGCGTCCGCTGCTGCTGCACTTCCACCCGCTCGTTATCTACCGCTTCCAGGTGCTCAAGCAGGCCGATGTGGTGCTCGCCCTGTTCCTGCAGGGCAACCACTTCACCCCCGAGGAGAAGCTGGCCGACTTCCGGTACTACGACCCGCTCACCACCGGCGACTCGACCCTTTCCGCCGTCGTGCAGTCGATCCTCGCGGCCGAAGTGGGCTACCAGGACCTCGCCATGGACTACTTCCGCCAGTCGATCTTCGTCGACCTCGGAGATCTGCATCACAACGCCGCCGACGGCGTGCACGTCGCCTCGGCCGGCGGCGTGTGGACGGCGCTCGTCTCCGGCTTCGGCGGCATGCGCGACCACGCGGGCGAGCTGAGCTTCGACCCGCGCCTGCCCGCCGACTGGCCGAGCCTGTCGTACCCGCTGCAGTGGCAGGGCACGGCCCTGCAGGTCACGCTCACCCGTGACGAGCTGCGCGTGAGCGTGCGGGTCGGGGAGCCGGTGTCGTTCACGGTCCGCGGCGCCGAGCATACGGCGGCGGAAGGGCAGGATGCCGTCGTCGCGCTCGCCGACCAGGGGCCGATCATCCCAGGGCGACCCACGCTGCAGACCTTCGCGGATGCGCGACGGGACGACGGGACGCTGATGTCGGCATCCGTGCCCGTCGTGACGAACGCGATCCCTGTCGTCTCCGCGCTGGACGACTGATCGTTCCTCGCTCCGCCGTGCAGCGGGGCGAGGAACGCGTCAGGACGCCCTGCGGGCGCGCTGGAGGGCGGGGTCCGGCAGGGGAGCGGCCGCGAGCAGCGTACGGGTGTACTCGTCCTGCGGGTTCTGCAGCACCTGCACCCGGTCGCCGAGCTCGGCGAGACGCCCTCGGTGCATCACGGCCACGCGGTCGGCGAGCTCGTCGACCACCGCGAGGTCGTGACTGACGAACAGGCAGGCGAAGCGGAACTCCTGCTGCAGGCGGCGGAACAGCTCCAGCACGGTCGCCTGCACCGAGACGTCCAGGGCCGACGTCGGCTCGTCGGCGATGAGGAGGTCGGGCTGGAGGGCGATGGCGCGGGCGATCGCGACGCGCTGGCGCTGGCCGCCGGAGAGCTCGTGCGGATAGCGCTCCGACCAGGCGCCGGGGAGCTCGACCGATTCGAGCAGCTCCGTGATCCTGCTTTCCAGCGCGTCGCCGCGCAGCCCTGCGTGCACGGCGAGCGGCTCGCCGACCGACTGGGCGACGGTGTACCGCGGATTCATCGAGCCGAGCGGGTTCTGGAAGACCACGCCCACCCGAGCGCGCATCGCGCGCTGGGCTGCCCTCGACCCGGACGCGACGTCCACACCGCCGACGCGGATCGACCCCGACGTGATCGGCGCGAGCCCGAGCGCCGCGCGGCCGAGCGTCGACTTGCCGGAGCCGGACTCTCCCACGAGAGCCAGCAGTTCGCCGGGGGCAATCCGAAGGCTCACACCGTCGACGGCGCGCACGGCGCGGCGCCGAGACGAGTACTCCACGACCAGGTCGTCCACCTCGAGCACGGCGCCGGGCTGCGCGGCGGACTCGCGCGCCGGTGCACCGATGCGGGGCACGGCCGAAAGCAGCTGCTGCGTGTACGGCGCCTCCGGTGCGGCGAACAGCCGGTGCACCTCCGCGCTCTCGACCGCCCTGCCGTGGCGCATCACCACGACCCGGTCGGCGAGGTCGGCGACCACGCCCATATCGTGGGTGATGAGGACGATCGCGGCGCTCGTGCGCTCGCGCAGGCGGCGGAGCACGTCCAGCACCTCGGCCTGCACCGTGACGTCGAGCGCCGTGGTCGGCTCGTCGGCGATGAGCAGCTCGGGGTCGCAGGCCAGCGCCATGGCGATCATGATGCGCTGGCACTGGCCGCCGGAGAACTGGTGCGGGTAGAAGCGCATCCGCGCCTCGGGGTCGGGGAGATCCACCATGCGCAGCAGCTCGATGGCCCTCGCCTCGCGCGCGGCGCGGTCCAGCTCTGGGCGGTGCCGGGCGAGCACCTCGCGCAGCTGCTGGCCGATCGTGAACACCGGGTCGAGCGCGCCGATGGCATCCTGGAACACCATCGAGACGCGCTTGCCGCGGATGCCGGAGAGCGCCGTCCTGCTCAGGCCGAGCAGCTCGGTGTCTCCGAGCCGTGCGCTGCCGGACACCGTGGCGGTCTCGGGCAGCAGGCCCATGATCGCCATCGAGCTGACCGACTTGCCTGAACCGGACTCGCCGACGATCGCGACGATCTCGCCGGGTGCGACCTCGTAGCTGAGATCCGTCACGGCTTCGACATCGGGCTGCCGTCCGCCGTCGACCTGGAAGCGGACGGTGAGGCCCTGCACGCTCAGCACGGGGGCATCAGTGGTCATCGGCGTCCTCCTGGGCGTCTCGATAGGCCTGCCAGTCGGCGAGCATCTTGGAGTGATAGCCGCTCAGCCAGGTCATGTAATTGCGGGCGTTGCGCAGGCGGCGCTGCGGCAGCCCGCCCGCGTCGATCTCGTCCATGCCGCTCTCGATCGCGGCGGACAGCATGCGCAGGTAGTGCCGTTCGGAGCCGAGGAAGCCTCCCCAGACGTCCTCCTCCACGGCGAAGTAGTAGCTGCGGTCGCCGGGGATCGCGACGCGGTGGATGAAACCGACCTCCGTGAGGTGCCTGGTCGCCGTCGACACGGCACCGGCGCTCGCGGTGAGCAGGGCCGCGATCTCGCTGCTGGAGAGCTGCGGACGGTCCACGATCATCAGCAGGGCGATGATCCTCGCCTCCATGCGGTTGCTCGTCGTGGCCTGCCAGGCCAGGGCGAACTGCTCGACGAAGGCGCGCTGCCCGGGGGTCAGTTCCAGCTCGGTCACGTCACGGGCTCCTTGAGGATGCGGGTCATCGACTCCCGGCGCGCCAGGAAGTCGTCGATCGGCCACTGGGTCATGCCGTTGACGCGGATCGATGCGACCGTGCCGTCGGCCTTGCGAGTGAACGATACCGGCTCGCCGGACGCGCCGAAGCTCGGCTGCAGGAACGTGCGGAGGGTGTCGGGGTCGACGACCTCGAGCTCATCGATCGTCGGCCAGACGTCGCGCGCTCCCGGGGAGACGAGGACGAGCCTTCCGCCGAGCTCGACGACGTCGGTGAGACCCCAGAGCGAGGCGTAGCGCCCGGTGAAGCTCTCCGGGGCGGGGCCGTCCTGGGGGAGGGGCTTCTTCTCCGCGCCGGGCAGGGGCTTCTCGGCGGCGTCGATCACGGCGAACACGGCCTGGGCGATCTGCTCCGCGATGCCGTCGACCGAGTTGGTGAGCACGCTCACCACGAGCTTGCCGACGGGATCGATGTAGGTGCGGGTGATGTGCCCCGGATATCCGCCGGAGTGGCCGACGACCGCGCGCTCGCGGATCGTGGACACCTCGATGCCGGTGCCGTAGCGGCCGATCTCCGATCCGTAGTGCTCGACGACGGATGCCGTGCGCTGCATGATCCGTCGGGAGTCGTCGGTGAGCAGGGCGTCCGCGCCCAGCCAGTGCGCAGCCCCGTACACGGTGAGATCCTCCGCGGTGGAGTAGAAGCCGGTGGCCGCGGCCATCGCCCTCGTGTCCACGTGCTCGATGACGAGCCGGTCGGTCTCGCCGAGGAGCAGGCCGGTGTGCCCGGCGGCGTACTCCGCCTCGCGGGCAGGGTCGTACTCGGCGCCCGTGCGGGTCAGGCCCAGCGGTTCGATGATGTGCTCGCGGCAGTACTCCGCGTAGCTCGTGCCCGAGGCGCTCTCGATCGCGAGCCCCAGCAGCGAGTACCCGACGTTCGAGTACCGGAAGTACTCGTTGCGGTGCGCGATGGTGCCGTGCGCGAGGATCTCCGAGATCAGCGCCTCCCGGTCGGGGAAGGCGTACTCGAGCTGCCAGAAGTCGGCGGCGGTGCCGTCGCGCTGGATGCCGGACTGGTGCTCGAGCAGCTCGCGGATCGTCGCCGTCCCGATCTCCGTGCCGGCCAGTTCAGGGACGTGCGCATCGATCGGGTCGTCCAGCCGGATGCGTCCTGCCTCGACGAGCTGCATGACCGCGGTGCCCGTGAACGTCTTGGAGTGCGAGGCGATGCGGAAGAGGTGATCGGTGCGCAGCGGCTCGCCGGTCCAGACGTTCGCGACGCCGACGGCGAAGGAGGCGATCAGACCGTCGGCGGTGCGCACGGCGACCTGGGCTCCGGTGGCTCGGTAGTGGCGCACCTGCGCCTCGACGAGGGCGGGGAGATACGCGGCGGCGGATGAGAGGTCGGTCATGAGGGGCTCCTTCTCGGTGCTCAGCGGCTCTTGGGGTCGAGGGTGTCTCGGAGGATGTCGCCGAGAGTGATGATCGCGAGCACCGTGATCGTCAGCACGAGCGACGGGAACAGCAGCATGTGCGGTGCCGTCTGGAAGCGCTCCTGGGCGCTGGCGAGCTGCAGGCCCCAGGAGATCGACGGCGCGCGCAGACCGAGTCCGAGGAAGGTCAGCGTCGCCTCGGCGACGATGACGGACCCGACCATGATCGTCGCGATGGCGAGCACCGGACCGATCGCGTTCGGCAGCACGTAACGGCCGAGGATGCGCGGCGTCGACAGCCCCATGGCCCGCGCGGCATCCACGTAGTCCGCTCCGCGGATCGTGCGCACCGAACCCCGCACGAGCCTTGCCATCGTCGGCCACGAGAACAGCGCGAGCACGACGGCGACGGAGAGGACGGTGCGCTCCTGGAGCGTGGTCAGCACGACGACCGCGCCGAGGAGGAACGGGAAGCCGAGGAAGACGTCGGTGAGGCGCGAGATCAGCCGATCGGCCCAGCCTCCCCAGTATCCGGCGATGACGCCGAGCACGAGGGCGACGACGAGCGCGAGCAGGGTGCACAGCAGGCCGACGCTCAGCGACGCGCGTGTGCCGTAGACGACGTTCGCCAGGATGTCGCATCCCTGCAGATCGGTCCCGAAGGGATGCGCGGCGCTGGGAGCCTTCGCCGAATCGGCCAGCACGCAGGCCCGCGGGTCGGCGGTGGGGCTGAGCTGCGCGAACAGCTGCGGGAACAGGGCGACGAGGGTCAGGATGCCGAGCACGGCGCTGCACACCCAGAACAGGACGCGCCGCCGCAGCGTGCGCCACACGCCGCGGCGCGGCATGCGGCTGAAGTGCGACTCCATGGTCGCGGTGACCTCACTCATGACGGATCCTCGGGTCGAGCACGGTGTGCAGCAGATCGACGATCAGGTTCGCGACCAGGAAGATCAGGATGAGCGCGACCGAGATGCCGATGATGGTCGGCCCCTCGTGCGCCCTGATCGACTGGAACAGCAGCTGCCCGACGCCGGGAAGATTGAAGACGCCCTCGATGACGACCGTGCCGCCCAGGAGGTAGCCGAGGTCGATGGCGAGGAAGGTGAGCACGGGCAGCGCGGAGTTGCGCATCACGTGCACGCCGATGACGTCGCGGGGGCGCATGCCCTTGGCCCAAAGGGTCCGCACGTAGTCGGAGTTCAGGGAGTCGACGACGGAGCCGCGCATGAGCCTGGCGACGGAGGCCAGGCCGAACACCGCCACGCAGAGCGCCGGAAGGAGGAAGGCGACCGGCCAGCCGGCCGCGTCGCCCGCGACAGGGAACCAACCCAGCTGCACGCCGAAGATCAGCTGGGCGGACACCGCCAGCACGAAGACCGGGATGGAACTGGCGAGGATGGTGCCGGTGAGGACGAGCTTGTCGTCCCAGCGGCCGTTGCGGATGCCGGCCCAGAGCCCGAGCGCGACGCCGAGGACGACCTCGATGGCCCACGCCGTGAGCGCCAGGGCGATCGTGACCGGCCAGCGGTCGGCGAGCTTGTCGGAGACGGCCTGGCCGGAGAAGTTGGTGCCGAGGTCGCCCTGGAAGAGGTTGCCGATATAGGTGAGGTACTGCAGCCAGAGCGGGTCGTCGAGGTGGTACTCGGCGCGCAGCTGCGCGACGACGCTCTCCGGCAGCGGCCGGTCGCCGCCGAGGCTCGCGATCGGGTCGCCCGGCAGCGCGAACACCATCGCGTAGATGATGAACGTCACGCCGAAGAACACGATCGCGAGCTCGCCGAGGCGGCGCAGGATGTACCAGGTCGCCTTCATCGATCGGACTCCGCCTCGATGAGCATGCGCGCCACGGCGAGAGTGGCGCCGAACTGCACGCCGACGAGGTCGGCGATGGGGAGGGCGGTCAGATCGGCCTGGGCGGCCGACTCCGCGCACCACGTCTCGAACAGTGCAGAGAGACGGGCCTGTGCTCGCCGGGTGCGCGCGGTGGCGAGGCCGGCGGCGACCTCGGCATCCAGCATCCGCAGGGCCATGCCCCCGTAGCGCAGACGGAAGCAGCGCACGACGTCCTCGTTGCTGAACACCTCCGCCCTCGTCGCGATGCGGCCCTGGTCCTCGCGGTCGGCGCGTCGGCGCTCGTTGTCGCCGTTCACGACGAGATAGGGCACGAACGCCTCGGTCGCCCTGCGGAACGGGGTGTCGAGGGTGAGATCCGCCGCGGAGAGGATCTCCTGGATCGCCGTGCCGGTCTCGGTGAGCGCGTCCGCCTTGCGGCGCAGCACGGCGGCGTAGGTCTCGTCGCTCGGCGACTCGTCGTCGGCATCCGGGTGCGACCAGTAGGGCAGCTCGGCCACGAGCGAGACGGTGCCGTAGCGGGCGGCGTACGACGAGGAGGACTCGCCGCTCGTGATGAGGGATGCGGGATCCGCTCCGAGCTCGGCGAGGAAGTCGTACTCCTCGCGCATCGAGATCATGCTGTACACCGCCGTGCCGAACGGCCGGACGGTCGGGGTCTCCGGCTCTCCGGTGTCCAGGGGCAGGCCGAGCGCCGCAGGCACCGACTGCAGCGCCTCGACGGCTCCCGCGACGTCCTCGTTGAGGTAGAAGTACACCCCGCCCAGCTCGGCGTTGTGCAGCGAGACCATGAAGTGCGGCTGCACCTCGTCGATGACCCGCATGAGGGCCTGCGTCTCGGGGAGCACCCTGTCGAACCAGGCCTCCTTGTAGGAGAAGGGGAAGGTCCATTCCACCTGTTCGTCCGGCGCAGGGCGGTAGAAGTGCCTGGCATAGAAGGTGCGATCCGACGGCGCCGCATACCACTGCTCGTTCAGGCGCGTGCCGTCCGGATCGATGCACGGGATGATGTGCCAGGTCGCGTCGAACGCGGCGCGCAGACCGGCGTCCTCGACGAGGACCATCGCCAGGTGCTGGAGCATCCGGAAGCCGATCGGCTCGTTGGGGTGCACGCCGGCGAAGAGGAGGTAGGAGCGCGGGCCGGAGCCGATGGAGTACATCGGGATCGGCTCGTCGAGGCGCGAGGTGCCGATGCGGCGGGAGGAGATGAGGTCGGGATGCTCGGCGGTCAGCGCCTCGAAGGAGGCGAGGAGCTCGTCGACCCCGGGGAAGTCGTGGAGGGAGGGGATCCCCCCGGATCGCTCGAGGATGTCCTCGAGCGATCCGGGGGCGGGGGAATGCGTCATCACTCGGCCAGCACCGTCATCGCGAAGTTCGGGTTGCCGGCGGCCGAGGTCTCCAGCTCCGCGACGCGCTCCGAGGTGACGTAGGCGTACGACTCGTTGAACAGCGGCGGGACGGGGAACGTCTCGAGCAGGCGCTCCTGCACCGCGGTGTACGCGGCGGCGACGTCCTCATCGGTGACCGCGGCGTCCGCGGCATCCATGAGGCTCGCGACCTCTGCGTCGTACTCGCCGACGCAGCCAGCGCACCCGCCGTTCTCGATGAACATGGCCCGCAGTGTGGCCTGCTGGCTCGGGTAGAGGGCGCCCCAGCGCGAGAAGTACGGCCCTGGGGTCTCGCCGTTCAGGCGCGTCTCGTAGAACTCCGCCCAGTCGGCGCTGGGGGTCGCGACGGTCTCGATCTCCAGAGCCTGGCGGATGGAGTTCGCGATCGCCGTGTAGAAGTCGTCGAGTCCGACGCCGCCCGGGTAGTAGATCTCGATGCTGCCCTCGAAGCCGCCAGCCTCGTCCAGGAGCGCCTTCGCCGCGTCAGGGTCGTACTCGCAGTACTCGCCGCACAGGCCGGTCGGGGTGCCTGGCTCGATGTCGGGGGTGAAGGCGGTGGCCGGTGCGTACAGGCCGCCGTAGATGACCTCGTTGATGGTCTCGCGGTCGATGGCCATCGAGATCGCCTGACGCACGCGGATGTCCTGGTAGCGCGGGTCGCTCAGCGGGATGCCGAGGTAGGAGATGCCCGGCGCCTCGAAGGCGTAGACGTGGTCGTCGCCGAAGTCGTCCGCGGCCTGGGTCATCTTGGATGCCGGGAGCCCCGCGACGTCCAGGTTGCCGGCCAGGACGTCGTTGTACGCCGTCGCGGTGTCGGTGTACGGGACGAAGGTGATCTGGTCGACCGTCGGCTTCTCGCCCTGGTAGCCCTCGTAGGCCTCCACGACGATCGGCTCGCCCTCCTCGTAGTCCTCGGTGAAGGCGAACGCCCCGTTGCCGATGGGGTGCGTGTTGTAGGCGTCGAAGTCCTCCAGTGCGCTGGCGGGCATCGGATACATCGCGGTCTGGGCCTGCGACACCTGCATCGGGAACTGGCTGTCCGGCCCGACGAGGGTGACCGTGAAGGTCGTCTCATCGACGACGGCGAGACCGGACATCTCGGTGGCCGGCTCCTCGGCCGTGACGTCGGCGTACCCCTGGATCTTCGCCAGCTGGCCGGAGTTCTCGAACGCGTTCGGTCCGTAGGCCACGGCGTTCCAGGAGTCGACGTAGTCCTGGGCGGTCACCGGGGTGCCGTCCTGGAAGGTCCAGCCGTCGCGGAGGGTGATCGTGTACGTCTGCGAGTCGTCCGTCTCGATCGACTCGGCGGCGATGTAGGAGATCTCGCCGGCGGCGTCGACGAAGGTGAGCGGAGCCCACACCGCCATGTTGATGTCGTAGGCGACGGTCTGGCGGCCGGGGATGATCAGCGACGGATCGGTGATGCCGACGCTGATCTCGGCCGGGGCGTCGCCGCCGCCCGAGGAATCGTCGGGTGAACCGCTGCAGGCGGTGAGGGCGAGTGCTGCTGTCGCCACGAGGGCGGGGAGGGCAAGGCGGTGGTGCTTCATGGTGATCCTCCGAGATGCGGCGGATGCCGCGGGGGCAAGGGGAGTGACGAAGTACCCGATCGCGGCGCACCATCGTGAGGGCCTCGCGGTCGGCACGGACCGGGTGGGTGACCTGGTCCGTGGCGGAACGTGGTTTCACAACATAGTGAAACTTTGGATGGTTTCGAAGATGTTACGGTGCCGAGCCGGATTCGTAAAGATCCGCTATGGCCGGGACCGGTAGCCGCCTGTCTCGATGTCCGTCGCACGCCGTAGGCTGGACGGGTGACCACAGCCCTGTACCGCCGCTATCGGCCTGAGACCTTCGCGGAGATGATCGGGCAGTCGCAGGTGACCGAGCCGCTCATGACGGCGCTGCGCGGTGACAGGGTCGGGCACGCCTATCTCTTCTCCGGCCCGCGCGGCTGCGGCAAGACCACCTCGGCGCGCATCCTCGCGCGCTGCCTGAACTGCGCTGAGGGGCCCACCGACACCCCGTGTGGCACCTGCCCGAGCTGCGTCGAGCTGTCCAGGGCCGGCGGCGGCTCGCTCGATGTCGTCGAGATCGACGCGGCGAGCCACAACGGCGTCGACGACGCCCGCGACCTGCGCGAGCGCGCGACCTTCGCGCCCAGCCGCGACCGGTTCAAGATCTTCATCCTCGACGAGGCGCACATGGTCACGCCGCAGGGCTTCAATGCCCTCCTCAAGCTCGTCGAGGAGCCGCCGGCGCACGTCAAGTTCATCTTCGCGACCACCGAGCCGGAGAAGGTGCTCGGCACCATCCGCTCGCGCACGCACCACTATCCGTTCCGCCTCGTCCCCCCTGCCGCGATGCTCGAATACGTCGAGAAGCTGTGCGCCGAAGAGGGCGTGCGCGTCGAGCAGGGCGTTCTCCCGCTGGTCGTCCGCGCCGGCGGCGGCTCGCCGCGTGACACGCTGTCGCTCCTCGACCAGCTCATCGCCGGGTCAGACGGAGACCTCGTCGCCTACGAACGGGCCGTCTCGCTGCTCGGCTACACGCACGCGGCGCTGCTGGACGAGATCGTCGACGCGCTCGCCGCAGGCGACGCCGCTGCGGTGTTCCCGGCCGTCGACCGCATCGTGCAGACCGGTCAGGATCCGCGGCGCTTCGTCGACGATCTTCTCGAGCGCCTGCGCGATCTCATCGTGATCGCCGCTGTCGGTGAGGGGGCGACAGCGGTGCTGCGCGGCATCGCGTCCGATGAGCTGGAGCGGATGCAGGCGCAGGCCGCCGCCTTCGGCGCCTCCCGCCTCTCCCACACCGCCGACACGGTCAGCGCGGCGCTCGACGACATGAGCGGCGCCACCTCGCCGCGCCTGCATCTCGAGCTGATGGTCGCGCGGGTGCTCGCCGGCGCGGTGGGCGCTCCGACAGCGGCGCCGGCGTCGACGGCGGCCCCTGCTTCTGCCGCGATGCCTGCGTCTGCGGCCCCTGTGGCTGCTTCGGGGCCTGCAGCGCCCGCCCCTGCGGCGCCCGCCCCCGCAGATCCTGCTCCCGCGACCCCTGCTGCTTCGGTGCCTGCCCCTGCGGCCCCCGCTGCTGCGGTGCCCGCCTCCGGCACGGAGGCGGACGCGCAGGAGGCGCCCGTTCCGGCGCCGGTCGAGGAGTCTGCTCCGCACGCTCCCGCGGCTCCGCACGTTGCCGGTCCCGTCGCCGCGGCTCCCACCCCCGAGCCCGAGATCGCCGTCGCGGCTCCCGCGGGCCCGGTCGACTTCGACCGGGTCAAGGCGGCGTGGCCGAGCATCCTCACCCGGCTCGAGGGGATCAGCCGCACGGCCTGGCTCATGGTCACCGCGATCCAGCCGCTCGACTTCGACACCGCATCCGAGGTGCTCACCCTCGGCTTCACCAGCCAGCAGGACGTCGCCCGGTTCAAGGGATCGACGCCGGGCACCGGCACCTCCGATCACCTGCGCACCGCGATCGAGCAGGAGCTCGGCGTGAAGGTGAAGTACAAGCCGGCGCCGCTGCCTCCCGCCGGGGCAGCGGCACCTGCCGCGCCCGCACGGCAGGCTCCCGAGCCTCCGCGCACCAGCGCGCTGTCATCGGCGCCCGTGACCGAATGGGCCGTCGCGCCGATCCCGCGGTCGAGCGAGGCACCGCAGACGCCACTGCCCGTGGACGACGAGCCGTCGGAGGTCGAGTCGGCCGCCTCGGCGCCGCGCCCGCCCGTCGATGGACGGGTCTCCGACGACGAGCCGCCGCTTCCCGGTGACGACGAGGCGCCGGACGAGGACGAGCCCCCGTACGAGCCGCCGGCGTACGAGCATCCTGCTCCTCGGCCATCCGGTCCGCCTGCCCCATCTGCTGCTGCATCGTCCGGTGCGGCTGTGACGTCTGGTTCTGCGCCGTCCGGTTCCGCGACGCCGCATGGAGCCGCCGCCCGCCAGGCGCAGGCTCCCGTCGTCACGGCGCGATCCGCCGCACCCGAGGGCATTCAGCGCTACGGCGAAGCCGTGATCCGCCAGGTGCTCGGGGCGACGTTCGTGCGCGAAGAGCCCTTCGAGCCCCCGACGGCTGCGAGGTTCAGCTGATGTACGACGGCATCGTCCAAGAGCTCATCGACGAGTTCGGCCGGCTCCCCGGGATCGGTCCGAAGTCGGCCCAGCGCATCGCGTTCCACATCCTGCAGACGCCGTCGTTCGACGTCGCGCGCCTCTCCGAACTGCTCACCGAGGTGCGCGAGCGGGTGCGATTCTGCGAGGTCTGCGGCAACGTGTCCGAGCAGGACCGCTGCGCGATCTGTCGCGACCCGCGCCGCAATCAGGCGCTGATCTGCGTGGTCGAGGACGCCAAGGACGTCGCGGCGATCGAACGGACGCGCGAGTTCCGCGGGCTCTATCACGTGCTCGGCGGCGCGATCAGCCCGATCGGGGGCGTCGGTCCAGACGATCTGCGCATCGCGCAGCTCATGACCCGCCTCGCCGACGGCACGGTGCAGGAGGTGATCCTCGCCACGAACCCCAATCTCGAGGGCGAGGCCACCGCGAGCTACCTCAGCAGGCTCCTCACGACCATGCAGATCACCGTGTCGCGCCTGGCCTCAGGGCTTCCCGTCGGGGGCGACCTGGAGTACGCGGACGAGGTGACGCTCGGGCGCGCCTTCGAGGGGCGGCGCACGCTGTGATCCGCTCCCTCAGCGGTGCGGGCCGGATCGCGTCATGACCGTCGTCAGCCGGCGCGGCTGGCTGCTCTTCGGCGCGATGGCGCTCATCTGGGGCGTGCCGTACCTGTTCATCCGCATTGCGGTCGAGTCGTACTCGCCCCCGGCGATCGTCGCGGGGCGCACGCTCATCGCCGCCCTCCTGCTCCTGCCCTTCGCCATCCGCAGCGGAGCGCTGCGCCCCGCTCTCAAGAAGTGGCCGTGGGTGCTCGCCTTCGGACTCATCGAGATGGGCGGGCCATTTCTCCTCCTGGGGCACGCCGAGCAGACGCTGCACTCCGGTCCGACGGGCCTGCTCGTGGCGACCGTTCCCCTGTTCGCCGCTCTCATCGCCCTCGGTGGGGGAGACCGCTCGGTGCTTCGCCCGCTGCGGCTCGGCGGGCTCGCGGTCGGCTTCGTCGGCGTCGCCATCGTCGTGGCCGGCCCCGGTCTGGCATCCGGTGATCTGCTCGCTGCAGGCGAGGTGCTGCTGGTGGCTGTGCTGTATGCGATCGCGCCGTTCATCGTCGCCCGCAAGCTCGCCGACGTGCCGTCGCTGGGCAGCATCACGCTCGCCCTCCTGGCGATCGGGATCGTCTACCTCCCCATCGGCCTCGCGACCCAGCACGAGGTGCCGACGACGGAGGCGACGATCGCCCTGATCATCCTCGCGGTGCTGTGCACCGCGGTCGCCTTCCTTGCCTTCTTCGCGTTGATCCGCGAGGTCGGTCCCGTGCGCGCACCGCTGTTCACCTACGTCAACCCGGTCGTCGCGATCATCCTCGGGGCGATCGTGCTGTCCGAGCCGATCACGCCCGGCCTGCTCATCGGCTTCCCGCTCGTGATCGTCGGATGCTGGTTCGCCGCGACCGGAGGGCGGCTCAAGCCCGCCGAGCCGCTGCCGCCCGCACCGCAGCCCTGACGGCGACCGCCGTCACATGCGCATCGCGGCATATGGCGCGAAAGTAGAATGTGCGTGGGCGGATCCGCCCGACATCCCTGGGAGAGTTCCGTGGCCCTCATCGTGCAGAAGTACGGCGGCTCGTCTGTCGCCGACGCAGAGAGCATCAAGCGCGTCGCCAAGCGCATCGTCGACACCCGTCGTGCCGGTCATGACGTCGTCGTGGCCGTCAGCGCCATGGGCGACACCACCGACGAGCTGCTCGACCTCGCGGCCGAGGTCGCCCCGATCCCCGCACCGCGGGAGATGGACATGCTCCTCTCCAGCGGTGAGCGGATCTCGATGGCGCTGCTCGCGATGGCGATCCACTCGATGGGCTTCGAGGCGCGTTCGTACACCGGGCCGCAGGCCGGTATGCGCACCAACGATCAGTACGGCGCGGCACGCATCGTCGAGGTCAACCCCACGCGCGTGCGCGAGGCGCTGGACGAGGGCGCGATCGTCATCGTCGCCGGCTTCCAGGGGCTCAACGATGACACCCAGGACATCACGACCCTCGGCCGAGGCGGCTCCGACACCACGGCGGTCGCCCTCGCTGCGGCGCTGAAGGCCGATGTCTGCGAGATCTACAGCGACGTCGACGGCATCTTCACCTCCGACCCGCGCGTGGTGCCGCTGGCGCGCAAGCTCGATCACATCTCCAGCGAGGAGATGCTGGAGATGGCGGCCAACGGCGCCAAGGTGCTGTACATCCGCGCCGTCGAGTACGCCCGCCGTCACGGCGTCCTGATCCACGCCCGCTCGTCGTTCTCGTCGGCGGAGGGCACCTACGTTCTTGGTCGGGGGATGACCAACCCCCGCGAATCCGAGGGAGAAGCCATGGAAGAACCGATCGTCGCCGGCGTCGCGACCGACCTCACCCAGGCGAAGATCACGATCATCGGCGTGCCGGACGTGCCTGGCAAGGCCGCGGAGATCTTCACGATCGTCGCGAAGTCCGGTGCCAACGTCGACATGATCGTGCAGAACGTGTCCGCGGCCTCCACCGGTCGCACGGACATCTCCTTCACGCTGCCCAAGGCCGATGCCGCTGCCGCGCTCAAGGCGCTCGCCGCCGAGCAGACCGACATCGAGTTCGAGAGCCTCGTGCACGATGACCAGATCGGCAAGCTCTCGGTCGTCGGCGCGGGAATGCGCACGCACTCCGGCGTCTCGGCGAAGCTCTTCGAAGCACTGTCGACGACGGGCGTGAACATCGAGATGATCTCGACCTCCGAGATCCGGATCTCGGTCGTCCTCCGCGGGGACGACCTCGCCACGGCCGCTCGCGCCGTCCACACGGCTTACGGCCTGGACAACGAGATCGAGGCGACGGTCCACGCTGGCACCGGTCGCTGACGGCTCGCCGCGGGCATCCGCACCCCTCCGGGCGCGGTAGACTCGCCCAAACCCTGACATCGGCGCCAGGCGCGGCATCCGCACTCCGACGCCGCGCCGTGCGCTTCGTTCGCAGTACTGCACGACGCCCCGAGGAAAGCTCATGACCCGCATCTCCGACTCAGGATTCTCCGTCGCCATCGTCGGCGCCACCGGCCAGGTGGGCACCGTGATGCGCGAGATTCTCGCCGAGCGGGCATTCCCGATCCGCGAGCTGCGCCTGTTCTCCTCGGCCCGCTCGGCCGGCACGGCCATCGAGTTCGCGGGCACGACGGTCGTCGTCGAGGACGTGGAGACCGCGGATGCCTCCGGCATCGAGATCGCGCTGTTCTCCGCCGGTGCCACCGCCAGCCGGGCCTACGCTCCGCGCTTCGCCGAGGCCGGTGCCGTGGTCATCGACAACTCCAGCGCCTGGCGCAACGACCCGGAGGTTCCGCTCGTCGTCAGCGAGGTGAATCCGCACGCCATCGACGAGCGCCCCAAGGGCATCATCGCGAACCCGAACTGCACCACGATGGCGGCGATGCCTGCGCTGAAGGCGCTGGACGCCGAGGCGGGGCTCGAGCGCCTCATCGTCTCCACCTACCAGGCCGTCTCCGGCTCCGGTCTCGCCGGTGCTCAGGAGCTGCTCGGCCAGGTCGAGGGCGTTCTCGCGCAGGGCGACACCCTGCGCCTCGTGCACGACGGGTCCAGCCTCGACTTCCCGCAGCCGGAGAAGTACGTCGCTCCGATCGCGTTCGACGTGATCCCGTTCGCCGGCAACCTCGTCGACGACGGGCAGAACGAGACCGACGAGGAGAAGAAGCTCCGCAACGAGAGCCGCAAGATCCTCGAGCTGCCCGGCCTTCGCGTCGCGGGCACGTGCGTGCGCGTCCCGGTGTTCACCGGTCACTCGCTGTCGATCAACGTCGAGTTCGCGAACGACATCACCCCGCAGCGCGCCGCAGAGGTGCTCTCCGCGGCGCCGGGCGTCGTGCTCGAAGAGGTCCCGACGCCGCTGTACGCCGCGGGCAAGGACCCGAGCTACGTCGGACGCATCCGCGCCGACCAGTCCGCGCCGGAGGGCAAGGGCCTCGTGCTGTTCATCAGCAATGACAACCTCCGCAAGGGCGCCGCGCTCAACGCCGTCCAGATCGCGGAGATCGTCGCCGAGCGCCTCTCCGCCTGATCTCGAAACTGCGACACCACGCCGAGAAGCACGCGAAGCGCTGCTGTCTCGGCGTGGTGTCGCAGTCTCGGGGGGACGAAGCGCCGCTCCGGGGAGAACTAGACTGGTCGGGTGACTGAAACCGTCGACGTCGTCCTCATCGGTGGCGGCATCATGAGCGCCACCCTCGGTACCCTGCTGCACGAGCTGCAGCCGGATTGGAAGATCGTCGCCTTCGAGCGGCTGAACGACGTGGCGCAGGAGAGCTCCAACCCCTGGAACAACGCGGGAACGGGCCATGCGGCCCTCTGCGAGCTCAACTACATGCCGAAGAATCCGAATGGCCCGCTGGACCCCGCCAAGGCGGTGAGCATCAACGAGCAGTTCCAGCAGAGCCGCCAGTTCTGGTCGTCGCTCGTCGACCGCGGGGTGCTGGACGCGCCGAACACCTTCATCAACGCGACCCCGCACATGACCTTCGTGCGCGGCGAGAAGGACGTGGCCTACCTCAAGGAGCGCTACGAGGTCCTCAAGGACCAGCCGCTGTTCGAGGGGATCGAGTACAGCGAGGATTCGCGCGTCATCAACCAGTGGGCGCCGCTGCTCATGCAGCGCCGACGCAAGGGCGAGCCGTTCGCCGCCACCCGGGTGCCCGCGGGCACCGACGTCGACTTCGGCGCGCTCACCCACCAGCTCTTCGACCACCTGACCGCAGGCGGCGTGCAGCTGCGCACCAACCACGAGGTGACCGGCCTCAAGAAGCAGTCGGACGGCGCCTGGCTCGTCAAGTACCGCACCCAGCTCGGACGCACGCCGAACCAGGTGAAGGCGCGCTTCGTCTTCGTCGGCGCCGGTGGATGGGCCCTCAAGCTCCTGCAGCGCTCCGGCATCCCCGAGATCAAGGGCTACGGCGTCTTCCCGATCGGCGGCCAGTTCCTCAAGACGACGAATCCCGCGGTCGTCGCCCAGCACAAGGCGAAGGTCTACTCGCAGGCATCCGTCGGGGCGCCGCCCATGTCGGTGCCGCACCTGGACACGCGCGTCGTCGACGGCGAGTCCTCGCTGCTGTTCGGCCCGTTCGCGACGTTCAGCCCGAAGTTCCTGAAGACGGGGTCGTGGTTCGACATCGTCGGCCAGGTGCGCGCGCACAACCTGTGGCCGATGCTGAGGGTCGCGTTCGCGAACCCCGACCTCATCACCTACCTCCTCGGCGAGCTCATGAAGACGCACCGCAAGAAGGTCGACAGCCTGCGGGTGTTCATGCCGACCGCGCGGGACGAGGACTGGACGCTGATCCAGGCCGGTCAACGCGCGCAGGTCATGAAGAAGGATGCGAAGAAGGGCGGTGTCCTGCAGTTCGGCACGGAGGTCGTCTCGGCGGCGGACGGCTCGATCGCCGGCCTCCTCGGCGCATCCCCTGGAGCATCCACGGCCGTTCCGATCATGCTCGGCCTGCTGAAGACCTGCTTCCCCGAGGAGTACGCGGGCTGGGAGCCGACGCTGCGCGAGCTCATCCCGACGCTGGGCGAGCAGCTCAACGAGGATGCTGCCGTGGCGGATGCCTCGATGGTGGCGACCGCGTCGACGCTCGGCATCTCGCGATAACCGGCGACCGTGGCGAAGCTCTACTTCCGCTACGGCGCGATGAACTCGGGGAAGTCGACCGCTCTCCTGCAGGCGGCGTACAACTACGAGGAGCGCGGCCAGCACGTCCTGCTCGCGAAGCCCGCGATCGACACCAAGGGCGCCTCGCAGATCGAGAGCCGGCTGGGGGTGACCCGCGAGGTCGACTTCCTGATCGGTGCGGCCGACGGCGCGCGCGACCTTTTCCTTCGGGAACGGGAGCGGATGCGGCGGCGAGACGACGAGGGACTGATCCCCGCCGAGCATCCCGCCGACGTGGCGTGCCTCCTCGTCGATGAGGCGCAGTTCCTGACGTCCGAGCAGATCGACGATCTGTTCCGCATCGCGGTGCTGGACGGCATCCCGGTGATGGCATACGGCATCCGCAACGACTTCCTCACGCACGCGTTCCCCGGATCCGCCCGGCTGCTCGCGATCGCGCACTCGCTGGAGGAGCTGAAGACGATCTGCCGCTGCGGGCGCAAGGCGGTCTTCAACGGCCGGGTCATCGGCGGGAGGTTCGTCTTCGACGGCGATCAGGTGGCGATCGACGAGGGGGCCGGCGGTTCCGCCCCGGCGGATGTGGTGACGTATGAGTCGCTGTGCGGCCACTGCTACCTCGAGGAGTCGGGCGGCCGGCTGGGCTGAGGGGCCGGTTCCCGTGGCCGGGTCGAGTGGCACGGATGTACCGGGTTCCGGTTGGTTTCGTCACCTGCCCGCGTGTCGAGTGGGCGACGCGCCGAGGATGCGGGGGAGCACCCGGGATTCGGTTCGCAGTCGACCGGCCGGGCCATGCCGGAGCGGGCCGCTCGCGTCGCTTGCGTGGTCTGACCACACGCGCTAACCTGTGGTCAGACCACAGAGGAGTCCGGATGACGCGGCGTGCCTGGAGCACCGTGCTCGAGCACATCGAGCGCGATCTGCTCGACGGTCGCCTCGGCCCCGGCGATCGGCTGCCCTCGGAGCGCGATCTCGCGGCCGACCTCGGCGTCGGTCGATCGAGCGTGCGCGAGGCGCTGCGCGTCCTCGAGGTGATGGGGCTCATCCGCACGTCGACCGGATCGGGGCCGCAGGCGGGCGCGATCGTCATCGCCACCCCGACCGGCGGCATGTCCGCGCTCCTGCGTCTGCAGGTCGCCGCCCGGGGCTTCCCGCTCGCCGACGTCGTCGACACACGTCTCGTGCTGGAGGATGCCGTCGCCGCCGCCCTCGCCGCAGACCGCGACAGGGACACCGTCGAGGCGCATCGCATCCTGGATGCCATGGACGGCTCCGCGCTCAGTGCGGATGAGTTCCTCGCGCTCGATGCCCAGCTGCATCTCGCTCTCGCCGAGGCATCGGGGAATGCGGTCATCGCCGCCATGATGGCGGGGCTCCGCACTTCGATCGAGTCCTACGTCCGCGCGGGCGCGGCCGGCATCCAGGACTGGCCGGGCATGGCCGACCGTCTGCGGGCCGAGCATCGCGCGATCATCACGGCGATCGACGAGGGGGATGCTCCGCGCGCCCGCTCCCTCATCGCCGACCACATCTCCGGCTACTACACGGCGGCCGGACTCACCCGTATCCCCGTCTCCCGAGACTGACCCTGCATCCGCCTGGCGCATGCCGGCGGCCGACCAGAGAGGACCACGATGGTCACCCGACAGTTCCCCAACCCGGTCGAACTCCTCGAGCTGATGAAGTTCAAGAAGCCCGAGTTCGACGGCAAGAAGCGCCGCCTGGACGCTGCGCTCACGATCAATGATCTGCGTACGATCGCCAAGCGCCGCACGCCCAAAGCGGCCTTCGACTACACCGACGGCGCGGCGGAGGGCGAGCTCTCGCTGTCGCGGGCGCGCCAGGCGTTCGAGGACGTCGAATTCCACCCCGGCATCCTCAAGCCGGCGCCGACGGTCGACACTTCCGTCGAGATCCTCGGCGGGCCGAGCGCCCTGCCGTTCGGCATCGCCCCCACCGGGTTCACGCGTCTCATGCAGACCGAGGGCGAGGTGGCCGGCGCCGGGGCTGCGGCTGCGGCCGGCATCCCGTTCACGCTCTCCACGCTCGGCACGACCTCGATCGAGGGCGTGAAGGAGGCCAACCCCCACGGGCGCAACTGGTTCCAGCTGTACGTCATGCGCGACAGGGAGATCTCCTACGAGCTCGCCCGCCGTGCGGCGGCAGCCGGCTTCGACACGCTGCAGTTCACGGTCGACACCCCCGTCGCCGGTGCGCGTCTGCGCGACAAGCGCAACGGCTTCTCCATCCCGCCGCAGCTCACGCTCGGCACGATCATCAACGCGATCCCTCGGCCGTGGTGGTGGTTCGACTTCCTCACGACGCCGAAGCTGGAGTTCGCGTCGCTGAGCACGACGGGCGGCACGGTCGGCGAGCTGCTGGATGCTGCGATGGACCCGACCATCAGCTACGAGGACCTCGCGGTGATCCGTGACATCTGGCCCGGCAAGATCGTCATCAAGGGCGTGCAGAACGTCGAGGACTCGGTGCGGCTGAAGGATGCCGGCGTCGACGGCATCGTGCTGTCGAACCACGGCGGGCGCCAGCTCGACCGCGCGCCGATCCCGTTCCACCTGCTGCCGAAGGTCCGCGAGGCCGTGGGCGAGGACTTCACGGTCATGATCGACACCGGCATCATGAACGGCGCCGACATCGTCGCCTCCGTCGCACTCGGCGCGGACTTCACCCTCATCGGCCGGGCGTACCTCTACGGCCTGATGGCCGGTGGACGCGCGGGCGTCGACCGCACGATCGCGATCCTGCGCACCGAGATCGAGCGCACGATGCGTCTGCTGGGCGTCTCGACGCTGGCCGAGCTGGAGCCGGCGCACGTCACGCAGCTGCAGCGTCTGGTGCCGGTTCCCGGCGTCGGCGCGCAGGCGCTCGTCCGCTGACGCTGTCGTCTCTCCCGCTCGCTGAGCCTGTCGAAGCGCGCGGGAGGGGCGTTCTCGCTCGCTGAGCGCTGTCGAAGCGTATCTGCGCCGCGTCGCTTCGACAAGCTCAGCGCACGAGCTCCCGCAGCAGCTCGTCGAGCTGGTCGGCGGTGTCCTCCCAGCCGTCCACGGCGATGGAGCGCACGCCGAGGGCGAGCACCGGATAGTCGTTGCCGCCCTCGTCGAGCCGGTCGCCGTAGAACAGCATGTCCGCCAGCGCGATGCCGGTGTGCTCGGTGAGCGCCCGCATCCCGTGCGCCTTGTCGATACCGGCGCGGGTGATGTCGATCGACGTCGATCCGCCGGAGCGCACCTCGAGCCCCGGCAGGCGGGCGGCGACCGCATCCCGCAGCGCTGAGCGCTTGGAGGCATCGGGATCCCAGTCGTGCTTCGCATCGCGGGGTGCCTGCTGACCGAGGGCGGAGAAGGTGATCTGCGAGCCGCGGTCTTCGAGGATCTCGCCCCAGGGCTCCGGCTCCCAGAGGCCGAGGCGCTCCGCCTCCTCGCGGAGAGCGGTGAGGGCGGCGTTCTTCTCGGCATCCGAGAGATCGTGCGAGTACACCGTGCTGAAGCCCGCACCGTCGTGGCGGAGATATCGGGTTCCGCAGGTCGGGAGCAGGTGCAGCCCGCCGAGGGCGGTGGCGTCGACGTCCGTGAGCTGGGCGATGACCTGGCTGCGGAACTGCTGCTCGTTGCCTCCGGAGATGATCGCGACCTGGACGTGCGACAGCAGAGCCGTCAGCTGATCGGCGATGCGCGGCGAGATCGCACCCTTCGACGGGGCGAGCGTGTCGTCGAGGTCGAAGGCGACCAGGCGGGGGTTCGTCATGATGTCTCCAGGGTAGGGCGACGGGGGATGAGCAGAGCTGCGAGCACGCTCAGGCTGACGCCGATCGTTGCGCCTGCGCTGTTCGCGAGGATGTCGGCGGTCGTCGCGGCACGTTCCGGCAGGGCGACGGCCTGCCAGGTCTCGATGGCGATCGAGAGGGCAGGGCCGACCGCGTAGGCCGCCGGCCATGCACGGCGCGGGATGACCATGAAGGCGAGGATGCCGACGGGCACGAACACGAGGACGTTCGCGAGGAGCTCGAGCTGATCGAAGCCCATCCACGTCCACGCCAGCCGATCGCGGAAGAATCCGAGTACCAGGTCGAGGACGGTCGGCATGCGGTCTTCGACGCGCGTCGGCCACAGCGTCAGGTACGCGAGAGCGGCGAGCAGCGGGATGCTGATGATCAGCGCTGTGCGCCTGGTCGAGCGGCGCGGGGAGGGCAGGTCGAGCGGCATGCCGTTTCCCCTCTGTGCTCCTGCGATGTGTTCGTGCTCCGGTGGTGCGTTCTCCGGTGATACGACAGAGGGCCCACCCTCAGGTGGACCCTCTCGCTGTCGGGGTGACAGGATTTGAACCTGCGGCCTCTTCGTCCCGAACGAAGCGCGCTACCAAGCTGCGCCACACCCCGTTGACAACCGTTCGAGTCTACAACGAAACTCGGCCGGCGCCGAATCGACGGGTCAGCCGCGCGCCGTCAGCGTGAGGAGCGTCGCCTCGGGCCGACAGGCGAAGCGCACAGGGGCGTAGATCGAGTGTCCGCACCCCGCGCTGACGTTCAGGGGCACGGTGCGACCGTTATGCGTCCAGGTGCTCAGTCCCTTGGCCTGCTTCAGCGGGATGTCGCAGTTGGCGACGAGCGCACCGAAGCCGGGGAGGCACACCTGGCCGCCATGCGTGTGGCCGCCGAAGACGGCATCCGCACCCAGATCGACGAAGTCTCTCAGCACCCGCTGGTAGGGCGCGTGCGTGACGCCCAGCAGGGGTGTGCTCGCATCCCGCGGGCCGAGCGCCGCGATCGCGTCGGGGAGCACATCGAGACGGTCCCAGTCGCGATGCGCGTCGCTGACGCCGAAGAGGTCGAGATCGCGCCCGGCGACGTGCAGCCGGGCCGCGGTGTTGTTGAGGCCTGCCCAGCCGAGCTCGTCCTCGAAGTATGCGTTCATCGCTGCCGTGTCGAGGAGTTCCGGCTCCCGGTGCGTGGCGGAAGGCCCCGTGAAGTACCGCAGCGGATTGCGGGGCGACGGCGCGTGCACATCGTTCGAGCCGTGGACGTACACGCCGGGGATGCCGGCGAAGACGTCGAACGCCCGCCGGATGCCGTCGAGGCCGTCGCGGTGGCCCAGATTGTCGCCGGTGTTGATGACGAGATCGGGCTCGAGAGAGGCGAGCGAGGCCAGCCAGTCCTGCTTGCGGTGCTGCCACGGAGCCATGTGCGCGTCGGAGACGTGCAGGATGCGCAACGGAGCGGAGCCTTCAGGGAGCGCCGCGACGGATGCCTCCCGCACCGTGAACAGGTATCGCTCGATTCCGATGCCCCAGGTCGCGGCCGCGACGCCGACGGCCCCCACCGCGCCGAGCGCGATGAGGGCCGGAGAGACGGACGATCGCGTCATCAGTCGTCGTCGCCGTCACCGCTGCAGGTGAGCGTGATCGTCGCTCCCGGCGCGGCGGAGGCATGGCTCTGAGAGGTGATCGGATCGCCGCCCGTCTCGCAGCCGTCGCCTTGCACGAGGAACCCTGCCTTGGTGATCTCCTGAGAGCCTTGGCCGAAGTTCTTCCCGACCACGCTCGGCACCGCCGTCGCCGGGGCGTTGCCGGTGCTCGGCTGGATGGTGACCGTGGTTCCGCTCGCGACCTTGCCGGCGCCCGGCGACTGCGCACCGATGAGCCCGGCCTTCTCCGTGCTGTCGACGGCGCCGCCGACGGTGACCGAGAAGCCCGCTTCGCGGAGCGTCGAGGTCGCCTCATCGACGGTCATGCCGATGACGCTCGGCAGGTCGCTGAGCACGCGACGGGTGAGGTTCTTGTCGGGGGAGGGGAAGCTGTCGCCCCCGTAGATGTCGTTGGCCGCGCGCTGGATGTTCCTCGCGAGGGTGAAGCGCTTGTTGTTCAGCCCGTGAGCGCGGAGCGAAGCGTTGCCTTCCGCGTTGCCGACCCAGATGGCGGTGGTGATCTTCGTGCTGGACTCGATCATCATCGTCTGGGTGGCCTCGTGGGTGCCGGTCTTGCCGATGACGGGGACACCGTCGTTGGGTCGCGCCTGACCGCCGGTTCCGCCGTTCATGACACCGGCGAGAGCGTAGGCTGCCGTGGCGGCGACCTCGGGGGAGATCTTCTGCTCACACGACGATTCGGGGAGCGGCTGCTCCTCGCCAGACTGGTCGAGGATCTTGTCGATCGCCTTGGGCGTGCAGTAGACGCCCTTGTTGGCGACGGTCGCGTAGGCGCCGGCCATGTCGAGCGGAGAGATGTTCTTCGACCCGATGACGTCGCCAGGGTAGTTCGTGGCGGTGACGCTGGTGCCGTCTCCCACGTTCACACCCAGTCGCTCCGCCATCCCGTTGATGTCGCAGAGATCGAGCTGCTGGGCCATCGCCAGATAGCCGGTGTTGGTCGAGCGCGCGGTGAACTGCATCACCGTGCCGACCATGCCGCCGCCGCCGCCGGAGTTGCCGATGCGCGTGGGGTTCGGCACTGTGTCGCCGCAGATCGTGAACGGCGAGAAGGTCTGCAGGGTGCCGTTGAGCACCTCGTTGACGGAGTGACCCGCCTCGAGCCAGGCCAGCAGGGTGAACAGCTTGTACGTCGATCCGACGTTGAAGCCGCTCGAGCCGCCGTGCGCCTTGTCCGAGGCGTAGACGAGCGAGGTCGAGCCGGCGGTGCTGGTGGACGTCTCGTTGAAGTTCGTGTTCTGCACCATCGAGACGATGCGCCCGGTGCCCGCCTCGATCGAGACGCCGGCGGCACCCACGTTGATGCCCTCCATCGACGCGGGAACGGTGTCGCTCATGGTGTCGATGGCGGTCTGCTGGATGTCCAGGTTCAGCGTGGTGTAGATGTCGAGCCCGCCGCGCTTCAGGGTGAGCGCGCGCTCCTCGGCCGTGTCGCCGAAGGCGGGGTCCGATTCGATGATCGACTTCACGTACTGGCAGAAGTAGGCGTTCTTGCCCGCGGTGACGCAGCCCTGCTTCGCCTCGACGATGTTCGGCGTGATCGGCTCGGCGTAGGTCGTGTCGTACTGCTCTTGCGTGATCTTGCCGTCTTCGAGGAGGCGGTTCAGCACATAGTTGCGGCGCACCAGGGTGGCGGAGTAGCCGTCCTCAGCGCTGTTGACCTTCTCGCCCGCGTTGTTCGTGTACGAGCCCTCGGGGCGGTCGATGCGGAAGCGGTTCGGGTTCTGCACCATGCCGGCGAGCGTCGCGGCCTGGTTGAGGTTCAGCTTCGCCGCGGAGACGCCGTAGTAGCGCTGAGCTGCGGCCTCGATGCCGTAGGTCGTCCCGCCGAAGTTGGCGAGGTTCAGATAGCCGAGCAGGATGTCGTTCTTCGAGTACTCCTTCTCGATCTGGATCGCGTAGCGCATCTCCTGCAGCTTGCGCTCCATGCCGTCGACGCCCTGGGCGTTGGTCGCGTCGGTCCAGCACGCCTCGAGGTCTTCGGAGTACGTCTCGCTGCTGGTGGGGACGTCCTGCTCGCAGCGCTGCACGAGCACGTTCTTCACGTACTGCTGGCTGATCGTCGACGCGCCTCGGCTGGAGGTGCCGCGGGCGTAGTCGAGCAGCGCGCTCGCGGTGGCGGCGATGTTGACGCCGCCGTGGTCGTAGAAGGACTTGTCCTCACTGGAGAGAACGGCGTCGTACAGCACAGGGGCGACCTGGTCGTAGGTGACGGGCACGCGGTTCTGCTGGTAGAAGGAGGCCAGTTTGACGTTCGATCCGTCCGCACGCGTCGCCCAGATCGTCGTGGGCTCCATAGGAGCCGTCACGTCGAGGTCGTCGGGGAGCGAGTCGAAGAGGGAGATCGCCTGGGAGCCTGCAAGGCCGGTCATCGCGATCGCCGGGGTCACTGTCGCGGTCACGAGGACGCCGGCGACGGCGCTGAGAGCGACGAGCCCGACGAGACCGCCGAGCACGCCCTTCAGCGTGCGCTTGTTCTGGGGCATACGCTTGATCGTAGGGGAGTTCCCTGAAAAACCACTTCGACGGGGGAGCCGCTTCGCCGTCGCCGACGCGCAGGAGTGCCATGACCACGTGGGAGTACCTCACCACGCCGCTGCTGATCCACAACACCGCGGCCATCCTCAACAACTGGGGCAAGCAGGGCTGGGAGCTGGTGCAGGTCGTCCAGGGCCCCGAAGGCGGGCTCGTGGCGTACTTCAAGCGCCCCGCCGCGCAGGACGGCTCGAACAGCGCGGGCCTTGCCGCCGCTGAGCAGGCCGCCCGTCAGTTCGAGGGAGGCCAGGCATGAGCGTCGCGCAGCGCCTTGCCGAGCTCGGCATCGAGCTGCCCGCCGTGGCAGCACCTGTCGCGGCATACGTCCCCGCCGTCGTCCACAACGGTCTCGTGTACACCTCCGGTCAGCTTCCGTTCACGGCCGGCGCTCTGCCCGCCACCGGCAAGGTCGGCGCCGGGGTGGATGCCGAGGACGCGAAGGCCTACGCGCGCACCTGCGCGCTGAACGCGTTGGCTGCCGCCGCGGATGCCGCGGGAGGCCTCGACCGCATCTCCGGCGTGCTGAGGGTCGGCGGGTTCGTAGCATCCGATCCGTCGTTCACCGGCCAGCCGGGAGTGATCAACGGAGCCAGCGAGGTGCTGGGCGAGATCTTCGGAGACGCAGGACGCCACGCGCGCGCCGCCGTCGGCGTGCCGGTGCTGCCGCTGGACAGCCCCGTCGAGGTCGAGGTCACGTTCATCCTCGCCCGCTGATTCGCGTGCTTCGCTCGCTGAGCGTGTCGAAGCCTGCGCAGTCCCCGCCCCCTTCGACAAGCTCAGGGAGCGGGGACTGCGCGGTCAAGGAGCGGGTTCGTCACTTCTAGCTCGCTGAGCCTGTCGAAGCGGGCGGCCGAGGAGCGGGTTCGCAGCCCTGGCTCGCTGAGCCTGTCGAAGCGCGCGAACCCTGCGCGTCCTACTTCACCTGCGCCGAGATGATGCTCATCACGGCCGTGTCCGCCAGCGTCGTCGTGTCGCCGACCTCGCGCCCCTCGGCGACGTCGCGGAGCAGTCGGCGCATGATCTTGCCGGAGCGCGTCTTCGGCAGCTCGCCCACGATGTAGACGTCGCGCGGACGCGCGATCGGGCCGATCTGCTCGCCCACCCACTGCCGCAGCTGCGTCGCGAGCCCTGCGGCGTCGTGCCCGGAGAGGTAGCTCTCCTTGATGATGACGAAGGCCACGACGGCCTGGCCGGTCGTCTCGTCGGACGCCCCGACGACAGCCGCCTCGGCGGTGGCCTCGTGGGCGACGAGGGACGATTCGATCTCGGCCGTCGAGAGCCGGTGCCCTGAGACGTTCATCACGTCGTCGACCCGGCCGAGGAGCCACAGATCGCCGTCCTCATCAAGGCGCGCGCCATCGCCGGCGAAGTAGTAGCCCTGGTCGGCGAACTTCTCCCAGTACGTCTCCACATAGCGCTCAGGGTCGCCCCAGATCCCGCGGAGCATGCTGGGCCATGGCTCGGTGATCACGAGCAGCCCGCCGTTGCCGTTGCCGACTTCGGCGCCCGTCTCATCGACCACATCGATCGAGACGCCGGGAAGGGGCACCTGTGCGGAGCCGGGCTTGGTCGCGGTGATGCCGGGGAGCGCGGAGACCATGATCGCGCCGGTCTCGGTCTGCCACCAGGTGTCGACGATCGGGGCGGAACCCGCACCGATCACATCGCGGTACCAGATCCACGCCTCGGGGTTGATCGGCTCTCCCACCGAGCCGAGCAGACGCAGGCTCGACAGGTCGAACTGCGCCGGAGTCTTGCGACCGATCTTCATGAAGGAGCGGATCGCCGTCGGCGCGGTGTAGAAGATGGTCACGCCGTACTTCTCGATGATCTCCCACCAGCGGCCGGGATGCGGGGCATCCGGCGTTCCCTCGTAGAGCACCTGCGTGGCGCCGTTCGCGAGCGGGCCGTAGGCGACGTAGGTGTGGCCAGTGATCCAGCCGACATCGGCCGTGCACCAGTAGACGTCGGTCTCGGGCTTCAGATCGAACACGTTGCGGTGCGTGTATGCGGCCTGCGTGAGGTATCCGCCGGAGGTGTGCAGGATGCCCTTCGGCTTCCCGGTGGTTCCGGAGGTGTAGAGGATGAACAGCGGGTTCTCCGCGGGGAACGCCTCTGCGGCGTGCTCGGCGGAGGCCGCGGGAACGACGTCGTGCCACCAGAGGTCCCGGCCCTCGACCCAGTCGACCTCGTTCTCGCCGCGGCGGACGACGAGCACGTGCTCGACGGTCTGCTGCTCGCCCTCGCCACGGTCGCCGAGCGCCTGGTCGACGGCGGGCTTCAGGGCGGAGACCCGGCCCTTGCGGTATCCGCCGTCGGCGGTGATGACGAGCTTCGCGCCGGCGTCGTCGATGCGTGAGCGGAGGCTGTCGGCGCTGAAGCCTCCGAAGACGACGGAGTGGATCGCGCCGAGGCGGGCGACGGCCAGCATCGAGACGACGGCCTCGGGGATCATCGGCAGGTAGATCGCGACTCGGTCGCCCTGTCCGATGCCGAGACCTGCCAGCACGTTCGCCGTGCGCTTGACCTCGTCGGTCAGCTCTGCATAGGTGATGCGCCGGGAATCACCTGGCTCGCCCTCCCAGAGGATGGCCACGCGGTCACCCGCGCCTGCCTCGACGTGGCGGTCGAGGCAGTTGTAGGCGACGTTGAGCGCGCCGTCGGCGAACCACTTCGCGAACGGCGGCGTCGACCAGTCGAGCACCTGGGTGAAGGGGGTCTGCCAGTGAAGCAGATTCTCGGCCTGCTCGCCCCAGAACGCCTCGCGGTCCTCGGCAGCGCGATCGTAGAGGGCGGGGGTTGCCACCGCGTTCGCCGCGAACTCGGCAGAGGGAGAGAAACGGCGGGTCTCGTCGAGGAGGTGGTCGATCTGGCTGCTCATGGCGCGCTCCTTTGCGGCGTGACGTGTCGCGCGGGCGCGCGGCGGTGACATCGTGAATCTAGTCGGGGGCTCGGACATCCCATACTGCCGAAAGTCGGTATGGTTCCTGGTTTTGTCAGGACGGTTGCGGTGCGTACACTCGACGTCAGCCGAATTCTCATTCCGGCCTTCGCGCGCCCGCAATCCCCCGAAGCGGCCGCGTGGTGGGCGGCATCTCATTCCCCCCATGAGGTGCCGCCCATTTCCGTTCCGACACGCGTCGAGGCCGCTCCCGCACTCGTTCTGCACCTCCACGCGTTATGCACCGTCGGCGGGTGGTGGGCCTCCACCGGCACACCGCGCGACCTAGCGTCGGGGCATGGTCACCCCGTTCGTCATCGCACCCCAGGTCGGCTCCTCCGATCCGGGATCGGCGCAGGCCCTGGATCCCGCCTTCGGCCCGCTGGCGCTGCACTGCGCCGATCCCGCTGTGACGGATGTCTTCGTGAACGGCTCCGGCGGGCTGTTCGTCGACCGCGGAGACGGCGCTGAGGAGATCCAGGAGTGGAGCGCCTCCGAACGAGAAGTGCGCGACCTCGCGGTCGCCCTCGTCGGCCTCGGCGGTCGGCACCTCGACGACCAGTCGCCGTGCGTCGACGTCCGTCTTGCGCGGGGCATCCGCGTGCATGCGGTGCTCGCCCCCGTCTCGACCGGCGGCACGGCGCTGTCGATCCGCATCCCCCGAGGCGACGTCGGAGACCTGGATGCGCTGTCCGCACGCGGCTGCTTCCCGCCCGCCGGGCGCGCCTGGCTCGAGGGCCTCGTCACAGCGAGGGAGAACATCCTCATCACCGGTGGCACAGGTTCAGGCAAGACCACGCTGCTTAGCGCCCTGCTGACCGCCGCGCCCGATAAGGACAGGATCGTCACGATCGAGGACGTCGCCGAGCTGCGCCCCGCCCATCCGCATCACGTCGCCCTCGAGGCCAGGCAGGCCAATCTCGAGGGCGCGGGGGCGATCACGCTCGCCCGACTGGTGCGGGAGTCCCTGCGGATGCGTCCAGATCGCCTCGTCGTCGGCGAATGCCGCGGTGAAGAAGTGCGCGAACTGCTGACCGCTCTGAACACCGGTCATGACGGAGGCGCGGGAACGCTGCATGCCAGCAGCCTCGCCGATGTCCCGGCCCGGATGGAGGCGCTCGGCGCGCTTGCGGGCATGGATGCGGTCGCCCTGGCGAGGCAGGCGGTCAGTGCCTTCACCATCGTCCTGCACCTGGGCAGGGGAGCGGATGGCATCCGACGCATCGAGCGCGCAGGGCGTTTCGTCCTGGCCGGTGACCGGTTGTCGATCGAGGAGGTGACACCGTGGTGAGGATGCTTCGTGCCTCCCGGGGTGCACGCTTTCTGCGGCGTTCCGCGCGGCGCGACGCCGCCGCGGCAGGTCCCTCGACCGAGCAGGCCTCGGCGACCGTTCGCACTCTCGCCGTGCTGCTCCAGGCAGGGGCGCGCCCCGACTCGGCGTGGCGGCACCTCGCGGGCATCGGTGACGACGTCGCAGCGCGCGTCATCGAGAGGCACGAGCGCGGTGGGGGAATCGCCGAGGCCATCGAGGTCGAGGGCGGGGCCTGGACGGATGTCGCCGCGGCGTGGCAGGTGGCCACGGCCGTCGGAGCACCTCTCGCCGAGGTGCTGCGCGCGGTCGCCGAGGCCATGCAGGATGCGGCGACCGCCGTCGACGACGTCCGAGTCGCGCTCGCGGAGCCGGCAGGCACAGCGAAGCTTCTGCTGTGGATGCCGTTGGCGGGCCTCCTCCTCGGCTTCGCCCTGGGCTTCGACACGCTCTCCGTCGTGACCACGCAGCCCATCGGGATGCTCTGTGTAGCGGCGGGCCTCGCCCTCGTCCTCGTGGCCCGATTCTGGACGGGGCGGCTCGTGCGCGGCGCGCAGCCGGACGAGCGGACGCCGGGCATGCACACGGAACTCGTGGCGGTCGCGCTGTCTGGCGGCGTATCCGTCGATCGGGCGCTGGGGCTCGTCGCCGACAGCGCCGTCGCCGGTGAAGACGGCAGCGCTCGCACAGCGGAGGTGCTCGATCTCTCGCGGGCGGCCGGCGTGCCCGCGGTGGAGCTGCTCCGCGCGGAGGCCGCCAGGGAGAGGCACTCCGCGCGGGTCGCGGGACGGCTGCGTGCGGCGCGGCTGTCCTCCCGGCTGCTCATTCCGCTCGGAGTGTGCACGCTGCCCGCATTCCTCCTGCTGGGCGTCGCGCCGCTTCTGCTCAGCGTGCTCGCCACGACGCCGCTGCCGTTCGGATGAACGCGCACGCAGACCTCCGCTCGCGACCGCGGCGCGGATGCACAGAGAGAAAGGAACATCATGAACGGACACGAGGCGCTGCCGGCGCTGACACGGTCTCGGGCGGCGAGGCTCTTCGCCGATGAATCCGGCGCCGCCACGGCGGAGTATGCGATCACGACGATGGCGGCCGTGGCGTTCGCCGGGCTGCTCGTCGTCATCATGCGCTCCGACGAGGTTCGCGGCATCCTGACCGATCTCGTCCGCAGGGCGCTGACGGTGTCGTGATGCCGCTGCACCGCTACCGCGGCCGGTGTCGCGGAGACGAGGGCTCGGCGGCTGCCGAGCTCGCCATCGCGACGCCGGCCGTGCTCCTCGCCCTGCTGCTGGGCGTCTCCGCGCTCGGGGCGGCGGCCACGCAAGTGGCGCTGCAGGATGCCGCAGCCGATGCCGCGCGGCTGATCGGCCGTGGCGAGCCCTCGGCGGCGGCCGCATCCGTCGTCGCCGAGGCGGTCGCCGGCGCGGGGATCGATACGGCGCAACGCGGCGACCTCGTCTGCGTCACAGCGAGCGCGAGCATGCCGGTCGGCGGCGTCCTGCGCATCCCGCTGCGGGCGGCGAGTTGCGCACTTGCCGGAGGGCTCTGATGGCCGGCACATCGCTGGCCTGCGGCGTCCTGCTCGTCGCGGCGACGCTGACCGCAGGGCTGGCGGGAGTAGGAGGCGCGGCCGTCACGGCGCAGCGCGCGGCGGGCGCTGCGGATGCGGCAGCCCTCGCCGCGGCGGATGTCTCATCCGGAGCCGTGCCTTCCGTGGAGGAACCCTGTGCGGTGGCGGCGCGGGTGGCCGCAGCCGCGGGAGCGAGTCTGGTCCGCTGCGAGCTGAGCGGGCTGACAGCGACCGTCGAGGTGCAGGCGAAGTACGCTGGGATGGCTGCTGTCTCCCGCGCCCGTGCAGGGCAACCCGAGGGATCGTGACGGCGGCGCGTACGGCACCGCTGCAACCCACTCCAAGACAGCGGTGTGTATGGTGTGCTTCGAAGAAAGGATGCACCCTTGGCTGAAGGCAAGAAGCTCGTCATCGTCGAGTCTCCGACGAAGATGCGGTCGATCCAGGGGTACCTCGGCGATGGATACGAGGTGCTCAGCTCGGTCGGCCACATCCGCGACCTTGCGGACAAGAAGGACATCCCCGCTGCCGACAAGCAGGCCTACGGGAAGTACTCCATCGACGTCGAGAACGGCTTCGATCCGTACTACGTCGTCTCCGACCGCAAGACGAAGACGGTCGCAGAGCTCAAGCGGGCGCTGAAGTCGGCGGACGAGCTCCTGCTCGCCACTGATGAGGACCGCGAGGGCGAGGCGATCGCCTGGCACCTGCTGGAGACGCTCAAGCCGAAGGTCCCCGTCAAGCGGATGGTCTTCCACGAGATCACCAAGGACGCCATCCAGGCCGCCGTCGGCAACACGCGTGAGCTCGACCTCGCGCTCGTCGACGCCCAGGAGACGCGCCGCATCCTCGACCGTCTGTACGGCTGGGATGTCTCGCCCGTGCTCTGGTACAAAGTCAAGACCGGCCTCTCCGCCGGGCGCGTGCAGTCGGCTGCCACTCGCATGATCGTCGACCGTGAGCGCGAGCGCATGGCCTTCGTGTCCGCGGACTACTGGGACGTCGAGGCCACGGCGTCGTCCGCGAGCGCCTTCCGGGTCCGGCTCGCCCGCGTCGACGGCGGGCAGCTCGCCCGGGGCACCGACTTCGACGACACCGGAAAGCTGAAGAAGGCCGTCGTCGTGCTCGACGAGGCCGCAGCGCACGCTCTCGCGCAGGCGGTCGATGCGGCCGGAACCGGCTCGGTCACCAAGGTCGAGGCCAAGCCGGGCACCCGCAGCCCCTATGCGCCCTTCACCACCTCCACGCTGCAGCAGGAGGCTGGGCGCAAGCTCTCGATGAGCGCGAAGCAGGCGATGAGCGTCGCGCAGCGTCTGTACGAGAAGGGTTTCATCACCTATATGCGCACCGACTCCACGGCGCTCAGCACCCAGGCGGTGCAGGCGGCCAGGAGCCAGGCGGTGTCCCTCTACGGCGACAGCGCCGTGCCGCTGAAGCCGCGCGTCTACAAGTCCAAGAGCAAGAACGCGCAGGAGGCTCACGAGGCCATCCGCCCATCCGGTGAGACCTTCCGCACGCCGGCATCCGTGTCGGCCGAGCTCGACCGCGAGGAGCAGCGGCTCTACGACCTCATCTGGAAGCGCACCGTCGCCAGCCAGATGGCGGATGCCAAGTACGAGACCACCACGGTCACCATCGCCGTCCAAGCGGGATCGCAGCTGGCGGAGTTCACCGCATCCGGAACCGTCTACACCTTCAAGGGCTTCCTCGAGGCCTACGAGGAGGGCAGGGACGAGAAGCGCAATGCGCAGGACTCCGAGGCCTCCCAGTCGCTTCCGATCGTTGCCGTCGGTGACGAGCTGTCGATGACCGAGTCCGAGGCGAAGGGGCACAAGACCTCGCCGAAGCCGCGCTACACCGAGGCATCGCTCGTGAAAGCCCTCGAGGAGCACGGCATCGGCCGTCCGTCCACCTTCGCCAGCATCATCGGCACGGTCATCGACCGCGGCTACGCCACCAAGCGCGGCCAGGCCCTCGTTCCGACCTGGCTCGCCTTCAGCGTGGTCCGCCTCCTCGAAGAGCACTTCGCAGACCTCATCGACTACGACTTCACGGCCGCCCTCGAGGACGACCTGGACGCCATCGCGCGAGGCGAGCAGAACCGCGTGGAGTGGCTCAAGGAGTTCTACTACGGCTCCGAGGCGCAGGTCGGTCTGCGTCAGGTCGTCGACAATCTCGGCGAGATCGACGCGCGTGCGCTGAACTCGACGAGGATCACCGACACGGCGACGCTGCGCTTCGGCAAGTACGGCCCCTACCTCGAGGTGGCGAACCCGGATGCCCCGGACGAGAAGCCGCGCATCGTCAACGTGCCGGAGGACCTCGCCCCCGACGAGCTCACCGCCGCCAAGGCGCAGGAGCTCATCGACGCCCCCGTCGCCGGCGATCGCGTCCTCGGCGAGAACCCGGAGAACGGCAAGGTCATCGTCGTCAAGGACGGCCGCTTCGGGCCGTACGTCCAGGAGAACGACCCCGTCGACCCTGATTCCGTCGACGAGGCCACCGGCGAGGTCGTCGAGACCAAGCCGAAGCGCGGCGCGAAGAAGGAGGCGGCGCCCAAGCCCCGCACCGCGTCGCTGTTCCGGTCGATGTCGGTCGACACGATCGATCTCGACACCGCCTTGATGCTGCTCAGCCTTCCGCGGGTGGTCGGCACCGACCCCGAGAGCGGCGACGAGATCACGGCGCAGAACGGCAGGTTCGGGCCGTATCTGAAGAAGGGCACCGATTCCCGCTCGCTCGAGAGCGAGTCGCAGATCTTCGATGTGACGCTCGACCAGGCCCTCGCGATCTACGCGCAGCCGAAGTACGGTGCAGGGTCGCGACGGGCATCCAGCGCGCTCGCCGAGTTCGAGGCCGACCCCGTGAGCGGGAAGCCGATCCGCATCCGCGACGGACGCTTCGGCGCCTACGTCACCGACGGCGAGACGAACGTGACGATCCCGCGCGGCCAGCAGGTCGCCGACATCACCTTCGAGATCGCCGTGCAGATGCTCGCCGACAAGCGCGCGAAGGGCCCGGCGCCCAAGCGCGGTGCGGCGAAGAAGGCCCCCGCGAAGAAGGCGCCCGCGAAGACCGCGGCCAAGAAGGCGCCTGCGAAGAAGAGCGCCGCCAAGGCCCCGGCCAAGACGGATGCGGAGAAGGCCGCCGCCCGCTCGGCGGCGGCGAAGAAGGCCGCCGCGACGCGTGCGGCCAACGCGGCGAAGAAAGCGAAGGCGTGACCGTCGGCCCCGGCCTCTGGATCACTCTCGAGGGCGGCGACGGCGCGGGCAAGACCACCCAGTCGAACCTCCTCGAGTCCTGGCTCGCCAAGTCGGGGCGCTCCGTGCTCCGCACGCGGGAGCCAGGGGGGAGCGAGGTGGGCAGGCTCATCCGGGATATCGTCCTGCACCACCGCGGCGACATCGCCCCTCGCGCCGAGGCGCTGCTGTACGCCGCAGACCGGGCGCATCACATCGCCACGGTCGTCCGTCCGGCGCTGGCCCGCGGTGAGGTCGTCATCCAGGACCGCTATCTGGACTCCTCTGTCGCCTATCAGGGCGCCGGTCGCGTGCTCGACGCCGACGAGGTGCGTGACCTCTCGCTCTGGGCCACCGAGGGCGCGCTGCCCGACCTCACGGTGCTGCTCGACCTCGACCCCGATGTGGCGAGAGCGCGACTCGATGCCGACGACAAGCCCTTCGACCGGCTGGAGGCCGAGAAGGCAGAGTTCCACACCCGCGTGCGAGAGGCCTTTCTCGCGCTGGCCGCCGCCGAGCCGGAGCGCTTCCTCGTGCTCGACGCATCGGCTCCGGCATCCGACGTCGCCGCCGCCGTGCGCGCACGCGTCGAGCCCCTGCTCGGCTGACTCCACCGACATGGCGCCCGCCTCGCGGACCCACGCGGGCGGATCAGTCGGTGTCGGCGCCTCCGGTTAGGCTGAAGGCATGCCAGCCGTCACCGCGTCGTTCCCATGGACGGACGTGTGGGGCCAGGATGCCGCCGTCGAGACGCTGCGCGCCGCAGCATCCGATCCGGCGGCCCTGTCGCACGCCTGGCTGATCACGGGCCCTCCGGGTTCTGGCCGCTCCACGCTCGCCTACGCCTTCGCCGCCGCGCTCATCGCAGACGGACCCGACGACGAGCACGCCATGCGCCAGGTGCTCGCCGGCACGCATCCCGATGTCACGGCCCTGCGTACCGACAAGGTGATCATCACCATCGCCGAGGCGCGCGCCCTCGTCGAGCGGTCGTACTTCGCTCCGTCCAGCGGCCGTTACCGGGTCATCGTCGTCGAGGACGCCGACCGCATGGTCGAGCGCACCTCCAACGTGCTGCTGAAGGCGCTCGAGGAGCCCCCCGAGCGCACCGTGTGGGTGCTGTGCGCGCCGAGCGAGGCCGATCTGCTGCCGACCATCCGCTCCAGAGTGCGTTCGCTCCGCCTGCGCGAGCCGGACGTCGACGACGTCGCACGGCTGATCACGCTGCGCACGGGAGTCGACGGCGCGGTCGCCGAGCAGGCCGCACGCCTCGCCCAGCGGCACATCGGGATGGCCCAGCGGCTGGCCACCGACGACTCCGCGCGGCGGCGCAGAGACGAGACCCTGCGCTCGGTGCTGGGCGTACGGGGCGTCAACGGCGCCGTCGAGGCGGCGGGGAGCATCATCCAGGCCGCGACGGACGACGCCAAGGCGCTCACGGCCGAGCGGGATGCCGCGGAGCGGTCCGCGCTCCTGCGCACGGTCGGCGTGGCCGAAGGGCAGGCCGTGCCGCCCGCGCTGCGCGCGCAGGTCTCGGCCCTGGAGGACGACCAGCGCAAACGCGCGACACGAAGCCTGCGCGACGGCATCGACCGCGTGCTCACCGATCTGCAGTCGCTGTACCGCGACGTGATCATGCTGCAGTTCGGCCGCGAGACCGATCTGATCAATCGCGAGCTGAGCACAGAGCTGCACGCCATCGCCGCCGATTGGCCGGTGGCACGTACCCTGGTCGTGCTGGATCATCTCGCTGAGACCAGGGAGGCGCTGGAGCGCAACGTCGCCCCGCTGCTCGCCCTGGAGAGTTTGCTCGTGACCATCGCGAGCGGGAGGAAACCGTGACATCTCGCAAGGCTTCTCGCCTCCGCCGCATCGTCGTCTCCGCCGCAGCAGCGGTCGGCGCGGCCGTCATGCTCTCCGGATGCCTGTACGCGGCCATCCCCGAGCAGGCGGCGCCCAGGCCCTCCACGACCAAGGCTCCCGACACGGCCGGCGTCTCCGAGGAGCTGCTGCCGTTCTACGGCCAGGAGCTCTCCTGGACCGCTTGCGGCACGGGCTTCGACTGCACGACGGTCACCGCCCCGCTCGACTGGGAGAACCCGTCCTCCGGCGAGGTGATGGAGCTCTCCGTCGTCCGCCACCAGGCCACCGATGAGGCGCTCGGCTCGTTGCTGACCAACCCCGGCGGCCCCGGCGCGAGCGGGGTCGAGCTCATCCGGGACAGCCTCGACTTCGCGGTGGGGGAGGACCTCATCGACAACTACGACGTGATCGGGTTCGATCCCCGCGGCGTCGGCGAGTCCACGGCGGTCACCTGCTTCGACCCTGCGGGCATGGACGCCTATCTCTACGACGTGCCCGTGGGTGAGCGCGGCAGCGCGGAATGGGAGCAGGAGCTCCTCGACGCCCACCAGGAGTTCGCCGACGCCTGCGAGGCGAACAGCGCAGGCATCCTGCCGTACATCACGACCATCAACGCGGCTCGCGACCTCGATCTGCTGCGCGCGGTGCTCGGTGACACCTCCCTGAACTATCTCGGCTACTCCTACGGCACCTTCCTCGGCGCCACCTATGCCGAGCTGTACCCCGAGAAGGCGGGGCGACTGGTGCTCGACGGCGCCATCGACCCTGCGACGAGCGGTTTCGAGGTGAGTGCCACGCAGGCGCTCGGCTTCGAGTCCGCGCTGCGCGCCTACATGCAGAACTGCCTCGACAGCGGCGAGTGCCCGTTCAGCGGCACGGTCGATGATGCGATGGCCGATCTGGCAGCTCTCCTCGCGACCGCCGACCGCGAGCCCTTCGACAACAGCGACGGGCGGCGGATGGGGGCGGACTCGCTCATGACCGGCATCATCTCCGCGCTCTACTCCGTCGACAGCTGGCCGTACCTCACCCAGGGTCTCGCGGAGATCCTGGAGGGCGATCCGTACACGATGTTCTTCCTCGCCGACTTCTACAACGGCAGAGACACCGACGGCTCGTACCTCGACAACTCGAGCGAGGCGTTCCGCGCCTACAACTGCATGGACTACCCCGTCGAGAACGATCCCGAGGCCGAGGCAGCAGCCGACGCCGAGATCGCCGAGGGCGCGCCGACCGTGGCGCCGTACTGGTCGGGGCCCGACTCGTGCGCGGTCTGGCCGTATCCGCCCACCGGTACCCGGGGAGAGATCCACGCCGAGGGGGCGGGGCCGATCCTCGTCGTGGGGACGACGAACGACCCCGCGACGCCCTACGAGTGGTCGGAGGCGCTGGCAGATCAGCTCGAAGAGGGCGTGCTGATCACGCGTGTCGGCGAGGGCCACACGGGATACAACAAGGGCAACAGCTGCGTCGACGACGCGGTCGAGGCCTACTTCCTCGACGACATCGTGCCGGAGGATGGCCTGCGCTGCGAGTGATTTCGTGTTGAGCCGCTCGACCGGTAGTATTGCTGATCGTGCCGCTCTCGCAGCGCACGCCGCCTTAGCTCAGTCGGCAGAGCATTTCACTCGTAATGAAAAGGTCGTCAGTTCGATTCTGACAGGCGGCTCCAAACGGACCGGCCCCGTGATGCGAAGAACATCACGGGGCCTTCGTCGTCCGGCGTAGGCTCAAGACATGACCAGGGCGCTTCTCATCGTCGACGTGCAGAACGATTTCACCGAGGGCGGCGCGCTCGCCGTCAAAGGCGGGGATGCCGTCGCCAGAGCGATCTCGGCGCATCTCGCCGATCATGTGGGGGACTACGACGTGATCGTCGCATCCCGCGACTGGCATGACGCGGACGGCGACAACGGCGGCCATTTCGCCACCGAGCCGGACTACGTCGACACCTGGCCCGTGCACTGCGTCGCCGGAACGTCCGGCGCCGACTACGACCCCCTGCTCGCCACGGATGCTGTCACGCATCACATCCGCAAGGGGCAGGGCGTCCCCGCCTATTCGATGTTCGAGGGCGTGACGGAGGACGGCCGCACGGTTGCCGATGTCCTCTCCGCGCACGGGGTGCTCACCGCGGACGTCGTCGGGATCGCCACGGACCACTGCGTGCGGGCATCGGCCCTGGATGCCATCGCGCACGGCGTGCACGTCCGCATCCTCACGGGGCTCATCGCCGGGGTGGGGGCGGAATCCAGCGAAGCGGCGCTCGCCGAGCTCGCGCATTCCGGCGCAGATCTCGTCCCGTGACCGGTACCGCGCTGCTGCTGAGGGCGGTCAACGTCTCGGGCAGGAACCGTGTGCCGATGGCGCGCTTGCGCGAGATCCTCGCGCCGGAACTCGGCGAGGTGCGCACCTATATCGCGAGCGGGAACGTCATCTGCGAGACACCGGCCGACCTCGCCGCCGTGTGCGCCTTCGTCCGTCTGGCGATCGCGACGGAGTTCGATGTCGACACCCCCGTCATCGCCCGCACGCACGAGCAGCTGACGGCGTCGATGGCGGCGCGGCCCTTCGCCGACGGCGAGGAGAAGTTCGTCCACGCCATGTTCTTGGAGGCACCAGCGAAGAGCGGCGCCGTGGAGTCGTTGCAGGACCGGCTCGTTCCCGGTGAGCGCATCGCCCTCGTCGGGCAAGACCTGTGGATCGACTACGCCGCCGGCGTGCAGAACACGAAGCTGACGAAGGCTGTGCTCGATCGCGCACTCGGCGTCGCGGGGACGGCGCGCAACCTCCGAACCGTTCGGACGCTCGCCGAGCTGACAGCATGACAGGCGACTTCCCCGCGACGATCGCCGCGACCGTCGAGCACGAGCTGGTCATCAAGAAGTCGCGGTTCATCGCTCACGTCGCGCCGGTCGCCTCGCCGGAGGACGCGGATGCCGTCATCGCCGGCATCCGGAAGCGCTTCTGGGATGCGCGGCACAACTGCTCGGCCCAGGTCACCGGGGCGACAGGTGATCGTGCGCGATCGTCCGATGACGGCGAGCCGTCCGGCACGGCGGGCGTGCCGATGCTCGAGGTGCTCCGGCGCCGGGGTCTCACCGATGTGGTCGCCGTCGTCACCCGGTACTTCGGCGGCGTCAAGCTCGGTGCGGGTGGCCTCGTGCGGGCATACTCCTCGGCCGTCTCTGAGGCGCTCGATCTGGCCGACCTCGTCGACCGTCGTCGGCTGGCACAGGTCACCATCGCGATAGCGCATGCGGATGCCGGACGCGTCGACAACCTGCTCCGCGACTGGGCGGAAGGGGCGGATGCCGTGTTCGGCGTCCCGGTCTACGGGGCAGATGCCGTCTTCGAGGTATGGAGCCCTCCCGATGCGCTCGCGGCGTTGGCGGAGGAGATGGCTGCAGCATCGGCCGGCGGTGTCGTGCCGGTCGTGACGGGCGTGGAGCGGCTCATGGACGTTCCGAGGGCGCGAGGGGTCGGCTGAGGGCAAGGGGCGGGGCTGCCGGATGCGCCTCGAGGTCGATGCGACGTGCGCCGCAGTCCGCGCAGCGCACGTAGAGGATGCGTCCCTCGCTCGTCGCATGCCGGGATTCGACGATCCAGCCGTGTTCGTGGATGTGGACGGGGCGGGGGATGGGGCGGGTGTGGAGCGCGGTCATGCATCCAGCGTGATGTAATGCCCTTATGCATCTCAACCCTTACGGAGAGTACGCGATCCTCCTGGCCGCATCCCTCGTCAACGACTGGCCAGAAGACAGGGAGGGCATCGAGGAACGCACGCTCGAGATGGGCATGACGATGGTCTTCCCCCCGGCATCCGACGACCATGCCGCGGTGCGAGCCGTGCTCGACGAATGGCTCGAGATCGTCGACGAACGCGACTCCGATGCCAGGGCGGCCCTGCTGAACACGCGCCTCGCAGAGGCGGCAGCCTATCCGCGGCTGACCAACCACGACGGCGAGGGCTGGCACCTGCACTACCGGGACGATGTGCCGTCGCTGCCCTTCGTGCTCAGGGCGATCATCAACCTCGGTACGGCGCTCCACCTCGTCACGCGAGGGATGAGCCGGCTCGGCCGCTGCCAAGCATCCCCGTGCACCAACGTCGTCGCGGACGTCACCCGGAACGGTCGACAGCGCTTCTGCTCCGTGCGCTGCGCGAATCGTGCGGCCGTCAGGCGGCACCGCGCCCGCGCGTAGGGCTCAGTGTCCGAGCGCCTCGATGACGGCATCCGAGAGCGGCGGCCACGCCTCGATGGCCCACGGGCCGAAATCGCGGTCGGCGAGTGCCACGCATGCGACGCCTGCGCGCGGGTCGACCCAGAGGAACGTCCCGCTCTGCCCGAAGTGCCCGAAGGTCGATTCGGCGTTTCGCGCACCCGTCCAGTGCGGGCTCTTCCGCGCCCGGATCTCGATCCCGAGGCCCCAGTCGTTGGGGCGCTGAGCACCGAAGCCGGGAAGCACGCCGTCGAGGCCGGGGAACGCCACCGTCGTCGCCGAGGCGAGGGTCTGAGCGGCGAGCAGCGTCGGTCGCTGGAGCTCCGCGGCGAAGCGGCTCAGATCGGCCACCGTCGAGACGGCGCCGGCCCCCGCGGAACCGTCGAGCGTGCTCGCGGTCATGCCCAGAGGGGTGAACACCGCCTCGTCGAGGTAGGTCGGGAAGGGGATCTCGGCGTGCTCCGCCAGCGTCGCGGCCAGCACGTCGAATCCACGGTTCGAATAGATCCGCCGCGTGCCTGGTTCGGCGCGAACCCGGTCATCGGCGAAGTCGAGCCCGGAGGCGTGCGCGAGCAGATGCCGCACCGTCGAGCCTTCGGGCCCTGCGGGGTCATCGAGATCGAAGACGCCCTCCTCGATGGCGATGAGGGCCGCGTAGGCGGTGAGCAGCTTCGTGACGGAGGCGAGGCGGTACGGGCGGGCGATGTCGCCGCGGCTGGCGAGGATCGTCCCATCCGCGGCCACGACGGCTGCGGCGGCGTTGTCGACGGGCCAGGAGCCCATCGGCCCGAGGGCGTTCTCAAGAGCGGGGTCGGTCACGGTTCCTCCTGAAGCCTCGTACGGTGAGCCCAGGAAATCCTTTCACACGGTGCAGGGGTGACCCCCGTGTGCGGCCGGTGGGCGGCATCCGGCGCCGCTGCCGTGATCCCGTGGCCGTCGATGATGGCGATCAAGCGCAGTCTTGGCTCAGACCTCGACTCTGCATCGCAGTCGTCCGCCAGATCGGCCCCATCCAGGCGTACGTCACGATCGCATGGCAGTTGCGACACCGAATATCGCACTGCGCGATTTCTGCGGCGATGGTGGCGAAGCCGAAGCCGTCGCGGACGAGTTGCATGAGCTCTGCCGCGAATGCAATCGCGCAGCATCACGCAGCTACCGTCGCGACTCGACGATTTCCGATTGAACTCCGACGGCTCCTTGGCCCGGCGACAGCTCCCGCAGACCTTCATGGGTCTGACGGTATCGCCAGGCTCCGACATCATGATGCGGTGGGCCCCGAGGGGCTCGAACCCTCGACCCGCGGATTAACCTGCCACTTCGGCTTTCGCCGCCGCCCAGAGGCGTTCGTGGTCTGGACTGTCCCTTCACCCTGGCTTGCGCTGTAGGTGCCACCCGTCCAGTCTCTACACCTTCCGGACTCGCGTCCGGCTTGGCTCGGGATTGCCAACTGGTTACCCAGGAAGGGTTCCCCGACTTTGAGTGGTGTCATCCCCGAGGTTTCCCTCGAGGCGCTCCTATTTAGTTGAAGTCCGATGCTCTGCCAACTGAGCTAGAGGCCCGCGCTCCAAGTCTAGACGCACAGCGATGGCTCCCGGCGACACAGCATCGCCGGGAGCCATCGCGTCTCGGTGAGCCGATCCTCCCCAGGTCGGCAAGCCACGAGTCACCGAGTGTTCCCGTGCCGCTCTCCCCTGAGAGCGGCACGGCCCGACCTCACTCGGCCGGGGGCATCAGGACCGTGTCGATCAGGTACACGGTCGCGTTCGCGGTCTGGACGCCGCCGCAGATGACGTTGGCGTCGTTGACCATCCACATGTCACCCTCTCCGGTGACCTCGAGGTCGGCGCCCTGCACCGTGGTGTGCATGCCGGCGATGTCGGCGGGCTCGATCTGCCCGGGGACCACGTGGTAGGTGAGGATCGACGACAGCGTCGCGGAGTCGGTCTTGAGACCTTCGATGGTGGCGGCATCGATCTTCGCGAAGGCGTCGTCGACCGGGGCGAACACGGTGAACTCGCTGCCGTTGAGGGTGTCGACGAGGTTCACGTCGGGGTTGAGCTGACCGCTCACGGCCGCCACGAGGGTGGTCAGGAGCGGATTGTTGGATGCCGCGACCGCGACAGGATCCTGCGACATGCCCTGAATGGAGCCCGCACCGTCAGGAACCTCCTCGGCGTACGCCTCGCAACCGGGACCGACGAGGTTCGCCGCCGGGTCCATCATCGGCGTCTCCTCCGAGGTCTCGGGAGCCGTGGGCTCCTCCGACGTCTCGTCCGCGGTGTCGGAGCTCATCGAGCATCCGGCGAGCACGAGCACGCTGGCGAATCCGAGCGACAGTGCTGCGGTCATCTTCTTCTTGGTGCTGAACATCTCTACCTCCGGGGATTCGGAACCACGGACCTCCCGTGGCGTCGAGGTCTCTTCGGAGCCCCATGAGGATCGGATGGGAGCTCGGCGAGGTTTTTTCTCCGGGCAATCCGATTCCGCCGTCGGAGCCGAAGAGGAGGCGACGGAAGGCGAGGACATGGACCTCATCATCATCGGGCTGCTCGGCGGCCTCATCACCGGCATCTCGCCGTGCATCCTGCCGGTCCTGCCGGTCATCTTCCTCACCGGCGGCGCGCAATCGGCGCGCTACGACGGCGAGACGGTGCCCGCGCGCCGCAGCCGTCCCTACCTCGTGATCGCGGGACTCGTCCTGAGCTTCAGCCTGGTGACACTCGTCGGCTCGCTGATCCTCGGTCTGCTGAACCTGCCGCAGGACATCATCCGGTGGGTCGGGATCGTCGTCCTCCTCGTCATCGGCATCGGGCTGCTGATCCCCCGGTTCGAGCAACTGCTCGAGAAGCCGTTCCAGTGGATTCCTCGAAAGAATGTCGAGAACCGGGGAAGCGGCTTCGGCGTGGGCCTGGCGCTCGGCACGGTGTTCGTCCCGTGCGCGGGGCCCGTGCTCGCCGCGATCATCGTGGCGGGCGCGACGGGCCGCGTCGGCGTCGGCACGGTGATGCTCACCGTCGCCTTCGCGGTCGGCGTGGCGATCCCCCTGTTGGTCTTCGCACTCGCCGGGCGCGGTCTCGTCGAACGCATCCGCGCCTTCCGCCGCAGGGAGCGGGGCCTGAGGATCGCCGCGGGGATCGCGATGATCGCGCTCGCCGTCGGGCTCGTGTTCAATGTCCCGCAGGCCCTGCAGCAATTGCTGCCGGACTACACCGCCGGGATCCAGGAGAACCTCGCCGAGCAGCAGGGCGATGCGCTCGACCTCGGCGGGCTGGTCACAGACGAGAACCGCGATCTGGACAACTGCACCAACGGGGCCGAGATGCTGGAGTCCTGCGGGACCGCGCCGTCCATCCGCGGCATCGAGCGGTGGCTGAACACGCAGGACGGCGCGGCGGTCGATCTCGAAGACCTCCGCGGCGAGGTCGTGCTCATCGATTTCTGGGCCTATTCGTGCATCAACTGCCAGCGCTCCATCCCGCACGTCGTCGCATGGGATGAGACGTATCGTGACGCAGGGCTTCAGGTGATCGGCATCCACTCACCGGAGTACGCCTTCGAGAAGGAGGCGGCGAACGTCGCAGCGGGTATCGACGACTTCGGCATCGAGTACCCGGTCGCCCTCGACAACACGCTGTCCACGTGGACGAACTACCGCAACCGCTACTGGCCGGCTCACTACCTCATCGATGCGCAGGGCGTCGTCCGGCACATCTCCTTCGGTGAGGGGAACTACGCGGCGACCGAGAAGCTCATCCGGGAGCTCCTGCAGGATGCCGATCCGAACATCGCCCTCCCCGACGCGACGGAAACCGCGGACGAGACGCCCGAGATCGGCGCGACCACGAGGGAGACGTTCCTCGGCTCGTCGAAGGACGTGAACTACGGCGGTGCCGGTCGATACGGCTCCGGCACGGACGACTACCGCATCCCTGACGACCAGCCGGCGGACACCTTCGCACTCGACGGCCGCTGGCAGGTCGAGACCCAGTACGCCACGCCTGCGGAGCCGACGGCCACCGTGCAGCTGTCGTACCGGGCCTCGGAGGTGCGCATGGTCCTCGCAGGGGCCGGCGACATCGTCGTGCGGACCGCCGACAGAGAGGAGCGCATCACTGTCGACGGCACGCCCCGCTCGTACGCCCTGATCGACGAGGATGCCGGCACCGAGGGCGTCCTCTCGGTCGACGTGCCGGAGGGCGTCCAGGTCTACTCGTTCACGTTCGGGTGACCACCGGCGGGGGATTCGGCGCAGGCGGAAGGATGCGGCATGCTGGGGGAGATGGTCATCGACGGCGTGGATGTGCCGGAGGACGGCTCGGCGGGAGATCTCGTCGCCGACCTCCTCCTCGCCGTCGCCGACGGCGACCAGTCCGCTTTCGCCGAGCTGTACGACATGCTCTCCGCACGCGTCTTCGGCCTCATCCTCCGCGTTCTCGTGAACCGCTCGCAGAGCGAGGAGGTGCTCCAGGAGGTCTTCCTGGAGATCTGGCAATCCGCTGCGCGATTCGCTCCGAACAAGGGGCAGGGCAGGACATGGGTCCTCACGATCGCGCACCGCAGGGCGGTCGACAGGGTTCGAGCGTCGCAGTCGAGCACCGACCGCGACGTGCGGGCCGGGTTCCGAGACCTCGACGTCGCACATGACAGCGTCGCCGAGCAGGCGGAGCTCGGGCTCGAAGCGGAACGGGTCGTCGCCGCCCTGGCGACGCTGCCGGAGCCGCAGCGCGAGGCGCTCGTCCTGTCGTACTACGGGGGTTACAGTCAGAGCGAGATCGCAGCGCTGATCGGATCGCCGTTGGGGACGGTCAAGACCAGGATGCGAGATGGGCTCTCGCGTCTTCGAAGCGAGATGGGGGTGATCGCATGAACAGGGACGAGTTCGACGAGCTCTCCGCAGGCCACGCCCTGCACGCGCTGAGCGCCGCCGAGGAGGCGCGCTTCGCCCAGGCGCTGCGTGCGCACCCCGAGTGGACGGCGATCGTCGAGGATGACGCAGCGACGGCGGCTGCGCTCGCCGACGCTGCGCCCACGGTCGCGCCTCCGCCCGCTCTGCGCGCGTCGCTGCTGGACGCCATCGCCACGACCCCGCAGCATGCGGCAGCGGCGGATGCTCCGAAGGAGGCGCCATCGGTCGAGGCGTCCTTCGACGAGACTCCGCTAGGCGGGCGGCGCCCGCTGCGCATCCTCTTCGCGCTCGCCGCCTGTCTCGCACTCCTCGTCGGCATCGGTGTGGGAGCGACCGTGCTCGTGGGGCAGCTCCAGCGCCCCGCATCCGTCGTCGCGCTGGAGGAGATCGAGAACGCTCCCGACGCCCAGCAGGCGACGGTCGAACTGGCTTCCGGTGCCACGGCGACCGCGCACTGGTCGGCATCCCTCGGCGATGCCGTGCTCGTGACGGACGGCCTCGACGTGCTCGACGAGAACCGCACGTACGAGCTCTGGTACGTGCGCGGCGACACCCCCGTCTCTGCGGGCGTCTTCGATGCGGTGGACGGTACGACCACCGCTCTGCTGGACGGCGAGATGCATGCCGGCGACGTCATCGCCGTCACGATCGAGGCCGCCGGTGGATCGCCGGACGGGGCACCGACGACGGATCCGATCGTCGTCATCCCGACCGCCTGAGCGCCGCTAGCCTGGAGGGATGACCGAGTTCCATCGTCCCGTCCGGCGCCCGAACGGCAGCTTCGACAATCTCGTCGGCTCCTTCGATCCCGCCGAGGTGACGAGGGTTGCCCACGCCACGGCATCCGCGCTCCTCGCTCGCGCGCGCGAGGACGAACTGAGCGCGGAGCGGCTGATCGCGTTCGCCACTGAGAACGGGATCGACGAGATCGCCGAGCTGTGGTCCACGTCGCCGGCGCGGTCGCTGCCGGGGGTGCTCTGGCGGCTGTACCTTCTGCAACTGGCGGTCCGGGCGGACCCTGCGACCTCGGCGCTGCTGTACGAGCGCGGGCGCGTCGAGCTGCCGACCGTGGATGCTGCCGTGGCCGGTGCACCGGTGCCCGCCAGCCCCGATGAGCTGGTGGCGCTCGTCGACACGATCCTGCGGGGTGCGTTCCGGGGCGACTTCGCCGTCGCGCTGGACAGGGCCGCGGCATACTGCCGGGTCCAGGCCTCGGGGGCGACGCACACGGCCGACGACTACGAGCAGACCGAGCCCGAGCGTGCGAGCGAGCTCACCGGTCGCGCGCTGCGCCTCAGCAGCTACGCCGACGATCTGGCCTCCGCAGCAGGCGACTGGCGGCGCGGCATCCTGACGTGATCCGGCGCTGATGTGTCGGGCGCTGATGCGTTCGGCGCGGTGACCTGATCCGGACAGAGAAAGACCGGGCCGCAAGAACGCCTCTCGGCGGAAGGCCGCTCGCAGCGGCGAAAATTGGAGCCCGGGGTTATGCGGCCCGGCCATACCAGTGTAACGTCCGGCGACGCGGGGTATTCCCCCGGTCGGGATCGGTCGTAGAGTCGAGCCATGACCCGCCGCTTCGCTCTGATCATCGATCCTGTGCCCGCATCCGAGGAGCGTGCGGACTACTCCGCAACGTTCACCGAGGTGGATGCTGCGGCCCCCGCGCTGAGCGTGGGCGAGCTGAGCACGCAGCGCGGCGACGGCGTCTTCGAGTCGATCGGCGTCGTGGACGGACATGCCCAGGAACTCGTCCCTCATCTGCATCGGCTCGCCCATTCCGCGCAGCTGTGCGAGCTCCCCGCACCGAACGTGGAGCAGTGGCGGCAGGCTGTGGACGTCGCCGCGGCGCAGTGCGGATCGGGGGAGTGGGTCATCAAGCTGATCCTCAGCCGAGGTGTCGAGCACGGCCCGACGCCGACGGCGTGGGTGACCGCGGCACCGGCCGCCGATTTCTCCTGGGTGCGTGGCGAGGGCGTGCGGGTCGTCACGCTGGACCGCGGATACGACCTCGACGCGGCGGAGCGCGCCCCCTGGCTGCTGCTGGGCGCCAAGACGCTCTCCTACGCGGTGAACATGGCGGCGCTGCGCGAGGCCGCGCGGCGGGGCGCGGATGATGCGATCTTCCTCTCCAGCGACGGCTTCGTGCTGGAGGCGCCGACCGCGTCGCTGATCCTCCGCTTCGGCGACCGTTTCGTGACCCCGGCGCCGAGCGGCGGAATCCTGCACGGTACGACGCAGCTGAGCGTCTACGACCACCTCGCCGCTCAGGGGTTCCAGACGGACTACGCGCAGGTCCCGGCATCCGATCTGGCGACGGCGGACGCCGCGTGGCTCGTCTCGAGCGTGCGCCTCGCCGTGTCCATCACCGCGATCGACGACGTCGCCGTGCCGGTGGATGCCGCGTTCACCGCGGCCTTGAACCGATACCTCCTGTCGCCTCGCGACTGACCGCGGCGGGTGCCCCGGCCCGGCGGCGGCCCGCGCGTGCCGGATCCCGGGCGGCTCTCGCTCTGGACGGCGTGTCGCCCGGGCGGCTCGCCGCAGCGGGGCCGTCGCACCCGGTAGTCGGTACGGCCGACCCGAGTGCGGGGCGACGGTCCGGCGTCGGCCGGCGTCTGCGCCGTGCCCGCGCGTGCCGGATCCCGGGCGCCTCTCGCTCTCACCGGCGTGTCACCCGGGCGGCTCGCCGCGGCGGCGCCGTCTCACCCGGGAAACGGCACGGGTGAGCGGCGGCAACGGGTGTACGGATGCGGGGCCTGCGAGGCTGATGCTGGGTGGGCTATGGGCGCAGATGAGCGCCCTCGGCGACCTTCGCCAGGATCGCCGCCTCCACGGTCGCCCAGTCGTGGACGATCATGGCGTAGTCGAAGCGCAGCGTCTCGTAGCCCAGAGCTGCGGCCCTGGCATCCCGAAGGAGGTCTTTGTGGCGCTGTGCCGCGCCCTCGTGGTTCTCTTTGCCATCGGCCTCGATGATGAGCCGTTCGCCGAGGACGAGATCGACCTCGCCGACGCCGTTGATCACCACCTGGCACCGCACCGCGAGCCCGAGCCGGTGCAGCCGGATCCGGATGAGTGATTCCAGGCCGCTGTCCGCATCCGACCGGGCGAACGCCAGCAACCAGCGCCGCTCCGGAGGCAGACGCCACCCCAGCCAGATCAGTGCACCCGGTTCGAGAAGGTTCATGCGCAGCGCGGACTCCAGCGCCGCGAAGAAGGTGTCCTCATCCGCGCAGATCGCGATCTGCAGAAGGACGTTCTTGACCGGTGGGGGAGAGCCGAGATTGGCGCATCCCTCGTCCCAGTGGATCCGCATGTCGGAGCATCCGGAGCGCCGACAGCCGTGCGGCTCTCCGCCCGCTCCGAGCCATACATGCAGCGGGTACGGATCAGAGCCGGGAAGGATCCACAGGCCCAGGAGCCGTCCTGCGGTCAGGCAGGCAGGCGTTCCGCCGTGCATCGCCGCATGCGCGAGCGCATCGGGAGCATCCGGAAGGGCATAGACGCCCTGGCGGATCCTGATGATCGCTCCCGTGGCGACGGCACGTGCGATCGCTCGCCGGGACACCCCGGAGGCACGGAGGCGCCTGGTGCGGGCGACGGAGCCGAGTCGGCGTAGGACGGTCGCGGCGGATGACATCGATCGAGCATGCTCGAGACCGTTCGCAACCGTGCGGCGGCAGCCGCACGATCTACGAATGCTGGGGAGAACCGAGGGGGATGGGCGGCTGTGCAGGGAAAGCCGGCTCATCCGCGGGTGTACCGGGTACCCGGAACAGGAACGCGTATGCGGCGTGTCGATGAACGACACGCCGCATACGCGACGAGGCTCCCGGGAATCGGCCCAGGATCAGCTGAATAGGCGGCCGGGACTCACCCGAAGCGGCCGGAGACGTAGTCCTCGGTGGCCTGCACGTTCGGCGTGGTGAAGATCGTCGAGGTGTCGTCGTACTCGATGAGCTTGCCCGGCTGGCCGGTGCCGGCGATGTTGAAGAAGGCCGTGCGGTCGGAGACGCGGCTGGCCTGCTGCATGTTGTGCGTCACGATCACGACCGTGTACTGGTTCTTGATCTCGCCGATGAGCTCCTCGATCGCGAAGGTCGAGATCGGGTCGAGGGCCGAGCAGGGCTCGTCCATGAGGATGACATCGGGGGAGACCGCGATGGCCCTGGCGATGCACAGACGCTGCTGCTGGCCGCCCGAGAGGCCGGAGCCCGGCTTGTCGAGGCGGTCCTTGACCTCGTTCCAGAGGTTCGCGCCGCGCAGCGACTGCTCGACGAGCGCGTCCTGGTCGCTCTTGGGCATCTTGGAGTTGTTCAGCTTGACGCCGGCCAGCACGTTCTCCTTGATGGACATCGTGGGGAACGGGTTCGGACGCTGGAACACCATGCCGACCTGCCGGCGCACGAGCACGGGGTCGACGTTCGCGCCGTAGAGGTTCTGCCCGTCGATGAGCACCTCACCCTCGACGCGCGCGCCGGGGATCACCTCGTGCATGCGGTTCAGCGTGCGCAGGAACGTGGACTTGCCGCAGCCGGACGGGCCGATGAAGGCGGTCACCGTGTTCGGCTTGATGTCGATGCTCACGCCCTCGACGGCGAGGAAGTCGCCGTAGTAGACGTTGAGGTCGTTGACTTCGATGCTCTTGGACACCTGAGAGTTCCTTTGTGAGTCGGGAAAAGGGTATCGGCTCAGCGGCCGGCGGTCTTGGGGGCGAACACCTTCGCGACGATGCGCGCCACGAGGTTGAGGACCATCACGATGGCGATGAGCGTCAGGGCGGATGCCCAGGCGCGATCGATGTATGCCTCGGGCGGGATGCCTGGGTACTTGGCCTGCATGTACGAGAACACCGGCAAGGTCGCCATCTGCCCGCTGAACATGTTGAGGTTCATGCCCTGCACCATGCCGACCGTGAGCAGCAGCGGCGCGGTCTCGCCGATGACGCGGGAGATCGCGAGCATGATGCTCGTCGTGATGCCGGCGATCGCGGTCGGGATCACGACCTTGAGGATGGTGAGCCACTTCGGCACGCCCAGCGCGTATGCGGCCTCGCGGAGCTCGTTGGGCACGATGCGCAGCAACTCCTCGGAGCCTCGGACGACGACCGGGATCATCAGCACCGACAGCGCGAGCGAGCCCATGATGCCCATCCGGGTTCCGGGGCCGATGATGAGGGCGAACACCGAGTAGATGAACAGACCGGCGACGATCGACGGGATGCCGGTCATGACGTCCACGAGGAACGTGATGCCGCGGGCGAGCTTCTTGCCCTGGCCGTACTCGACGAGGTAGATCGACGTCATGAGGCCGATCGGCACCGAGATGATCGTGGCTCCGAGCGTGATCAGCAGGGTGCCCCAGATGGCGTGCACGGCGCCGCCGCCGTCTCCGACGACATTGCGCATCGAGGAGCTGAAGAACTCCGCATCGAAGCGGGTGAGGCCGTTCACGACGACGGTGTAGAGCAGGGAGACCAGCGGCAGCAGGGCGATGACGAACGCGGTGGACACGAGTGCCGTCATCAGCCGGTCGGTGGCGTGGCGGCGGCTCTCCGCGACGGTGGAGACCACGAAGATCAGCACCATGTAGAGGATCATCCCGACGACGAGCGTCAGCGCGATGTTGAAGTCGGCCGGGTCCCCGCCGGTGTTCGCCAGGGCGAAGATCACGGCGGCGATGGCGAAGCATCCGATGAGCAGCGCCCACGGAGCCCACTTGGGGAGGTGACCCGCTGTGTTGCTGCGGGTGGCAGGAGCGGTGGCGATGGCGGTCATGTCAGTTGGCTCCCGAGAACTCGGCGCGGCGCGAGACGATCCAGCGGGCGACGAAGTTGACCGCGAAGGTCACGATGAACAGGATGAGGCCGGCCGCGATGAGGGTGCTGACGCCCTCGTCGTGCGCCTCCGGGAACCGCAGGGCGATGATCGCGGGGATCGTCGTCGGGTTCTCCGGATTGATCAGGTTGAAGGTGACGATTCCCAGCGGCGAGAGCACGAGGGTCACGGCCATGGTCTCGCCGAGCGCTCGACCGAGACCCAGCATCGCGCCGGAGACCATGCCGCTGCGGGCGAAGGGGAGCACAGCCATGCGCACCATCTCCCAGCGGGTCGCGCCGAGGGCGAGGGCCGCCTCCTCGTGCAGCTTGGGCGTCTGCAGGAAGACCTCGCGGCAGATGGCGGTCATGATCGGCAGGATCATGACCGCGAGGACCAGGGATGCTGTGAGGATCGTCTTGCCGCTGCCGGACGGCGTGCCGGAGAAGATCGGGATCCAGCCGAGGTTGGTGTTCAGCCACTTGTAGAACGGCACGAGCATCGGCGCGAAGGTGAGAGCGCCCCACAGGCCGAAGACCACCGAGGGGACGGCGGCGAGTAGGTCGATGACGTAGCCGAGCACGCCGGCGAGGCGGCGGGGTGCGTAGTGCGAGATGAACAGGGCGATGCCGATCGCGATCGGCGCCGCGATGATGAGCGCGATGAAGCTCGACCACAGGGTGCCGAAGACGAACGGCCATACCCACACGAAGAAGTTCTGGCCCTCGAGGATGTGATTGTCCGAGGTGTCAGGGGAGAGCGCGGGGATGGACTGGACGATCAGGAAGATCGCCACGGCGGCCAGGGTGACGAGGATGATGATGCCTGCGCCGAGCGCGGTGCCGGAGAAGATCCGATCCCCCATGCGCTTCAGAGGCGATGTCGACGTGGGCGCCGGCGCGTTGCCCTGCTCCGTCGTGGTGGTTGTCATCTGAGCTGCTCCACAGGTTCTCGGTGGGACGGTCTGTTTCATGCGGGTGCCCCCGCGGCGCCGGCCGATTCGGTCGATCAGCGCCGCGGGGGCAAGGTCTCAGCCCTTGGCCGAGACCGGGGTCACTCGGTGACGATGGCGTCGATCGCGGCGCTGACCTGCTCGCGCAGCTCGTCCGAGATCGGGGCGCTGCCGGCGGCCTCGGCCGCGGCGTCCTGACCCTCTGCCGAGGCGACGAACTCGAAGTACGCCTTGACGAGCGATGCGGTCTCGGCGTCGTCGTACTCGACGCAGCCGATGAGGTACGAGACCAGCGCGATCGGGTAAGAGCCGGCCGGAGCCGCAGCCGGGTCGACGGCGAAGGCGAGGTCGTGAGCCGAACGGCCCTCCTCGAGCGGGGACGCGGCGACGAGCGCGGAGGCGGCCTCGGCGGAGTACGGGACGTACTCGCCCTCGACCTCGACGGCGACCTGGCCGAGGCCGGAAGCCTGCGAGGCGTCGGCGAAGCCGATGTAGCCCACGCCGGCGGTGATCGCGGAGACGACGCCGGAGGTGCCGTCTCCGGCCTCACCGGTCGACAGCGGCCACTCGTCGCTGGGCTCGGAGGTCCACACGTCGGGGGCGACGGCGCTCAGGTAGGAGGTGAAGGTCTCCTGCGTGCCGGAGGCGTCTGCGCGGTGCACCGGCACGATGGCCTGGTCGGGCAGCTCGACATCGGGGTTCTGCGAGGCGATGGCCTCGTCGTTCCAGTTGGTGATGGTGCCGGCGAAGATGCCGGCGAGGGTCGCACCGTCGAGGTTGAGCGAGTCGATGCCCTCGAGGTTGAAGGCGACGGCGACCGGGGAGATGTAGACCGGGATCTCGACGATGTCGTCGGTGGTGCAGGAGCCGAAGCCGCCGGCGGCGAGCTCGTCGGCGTTGAACGCACGGTCGGAGCCGATGAAGTTGGAGGAACCGGCGAGGAAGTTCTCGCGGCCCGTGCCCGAACCGGTCGCGGTGTAGTTGACCGTGGTCTCGGGGTTGGCGGTCTGGAAGGCGGCGACCCAGGCCTGCTGGGCGGCCTCCTGCGAGGAGGCGCCGGTGGCCTCGATCTGGCCGGCGAGGTCGGAAGTGACGGGGGCTTCGGACGAGCCGTCCGCGGGCGCCTCGTTCGCGGCGCAGCCGGCGAGGGCGAGGGCGGCGACGGCGCCGATGGCGCCGATTCGTGCGATGCGGGAGATCTTCACTGTGGATCCTTCGATCGTGGATTGGTTGAGGCCCGGTGCAGGGCACACAGTGACGCTAGGCGTGGTGGTTTACGAGACTCACCCGCGCAGGTAAACGGAAGGTGAACGGCGTGCGTCCCCTTGGGGCGGCGTCCGCAGGATTCCGCGCCCTTCGACAAGCTCAGGGAGCGGGCAATGCCGAAGCGCCCTCCCGCTCGCTGAGCCCGTCGAAGCGCGTCTCCCTCGCTGAGATTGTCGAAGCGATCAGACCTTGGGGACGTGCGTCTCGATCGAGATGATCCCCGAACCGGGGTTGCTGACGGAGAGGTGCACGACGGAGAAGGCGCCCACCTCGAGCGCCGAGGCGCTGGAGACGTATGATCCGCGCAGCGTACCTGTCGCGAGGGCGATCTCTGCGAGGACGTCCGGCAGCACGGGGCCGTGGCTGCAGAGCACGGCCGCCTTGCGTGCGCGGACGCGCTTGCCGACGATGGTGCGCACGTCGGAGTGACCGTCCTCCCAGGCATCCTGGCTGATCTTCTCCGTCTGACGCGGCACGCGATCGAGCGCCTTCGCGAGCGGGGCGACGGTCTGCACGCAGCGCACGGCGTCGCTGGTGATGATCCTGCGCACGCCGAAGGCGCGCAGGGGCGCCACGACGGCCTTTGCCTGCTGCCTGCCGCGCTCGGTGAGCGGTCGCGAGGCGTCGGAACCGTCCCAGTCGGAACGTCCGACGGCCTTGGCATGCCGCAGCGCGATGATCGGGAAGGTACGCAGCACGCCGTCGTCGACGAGCGTCTCGAAGGCGTCGAGGATCTCCTCGTCGACGGGATAGCTGAGCAGTCGGCGGGCCTTCTTGAGTCCAGCCCACTCGATGGCGGCGATCTCGCTGTTCGGCACGAACGTCGAGGCCCGGATGGCGGCATCCGTCGCCTCGGCGGCCCAGTAGTGAACGACCTTCTGGCGCTTCGGCCGCATGAAGTAGCGGCTCACGCCGACCGGGGCGCCCAGGTTCACGCGGATGCCGGTCTCCTCCCGCACCTCGCGCACGGCCGTCTCCGCGAGCATCTCGCCGGGGTCGACCTTCCCCTTGGGAAGCGTGACGTCGCGGTACTTCGTGCGGTGGATCAGGAGGATCCGGAGCTTGCCCTCGACGAGCCGCCAGACGACGGCTCCGGCCGCGTACACGGCCTTGTCGTCCTTCACCACCTCCAGCGGCGCCCCGTTCAGGGTCATCGCACCGACCTGGTGCGCCGACGCTTGCGGACCTCGCTCATCGTCCTGTCCTGCAGGTCGATGAGCGGCTTGCCGTCCGCATCCTCGGTGTGCCGCTCCCAGACGCCGTCCGCGCCGAGGTGCCAGGAGTTCGTCCCGTCGTCCATCGCGCGGTCGAACAGCGAGAGCAGCTCCTGCACATGGGCGGGGTCGGTGACGCGGACGAGCGCCTCGACACGGCGGTCGAGGTTGCGGTGCATCATGTCGGCGCTGCCGATGTGCACCTGCGGGTCGCCGTCGTTGTGGAAGGCGAAGATCCGGGAGTGCTCGAGGTATCGGCCGAGGATGCTCCGGACGGTGATGTTCTCGCTCACGCCTGGCAGGTCGGTGCGCAGGCTGCAGATGCCGCGCACCCACACGTCGACCTTCACTCCTGCAGCGCTGGCGCGGTAGAGGCCGTCGATGATCTGCTCGTCCACCATCGAGTTCACCTTGATGCGCACGTGCGCCGGCTTGCCCTCGAGGGCGTTGCGCCGTTCGTTCTCGATCTGGCGGAGCAGCCCCTTGCGCAGGTGCAGGGGGGCGACGAGCAGACGCTTGAACTTCTTCTCGATCGCGTAGCCGCTGAGCTCGTTGAACAGGCGGGTGAGGTCCTTGCCGACCTGAGCGTCGGCGGTGAAGAGCCCGAAGTCCTCGTAGATACGGCTCGTCTTGGGGTTGTAGTTGCCGGTGCCGACGTGGGCGTAGTGCTGCAGGCGGCCGTCCTCCTCGCGGATGACGAGGGCGAGCTTGCAGTGTGTCTTCAGCCCGACCAGGCCGTAGACCACGTGGACGCCGGCCTTCTCGAGCTTGCGCGCCCAGACGATGTTGTTCGCCTCGTCGAAGCGGGCTTTCACCTCGACGAGAGCGAGCACCTGCTTGCCCGCTTCTGCGGCGTCGATGAGCGCCTGCACGACGGGGCTGTCTCCGGACGTGCGGTACAGCGTCTGCTTGATGGCGAGCACGTGCGGGTCGCGGGCTGCCTGCTCGAGGAACGCCTGCACGCTCGTCGCGAACGATTCGTACGGGTGGTGCACGAGGACATCGCGCTTGCGGATGGCGGCGAAGATGTCGCTGCGCTCGTTGTTGTCGCCCGGCTGGAAGGCGAGCGCGGTCGTCGGCAGGTGCGGTGGATACCGCAGGTCCGGGCGATCGATACGGCCGAGGTCGAACAGGCCGCGCAGGTCGAGCGGACCGGGGAGGCGGTAGACCTCCTGATCGGTGATGTCGAGCTCCTTGACGAGCAGGTCGAGGGTGAGATCGTCCATGTCGTCGGTGATCTCGAGACGGATGGGCGGCCCGAAACGGCGCCGGAGCAGCTCCGCCTCGAGCGCCTGGATGAGGTTCTCGGACTCGTCTTCCTCGATCTCCACGTCCTCGTTGCGCGTGAGGCGGAAGGCGTGGTGGTCGAGCACCTCCATGCCGGGGAAGAGGTCGCCCAGGTGGTTGGCGATGAGCTCCTCCAGGCGGAGGAACCGCTTGATCTCGCTCGCCCCTGGAACCTCGACGAAGCGGGGCAGCATCGGCGGGACCTTGAGGCGGGCGAAGTCCTGCCGCCCGGTGCGCGCGTTGCGGATCCGGATGGCGAGATTCAGCGAGAGGCCGGAGATGTAGGGGAAAGGGTGGGCGGGGTCGACCGCCAGCGGCATGAGCACGGGGAAGACCTGGAGTTGGAAGTACTCGCCCAGCGCCGCGCGCTCCGCGTCGGTGAGATCGCTCCACTCGGAGATCTCGATGCCGGCATCCGCCAGGGCGGGCTTGACCGCGTCCGTCCATACCGCCGCGTGCCGCAGCTGCAGGGCGTGCGCCTCGCGGGAGATGTCCGCCAGCACGTCGCTCGGGGCGCGGCCGACGTTGGTCGGTACGGCGAGACCGGTGAGGATTCTGCGCTTGAGGCCGGCGACGCGGACCATGAAGAACTCGTCGAGGTTGCTGGCGAAGATGGCGAGGAAGTTCGCCCGCTCGAGCTCCGGCAGCGTCGGATCCTCGGCGAGCTCCAGCACGCGCTGGTTGAAGGCGAGCCAGCTCAGCTCCCTGTCGAGGAACCGGTGGTCCGGAAGCTGCGAGTCCTCGGACGCGAACGCGTCGAAGTCATCGTCGTCGGCGTCGCCGAGACCGGCGTCGGCGAGTGCGGAATCGATCATGGGTCTCATCTAAGCACCGCCAGGTGACGAGCGCGTGAACTCGGATGCCGCCGATCAGCGCGCGTCGGCGTACTGGTCGTCCTCGTAGACGTTGAAGCGGTAGCCGACGTTACGGACGGTGCCGATGATCTGCTCGGCGTCGCCGAGCTTGGCGCGCAGGCGCCGCACGTGCACGTCGACGGTCCTCGTCCCGCCGAAGTAGTCGTAGCCCCACACCTCGCTGAGCAGCTGCTCGCGGGTGAAGACGCGCGAGGGGTGCGTGGCGAGGAAGTGCAGCAGCTGGAACTCCTTGTAGGTGAGATCCAGCGGACGTCCATGCAGCTTGGCCGAGTAGGACTGCTCGTCGATCGTCACCCCTGACGCCTGGACGCGCGACGGCTCGGCCGTGGCGTCGCCCCTCGCGATCGCGAGGCGGATGCGGGCATCGGCCTCGGCGGGGCCGGCCGTGGCGAGGAGCACGTCGTCGATGCCCCAGTCGCCGGAGACGGCGCTCATGCCGCCCTCGGTGACGACGAGCAGCAGCGGAGCATCCTGTCCTGTCGTGCGCAGCAGCTTGCACAGCGACTTCGCTCCGGCGAGGTCGTACCTGCCGTCCACGATCACGATGTCGCTCTCGGGTGCCGACACCAGCTGTGCGGGCTCCGCGGGGATCTGCCGCACCCGATGGCTGAGCAGTTCGAGGGCGGGCAGAACCGGCTCCGCGGGGGATGCGGATGTCAGGACCAGCAGGATTGCCACACGACTTCCTTCCGGGCGTCAGAACCGGCGCCCTCAACGGCGATCTGGTACGACGCCGTGCGCCCATGATACCGACTCGTCCGACAGGGCTGCGCTCGCGGGTGGGATGCGGGGCAACGGATGCGCAACAATAGGAGCCATGTCGGAACCCGCACTGGCCCCGCGCAACGCGCTCGGCGGCATGCTGGCGGTCTGGATCGCGGCCCTCGTGGGCGCCCTCGCGATCGGCGTCTTCGTGTCGGAGGCGTGGCGGATGCCTGCGCTGCTCGCCGCCTTCGGCGCGGCGGTCCTGCTCTCGTTCGCCGTGCAACTGGGGTATGGCCGCACGCACGGTTTCATCGTCCGCGTCTCGGGGAGCATCATGGGCGCTCTGCTGCTCATGGGGCTCGTCTCGGTCGGCTTCGGCCTCGCCGCGCTCATCCCCGCGGGGTAAGGTGTGAGCATGGACATCTTCGCGCTCGAGGTCTTCTTCATCGGTCTGCTCGGACTCGCGAGCCTGGCGATCGTCTTCGTCTCCGGTGTCGTGCTGCGGAACCTGTTCCGCGGCCAGCGCTGATCGTGCTGGATCTTCCCACCGATCTGCCTGCAGACCTCGTCCCGCTGAGCTGGCTCATCGGGGTCTGGGAGGGAACCGGCGTCATCGACTACACGGTCGGTGAGCACCGTCATCGCGGCGAGTTCACCCACCGGGTGAGCTTCAGCCATGACGGCGGCCCGTACCTGAACTACTCGGCGACGGCGTGGTTCGTCCCCGTCGATCCGGACGCCGATACGGACACCGAGCAGCCTGAGGCGCGCCCGCTGGTGGCGGAGTCCGGCTACTGGCGTCTCGCTCGGCCTGCGACCGACACCGACCCCGGACCTGCGCTCCTGCCGTCCGTCGAGGTCGGCCCTGCGAGGACCGCGGACGACGTCGAACTGCTGCGGGCCGAATCCGGCGGCTTCCCGATCGAGGTCTCGCTCGCGCACTCCGACGGATCGCTCGAGCTCTATCTCGGTGAGATCAAGGGACCGCGCATCGACATCGCTACGGATGCGATCGTCCGCGGCGCCGGCGGCAAGGAGTACGGCGCAGCCACGCGCATGTACGGTCTCGTCGACGGCCATCTGCTCTGGGCCTGGGACATCGCAGCGCTCGGCTCCGAGCTCGGCTCGCACGCATCCGCACGGCTGGCGAAGGTATGACCTCGTTCGCCGAGCGACCGGGCGCCGTCTCAGACGCCGGGATCGTGCAGCACTACGGCGAGCCGATGCGCGAGCAGCGCCGGCTGGCCGCCGGCGATGCGGTCGTCCTGCTGGGCGATCGGCGGGTCATCGAGGTCGCGGGGCCGCAGCGGCTGACCTGGCTGGACTCGTTCACCTCGCAGGCCACGGCGTCGCTCGCCCCCGGCGACAGCAGCGAGCTGCTGATCCTCGACCCGCAGGGCAGGGTCGAGCATGCCGCGGGAGTCGTCGACGACGGCGCGTCGGCATGGCTGATCGTCGATGAGGCGGATGCCGAAGCGCTCGTCGCCTGGCTGAAGCGCATGGTGTTCCGCGCCGACGTGCGCATCATCGAGCATCCGGATGCCGAGCTGATCGGATACTTCTCAGGTGGGGCCGCCGACGCGGCGATCGCGAGTGCGGTGTCTGCGCCGAATGACGTCCCGCTCATCTGGACCGACCCATGGCGGCGCGTGCAGGCCGGCGGCCACCAGTACGCGGCGGCGGCCGAGCATCCCGCAGCGGACTACGACTGGAGGGTCGCGATCGCTGGCCAGGATGCCGAGCAGGCGCTCGCCGCGGTCGAAGCCGCTGGGACGCTCGCGGCCGAGGCGCTGCGCATCGCGGCATGGCGACCGCGCTGGTCCACGGAGGTGGACGAGCGCTCGCTCCCGCATGAGGCCGACTGGATCCGCACCGCCGTGCACCTGAACAAGGGGTGCTATCGCGGGCAGGAGACCGTCGCCAAGGTCCACAATCTCGGTCATCCTCCCCGCCGCCTCGCGGCGCTGCAGCTCGATGGCAGCGATGACGTGCTTCCCGCCCCTGGCGACCCGGTGTTCGCCGGTGACGCGGAGATCGGACACGTCACTTCGGTGGCCAGGCACCACGAGGACGGCCCGATCGCGCTGGCCATCCTGTCGCGACGCGCGCCGGAGGGCGACCTCGTGGTCCGCGCCGATGGTGCAGAGATCGCCGCGTCGCAGCAGGTCATCGTCCCCGCGGATGCCGGGGCGACGGCGGACGTCCCGAAGCTGACCCGCCTCTCGCGGCGCCCATCCGCCCCCGATCCGCGCGACGGCTGACCGACGCCCGCTGTGCCGTTCCCTGCGACAAGCTCAGGGAACGGAAGCTCGCTGAGCCTGTCGAAGCGTGCCGTGGAGGTTCCCTTCGACAAGCTCAGGGAACGAAAACTCGGGCTCAAGGTGTGGAAGCTCGCTGAGCCTGTCGAAGCGTGCGTTCGCTGTGCGTGATTCTCTCGCTCGCTGAGCCTGTAGAAGCGTGCCGTGGAGTTCCCTTCGACAAGCTCAGGGAACGAGAACTCGAGCTCAGGGTGTGGAAGCTCGCTGAGCTAGTCGAAGCTCGCGTTCGCTGTGCGTGATTCTCTCGCTCGCTGAGCCTGTAGAAGCGTGCCGTGGAGTTCCCTTCGACAAGCTCAGGGAACGAGAACTCGGGCTCAGGGTGTGGAAGCTCGCTGAGCTTGTCGAAGCGTGCGTTCGTTGTGCGTGTTTCTTCCGCTCGCTGAGCTTGTAGAAGCGTGCCGTGGAGTTCCCTTCGACAAGCTCAGGGAACGAGAACTCGGGCTCAGGGTGTGGAAGCTCGCTGAGCTTGTCGAAGCGGGCGGGGTGCCACGGCCTCCCACGGCACGGTCAGCTCACCCAGCCGCCACCGCGCCTTCCCGCCGAGCACGGGCCATCCCTGCGCCTTGAGCGCGGACGCGGCGGCGAGGAAGCGCTGGGTCGCGCCGAACGTCGACAGGGCGGCGGCACGGTCCCACTCCCGGTCGAGGTCGGTGAGCAGCGCGTGGATCCGCTCGCCAGGGACGTTCCGATGGATGAGCGCCTTCGGCAGCCGCTCGGCGACGATGCCGGGATGCTCGAGCTCCGCGAGCCTGAGAGACAGGGTGAAGCGCAGGGGAGTCGCATCTTCGTCGATATCCACCCAGCTCGCGATCCGGCCGATCTCGTCGCAGGTCCCCTCGACGAACAGCCCGCCCGGCGCGAGCCGGGAGGCGACCCTGTTCCAGGCATCCGCGACATCCGCCTCGTCGTACTGGCGCAGCACGTTCATCGCCCTGATGACGGCGGGACGGCGCCCGCCCTGGACCGGCACCTCGAAGCCGCCCCTGGCGAACGAGACGCGGAGGTCGGAGGGAAACGGCGTGCGCCCTCCGCGGACGTCCTCGAGCTGGGTGCGCGCCGTCGCCACGCGCTCAGGGTCGAGTTCGAGGCCGAGCACCTCTGCATCCGACCGCGTTCGTCTCAGTCGGGCGGCGAGCTCGAAGGCCGTGACCCCGCTCGCGCCGTAGCCGAGGTCGACGACGAGGGGATCCTCGGCTGCGCGGAGCGCGGTGCTCGCCGCGATCCACCGGTCGTTGCGGCGGAGCCGGTTCGTCCCCGTCGTGCCCCGTGTGGGGTGACCGAGGGGAGATGACGCCATGCGTCGATTCTCCCGCGTCCCGCTGGGTGCCCGCGACCGCCCTCGATAAACTGGAGGCATGACAGCGACGCGCACCCTGATCCTGCTCCGCCACGGCCGGAGCGAATGGAACGAGCTCAACCTGTTCACCGGCTGGGTGGACGTCCGACTGAACGAGCAGGGCAAGAACGAGGCCCGTCGCGGCGGTGAGCTGCTCGCCGAGGCAGGCATCCTGCCCGACGTCCTGCACACCTCGCTGCTCAGCCGTGCCATTCAGACCGCGAACATCGCACTGGACGCCGCCGACCGCCTGTGGATCCCCGTCACGCGCTCGTGGCGCCTCAACGAGCGTCACTACGGCGCGCTGCAGGGCAAGGACAAGGCGCAGACGCTCGAGCAGTTCGGCCCGGAGCAGTTCCAGCTCTGGCGCCGTTCCTTCGACGTTCCGCCGCCCGTGCTCGACGACGACAGCGAGTTCAGCCAGGTGAACGACCCGCGCTACGCCGGAATCGACGGCGAGGTGCCGCGCACCGAGTCGCTCAAGCTCGTCATCGACCGCCTGCTGCCGTACTGGGAGAGCGCGATCGTTCCCGACCTCGCGGCGGGCAAGACCGTGCTCGTCACGGCGCACGGCAACTCGCTGCGCGGCCTCGTCAAGCACCTCGAGGGCATCAGCGACGAGGACATCGCCGAGCTGAACATCCCCACCGGCATCCCGCTCGTCTACGAGCTCGACGAGAACAACGTCCCGACCGGACCCGGCCGTTACCTCGACCCGGAGGCCGCTGCCGCCGGGGCCGCCGCGGTCGCCGCCCAGGGCAAGAAGTAACGCGAGACCTCTCCTCATCGACGAAACCCCGTCGTAGCCACGCGGCTACGACGGGGTTTCGTCGTGAATGAGAGGTCTCGAGACGCCGATCAGGCGTGGCCGAAGCCTTCCTGCTCGGCCTCCTGCGCCTCGATCGCGAGGGGGATGTCCTCCTCGTCGATGTGCCAGTCGCCGGTCGCGAGGTACACGACCTTCTTCGCGACGGCGACCGCGTGGTCCGCGAAGCGCTCGTGATACCGGCTGGCGAGCGTGGCGTCGACCGTCGCGGTGGCCTCGCCCTTCCAGTTGTCGCTGAGCACCTTCTCGAAGACGCTGGCGTGCAGCTCGTCGATCTCGTCATCCGTGTTGCGGATGGCATCCGCCAGGCGCAGATCCTGCGTGCGCAGCAGCTCCGTCAGGGTTCGGGCGATCTCGACGTCCAGCTCGCCCATGCGACGGAACGTGCTCTTGAGGCCCTTGGGGATCGCGCGCTCGGGGAAGCGCAGGCGTGCGAGCTGGGCGATGTGCTCGGCCATGTCGCCCATGCGCTCGAGCGACGCGCTGACCCGCAGCGCCGTGACGACGATGCGCAGATCGCGCGCGACCGGCTGCTGACGGGCGAGGATCTCGATGGCCTGCTCGTCGAGGGTGACGGCCAGCTCGTCGATCTTGGCGTCATCGGCGATGACCTCCTCGGCCAGGGCCACGTCGCTCTCCGCGAACGCTCTGGTGGCCTTGTCGATCGACACCGTCGCGAGATCGGCGATCTCCACGAGGCGGGACTGGAGGTCCTCGAGGGACTGGTGGAAGACTTCGCGCATGTGCGGCGCAACCTTTCGGTTCTCGTCGGCGGGTGGTGCCGTTCTTCGGGCACGGCGCTTCGCGCGGGCCCGAAGCGATTGTGTTCGCTGAAGGTTAACGAACGGTGCCCAGAACGTGAATACTAGTTCTCGTCCCCGCATTCCGGCGCGGAAACCCGCCGAAGCGGCGGTGAACGCACTCTACGCTGGAGGTTATGACCACGCCGCAGATCGCGCTGCTCGCCCTCGCACTCGGCGTGCTGATCGGTGCAGGCCTGGTGCTGCTCCTGCTGCTCGCGTATCGCGCAAGGGCCAAAGCGGAGCAGGAGATGTCGACGACGGTCCCGCAGGGGGCGGCCGAAGTTCTGGCGAGCATGGACGACGCCGCCTGCATCGTCGACGCCTCAGGTCTGGTGCTCGCGCATTCGGCCGCCGCTGCGTGGTTCGGCATCGAGATCGGCGCCACGCTGGACAACTCCGAGCTCCGTCAACTGGTGAGGTCGGTGCGGACCAGCGGGGTCTCGAACACCGAGACGATGCGGATCAGCCGTGGCGGATCGACGCTCGATCCGCGTCTGGTCTCCGCGCGGGCCAGCATCGTCGGCGCCAGGCTCACGCTGTTGATCATCCGTGACGTCACCGAGCAGGAACGGCTGGATCAGGTTCGCCGCGACTTCGTCGCCAACACCAGTCATGAGCTGAAGACGCCGGTCGGAGCGGTGAGCCTGTTGGCGGAGGCGATCGAATCGGCAGCCGACGACCCGCAGCAGGTCCGCGTCTTCGCGGCCAGGATCTCCGCTGAGGCATCCCGGCTCGGGCAGCTCACCGGCCGCATCATGAGCCTGTCCCGCCTGCAGGCGGCGGATGGCCTGTCGGATGTCGCGTACGTGGCGATCGACGAGGTGATCACCGCGTCGATCGAGGCCCATGCGGTGCAGGCGGATTCCGCCGGTGTCGAGCTCGTCAGGGGCGGCGATCGCGGCATCTGGGTGCGCGGCGACGCGCAGATCCTCATCGAGGCGGTCGGCAACCTCATCGCGAATGCGATCGTCTACTCGCCGAAGGGCTCCAGGGTGGGCGTCGGCGTGAAGGCCGATGACGACGTCGTGGAGGTCGCCGTGGCCGATCAGGGCATCGGCATCTCGGAGGCCGACCGCGAGCGCATCTTCGAGCGCTTCTACCGGGCGGATGAGGCGCGTTCGCGCCGCACGGGAGGAACCGGGCTCGGGCTGTCGATCGTCAAGCACGCGGTGCAGCGCCATGGCGGAGAGGTCCGACTCTGGTCGCGCCCCGGCAGGGGCTCCACCTTCACCATCCGCCTTCCGCGCAGCACGGCGCCGGAGGCCGACACGACCACAACGAAGATCAAGAAGAAGCGCGCGAAGAAGGCGGCGAAGGCCGCCCGCGCCCTGACTGGAGAGAGCGCATGACCCGCATCCTTCTCGTCGAGGACGAGCCAGACCTCGCCGACCCCCTCGCCTATCTGCTGCGTCGGGAGGGGTACGAGGTGGAGATCGCCGAGGACGGCCCAGGCGCGCTCGCGGCGTTCAGGGAGCGCGGGGCGGACATCGTGCTGCTGGATCTGATGCTGCCGGGGATGCCGGGCACGGAGGTCTGCCGCCAGATCCGCTCCACCTCTGCGGTGCCGATCATCATGCTCACCGCGAAGGACTCCGAAGTGGACATCGTCGTCGGGCTGGAACTCGGCGCCGACGACTACATCACCAAGCCGTACTCGTCCAGGGAGCTCCTGGCGCGGATGCGTGCCGTGCTGCGCCGTGTGGTGCAGGCCGAGAGTGAGCTGGACGAGCGGGTGCTCGACGGCGGCAGGGTGAGCCTGGACATCGATCGCCACACGGTGAGCGTCGCGGGCGAGCAGATCAACATGCCGCTGAAGGAGTTCGAGCTCCTCGAGGTGCTCATGCGCAACGCCGGGCGCGTGCTCACCCGTGGTCAGCTGATCGATCGGGTATGGGGCAGCGACTACTTCGGCGACACCAAGACCCTGGACGTGCACATCAAGCGCATCCGCTCGCGGATCGAGGAGAACCCCGGTGAGCCGGCGATGCTCGTCACGGTCCGCGGGCTCGGCTATCGCTTCGAGGGCTGAGCGAGAACCGAGCGCCTGACGCGAAAGAGGCCGGCACCCTGAGCGGGTGCCGGCCTCTTTCGCGAGGGGAAAGGGTCAGTGACCCTCTTCCTCCTCGGTGGTCTCCTCGTCCGGCGCGTCCGTCGGGACGGGCGTGGCCGTCTCCTCGTCGATGATGACCGGAGTGGTGGGCTGCGGCACGAGATCGGTGTAGTAGGGCAGCGCGCCGTCGAGCACGGGGACGTTCGCCTTCACGCCGTTGCCGTCTCCGGACTGGAAGTGGATCTCGACGGTGGCGCCCGGCTTGGCGTTCAGGCCCTCGATGAGCAGCGGCTCGACGTTGCCGCCGAGGCTGACGGTCGAGTCGGCCGGCACCTCGATCTCCGTCGCGTCGAGTCCGCTGACCTGGACGATGAGGACCTGGTCGTCATCGGTCGGGTTGACGATGCCGGCGATCAAGTTGCCCAGCTCGCCGCTCTCGTCGGCGACGACGAAGACGTTGCGGACAGCCAGCGGAGCGCCCTCGTCGGAGACGTTGACGCCGTCGGAGGCGGAGTAGGGGATCGTGCTCGCCTGCGGCGTGATGAACGTGCACCCCGTCGCTGCAGTCAGCACGACAGCGCTGAGAACGACAGACGCAGCAAGGCGCGATTTCACGGGTCCTCCAGGAGTGCGGCGGGCAGAGCACATCCATTCTATGCGCACGCGAGGAGCGCCGACGGACAGTGCGGGGCACACCTTAGTGCATGTTCCCTGTGGTATTCTGGAGTTTGCCGAAAGGACACGCTTTTATGCTTTTTGAGGTTGGCGAGACGGTCGTCTATCCGCACCACGGTGCCGCGACGATCATCGAGGTCAAGGACCGCATCATCAAGGGCGAGACGAAGAAGTATCTGAAGCTCAACGTCACGCAGGGGGATCTGATCATCGAGGTCCCCGCCGAGAACGTCGACCTCGTCGGGGTCCGCGATGTGATCGGCAAGGAGGGCCTCGACCACGTGTTCGAGGTGCTGCGCGCGCCGTTCACGGAGGAGCCGACGAACTGGTCCCGACGGTACAAGGCGAACCTCGAGAAGCTCGCCTCCGGCGATGTGATCAAGGTCAGCGAGGTCGTTCGCGACCTGTGGCGTCGTGATCAGGACCGCGGTCTGTCCGCGGGGGAGAAGCGGATGCTCGCCAAGGCCCGTCAGATCCTCATCTCCGAGCTCGCCCTCGCCGAGAAGATCGACGAGGACAAGGCCGGCTCGCTCCTCGACGAGGTCCTCGCGTCCTGATGAGTCGCACGCTCTCGCCTAGGGTGAGAGCGTGACTCTGATTCCTGTGCCGACGACGGCGGTGATCGTCGTGGCGGCAGGTGCGGGAACGCGCCTCGGCGAGACGGCGCCCAAGGCGTTCGTGGGCGTCGATACGCGTTCGATCCTGCGTCTCGCCCTCGACGGCGTCTTCGCTGCGAGGCCGATGCAGGTGATCGTCGTCGCGCCAGCCGGATTCGAGGGCGAGGCCGAGAGCGAGCTCCTCGCCGCTGCCGGCGATCGCGCCGACCTCGGCAGGGTCGTCACCGGCGGTCGGACGCGCCAGCTCTCCGTGGCGGCCGGTCTGGCGGCCCTCTGGGGCGATGTCACGACGGTCCTCGTACATGACGCCGCGCGAGCCCTCACGCCGCCGTCGCAGATCGACGCGGTGGCGGATGCGGTGAGCGGCGACGCCGGGGTCATCCCGGCGCTTCCCGTCATCGACACGCTCAAGCGCGTGGCTGACGGGACGATCGTGGCCGCCGTCGACCGCTCCGAGCTCGCCGCCGCCCAGACGCCGCAGGGCTTCGCGCGCATCCCTCTCGAGGCGGCATACGCGACCGCCATCGCGTCCGGTGCCGAGTACACGGATGACGCGGCGCTCTTCGCCGCCGCAGGGCATGCCGTCCGCCACATCGACGGTTCGGAGCTGGCCTTCAAGATCACGACCCCGGCAGATCTCGAGCGGGCGAAGCACCTTCTCGCCACAGGCGAGGAGACGACGGCATCCGCGCTGCAGGCCGCCGTGTCGCTCGTCCCGATGATCGGGGTCGGCACGGATGTGCATGCCTTCGGCGGCGCCGGAGACCTCTGGCTCGCCGGCCTGGAGTGGCCGGGGGAACCCGCGCTGTCGGGGCACTCCGACGGCGACGCCGTCGCCCATGCGATCGTCGATGCTCTGCTGGGCGCTGCGGGCCTCGGCGACATCGGGGAGCACTTCGGCACCGCGCATCCCGAATACGCAGACGCCCACGCCGAGGTCTTCCTGGCGCGAACCCTCGAGCTGGTCGCAGAGGTGGGCTTCGTCATCGGGAACGTGTCCGTGCAGTTCCAGGGCAACCGGCCGCGCTTCAGCATGCGACGCCGCGAGGCCGAGTCGGCGTTGTCCGCGGCGCTCGGAGGCGCGCGGGTCTCCGTCTCCGCCACGACCACCGACGGGCTCGGGTTCACGGGTCGCGGTGAGGGGATCGCCGTGACGGCGGTCGCGCTGCTCCTGCCTGCGTCATAGCCAGGAAACACGCACGTGCGAGCATGGGGCTCATGTGGGAACTGCGTGATGACGATCTGACGGATGCCGACGTTCAGGCCCTCGTCGACGAGCACCTGAGTCACATGCTCGGCCAGACGCCGCCGGAGAGCGTGCACGCCGTCGGGGTCGCCGCGCTGCGCGCGGACGACGTCCGTTTCGTCGTCGCCCGCCGCGGCGGCGAACTGGGCGGCATGGGTGCGTATCGCCGGATGAGTGCCGGCGATGCCGAGCTGAAGTCCATGCGCACGACGGATGCGGTGCGCGGAACGGGCCTCGGGCGGCTGCTTCTTCGTCACCTCGTGGTCGCAGCGCAGGCGGAGGGGATCACGACACTCTGGCTGGAGACCGGGTCCGGTGCGCCTTTCGCCGCGGCGCGCGGGCTCTACCGCTCGGAGGGCTTCGTCGAATGCCCGCCCTTCGGCGACTACACCGATGACCCGGAATCCGTGTACTTCCGGCGCGATCTCGAAGGCGACCCCGGTACGCTGGGGAGGTGACCCTCCGCCTCTACGACACTCGCGCACAGCAGCTGCGCGACTTCGTGCCTCTCGATCCCGAGAACATCACGATGTACGTGTGCGGACCCACGGTGCAGTCCGGCCCGCACATCGGGCACGTCCGCGCCGCATTGAGCTTCGACCTGCTGCGTCGCTGGCTCGCGCACCGCTTCGGTCGTGTCACGTTCGTGCGCAACGTCACCGACATCGACGACAAGGTGCTCTCGAACGCCACCGCGGCGGAGCCGTGGTGGGCGCTGGCTTACCGGATGGAGCAGGAGTTCACGGCGGCGTACGCCGGGATCGGCATCCTCCCTCCGACCTACGAGCCGCGGGCGACCGCGTCGGTGCCGCAGATGCAGGAGCTGATCGCGACACTCATCGAGCGCGGGCACGCATATCCGGCCCCCGATGCGTCTGGCGATGTGTATTTCGACGTGCGTTCGTGGGCCGAGTACGGCGCGCTGACGAACCAGTCCGTCGACGCGATGGAGGCGCAGGAAGAGACGCGTCCTGAGCTTGTCGAAGGGCCGCGCGGTAAGCGCAGCCCGCAGGACTTCGCCCTCTGGAAGGGAGCGAAGCCCGGTGAGCCGGCCGACGCGACCTGGGATTCGCCGTGGGGGGCAGGACGGCCCGGCTGGCACATCGAGTGCTCTGCGATGTCCAAGCGGTACCTCGGTGCCGAGTTCGACATCCACGGCGGTGGTCTGGATCTTCGGTTCCCGCACCACGAGAACGAGCTGGCGCAGTCGACGGCCGCGGGCGACGCGTTCGCGCGCTACTGGGTGCACAACGGTCTCATCACCGTCGGTGGGCAGAAGATGTCGAAGTCGTTGGGCAACTTCACTCTCGCAGCCGACGTGCTCACCGACAACGATCCGCTCGTCGTGCGCTATGCGCTCGCGGCGGCGCACTATCGTTCGAGTCTCGACCTCACGGATTCCACGTACGCGGAGGCGGATGCTGCGCTCGCGCGCATCCGCACGTTCCTGCAGCGCGCCGCGCGGACGGGATCGGATGCCGTGGCGGCGCGCGACCTTCCTGCGGCGTTCGCCGCTGCCATGGACGACGACCTCGGAGTGCCTCAGGCGCTTGCGGTGCTGCACGAGACCGTGCGTGCAGGCAATACCGCGCTCGACGCGGGAGAGATGGAAGCGGCCGTCGCCGCAGCATCCGCCGTTCGGGCGATGCTCGACGTGCTCGGACTCGACGGCGCCGCTGCCGCCGCGCAGAGCGGAACTGCAGAGGCGTCCGCTCTGGACGCGCTCGTACGCACCATGATCGACCAGCGCGCTCAGGCGCGCGCAGACAAGGACTGGGCGGCAGCCGACCGCATCCGTGACGCGATCGCGTCTGCGGGCATCGCGCTGGAAGACGGCCCGGACGGAACGCATTGGAGCATCGATGGCTAAGCCAGGCCGCCCGGGAGCGGGCAACAGCAAGAAGAAGGGCGCCACGAAGGGCACCGGCGGTCTCGGCCGCAAGGCGCTCGAGGGCAAGGGTCCGACCCCGAAGGCGGAGGACCGCAGCTGGCACGTCGCGGGCAAGCGCAAGGCTGCGGCCGAGCGCTACGCCGCCGCCGGCGGCAAGGGCCGGCCGGGTCAGCGGCAGACCTCGGGCGGCAACCCGAACCGCTCTGCGCGCTCGAAGGACAACACGAGCGACACCGAGACAGTGACCGGGCGCAACTCGGTGCTCGAGGCGCTGCGCACGAAGATCCCCGCGACCGCTCTATACATCGCGCAGCGCGTCGAGATGGACGACCGTGTCAAGGAGATGCTGTCGCTGGCCAAGAACCGCGATATCGCGATCCTCGAGGTCACTCGCCAGGAGCTCGATCGGATGGCCGGCTTCGACGGCGTGCACCAGGGAGTTGCGCTCAAGGTGCCGCCGTATGAGTACGCGCACCCGCAGGACGTCCTCGAGCAGGTCATCGACCGCGGCGAGGTTCCTCTGTTCGTCGCCCTCGACGGCATCACCGACCCTCGCAACCTCGGCGCCATCATCCGATCGACGGCGGCCTTCGGCGGGCACGGGATCATCCTCCCGCAGCGCCGCTCGGCCGGAGTGAACTCGGCGGCGTGGAAGACGAGTGCGGGAGCAGCCGCACGCATCCCCGTGGCGCTCGCCGTGAACCTGACCACGCAGCTCAAGGAGTTCAAGAAGCAGGGCGTCTTCGTGCTCGGTCTGGACGGCGACGGCGATGTCTCTCTGCCGTCGCTTCAGCTCGCCGACCGTCCGGTGGTCATCGTGACCGGTTCTGAGGGCAAGGGGCTCTCGCGGCTCGTCGCAGAGACGTGCGATCAGATCGTGTCCATCCCGATCAGCGCCGCCACCGAGTCGCTGAACGCAGGAATCGCGACCTCGGTGGCGCTCTACCAGGTCTCGACCATCCGCAACGCCGCACAGTAGGAGAGGACGCCTCATGGCTCGCATCATCGTCTTCGGAGGCACTGGCTACGCAGGCCGCCATATCGTTCAGGAGGCGGTGAGCCGCGGGCACTCGGTGGTCGCCGTCTCACGGTCGATCCCGAGCAACCGGGTCGAAGGCGCGCTGTACGAGCAGGGGTCCGCGCTGGATCTCGCGCCCCTCGCCGGCTTGATCGGTGAAGCGGATGCCGTCGTCTCCGCGCTCTCGCCGCGCGGTGACATGACCGACAAGGTGCTCGAGGCGCTGGCGAACATGGTGCAGCAGGTGTCGGGGACGACCACGAGGATCGGTGTCATCGGTGGTGCAGGGGGAAGCCTCGTCGCGCCGGGAGGGCCGCGCCTGTTCGATGTCGACTTCCCGGAGGAGTACAAGCACGAGGCGCAGGTCGGCATCGACTCCCTCGCGCTGCTGGAGTCCTCGGATGCCTCCATCGACTGGTTCTTCATCCATCCCGCTGAGGTCTTCGGCCCATGGGCGGAGGGTGAGCGCACGGGGCATTACCGCGACGGCGGCGACGTGATCGTGCGGGATGCCGAGGGGAAGTCCTACATCTCCGGGGCTGACCTGGCGGTCGCTGTCGTCGACGAGATCGAGCAGGGCAATCACCGCAGGGAGCGCTTCACCGTCGGGTACTGACGACGCGCAGGACTTTCTATTACGTGTATCCTGCGTCTTGACCGTCGAACGGGGGTCAAGGTGGAGGGGGTCATTGCCCCGCGTGCAGGGTTGGTCTCAGACTGACATCGCAGGGTTGCCTGAGCCCTGCAGGGGATTGCCGTGTGCGCTGTCGCGCCGGCGTATGCACAAGGGGAGTTTGTGTGAGTACTGACATCAAACGAGGACGCGGAAAGTGGGGGCGTGCGCTGTCGGCGTTGCTGCTCATCGCTGCTGCCGTGATTCCTACGACATTCGCAACAGCAGCGTCTGCCGATGAGATCGAGGCCGGGGATACGGTCTGGGTCGGTGGAGACGACATCGGCTATGGCGGCACTAAGGTCGTGCCGGTGTATTCACCGGTACCGGCGGACACCGGCAATCCCGGTCTTCCTGATCTCTGGGCCTACTGCATCGAACACGATGTGAGCATGCGGCAGGACACGAGTGCAACGGCCGGTGAGTACTCGAGCTACCTTGGTGACAACTACTTCTCGGACCCGGCTGTGCAGGCCAAGGTCTACTGGATCATCACGCATTCCTATCCGGCGATCAGTCTCGCCGAGCTCGGCGCTGCTGCAGGCGTGCCGAACCTCTCCGCCAACGACGCGGTGGAAGCGACCCAGTACGCCATCTGGCGTTACACCGATTTGACGTGGGATGCGGAGTGGAACTGGGAGACCCAGGCTTCCGAGGATGTCTACTGGCACCTCCTCGAGGGGGCCAACGCGGACACCGCCACCGCGCCGCCGACGTCCGCGGAGGTTGAGGTGTCGATCACGGCACCGACCGGCGCCGGCACCGCCGGTGAGCTCTACGGCCCGTTCATCGTGACGACGAACCAGCCGACGGTCAGCGTCTCGGCTGATCCGGCCTTCGCCATCGTGGATGCCGCAGGCGACCCCGTCGACACAGATGCCGTCATCGATGGGCAGGAACTCTATCTCGATCTCACAGGCGAGGCGACGGCTGGATCGGCCACGATCGCCGCTACAGCCAACGGCGCATCAGGAACCGGGCTCATCATCTCGACTCCCGTCGTCGGCAGCCCGACAGCGACGCCGGAGTCGCACCGGCAGTCCCTCATCCTCGTCGCCGCGGAGGACGCGACGACGACCGCATCCGCCGAGGGCAACTGGATCGCCGCTGCTGTGCCCACGATCGGCACCACGCTGGTCGACGCCGCCGACGATGACCACAACCTGGTCTGGAACGGTGGCACCGTCATCGACACGATCGCGTACACGGGTCTGACTCCTGGGCAGCAGTACACCGTTGCCGGTGAGCTGATGCTGCAGTCCGATGGCTCTGCGACGGGCATCGAAGGTTCGACCACGTTCACGCCGACGGTCGCCGATGGCTCGGTCGAGGTCACCTTCACTGTTCCGAGCGGCTACGCGGGAGATGCTCTTGTCGCGTTCGAGTACCTCTACGAGGGAGCGACGGCGACAGGTACGCCTGTCGCTGAGCACACGGACATCGAGGACGAGGCTCAGACCGTGACCGTCGATGAGGAGCCTGTTGTCGTGGTTCCGACGATCGGAACGACGCTGGTCGACAGTGCCGACGATGACCACAACCTGGTCTGGAACGGTGGCACCGTCATCGACACGATCGCGCACACGGGTCTGACCGTCGGTCAGCAGTACACAGTCGCTGGCGAGCTGATGCTGCAGGCGGATGGCTCCGCCACGGGCCTCACGGGCTCGACGACGTTCACACCGACTGCTGCGGACGGCACGGTCGAGGTGACGTTCACCGTTCCGACCGGTTACGCGGGTGACGCGCTGGTGGCGTTCGAGTACCTCTATGAGGGCGCGACGGCTGAGGGCGAGCCCGTGGCCGAGCACACCGATATCGAGGATGCCGCGCAGACGGTCACCGTCGACGAGGAGCCCGTTGTCGTTGTTCCGTCCATCGGAACCTCGCTGGTCGACAGCGCCGATGATGACCACAACCTGGTCTGGAACGGTGGCACGGTCATCGACACGGTCGCGTACCAGAACCTGACGCCCGGCACCGAGTACACCGTCTCCGGTGAGCTCATGCTGCAGGCCGACGGCTCTGCGACCGGCATCACCGGGTCGACGACGTTCACCCCGACCGAGGCGAACGGCACGGTCGACGTGACGTTCATCGTCCCGACCGGTCACGCCGGCGACATCCTTGTGGCGTTCGAGTACCTCTACGAGGGCGCGACCGCGGAGGGCGAGCCCGTCGCGGAGCACACGGACATCGAGGATGCCGCCCAGACCGTCACGGTCAACGAGCAGCCCGTCACGACCGTCGAGACGATCGCGACCACGCTGGTCGACAGCGCCGATGATGACCACAACCTGGTCTGGAACGGTGGCACGGTCATCGACACGATCGCGTACACGGGTCTGACGCCCGGGCAGCAGTACACCGTCACCGGTGAGCTGATGCTGCAGACGGACGGCTCCGCGACCGGCCTCACGGGCTCGACGACGTTCACACCGACTGCTGCGGACGGCACGGTCGAGGTGACGTTCACCGTTCCGACCGGTTACGCGGGTGACGCGCTGGTGGCGTTCGAGTACCTCTATGAGGGCGCGACGGCTGAGGGCGAGCCCGTGGCCGAGCACACCGATATCGAGGATGCCGCGCAGACGGTCACCGTCGACGAGGAGCCCGTTGTCGTTGTTCCGTCCATCGGAACCTCGCTGGTCGACAGCGCCGATGATGACCACAACCTGGTCTGGAACGGTGGCACGGTCATCGACACGGTCGCGTACCAGAACCTGACGCCCGGCACCGAGTACACCGTCTCCGGTGAGCTGATGCTGCAGGCGGACGGCTCTGCGACCGGCATCACCGGGTCGACGACCTTCACCCCGACCGAGGCGAACGGCACGGTGGATGTCACATTCATCGTTCCGACCGGCTTCGCCGGCGATGCTCTCGTGGCGTACGAGCACCTCTACGAGGGGTCGTCCGCCGAGGGTGAGCCTGTGGCCGAGCACACCGACATCGAGGATGCCGCGCAGACGGTGACCGTCGATGAGGAGCCGGTCGTGACCGTCCCCTCCATCGGTACGTCGCTCGTCGACGATGCCGACCAGGACCACACGCTGGCCTGGGATGGCGGCACGGTCATCGACACGATCGCCTACCAGAACCTGACGCCGGGCACCGAGTACACCGTCACCGGTGAGCTCATGAACAAGGCGGACGGCTCCGGCACGGGCATCACGGGCACGGTGACCTTCACCCCGACCGAGGCGGACGGCACGGTGAGCGTGGCGTTCGCGGTTCCCAGCGGATACGCGGGGGAGAGCCTGGTCGCGTTCGAGTACATCTTCGAGGGCTCGGTCGCCGAGGGCGAGCCAGTCGCGGAGCACACCGACATCGAGGATGCTGCGCAGACGGTCACCGTCGAGGAGCAGCCGACCACGCCGACCGTTCCCGGTGGCGATGGTGGGCTGGCCATCACGGGTGCCGTCCTGCCGGTCGGGCTGGTGACGCTCGGCGCGCTGGCGCTGGTCGCCGGCATCCTGCTGGTCAGGGCTCGCCGCAAGGAGAACGCGCTCAGCTGATGAGACGAAGGGGCCGGTCCCGAAGCGGAAGCTTCGAGACCGGCCCCTTTCGTGTGCCTGCGAGGGCCTCGTACGATCAGACCAGCTCGCGCCAGTCGATGTCGCCGGTGTCATCCGAGACCGGGACGGAGCCGGTGACGATCGGCAGGCTCACCGTCTCGGTCGGCGGTCCCATGATCGTCGCCTCGTCCCGGCGGTGACGCAGCACCTCGTTGATGTAGCTCGTGATCGTCTCCGCCAGCGGCACGGACCGTCCCTGGGCCTGCGAAAGGTACCAGCGGTGCTCGAGCACCTGGTGGAAGACCTCCGCGGGCTCCAGCTTCGCGCGCAGGTCGTAGGGGATCGCCCGCACGACCGGCTCGAAGACGCGGGTGAGCCATTCGTGGGCGTACATCTCCTCGTCTGCCCACTGCTTCTTGGAGCGGGCGCGGAACTCGTCGAGATCGTTCAGGAGGCGCCTGGCCTGGTTCTCCTCGACGTCGAGGCCGGTGAGACGGATGAGGCGGCGCTGGTGGTGGCCGGCATCCACAACCTTCGGCTGGATCTCGACGATCGTGCCGTCCGCGGTCGTCGACATCGACATCTCATCGATGTCGAAACCGAGTGCGTTCAGTCGTTCTACTCGTTCGGTGATGCGCCAGGTCTCGGATGCCGCGAACGACTCCTCTGCGGTCAGGGCGGCCCAGAGCGAACGGTAGGACTCCACGATGCCATCGGCGATGGCGACGGCATCCACACCGTGCTCCAACCGCCCGCCTGCGGCGAGATCCATGATCTCGCCCGCGATGTTCGTGCGCGCCAGGTCGAGATCGTAGGCGCGCTGACCGTCGGTGAGGCCCTCCTCGTGGAGCTCGCCGGTCTCGGCATCCACGAGGTACGCGGCGAAGGCGCCGGCGTCCCTGCGGAACAGGGTGTTCGAGAGTGAGACATCTCCCCAGTAGAAGCCGACGTTGTGCAGACGCACGAGCAGCAGCGCGAGGGCGTCGACCAGTCGTGTGGCGGTGTCAGGACGCAGCACCTGCGTGAACAGGGCTCGGTACGGCATGGAGAAGCGCAGATGCGAGGTGACGAGGACGGCGGGAAGCGGTTCGCCGGCGGCATCCGATCTGCCGTCGATGACGGCGACCCTGTCGACGCAGGGGACGTCGAGGCGTGCGAGGTTGCCGAGCATCTCGTACTCACGGCGCGCCATCTCGCCGGTGGTCTCCTTGACCGCGACCACCTTGCCGGAGAGGTCCGCGAACCGCACGAGGTGGCGCGAGAGGCCCTTGGGGAGCGAGACGATGTGCTCGGACGGCCATTTCGCCAGGGGAGTGGACCACGGAAGGCCGAACAGGCCGGGGTCCACGCTGCTCGCGGTGATGCGCAGGGCGTCCTGCATGGTGCTCCTCGTGGGGGATCGGAGGCCGGAAAACGACGCGGCGCGGGTTGACCGGAAGGTCGACCCGCGCCGCGAGGTGAAGAGGTCTTACGAGGCCGAGACGACCGGCTTGTCGTTCAGGCGCTCGCCCGACTCGAGGTCGAAGGCGTGCACGTGACCGGGGTTGGCGGCCAGGGTGACCGTCTCGCCGGCGTTCGGGTGGTTGCGGCCGTCGACGCGCGCGACGATGTCGGTGCGCTTGCCGTTGATGTCGGTGTGACCGTAGAGGTAACCGTCAGCACCGAGCTCCTCGACGAGGTCGACCGTGACCGAGAGGCCCTTGCCGTCGGCGGGGCCGACGGTGATGTCCTCGGGGCGGACGCCGACCGTGACCTGCGAGCCCGTCGCGCGGCCGACCGTGTCGCGGTCGAGCGGGACGACCTCGGAGCCGAACTGGACGCCGCCGTCGGCGAGGTCTGCGGCGAACAGGTTCATCGCGGGCGAGCCGATGAAGCCGGCGACGAATACGTTGTTCGGCTTCTCGTACAGGTCGCGCGGCGAGCCGACCTGCTGGAGCAGGCCGTCCTTCAGCACGGCGATCCGGTCACCCATGGTGAGGGCCTCGGTCTGGTCGTGCGTGACGTAGACGGTGGTGACGCCGAGACGACGCTGCAGCGACGCGATCTGCGTACGGGTCTGGACGCGGAGCTTGGCGTCGAGGTTCGACAGCGGCTCGTCCATGAGGAACACCTGGGGCTGACGGACGATCGCGCGGCCCATGGCGACACGCTGACGCTGACCACCCGAGAGGGCCTTCGGCTTACGGGTCAGGTACTGCTCGAGGTCGAGGAGCTTCGCGGCCTCGAGGACGCGAGCGGCGCGCTCCTCCTTGCCGACGCCGGCGATCTTGAGCGCGAAGCCCATGTTCTCGGCGACCGTCATGTGCGGGTAGAGCGCGTAGTTCTGGAACACCATCGCGATGTCGCGGTCCTTCGGCGGCACGTCGGTGACGTCGCGGTCGCCGATGAGGATGCGGCCGGCGTTGACCTCTTCGAGGCCGGCGAGCATGCGGAGGGAGGTGGACTTACCGCAACCCGAGGGGCCGACCAGGACGAGGAACTCGCCGTCTCCGACCTCGAGGTTGAGCTTGTCAACGGCCGGGCGGGTTCCGCCGGGGTACAGACGGGTGGCGTCGTCGAACGTTACAGATGCCATTGCATTTCTCCTTCACCGGCAGGTACGTGCCGGACGATCCGTTGTGATGGAAGCGGCGGGTACGACCCACCGTGGCCCACCTTTGGGCCGAGATCAGTATGCCATGGATGCCCGCATCTGGGTATTTCCCAGCATGCCTCGTTAACATCGAAGGCGGTGCTGCTTCTCCGCGGCCCGCGGGGAGGCCCGTCCCCACCAGACTTTCAAGAGGAACGATGTCGAGCGACGAAACGCCGAACGTCCCCACCCCTCGCAATTCCCGTGAGGCGGTTCGGGAGAAGGCACAGCAGGTCAAGGCGCGTCAGTCGCGCGTTCGGATTGCGCGCAGGGTCATCATCGGCCTCGTCGCGGTCGTTGCCGTCGGTGCGGTCGGCACCGCCGTCACCTGGGCGGTGACCTCCAGCGTCTCCGCACCCACGCTCAGCCCTGCGGGCCTCGAAGACGACGGCATCGTCGTCAACGAGATCACCGGCGCGACCGTATCGAGCGCCGAGATCCCCGCGACGCCCACGGCCGAGCCGACCGAGGCAGGCGAAGAGGCGACGCCGACGCCGGAGCCCACCGCGGGCGCCGTCGACATCCACATCTACGTCGACTACCTCTCGCCCGGTGCGGGGGAGTTCGAGCGCGCCAACGCCCGTCAGCTCTCCGGCTGGATCACCGAGGGCGCGGCCACGGTGACGTACCACCCCGTCTCACTGCTCACGGCGAACTCCAACGGCACGAAGTACTCGCTGCGCGCCGCAGCGGCGGCCGCCTGCGTCGCCAGCTTCGCACCGACGCAGTTCTACGCGTTCAACCACGAGCTCCTCATCGACCAGCCGGACGTCGACACCGACGGTCGCACGGATGTGCAGCTCGCCGACCTCGCCGGCGCCGTGGGCGTCGCGGAGATCGACACGGTCCGCTCGTGTATCGAGGATCAGGACTACGTGTCGTGGGCGAAGGACGCCACGGCCCGTGCACTCGAGGGGCCGCTGCCCGGATCCGACGACCTGGTGCTGAGCTCGGCGCCGATGGTCGTCGTCAACGGCCAGGCCTACGTGGGAGCGCTCGACGACCCCGCCGAGTTCTCGCAGTTCGTCCTCACGGTCGCCAGCGACGCCTACTACGAGTCCACCGCTACGCCGGCGCCCACCGAGACTCCTGCCGGCTGAGTGCTAGGCCGCGGGAGACCGTGCTCTAGAATCTGACGTGCAGCAGCGCGCATGCGCTGTCCGCCGACTTAGCTCAGCTGGTAGAGCACCTGTCTTGTAAACAGGCGGTCGCGGGTTCGAGTCCCGCAGTCGGCTCCACGCCACGGATAGCATGGAGACGTCGTTCTCCAGGGCCGCGGTCCTCCGATCCGAAAGTCCTGCTGTGCGCATCTCCGTCCAGGCGCGTCGTGCCGCGCTGCTCATCGCCTTCCTCGTCAACGGCCTCGGCATGGCGACCTGGGTGACCCGCACCCCCGCGATCCGTGACGCCCTCGGCGCCTCGACCGCGGAGATGGGGCTCATCCTCGCCGGGCTCTCGGTCGGCTCGCTGATCGGGATCTCGCTCGGCGCCGTCTCCGTCGCGCGATTCGGCTCGCGCTTCGTCATCCTCGTCGGCACGGCCGGCGTCGCCACGGGCGTGGCCGTCATCGGTGTGAGCGCCGCGGCAGGCACCGGCGTCGGTGTCGCCGTCGGTCTCGCCCTCTTCGGCTTCGGCATGGGGCTCGGGGAGATCGGCCTCAACGTCGAGGGCGTCGAAGTCGAGATCGCCTTCGGGCGCAGTGTCGTGCCGCTCCTGCACGGCGGATACAGCATCGGCACCGTCATCGGCGCCGTCCTCGGCATCCTCGCCAACGCTATCCACCTCCCCGTCGTCGTCCACCTGGGGATCATGGCGCTCCTCATCGCCGTCTCGATGGTGTTCATCTATCGCGGCTCCCTCCAGGGCGCCGGGCGAACCGCCTCCTCGCGCGGCGCCGAGGCGGCCCCGGCGTCGACGGCATCCGCATGGCTGAACGGCCGCACGCTCGCGCTCGCAGTGATCATCCTCGGCATGGCGCTCGCCGAAGGATCCGCGAGCGACTGGCTGCCCCTCATCGTCGTCGACGGATTCGAATTGGATGCCGTGGCCGGCGCGCTCATCTACGCCTTCTTCGGGCTGGCGATGGCGATCGGGAGGGTCGGCGGCGGATACGTGCTCGATCGGGTCGGCAGGGTCATCGTCATGCGGACGTGCGCGGTCGTCGCCGCGGCCGGAATCGCGCTGGTCGCCTTCGCGCCGACCTTCTGGCTCGCCGCCGTCGGCGTCCTGCTCTGGGGCCTCGGCGCCTCGCTCGGCTTCCCGGTCGCTCTCTCCGCAGCAGGCGACGATCCCGTGCACGCTGCACGGCGGGCGAGTTTCGTCGCGACCGCCGGCTATGCCGCCTTCCTCGTCGGCCCGCCGCTGCTCGGCTTCGTGGGAGAGCACGTCACGCTGCGCGGCGCGATCGTGATCGTCCTCGCCGCGGTGCTCGCCACCCTGTTCTTCGCCGACGCCGTCCGCTCACGCGCTGCATCCGAGGACGAAGAGGCGATCGTCTCCTGACGCCTCGACCGATCAGTCCTCGTCGGTGCGGAAGCCAGCCGCCTTGTGCGTGCCGTCGCAGAACGGCTTGATCGACGAGAGCCCGCATCGGCACAGGGCCACCGTGCGTCGATGGGCTGCGATCTCTCGTCCGTCGGGGTGGACGAGAGCCACGGCTCCCCGAACGAGCAGCGGACCGTCGGGATACGGCGTGATGGTGACCTCTTCATCCCGCATCGCCGTCGCCCCCGCGCAAAGACGATCGACCGGACGACCACGCGTCCAGCATGTGGGCACTCGCCCAGCCGTCCACCGTCAGGCAGGCCGCCGCACCGAACATGATGTCCGACAGCAGCTCGGGGCGCTCCTCCGCCAGGGCTCCGGCGAGATCCCGCCCGGCGATCTGCTCGTGCACGGCATCCGCCTCGACATGCTCGTCGAAGTAGTCCGTGACGGTCTCATCGAAGCCGGTTCTGCGCATGCCGTCGCCGTAGAGCCGGTTGGGGATCGATGAGGTCATCTCGAAGGCCGCGAGATGACCAACGATCGCGCCCAGCAGGCGCCGATTCAGGCCGAACATCGACATCTGGTTCAAGGACGCGAGCGTGATCGCGGGAACGATGTCGACATAGGTGCCGTACGCATCGTGCAGCCCCGCACCGCGCATGGACGCCGCGAACAGCGCGGAATGCATCCTCGCCGCCCTCCCGCCCCCATACTCGTCGGTCTGGATCTCGACGAGTGCCGCCTTCGCCCGCCCATGAAGGCGAGGGATCGCCCAGGAGTGCGGGTCGGCCTCGTGCAGCGTGTACACGGATCGCTGGATGAGGAACTCCCGGATCTGTGCCGCGGTCGACTTCTTCGCGACGAAGCGGGACAGGCTCGGCCCGCTGTCAGCCCCGGTCAGGGAGAACAGGGCCCGTGCCACGGCGTCGGTTGTCGGCGCGGGCAGCTCAGGCATCCTGACGGATCGCCGAAGGTCCTCCTCGAAACGCGCTTCCAGGATCTGCCGGGTGCGGATCAGCGTCGGATCCCACTCGAGATCCGCGGCGAGGCCATGGATCGAGCCGTACGCGGAGGCATAGAGCAGGAACAGTGTCAGCTGAATGTCGTCGTCGCGCACCACGTCCGCAGCTCTCTCGACGGCGTTCCGCGCGAGCACGCGGTGATCGGCGTGCCCCGAACCCGTCAGATGCCGCAGCACTTCTGCGCTGAGCGGCCCTCGCGGCTGGACACGCGTTTCGGCGGAGATCTCCACCGGGGCGATGAGGGACATGCGCTGCTCCGTTCCTCGGGTCGTCCGTGACCGGCGGCCCACCCTTCGTCACGAAGGATGAGCCACCGGCGCCCGGAGGTTCAGACCCGAAAGTGCTCCCGCCCGAGAGGAGCGTCTGTTCAACTCCGAGACCCGACGTTACGGGCCGCCGACGAGAAGCAGGAGGGGGTTGATCGCCGTGCCGGTGTGCGGTATCCGCTCAGGGGCGGCCGTCGGCCGGGGCGCCTCCCTCTGGCGCGCCGCCCATGCCACCGGACGCGGCCTGCTGCTCGACGCTGCCCGCGTAGTCGTTCGTCGGGTCGCGATAGATCGTGTGCACGTGCCCCCAGCCACTGGTCGAGACGCCGTCGACGTCCGCCCCGGCCGAGCCGTTCTGCGCCTGGAACCCGATGTAGACGTTCGGGCCGGAGATCGAGAAGGAGATGCCGTCTCCCGTGCTCATGTCGTACGTCGTCTCACCCGACCACGCGATCACGGTGTCGTCCAGCGTGGTCTCGATCTCTGCGAGCGCGTCGGCCGTCGTCTGCTCATCCGCCATGCCGGCCCAGTTGGCGATCAGCTCGAGCAGAAGGGCCTTCTGGTCGTCCGTGAGATCGGCGCCGGTGAGCCCCGCGCCGGAGGCGTAGTCGCAGGTGTCGCCAGGGGCGCACATCGTGACGTCGCCCGAGGTGAGGGTGGCCTGCTGCTCGGCGGTCAGGGAGTCGAAGAAGGCGAATGCGTCGGAGTAGATGCCGTCGAACGGCTGCACTTCCTCACCGTCCTCCGTCGTGTAGACGGCCGGCTGAACGCCGAGGTGCGTCGGGGCGAACGTGATGGCGTCCTCTTCGGCATCGAGATCGGCATTAATGCCGAGGTGGTGTCCGCCGAACTGGACGGCGTAAGCGCTCGTCGTGGATGCGTCGCCGAAGAAGGCGATGTAGTACTGCCCGAGGGATGTCTCGGTGCTGCTGCTGTTCTCCAGCAGATACTGGTCGCCGCCCATGATCCCGGCGACGGTCGCGTATGCCTCATCGCTCAGCAGCGCCTCGAGAACGGCCATCGCGGCCTGCTGCTGCTCGGCGGTGAGATCGGCGAGATTGAGACCAGCCCGCTCGACGAAGGTGACGGGGAAGTTGGACCAGGACGTCGTCTTGGTCTCGTCGTCGTAGTCGTAGGTCACCGCATCCACCTGCTCGTCGGAGAGGGTGGCGAGGAACGTCTCGATCGCGGCGCTCGTCTCCTCGATCGTCTGCGATGTGGTCGTGGCGTCCGAGCTGCCGCTCGTGGCGGTCTCGATCGCCGCATCCGCAGTGGACGTCGACGAGGACGAACCCGTCGACCCGGTGGACGTCTGGGTGCCGGCGCAACCGGCCAGGGTGAGGCCGGTCGCGAGCAGGAGTGCGGTGGCTGTCGCTGCCGTCTTGCGCGTCCAGTGCGAGCGGAGGGTCGTGGTGGTGTTCTTCGAGAGGAGCATGAGATGACCGTACGAACAGGAGTTCGGAACGATCGTTGAGGATGCTATGCCTTCTCTATGCGCTCGAGATCGTTCCAGGCCACCGGGACGGGCTGCGGCAGTTGGAGCAGTGCGCTGCGCGAGAACTGCGCGAGGAGCCGGCGGAACGTCTCCACGTCCTCCGATGCCCAGGTCGCGAAGGACTCCTCGAACTTCTCGGCAGCGCGTTCGACGATGCGCTCGCCGATCGCTCGGCCGGCGGCGGTCAGGGCGACCAGCACGCTGCGCTCGTCATAGGGAGAGCTGATCCTCGCCACCAGGTCTGCGTCCTCGAGCCGGCGGACGATCTTGCTGATGTTCGCCTTCGTCGTGCCCAGCACAGAAGCGAGGTCGGTGGGACGGAGGGCGCCCCGATACGCCAGCTGATTGACGATGAGGAACATCGGGATGTCCTCGAACGGGAAGCTCACGGCGTGCATGACCTGCACTCGGACCTCGCGACTGTCTGCCCAATGCACGAGCGAGGTGAGCGAACGGCGCAGATCGAGCGGATCCGGCGGCAGGAGTGACGCGAGGTCGACATCGCGTGGGGGCGTCTGTTCCATCGGTTCTCCTCCGACCTCATCTTCGCAGGGCAGCGGGGCCGGCGCGATCCGGCCCCGCAGCCGGGTCGCCTCTACCGGTCCACGGCGATCAGGCGGACCGGGCCGACGAGGCCGTGCTCGCGCACCCTGGTGGTCTGATATCCCTCCAGGCCGACCGCATCGAGGGCGACATCCGGGAGCTGTGCATAGTAGCCGCGCGCGATGAGCCGGTTGTTCAGCGAACTCGAGACGCGCACCTTCACCGTGTTCTCGCCGACCACGATGTCCTCGGTGATGTCGACGAGCGGGCGCGACGTGTCGAATCCCCGTGCGGGACCGCCGTTGACGACGACCGAGCCGAGACCGCCGCTGGTCGATCCGAGATCGAGGAGATAGCGCGACGAGGCGTTGTCGACGGCATCCACTGCGAACGTCGTGACGTACTCGGCGATCCCGGAGATCTCTGCTCCGACACCCTCGAGCTCGGTCCACGGGCGCAGGTCTCCGCCCGGGACAGGGATCCTCGTCACCGCCGTGTGCGGCAGCACCTCGCGGGTCTCGTAGCCGAGACCGCGATCCTCGACGATGAGCTCCTTCTCGCCGGCGTCCCAGCTCTCCACGGTGACGGCCCAGTCGGCGAGGGCGGTGATCTCGACCGGCGCTGCCGGTGCGCTCGCCGCCGCCGCGACAGAGCGGTCGATCGTGAAGAGCGCCGTCTCGCCCGGCGCGAGCGTCACGCCGATCCGTGTGCGCCCGCCTGCGTACGAGACGCCGGGGTGCGGATGGATGCTCCCCGACCACACATCGATGCGATGCACGGCGCCTTCCCCGGGGGTGCGCAGCTCGACCGTCGTCTGCTCACCGCTCTCGTAGAGGAAGTGGTACGCGTACAGGTGCAGCAGGTCGCCGTCTTCACGGAGATGGGTGAGGATGTTCGGATCGGGTGCGCCGAACTCTGCGCGGCCGATCACCCCCAGCTCGCGCAGCGCCGCGATCGTGCCGGCGGGTTCCGCGACCTCGCCGACGTTCGGCAGGGCGCGCAGCGCCGCGAGTGTGTCAGCGAGCTCGGCGTCGCGGCCATCGAGGCCGGGTGTGCGGACGGCCGCACGTTCGGTGAACGTCGTCGACCCCTCCAGCTGCACCTTCAGCTCTCGCGTGCCGTTGACGATGAGCAGCCTCAGGCCCTTCCTCGCCCAGTCCAGCAGGAGCGCTGCGACATCCGCGTCGAGCGCCTCTTGATAGACGATGAGCGCCTGGTACCCCGGCCCATCCGGCTGCACGAGGGTTCCGTCGAAGTTCACCTCCGAACGCAGGAGCAGGCTGCCGTCGAAGAACTCGTAGGTCCAGCCGGCATCCTGCATGCCGAGGTCCTGCCACCATTGGTTCTCGCGATTGCGCATCCAGAGCCGCCCGTAGGCGTCCTCATCGGGGATCCGAGCGCCATCGGCGTCGAACGGCGAGACGCCGAGGAGGTTGTCGATGAAATGGTCGGTGCGCAGGATGCCGACATCGACGCGCGGACGGCCCTGTCGCAGCAGGTACTGATAGCGGCCGATGGCCTCGTTCCACTGCGGGTAGAACTCGCTCCCCGGCTGGCGGCTGTCGAACCGCTCGGAGAACAGCGGCCACATGCCCTCATGGCCGGGCCACTCGGTGACATGCTCGCCGCCTGCACGGCTCGCCCAGCCGTGCAGCACGGTCTTCGTGATGCCGGCGGCCAGCTGCGTGTTGATGATCTGGTCGTAGAAGCGGTGATCGAGCATGTGGTTGCGCGTGGTGGCGCCGGTCTCGGAGGAGTACTGCTTGCCGAACAGATGCGCCGGCCCCGCCAGCATCCGGTACGCGTCGATCTGCGAGGCGAACTCCAGCGATTCCGTCTCGATGCCGTCGACCTCGGGCCCCGGCCTGGTCAGCTCGAAGGGCAGACCGTAGCTGATCTCCGCGCGCAGGAGCAGGCCGTTCTCATGGAGGAATGCCGCGAAGGGGCGCAGCATGTTCTCGATGTAGAGGTCAGTCAGCGTGCGCACGTAGTCGAAGCGCACCTTTTCCACCTCGATCCGATGCGCCTCGTCCGGCTCGTAGGTGTACACCGTCGTGGCCGCGAACATCCCGGTCCGGCGCACGAGGAACGGCAGCCACGGCGCGATGTCGTAGCCGCGGCGCGCGCGGAACTCGTCGGCCGCACTGCGTCCCCAGAACATTCCACCCGCGCCCCAGGTGTTCAGCTCGAGAGAGTCCATGTACATCTGCGCGCGCGGGTTCTTGTCGATCTCGGCGCGGAGCTCCGCCGTGAGCACGACGTCCCGCCAGTAGTCGATGACCGCGTCGACGCCGGCGCGGTCGAGATAGTTCACGGTGTAGTTCACGGATGCCGAGGGGGATGCCGTCTGACCGGTGCCGTGCGACCAGAAGACGAACAGGCGCCAGCGGCGAGCATCCGGGGCCGTCCACTCGAGGGCCTCGTCGATGACCTGCGCCGTGAGGTCGACGGTGTCGGCGACGTCGAAGGCCGTGCCGTCGCTCGTCGGCGCTGCGATCACCGCGACGAGGTGCTGCCGCGTCGGCGGGATGCGGTGCCCTGGCACCATGCTTCCGCCGCGCTCGGCGGTGAGGTCGATGCGGGGGAGCGCTCCGCCGCGTCTCTCGGCGACGTCTTCGACCTCGACGTTCAGCTCCTGCGCGGCTGCGGGGTGATCGGGATCGATCGTGGGCAGGTTGGCGTTCGACCAGTTGGTGCCGGAGGTGAAGCTCACCGACATGTTCCGCGCGGTCGTCTCAGCGACGACGATCCCCGAGTCGTGCACCCACTCCTCGGATCCCCAGCCGTAGCGAGCGTGGTCGATATCGCCCTCGTCCATAGCCAGGAACTCCATCCCGCCGAAGCCGAGCCGGTGGGCGGTGTCGATCTCGCGCCGGAGGGTGGCGTCGGTGTGCAGCCCTTCCGCCAGCCACCATCGCAGTTCGGGGCGGTACTCGATCGGCGGGTGGGCGATGGCCTCGCGGTGCTTGTCGAGCGGTGACACGGGCTCTCCTTCGAACGCGGCATGTGCGGCAGTGCACGGCTTGTGTGTGGCGACGGTATCACGAAGTAATTAACTGACGACACTAATTTGTGTCTTTCTTTTGTTGATCCCCGTCGATAGTTGCAATAAGGCAACCAAAGGCGTATCGTTGACGCAGATCAACTTTCTAGGAGTCATTCACCTTGTCAAGAACCCCCGCCCCCGCATCCGAGGCACGCTCGGCACGCGAGGTCTTCACCGCGATCTCCGGCCTCATCGTCGGCATGTTCGTCGCCGTGCTCTCGGGCACCGTGGTGTCGACCTCGATGCCCGTCATCATCGCCGACCTCGGCGGTACGCAGTCCCAGTACACCTGGGTCATCACCGCGAGCCTTCTCGCGACGGCCGTCTCCACGCCGATCTGGGGCAAGCTCGCCGACCTCGTCGACCGCAAGGTCCTCATCCAGGTCTCGCTCATCCTCTTCACCGTCGGCACGGTGATCGCCGGCTTCTCGACCGACACCAACATGCTCATCGCCGTCAGGGTGATCCAGGGCATCGGCGTCGGCGGTCTGATGTCGCTCGTGATGATCGCGGTCGCCCTCATCATCTCCCCGCGCGAACGCGGCAAGTACATGGGTGTCGTCGGTGGCATCATGGCGCTCGGCACGATCGGCGGGCCGCTGCTCGGCGGCCTCATCACCGATGCCTGGGGCTGGCGCGCGAACTTCTTCATCGGCGTTCCCTTCGCGATCGTCGCCCTCGTGCTGCTGCAGTTCACGCTGCACCTGCCCAAGCCCCAGAACGTCAAGGTGACGATCGACTACCTCGGCATCGTGCTGCTGGCCGTGGGCGTCTCGACGCTGCTCATCTGGGTGTCCATGGGCGGCAGCCAGTTCGAGTGGGACTCGGTCACCAGCATCGTCCTCGCCGCCGTGGCCGCCGTGACGATCATCGCCTTCATCGTGGCGGAGTTCTTCGTCTCTGAGCCGATCGTCCCGATGTCGTTGTTCCGCAACCGCACCTTCACCCTCTCCGTGATCGCATCCGTCGCGATCGGCGTCTCGATGTTCGCCACCTCGGTCTTCCTCGCGCAGTACTTCCAGCTCGCCCGTGGCGCGACGCCGACCGAGTCGGGTCTCATGACGATCCCGATGATCATCGGCCAGATGGGCGCGTCGATCATCATCGGCCAGCTCGTCAGCCGCTTCGGCAAGTGGAAGGGCTGGATGCTCGCAGGCTCCGTCCTCACGACCATCGGCGTCAGCCTGATGGCGACGCTGCGGTACGACACCCCGTTCACGCTCGTGGCGATCTACATGTTCGTCCTCGGCGCCGGCCTCGGCATGGTCATGCAGAACCTCACCCTCATCGTGCAGAACGACACCGCCCCGCAGCAGCTCGGTGCGGCATCCTCGAATGTCAACTTCTTCCGCACGATCGCAGGCACCATCGGCGTCACGATCATGGGGTCGATGCTGTCCACGAGCGTCGCGAGCTACATCACCGACGGCCTCGACGGCTTCACGCCCACGACGCAGAGCGAGATCGACGCGCTGCAGAAGCTGGGCTCCGGCGACGTGCCGAAGGTGGCGGAGCTGCCGGACACGATCCGCGCGATCGTCGAGGGCGCATACGGCCATGGCATCGCGGATGCCTTCATCATCGCCATCCCGCTCGCCGTCATCGCCATCGTGGCCATCGCGTTCATCAACAACAAGCCCCTGTCGACCAAGAACGCCGCCGAGCAGCTGCGCGAGCAGGCCGAGGAATCGGTCATCGAGGTCTCGCAGGCCGAGGTCGGTGCGTCGACGGGCGCGATCCGCATCGCGGAGGCGGATGCCGCCGCATCGCCCACGACCGGCTCCACGGCCGTTCTGGAGCGCGAGGATCGGAAGCGGGAGAGCTGACATGCCCTCCGCAGAGGCGGTGCTCGACGCAGAGGCGGAGAGCGCGCTCGCCGATTTCCAGAGTCATATGAACCTGATCTTCGTGCGAGCGCGCGCACTCTGGAAGGAGTCCGCAGCCCGGATCCATCCCGAGCTCCAGGTCGCAGGCTACAAGCTGCTGACCTTCATCGATCGAGCGGGCAGCGCGAACGCGCATCTGCTGGCTGAGCGCTTCGAGATGGACAAGTCGGTCATCAGCCGGCAGGTCCGGATGCTCGAGGAGGTCGGACTGCTGGAATCCCGCCCCGATGAGCGAGACGGGCGCCTGCGTGTGCTGACGGCGACGCCGAAGGCGCACGCGGCGCTCGCCGAGCTGCGGCAGGACAACGCTGCGCGCGTGCGCGGCGCGATCGGAGACCTGTCTGCCGAGGAGATCCGGACGGCGTCCAAGGTCTTCCAGAGGCTCGCGGAGGCGTGAGCAGGCCAGCGCGGTGTGCGTCGGGTCGGCTCAGCATTCGACGACGTTGACGGCGAGGCCGCCGCGGCTGGTCTCCTTGTACTTCTCGCTCATGTCGGCTCCGGTCTGACGCATGGTCTCGATGACGGCGTCGAGGGAGACGATGTGGCTGCCGTCGCCGTGGAGTGCGAGGCGGGTGGCGGTCACCGCGGTGGTCGCGGCGATCGCGTTGCGTTCGATGCACGGGATCTGCACGAGACCGGCGATGGGGTCGCAGGTCAGGCCGAGGTGGTGCTCCATGGCGATCTCGGCGGCGTTCTCGACCTGGGCCGGGGTTCCGCCGAGGACTGCGGTGAGGCCTGCCGCTGCCATGGCGCAGGCCGACCCGACCTCGGCTTGGCATCCGCCTTCGGCGCCGGAGATCGAGGCGTTGGCCTTGATCAGAGATCCGATCGCCGTCGCGGTGAGTAGGAACGTTCGGACGCCCTCGATGTGCGCGCCGGGCTCGAACCGCCAGTAGTGGCTGAGCACGGCAGGCAGGATCCCCGCTGCGCCGTTGGTGGGCGCGGTGACGACCCGCCCGCCGCCGGCGTTCTCCTCGTTGACCGCGAGGGCGAAGGCCTGCAACCAGTCGGCCGCGACGGGGCGCCCGCTGCGTTCGGCCTGGATGATGCTCTCGCGCATCGTGTTCGCGCGCCGGGGAACGCCGAGACCGCCGGGGAGGGTCCCCGTGGCGGTCAGCCCCGACTCCACGCAGGCGTGCATCGCATGCCAGATCGCGTCGAGGCCGGCGACGACATCATCAGCCGGACGCCTGGTGGTCTCGGCCTCCCACGCGACGTCCGCGATCGAGCGTCCGTCGGTGCACAGGTCCAGCAGTTCGGCCGCCGACCCGAACGCGGCGGGGCTGGAGGGCGCGTCCGTCGCGGTGGTGTCCTCACCGACCCGCTGGATGAACCCGCCGCCGATCGACAAGTAGGTGTCTTCCGCCACCGGAGCGCTCCGCGCATCGGTGTACGCACGGAGCGCGAGCGTGTTCGGATGCCCCTGCGGACGGGTGAACGGATCGAGCACCACATCCGCGCTGTCGAACGGCACCGGGACGATGCCGCCGAACATCAACGCGGACCCGCTCGGATGCCCGGACCAGGCACCCCGCACCGCATCGGGATCGCAGGTCTCCGGCTCCATCCCCGCGAGTCCCGCTACGAGAGCATCCGGCGTGCCATGACCGAGCCCGGTCGCGGCGAGCGAGCCGTACAGCACACCCTCCACCCTCGAGACGCCGTGAGGATGCGCGGCGAGCACGCGTCGCGCGAAGTCCGCGCCCGCCCGCATCGGACCCACCGTATGCGACGACGAAGGACCGATCCCGATCGAGAACAACTCCAACGCCGACACATACACACCCGCCCCGTGCCTGGCACGGCTCCGGACCGTCGTCATCCGTCCGCCTGCGGACGTGTCGTCGCGCCTGAGGGGCGCGCCGCCTGCCTGGCAAGCAGATCGCTCCTGGTTGCCGGCCTCAGCGCGACGGTGGCCGCAGCCCATGCGAGCCCGATGGCAGCGTCGACCACGGCGCGGTCGGCGGCAGGTGTTGCGGCGTCGGCGGTGAATCCTTCGGTGTGCGGGGCGGACGTCGAGCCGTGCACGGCGATGCCCGGGTGGATCGAGGGGACGACCTGAGAGACGTTGCCCATGTCGGTCGAGCCGCCGGTGCCGCCGGAGTACGGGATGAGGTCGCGGCCAAGCTCGGTCAGCGCGTCGTTCCAGGCATCCGCAAGCAGCGGTTCCTGGACCAGCGGGTCGTAGCGCGGTTCTGTGCGCGCCTGCTCCCATGTGCACCCGGAGGCGATCGCACCGGCCTCGAAGCAGGCGAGCACGCGGCGCTTGGCGTCACGCAGCTCGTCGAGGTCGAACGAGCGTACCTCGGCATCGACGACCGTGCGCGCGGGGATGATGTTCGTCACATCGCCGCCCTGCGTCACGACCGCGGCGGTGCGCACCGTTCCCGGCAGCTGCTGGCGCAGCAGACCGATGGACGTGAGTGCGATCGTGGCCGCGTCCAACGCATTGACGCCCTTGTCCGGGGCGGCTGCCGCGTGCGCAGGACGCCCTGTGTACGTGACGCGGAAGCGATCGACCGCCTGGCTCGAGAAGCTGTCGCAGCGGATATCGACCCCGGGCGCTCCGTGCACCATCAGTGAGACGGTGGCGTCTTCCCAGGCGCCTGCCTCCAGCATGAGCACCTTTCCTCCGCCGTGCTCCTCGGCGGGTGTGCCGAGCAGCTTCACCGTCAGGCCCGCGTCATCGGCGATGGCTGCCAAGGCGATGGCTGCGCCGAGTCCGGCAGCGGCGATGATGTTGTGCCCGCACGCATGCCCGATCTCGGGAAGCGCGTCGTACTCGGCGCAGACCGTGACGACGAAATCTCCCGATCCGTAGAAGGCTTCGATGGCGGTGTCCAGCCCGAATGCGCCCACGGTCGCGGTGAATCCGGCGTCCTCGAGCGCGCCGGCCAGCAGGGCCGCTGCCCGGTGCTCCTGGAACGCAGTCTCCGGTGCGGCGTGGATCTCGTGACTGATCTCCGTGAGTCGGGTCTCCCAGGCGCGGACCGCATCGGCGCTGCGCTGCTTGGCCTCCTCGAGGGTCAGGAGGGCGGAGGATGCCGGTTCGGCGATGGTCATGCGTGTTCTCCTTCGAGGACGGATTCGGTGGTGTTCTGCTCGGCGTTCGCCGAGGGGCGTGAGCTCTTCAGGAACAGAGAGAGGGTGGCGACGGCCACGCCGATCATGAGGCAGATGATCCAGACGGCGACATAGCCGGCGAATGCCGTGGTCGTGACCGCCGTCTCACCCGTGCCGATCGTCGTGAGGAAGCTGGCCATGACGAGCGCGAACACGGCGCCGGCCACGGCACCCGCGGCAGTGCGCGAGGTGTTGTACAGGGCGGACGCGATGCCCACGGAATCCGCGGGCGCACGGCCGACGACGATCGTCGGGAGAACCGAGATGACCAGGCCGTTCCCCAGGCCGCCGATGACCATCCCGATCACGACGGCGGACGCCAGCGAGGGGGCGAGCAGGAAGGGCAGGTAGCTGGCTGCGATGAGCAGGCCGCCGAGCACCAGAGCCCCTCTGGCACCGATACGGCCGGTGAGGCGGTCTCCGAGCAATGACGTGACGAAGGCGGAGAGGGCGACCGCGAGCGAGACGAGCCCGACCGTGGCGGCCGTGAACCCGAGTCCGAATCCGGTCACCGAAGGATCGCTCAGGATGTACACGCTGGAGGCCGTCTGGCTTCCGAACATCTGGGCGCCGAAGAGGAAGGCGATGATGATCGGAAGACCGATGCCGCCCCGGGTGAGCACGGCGATGTCGATCAGCGGGTGCTCGACGCGCTTCTCGGCGAGAACCCAGACGACGAGCAGGGCGATGCCGCCGAGGATCGCGAACCAGGTGAGTGGATTGGCCCAGCCCCACGAGGATGCGTTCGAGATGCCGCCGAGCGCTGACAGAAGCCCGATGCCGAGCAGGGACGCCCCCAGCCAGTCCGTGCGACCCTCTGCGCGCACCTTCGATTCCGGGACGAGGAAGGCGACGACGGGGACGCAGATCACCATGAAGATCGCTGGCATCCAGAGCACGATCCGCAGGTCGGCGATGGCTCCGTACAGAAGCCCGGAACCGAGCGAGCCGATCGCCGCACCGAACGTGAGCGCGCCGACGAGCTTGCCGATCGAACGACCGGCGGATGCGGCATCCCTGTCGCGCACGATGGCGAACTCGAGCGGCAGGAAGGCCGCCAGCGGCGCCTGCAGCGCTCGCCCGAGGAGGAAGACGCCGAAGTTCGGTGCGATGGCGACCACGATCGAGCCGAGGGCGACGAGGGCCGCCGAGATGAGGAGCAGACGCTTGTGTCCGTATCGGTCACCGAGCTTCGCGAGGATCGGCACGCACACCACGGTCGCGAGCATGTAGGCCGCGCTGACCCAGTTCAACTGAGCGGCGCCGACGCCGAAGTCGGTGCCGATGGCGGCGAGCAGGACCGGGTACCAGCCCTGCAGCATGCCGGAGCCGAGCTCCATGACGACGAGGAATCCGACCACGCCGCGGAAGGCGGTGCGAGGGGTGGTGCCAGGCGGTGCGGTCACGGCCATGGTGTCTCCTAGGAAGGGTGAGGATCGGGGAATGCTGAGACGATAGGCGGGGTGACAAAAGCTCGGCACCGGATGCAGGAAAATGACTGTGGAGGCATGAGAATGCAGGAAATCGTTCTGGATGACCTTGATCAGCGACTGATACACGCTGTGCAAGTGAGCCCGCGATCGAGCTGGACTGCTCTCGCGCCCGTGGTCGGCGCCGACGCGGTCACGCTCGCGCGACGCTGGGCGCGACTGCGGGAAACCGGCGCCGTGTACATCACGGCGTACGGCGCGCACAACTTCGGGATGCTCGTGCTCATCGAGATCGACTGCAGCCCGGGGGAGACGCTCGCCGTGGCGGAGGAGCTTGCGCAGGATCCCGAGGCGGCGACCATCGACCTGACAGCGGGCGGGCGCGACATCCTCCTGACCCTCGGGGTCGACGATGCCGCGTCGCTCGCGCGTTGGACATTGGAGCGCATCCGGGGCGTCGCAGGCATCCGAGCCATGCGCACGCACCTCGTGTCGGAGAGCGTCCGCGACGCACGCGATTGGAGGCTGCGCGCGCTCTCTCCGGAAGAGGTCGCCCGGCTGGAAGCGCTCGAGCCCGCCGCGCCGGCCGTGCCGGTGCGCCTCTCGCCGCCGCAGCGGCGCCGCCTCGCTGCCGAGCTCAGCGTGGACGGACGTCTGGGCACGACGGAGCTGGCCAGGCGTGTGGGAGCCGCCCCGCGCCGGATCCGCGATGCGATCGCGGAGCAGCGGGCCTCCGGACGCCTGGCCATTCGTGTGGACATCGCCCGTGATCAGACGCCGTGGCCGATCTACGCCTGGTACTTCCTCAGGGTCCCCGCCGCCATGGTCGCGCACATCGGTTCGCAGCTCGGGCGGATGGAGGAGGTGCGCCTGGTGGTGAACACGGTCGGCGAGTACAACGTGATCATGGCCGTCTGGCTGCGCACGCTGCAGGACGTCGGCCGGCTGGAGGCGGTGCTCGAAGAGCGGCTGCCCGGCATCACCATCGCCGACCGGTCCGTGGTGCTGCGGACCACCAAGCACCTCGGTCACCTCCTCGACGAGCACGGCCGCGCGACGGGCGAGGTCATCCGTCTCCCGCCGCACGCCTCGGGTGCGGGACCGGACGGCCCCGCACCCGAGTGAGCGGTGAGATCTCAGATCCCCCACAGACCCAGAGCGAACTCGGCCACCACCGCGGAGAGCAGGAAGGATGCTGCGATCGCGACGGTCCCGACCGGGATGATCTTCCATCCGATGCTCTTCAGCATCGGGAGGTCCTTGCCGAGGCTGAGGCCGGCGATCGTGAGCATCATCGTGATGATCGAGAGGAAATCGACACTCGCGGTGACGGAGATGAACCAGTCCGCGAGCGGCGAGATCGGCGACGAAAGGAGCGTCCCGACGGTCATGACGACGATGATGGCTGGCACCTTGCCCCGGGTGAGCTTCGCGACCCAGAGCGACACTGCGACGAGTGCGCACAGGACGGCGTAGGTGATGAGCATGTCGATGGAGAAGGACTTCGCGGCGATCATCGCCACCAGGATCCCGGCGATGCTGATGATGGTCAGCGACACCCAGAGCTTGATGTTCACGGTCGGCTTGGCGAGGAGGGACTCCGCCGCGGTCTGAACCGCCTCGGTGTCGAGAGCGTTCTTGGGGCGCCGACCGGGCAGCTGGGCATCCTTGTTGCGGGTGAGGACACGATAGAACCTCTCTGCCAGGGGCAGCGAGACCCACACTCCGACGTACAGGCCGAGAAGGCCCGTGATGAGGTTCGACGCCGCTGCCACAGCGAGCACCTGATCCTGCATCTCCGGATGCGCTGCAGCGACGACGGACACGGCAGCGGCCATCATGGATCCCGAGCCGACACCGGCGCCCATCGCGAGCGCGAGCGGGTCGAACCAGCCCAGCGAGACGGCGAGGGATGCGATGAGGCTCACGATGATCGCACCGAAGACGGTCCCGTAGACGTACATGGACAGCACGCCGCGGTAGTGCGGGGAATCGGAGCCGTATCGTTCGCTCACCATGGCGAAGGAAGTCTCACGGTCGATGGAGAACGTGGCCCCGATCGTGGCGGGGCCCATACGCAGGAGAACCGCGAGGGGAAGGGCGAGGGCGATGGTGCCGAACAGGTGCCCGACCTCCTGCAGCAGCAGCGCGGGCCCGGCCTGAAGGAGGACGGGGATGTTCGGGCCGATGGTGAAGGACATCCGGGCACCGAGGAACAGCACGGCGACGCCCATGATCACAGTGGCGGCCTGCTGCAGGTCGATCGGGAGCCGACGGAGCGGTTGTCCTGAGATCACCGTCCCTGCGAGGAGGCCCCAGATCATCGGGAGCAGCGTGATCGAGGCGACTCCGAGCGGGATCACCGCTGGTCCGATCGCCTGGGCGCCGGACGCGATCGCCGCGATCAGGAGGATGAGCACCCAGAGGCGGCGGTCACGCAACCCCAGGGAGTACGCGGCCACGACCTTCGCGGCGACGGAGGGTGATGCCGCAGCGGCGGCTTCGGGGGTGGAGGTCATATCGGGTTCTCCTGTGGGCGAGGTCATGCTTCGAGGGTGATCCGAGTCGCCCCGGCGGGGCGCTCGGCCGTGCGGCGGAGCAGATCGGCGCGCAGCTCGGGTGAGCCGGCCACGTCGAGGACCGTCCAGGCGAGGATCGTCGCGCCGTCGATGATGGCGTCGTCCGCGGCAGGGGTCGCAGCCGCCGCGGTGAAGGCGGGGTTATGGCCGGGGCCCGTCTCACCCAGGAAGGCGATCGTGGGGTGGATCGCTGGGACGACCTGCGAGACGTTGCCCATGTCGGTCGATCCGCCGCCCAGGGTCGCGGGCGTGATCTCCCGACCGGTCGCGATCAGGTTGCGATCCCAGATGTCCGCGATCTCCTGGTCGGGTGCCAGCGGTGCGTAGGGATGCTCGGTCGCCCGCCACGACCATTCGCAGCCCGTGGCGATCGCGGCGCCTTCGAAGCAGGCGAGCACCTTCTTCTTCATGTCCCGCCACTCATCCAACTCGTAGGCGCGGACCTCGACCTGGACCACCGTGCGCCCGGGGATGATGTTGGTGGCTTCGCCGCCGACCGAGATGAACGTGTTGAGGTTCGCGTCCTTGGGAAGGTGCTGTCGCAGCAGGGCGATGGCGGTCTGCGCGAGCGTCGCGGCAGATGCTGCGTTGATGCCCTGCTCCGGCATCCCCGCCGCGTGCGCCGTGCGCCCCAGGAACTCGACCTCGAAGCGGTCGACCGCCGTGGAGCGGAAGCCAGATGCGGAGATGTCCTGGCCGGTCATCCCGTGCACCATCAGAGAGAAGTCGACATCCTCCCAGGCTCCGGCGACGAGCATCGGGATCTTGCCGCCGCCGTGCTCCTCCGCCGGCGTGCCGAGAAGCTTGATACGCAACCCCGCCTCGTCCGCGACGCGGGCGAGCGCCATCGCAGCCCCGACGCCGATGGCGGCGATGACGTTGTGCCCGCACCCGTGTCCGATCTCGGGGAGCGCGTCGTATTCGGCGCAGATCGCCACGGTGAGGTCCCCGTTCCCGTACACCGCTTCGATGGCGGTGGGGACGCCGTAGGCGCCGAGCTCGACCGCGAAACCGGCATCGGTCAGAGTCTTCGCCACGAGTGCTGACGCCTCGTGCTCCTGCCAGGAAAGCTCCGGGTTCTCGTGGATCGCGTGGCTGAGACCGACCAGCTCCTCGCGGAGCCCGGCGACGGCTTCGGCGACGAACCCCTTCTGGGCGGTGCGGGGGACGATTGAGATTGACACATCTGCTCCTATCTGCGGATGTGTCGAGTGTGCGTCCGTGGATGCTTCCGGTATGTAAATTCGCCGACCATCTGCGGAGCCAGATGATGATGTGCAGGAGAACCTGTTGTCCGACCTGGTGGCCGGCCGCTCTCAGTTGGCTGGGCCGAGCGAGCGGGTGTCGGATCCGATCAGCTGGTTCATGTGCTTGCGGATGCGGAGCACGACGGAGCGGTCTGCGATCCGAGCCCCGGGGAGCGCGTTCTCGAGCGCGATCTCGAAGCGGTTGACATCGGGGAGATTGCGCAGCCAGACGGCCAGGATCAGGTTGTAGCGGCTCGATGACGAGACGGCCAACCGCACTTCTGGAACGTTCGCGATCGCCGTCCGCGCGGCTTCGATCGTCCGCGCCGGTGCTTCGACGAAGTACCACGCGTACACCGGCCAGCCCGAATAGGCGCGGGCCACGTCCGTACGGAACAACAGCTCGCCGTCCGCGCGGAGCGTCGCGATGCCGTCGGAGACGCGCTGCGGGGCGATGTCGTGCTTCCGTGCGATCTCCTTGATCGGCATCCGGGCGTCGCGCCACAGCTCGCCCTCGATCGCGGCGCGGATCTCGGCCGGCACCGTTCGCGCCGCCCTCGGCCGTGGCGGTCGCGGGCGCGGGACACGTGCGGCATCCGCCGCGTCGAGCTCACGAAGCCGCCAGTTGCCGCCGTCGGTCAGGACGTCGTTGATGACGTGGGTGCGTACGCGTTGCACGCCCGGTATCGCGCTCAGCCCGTCCACCACGTAGTGCGAGACCGACGCGAGGTCGGGCACGAAGAGGGTCGCGAGGAGGTCCCGTCCACCCGAGGTGTCGTCCAGCACGAGCAGCCGATCATCGCGGGACAGCGCGGCGGCGGTCGACTGGAGCTGGGCGGGGGCGCACTCGATCTCGACGAGCGCACCCTGTCCGTGCTTGCGATACGCGGTCGCCCAAGCGGTGCCATCCCGGCTGAGCCGTTCCCACCGGCGTCCGAGAGTAGCGGCGTCCACCCCGACGACCGGTGCGAGCTCGCTCCAGGTCGCCCTCGGCTCGATCTGCAGCGCATGCAGAAGCCTCCGGTCGACGGGATCCAGCTGCTTGGTCTGCATCAGGAGTTCCTTTCCCGCAGATTCTCTTCAGAATAGTGCGATCAGGCGTCCTGTTCGGCCACCGTCGTGAGCGTCGAACCATCGAAGGAGACCACATGCCGGCCCTGCCCGAGATCGCCCCCATCGTCGATGAGCTGAGCCAGGAGTTCACGGCGCTCAGCGACACCGTCTGGGACCACCCCGAGCTGCGCTGGGAGGAGCACGGCGCGATGGCGGCCCACATCGAACGGGCCGAGCAGCACGGTGCGCGCATCACCCGCGAGGTCGGCGGAGTTCCCACGGCTTTCAGGGCGGAGTGGGGTGGAGGCGCCCCGGTCATCGCGTTCCTCGGCGAGTACGACGCCCTCGACGGAGTGAGCCAGGCCGCCGGCGTCGTGGAGCGCACGCCCGATCCGTACAGCGGGACCGCCGCAGGCCATGCCTGCGGCCACAATCTCCTCGGCGCCGGATCGCTGCTCGCGGCGACCGCGCTGGCGCGCGCGCTCTCGGAGCACGGCCTCCCCGGCACCGTGCAGTACTACGGCTGCCCGGCGGAGGAGGCCGCGGCCGGCAAGTCGTTCATGGTCGCAGGCGGTGCCTTCGACGGCGTGGATGCGGCCGTGACCTGGCATCCCAACGACGCCCTGTCGACATCGCAGGTGCTCACGCTCGCATACACCCAGGCATACTTCCGGTTCACCGGCCGCGCATCGCACGCCGGTGCTTTCCCGCAGCACGGTCGCAGCGCGCTGGACGCCGCGGAACTGATGAACGTCGGGGTGAACTTCCTCCGCGAGCACATCGAAGACGCGGAGCGCATCCACTACGCCTTCACTGACGCCGGCGGCACCTCGCCCAACGTCGTGCAGCCGACCGCAGAGCTCTACTACCTCGTGCGGTCGCCGACCTGGCCGGGAGCGAAGGCGCTGTTCGACCGCGTGGTGAAGATCGCGGAGGGAGCGGCGATGATGACCGAGACCGAGGTCGAGGTATCCATCGATGGAGCAAGCGCCGAGATCGTTCCCAACCGCGTGCTCGAGGAGGTGTTGCACCGCGTGGTCGGCGAGCTCGGTGGCGTGCCGTACACCGACGAAGACAGACGGCTCGCTGCAGCCTTCCAGGACTCGCTTCCCGCCGAGGCGGTGCAGGCGGCACGGCGGAAGTACGGGCAGGCCGAGGGGCCGCTTTTCGAGGGCGTGCCGGAGCTCGTCGACGAGGATGCGTGGGTGCAGATGACCGGCTCGTCTGACGTCGGCGACGTGAGCTGGGTCGTGCCCACAGTGCAGCTGCAGGGCGGTACGGCAGCCCTCGGAACGCCGTTCCATTCCTGGCAGCTGGTCGCGCAGGGGAAGTCCTCCCTCGCGCACCACGGTCTCGTCCACGCGGCGAAGGCCATGGCGGCGACTGCCCTGCGCATCCTGACCGAACCCGAGCTGCTCGCCGCGGCGGCGACAGAGCACGCCAGGCGCGTCGGGCCTGCGGGATTCACGAGTCCCATTCCGTCCGACCTGCTCCCTCCGTCTCGCCGGGACGGATACGTGCCGGCCTGAGCGCGCCCTCCACCCGGGGCGCGGCATCGCTCGCCGTACACTGGCGATCATGGTCACATCCTCCGGCGCTCCCACCGATCACGACGCGGACGCGTCGGGAGCGCCGCGACCGCCAGAGCTCGAGCATGCGGTCAACAGGGTCGAGCACGAGCTCGCGCGGCTCTTCGCCCGCATCCGCATCGGGTGGCGCGAGGCCGCGACCACGGTTCACCCCGATCTGCAGCCGCTCGGATACCAGGTGCTCGTCTCGATTGCGACGGGCAAGGCCACATCCGCCGGTGCCATCATCGAGCGTCTGCAGACCGACAAGTCCGCGGTGAGCCGTCAGGTGCGCCAGCTCGAGCAGCTCGGGCTCGTCGAGAGCGTCCGCGATCCTGAGGATCGCCGCGCCAGGGTGCTCGTCGCCACCGAGCTCGCCCGCGAGCGCGTCGCCGCCGCGCGTGCGCGCTACGAGGCGCGCATCGGTGAGCGGCTGAAGGCGTGGACAGCCGACGATCTGGAGCACTTCGCAGACCTGCTGTCGGACCTCGCCGGCTGAGCGGAGTCGTTCGGGGAAAGGCACGGCCCCCCGCGCCCGGGGAGGGACAAGGCGGGAGGCCGTGCGGTCTTCGAGACCGGAGGATTCCAGCGCAGGTCAGCCCGTTTCGGATGATCCTGTCGGCAGATCGGAGTCCAGCAGGCCCTCCGACCAAGCGATGCGGGCGAGCTCGAGCTTGCTGCGCGCAGGACGACCCGCCGCCGTGTACTTGTCGCGGACGCGATCGAGATACTTCCGCGCGGTGTCGTGCCTTACGCCGATGGCGATGGCGACATCGGCGATGGTCAGCCCCGAGGCATAGAGAGCGAGCACGCGCTGCTCCTGCGCGCTGAGACGGGCGGTGTTGCGTGAACCGTCGATCAGCGTGCGTGCGTTTGCCGTGACGAGCGGTGCGCCGGCGAGGACGGAGTTCGCTGCGGAGATGAACTCCGATTCGCCGTCCGTCGTGGACACGATTCCGTCGATGCCGCCGTCGCGCAGCTTGCGGACCACGACGCGCGAGGACGGCGGGGCGACGAGCAGCACGCGGATACCCGCCGTGCGCAGCGCGGAGACGGCGCGCGCCTGCGCCGTGGCGTCTGCGTCGGACGGCACGTGCAGGGCGAGGAGATGCGGCCAGCGGCCGCGATCCGCGCTGCTCAGCCACGCCATGAAGTCACGCAGCGATGCGGAGACGTGCACGAGCTCGACGCCGACGTCGTCCGCGAGGAGCTGGCCGATCCTTGACCGCTGCAGCACGGATTCGTCGACGATCGCCGCACGTCGCGTCCGCTGTCCTGTCCTGCGCACCTCACGCATCGAGCACCTCCCAAGGCTCGGACGGATGGTGACCCGGCAACGGGATGATCCCTCGGGGGACCGGTATCAAACATCTCGTTCATATGAGTAGTGCGCTGACCGTAGAAAAGGTGACGCGGGAGCACGTTTTGACCCCCGTAAGGAGGTCAAAACAAAACAGTCGCGTCACGTCTTGCTCGGTGCGGAGACGCACGCACTAGGCTGGGCGACGACCTCTAGCTCGGGCCCCGAAGTCCGTCCGGCCAACGGGGTCTTGTTCCCTTCTCGCAGAGAAAGCCCGCTGTGACGAGTCCGACGATTCCTGCGCCCGGAGCCCCCGACGGGGATGCCTCCGACGACCGCGTCGATCTGAGCGATGAGCAGCTCGTCGACGAACTCCGCGCGGGCGACCTCGAGGCCTACGAGGCGCTCTGGGTGCGGCATGTGGCAGCGGCACGCAGGGTCGCTGCGCGCATCGCTCCGCTGCAGGCGGATGATCTCGTCTCTGAAGCCTTTCTCACGGTGTTCGAACAGATCCACACCCAGGGCAAAGGCCCGACCAGCGCGTTCCGCGCGTACCTCTTCGCCGTCATTCGCAACACCGGCGCACGCTGGTATCGCGAGGGTTCGAAGGTCGTGAACGATCCCGACGTCGACGACGTCTTCGAGGATGAGAACCTCGCCGGCCTCGAGCGCGAGTACGACGGCGCCGTGCTGCTCGACGCCTTCCGTGCCCTTCCCGACCGGTGGCAGCGCGTGCTCTGGCTCACCGAGATCGAGGACACCGGTCGCGCGCAGATCGCGGCCGAGCTCGGCATCCGTCCCAACGCCGTCTCCGCGCTGCATCGCCGTGCGCGCTCCGGGCTGCGGCTCCAGTGGCTCCTGAGGCAGGTGCCGGCTGAGCTCAGGGTCGACGGGCACGTCGGCGGCGAACTGCCCGCTGTGATCGTCGGCGGGAACGCCTTCGAGCGCCGACAGCTCGCCGGGCACCTGGATGCCTGTGAGCGCTGCCGCGAGGCCGAGGCTGAGCTGAGGGCGGTCTATCGCGACGGCAAGAAGTCCGCGGCGTCCGTCGGCGGCCTCGCGGCGCTCGGTGTGGTCCTGCCCGCCGCTTCGGCATTCTGGGCGGCGCCGGTAACCATCACGGTCGCCGCCGGTCTCGGGATGAGCTTCGTGAGCGCCGCAGCCGTGCTGCTCGGCGCCGTCGGCCTCGGTCTCGGCGTCGACACGTTCACGAGCATCGCGCCGCCGCAGGACGCCGTCGCCTCAGTGATGACGGAGGTCCGTACGCCGGATTCGGAGCAGCACGAGGAGCCGGTCGCGATCCCCGCCACGACGCCGACGCCGGTTGCTCCCGTGCTTCCCATCCCGCCGCCGCCCGTGATCGCCGATCCCGATCCGGAGTCTGCACCGGCGATCGACATCATCTGGAGCCCCGACGGCGAGGGATTCGCCCCTCGCCCGCCGGTCACGCCGCCGACGGAACCGGGGACTGTCACTCCACCCGGCGGCGAGGAAGCACCGCCGGCTCCGATGGTGACGACGGCCTCACCGGCGGCGACTTCGATGGCGCCCGTCTTGTCCGGAACCGCTGTGGATGCGTCGGACGTCGCGGTGGGGGTGGGGGAGGACACGTACGCCGTCACCCCTTCCGACACGGGAGACTGGACTTTCGACGTCCGAGGCCTGGCGCTTCCTGCCGGTGACTACATCGCAAGAGTCTGGACCGTGACGGATGGTGTCGCTTCTGCGGCGTCCGAGATGGCGTTCACCATCGACGCACCGTTGCTCGAGGGCATCCTCGAGATCCAGAGCATCCCCCTCGGCGACGCGATCGACACGGGACTGCCCTTCAGGATCACCGCTGCTCCTGGCGAGACGGTCTGCCTCGAGTCGGACACCGGTCAGTCCGCGATGGTTCCGCTCGATTCCGTGGACGGCAGCGCGCAGCGCCGTCTCCGCTTCTTCTCCTACGGCATGTACGTCCTTCGCTGGTCGGTGTGCGAGGACGGCTACTACGGCCCGACCGAGACCAGAGTGGTCTCGATCGGACACGGGTTGATGGATCCCTGGATCGTCGAGGACGAGCCGCGCTGGGATATCTTCGAGGACTGACCCGTCCCCCTCTCGAAAGGGCGCAATGCCGTCGCCATCCCGCGCGGGTGCCGCGCTCTTCGCGATCTGCGTCCTGCTGAGCCTCGCGGGCTGCGCATCGCCCGGGCCGATGACGCAGGCGACGCCGAGCGCCGGCATCGAGCATCCCCAGCGGCTCACCTCTGGTCAGGCGGAGGAGCTGGCCGCGATGAGGTTCCGCGCCCATGCCGCCGGCATCAGAGGATTCGATGCGCGGCTGCTCAGCGAGGAGGGTGACCTGCGCGTGATCGGCTGGGTCGACTTCGCCGCCGACACAGGCTACGCGAGCGTCGTCGCGGCCGACTCCACGGCCTTCCTCGTCGTGTGGGACGCCGCACAGGTCGCGTTCCTGGACGGGGGTGAGGCCGGTGCTCCGCAGCCATCGCCGCCGGAAGGCGACTGGCAGGTCTCGACCTTCGATCCGGGGGCGAGCGGGTTGACCCGGCTCTTGGCCGCGCTGCTGCTGCTCTCTGAGGACCGCCCGGAGAACCCGCAGCTCATCGCACAGAACGGCGCACGCTATCTGGGTGAGGAGCAGGTGGGCGACGTTCCGACGTCGCACTACTCCGGTGTCGCTGCGGACGCCGCAGCGGGCGACGAGCCGGATCTCGGCACGCAGTACTGGTTGGACGGCGAGGGAGATCTCGTCCGCTTCGGCATCGTGCTCGCCGGCAACGCCCTCAGCCTCGTCGACTTCAGCGCGGACAGCGTTCCCGACAGCGTGCCGACGGTGGCGAGTGTGGCCGGCTGAAGTGCCGCATCGGTTTCTTCTTCCGGTCAGCTTGACACCCGAACGGGGGTCAAGCTGAGGCAATATCTTCCACGACTCTCAGCGCAACCATAGGATCCGATCACCTGGATTGTCTGTGACGGGGAGAGCTATGCGATACGGGGCAATGAAGCGTGTTCGGAAATCCGCTGCTGTGGTCGCGGCGGCATCCGTGGCTGTCGTCGGCGGACTCGCCGCACCGCCGGCATTCGCCGCCGCGGGGGATGGTGTTCTGACGGTCGAGGTCAACCGCGATTTCTCCGGCGACGGCGTCTACGAGGCAGCCTTCGATCCAGGTCAGGCCGGCATCTCGGTGACGGTGACAGACGGCACGACGTCGGAGACGGTGACGACGGATGCCGACGGGCAGGCCGACTTCGACCTCGCCGGGTTCGCCGGCTCGCGATTCCGCATCGATGTCGCGATCACCGACCCCGACCTGTCCTACCTGCAGCCGGCGCCCGCCGCGACGACGGCGACGGCGAATGCATTCCGCAGCACGACGACCTTCGTCGAGGCGGGCACCCAGACCGTGCACATCGGCGTCTGGAACCCCGCCACCTACGTGCCGGAGAACCCGGACGTCGCGGTCGCCCAGCAGGTGAGCCGGGGGAACAACGGCGCGGTCCGCTCGCTGACGGTGACCTCCTGGGACAACCGCGGACGCTTCGACAATGATCGTGTCGCCGACAACGTCACCGGTTTCGCGACTCGGGCGACACAGGCCGAGACGGGCGCCGTCTTCGGGACCGCGTGGGACTACCGCCGCGACGCCCTCTTCTCCGCCGCCTACGCCAAGGCGTACACGGTGTACGGCCCGGGCGGCTCTGGCGGCATCTACCGCACGAACACCGACACCTCCGCCACGAGCGGCAACACCCAGCTCTGGGCGACCGTCCCGAACGCGGGGTCGTCGGTGCACCAGACGATCACCGGTCGTGATGACGCCTTCTACGCCGCAACGGGCGCCGAGGGACTCGGAGGCCTTGCGATCTCCGAAGATGGCGAGACGCTGTACGTCGTCAACCTCAACGACCAGTCGCTGTACTCGTTCGATGCGGCCGCATCCGCGCCCGCGCCCGTCGCCGATGTGGTGCCGATCGCGGACCCCGGCTGTGTGGGAGGTGAGTGGCGTCCCTTCGCGGTGACCGTCCGAGACGGCTTCGTGTACGTCGGTGGCGTCTGCGACGCATCCGAGAGCCTGTCACGGTCGGATCTCACCGCGCATGTGCTGAAGCTGGACGGCGGCGCGTTCACGGAGGTCTACTCGAAGACTTTGGACTTCGTCAGGGGTGCCCAGAACTACCCTGACCCCGTCGGCAACCAGACGGGTGCAGGCGTCTCGACGCACTGGAACCCGTGGCGGCTCAGTTACGACGCCGATGTGGCCGAGTACTTCAGCAGAGGGCCCCTGTATCCGATGCCGATCCTGTCCACCATCGCGTTCGAGAACGACGGATCGCTCATCCTCGGGTTCCGTGACCGCAAGCCGGACGCCGTCGTCGCGAACGGCTACGGGCCGGATGGGACCACGGCGACGACGGGTCACTACACCGGTGGCGACATCAACAAGGTGTGTCTCACGGCAGGCGTCTACGAGTGGGAGGGGACGGGTTCCTGCGCGAACAACCACACCACGGCGAACTCCGGCGGCGAGCCGGCCGACCGTGTCGAGTACTTCCCGGGTGAGTTCTTCCTCGGCAGCATCCGCGAGAATCCCACCTCCACCGTCCGGCACCTCGAGAACTCGCTCGGCGCCGTGCTGCTGAGCCCGCGTGAACCGGATGTCGCCAACACGACCATGGATCCGACGATGCTGTTCAACACGAACGGCATCGGCTTCTACGACCGCACCACCGGTGAGGGTCCCGGCAACGACTGGGAGACCAGGGGGCTGCTGGTCGCCGGCAACCAGGTCTACAACTTCGGCAAGGGCAACGGCCTGGGCAGCATCAGCCTGCTCGCCGAGGTGCCGCCGATTCAGATCGGCAACGTCGTGTGGTTCGACGCCGACCACGACGGAGAGCAGGATGCCACCGAGGTGGCGATCCCCGGTGCGACGGTGCGTCTGCTCAGCGCCGACGGCACGACCGTCCTCGCGACGACGACGACGGATGAGAACGGCGAATACTACTTCGGCGGTGAAGGCGGCTACCCGCTCGAGCCGGGCGTGGATTACATCGTCGAGTTCGATCTGACCGACATCGACGCGGGCACGCTGCCGGGGGGTCCGGCGCTCGACGAGCTCTCCTTCACCCTGGTGGAGGACGATGCGGCAGGAACGGTGCACGACTCGAACGCCGTTCCGACCACGAACCCGCTGATCGGACGCGCGCCCGTGACCGCGCCGCAGCCCGGCGGGGTGGATCACTCCATCGATGCCGGCATCTGGGCAGGGCGCCCGGGCATCGACATCGTGAAGTTCGATGGCCGTGAGGATGCTCCGGCGAACCCGGTGGATGGTCCGGATGCGGTGGACGGTGAGGACGGTGAGCCCACACCTGGCGACTGGGCTGCTGGTGTGGACGCGGACACCGAGGGCGACGCGGTCGCTTACGAGGTCGTGGACGGGTCGACGGGTGACCAGCCGGTGGGCATGATCGTCACCAACACCGGCAACCTCGCGCTCACGGATGTCACCGTGTCGGATCTGACGGTCGAGGGCCCTGCGGTCTCCGGGTTGACGTGTGATTTCTCGCCGTTGGGCGGGCCGTCGTCTGGTGTGACCTGGGAGGGGCCGTTCGAGCCCGGTGACTCGTTCTCGTGCTCCGCGGTGCTGGAGATGGGATACGAAGAGACCCACTACGACATCGCGTCTGTCGTCGGCCAGCCCGTCGATGAGGAAGGCGAACCGGCCGGTGAGCCGATCGGCGATGAGGACGGCTACTGGGCCGTGACGCCGGCGGAGGTGCTGTCTCCCGCGATCGATATCGTGAAGTTCGATGGCCGTGAGGATGCTCCGGCGAACCCCGTGGATGGCCCGGATGCCGTGGATGGTGAGTACGGTGAGCCGACGCCGGGCGACTGGGCGGCCGGCGTGGACGCCGACACCGAGGGCGACGCCGTGGAGTACGAGGTCGTCGACGGCTCGACGGGTGACCAGCCGGTGGGCATGATCGTGACGAACACCGGTGACGCGGTGCTCACGGACGTCACTGTCTCGGATCTGACGGTCGAAGGGCCCGCGATCTCGGGGTTGACGTGCGATTTCTCGCCGCTGGGTGGCCCCTCGTCCGGTGTGACGTGGGAGGGGCCGTTCGAGCCGGGTGACTCGTTCTCGTGCTCCGCGGTATTGGAGATGGGGTACGAGGAGACGCATTACGACATCGCCTCGGTGGTCGGGCAGCCGGTGAACTCGTCAGGTGAGGACTACGGAGAGCAGATCGGTGACGAGGACGGCTACTGGGCCGTGACTCCGGCGGAGGTGCTGTCTCCCGCGATCGACATCGTGAAGTTCGATGGTCGCGAGGACGCTCCACAGAACCCGGTGGACGGTCCCGATGCGGTGAACGGCGAGTACGGCGGCGAGACCGCTGGCGACTGGGAGGCCGATGTGGATGCCGACACCGTCGACGAGGCGGTGGAGTACGCGCTGGCCGGTGCGACGACGGGTGCGCAGCCGGTCGGGATGATCGTCACCAACACAGGTGACGCCGTCCTCACCGACGTGACGGTTTCCGATCTCACCCTCGACGCTCCGGAGATCACGGACCTCACCTGCGACTTCTCGCCATGGGGAGGCCCCTCGTCCGGCACCGATTGGGCGGGTCCCTTCGAACCGGGTGACGCGTTCTCGTGCACCGCGTTGCTGGAGTTGGGTGCCGCCGAGATCCACCACGACATCGCCTCGGTGGTGGGGCAGCCGGTGAACTCCGCCGGCGAGGATTTCGGTGAGCAGATCGGTGACGAGGACGGCTACTGGGCCGTCACTCCGGACGCGCCCGTGCCGAGCGTGAGCATCACCAAGCGCGAGGCGGTCTCGGGCGAGGAAGCCGACACGGCCGAGGACGCCTACGTCGCACAGGCGGATCGGACGACGGTCGTCGAGATCCCGGTCGTCAACGACGGCGCGACCGCGCTCACGCAGGTCGTCATCCGTGACGTGACGGACGCCGGTCCCGCGATGACCGACCTGACCTGCATCTTCCCCGACGGGACGACGGGCGAGGCCGCCGACGGCGAGGTCCGCTGGGCTGCCACGTTCGGCGAAGCGCCGACCGAGTGGCAGCCGGGCGAGACGATCGACTGCGCCGGAGGAGTCACGCTTGCAGCTGGACAGGCGCATGCCGACACGGTGACGGTCACGGCGGTCGCGCCGGGTGGCGCCGTCGTCACCGACGAGAATCCGTTCCACGTGCGCGTTCCCGCGGCCGGTCTTGCGGTGACGGGTGGGGCCCTCGGCATCGGGGCTCTCGTGCTGGCCACTCTGCTCATCGGTGGAGGCGCCCTGCTGCTGACGGCGCGTGCCCGGCGCCGCGCGGCAGGAGACTGAGAGAACACCTCTCAGTGATGGCGCGGGACCGGCGCCCCAGAAGCCGGTCCCGCGTCATCGCGCGCATGCACCAGCAGCTAGCGGGTGGCGTCCTCCGCCGTCTCCCGTTCGTCCACGGTTCTCGCTAGGGTGGGGAGCGGTGTTCGACTCGCCGCAGGGGCGGGCCACCATTCTGAGTACCGTTCTGGGTGAGGTGCTCGCAGCCACGTGGTCCTGGACCGTGGCGTGGTCGCGCGTGAGCGCGCCCTGATCTGGAGGAGTGCGGGCATGAAGATCGGTGAAGCAGCGGCACGGACGTGGCGGAGCAGCATCGCGGCGGGGCTCGCCGTGCTCCTCATCGCGCTCGGCGCTGCCGTTCCGGCGAACGCTGCGGAGGGGGACCCCGAATACCTCACCGTCTCGAAGAGCGTGAGCAAGCAGGAGGTGTCGCCGGGAGACTCGTTCACTTACACGATCGCGGTGAACTGCTCCGAGAGCTCCTGCCTCGACGCTGAGCTCCACGACGCGTTGCCCGCGGAGCTCGCCGGCTACCGCCTCCTCAACGTCACCATGCAGCCGGGCGCGGCGAGCGTGCCGCGCGACGCGACCTGGACGGTCGACGGTGTCACAGGGAGCACCGCGCCGACCACGATCACGGCGGACACCGCACTGGCCGTCGACTTCACCGGCGCCGTCAGCGCACCGGTGGGAACCGGCCTCCAGAACGGTCAGACATTCACCGTGACGCTCTCCTTGCAGGTCCCGGACGATCTGCTCCCCGGAACCCAGGTGATCGAGAACACCGCCACCACGACGGCGACGAACTCCGCGCCCGGCGCTGACAGCGCGACCATCACCGTCATCACGCCCGAGATCATCGACGTCGAGGCGGGTAAGACCTGGGACCCGTCCACGCAGAGCTTCAACCCCGGTGCGTCGTCGCGGATCACCCTCACCGCCACCAACGCCTCCAACGGCCCGGTCGAATCAGTGACCCTGCAGGAGCCGGCGACCGCGGTGGATGGAGAGACCGCCCTGGATGCCTCCAACCCCTTCACGATCACCGATCTCACCGGCCTCGGGGACGTGACCCTCCCTGCCGGCGCGGACAGCGTCCAGGTCGACCTCTACCTTCAGCAGGCAGACGGGACCTGGGCGTGGGTTCCCGGCCCGCCCTCCGCCGTCGCAGAGCTCCCCGCCGACGTAGACCCTGCAGAGATCGGCGGCGTGCGACTGACCTTCACGGGTACCGCGATCGAACAGGACGCCGTCGGCTCGTTCGGCCTCGATGTCGAGCAGCGCGCGACGGAGCGCGGCACGGACGCCGACCTCTCGACTGCCCGGCACACCGTCGACAACGTCGTCATCGCCACGGCATCCGTCGACGGACGCGACCCCGTCGCCGACACCGCAGAGGCCGACTACACGGTGACGCCCGTCGCCATCGCGGCCTCGACGAGCAAGGACATCTCCCCTTCCCGCATCGCCGCCGGGGACAGCGCAGAGGCGCGCATCGTCGGCACCAACACCTCCGACACCGGTGTCGCCGAGCTGCATGTCTCAGACCTCGACTACTTCGACGAGGACGTCCTCTTCGACGGCTTCTCCTCCGCACCGCAGTGGCCCGAAGGCGCGGACAGCGGCACCCTCGTCTACCACCCGCTGGACGGCTCCGACCCGATCACCGTCGTGCTCGAGGACGGCGTCGTCCCCGCTCTCCCCGGGGTCCTCATCTCCGGGTTCGAGATCGTCTTCACCGCCGACGGCGGCGGCATCGTGGCCGGCGCCTCCACGGTCGCGGACTTCACCATCCGGACCACCGAGGACGCGATCGTCGACGGCGACCAGCGCGCGACGTCCAACACGGCGACGACGAGCGTCGTCGCCCCGAACGGCATCGACGCCGAGGATTCCGACTCCGCATCGCTCGTGCTGCTCACGCCCGAGATCGATGTCGTTCTGGAGAAGTCGATCCTCCCCTCGTCGTCGGTCTCGCCGGGCGAGCCCGTCGTCACCGAGCTCGCCGCGAACCTGACGACGACCTCCGATTACGTCACCCCGACGCGCATCGTCGTGGAGGACGGCTGGACCGGAGACGGCGGCTTCTGGGATGCCTTCGAGCTCAGCTCGATCGCCCCGACGCAGGTGCCCGGCGGTACCGCGCTCACCATCGAGGTGCAGGACGAGTCCGGCGCGTGGCGGACGCTGCAGGTCTTCCCTGCCCAGTCGACGGCGCACCAGGTCTCCATGACCACCGCGCAGATCCAGGCGGCGCTGCCGGCCGGTCTCTCCATCGCGGACGTCCGTGGCATCCGATTCACGTTCGACAAGGCGGACGGTTTCGCCTCGGACACGACCGTGACCCCGTACGTCGTCTCGGAGGCGCGTTCGACGCTGCGCACCGGCGGGTCGGTCGTCCCCGGCGACGACCAGCCCGTGAGCTATCCGAACCTCGCTTCCACGACCGGCACGGGTGAGACGGGTGCGGGCACGCAGCTCACCGACACCGATACCGACACGGCCGAGGGAACGATCGAGACCTACGCCGCAGAAGGCTCGATCGGCATCGACAAACGCTGGAGCGAGGCGACGGTGTCTGCGCAGTCCCAGCAGGTGCGGGGAACGACCTTGAGCTGGCGTGTCGAGCCCGGATACGAGCAGATCGCGATCACAGACCCGGCGACATCCGCGAACGCCTTCGAGGGAGCCGAGCCAGGTCAGGTCGCCGGCACCGTCTACGACGCCTTCGACCTCGTGCGCATCGAGCCGATCGCCGCCAGTGCCGAGCCGTTCAGCAATGGCTGGTACATGCAGTACGACGACGTCGATGTCGTGGAGCTGTACATCGACGGGGTCTGGACCGCTGTGCCCGCACCCGCGTCAGGCTGGATCGACGACGGACGGTTCGTGGGCTACGTCCTCACCGACGCAGAGCGCGCGGGGGCCACCGGCTTCCGCATCGTGCTGTCTGCCGACGACGAGGCGCGTGAGGCGGCCGAGGCCGCGGGCGACCCGTGGGTCACCGCGCTCGGCGAGGGCGTGGGCGCGAGCAGTGCCGTTCGTACCTTCGACCTCATCTGGCAGATCCGGGACGCGAAGCGCTCTGATGGCGCGTGGGTCACCGACGAGGCGCTCTACAACACCGACGACGCCGGCGTCGTGGAGAACGCGGTCCGCATCGACGGCAAGCGCATCGACACCGGCACTGTGGTGAGCGACGTCGACGCCGACACCATCCTCATCACCGACCCCGGCCCTGGTGTGACCGTCGACAAGCGGGTCACGCCGACCGCGCCGCTGTACGTTCCCGTCGCCGGGACCGCCGCGAGCGCGTACCCGTCCGCGACGTTCACGCTCGAGGCGCGCAACGACTCGGTCGCCAAGGCCTCCTACATCCGCGTGACCGATCCGCCGGTGTGCGCCGATGCCGATCCCATGGCCGCGTGCCAGAGCGCGCCGACGGCTGCCGGCGCGAAGGGCGACCCGTTCACCGCCGACATCGACTGGCTCACCGCGGACGGACAGGGCAACCCGTTCGAGCGGTTCGACCTGCGCGCCGTCACGATCTCGGCGGCGATCGCCGACCAGGTCGACCTCGCCGAGAGCGTCGTGTGGCTGCTCCGTTACGTAGACGGCGAATACGTGTCCGAGGCGACATCCGCCGCGGCCGTCAACGCGATGACCGCCGCGCAGCTCGCCGACGTCGTCGGTATCAGCGTCACCTTCCAGGGCACCGATCCCGAGGTGACCGGTGGAACCATCACTCCCGCGAACGTGCTGAAGATCGTGCTGCAGACGCAGGTGCGTACCACGCTGCGCTCGACCGGCGAGGCGCAGACGGTCGCAGCCAACGAACGCGTCGGCGTGGCCAACCGCGTCTTCGCGCAGTCGTACGACCCGATCCTGGCCGCAGACGTCACCACCGGTGCTCGCGATGCCGTCGCGGTCACCTTGACCGGTGGTGACCTCAACGTCGCGCCCACGAAGTCGGTGACGCCCGACGCACTCACCGAGCCCACCCGCGACACTCCGGTCACGGTGAGGCTCGGTGCCAACCAGGGCACGAACCCAGTGAGCACGCTCGCCACCCGCGAGGTGCGTCTCACCGACGACAGCACCACTTCGCCCGAGTTCTGGGATGCCTTCGACCTCACCGGTCTCGGAGCGATCACCGCTCCGGCGGGTGCAGACCGGGTCGCCGTCTCGGTGTACGGGCCCTTTGGGATCGATGGCGAGCTCGCCTGGGTCTCCTCGGCGGCGACGCCGGTGGCCGGTGCCGTGCTGCCTGTCGAGGCCGAGCAGTACGGCGACGTCGTCGGCATCCGCTTCGCTTTCTCTCGCGCGGACGGCGGGCTCTTCTCGTCCGCGTTCCCCGCGCCCTCCTGGAACGCGGCGGCGGCTTTCACCGTGCAGCTGCGCGACACCCACCGAGCAGGTGGCGAGCCCGTCGAACTGGTCGGCACGATCGAGAACACCGTCATGGCGATCAGCGATCGGCTCAACGGCGAGACCTCCGAGGAGAAGGCTGCCGCCGCCGAGATCGACCTCGGTCCCGGCACCTTCCGCCTCGGGGTGAACAAGCTCGCGAACGACGGCGATCACTTCGCCGCAGCCGGAGAGCAGATCCCCTTCGATCTGACGTTCACGAACACGGGCACCGGCTATCTCACGATCACGGAGCTGCGCGACGCGCTCCCCGAGGAACTGGTGTTCCTCGGAGACGTTCAGCCGGTCTATTCCCCGGACCCAGACGGCCAGTTGACGGAGCCCGCGTCGTTCGAGATCGACGGCGACGAGCTCGTGTTCACCTGGGCCGACGGCGCCAGGATGAACCCGGGGGAGACGTTCGGCATCCGCATCATCCTCGAGTTGCAGCCGGGGCTCGTCCTCGGCGAGCGGGCGGTCAATGAGATGACCGTGCACACGGCGGAGACGCTCACGGCGTGCACCAACACCACGCCGGGTGCGGGGACGACCGGCGCGTGGGCGTCGGATGCCACCACCTGCGGTACGACCGACTACGTCACTCCCGCGGACGCGACCAGCCTCTTCGTCGTCAAGGGCGTCCGAGGATCACTCCCCGGCGCGATCCTCCCCGGCACGCCGGACGCGATCTGCCAGCAGAACCTCGTGGTCACGGGCGGTGCGTACTTCCGCTCGCCCTGCGCGGCCAACAGCGTGATCGGCGGCGTCGACGCGTGGGTGCTCAGGGCGCAGAACGGGGGCACGAGCAACATCGCTGAGATGGTGCTGTTCGATCAGCTCCCCGTCGCCGGCGACAGCTCGCTGATCTCCGGTGCGAGCCGCAGCTCGGTCTACCGTCCCCAGCTGCTCGACGACCTCGACATCACTGCACCGGCAGGCACGACCATCGTGCTCGAGGTGACGAGCTCCGCCGACGTCTGCCGCGGCACCTGGTCGAACCTGGCGAACCAGGTCCCCTGTGCACAGAACGGCGAGGTCTGGAGCGCGGCGACCGCGGACACAGACTGGTCGCAGGTCTCCGGCATCCGGGTGAGCCTGGACTTCCGGACGACGACGGCCAGGGCGCTGACCCCCGGCCAGTTCGTCGACGTGACCTACAGCAGCGTCAACGTCGCCGCATCCGCGGACGAACCGGGTGGTGCGCCCGTCGCCGTGCCGGCATCGGACTCCTTCGCCTGGAACCAGTTCGGCGTGAAGTACCGCGACGCCGACTCCACGGCCTACGCGAAGATCGCGCCGTCGAAGGTCGGCGTGCACCTGGTCACCGGATCGCTGAGCGTGCGGAAGACGGTCGACGGTCCGGCTGCAGCCTTCGCGGCGACGTCGTTCACGGTGGACGCGGTCTGCGAGATCGACGGCGTGCCGCTCGACCTCGGAGACGCGGCTGCGCTCGTCCTGGACACCGAGAACGCGTATGCCGCGCGCATCGACGGCATCCCCGTAGGTGCGGACTGCACGCTCACCGAGCGCGGCGACCTCGGATCCTACGGCGAGGCCAGCCGTACCGGTTCCCCGACGACGGTGACCATCGCCCAGGCGACGGCCGCGGATGAGAGCGTCCCCGCCGCGCAGGCGGCGGAGATCGTCAACGCCTACGACTTCGCGGGTCTCACCGTGACGAAGCGCGTCGAGACGGACGCGACCGGATCCTTCGGGCCGTTCGACTTCACCCTCTCGTGCATCTCGGCCACCGGCATCCCCGTGCTCTTCGACGGTGAGGAGGCTCTGCCCTTCACGCTGATGGACGGTGAGACCTTCACCGCACCGGCCGACACGATCCCCGCACGGGCGACGTGTCTGGTGACGGAGGTCGACGCCTCCGGCGCCGACGGCACCGTCGTCGTCGGAACGGGCGTCACCGACCTCGGAGAGGGCCGTGCAGAGGTCGAGGTGGGAACCACCGACGCAGAGGTGTCGTTCACGAACAGCTACGACGCCGGCATCCTCACTGTCGCCAAGCAGGTGGATGGCGAGGGCGCCGCCCTCTACGGCGCCGGATCGTTCACCTTCTCCGCTGTGTGCACCTACCGCGGCCAGACGTTGCTGGACGAGAGTTTCGCGCTCGAGGGCGGCAGCATGAGGACGTTCGGACCGTACCCGGCGAGCACGTCCTGTGCCGTGGAGGAGATCGACGCCGACGGTGCGACGAACACGGTGATCTCGCCGGAGAGCGGAATCGTGGTCCTCGGAGCCGGGGTCGGTGAGCAGTGGACCGTCCTCGCGACGAACACCTTCGACCTCACGGAGATCTCCGTGGTCAAGGAGCGCATCGGTGACCTCGACGCCGCGGGTGCTGACGGCGCCTTCACCGTCGAGCTCGTCTGCGTCCTCCCCACGGACGACGCTGAGCGTGCGATCGATATCCCCGGCGGTGCAGAGCGCGTGCTGGACGCGGCGAACGGCTACACCGCCGCTTACGCGGACCTGCCCGTCGACGCACGATGCGACATCACCGAGACGGACGCGGGCACCGCTGTGAGCACGACCGTCTCGGTCGCGCAGCAGGGCGACGAGCAGACGGTCGACGGGGCGACGGCGGCCGTCGCGCCTGACGCCGACGGCGCGGAGGTGACGATCACGAACAGGTTCGCGAAGGAGCTCCCGCAGACCGGCCTCGCCGGCGGCGCGTTGCTCTGGCTCGCCGTGCTGCTGTTGCTCGGAGGGGGCGCGGCCGCGCTCGTGGTCGCACGGCGCGCTCGCCGCGCGGACTGAGCCCATGCCAGGATGAACCACATGGACTACACCCACCTCGGACGCACGGGCACGTCGGTCTCGCGGATCGTGCTCGGCACGATGAACTTCGGCGACCGGACCACCGAAGCGGACTCGTTCGCCATCATGGACAGGGCGCTGGAGCTCGGCATCAACTTCTTCGACACGGCGAACGCCTACGGCGGTCGCGGCGGACGCGGTGCGACCGAAGAGATCATCGGGCGGTGGTTCGCCGCCAGGCCCGGCGTGCGCGATGACATCGTGCTGGCGACCAAGGTGCACTCGCCGATGGTCGACGGCGACGTCGTCAACGCCCGCGGTGCATCGGCCTGGCAGGTCCGCCGCGAGGCCATCGGGTCGCTGCGTCGACTGCAGACCGACCGTATCGACCTCTACCAGTTCCACCACATCGACCGGCACATCCCGTGGGAGGAGCTCTGGCAGTCGATGGAGGTGCTCGTCACCCGCGGCGAGGTCGTCTACACGGGCAGCTCGAACTTTGCGGCATGGAACATCGCTCAGGCCAATGAGATCGCCAGGAACCGTCATTTCCTCGGGCTCGTCAGCGAGCAGTCGCTGTACAACCTCGCGCACCGTTCCATCGAGCTGGAGGTGATCCCCGCGGCGCGGAACTACGGCCTGGGCATCCTGCCGTGGTCGCCGCTCAGCGGCGGTCTGCTGAGCGGCGGGTCGAACGATGCGGATGCGCGTTCGAACACAGGACGTGCGGCCGAGACCCGGGCCAAGTACGGCGATCGGGTGGATGCCTATGAGCGCTTCGCGCGTGAACGCGGCTGGACGCCGGCGGCGCTCGGGCTCGCATGGCTGCTCCACCAGCCGGGTGTGACCGGCCCGATCATCGGCCCGAGGACGATCGAGCAGCTGGAATCCGCTGTCACGGCCCTGGACATCCGACTCTCCGACGAGGACCTCACCGCACTCGACGAGATCTTCCCCGGGCCAGGTGGTCAGGCGCCGGAGGCATACGCCTGGTAGCCGTTCGTCGGGGCAGCGGTCTCAGCGTGCGCCGAACAGGGCGGGGTCGACAGGGCGCCGGGCGCGCGGCAGTTTCTCCACGACGAGCAGGTACGACTCGGTGACGAGTTCTGCGACCAGCCCGGATTCCAGCGCGGGACCGGGCCGCACGGAGATCCAGTGCCGCTTGTTCATGTGATAGCCGGGCGTGATCTCCGCGAACCCTCGACGCAGGGCCTCGGAGTCCTCCGGATGCGACTTCAGCACGAGCATCGCATCCGCGTCCTCGCCCGAGAGGAGCAGGAACACCTTGCCTCGCACCTTGTAGACGTCCGTCTCCGGTCCGAAGGGGTTCTCAAGCACAGCGCCAGGCAGTTCCTCCACCCGTGACCTCGCCGCCGCGAGCAGGTCGACGCCGTCCATCAGAACAGCCTGTCCTGTCCCTTGTCGTCTGCACGCGCGACGGCCCGCACCCGCTCATCGAGGGAGGCGGCGGCGAGCAGTGCCTCGTCGATCACCTCGCGCCCTGCCTCAGCCATCAGCCAGTCCTGGGCGAAGGCGGTGGGGATGAGCACGGGCATCCGATCGTGCAGCTCGGCGAGATGCGGGGGAGCGGGGCGCATGACGATCGAATAGCACGTGACCCACTCTCCGTCCGGCGTCTTCCCGCGCTGCGTGACGGCGGCCATTCCGAACAGCGTGCCGGTGTCGAGCCCGAACTCGTGCCAGACGCGGTCGGGCTTGTGCATCTCGAACCAGCCCGTCGTCGGCACGATCGCCCGAGCACGCGCGCCGCCGGGGCGCTCCTGCAGGCGCTCGGAGCGGGTGTTGATCGACGGGAACCGTGCCGGGGCGCCGTCGACGAGAAACCCCCACCATGCGGATTCGAGCGCGGCTTCGCCGTCGCGCCCGATGACCAGCGGATTGAGGTTCCTCAGGTTCTTGCCCGTCGGGCGCAGGGTCTCTCCGGCGTTCTGCGCCGCCCAGTCCCGCAGGCCGTCGAGGATGCCTGCATCGGCCTCGGCGAGAAGCTCTGCGTCGGTGAATCGGGGATCAAGCCCGTAGCTCGCGCACATGCGCCAAGGGTAGCTCCCGGCACCGACATCCGGGGGTGCTCCGACGCCGGCGCGCTCGGGTAGGGTGCACTGGTGCCGGCCACACGTTCTCTTCCCGCCCCGCTCGCCCTCGCCGGGGCCGTCTCGATCGGCGTGATGACGGCGATCCAGGCGCGCATCAACGGCGTCCTCGGGGTCCGCATCGAGGACGGCGTCGCTGCGGGGCTGGTCTCCTTCGCCGTCGGCACCGCCCTGCTCGCGCTCATCGTCGCCGTCGTGCCTCGGGGAAGATCGGGGATGCGGGCGCTCTGGCGCAGCATCCGGGACGGCGAGGTGCCGCCGTGGATGCTCCTCGGCGGAGCCTGCGGTGCGCTCACCGTGTCGACGCAGGGCTTCACCGCCGCTGTGCTCGGTGTCGCGCTGTTCACGGTGGGCGTGGTGGCCGGACAGACGCTGAACGGGCTCATCCTGGACAGGATCGGCTTCGGGCCGGCCGGCGTCGTCGCGGTCACGATGGGCAGGGTCGCAGGGGGAGCGCTCGCCCTCGTCGCCGTCGGCATCTCCTTGAGCGGCGACGTGCTGGCCGAGGCGCCGCTGTGGATGCTCGTCCTGCCGCTCGCCGCCGGGGTCGGCATCGCCCTACAGCAGGCGGTGAACGGACGCCTCGCGCAGCGCGTCGGGTCTCCGATGATCGCGACGATGACGAGCTTCATCGTCGGAACCGTCGTGCTCGCCGTCGCCGCGGGGGTGAGCATCCTGCTGCGCGGGGCACCGCAGCCCCTTCCGGGGGAGGCATGGCTCTATCTCGGCGGTGCGCTGGGCGTCGTCTACATCTTCCTCGGCGCGTTCCTCGTCGCGCACACGGGGGTGCTGCTGCTCGGCCTCGGATCGGTGCTCGGGCAGCTCGTCACAGCGGTCGTGATCGACATGATCTGGCCGACGGATGCCGGCCCCGCGGCGTGGCAGGTGATCGCGATGGTGGCCGTCTCGGTGGCCTCGGTGTTCGTTGCGGTGATCCGCCGTCGGCGCTGAACGCTACTTCTTCTTGCGCGGCATCCGCGTCAGCAGTCCGTCCGCGTCTACGGGCTTGCGGCGTCCTGGCTTCTTGTCCGGCTTGCCGCCTACGTAGAGCCAGCCGAGCAGCTCTTCGTTCTTCTTCAGACCGTGCGCTTTCGCCACCGCCTTCGACCGCGTGTAGTGCCCGGTCCGCCAGATGACGCCCCAGCCCGCCTCGTCGAGCAGCAGGCTGAGCGTGTGGGCTACGCCGGAGGCCACGGCCTCCTGCTCCCAGGCCGGCACCTTGTCGCTCTTGCGGTAGCTGGCCACCACGGCGATGAGCAGAGAGGCCCGCAGGGGCTTGGTGGAGGGATGCTTGTCGCCGTTCGCCTTCGCGATGGCCGCGCCCAGCACCTCACGGTCCTCGCCGCGCAGCTCGATGAGCCGCCAGGGCTGGAGGGAGGAGTGGTCGGCGACCCTGCCCGCCGCGGCGATGAGCGGGAGCAGTTCGGCCCTGGTCGGGGCGTCCTCAGTGACCTTCGACCAGGACTGCCTCGCCAGGACCGCGTCGAGCGCGCTCACGCCTGGGGAGCCTCTGGCGTGAAGTTCAAAGCGAGCGAGTTCATGCAGTAACGGTCGCCGGTCGGCGTGCCGAACCCGTCGGGGAACACGTGGCCGAGGTGCGAGCCGCAGTTGGCGCAGCGGACTTCGGTGCGCTCCATCCCGAGGGTGTTGTCCTCGAGCAGTTCCACGGCGTCCGGCCGGATCGACTCGTAGAAGCTCGGCCAGCCGCAGCCGGAGTCGAACTTCGTGCCGCTCTTGAACAGCTCGGCGCCACAGGCGCCGCAGGTGTACAGACCGGCCCGCTTCTCGTCGAGCAGCTCGCCCGTCCACGCCCGCTCGGTGGCCGACTGGCGGAGCACCGCGTACTGCTCATCGCCGAGCTCTGCTCGCCACTCTGCTTCGGACTTGTTCACGCTGTAGGACATGAGACCTCCTGGATCCCTCCCATTCTCTCGCGATCCGAGAGGGTCGGGCGCACCCGGGACCATATCGTCCGTGGAGTGGCGTCGCGGAGCGCGGCAGGAGGCGGCGTAGGCTTCGGGCATGCTCGGTGATCTGACGGACCGCGACCGGGCGATCCTCGCGCTCGAGGTCGCCTGGCCTCGGCATACCGGCGCCAAGGAAGAGGAGATCAGAGCGCGGTTGGGCATGAGCGCCGCACGGTACTACCAGCTGCTCTGGCGTCTCGTCGAGACCGAGCAGGCGCTCGAGCACGATCCGCTCCTGGTCCGCCGGCTGCGCCGCATCCGGGATGCCCGCACCGCGCAGCGGACCGCGCGCATGCCGGGATTCGTCGGCTGACACACGAACCCCGCGCGCGGCTTCCTGAGCGCGCGCACCGGGCATCGGACGGGGGATGCCCTAGCATCGAGGGGTGTCAAAGCCCGTTCGCGATCGTTTCGATGATGTCCCGCGCACCTCTGGGCGCGTCGGCGCGCACCGCGCGGAGAACCCAGGCGGCAACGGATGGATGGTCCTGCTCTGGGCCGTCGTCGCGGCCCTCGTCCTCCTCGTCGCCGGCATCTTCGGCACGCTCGTGGTGATGGGGCGCATCTCGTTGTTCCCCGAGACGCAGCAGACGGCCACGCCCGCGCCGGAGGAGACCGGCGTCGTCGACATGACCTACTCGGTGATGATCCTCAACGCCACGCCGGATGACGGCATCGACGACGACCTGCGTCAGACGCTCATCGACGAGGGCTGGGACGGGAGCATCGTGTTCGCCGTCGACGGCTCGACGGACGACTTCCCCGAGACGACGGTGTACTACGTCGACGCCGCCGACGAGCAGGCCGCTCTGGGGCTCGCCGATCTCATCGGCGGTGCACTCGTCGAGCAGAGCGATGTGTACGCGGGGCAGAACACCACGGACGTCGCGCAGCTCACAGTGGTGCTCGGCGTCGATCGCACGACGCCCGCGCCCGACGCGCAGGAGTCTTCCGAGGAGTAGCGTCGCCCTGTTTCTCCCTGGGCGGACGCGGCTTGCACTCGATGGGGTCGAGTGCCAGAATGGGCGTTAGCACTCGATTGCTCTGAGTGCTAAACCGAACGCCTACGTCCAGGAGGGACGACAAAACTCATGGCAAAGATCATCGCTTTCGATGAGGAGGCCCGCCGCGGCCTCGAGCGCGGTCTCAACATCCTCGCCGACGCCGTCAAGGTGACCCTCGGCCCGCGTGGTCGCAACGTCGTGCTGGAGAAGAAGTGGGGCGCCCCCACCATCACGAACGACGGTGTCTCCATCGCCAAGGAGATCGAGCTGGACGACCCGTACGAGAAGATCGGCGCGGAGCTCGTCAAGGAGGTCGCCAAGAAGACCGACGACGTCGCGGGTGACGGAACCACCACCGCGACCGTCCTGGCGCAGGCGCTGGTCCGCGAGGGCCTGCGCAACGTCGCCGCCGGCGCCGACCCCATCTCCCTCAAGCGCGGCATCGAGAAGGCCGTCGCGGCCATCACGGCCGAGCTTCTCTCCAGCGCCAAGGAGATCGAGTCGAAGGAGGAGATCGCCGCCACCGCGTCCATCTCCGCCGCAGACCCCGAGATCGGCGAGCTGATCGCCGAGGCGATCGACAAGGTCGGCAAGGAGGGCGTCGTCACCGTCGAGGAGTCGCAGACCTTCGGCACCGAGCTCGAGCTCACCGAGGGCATGCGCTTCGACAAGGGCTACATCAACCCCTACTTCGTCACGGACCCCGACCGCCAGGAGGCCGTGTTCGAGGAGCCCTACATCCTCATCGCCAACCAGAAGATCTCCAACATCAAGGACCTTCTGCCCGTCGTCGACAAGGTGATCCAGGACGGCAAGGAGCTCGTCATCATCGCCGAGGACGTCGAGGGCGAGGCTCTCGCGACTCTCGTGCTGAACAAGATCCGCGGCATCTTCAAGTCGGTCGCCGTCAAGGCTCCCGGCTTCGGCGACCGCCGCAAGGCTCAGCTCCAGGACATCGCGATCCTCACCGGCGGTCAGGTCATCACCGAGGAGGTCGGTCTCAAGCTCGAGAACGCCACCCTCGACCTGCTGGGACGTGCCCGTAAGGTCATCGTCACCAAGGACGAGACCACGATCGTCGAGGGCGCCGGCGAGGCGTCGCAGATCGAAGGCCGCGTGACGCAGATCCGTCGCGAGATCGAGAACACCGACAGCGACTACGACCGCGAGAAGCTCCAGGAGCGCCTTGCCAAGCTCGCCGGCGGCGTGGCCGTCATCAAGGCGGGTGCGGCAACCGAGGTCGAGCTCAAGGAGCGCAAGCACCGCATCGAGGACGCCGTCCGCAACGCGAAGGCAGCCGTCGAGGAGGGCATCGTCCCCGGTGGTGGCGTCGCGCTCATCCAGTCCGGCAAGAAGGCGCTCGACGCCCTCGAGCTGTCGGGTGACGAGGCGACCGGTGCGGCCATCGTCCGCGTCGCGATCGAGGCTCCGCTGAAGCAGATCTCGCTGAACGCCGGTCTCGAGCCGGGCGTCGTCGCGAACAAGGTCTCCGAGCTCCCCGGCGGTCACGGCCTGAACGCCGCGACGGGCGAGTACGTCGACCTCTTCGCCGCGGGCATCATCGACCCGGCGAAGGTCACGCGCTCCGCGCTGCAGAACGCCGCGTCGATCGCCGGCCTGTTCCTCACCACCGAGGCCGTCGTCGCCGACAAGCCCGAGAAGGTCGCGGCTCCGGCCGGCGACCCGACGGGTGGCATGGACTTCTGATCCACGATCAGACAGCCTGAAGGAAGGACCCCGAGCCGCATGGCTCGGGGTCCTTCCTCGTTCCCCGCCGGCGTCAGCGGAACAGACTCGCCGAGTACTGATCGGCATCCGCGTACTGGGTCGCGGCCGTGCCGAGCGCTGTGCTGATGGACGCGAGTGCCTGCTCCACCTGCTGCTGCGCGATGCGCCATTGCTCCCCGCAGGCCTGGAAGGCGGCGGACGCGCTCCCGGTCCACGAACTCTGCAGCTGCGCCAGTTGCGCCGCGAGGGCGGCGGATTCCGCCTGCAGGCGGTCGACGGTTCCTCGCGCTGCGGCGGTCGTGGCGTGCACGGCATCCGTGTCGACGCTGAAGACGGTCATGATGATCTCCTCTCTCCACCGACGCCATCCGGCGACGGTGATCAGAGATTAGGGCGCATGATCCGCGGTCGGCGGGCCGCTCCCTCGCAGGCGTGCGAGCCTGGGGAGAACTCCTCGTCGTGCCTCTGCGTGCAGTCCGGGAGGCTCAGAGGTCGAGCGGCTCGATCGGCTGGGTGTCCTCGAGCAGATGCTCCGGCACCGCTCTCGCCGGGGCGAGCGGGAAGGACACCGTGAAGGTCGCCCCGCCACCGGGCGTCTCGGTCACGGCGACCGAGCCGTGCAGGGCCTTCACGATCGATGCCACGATCGCGAGGCCCAGGCCCGAGCCGCCGGTCTCCCGCGCGCGTGAGTTGTCGGCACGCCAGAAGCGCTGGAAGATCTGCTCGCGAATCTGCTCCGGCACGCCTTCGCCGTGATCGGCGATCGCGATCGTGCCGACGCCGGCTGCGCGATCCGCGCCCACGATGATCTCGATCGGGCTGTCCTCGGCCGAGAACCGTCGTGCATTGCCGAGGAGGTTCGTGACGACCTGCCTGACCTTGTTCTCCTCGCCGAGCACGAGGGGAGGTGTGCGGACCGGCGCGTCGATCGTTTCGGAGAAGTCGATCTCCGGCACGGGCGCCGGCTCGATGCTCCGGGGGCGGCGTCGCAACCGGGCGAAGGTGGCGCCTGCCCTCCCGCGCGGGGTCTGCGCGGCGCGCGGCGGATCCGCCGGGGCCAGGATGATCGGGGCGGACGGCGCGGCGTCGGTCGTCGTGTCGATCACCGTGACGGTCCGGCCCGGCGCGGCAGCGCGCACGTCGAGCGCTGCATCCCTGGCGATGGGGCGCAGATCGAGGGGCGTGATCTCCAGCTCTCGCTCCTCGTCGAGCCGGGCGAGCGCGAGGAGATCCTCGACGAGCACGCCCATCCGGATCGCCTCCTTCTCGATGCGCTCCATCGCCCTCGCGGTGTCCTCCTCGCCGCGGATCGCGCCCATCCGGTAGAGCTCCGCGTAGCCTCGGACGCTCACCAGGGGAGTGCGCAGCTCATGACTGGCGTCCCCGATGAAGCGGCGCATCTGCTGAACGGTGCGGTCGCGCTGGGCGAGCGAGCGGTCCACCCTGTCGAGCATGGTGTTGATCGCGAAGTTCAGCCGCCCCACCTCGGTGGTCGGCTCGAGATCGGTGAGGCGCTGACTGAAGTCCCCGGACGCGATCCGCATCGCGGTCGACTCGACATGGCTGAGCCGGCGGAACGTGAGGGTGACGAGGCCGCGGATCAGCAGCGCCGCGATGAGGATCGTGAACAGGGCGACCGTGATGTAGATCGCGAAGTAGGTGCCGATGATCCCGTCGGCCTCTTCGAGGGACAGCGCGACGAGCTGGATGTAGACGCCCTCGGCGCCCTCCTTGATGCTCACGGCGCCGGAGAACTCGCCGCCGTCCACTCCGCGCAGGGGAAGCGGGTCGCGATCCTCGTCGGTCTTGGCCTCGGCGAGCGGGTACGTCTCCGGCCACGACGGCCGCTCTGCCAAGCTCGCGCCTCCCGCCTCCGCGATGAACGCGCCGGAGGTGTCGTAGAAGGCCACGAAGGCGTCGCTGCGCCCGGCATCCTCTCGAGGGATGAAGAGCAGATCGCCGTCGGCGTCGACGGTCACCGAGAAGTAGCGATCGGCGAGGTTGCTGTCCATCAGCGCGGGGAGCTGCGCGTTGATGTTCCCCGCCAGCGCCGTGCGCAGGATGGGCACCGTGCCGATGCCTGCGACGAGGAGACCGAGGGCGAGGACGGCGACGGTGACACCCGTCACCTTCGCCCTCAGGCTGATGCGCCGCCACCATCGGGTGACCGCGTCGGGCTTGTTCGCCATGCGGTCCCTTCCGTCGGCGGCGTACGGCGATGGCCGGCGGTCAGGCCGCCTTGCCGCCGACCTTCAGCATGTAGCCGAAGCCGCGCTTGGTCTGGATCAGCGACTCCTCGGTGTGCGGGTCGATCTTGCGGCGGAGGTAGGAGATGTAGCTCTCCACGATGCCGGCGTCCCCGTTGAAGTCGTACTCCCAGACGTGGTCGAGGATCTGCGCCTTGGACAGCACGCGGTTCGGGTTCAGCATGAGGTAGCGCAGCAGCTTGAACTCGGTCGGGCTGAGCTCGATCGGCACCTTGCCGACGAAGACGTCGTGGGTGTCCTGATCCATGGACAGCTCGCCGGCGCGGATCAGCGACTCCTCGTCGGCCTGCATCGTGCGGCGCAGGATGGCCTGCGCGCGAGCGACGATCTCGTCGAGGGCGAAGGGCTTGGTGACGTAGTCGTCGCCGCCGGCGTTGAGCCCCTCGATCTTGTCCTGCGTGTCGTCCTTGGCCGTGAGGAAGAGGATGGGCGCGGTGAACCCGGCGCCGCGGAGGCGCTTGGTGACGCTGAAGCCGTTCATGTCGGGCAGCATCACGTCGAGGATGATGAGGTCCGGCTCCTCCTCCAGGACGGCGGAAATCGTCGCCGCGCCGTTGCCGACGGTCTTGACCTGGAAGCCGGCGAAGCTCAGCCCCGTGGACAGCAGGTCGCGGATGTTCGGCTCGTCGTCGACGACCAGGATGCGCGCATCAGTCATGCCCCCATTATGGTGACTCCGGTGATGTCCTGGCTGATCATTTGCCGGAGCGCCCGTTTTCACAGGGCTCCGTCGGCAAGCTCATCCCCCAGGCGGATGCCGTGCTCAGCCGCGTCGGGCAGGATCGAGGGATGACGACTCACGATCTCACCGAGCCGCCCGCCGCCGCAGAGTCCCTCGCGTTCCACCGGCTCTCCTTCGCCCGACCGCGCCCGGCCTGGTGGCGGGGCCTGGTCACCGGCGTGGTCGGGATCGCGCTGTACTTCGCGATGATCCTCCTGCTCGTCGTCCCGCTCGGCGTGGTGGCCGCGCTGAACCCGGCCGTGCTCTCCGCGCTGGACGACCTGCTGTTCACGACGGCGTACTTCGACCTCGACCGGCCGTGGCTGTTCGTGGCGCTCGTCCTCCCGCTCATCCTGATGATCCCTGCGCTCCTGCTGGCCTCGCGGATGATCGAGGGACGCGGAGTCGGCCTGCTCTCCTCGGTCGTCGGCCGCATCCGCTGGGGCTGGCTGGGCCGGACCACGCTGCTCGCGCTCGCCGTCTTCGCCGTGTACTTCGCGGTCACGTTGGCCGTCGCCGCGCTGACCGGGCAGCGGTTCGAGTTCCGGGCCGATCACCCCGGCATCCCGCTCCTGCTCGCCCTCGTCGTGCTGCTCATCCCGTTCCAGGCGGCGGCGGAGGAGTACGTGTTCCGCGGCTACCTCATGCAGCTGATCGGCCGGTGGCTGAAGCATCCGGCCTTCGCGATCCTCCTGCCCGTGCCGCTGTTCGTCTTCGGGCACCTCTATGACGTCTGGGGCATGCTGAGCGTCGGCGTCTTCGCCGTCGTGGCCGCCTGGCTGGCATGGCGCACGGGAGGGCTCGAGGCCTCGATCGCGCTGCACATCGTCAACAACGCCCTGATCTTCGGCCTCGGCGCCTTCTCGCTCGTGGACGCGAACGCCTCGGAGGGGACGCCGCTGGACGTGCTGCTCACCGCGGTCACCCTGGTGGCGTTCGCCCTCGTCGTCGATCGCTGGGCGCGCCGCCGCGGCATCGCCAGGGCGCTGGAGCCGATCGCTCCGCCGCAGCCCGCTGGGCCGCCTGCGCCCGTCGCGGCACCGGAGCCGATCAGGCCGCCGTCAGAGCATCCGCATCCATGATCGTGTAGCTGTAGCCCTGCTCGGCGAGGAAGCGCTGCCGGTTCTGCGCGAAGTCCTGGTCGATGGTGTCGCGCGCCACGAGCGTGTAGAAGCTCGCGGTATGACCGGACTGCTTCGGACGCAGCAGGCGTCCGAGGCGCTGGGCCTCCTCCTGGCGCGAGCCGAACGAGCCGGAGACCTGGATCGCGACGGATGCCTCCGGAAGATCGATCGAGAAGTTCGCCACCTTCGACACCACCAGCACGGGGATCTCGCCGTCGCGGAAGGCCTGATAGAGCTCCTCGCGCTCATCGACGGGCGTCGCACCGGTGATCTGGGGCGCGCCGAGCGATTCGGAGAGCACGTCGAGCTGGTCGAGGTACTGGCCGATCACGAGGATGCGCTCGTCCTTGTGCTTGGCGATGAGCTCCTTGACCGCGGTGATCTTCGCCGGAGCGGATGCGGCCAGCCGGTACCGTTCGTCATCGGCCGCCGCCGCGTACTCCAGCCGGTCGGAGGGCGGCAGGTCCACGCGCACCTCGTAGCAGACTGCGGGGGAGATGAACCCCTGCGCCTCGATCTGCTTCCACGGTGCGTCGAAGCGCTTCGGGCCGATCAGGCTGAACACGTCGCCCTCGCGACCGTCCTCGCGCACCAGGGTGGCCGTCAGTCCGATGCGGCGCCTGGCCTGGAGATCGGCGGTCAGCTTGAACACCGGCGCGGGCAGCAGATGGACCTCGTCGTAGACGATGAGCCCCCAGTCGAGCGCGTCGAGGAGAGCGAGGTGGGCGTACTCGCCCTTCCGCTTCGCCGTCAGGATCTGGTAGGTCGCGATCGTGACCGGCTTGACCTCCTTGGCCTGCCCGGAGTACTCGCCGATCTCCTCCGGGGTCAGCGAGGTGCGCTTGAGCAGCTCGTCGCGCCACTGCCTGGCCGAGACGGTGTTGGTGACGAGGATGAGCGTGGTCGTCTTGGTCGCAGCCATGGCTCCTGCGCCGACGATCGTCTTGCCCGCGCCGCAGGGCAGCACGACGACGCCTGAGCCGTCCTTCGAGAACGCGTTCACGGCGTCCTGCTGGTAGGGGCGGATCTGCCAGCCGTCCTCGGCGAGGTCGATCTCATGAGGGGTGCCCGGCGTGTACCCGGCGAGGTCCTCGGCGGGCCAGCCGATCTTCAGCAGCTCCTGCTTGATCTGTCCGCGTGCCCAGGCGTCGACGACGAACGTGTCGGGGGCTGGATGTCCGATGAGCAGCGGCTGGATGCGCTTGTTGTTCGCCACCTGAGCGAGCACGGCAGGGTCCGTGGAGCGCAGCAGCAGCGTTCCCTCCTCGTCGCGTTCGATGACGAGGCGCCCGTAGCGGTTCACGGTCTCGGTGAGATCCACCGAGACCGACGGCGGCACGGGGAACCGCGACCAGCGGTCGAGCGTCTGCAGCATGTCCTCGGCGGTGTGCCCCGCGGCGCGGGCGTTCCACAGCCCGAGGCGTGTGATCCGGTAGGTGTGGATGTGCTCGGGAGCGCGTTCGAGCTCGGCGAAGATCGCGAGCTCGTGGCGGGCGCTCTCGGCATCCGCGTGTGCGACCTCGAGGAGCACGGTGCGATCGCTCTGGACGATGAGGGGGCCATCAGACATAGCAGACCAGTCTACTGCGGGAGGATGCGGGCGGATCGGATGCTGGAGACCGGCAGCGTCCGCTCGACGTCCGCCGCTCGATCGCGGCCTCTGAGGCGTCCACCGCCGAGTCCGCTGGCCTCGAGCGTGAGCTCGCGCGTGCTGCCGTCCGGCATCGCCACCTCGATGAGCACGACGGCGCGCTGTCGGACGGCGGCGTCGAGCTCGCGGTCGAGCCAGGCGGCATCGGCATCCGGGCCCTGTCGTTTGCGGAGTCGGGCGATGAGGGTCGCATAGCCGGTGGAGGGGGCGACCCGCTCATCGTCGATGAGCTCGCGCTCGGCGGTGATCGGGTGCCCCCCCGCATCGACCATGGTCGCGGGGTAGCGGGCGTCGGTGAGCGCCCAGTACACGGTCTCCGCGCCGACCCTGGTGACGAGGCCCTCGCCCTCGGCGTGCAGGCCGAGGGGTCTGAGAGCCTGATCGACGGCGATCGCGTCGATCATCGTGCGATCCGTGCTGCCGATCGTGGTGAGCCCGTCCCCGGTGGTGGAGATGCGGACCAGGCCGTGCCTCGACGCCGTCTGCGTGATCAGGTACTGCAGGGGCTGCGGGATGCCGGTGATGGAGAGCCGCCCGAGGAACTCCGTGAGCGACTCGCCCGTCTCGCCCTCGCCCAGCGCCCGCGTCAGCGACTCGGCGGTGAAGCGGTAGGAAGAGGCCTGGGCGGCGGACTCGCGCACCGCCATGGTGCGCAGCCGCACATCGAGGCTGGGTCGGAGCGGGCCGGGGGAGATGGCCGAGAGGTCGTTCTGCAGGAAAACCTGATCGACCTCCGCGGGGAGCATCGTCGCGAGCGAGGCCGGGTCTGCGGCACCCCCGCGGCGCAGCGCCGCCGCCCATTCCGGCTCGGAGCCGTCGTCGATGACGAGGCCGAGCAGAGCTGCCTGGTGCAGCAGCTCGACGCTGCGCTCCGGCCATGAGGGATCCCAGGGATGCTTCGCCTGCCAGGTCGGCATCGGCAGCCATCCGCCCTCCGGCGTCCGGAGGCTGCCGGGGAGCGCGTCGCGGAACGCGGTGGCCAGCGCTGCCCACCGCTCGGCGGCGCTCAGGCGCAGCCAGGCATCCCCGGAGCGCGTCAGTCGAAGCGCTCGCTCGTAGGGGCGGACCAGGCGTGCGGCGCTCGCCAGGGCGAGCAGCGGCGAGATGTCCTCGGCGGGGATGCCGGTCTCCGCGATGCGGCGGCGCTCCGACGCGCCGAGCGTGCCGCCGGCGATGAGGGGCAGCGGCGATTCGCGCGTGGCGAGCAGGAGGTCCGCGATGGCGGCGACGTTCGTGAAGGCGCGCTCCGCGGCGTACGCAGACGCGGCGTGCGTCGCGGGTGGCGCCGGTGCGTCATCCGCCTCCACGGGAGCCGTCCGTTCGGCGAGGAGGGCGGCGACCGGCGGCGGCGGAGTCCCGTCGGCGCCGACGAGCCCGAGTGCGATCAGCCGGGCCTGCCCCGCGGCGGATCCGGAGATCAGCGCTCGGGCCTCCGCATCGTCGACGCTCTGCAGGGCGCGGTCGATGGATGCCGGATCGAGCAGCGCCTCGGCGGCATCGAAGAAGTCGTGCCATGGTGCATCCGGTCGCACGCGGCGTCCCGCGAAGAGCCGCTCCAGCTGCTCGTTCTCGGCAGCGGCCAGCCACACGGCGAGCGGGCGGGCGTGCGTACTCATCTCAGGAGCGCTTCGCTGCGCGTCCCTTCCGCACGAAGCTCATGATGAGCAGAGTGATGATGAGGACGAAAGCTATCGGCAGGCCCCATTGCGGCACGGCCGCGACGAGCGGCCACGGCGGCGAGGCGAAGTCGGCGTGCTGCACGCCGACCGCCGTGGCGATGATGATCGCGAAGAAGCAGATCACGGACAGCGCCGCGAGCGTCAGCGCCGTGTAGGCGAGGATCCGATCCACCGGTCGGACGGGGACGTCCGGTTCGGAGTTCTGCGTGCTCATCCGTCTCAGCCTAGTGCCTCGGGGACGGGTAGGCTTGTGGGAAGGCATGCCTTCGGTGTGCCCGCACATCGACAGCATCATTCAGTGAGGTTCTCCATGCCCACCGGCAAGGTCAGGTTCTACGACGACGAGAAGGGGTTCGGCTTCATCGCCAGCGATGACGGCCAGGACGTCTTCCTGCACGCCTCCGCCCTGCCTCAGGGGGCGGCGGTGAAGGCCGGCAGCCGCGTCGAGTTCGGCGTCGCCGATGGCAAGCGCGGCCTTCAGGCGCTGTCGGTCCGGGTGCTCGAGGCGCCGGTCAGCCTCGCCAAGTCGAAGCGGAAGCCCGCCGACGACATGGCGATCATCATCGAGGACCTCGTGAAGCTTCTCGACGGTATCGGCGGCGACCTCCGCCGTGGCCGCTATCCCTCCTCGAGCCACGGTCGCAAGATCGCGGCCGTCCTGCGCAAGGTGGCCGATGACCTCGACGCCTGAACCCGACGAGCGCCTGCTCGGCGCGCGTGATCTCGCGCTCGCAGCGCTCCACGAGATCACGCCCGCGTCGACGGTCGGTCCCGCCGCGGGGTATCTCGCGGAGGAGGACGGCTCGCTGTCGCTGCGGTTCGAGAACCGCCTTCCCGGATACCCGGGCTGGTACTGGACGGTCACGGTCGCCCGCGTGGACGACGAGGAGCCGACCGTGCTCGAGGTCGAGCTCCTGCCGGGCGATGGCGCCCTGCTCGCCCCCGACTGGGTGCCGTGGGCCGAGCGTCTTGCCGAGTACCGCGCGCACCAGGCTGAGCTCGCGGAGCAGGCGGCTGCGCAGGCGGCCGCCGCGGATGACGAGGCTGAGGACTCCGCCGACGACGAGGATGCTGACGACGAGGACGACCTCGAGGCCGGCGATCTGGACGACGAGTTCGACGACGACGACGATGACGATGACGACGTCTCTCCGCGCCTGCACGCGGGTGACCTCGACGGCGTCGACATCGACGAGCTCGACGACTCGGTCGAGGAGGACTCCGTCATCGACGATGACGAGGACGAGGACGACGCATCCGAGTCGGAGCAGGACGACGACGTCGTCCCCGCATCCGAGGACGAGGAAGAGTAGACGCGCCGAAGGCGAATACGAAGAGGCCCGGCTCCCCTGAGGAGAGCCGAGCCTCTGCGTATTCCTGGGTCAGGCCTCGGAGTGCTCGAGCACGTAGTCGATCGAGCCGATGAGACGGCGGACGTCGTCCGGCTCGATGGAGACGAAGGTCGCGATGCGCAGCTGGTTGCGGCCGAGCTTGCGGTACGGTTCGGTGTCGACGATCCCGTTGGCGCGGAGCGTCTTCGCGATCGCGGCGGCGTCGACGGTCTCGTCGAAGTCGATGGTGACGACGACGGGGGAGCGGTGCGAAGGATCGGAGACGAACGGCGTCGCGACCGAGGAGGCCTCGGCCCAGTCGTACAGCGCCTGCGAGGATTCGGCCGTGCGGGCTCCGGCCCAGGCGAGGCCGCCGTTGGTGTTGATCCATTCCAGCTGGCTGTTCAGCAGGTGCAGCGTGGTGAGGGCCGGAGTGTTCAGCGTCTGGTTCAGGCGCGAGTTGTCGACGGCGTTCTTAAGGCTGAGGAACTCGGGGATGTAGCGACCGGATGCCGCGATCCGCTCGATCCGCTCGATGGCGGCGGGCGAGACAGCGGCGAACCAGAGCCCGCCGTCGGACCCGAGGTTCTTCTGCGGTGCGAAGTAGTAGACGTCGGCCTGAGTGACGTCGAAGTCGATGCCGCCGGCGGCGCTCGTGGCGTCGATCACGGTCAGGGCGCCATCGGCACTCACCCGCTCGACCGGGGCGGTGACGCCGGTCGAGGTCTCATTGTGCGGCCAGGCGTAGACGTCGATGCCGTCGACGATCTCGGCGGCGATGCGGCTGCCCGGCTCGGCCTTGCGGACGTCGGGGGCCTGCAGCCACGGGGCGGCGGCGGCCGAGGCGAACTTCCCGCCGAACTCGCCGAAGACGAGGTTCTGGCTGCGGTTCTCGATCAGGCCGAAGGCTGCGGCATCCCAGAACGCCGTCGAGCCGCCATTGCCGGTGATGATCTCGTAGCCCTCGGGGATGCGCAGGAGGGCGGCGAGCTGCTCGCGGACGCTGCCGACGAGGTTCTTCACCGGAGCCTGGCGATGAGACGTGCCGAGCAGAGACGCTCCCGACGCGATCAGCGCTTCGAGCTGCGCGGGGCGCACCTTCGAGGGGCCGCAGCCGAAACGGCCGTCTACGGGCAGGAGGTCACGCGGAATCTCGATCGCCATGCATCGATTCTAGGACCGGACGCGGTCGCTGTTTCGCCGCGTAACGACGCTCATGTCCGCGCGAGAATGTAGGCTTGCCTAAGAACCTTCGGAGGGCTCATGACCGATCTGATCGACACCACGGAGATGTATCTCCGCACCATCCTCGAGCTCGAGGAGGAGAACATCGTGCCGCTGCGCGCGCGCATCTCCGAGCGCCTCGGGCACTCCGGGCCGACCGTGTCGCAGACGGTGGGGCGGATGGAGCGCGACGGCCTCGTGGTGGTCTCCGAAGACCGCCGGCTCGAGCTGACGGATGCCGGTCGCCGCAAGGCCGTCGATGTGATGCGCAAGCACCGTCTCGCCGAGCGCCTCCTCTCCGACGTCATCGGGTTGGACTGGGCCTTCGTCCATGAAGAGGCCTGCCGCTGGGAGCACGTGATGAGCGAGCAGGTCGAGCGCCGCCTCGTCGAGCTGCTCGGGCATCCGACCGAGTCGCCGTACGGAAACCCGATCCCGGGTCTGGACCAGCTCGGTGATGTGCCGGCGCGCACGTTCGACGAGGGCGTGATCGGTCTCGTCCAGCACCTGGATGCGGCAGGCGGCCCTGCGGAGGGCACTGTCCGCAGGCTTGCCGAGCCCGCGCAGGTCGATCCGGAGCTCCTCGAGCAGCTCCGTGATGCCGGTGTCGTCCCCGGCGCGCGAGGCTCGTACCGCTACAACGAGGGCTACGTCCTCATCGAGATGGACGGCAACGAGCAGAGTCTCGAGCTTCCCGTCGAGCTGGCGTCGCACATCTTCCTCGTCGCCGAGCAGCGCTGAGCCGAGCATCCGATCGCGAGGCGCAACGGCGCCTTCGGGCGATTGCCAGGTTCGCAGGGTGACAGAATCGTTATCTTCCGGTAGCCTCGGACAGGTCGTCAGCGCATAAGCCCCGCTGCCGGCACCGACGAATATCGCCCAAACGACTCGTCTTCTGCGCAGGCGGACACCGACCCGAGCAATGCAGGTGCTCCGAAGCGCGGACTGGGGATGAGTCAGCGCTACCCGAGCGCGCGGGCGCAGGAGGACCACCTTTTGGCCGCAGACATCGAGAAGCCCACGACCGCAACCGAAAAGCGCAGCCCGTTCGCACGAGGCTCCCGTCGCGGTCCCAAGGGCTCGGTGGCGAAGCCCGTGCGCTCCATCGCGATCTTCGGCGCCGTCGGCGCTCTCGTCGCGGCTGTCGCGCTTCCGGCGTACGCCGCGACGACTCCTACGTCCGATGCGACCACCCTGCAGCAGCTCGCCGTGGAGGACGCGCAGTCCCTCGTGGTCGCCTCCGAGGCGACGTCCGCTCCGATGGACCGCGGGACGTACAGCGCGACCACGCCCGAGGAGATCGAGAAGAAGAAGGCCGAGGAGGCCGCGAAGGCGCGTGCCGCAGCCGCTGCGGCATCCGCAGGTTCCTCCACCGCCGCCAACTTCGACACCAGCAAGTACGCGCTCGTCTCACCCGGTTCCGGTGCGGTCCGCTACCCGGTGCCGCAGGGCTCCTACTACGTCTCGCGCACGCTGAGCGGTTCGCACAACGGCGCCGACATGGTCGCTCCCTCGGGGACGCCGATCTATGCCGCGGCATCCGGTGTCGTCCGCATCTCGAGCGAGAGCTACTACGGCTACGGCGTCGGCGTCGTCATCGACCACGTCGTCGGCGGCCAGCGCGTGTCCACGCTCTACGGCCACATGATCTATGGCTCGCGGCTCGTCTCGGCCGGCCAGACGGTCGAGGCAGGCCAGATGATCGGGCTCGTCGGCAACACCGGTCGCTCCTACGGCGCGCACCTGCACTTCGAGGTCCGGATCAACGACAGCCTCGTCGAGCCGATCGCCTGGCTGAAGGCCAACGCCGGCTGATCCGGAACCGACACACCCCTCGTCGTTCACCCGCTGTTTCGCGCACATCCAGGCTGATGGGTTAGCCTGATCCCGTTGTCGCACAGGCGGGAGTCGCTGATGGACCGAATACCGGGCATCCGAACCATGGATGCGCTCGGCCTTCTGGTGCTTCGGCATTGCCCGCAGGGATGCCACGGTGCGACCGTGCGCGAAAGGCGCTGTCTTTAGACAGCGCCTTTTTTCGTCCCTGCGAGCAGTGATCCTCCCACCCGGCGACGGGTGAGTCGAGAGTGCCGGGAAGCCGTCCCGGCGTATCGAGAGGATGAAGATGCGCACACTGGTCCTGAACGCCGGATACGAGCCGCTCGCGGTGGTGTCCTTCAAGAGAGCGCTCGTGCTCGTGATGAACGAGAAGGCGAGCGTGATCGAGCACGTGGAGGGCGACCCGGTCTGGGCGGCCCGCGGCTCGTTCGACCGGCCGGCGGTGATCATCCTCAGCCGCTACGTCAGGGTGCCGTCGTCGCGGAGGGTTCCGGTGACGCGGCGAGGCGTGCTGCGTCGCGACGACCACCGTTGCGGCTACTGCGGGAAGTCCGCGTCCACGATCGACCATGTGCTGCCCCGTTCGCGCGGCGGTGCAGACTCCTGGGAGAACCTCGTCGCCTGCTGCCTGCGGTGCAACAACATCAAGAGCGACAAGACGCCGCAGGAGATGGGCTGGGAACTGCGGTTCAGCCCGCGTCCGCCGCACGGCACGGCGTGGACCGTGCGCGGCACCGAGCGCACGGATCCGCGCTGGGAGCCGTACCTGGCTCTGGCCGCGTGATCGGTCTTCCCGCTCGCTGAGGTGTGCCTCGTCCCTGCTCGCTTCCCGCCCGCTGAGCCTGTCGAAGCGCGCCCCGCCCGCAGGTTTCGTTTGCCGCGTCGCACCCAGAGGAGAATGGCCTCATGACCCGTGCTCTTATCGTGATCGACATGCAGCGAGGTTTCGACGACCTCGACTTCTGGGGCCCGACGGCCAACCCCGCGTGCGAGGAGAACGTCGCGCGGCTCGTCGCTGCCTGGCAGGATGCCGGGGAGCCGATCGTCGTGGTGCGGCATGACTCCCGAAGCAAGGGTTCGCCGCTGCATCCCGCGAACCCTGGCAATGCGCTGGTGGATGCCGTCGCCGCGGTCGAGCCTGCGTTGTTCGTCACGAAGCAGGTGAACTCGGCGTTCTACGGGACGCCGGACGTGGGGGAGTGGCTTCGCGCCCAGTCGATCGAGGAGGTCGCGATCTGCGGCATCCAGACGAACATGTGCGTCGAGACGACGGCGCGGATGGCGGGCAATCTCGGTTTCGAGACCACCGTCGTGCTCGATGCGACGCGGACGTTCGATCTGGATGCCGACATCGCCGGCGTCGGTCGAGTGACCCGTTCTGCAGCGGACCTCATGGCGTCTACGGCGCTCGTGCTGCAGGAGGGCGGCTTCGCCCGCGTGGTGACGACCGAGGAGGCGCTCGCGGCTGGGTAGACTGTCAGAGCCAGCCTCTGTAGCTCAATGGAAGAGCAGTTCCGTCCTAAGGAAACGGTTGGGGGTTCGAGTCCCTCCAGGGGCACCGTGTGTTTCAGGTGCTGGACAGGTGCCGTCTTGCTTCGCGCGATGTCGTGAGGCCGCGCTTCTCTGTGGCCCAAGCGCTGCCATCTGTAAGGATGGGGGCGTGCGGATCGTCGGCAGTGTCTTCCTTGCCGTTGCAGCGATGCTTGTCGGGCTGTTCGGCATTGTCATGTTCGGCGTCTCCGGCCTCACCTTGGCGGGCCCCGGGCTCACCGTCATCGAGTACTCCGATTCGGACGACGGTGAGCGGTCGATCGGCATCGGGATGGGCGTCGTCGCGCTCGTGGTGTGGCTGGCGCTTCTGGTTGCCGCGGCATTAGTCGGGCTGCGCGGCGAACGGCCGACGCACGCGCGGCGCGTCACAGCGTGGATCGTGGTCGGATTGTCAGCTGCCCTCGTGCTGGGGGCGCTGGTCGCGGTGCTGGCGACGCCGCCTCCACTCAGCGAATACCCGCTACCGGAGTGGAACCGCGCGTAAGTTGGCTCTACGGTCTCGTTGGACGCTGCGGAAACCGAGGAACGGGAGGACGCGGAACCGGTCGATGGTACCGGCTACGTGTTGGCAGGGAGGACGGTTACCAACATCTATCGCTACAAGTGTTGGGAACATATTCTCCATGGCTACACCTGCCAGCAGCCCCATCGCCATCGATGCGGTGGCTTACGAGACCTTCGACGAGGCGCCGCGCGCACCCCAGATCCACTCGCGCGCCGAAGTGGAACGTCAGACCGGTGCGTATGCCGCGGTGACGCCGGCCATAGCCGCGTGGACTCCTGCCATCTCGAGTGAGGATTCGGCGGACGTCGAGGACGCGACGCGTCAGCTGGTCGAGTTCGATCACCACGCGCAGCGGACGCTCGGTACCGGCAACCCCGCGTTGGGCCCGATGACCGCGATCCTGCTGCGCACGGAGTCGGCGTCGAGCTCGCAGATCGAGCAGCTCACACGACGTCGGCCACGCAGCTTGCCCTCGCGGAGATCGACGAGGGCGACAAGGCGAACGCGCTCACGGTCGTCGGGAATGTTCGCGCCATGGAGGCCGCGCTGCTCCTCGCCGATGACATCAGCGAGGACTCGATCCTGGCGATGGACAAAGCGTTGATGCTCCATCAGCCGGGCTTCCCGCCTGAGGATGTGGGGCGATTCCGCACGGAGCAGGTCTGGATCGGGAGGGGCGAAGCGGGTCCTCGCGTCGCCGACTTCGTCGCACCGCATCAGGATCGGGTGCCCGGTGCGATCGAGGAGCTTGTCCGGTGAATCAGGAATGGCGCAACCGCTAGGTCTCGGGTCTTCAGCTGACGTGCGCTTGCGCCGGTCGCATGTACCGTGTGCGGCCTACCTCGCTCCACGAAATGGCCCACCCCGAGCGGCTTCACGACCACTTCATCCCCAAAGGTTCTTGGGACCAATGCGGCGTCGTTGGTGACGACTGTCCGCGGGGTTCGGATGCCAACCCGAGCGGCGACATCCGACTGCACGAGCTTGTTCTCGGCGCGCGTTACCCAATCGATGACAACCAGGCCGTGTCGGGGAGCTGGAGCGTCGCCGCCAACAGGGTCATCCAAGCTGATGCCTCCGCGGCCGCGAGCGAATCAGTCGGCACTGAACGAAGTCAAGAATCAGGGACGATGCGCCGAACCCAACCCCGGGCCGGAGTACCCCGGCCCAAGTTGTAGGTCTGGTCTCTACCATGGACTGTGATCGCTTCGCCGTCCATCACGAACGGGCGGTCGCGAAGCGACTGCGCATCTACGACAAGCGGTTGCGCCCTCATACGATCTGTGACCGCGGCCACGTGTGGGTCCGCGGGCTCACCGATGATGACTGCCCGAGTCAATCGGTCGGCATCCCGCCGCCGATGATGGACGACGCGGCGCGATCGTTGTCAATCGTTTCAACAGACGCAGTCAAGGTCGTCGACGGATTCGGGCGAGTTTCGCCCGGCGCAGCGGCTTCGCCGAAGTTCGAATAGAATTCGTCCGCCTGATTGTCCATGCCGTGAACCCTATCGCTCGAGCATTCGGAAACGCCGCAGGGCGTGTCGCGCGTGGCGCAGTGATCAGTCAAGGAGACACGCCGGGTGCCGTATCTGCGGTCGCCGTCGAGTTCAGCGACAACACTGTTGGGATGATCACTAGTTCGAGCGGTATCTCTGACGACCCGATTGACGGATCAGCAAGTGAACCGGATCTGCTGGGTCGGACGGCGTTCGCAGAGCTGGTGGCGGATGCGATCAGGTCCACAGCGAGGTTGCCCGCCTCAACCGTAATCGCACTGGTAGGCCCCTGGGGTTCAGGAAAGACGAGCCTCATTCGGATGGCCACCTCAGGTCTTTCGCATGCGTTGCCCGACCGCGAGCCGGACGCGGCTCAAGCATCACTCCCAGGTGCGAACGCGTCGTGGGAAGTAGTCGAGTTCAACCCATGGTTCTTCCAGGATCTACCGTCGCTCCAGTGGGGTTTCCTCAGTGCGCTTTTCGATGCCATTGCCCCGCCGGCGAAGAAGAGGTCCAAGACCGTCCGCAGGGCCTTGCAATCGTTCGGGAATACCATTGCCCCGCTTGGAGTCGCGGGCAGCCTCGTCGGTGTCGACATGTCCACCGTCCTGCGCGCGGCTTCTGAGCTAGTCGGTCCAAACAGATCGGTAGAACGGCAGCACTCGGCACTGTCGAACCTGCTATCGGAGCGGTCAGAGCCCGTCCTGATCGTCCTTGACGATCTCGACCGTCTATCACCCGACGAACTTCTCCTCGTATTCAAGCTCATCCGACTCATTGGCAGACTTCCGTTCGTCCACTACCTGATTGCGTATGACGAAGAGACGCTGCTGGATGTGCTGAGCCGAACCGGTCTCGTCGGGATCGACGAGCCGCACCGCGCGGGTTCCTACCTTGAGAAAATGGTTCAGCTTAGACTCGATGTCCCACCGCTTCGGGGTGCTCAGATTGATGGGTTGACCGATGTCGCCCTCGACCAGATGATCCGATCCGTCGGCTTGCAGATGGACCAGCGGCAGACGAACGAGTTTGCCATCACCTGGCAGAGCTACATGCAAGGCCAGATGCGAACTCCGCGCGCCATCAAGCGATACATCACTCAAGTCGAAGCGCTGTACCCCGCCGTCGCGGATGAGGTCGACGCCGTCGACTTTCTATTATTCTCCTGGCTCAAGGTGGTGGCCCCGAAGCTCTTGGCCGCCCTACCAAGCGAGAAGTCCACGCTGACAGGGACGTCGGGCTCACTCAGCTCCGTCTTCCTCGCAAGCCGCTCGAAGCCGCAAGACTTCTCAGATCGGTGGAGGGACATTCTTGAACGCGCAGAGCTCGCCCCGGGCGCTTCCTCAGCGGTGGCGGGCGTCACCGGCAAGCTTTTTCCTCGCTTCAGCGCGATATATAACCGCGAGCAGCATTTCCCGGGTGGAAGTCCCGGAGTCAAGAGGATTGCTAGCCCGGACTATTTCGACCGTTACTTCGCCCTCGGGGTCCCGTCCGAGGATATTTCGGATGCGATCCTCGGTGAGGCATATCGCAGCATCATCGAGCACCCTGAGGCCGAGATCGCAGAGCCGTTGCGCACCGCTCTTCGCACGAACACGAGGCTAGCCGTTGCCAAGCTTGAGGCGCGCTTCGACGAAGACCCAAAGGGTGGGGACGCCTTCGCGCTCCTGCGCTTCCTGGCAGCACGAGTCGACCAGGTTCCCGTTGGCCAAGATCTGTTTGGTCCTCGGCGGCAGATGGAGGGGATCTGCGTCCGCTTGTATCTTCGACTGGAGCCGAAGTCTGAAGTGATCGTCGAGGCAGTTGAGAAGATCGCCACGCTACCGTCGGGGCTTCGGCTCGTCGCGCTCCTCACGGGGCAAGCTCGCTCGCACCAGTTCTACGGCTCAGCCGAAGACATTGAGGCTCGCCAGGAGGCTTATCCCGCTGGTTTGGCAAGATACGGGGAGATGATCGTCGCCGCGTTCGACGCGCATCAAGACGCGAACGTTTTCGACATTGCATCCGACATCTGGTCCGGCCTGTGGGACTGGCGATCAATCGATCTGCCAGGAGCACAGCGTTGGCTTACTTCACAGTTCGAGTCGGGTAGGTGGAGCCGGCTTGATGCCGCTGCACGGCTCGTTACCTGCACAGCACCCATCGGCACCGAGGAGTGGTCGATCTCCGAACTGGACCTTTCCGTTGTGGAGGACCTGATTGGCGTCGAGGCTCTAATCGCAGATTGCGGAAAGCTGGCCCCTCTCGGATCAGATGAACTCGTTGAGCCTCGGACTCCAGCGACACGCAGCTCGCGGCGAGACTACGTTCGAACCGTAGTTCAGAGCCTCGTGGAGGGGCGCTTATCCTCACAAGACGCGCAAGAGGATTGACGGGCTGCTGACTGAGCAGGTGGCATCCGACCCGGCTTGGACGAACCGGTCCGCTCAGCGGGCATTGCACGCACAGGGATCCGTGTGCGCCACGCACTCGCGTCGAACCCGCATGGTGAGGACCCACACACGTGGCCACGCACGGATAGGGATGTTCACGTAGACGTTGCGGTGATCGGTCGCTCCGCGTAGTCATGGGTCCCCAGGAAGGTCGTGCGCTCATCGAGTGTGCGTAGCTCGCGCATACAAGTGAAGAGCGCGCCGCTTAGTAGACCCCATTTCGGTGTCATTCGGAATTCGGCCATGCCACCCTCCCACTCGCTAAGCTGTTCAATGTCGGATACTGCCCGCATCACGCTGCTGTTGCCGTGAAGTATGCCCGAGCACAACTTCCAAACGAAAAAGGGACTGTTCACTTCGTGCGATGCCCCGGGCGGAACGGGTGGGGACACGGCTCGCTGAATGTCGGTGTAACTCGGGAGGCCAGTAAGGGAACGCTGACGCAACGCGCCGACCGAATCCTTGAGTTGGTGAAGTCGCGCGACGACGTCACGATGTCGCTTCAGAAGCGCTTCTCTGTCGCTGGGTTCTGCCATCAGACTTGCGAACTCATGAGCATCTTGCGCATGGTCGAGACTCAGCCGCAGCGCTCGCATAACGCGCTCGTTCTTATGGGAGTGGAGCACAAGCCACCTGCCGACTCCCAGCGCCTCGACTGACATGCGCAACAACGCATAGGGCGCGATGGGCCGCGCCCACATCAGTTCACGTTCCTCGTGCACCGTGGCGTCCATGAACATGTCGAGTCCGTCCAACGCGCGGTTGCGCATGCCGCGCACGAGAGTGCTCAGTGGCTCTCGGGACGTCAACGCGTCCTCCGTTGCAAGCATCGAACCGGGCATAGGCGGCGCGGGGGCGTCAAGCTCCTTCAGATGCGCTCGCAGCTGCAACAGCACAGCCGTGGCCTCATCAATCTGCTCCTGCGACTCAGCCCTGTCCCAGTGACCCATGATTCGCGACATAGGCCGAAGCCTATCGATCGCACGCACGCCCACCGTCGCGCCTCGGTGCGCCAGTGGGATCGGGCTCGTGCCCCGTGGCGGTGACTCACCGTGCGTACTTGCCTGAATGCAGTCGGCTCCGGTGACGGCGATGCCCATACTCACTGCGCACCGATCAGGGCACGAAGGCGCGACGGGCGTGCCGCTTCCGTTCACCGCCAGATCGGGGATCCGCTTGCGTCGTGCGCCCGCATGCGGATCGAGTGAAACAGTCGCGGCACCAGGTTCAGCCGCTTCGCCGTCCTGACTGATTCAATGATCGCATGGCGCGAACGACATCATCCAGCTCGACGAGCGGTTCCCCTTCGCCGCCGGTGTGACGACTTTGCGTGTTGCGCGCGAAACACTGCCCTGTCCGCAGGGATTCGTCGTCACCGACTACGAGATGCGTACGACGAGAGGCAGCTCTGGCAGTACTTTCCAGGGGTTCGAGACGTTCGTGGATACGATCTCGAACGGAGTCGATTCGTTCTCATATGGCGCTATCATCCACCGAGCGCCAGGCGATTCGTCGATCGCTGGCGTTCGCGTTTCGACCAGGCTCTCGATCGCGGTGACGTCCGCGCGCGCTTCACGTAGTAGCCGTCGCCCCTCAACGCGCCGCAGCTTTTCGCGTTCCTTGTCCATGAACTCGGCGGATCGCTTGAACTCTTCGTCCCCCAACTCCATGGGGTCAAGGCTATGGTGTCCAGCGAGTGGCCCGGCGCCGGCCTGCCTGCGGATTGCTCGCCCAGTATTGTTCTCCACGCGCAACAAGACGCAATAGATGGCGCACGGGATTCGGCGCGAACGTCGCCTGAACGTCTACTTCGCATCTCGCGGCTAAGACCCAGCGCACGGGTTGAGGACGATCGGTGTCCTCCGATCGGCTCCACCCGTCCAGGTCGCCCCTGCAGCGCCCAACATTGCAATTGCTGCTCGCGCTGAGCTTCCCAGCCGGCTTGTCGCGCTTGACGTGTCGCATGGTGCTGTCATAATCAGGCCCAAATGGGGACGACAACTACATCACCAGACACGCACACATTCCCGCTGTGGTCCGACGAACCGGCCGAGAGGGACCTCCTCGCGTTTCGCGCGGTTGCTGAGACGGTAGCTGATGCGATCTTCGACGACGACCTGGATCCGATCGCGATCGGTCTGTCAGGTGCGTGGGGGAGCGGCAAGACCAGCGTTCTCGAACTCGTCGTCTCCGAGATCAACGCGCGATCTACCGGTGGAGACGGCAAGGTGCTTGTCGTCTCCACTCAGCCCTGGCGATACGACCCGTCAGTGGGTCCCAAGGAGAGCCTCATCGCGGAGGTGCTGGCCGCACTGAGCGCTGAGTTCAAGGCGACCGATCCGGCCGCGAAGACAGCCATCGACACGCTGAAGAAGCTTGCCCGCAAGGTCAACTGGACCAAGGCGATCAAGATGGCTGCCCGCACCGCGATCACGCTGCAGATTCCCGACATCGACGACGTCTTCGGCTTGGTCAGTGATGACCCCGAGAGCCTCGGCGGCGAGAAGGGCATGGCGGAGTTCCGCGAGCAGTTCCAGGAGCTCCTTGCGGACCCCGCCCTGCAACACATCTCTCGCGTCGTGGTACTCGTCGACGACCTGGACCGCTGTCTTCCCGACACCGTTGTTGAGACCCTCGAGGCGATCAGGCTGTTCCTGTCGGCGCGAGGCATGTCGTTCGTGATCGCCGCGGACGAGGAGCGGGTGGCGGAGGCGATTCAGCAGAAGTTTCGCACCACCGACGGTGCACGGGATGAGGAGTCACCGGCCACGCTCTACTTGCACAAGATCGTCCAGACGACCATTCCGGTGCCCGCCCTGAGCCGGTTCGACACGGAGGCCTATCTCTTCCTGCTTCTCGCCAAGGCGGGACTGGAAGATGCGGACTACGAGGGGCTTATCGTCCAGTGCGACACGCTGCGCCTGACCGCGCCGAACCTCGACGCCGTTGTCGTCCCCGAGGGTAGTCCCCTGGTGGAGCACCTGGTCACGGCGTCACGGTTGACCCCGATCCTGTATGAGAAGTTCCACGGCAACCCGCGTCGCATCAAGCGGTTCCTCAACGACCTCAACGTCCGTCAGAGCATTGCGCGCCGCCGCGGCTTCGATCTCCAGCCTGACGCTGTCGCGAAGCTCATGGTGCTCGAGCGGATCCTGACCGACGACTTCGAGCTAGTGCTGGACTGGCTGGCCACGAATCAGCTCCGCGACAAGCTGGAGGCACTCGATCTCGCCGCGAACGGCCCGGCCACGACTCCCGAGACCGAACCGGCTGGCGACGGTGACGAGTCCGTTCCGAACACCAAAGACGGGAAGGCCCCGACAAAGGCGCGGCGGGCTGTCGTCGCCGTCGAGGAGGTCAAGCCGTCCTCGGCTCCCGACGACGGGTTCAGCGATACCCTGCGCCGCTGGGCGAAGCTCCCACCCGTCCTCGACGCGACCGTGATCTCCGGCTACCTCTACCTCGCCGCATCGTTCGCGAAGATCGAGGTCATTGACACCGGTCTCCCGGAACGACTCCGTGACCTCGCGTCCGCGCTGACCTCGTCGCTCAAGCTCGACCGTTCCGGCGTCACTGATGAGGCACTCCGCACGCTTCCCGAGGCCGATGCGCGCACGCTCGTCGGTTTCCTTGGACGCCGCACTCGCGACCAGCCTTCCATCCAGAAGTTCTCTGTGGAGAGCCTCTTACGTCTCGCAGCCACCCAGCCGTCGCTGACCTCGGACGTGGTCGCGGCTCTTCGTGGCATCCGTGGCGTTGATGTTGACACGGCCACGGTAGTCAAGCTCCGCCCGCTCGATGCGGACGCTTTCGCGCCCGTGCTCGAGGCATGGAGGCCCGGGGTGACGAACGAGCAGACTCTCAACGCGATCACCGTCGTTGAGAAGGAATGGGGGACACGCAATGGGAACTAGCGGCTCTTTCGGCGGCAGCGGCGGGAGCGATGCCAAGGATCTGCGCGACAACATCGCCGGCTGGCTCGACGGCGACGGCGACGGGTTCGGCGGCGCGGACGGTAGCGGTGGGAGCGGCGACGGTGTCGATACCGGCGCACCATCCAATCCCGCGGGAGGCCCGGCCGGAGGCGGACCCAAGATCGACCTTGGACCCGCCGTTCGACTCCTCTTCCGATCCCGTGGCGGGCGCAGCGACGGCCCCGGTGGCGGTGGAGGTGGGGGAGGAGCTGGTGGCGGTGGCGGCCGCTCATCTGGCGGCGTGACCCGTTCAGTGAGCCGCATCTCAAGAGCTGCGGGCCGCGCCGGAAGCCTCGCCCTCGCGTATTCGGTCGGCAACCGGGCCGCGCTCGCGCAGGCCGGTCTCAACTACGATGAGCTGCGCTCGCTCGACCCAGTCGCGATCGGCATCCGAATCGTGGAGGCCGCGTTCGACGCCAAATCCGACAGCACCCTCGCCGACGCTGAGGAGCGCGACATCGTCGCCGAGGTTGTCTCCTGGATTCTCGAACACCCCGCGGATCGTGCACCGACCCCGGAGGACGTCGTCCGCAAGACCATCGAGACCACCATCGCCGAGACCGCGCTCACTGAGATCGCCGCCTCCCTTTATGACAAGGGTGCGTCGTTCGCCGAGCGGCAGGGGGTTGAACAACAGATCCGTGACGTCGCGGCAGAGTACGCGGCGCAGGCGAACCTGACTGCGACGGGCGCCACCGAGCAGGAGATGGCAACCGCGATCGAGACCGGCATCCGTGACATTGGCACCATCTTTGGGGTGACCTCATGAGCCGCCTCATTCTCACTCTCTCCGAGAGCGCCGCTACCGATGCCCTCGACAGCGGCACGTACGACGAGGTCTTCCTTTGGACCGGCGCGGGCCGCACCACCTTCACCGGATCGACCGGCCCCTTCCTCCACGAGCTCGGGGCGGTCAACCCTGCCAACGTGGACCTCGTGCGCATCGCCCTCGCCGTACTCGCTTCGGACCGATCGATCCTGCGACGCAGGGGCGGTGCGGACTGGAACGCGCGAGACTTCGATCTCACCGTCGACGTAGCTGATACCGACAGCTGGACATCTCACGCCGACGACCTGTCCCGACTGATCGGCTTCCTCACCGGCGATCACTGGACCTTCACCTTCACGCAGGCACCCGCGGCAGCCTTCCCACCGCTCGCGGTTGAGGGACAGCATCACGGACGAACTGTCCTGCTCAGCGGCGGCGCCGACTCCGCGGTTGGCGCGCTGCTCTCCGCTCTTGATCTCGGCAAGGGTGGCTCACAGGCGCTGGTGTCGCACTTCAGCTTCACCGCACTCTCACCCGTCCAACGCGACCTCGTGACCGCGATCGGCGAGCTCGCGCCCGATCGGACTCTGGCCCATCACCAGTTCCACCTGAACCGCGGCGGCCGCCGCCTCGATGGCACCGATTTCCGCGGCGAGACATCGACCCGGTCACGATCCTTCCTCTTCCTCGCGCTCGGGCTCGCCGTCGCCGAGCGGGCAGAGTCGACTCTCTGGATCCCTGAGAACGGCTTCGCGTCTCTCAATCCGCCGCTCGGTCCGGACCGCCGCGGGAGTCTGTCCACCCACACCACCCACCCGCGATTCCTCCGCGACCTCAGTACTCTGGCAACGGCAGTCGGAGGACACGGTGCCCTGGAGAACCCGTTCGAGACGATCACCAAGGGCGAGATGTTCCGCCGCGTCGCCTCGGCGATCGGTATGGACGCGGCCTCACGCTACCTGAGCGCAACCAACTCGTGCTCGCACACTGACGGGCGATACAGCGGCGCGCCCGCTGGCGCCTCATGCGGGGTCTGTTTCGGCTGCCTCGTGCGACGCTCCGCGTTCAACGCCTCAGGTATCCCGGATGCCACGACTTATCTCGCGGACGACACCACGGGCAGGTTCGATGGGTTCGTGCGCGGCAAGAGCATCGTCGAGCCAGTGCGCGACTTCGTTCATCGCGGCGTACGCCCCCGCGATGTGATGGCGATGTCGCTGCCCGCGGGCTACGGCGCGCAGGACGCTTTCGCTCTGTGCGCAGAGGGCGTCGACGAGCTGCGGGGCGTTGTCTGATGCCACCTGCCCTCCCCCCGCTCGACCTCCACGCACACATCAGCCCGACGATCCCGGCACGGGATCTGGAACGGCTTGGCGCCGTCGTGTTCGCAGCCACGCGATCACTCAAAGAATTCGAGTCCACGCAGCGTCGACGGGACGCCGTGACCATCTGGGGCGTCGGCTGCCACCCGGGTGTACTGGCGGCCCAGAATGAGTTCCATCAGGATCGATTCGCTTCCCTTCTGCGCACGACCGCATTCGTGAGCGAGGTTGGCCTCGACCGCCGATCGAAAGTGCCGATCGAGGCCCAAGAGGCCACATTCCGTGCGATCCTCACCGTGCTCACGGTCTCGCCGAGGATCACCTCCATCCACAGCAGTAACGCGTGTGACCGCGTCCTCGACCTCCTCGAGGAGACGCCCATCCAAGGTGCGGTGCTGCACTGGTGGCGGGGGACACCGGCGCAGACTGCACGGGCCGTTGAGCTCGGGTGTTTGTTCTCCGTCAACGCTGCCGGAATGAAGCACACGGCAGACATCGCACCCATCCCGCGTGATCGAATCCTGACTGAGACTGACCATCCATCCGGTGACCGCTCTGCGCCAGCACTGCGCCAACCTGGGGCGGTGCTCGACGTCGAGAACGAGCTGGCGCGTGTCTACGAGGTGTCCCCTACGGAGATGCGGCTTCGCGTGTGGCGCACCTTCAACGAACTCGTCCTCGCGACGGGCGTCGCGCCTCTTCTGCCTGCACCTGTCCGGCGAATGATCTCGACGGTTTAAGGGCGACCGGCCGAGCAGCGCGTCACACCTGGTGCCGAGTGTTGGTAGATGAGTAAGGTCTGTCATCGGTTCGACTCGAACGGCGTTCTCGCGCGTATCGGGCGTGTGCCAGGACACGGTCTCGCAGATCGAAACGAGGCCGGCCGCATCGCTCCAGATCGTCGTGACCTATGTGACCGCGGTCAGTGTGCGATGGCGATCGATGACACACTCCCCACCACGCTTTCACCGTGCAGCGCCCGGTTGAGGATCCCCTTTGCGTGCGGCGCACGGGAGGCCGGAGCGGACCGGCACGCTCCGAAGAACAACCGGGCGCGAGGTGATCTCCAGCCGCCTATTGCCCTGCACCGCGACCCCCGTCGGGCTACGATCCGGCCATGAATCGAAGTTCTTCTGTCGCTGATCCGGGGGGGGGGGGGGGGGGGGGTGCTCGTCGGCATGTCGGTCGGCGGCGGGTGGGGCGTGGTGTACGTAGGGCCGCAGTCGTGGGTGGAAAA
>NZ_JBSHCA010000003.1:0-331793 GCF_053615555.1 Microbacterium sp. NPDC055903 | reverse complement strand
ACGCCCCCCCGCCCGCCTCCACCCCCCCGCCGCGCCGCCCCCCCCCCCCATCGTGCTCGTCGTCATTTCGGTCGGCGTCGGGATCGTCCTGTTCTACGTCGCGGCGCTGTCGATGATGGACATCGGAGGACGCGCCGACGGGCTGGGCCTGATGATGCTTATCCCGCTAATTCTGCTCGTCGCCGGAATCATCATCGGCGTCATCGCGCTCGCACGACGTCGACTCGCGTTCTTTCTATCCGCTCGCCGGGATCGTCCTGGCGATCATTGTGTGGGCGATTGGTGGCCAAGTGATCTCACCGTGAGCAATCCTCGACATCATCTGGAGCTGATCGCATCGGCGCGTGGATCCACTGTCAGCGATAGCTTTGTGTCGTCGGCCACCGGGCGGACGACCGCGCCTTGTCGCGCGCGGCTACTTGACGTCCACCCCGAACGCCCGCAGCAGCGGCGCCCGCGGGATCGTCCGCCTCGGCCCGAGCTGCATCGTCGGGATCGTCCCGCTCTCGATGCCGAGCTTGATCGTGCGGTAGTCGACGCCGACGAGCTTGGCGGCATCCTTCATCGTCAGGGCGAGTGAAGTGTCTGTCCTGTTCATGTCCTTCTCCTCTCGTGAGCAATGCGTGACATCGCTTGACCCTCTATGAATTGGAGGCGCACGTCCGTGTCGGATGCGGAAGGCGGGGCGCGTTGGCGGAGACAGGTGCTGCCAGCATTTGTAGCCATAAGCTCGGGTAGCCGCCCGAGCCTTTCGACCACAGACGCCCAGCGGAGGCCAGGTGCGGTCGGACTTCCCGTTGGATGAAGTCGAAGGCCTCAGTGGCGATCCCAAGGCGTCGATCGTCGTCGCGAGAGCCGTTCACGACATGATCTTCGCACCGATCGACTCGGTCCTGAGGAGGCGATCAGGGCTCACGCCAACGCGACGTTCCACCTCGGACGCTGCTCGCAAGCGGACCCAGGGCGCTCGGGCAGATCACGAGGTCTCACCTCGCACGAGCGTGAGAAGCCTTGCCGGATCGCGGCGTTCCGGGTTCGCTTGTGGCGCTGTGCGTCGTGCATGCAAGTCGGCGAGGTCCTCTGCGACGTCATCCATCAGCGCGGCCAGGTCGATCCGCACCGTGGTCAACCGTGGCGAGACCAACTGGCCGATCGCGGTGTGGTCCACTCCTACGACGGCGAGATCTCGAGGTACGGTCATGTTCCGTTCTCGCGCTCCGGCGAGTACGGCGATCGCGACGTCATCGTTGTACGCGCAAATGCCGATCGGGCCACCGAGCGCTCCCCGCGCCTCATCCAGTGCACGCACAGCATCCCGGGTGTCGAGCTGCACGCGGACCACCCGCGGCGCTGCGAGACCTTGCGCCTCGCACTCTCGCACGATTCCCTCAAGGCGCGGCGGACCGAAAGGATCGAGGCGCCCGTCATCGAGGCCGGCATAAACGATGTCCTCGAATCCCGCCCGGACGAGCTCTTGTACTTGAAGCCGACCGATCAGGATGTCGAACGGATCAGGATCACCGCCTTCCGAGGCCTCGTCGTGCTCTGGCACGATCCTCGTGCCGAGCGCTTCGATCTGAGATCGCTGTGCTGCCGTGAAGACGCCGAGACTGACCACCGCCGCCGGACGGAGGTCCAGGACAGAGGTGAGCGTGCTCTCCTCGGTGCCGAAGCGCACGACCACGCTCATGCCGCTCAGCGCAGAGGCGCGCGTGATGCGATCTACCGAGTCCTGCAGATGCGGACCGAATGTGGCGTTCGGTACGACGACGACCACGATGTCACTCAGGCCGGTGACGAGGGCGCGGCCCGCTCGTGAGGGGCGATAGCCGAGAGCTTTGGCCGCATCCTGGACCCGTTCCCTGGTCTCCAGGGGGAACCGCTCGTCTCCGTTCAAGATCTGGCTCACTGTAGAGCGTGACAGCCCGGCGCGCCGGGCGACATCCGCGCTCGTCGCGCGCTTGGTCGTCGGCCTCGTGCTCATGCACACCAGTCTGTCACAACCTCGTTGACACGTGACACCCGGTCGATCTAGGGTAGTGTCGCGTGTCACTGACACGTGACACCGAGCGATGAGTGCTCGATGAACTGTAGAGACGAAGGAGTCGGCATGGTGGAGGATTCGACGCGGACGGCAGCTGCGCAGCAGCGGGCCTCGGTCGCGATCAAGGCACAGGAATCGGAGACGGCCGCTCTCGCCGCCGTGGCGGTCGGGGAGGACGTCCGGGACTCCAGCGGACAGCGGCTCTCGCTCAGAGAGCGTCTCGCCTACGGCGTCGGTGATATCGGCGGCAACCTCATCTTCGCGCCGATCTCGGCGTTCCTGCTCTTCTACTTCACGGACACCGTCGGCATCGGTGCCGCCATCGCGGGGACGCTGCTGCTTTTCGGGCGGGTGCTCGACGGCACCATGGACCTCATCCTCGGGACGTTCATCGACCGGACCTCGACACGATGGGGCAAGGCTCGCCCGTGGATACTCTTCAGCACTCCTGTCGTGGTGGTGTCGTTCATCCTGCTCTTCAACGTGCCCGCGGATCTGCCGACGGGCGTCAAGGAGCTGTACGCGTTCCTGATGTACTTCCTGTGCCTCGGGGTTGGGTTCGTCGGGTCCAATCTCGCGTATCACACGCTGCTCTCCGTCATCACGAGCAATTCGAAGATGCGCGTCTCGCTGACTGTGATCCGCACGTTCTTCGCACTCGCGACGACACTCGTGGTGAACTTCATCACGATCCCGATCGTCACCAGCAGCGGCGGCGGCCAGGCGGGATGGACGGTCATGTCCCTGTTCTACGGCGGGATCGCGGCAGTCACCTTCCTGATCGTCTTCTTCGGCACGAAGGAGCGGGTCGAGAGCACGATCAAGCAGGATGACGGCCAGAAGCTCCCGCTGCGCACCTCACTCGGCATCCTCGTGCGCAATCCGTACTTCTTCCTCGCTTTCGGGTTCTTCTTCCTGAACTATCTGCTCACCGGAACCTCTGGCGTTGGCATCTACTACGCGAAGGATGTTCTCGGCGACCCGAACACGTACAGCTTCCTCGGTCTCGTCCAGATGCTCCCGCTGCTCATCGGGATGTGGTTCATGCCGGCCATCATCGGACGATTCGGCAAGCGCAAGCCCATCCTCCTCGGGGTGGTCATCACCGTCATCGGCACTCTGATCATCCTCATCGACCCGTCGAGCGTCGCTCTGCTCATCGTGGGCGGCCTCATCAAGGCCGTCGGCGGGATCCCCGCCGCGGCCGCTCTGTTCGCCCTGGTCGCGGACGTGGTGGATTATGGCGAATGGAAGAGCGGTGTGCGGCTGGACGGCATGACTTATGCCGCTGCCACGGCGGGGCAGAACTTCGGTGCCGGGCTCGGCGTCGCCCTGGTCGGGTGGCTCCTCGCTGCCGCCGCATACGACGGCCTGGCCCCGACACAGCCTGCTTCGGCGGTCAGCATGGAGATCTTCCTCTACATCTGGGTTCCGTTGATCGTGTCCGTGCTGATGGGCGTCATCATCTGGTTCCTGAATATCGACAAGCATCTGTCGCAGATGCAGCGCGAGCTCGCGGAACGGCGTGTCGCGAGAGCGGAGAGTGCCGCAGATGCCGGCTGAGTCGGCGCGAGCACGGACTCTCGGATGGGCGATCGCAGGCACCGGGATGGTCTCGGAGTTCGTCGCCTCCGACCTCGGCCTCGTCCCGGGAGCCCGCCTGCGTGCGGTGTGCTCGAGGGACGCGTCCCGGGCGTCCGAGTTCGCGCGGTGGTCCGGCGCCGATACGTCGTACGGCGACTGGGGGCGGATGCTCGCGGATTCAGCCGTAGACATCGTCTACATCGCCACACCCCACAGCACCCATGCCCGACTGGCGATCGAGGCGCTTGCCGCTGGCAAGCACGTCCTCATCGAGAAGCCCATGGCCACGGACGCTGTCGACGCTGCGCGTATCCACGATGCCGCAGCCCGATCGGGTCGCTTCGCGATGGAGGCGATGTGGATGCGGTTCAATCCGGCCTATCGCGCGGCGCTACAGGCCTCGGATGTCGGGGAACTGGGGGAGGTCCGGAGCGTCCGGGCCTCCTTCGGGCTCCCGTTCGCCTCGCCCGACTCCCCGCGATGGTCGGCGGAGCGGGCCAGCAGCACCGTCCTCGATCAGGCCGTGTACGCGGTGACACTGGCGATCGATGTCCTGGGGCGTCCCGATCGCGTTCAGGCGTCCGGACGACTGCGTCCGGACGGGGTGGACCTCTCCGCGCACATGACCTTCGGCTACGACGACGGCCGCTACGCCCAGCTGAGCGCGTCGATGATCGAGTACTCCGAGCCGACCGCATCGATCAACGGCACATCGGGTTGGCTCACGCTGGACGTGCCGTTCTGGGCCGCACGGTCCTTCAGCATCCGCAAAGGCGAGTTGGGAGAGGCGCTGGCCGGCGCGCATGCGCGTTCGTTCGACGTGGCCGGATTCGGTTACGTGCCGATGCTCGATGGCGTTCAGCAGGCGATCGGTCGCGGGCTGACCCAACACCCGTGGCGCACCCTCGATGATTCCGTCGCGAGTCTCACCGTCCTCGACGGCATCCGCCGTCTCATCACCGAAACCCCCTTGGAGAAGATCTGATGAAGCGCACCCTGCTCAACGATGGCTGGCAGTTCAGAGAGAAGGTGAACCCCTTCGCCGAGATCGGCGGGCCCTCTGCGCCCTACGTAGACGTGAACATCCCCCACGACGCGCTCATCTCACGCGAACGCGATCCGAACGGGGATGCCGGAGCCGCCTACTTCCCCCCAGGGGCCTATCAGTACCGTAGGACCTTCGACGCGCCATCGGACCTCGGTGACCGCCGTGTGGTCCTCGAGTTCGAGGGCGTCTACCGTGACGCGATGGTCTACATCAACGGTGCCCTCGCGGGGCAACGTCCATACGGTTACTCCGTCTTCCGCGTCGATGCCGACCAGTACCTCCGCCCTGGCGAGGAGAACCTCATCGAGGTCGAGGCTCGCAACGGCCAGGATGCGCGCTGGTACACCGGCGCCGGGATCTACCGCGACGTGTGGTTGCTCACCGCTCGGGATGTCCACGTGGCACCGGCCGGCCTGCGCGTGACGACCCACGACAGCGACGGCCTCGGCGCTGTCGTGGAGGTCTCGATCGATGTACGCAACACTCGCAACCGACCTGTCACCGTAGACGTCGACGCACTTGTCCGCAGCCCGGACGGCGCGATCGTTGGTGAGGCGACGGCTCCCGTCACCGTTCCGGCCCATGGCCGCTCGGTCAGTCGGCAGCGCCTCTACGTCGCGTCCCCGCGACGATGGAGCGCGGAGACTCCCGAGTTGTACTCGGCCTCGGTGCGCGTCAGCGCCGACGGTGAGGAGCTCGACGCCGACGAGACGCTCTTCGGCATCCGTCAGCTGCAGCTCGATCCGGTCCATGGGCTGAGGGTGAACGGTGCGACGGTGAAGCTCCGTGGGGCCTGCATCCATCACGACAACGGCATCCTTGGCGCGGCGACGCTGGCTGCCGCCGAGGAGCGCCGAATCCGTCTTCTCAAGGAGGCCGGATTCAACGCGATCCGCTCATCCCACAACCCCCTCAGCCGGGCCGCATTGGATGCGTGCGACCGCCTGGGCATGTACGTGATGGACGAGACCTTCGACGTATGGACATCGGGCAAGACCGCGCACGACTACGCGCTGCATTTCGCGGACTGGTGGGAGCGGGATGTGGAAGCGCTCGTGGAGAAGGACATCAATCATCCGAGCGTCATCATGTACTCCATCGGGAACGAGATACCGGAGACGGGTTCGCCTGAAGGCGGGGTGATCGGCAGGGAGCTCGCCGAGCAGTTCCGAAGACTTGATCCGACTCGTTTCGTGACGAATGCCGTCAACGGGATGCTCGCGGTGATGGACGACATCCGTCGGATGGCGGCCGAACGGGGCGCGGCGACGGATGAAGGGGCCGGAATCAACACGCTCATGGCGGGCCCGGGGGAGTTCATGAATCAGATCGGATCATCGCCACTGGTCACCGAACGCACAGCCGAGTCCTTCGGCCTTCTTGATGTCGCCGGCATGAACTACCTGGACAGCCGTTACGTCATGGACCAGGAGCTCTTCCCGAATCGGATCATCGTCGGAACGGAGACCTTCCCCACCAATATCGACGTCAACTGGGGTCTCGTCAGGGAGCACGCGCATGTCATCGGAGACTTCACCTGGACCGGCTTCGACTATCTGGGCGAGGTCGGGATCGGTCGGCCGAATCATCTCGCCGACGGCGAGCAGCCTTCGCTGAGCGCACGCCATCCGTGGATCGCCGCGTGGTGCGGCGATCTCGATATCGTCGGGACACGACGTCCGGCCTCGTTCTACCGCGAGATCGTGTTCGGGTTGCGTCAGGAGCCCTACATCGCGGTGGTCCGGCCGGGGAACGAAGACCGCACGCTCTATGCCGGGCCATGGACGTGGAGCGACAGCGTCGGAAGTTGGTCGTGGGCCGGTCAAGAAGGCACCAGACTGGCCGTCGAGGTCTACAGCGATGCCGAGCGCGTGGAGCTCGTCCTGAACGGAGAGACCATCGGTATGCAGGACTCAGGCGCTGATCATCGGTTCCGAGCGCGATTCGAGGTGCCGTACGTCCCCGGTCGGCTCGTCGCCTGGGCGGTCCGAGACGGTGCGCGCGCCGAGAGCTACGTCCTGGAGAGTCGTGCAGAGGCGATCGGGATCCGGTTGGCGGGGGCGTTCACCGATGACGGCATTGCTTTCGCGGAGATCGAACTCTGCGACACGGCCGGTGTCGTCGCCGTCGATCATGATGTCATCGTCCGTGTGACGCTCGATGGACCAGCGGAGCTGATCGCTCTCGGCAGCGGCAATCCTGCCCCGCGGGGCGGCTACGGATCCCCGCAGCACTCCACGTTCGATGGCAGGGCGCTCGCCGTTCTCCGACGCACGGGTGAGGGGGAGGTCGTGCTCCGCGTCGATGCCGACGACGCCGCCGTGGATGGGACGGCGCTCGTGCTGTGATCCCCTCTCAGCTCGCCGCGCGCACCGGCTCCCGGCTCAGCTGACGCTCCATCCGCTTCAACAGCGGCAGCAGCTGAAACCCCGCGGTGTCCGGATGCTCCGGATGCCACTGCACCCCGGTGATCGGGGCCGTCTCATGGACGGCGGCCTCGATCACCCCGTCGGCCGCACGGGCGGCAACGACGAGCCCCGAGCCGAGCGCGTCGATCGCCTGATGGTGCGTGCACATCACCGGAAGCGCCTCGTTCACGTCCGGCTCGAGTCCGGTGCCCGGCTCGAGCCGGACGCGCATCCTGGCGAAGGCATCCGCCGCCGAAGGCCCCCGATGGTTGTTCACCGTCGGCAGGTGCTGCACGAGCGTTCCGCCGAGCGCCACGTTGATCAGCTGCAGGCCGCGGCAGATGCCGAGCACGGGCTTGCGCTGCTGAAGTGCCTCGAGGACCACGGCGATGTGCGTGCTGTCCGTGCGCGGCTCGTGGTGGCCGGAACCCGGATAGTCGACCTTGTCGCCATACAACCTCGGATCCACATCTTCCCCACCCATCAGGATGATGAGGTCCGACGCCCGCGCGGCGGCCAGCGTGTCACCCGTCGGCACCTCGGCTGTCGGCACCAGCAGGGGATCCCAGCCCAGGCTCACGGCCGTCTCGGCGGTCGAGGCGTTCAGCATGTCGAGTTCGGCCTGGTACAGGGCGGCGTGCGGACGCTTCGTGCGCGGATGCAGGATCGCGACGCGGCGGGTGGCGGTGGGCATTGCATCTCCGGTCGTTCTCGGCTCGTGTCACCCACACGAACTCGTTACTGCTGAGGTCTGGCCTCCATCCTGCAAGACGAGCTTTGCGCGGCCGAGTCGCCGATGTTTCCGGAATGTTTCCCCGCGGCCCACTCGTCGTGGAGCGCCCTCAGGCGCGCCGGGTCGACCTCCGTCCCGGTCGCATCCGTGTAGCTCTGCACGTAGGCCGACAGCGAGACCTCCTCCTCGCGCGACAGCAGGATGCCGTGGTGCTGCTCGAGGACGAACCCGATCCCGCCCTTGCCGGACTGCGAGTTGACCCGGATCACCGCCTCATAGCTGCGTCCGATGTCCGCCGGATCGATCGGCAGGTACGGCACCCGCCACGACTGCTCGCGCTCGTCGACGCCGTCCCGCGCCGCACGAGCCCTGTGCTCAGCGAAGCCCTTGCGGATCGCATCCTGATGCGTCCCGCTGAACGCGGTGTGCACGAGTGTGCCGACGTAGGGATGCCGTGGGTGCAGCTCGATCCTCGTGCAGTGCTCGACCGTCTGGCGGATCTCGTCGATGTCGGAGAAGTCGATCATCGGATCGACGCCCTGCGCGTGCAGGTTCAGTGCGAGCGTGGCGATATCCACGTTGCCCGTGCGCTCGCCGTTGCCGAAGACGCACCCCTCCACGCGCTGCGCCCCCGCGAGCACGGCCAGCTCCGCGCACGCGACCCCCGTGCCTCGGTCGTTGTGCGGATGCACGGACAGGATCACCCCGTCGCGCCTGGACAGGTTGCGATCCATGTACTCGATCTGATCGGCGTAGACGTTCGGTGTGGCGACCTCGACCGTCGCGGGCAGGTTCAGCACGACCGGGCGCTCCGGCGTGGCATCCCACAGCGTCGTCATCGCATCGCAGACGTCCAGCACGTAGTCGGGCTCCGTCAGATTGAACACCTCCGGCGAGAACTGGAACCGCACGTGGGGGCGGTCGCCTGCGAGCTGCAGGACGTCCTGTCCCGCATCCAGGATCAACTGCTTCAGCTCGTCCCTTCCCCGCCCGAGCACCGTCTCGCGCCAGGCCGGCGCCGTCGCCGTGTAGACGTGGACGACCACCGGATTGCGGATGCCGTCGATCGAGGCGATCGTCCGCTCGATGAGGTCGCGCCGCGCCGCCGTGAACACCACGATCGTGACATCCTCCGGTGCGAGATCCGACTCGGCGATGAGGCGCACGAAGTCGTAGTCGGTGCGGGAGGCCGAGGGGTACCCGACCTCGATCTCCTTGTAGCCCATCGCGACGAGCATCTCGAAGAACCGGCGCTTGCGCGCGGGATCCATGGGCTCGGCGAGCGCCTGGTTGCCGTCGCGCAGATCGACCGGGACCCACAGGGGAGCGGCGGTCAGTGTACGCGTCGGCCAGATCCGCTCGGTGAGTGGAACGCTGACGCGCTCGAATACGGGGGAGTACCGGTGCGACGGCATCTGCGAGCCGCGCTGCCGGTTCCAGGCCGGTGCCAGATCGGGGATCGGGCCGGCCGGCGTGGACAGGGTGGGGAAGGGGGTGGTCATGAGGGCTCCTCGGTCGATCGGGATGTCTGACCGGCCGCACCACCTGCCCACGACGGGGAGCCGGTCCGGCTATGTCCCGTCGTGGCGGAGAAGGAGGAGGATGCTCATGCGCATGGAGCCACCGTACAACTCCTCAGACAAGTTGACAAGTTAGACTGCTGGGCATGGCTCAGGTACAGCGCACCCCGCTCGCCGATCAGGCGGCGGAGCTGCTTCTCGCACGCATCCGCTCCGGCGAGTGGCAGCTCGGCCAGAAGCTCCCCGGTGAGACGACACTCGCCCCTCAGCTCGGCGTCGGACGATCGACGATGCGCGAGGCGATCCGTCAGCTCGCCGGCCGGGGAGTGCTCGCGACGCGGCAGGGCGCCGGCGTCTTCGTGACGGCCCTCGACGCGGCGGAGGACTGGGACGCCGTGCTCCGCCGTGCAGACATCGTCGCCGTCATCGAGGCCCGCATCGCGATCGAGACCGAGGCCGCCGCGCTCGCCGCCGAGCGGAGGACGGCGTCGGACGTCAGAGCGATCCGACGTGCCCTGCTCGCGCGCAGGGAGCACGCGCCAGGGGTCGAAGCCCACGTCGACGCGGACACCGCGTTCCACCGCGCCATCATCGCCGCCGCGCACAATCCGATCCTGCTCGAGCTCTTCGACGGCTTCACCCCTCGGCTGCGGCAGGCGATGATCGAGATGCTCCGCCTCCGCGGCGACGACGGGGGGCAGGCGGACGACGATCGGCACGCGCTTCTCGCCGACGCCGTCGCGGCGAAGAACCCCTCCGCCGCCGCGGCGGAGAGCCGCAGCCACCTCGTCGACCTGAAGGAGGCGCTGCGATGACCGATCCTGTCCTCCGGCTCGACGCCGTCACCTTCCGCCGCAACGGCAAGGAGATCCTGCACGGGATCGACCTCGACGTGCGCCGCGGCGAGCACTGGGCGCTGCTGGGGCCGAACGGCGCGGGCAAGAGCACGATCCTCGGCTTCTGCGGCGCGCAGGCCCACCCGACGAGCGGCACCGTCGAGGTGCTCGGGCATCGCCTGGGACGCGTCGACATGCAGGAGCTGCGTCGACACATCGGACACGTCAACCCCCGGCATCCGATCCGTTCGTCCCTGAGCGCGACGGATGTCGTCCTGACCGGCTTCACGGGAACGATCGAGCAGGTGATGCGCTGGACGCCGACGGATGCCGAGCGCGCTCGCGCCGCTGAGCTCATCGCCCTCGTCGGGCTTGATGATCGCCCCGATGCCATCTGGCCGACGATGTCCCAGGGGGAGCGCGGGCGCTCGCTCATCGCCCGCGCCCTCGCCGCCGCCCCCTCGCTGCTGCTGCTGGACGAGCCGACCACGGGGCTCGACGTCGCCGCGCGAGAACAGCTGCTCGAGACGATCGACGATCTCTCCGCCACCGACACGGAGCTCGCCTCGATCCTCGTCACCCACCACCTCGAAGAGCTGCCGGAATCCACCACGCACGCCATGGTCATCGCCGAGGGCAGGGTCCTCGCGGCGGGCGCCGTGGACGAGACCATCACCTCCGACATCATCTCGGAGGCGTTCCGGCACCCCATCGACGTCGCGCACGACGACGGGCGCTACAGCGCGAGAGCTCGCCGCCGCTGAAGCGCCCGTCGTCGATCGCTCAGCGCTTGCCGCGGCTGAGCCTGGACGGCCACCAGATGACCCGGCCCAGGTCGTACGCCAGGGCGGGGACGAGCAGCGAGCGCACCACGAACGTGTCCAGCAGCACCCCGAACGCCACGATGAAGGCGAGCTGCACGAGGAACAGGATCGGGATCACCGACAGTGCGGCGAACGTCGCCGCCAGCACGAGCCCTGCCGAGGTGATGACCCCGCCCGTGATCGAGAGCCCTCGGATGACGCCGTCCCTGGTCCCGTGCTTCAGCGACTCCTCGCGCACCCTCGTCATCAGGAAGATGTTGTAGTCGATGCCCAGCGCCACGAGGAAGACGAAGCCGTAGAGCGGCACGGCGGGGTCGGCCCCGGGGAAGTCGAAGACACCGTTGAACACGAGCGCCGACACGCCCATCGCCGTGCCGAACGACAGCACCGTGGTGAGGATCAGCAGGACAGGGGCGAGGATCGACCGCAGCAGGAGCATCAGGATCAGCATGATCACGACGAGCACGATCGGGATGATGAGGTTGCGGTCGTGGATGGACGCGTCGTTGGTGTCGATGGCCGTGGCCGTGACGCCGCCGACGAGCGCGTCGAGATCGTGCACCTGAGTGCGCAGATCCCGCACGGTCTCCGCCGCCGCATCGGAGTCGGCCGCATCGGACAGCGTCGCCTGCAGCAGCACGTCTCCGTCGACGACCGTCGGGTCCGGCGCGGCAGTGCCAGGCGCACCGACGGCCTGGATGCCGTCCTCGGTCACCGGCGCCGATCCGCTCGGCGAGTCGGATGCCGTCACCGACACCGACTCCACACCGTCGTGCGCGAGCAGCACGTCCGCAGCATCCTGCAGTCTGTCCTCCGCGACCACCACGTAGGCGGGGCTGCCTGAGCCGCCGGGGAAGTGTTCGCCGAGCGCGGTCTGCCCGTCGCGGGCCTGCGAGGTGCCGAGGACGAGGTCGGACTGCGGGACGCCGGATGCGTTCAGCTGGGTGACGCCCAGCGCGCCCACGAGCAGGACGAGCGTCGTGACGATCCAGATCACCCGCGGCCGACGGCGAACGAGACCGGCGACCTTCGCCCAGACGCCCTTCGACGGCATGCCGTCCTCGCGGGCGACGACCTCCGGCTCGAAGACGGGGCGACGCGGCCAGAACGCGGCGCGACCGAACAGCAGCAGCAGAGCCGGGAGCAGGGTGAGTGCGGCGAGCATCGCGAAGACGATCCCGATGGATGCCACGGGGCCGAGCGTGCTGTTGGACTTGAGGTCGCTGAGCAGCAGGCACAGCAGGCCCGCGATCACGGTCCCGCCCGAGGCCACGATCGGCTCGAAGGAGCCCTTCCATGCGGCGATCACCGCGGCGCCCTTGTCCTGGGTCGTGCGCAGCTCCTCGCGGAACCGGGCGACGAAGAGCAGCGAGTAGTCGGTCGCCGCGCCGATGACGAGGATGAACAGGATGCCCTGCGTCTGTCCGCTCAGCAGGAGGATCTCCGCCTTCGCCAGCCACCACACCGTCAGGAGGGCCACGCACAGGGCGAACAGGCTCGTCGAGAGCACGACGACGGGAAGCAGCAGCGAGCGGTACACCAGGACGAGGATGACGAGCACCGCGAGCAGCGCCACGCCCAGCAGCAGCCCGTCGATGCCGGCGAAGCCCGCCGCGAGGTCGGCGCTGAAGCCGGCAGGCCCCGTGACGTAGACCTCGACGCCGGAGGGCGCCGCGTCCTCCAGCTGCGCCTCGAGCGCCTCGACGGTGTCGCCGAGGTCGGCATCGCTGGAGATCGGGATGAACGCCTGCACCGCCTTGCCGTCGTCCGAGGTCAGGGCGGGCGACACGTCGTCGGTCACGCCTTCGATATCGGGAGCGCCGGCGACGGCATCCGAGATGTCCTGGATCTGCGCATCGCTGAGCTCCGACTCCGCGACGAACACGGCGATAGCGGGGATCGACTCGCTGTCGTTGAACTCGCCGAGCACCTCCTGCACCTCGGTCGCCTCGGCCGACGACGGCAGATACGTCGTCTGGTCGTTCGACGACACCTCGCTGACCTTGCCGAACAGCGGGCCGCCGAGACCGGCGCCGACGAGCCAGACGAGGATCAGCACGGCGGGCAGCAGGATGCGGGCCCAGGACCCGCCCTTGCGATCACGCGTGCGAGACGTCGGCGGTGTGGAGGAGGACATGGCGGATGAAGCCTTTCTTGCAGGATGAAGGGGCCTGGCTCAGCCGAGCCAGGCGTAGATGAGCACGAGGGTGGCGAGGAAGCCGGCGATGTAGTTGAGCACGATGAAGCGTCGCCAGGCGCGGTTCGTCTCCGGCGACGTCTCATCGGTGACGTTCCACCAGGGCGCCGCGTTCACGAGGTACGGGACGGCCAGCAGCGCGGCCAGCGGGCCTGGCCATGAGGTGAACAGCATCGCCGCACCGGCGACGGTCCACAGCACGACGGCGACCCGCACCGTGGCTCGCGCTCCGATGACCGTCGCGACAGAGCCGATGCCCGCCTCGCGGTCGGGGATGACGTCCTGCACCGCGCCGAAGGCGTGGGCTGCCATGCCCCAGAGGAAGAACGCGGTGAGGATCACCACGAGATCCGTCGTGATCGGAGCATCCGCGATCGCGAGTCCCACGATCGCCGGGCTTACGAAGTGCGTGCTGGAGGTGATCGAGTCGAGGAACGGCCGCTCCTTGAACCGCAGTCGCGGTGCCGAGTAGGCGATCACGGCGAACACGCTGACGGCCAGCCAGGCCCAGGAGGCCGGGGTGCCGACGGCGAACAGGTACACGAGGAACGGCACGTTCGTTAGCAGCGCTGTCCACAGCACCGTGCGGTGCAGCCGGGGCGGCAGGAGGGCGCCCTCGATGCCACCCTTGCGGGGATTCGCGAGGTCGGACTCGTAGTCGAAGACGTCGTTGATGCCGTACATCGCGAAGTTGTACGGGATGAGGAAGTACAGCACGCCGATCACGAACACCGCGTCGATCTCGCGCGTCGTGAGCAGGTATGCGGCGCCGAACGGGAACGCGGTGTTGATCCAGCTGATCGGCCGCGAGGCCAGCACCATGAGGGGCAGCGCGCGTCCGGTCATGTCCGGTCCTCCTCGTCGTCCACGGCGCGGCGGCGCGCGCGCATCGCCGTCCAGATCGCGGGCAGCAGCAGGGCGCCCGCCAGCGGATAGGCGAAGTCCTCCAGCGGGGCCAGCCCGATCGTCACTCCGAGGAGGTGCACCGATTCGTAGTGGAAGAAGCCGGCGCCGATCATGATCGAGTCGAAGACCGCGGTGAGGATCACGAGCACTGCCGCCGCGATGAGTACGGCGGGGATCGACGGGCGGCGGCGCCGTGCGGCGGCAAGGCCGACGGCTATGACCGTGGCGACGCCGAGGAAGACGAGGGCAAGGGCGGTGTAGGTCACAGCTGCTGCGCTCCCTTCTTGCGGCGCGCGAGCAATCGCTCCGCTCCCGTGTAGGCGATCATCGTGCACACCACGAGGAACACGAGGAAGACCGGCTCCTCCAGGGGCATCTCCGGCGCGAGCACGATCCCCGTCGCAAAGCCGCTGTCACCGCGCAGGAAGATGCCCAGCGCGATGCCCGCGACATCCCAGACCAGGAAGAACAGCGTTCCCGCCACGGTCACCGCGGATGCCGCCAGCGGATCGCGCCAGAAGAACAGCCGGAACCGGTGGTCGAGCAGCAGCATGCAGCCGAGCGATACGAGGAGGGCGAGCAGATACAGGATGCCCATCAGGACGTCGGCTCCATACTCGGATGCTCGGCGCGCTCGGCCGCAGGAACGGGCAGCGGCCCGCCGGAGTGGTCGCCGCGGATCCGCTTGAGCACGATCTCGGCGCTGATCAAGCACATCGGCACGCCGACGCCAGGAGCGGTCGTGCCACCGGCGTAGTACAGGCCGTCGACCTTCTTCGAGGCGTTCTGCGCGCGGAACATCGCGCTCTGCGAGAGGATGTGCGCGGGACCGAGCATCCCGCCGCGCCAGGAGTTGTAGTCCTCCGCGAAGTCGGCGGGCCCCTTGGTCTCACGCACGACGATGCGCTCACGGAGGTCGGGGATGTCGGCCCACCGCGCGATCATGTCGATCGCGGCATCCGCTGCCCGTTCGATCGTCTGGTCGCCCGCGCCGTCTGCGCCTCCGCCGCCCAGCGAGACGTCGGCAGGGACGGGCACGAGGACGAAGAGGTTCTCATGGCCTTCCGGCGCCACACCGTCGTCCGACGCCGATGGCTTGCACACGTAGAGCGACGCGGGGTCGGGGATGTGCGCGTCGTCGCCGAAGATCGCGTCGAAGTTCGCATCCCAGTCGCGGGTGAAGAACAGCGAGTGATGCGGCAGCTGCGGCAGGCTTCCGCGGACGCCGAGCATCACGAGGACCGCACCGGGTCCGCTCGTGCGACGTCGCCACCAGCGCTCGGGGTAGCTGCGCTGCGACGCGGGGAGCAGACGTGTCTCGGTGTGGTGGAGATCGGCCGCGGAGACGACGACGTCCGCCTCGTGCACGTGCTCGACGCCGTCCGCGTCGCGCCACCGCACCCCGCGTGCGGCCGGTCGCCCTGCGCCCTCCGCGATGATCCCGGTCACCTCGGCGCCCGTGATGATCTCGACGCCGGATGCCGTCGCCAGCGCTCCGATCCGCTCCACGACCTCGGCGAAGCCGCCGAGCGGGTACTGCACGCCCTCGTCGAGGTCCAGGGCGCTCATGAGGTGGTACATCGCTGGCGCTCGCCGCGGGTCGGTGCCGAGGAACACCGCCGGATAGCCGAGGATCTGCCGGAGCGCAGGATGCCGGAACCGCCGTGCGGCGAAGGAGTCGAGGCGGGTGAGGAGCAGCCGTGCGAGCTGGGGGAGCGCCTTCAGGATCTCGGGTTTGAGCAGCTCCCGCACGCGCGTGAACGGGTTGTAGAGGAAGTGGCGGACAGCCATCTCGTTCGCGTGCCTCGCCGAGTCGAGGTAGCGGCCGAGCTCCTCGGCGGCGCCGTGCTCGTGCCAGTGGAACAGGGCCGAGACCCCGATGGGGTCGGCGGGGACCGTGATCCGGTCTGCGCGGCCGTCCACCGTCTCCGGCTCGCGGAAGACGCGATAGGCCGGGTCGAGTCGTGCGAGCTCCAGCTGCTCAGCCGTCGATGTGCCCATCATCGCGAAGAAGTGGTCGAAGACGCCGGGCATGAGGTACCAGGAGGGACCGGTGTCGAAGCGGAACCCCTCGCGCTCGATGGACCCCGCGCGTCCGCCGAGCTGCGTGTTCTTCTCGAGCACCGTCACCTCGTGCCCGTCGCGACGCAGCAGCCCTGCGGTCGCGAGACCAGCGACGCCGCCGCCGATGACGACGACCCGGCTCATCGCCGCGGCTCCAGCGCCGTGGTGATCACCGCACGAGCGGCGATGAGCGCCTTGACCGGATCGGGGACCCGCACGCGCCGTCGATACAGCGTCTCGACGGGCGTGCGGGCGACGCGATCAGTCAGCGCGGCAAACAGCCCGAGTGCGCTGCGCACGGCCACCCTCGCGTCGCGCGGGAGGAGCGGGATGCTCGCCCTGGCGTCGGCGAGCTCCTCGCGGACCGTGCGGACCCAGGCATCGCGGTCGGCATCCGTCAGCCGGCCGCCCTCCGAGAGGTAGCCGCGGTGCAACCGGTCGGTGTCGTCGGCGAGGTCGCGGAGGAAGTTGACGTTCTGGAACGCGGCGCCGAGCCGCCGGGCTCCGTGCTCCAGGGCGGCGAGCCGGTCCGGAGCGGGTGAGGAGCCACGCAGGAAGATCCGGAGGCACATCAAGCCGACGACCTCCGCCGAGCCGTGCACGTAGCGCTCGTGCGCCTGCGCGTCGTGGCCCCGCACGGTCTCCTCACCATCCGCCGCCGTGAGATCGGCGCGCATCGAGGCGAAGAACGGCCCGGTGAGCTGCTCATCGATGCCGCACTCGCGCGCGGTGCGGGCGAAGGCGTGCAGGATGATGTCGCTGCTGTACCCCGTGCGCATGGCTCGGAGCGTCGCCGCCTCGTACTCGTCGAGGGCCTGGCGCTGCGCAGACGCGTCGAGCCCTGCCTCTGCGGCGACGCCGTCCACGATCTCGTCGGCGATGCGCACGAGCGCGTAGACGTTGCGCACGTGCTGGCGGTGGCGTCGTCCGAGCAGGCGCGTCGCCAGGCCGAAGGAGGTCGAGTAGGCGCGGATGACATCCGTCGTCGCGATCTCGGCGGTGTCCGTGAACCGGTGCAGTGCTTCGTTCTCGTCGCGGGTCATGCCCGGCGCCCTTCCAGTCGATCGGTGAGCGCCGTCAGCACGCGCCGCGCGGCCGGCGGCAGCGCGCCGCTCGCCTCCGCATCCGCGATGAGGGCGTACGCGGCCGAGAGCTGCTCGTCCACGAGGCTCTGCACGAAGCGCTCGGCGCCGCAGGCGCGGAGCGCATCGCGCATCCCCGCTCCCTCCTGCTCGGTCAGGTCGGCGGCGCCGAAGCGGGTCTCGATCCCGACCCAGGTGCTCGTCATCCGCGCGTAGGCGACGAGCGCCGTCTGCTTGCCCTCTCGCAGGTCGGAGTACGGATCCTTGCCGTGCTCTTCGCCCTCTCCGAAGACGGAGAGCAGGTCGTCCTGCAGCTGGAACGCCAGGCCGAGGTGACGGGCGATCGCCGCGAGGTCCGTCTCGAGGGCGTTGTCGCGCCCGGCGATGATCGCCGCGAGGCGGAGCGGGAACTCGAAGGTGTAGGTCGCCGTCTTGTACTCCGACATGGACAGGATGGTGTGCAGATCGGCGGAGACGACGTGGTCGCCGAGGGCGACGTCGAGCTGCTCACCGACGACCGTCTCGGTGATGGTGTGGTCGAGGAGGTCGAGGATGCGCATGCGCTGCTCGGAGGGCACGTCGGCCCTGGCGAAGCGCTGATGGACATCGGCGAGGAGGAGGTCTCCCATGAGGATGGCACCGGTACGGCCCCAGTGCAGCGCTTCGCCCGCGCGACGCTCCGCATTCGGATGCTCGTCGCGCAGCGCAGCGATGAGGTTGGGGGAATGCCTGCGCTGTACGTCGCCGTCGATGACGTCGTCGTGCAGCAGGAAGGAGTAGTGCAGGAGCTCGACGGCGACCGCGAGGTCGAGCACGGTCGTCGAGGGGCACGTCGGTTCCTCGAGCCTCTCGGCGGCGAGCGCCGCGTGCAGCTCGACCACGAGGCGCGGGCGCAGGAGCTTGCCGCCGAGCACGCGATCACCGGTCAGCCGCCACAGGCGCATGAACTCGGCGCCGTAGGGTTCGGCCGCTGCGGCACGAGCATCCAGTCGGTGTCGGAGGCGGTCCTCGATGGCGGAGTGCAGGTCTTCTCTGATCGTCACGGCGCGCATCACCGGAATCCGTCCGTCGTCGCCAGCAGGGCGAGCTGCTCACGCATCCAGGGGCTGAAGGCGAAGGGCGCAGCCACCACGGCGGTGCGCAAGGCGTCAGGGGCTATCCACGCCCATTCCGCGACCTCGTCTGGCGCGGGTCGGAGCTCGCCGTCGATGCGGGCCGTGTACACCGGGCACACCTCGTATTCGACGATGCCGGAGGCATCGACAGCGCGGTAGCGGAAGTCGGGCAGTTCGAGCTGCAGATCGCGGACGGCAACGCCGAGCTCCTGCGCTGCGCGGCGGACGACGGCGTCCTCGTTCTTCTCGCCGGGGGCCGGATGCCCGCAGAAGCTGTTCGTCCAGACCCCCGGCCACGTCCGCTTCGCGAGGGACCGCCTGGTCACGAGCACCCTGCCGTCCGCGTCGAGGAGATAGCAGGAGAACGCGAGGTGCAGCGGGGTGTCGACGCCGTGGACATCGCTCTTCGGCGCCGTTCCCGTCGGATTCCCTTCCTCATCGAGGAGGATGACGAGTTCCATGCGGGCCCTCTCCGTTGCATCGGATCATGATCTACACCCAGCGTATTGCTAGCCAGGTGAGAAATAAAGCTAGCATGAAAAATGGGAGGTGTAATATAACCGTCATGCGGAAGGAACACGACCCCGAGACCGGCGCGGGCGGCGCCGTCGGGGCGCGGTCCACGAGCCAGGACGGCCTGGACGACGCGGCGATCTACGACGTCGACTACAGCGACCCTCGTCAGTCGCTCGTCGATCGCAGCGGCATGGCCGCCGAGGACATCCGCCAGATCACGGAGCTCATGACCGCGCTCGGAGATCTCAGGGAGGCGGAGCAGCACCTTTCCGAGGTCTCCCGCCGCTACATGCAGCTGAACGAGACCGACATGCGCGCGCTGCACTACCTCATCGTGTGCTCGCATCGCTCGATGATCGCGACGCCGGGTGGCATCGCGCAGCATCTGCACATCTCCTCGGCCTCGACGACGAAGCTCCTGGACAGGCTGGAGCGCGGCGGACACATCGTGAGAGCGCCGCACCCCACCGATCGACGGGCGCTGGCGATCTCCATCACCGCGGAGACGCATCGGGCGGCCATGGAGACGGTGGGCCGTCAGCAGTCGAAGCGCTTCTACGCCGCGGCCAGGCTCACGGCCGAGGAGAGGGACGTGGTCATCCGCTTCCTGCGCGACATGACCGAGGAGATCACGCTCAAGGACGAGGCCTGGGCACAAGAAAGCGGGCATACGGAGGGGTGACCTCCGCATGCCCGCCATGCTTCATCCTTGTCAGTGGGCCTCGCGATAGGCCTCGAGGACCGGAGCGGGGATCCGTCCGCGCTCCGAGACCTTGTGGCCGTTCGCATTCGCCCACTCCCTGATCGCAGCGGTGTCAGAATTGCGTGCGGCAGGACGCTTGCGCGCGGATCCCGCTCGCGCGGCGGATGCCGTCGAAGAACGCCGACCGGCGGCGATGAAGGGCTCGAGGGCGGATCGCAATTCGTCTGCGTGCTCGATCGTCAGATCGATCTCGTACGAAATGCCATTGAGAGAGAAGTGGACGGTTTCGCCCTCGCCGACTTCGAGAACGGTCCCGTCGATGTCATCGACGAGCTGATGAACGATTTTCCTGGCCATTTCCTCATCATAGGCAGAGGAATCCCGCATTGGCCAGGAATTCACTCGTGTCCTGGGTCGATCAGCTTGAGGCCGACGATGCAGCCGACCAATCCGACGAGCAGCAGAATTCGCGCCCAGGAGATATCGGAATCGCCGGTGATCATCGCCCAGATGACGGTCAAGGATGCACCGATTCCGACCCATACCGCATAGGCCGTGCCGGTCGATATCTCCCGCATCGCATAGGCGAGACCGAGCATCGACAAGACGAGTCCGCCGAAGAAGACGACGCTCGGCCAGAGCTTGCTCAGCCCGTCGGATTTTCCGAGCGCGGTGGCCCAGACGGCCTCGAGGACTCCGGACACGATGAGAATGATCCACGACATGACGTGCTCCTATGGAGCCAGTCTTTTCGCATTCCGGGTACTGGTCCGCCTCGTCCGGGGCCGCGGTCGGCGACCGGATCTCACAATAGCAACGGACCCTGGGCAGGAGCAGGGCACGTCGAAGCCGCTGGGTTCAGGGGAGCAGACCTACGCGGCGGGCCTTCGCGACGGCGGCGTGGCGTGTGGAGGCGTCGAGCTTGGACATCGCTGCTCCGAGGTAGGCCTTGATGGTGCTCTCCCGCAGCCCCAGCTGTGCCCCGATCTCCGCGTTCGTCGCCCCCAGCGCCGCGCAGGCGAGCACGTCGGTCTCCCGCGGGGAGAGATGCACCTGCGGGATGGGCCCCGTCGTCGGTGCCGCATCATCGCCGGCGAGCGCCAGCAACCGCTGCTCCAGCGCGGTCAGGCGGTCGCGGAGCTGTTCATCTTCGACCGAGGCAGAGATGCTGCGCAACTCCGCGAAGCTCTCGCGCAGCCCTTCGCGCTGCGAGGCCGTGACGGCTTCCGGCGGCGACGACATCGCGCGCACCCTCCGCCCGACCTCATCGCGGATCCGCAGCTCGGAGGCGACCGACTCGGCCACGCTCATCGCAGGGGCCGTGGTCACGCCGCCGACCGGAGACTGCTCCCACGCGCCCGCGTACAGCACGCCGCGTGAGCGCCCCTCCACGATGATCGGGATCGCCAGCAGCGTGCGCAGACCCTCACCGAGGACGAAGCCGTCGTAGTCATGGGTGATCTGCTGGGAGGTGCGGTAGTCGCTGGTCATCCTCGGGCGCTGCTCCGTCATCGCCCTGCCGCCGAGGCCGCGTTCGGGGCGCACGCGCAGGCCCTCGAGGCTGTGGGTGCGCGAGCCGACGATGGAGGTCACGGAGACCTCTCCGTCTTCCAGGAGACCTCCGAAGGCGACCGGAAAACGGGTGCGTCTGGCCAGCTCGCGCACCGCCTGGGCGACGAGTTCGGCGTCCGTTTCGCTCGGATGGGTGGGGGGCACAGCTGCTACCTACTTCCGGGGGTGACGACCCTGTTCCCCGTTTCGTAGCGTCGACCCTACCACCCGGCGGCCACCGCCGCGGCTGGATTCCGACATGCGGCAAGGAGGCCTCATGACAGACCGAATCGACGACGAATCGGCCGGATCGATCGACTACATCCAGGTCGAGCAATCCTCCGAATTCCAAGGATTGAAACGGAGCCAGAGGTCGTTCGTCTTTCCTTTGGCCGTGCTCTTCCTGCTCTGGTATTTCGGATATGTGCTGCTGGCGGCATTCGCTCCGGAATTCATGGGCCAGCGCGTCGCAGGCGATATCACCGTCGGCCTGCTTCTCGGGCTCGGACAATTCGTGTCCACGTTCGCCATCACGATGGGCTATGTCGCATTCGCGAATCGGCGACTCGATCCTGTGGCGTCGCACATTCGTGAGGATCTCGAGCAGAGGAGCAGGGCATGAACGTCTTCCCGATGGCCGCGGAGGCGACCGCGGACAACGATCCCGTGCTGAACATCTCGATCTTCGCGGCATTCGTCGCCGTCACCCTGTTCATCGTCATCCGCGCCAGCCGGAACAATCGCACGGCAGCCGACTACTACGCCGCCGGCCGATCCTTCACCGGGCCCCAGAACGGCTTCGCGATCGCGGGCGACTATCTCTCCGCGGCATCCTTCCTCGGCATCTGCGGCGCGATCGCCGTGAACGGGTACGACGGCTTCCTCTACTCGATCGGATTCCTCGTGGCGTGGCTGGTGGCGCTGCTGCTGGTCGCCGAGCTGATGCGGAACACCGGCAAGTTCACGATGGCCGACGTGCTCTCGTTCCGGCTCAAGCAGACGCCGGTGCGGATGGCCGCCGCCATCACGACGCTCGCGGTGTGCTTCTTCTATCTGCTCGCGCAGATGGCGGGAGCCGGAGGCCTCGTCGCGCTGCTGCTGGGCATCGACGGACGGCTGGGGCAGTCGATCGTCATCGCCGTCGTCGGCGTGCTCATGATCGTGTACGTGCTCATCGGGGGCATGAAGGGCACCACCTGGGTGCAGATCGTGAAGGCCTTCCTGCTCATCGGCGGAGCACTCGCGATGACGATCTGGGTGCTGGCCATCAACGGCTTCAACCTGAACACGCTGCTGGAGTCGGCGGTGGCGAACTCCCCGCAGGGCGATGCGATCCTCGCGCCGGGGCTGCAGTACGGGGCGAACCCCTGGGACTTCCTCTCGCTGGGCATGGCGCTCGTGCTGGGAACAGCGGGGCTCCCGCACGTGCTCATGCGCTTCTACACGGTGCCCACCGCGAAAGAGGCCCGTCGCTCGGTGGTCTGGGCGATCTGGCTGATCGGCGGCTTCTACCTGCTGACGCTCGTGCTCGGCTACGGAGCAGGGGCGCTCGTCGGAGCGGAGACGATCCTCGCCGCCCCCGGCGGCGTCAACTCCGCGGCGCCGCTGCTCGCGGCCGAGCTCGGCGGACCCCTGCTGCTCGGATTCATCTCGGCCGTCGCCTTCGCGACGATCCTCGCGGTGGTGGCCGGTCTCACGATCACGGCGGCGGCCTCGTTCGCCCACGACATCTACGCCAATGTCATCCAGAAGCGCCGGCAGGGCCAGGACGGGTCGGCGGTCGCCGCGGATCCGAACGGCGAGGTGCGGGTCGCGCGCCGCACGGTGGTCGTCATCGGCATCCTCGCGATCGTCGGCGGCATCGGCGCCCAGGGGCAGAACATCGCCTTCCTCGTGGCGCTGGCCTTCGCCGTCGCCGCATCCGCCAACCTGCCGACCATCCTCTACTCGCTGTTCTGGCGGAGGTTCAACACGCAGGGCGCGGTGTGGAGCATGTACGGCGGGCTGGGCTCGGCGATCATCCTCATCGTGCTGTCGCCGGTGTTCTCCGGGTCCGAGACCTCGATGATCCCCGGGATCGACATCGCGATCTGGCCGTTGAACAACCCCGGCATCGTCTCCATCCCGCTCGGCTTCTTCCTCGGATGGCTGGGCACGGTGCTGGCCAGAGGCGAGGAGTCGAGGGCGCTCGCGGCCGAGATGGAGGTGCGCTCGCTGACCGGGTTCGGTTCGGAGAAAGCCGTGGAGCACTGATGCGGATGCGCTGATCCGCGCCGCGGACGAGGCCCCGGTCGCCTACCGGCCGGGGCCTCGTCCCGTCTTCGGCTCATCCCGCGCGGTCGCGCTCTGCGTCTCGAGGTCGAGGAGGAAGCGCTTGTGCTCGGGATGAGCGCCGTACTGGCCGACGGAGCCGTCGGAGCGGATCACCCTGTGCACGGGGACGATAACGGAGAAGGGCGTCAGTCGGCAGGCGGTCCCGACCGCGCGGGCGGCGCCCGGATGCCCGGCGCGCACCGCGATCTCCCCGTAGCTCGCCGTCTCTGCCCACGGGATGTCGCAGATGCGCTGCAAGGCGGTGCGATGGAACCCGTCGGCCAGTCGCCAGTCGAAGGCGACGTGATCGTCGAAGCGCACCGGCTCGCCCTCGAAGTACGCGGCGACGAGATGCGCGAGCTCGTCCGCGGCCCCTGGATCCGGCTCGGGGACGGCGTGCAGCAGGCGGCTGGTCGCTTCGAGGAACCACGGGACGGTCGGATCGTCGCCCTCGGAGAGGTCGAAGCTCACCACGCCCTCGTCGGAGAACACGACCAGGGCATCGCCGAGCGGCGTCGGGACGAAGTCGTATCGGAAGTTCATGCCTCCATCCTCGACGTACGGCGAGGTCGTGCGGCGCGCAGAACCCGCGATCCGGGAGAAGATGAGCGCCCGGCCGGATGTGCAGGGGGAGTGGACGCACCAATCCCGGGGAAACCCGGGGAGGATACCGGCGGAACCGGTGGGACGCGCCTAGTCTGTGCTATGTGTGGCGACGAGACGACAAGCCTGCGGATGATGCAGCGACGGACGCCTCGGTGACCCTCGGCGCGATGGGCGAGGCATCGACGGGAGTCCGCATGTCGCACGCGGCCGACGCGGAACGCGAGCGGCTGAGGGCGGAATCCGCCGATCTCGGCGGGCCGTCGCCCCTGGTGCGCTACCGCGACAGCGTCGAGGGCGGCATCGACATCTCCAAGGCGCACCCCGGCAGCCTGCCGCAGTTCATCACCGGCCGGTCGACGCTGCTGTCGAACCTGTTCCGCGACGAGGTCGGTCTGCGGACCGCACGACTCGCCGCCGAACGGATCACCGCCAAGCACACCGAGTTGCGCACGGTTCGCGGCATCGAGGCCGTCCACCTGGCCGTCGGTCTCGCCGGCTGGCGGATCGGCGGCGTCCAGTTCGCGGCCCCCGTGCTGCTGCGACCGCTCGCGATCCGCCGCCACCACAGCGACTTCGAACTGAAGCTGCAGGGCGCCTTCACGGTCAACCCCGAGCTCGTGCGCATCGCCAGGGAGCACTTCGGGCTCACCTTGGATGCCGAGGGGCTCGCCGCGCTCGCCTACGACGGCGGCATCTTCAAGCCCCAGCCTGTGATCGATCAGCTGCGCGCGCTGACGCGCTCGATCGATACCTTCTCCGTGCAGCCACGGCTGGTCGTGTCGGTGTTCGCCGATGTCGCCAGTGCGATGGCCGCGGATTCCCGCGACCTCGATCACCCGGTGCTCAACGCGCTGGCCGGCCACGTCGACGACCGCGAGCGCGTCGCCGCACCGCAGCCGCAGCCGCCGGTCTCGAGCCCCGATGATCGCGCTCCCGCATCCGACACGCTGCTGCTGGACGCGGATGCCGAGCAGGAGGCCGTCCTCGCCAGGATCGTGGCGGGGCAGTCGCTCGCGATCGCCACCCTGCCCGGTACGGGCGGCACCCAGACGGTGATCAACGCCCTCGGCGAGCTCGTGCGCGCAGGCAAGCGCGTCCTCGTCGTCTCCGCGCGCCGGTCGACGCTCGACGGCGTGCGGCACCGCCTCGCAGGCATCGACCTCGACGGCCTCGCGATCAGCCCCTCCGGCATCCGTCGCGACCTCGTCAGGGCGATCGGCCGCAATGAGAAGGCCGCAGCGCCCGCCATCGGCGAGATCGACGACGCCCTCGTCCGGCTGCGCGCCGTGCTGCGCGACTACCGTCGCGCGTTGACGTCGCCCGTGGGGGCGACCGGCGCGTCCGTGCTCGACGCCACGCGCCAACTGACGAGACTCGCCTCGCTCGAGCATCCGCCGTCCACCACCGCGCGCCTGAGCGCCGACACCCTGGACCGCCTCGCCGGTGGCAGGGCGGAGGCCGCGGCGAAACTCGTGCAGGCCGCGAAGCTCGGGGAGTTCCGCTTCGGACCGGACGACTCGCCCTGGTACGGGGTCACCTTCGAGAGCACGGAGGGTGCGCGTGCCGCTCACGAGCTCGCCGGCCGGCTCAACGCAGCCAGCGTTCCCGCGCTCCTGGAGCGCGGCTACGAGCTGATCGCGCAGACGCGCATGCGCCCGTTCGCCACCATCGACGAGCTCGGCGAGTACCTCCAGCTGCTGCAGGGCATGCGGGACTCGCTCGATCGGTTCAGCCCCACGGTCTTCGAGCGCCCGTTGGGCGAACTGATCAAGGCGCACGGATCGCGCAGGGATGCACCGGGGATGTCCGGCGCCAACCGGCGCCGACTCCGCAAGCTCGCGAAGGAGTACGTGCGCCCCGGCGTGCACATCCTCGACATGCACGACGCGCTGCTGCGCATCCAGCAGCAGCGCACGCAGTGGCAGCGCTTCGTCGATGCCGGTGTCGCGCCGGAGATCCCGCTCGGCCTCGGCGACGTGCATGCCTCATGGCAGCGCGTGGAGGCGGAGCTGGAGGAGCTGGACACCGCGCTCGGTCGGCGGGAGCCCCTCGCGACCCTCCCCGTCGCGCGGCTTACGCGCACGCTCGCCGGGCTCGCCGCGAAATCCGACGTGTTCGACAACCTCGTCGAGCGGGCCACGATCAGGGATGAGCTGGCCGAGCTCGGTCTCGCCCCGCTGCTCGCCGAGCTGTCGGTGCGTCACGTCTCGGAATCCCGTGTCGCCGACGAGCTCGAGTTCGCCTGGTGGCAGTCCCTGCTGGAGCTCGCGCTGCAGCAGGACAGGGCGCTTCTGGGAGCCAACACCGCCGTCGTCGACCGGCTCGAGCGCGACTTCCGCCTCGTCGACGAGGCGCACGCCGGAGCATCCGGAGCGCTGCTGGCATGGCAGCTGGCGAACCAGTGGAGGATCGCCGTCGTCGATGAGCCGACCGAATCGCAGCACCTGCGACGGGCGCTCACCCAGGGGACGCCGACGACCGCGGAGATCGTTTCCGCCGCGCCGACCCTGATGTCGGTGCTCGCTCCCGCCTGGATCTCGTCGCCGTACCAGGTGCCGGAGATCCCCGACAGTGTGCGGTTCGACACCGTGCTCCTCGTCGATGCCGCCGCGATCAATCTCGCAGAGGCCGCCCCGGCGATCAGGCGCGCCCGTCAGATCGTCGCCTTCGGTGATCCGGTGACGCAGCGCCCGACGCCGTTCCAGGTCGCCGTCGACGCCGAGCGCGACTGGGAGCCGGAGGTGCCCTTCGACACCGTCTCCGCCTTCGAGCGTCTCGCCGAGCTCTTCCCCGTCATGACTCTGACGCGCAGCTACCGGGCGGGCGGTGAGGATCTCGCCGAGCTCATCAACGACGCCTTCTACGGCGGCGAGATCCAGTCCCTGCCCTGGGCGGGCTCGTATCTCGGCCGGGGCAGCCTGACCGTCGACTACGTCGAGGGCGGGGTCGGCACGCCGGATCCGGTGTCCGGCGCCGTCGAGAGCCCGGATGCCGAAGTCTCCCGGGTCGTGACGCTCGTCGTCGAGCACGCGGTGCACCGCCCGTCCGAATCGCTCATGGTCGTGACGGCCAGTCGCCGTCATGCCGAGCGCATCAGGGCTGCGGTCACCAGCGCCTTCGCCTCGCGCGGCGACGTCACGGCGTTCGTCTCGCGCGACACCGCGGAGCCGTTCGCCGTGCTGACCCTCGAGGAGTCCGTGGCGGAGAGCCGTGATCGGGTGGTGTTCTCGCTCGGGTTCGGCCTGACCAAGCACGGCAGGGTGCTCAGCGACTTCGGCGATCTGTCGACGCCGGACGGCGAACGCCTTCTCACGGTCGGCATGACCAGGGCGCGCCGCTCCATGGTGATCGTCTCGTCGATCAGGCCATCCGCCTTCGACGACGGACGTCTCGAGCACGGCGCCGCCACGCTGATGTCCATCCTCGGCGGCCTCGCGGCGCGGGGGAGGGATGCCAGGCTGGAGGACCTCGCCGACCCGCTGACCTTGGCCCTCGCCGCCCAGCTGCGTCGCCTCGGAGCATCCGTCGATGTCGACTACCGCGGTCTGCTGCCGCTGGTCGCCCAGCACGGCGGGCGCGCTGTCGTCATCGAGTCCGATCCGGAGTCGCGTGGGGAGTCGCTGCGCGAAACCCTCCGCCTGAGGCCGAACGTGCTCCGGCGGCTCGGCTGGCACTACGTCCGCGTGCACGCCTTCGACCTGTACAGCGATCCCGCGACGGCGGCATCGCGCATCGCGGAGGTGCTGGGCATCTCGTCTGACACGCAACGGGTCGACCAGGAGACTCAGCCCATCGACCGGGGCGATGTCTGACGAACCGCGCCAGCGCGTCGTCCGTGTCGCCGGCGCGCGCCGTGCGCGGCTGACCCCGGTCGCAGGCAGCGACCCCTCTCCGGAGGTCAAGGATCGACCGGATGCCGTGGCGCCCGCCTCCTCGAACGACACAGGTCCCAACGACGCGCGCCTGCGCCAGGACGTCCCGCCGCACTACTGACGCGGCGACGAAACGACGCGAGCCGGCACACGAGCACTGTGTCCGTCGTGCGGACGATGCTCGCGTGCCGGCTCGCTCGTCGGCGGTGGCGCTCAGCCGGCGCTGTTCTTGCGCAGCGCGTCGCGGATCTCGATGAGCAGCTCCTGCTCGGTGGGGAGGGTCTCCTCCTCGACGGCCGGGTTCTTGGCGGCCTGGCGCTCCTTGTACTTGTTCATCGGGACGACGAAGACGAAGTACACCACGAGGGCGACGGCGAAGAAGCTGATCACCGCGGAGATGAGCTCGCCGACCGGGAACGTCACGCTCTGGCCGTAGATGCCCTTCACGATGATGCCGGCCTTGCCAGTCTCGTCCGCATCGAAGACGAGAGCGACGAGCGGGTTGATGATGCTGGACACCACGGCGTTGACGATCGCGGTGAACGCTCCGCCGATGACGACGGCGACCGCGAGGTCGATGACGTTGCCCTTGGTGATGAACTCCTTGAATCCCTGGATCACGGGAACCCCCTACGGCTCGGACCTCACGCGGAGGCCGGGCTGGACGCGGGCGCCGGGTTGGCGCTCGTCGACGAACCCGCCTTCGATGATGCCTGCGATCCGGATGTCGATCCAGAGCCACTCCGCGAGTCGGTGCGATAGAAGCCGGAGCCGTTGAAGGTCACGCCGATCGATCCGTACTGCTTGCGCAGCGCACCGCCGCACTCCGGGCAGGTGGTGAGGGCGGCGTCGGAGAAGCTCTGCACGGCGTCGAACTGGTGGCCGCACTGCGTGCAGGCGTATGCATAGGTGGGCATGGTCGTCCCTGTGGTGATCAGTGCCGCTCAGGCGACAGGGTGAGCGTCCTCGCAGGGGTGACCGCGCCGTTCACCGGCTGGTCGTGCACCTCGCGGGGAAGCGAATCGAGTACCTCGGAATCATAGATCACCGCGTACACCGGAGGGCATTTCTGCATGGAGCCGATGGTCTTGTCGAAGTAGCCGCGTCCCCATCCCATCCGCATGCCGGTGCGGTCGACGGCGGCGGCGGGGATGATCATCAGGTCGACGTCGTTCACGGCGATCGGGCCGAGCACCTCGCCGGTCGGCTCCGGCAGGCCGAACAGGCCCTCGGCGACCTCACCCGTGTCGTCGGCGACCGCCCAGTCGAGCAGTCCGTCTGCGCGGGTGACAGGCAGGAGCACGCGGATGCCGCGGCGCACTGCCCTCGTCACGAAGTCTCGTGTGCCCGGCTCGGTGAGCGCGGAGAGGTAACAGGAGATCGAGGTGGCGCCCAACTCGTCGACGAGAGCATCCAATCGTTCGCCGATGGCGGCGGCGGCCGCCTCGCGCTGCGCCTCGGAGAGCAGGGCGCGTCGCTCGCGGAGTTCCGCGCGCAGTGCGCGCTTGTGCTGCTCCACCTCGTTCGGCATGATCCGATTCTAGGCAGGTGCTCCACTAGGCTGAGCCAATGGGCACACAGAAGATCAAGGCCGTCATCCCCGCAGCAGGGCTGGGCACGCGATTCCTCCCCGCCACCAAGGCGATGCCGAAGGAGATGCTCCCCGTGGTGGACAAGCCCGCCATCCAGTACGTGGTGGAAGAAGCGGTCGGCGCGGGCATCGAGGACATCCTCGTCATCATCGGCCGCAACAAGAACGCCATCTCCAACCACTTCGACTCCGTGCCGGAGCTCGAGGTCAAGCTCATGGAGAAGGGCGACACGGGGCGCCTCGCGCGCGTCGTGCAGTCCAGCGACCTCGGCGACATCCACTTCGTCCGCCAGGGCGAGCCGAAGGGCCTCGGGCACGCGGTGCTGCGCGCCAGGGCTCACGTCGGCGACGCCTCCTTCGCCGTCCTCCTCGGCGACGACCTCATCGACGAGCGCGACCCGCTGCTCACCCGGATGATCGAGGTGCATGAGGCCACCGGTGCCGCCGTGATCGCGCTCATGGAGGTCGAGCCGTCCAGCATCCACCTCTACGGCGCCGCGGCCGTGCAGGCGACCGAGGACGACGACGTCGTCACCGTGACCGGCCTCGTCGAGAAGCCTGCTGCGGAGGATGCGCCGTCGAACCTCGCCGTGATCGGCCGCTACGTGCTGCCGGCGAGCATCTTCGAGATCCTGGAGCGCACGCAGCCGGGCAAGGGCGGCGAGATCCAGCTCACGGATGCTCTGCAGGAGCTCGCCGTCGGTGACGGCCCCGGCGTGGTCGGCGTCATCTTCGGCGGTCGCCGCTACGACACCGGCGACCGGGTCGACTACATCAAGGCGATCGTGCAGCTCGCATCCGACCGCGACGACCTCGGGCCGGACCTTCGCCCCTGGCTCAAGGAATTCGCCGCACGCCTCTGAGACCGCGCCGGAGCGTCATGGACCTGCTGAACGACTATCGTCACGGACCGGTGCAGCTGCGGCTGATCCGGTCGAGGGACGCGCGCCCGCTTCAGCACGAACTGCTCACGAACCGGTCCTGGTTGCAGCCGTGGGAGGCGACGATCCCGAACGGGGTCGCCTCCTTCGACATGCGCATGAGCATCCGGCGGCTGCTGCAGCAGTACCGCGACGGTGCCGGCTACCCCTTCGTGATGGAGTACGACGGCGAGATCGCCGGTCAGCTCAACATCTGGGGCGTCGCTCGCGGTTCGCTGTGCTCGGCGACGATCGGTTACTGGGTCAGTGAGAGGTTCGCGGGGCGGGGGATCACGCCGGCGGCCGTCGCACTGGCCACGGACGCGAGCTTCGCCGAGTTCGGGCTGCATCGGATGGAGATCTGCATCCGTCCGGAGAACGCGGCGAGCCTGCGGGTCGTCCAGAAACTGGGATTCCGGTACGAGGGGCTGCGGCGACGGTACATCCACATCGACGGCGACTGGCGCGACCACTACGCCTTCGCCCTCACGAGGGAGGATGTCCCGCGTGGTGTGCTGGCTCGTTGGGTGGATGGCGCAGTTCCCGCTCATGCGGCTGCCATTCCGCCGTCCGATCGCCTCTCGCTCTGATTCGCGGACGACACGCGTCCGGACTCCGGCGCCGGGGGCACGCGGTCCCTTACCGTTGACCCTATGAACGGGCCGGTGCTGAGCGGGGGAGTGATCGTCCTCGTCGCCGTGCTGCTGTGGATGCTCTATCTGCTGCCGACCTGGCGCGGGCGGCACCAGTTCTACGCTGCCGAGCGCAATGCCGTCCGGCTGAACCAGGCGCTGCGCGTTCTCGCAGAGACGAGCGAGACGCCAGACGAGGTGCGACTGGAGCTCACCGCCCGTACCGCGCTCGCCCAGCAGAAGCTCGCGAGGCGCGTGCAGTCCGAGCGGGAGGCCGCAGAACTCGCCCGTCTCAAGCAGGAGCTGGCGCAGGCCCAGGCGGACCCTGCCCTGAAGCAGGCGAGGGCGAGGCGACGGGTCAGGATCGTCGCGTTCTCCGTCGTGCTCATCGGGCTCTCCGTCGCCGGGGTCGGAGTCTGGCAGCTCGTGTCCGCCGGTGTTCAGGCGCTGGTGTGGACGGGGGCCGCGGTCGTCGTTGCCGGTGTCCTGGTCCTCTCCCGGATGGCTGTGGTGGCATCCAGGGCCGCTCGTCGCCCCGCCGTTGTCGTGATGGAGGCTCCTGTCGAGCGCGTCTCGCCCCCGTTGCACGATCAGGGTCCGGCATCCTGGACGCCTCGTCCGCTTCCGCAGCCGCTGGTCACGGTGGCGGGTTCGCGAGCCCAGATCGCACGGGCCGAGATCGACGCCGCGGAGCAGCTGCGCCGCGCCGAACGGCTCGCGGAGCTGCGCGAGCGTGCGGCGAGCATGGCGTCGGAGGAGCCGGTCCGGCTCGAGCCCGTGGCGCGTGCGGACTCGCCGTATGCACGGATGGGCTTCGTCGACGACGCGGAGATCGAGGACCACGTGCGCAGACTCCTCGCCAGCCGCGCGGCCGGCTGACCTCCTGCTGCCCGCCCACTCTCGCTTAGCCCCTCCGCCCCTCGCTCGCTGAGCCGGTCCGCTCTCGCTCGCTGAGCCTGTCGAAGCGCGCGATCCCGACGCTCCCGGACCCGCTCTGGCGATCGAGCCTTCCGGATCGTGATAGCCTTGCTGAGGTTCACGGGCCTATGGCGCAGTTGGTAGCGCGCCTCGTTCGCATCGAGGAGGTCAGGGGTTCGAATCCCCTTAGGTCCACCAGAGAAGCCCCCGATTCGTCGGGGGCTTCGTGCTTTCCGGAACGCGCATCATCGTACCGCCGTGCTTGAACAGGGTGGGGGTTCGGGCTTCTTCTACGCCCTGTAGAATTCTTTTCGTGAGCCGAGAGAGCATCGCCAACGACCCGTGGGTGATCGAAGCCGAGCGGGTGGCGAACGCCCCGGGCTTCCGTCGTCCTGATCTCTCCGCGGTCCCTCGCCGGGCCCTCTACCTGCTCGGTGTGCTCGCGGCATCCAGGGCGCTCGGTCTCGTCCTTGTCGCCGACTCCATCGCCCGCGGCATCGGCCTGCTCGCGGCGGGGGAGACGGATGCCGGCCGCATCCGCATCGTCCTGCTCCTCGGGCTGAGCGGCGCCGTCCTGCGCGCAGGATCGGAATGGGCATCGTCCATGCTCGCCCGCCGCATCGCGGGCGAGGTGAAGCTGTCGCTGCGCGCAGCGCTCTGGCGCAGGATCGTGGGAGGTGGATCGTCGGAGGGCGGCACAGCCGTGCTGGCGGCGGATGGGCTGGACGCGCTCGACGACTACTTCGTGCAGACCGTTCCTGCCGTGATCTCGGCGGCCGTGGTGCCGCTCCTCGTCGGTGCGCGGATCCTGGCGGCGGATTGGCTCAGCGCCGTCGTGATCGTGCTGACCGTGCCGCTGGTCCCGCTGTTCATGATCCTCATCGGCAAGCACACCCAGCAGCGCACGGATGCCGCGCTCTCTGCACTGAGCCGGCTCGCCGATCACCTCACCGAACTCGCCAGGGGGCTGCCGGTGCTCGTCGGCCTCGGACGCGCGACCGAGCAGGCTGCCGCCCTCGACGCCGTGCAGGGCAGGTATCGCGCGCGCACCGAGGAGACACTGCGCTGGGCCTTCCTCTCGGCTCTCGTGCTCGAGCTCACGGCGACGATCTCGGTGGCGATCGTCGCCGTCTTCCTGGGGCTGCGCCTCCTGAACGGGACGATCACCCTTGAGCCCGCGCTCCTCGCGCTCATCCTGGCGCCGGAGTGCTTCGCCGCTCTCCGCGAGGTGGGCTCGGCCTTCCATGCATCCCAGGACGGCCTCTCGGCGCTCGACCGCGCCCGGCGACTCCTGCGGCTCCCCCTCGCCGCAGACGGCAGGAGCACGAGCGCAGGCGTCGCGGATGCCGAGACGGTCCGCCTGGACGACGTGACGATCCGCTATGCCAGCCGCACCGGCAGCCCCGTGTCGACGCTGTCCGCCGAGCTGACCGGCATCACGGCGATCACGGGGCCCAGCGGTGCAGGGAAGTCCACCCTGCTCGCCGCGCTCGCAGGCGTGCTCCCTCCGGATGCCGAGATCACCGGACGCATCCATGGCATCAGCCGGGGTGTCGTCGCCTTCGCTCCGCAGGCGCCGCGGGCGTTCGCCGCGACGCCGCTGCAGGAGGTCGAGCTGTACGGGGGCGGGCAGGCGTCGCTCGACGAGCTCGGGCTCGGCGCGCTCGCGGACGCCTCCGTAGCGGAGCTCAGCCCCGGCGAGCAGCGCAGGCTCGCCGTCGCCCGCGCGCTCGCTCGAGTGGATGCCGGTGCGACGCTGCTCGTGCTGGATGAGCCGACCGCGCACCTCGACGCCGTGTCCGCCGATGCCGTGCGCGCAGCGATCCTGCGCCGCGCCGAACGGTGCACGGTCGTGCTGGCGAGCCATGAACCGGAGACGCTGGCCCTCGCGACCCATCGCGTGAGTGTCGGGAGCCCGGGGCGCGCGCCCGCCGAGGCCGCCGCGGCCGAGCCCGATGAGGTGGTCCCCGAGCGACACGCAGGCGCCACCAGCGGCGAAGGCGGGCAGGCTCCCCGTGCGCCCCTGGCGCACCGGCTCACCCTCCGTGCGCTGCTGCGGCCGCATCGGTGGATCTGGCTCGGCGCGGTCCTCCTCGCCGCCGTCGCTGCGGGCCTGGGCGCCGCGCTCACGGCGGTCTCGGGCTGGCTCATCGTGCGCGCGAGCGTCGAGGAGCACATCATGTACCTGCTCGTCGCCATCGTCGGCGTGCGCGCGTTCGGCATCGGACGAGCGGTCGGGCGCTACGCCGAGCGACTGGTCACCCACCGCGCCGCCTTCCTCGTCGCCGACGCGCTGCGGCTCCGTCTGTGGCGATCGATCGCCGAGCGCGGGGCGGGGTCGAGGCGGATGCTCGAGGGCGGCGCCCCGGTGGACTACCTCGTCACCCAGACCGACGATCTGCGCGACCAGTTGCCCAGGGTGCTCCCACCGATCGGCGCGGGAGTGCTCGTCCTGGCCGGAGCCGTGCTCACGACCGCGCTCGTGGCGCCGTCCCTCGCGCCGGTCGTCACCGCGGTGCTCCTCGTCGCTGTCGCCCTCGCCGTGGTGCTCGCCCTGGCATCCGAACGAGGATCCAGCGCGGCGCGCGTCGCCGCCCGTTCGGACATCGTCCGGGGCACGGCGGCGCTCGCCGATGCGGCGGACGATCTCCGTGGGAACGGCGTCGAGGAGGTCGCGCTCGACCGGCTGGACGCCGCCGCCCACCGACTCTCGCGGGCCGAGAACGGGGCTGCGTGGTCGGCGGGGCTGGGCGGCGCGGTCATCACCCTCGCCGCCGCAGCGCTGGCGGCCGTCGTCCCCGCGCTCGCGGGTGATCTTCCCGCGGAGTTCGCCTGCGTCGTCGCACTGCTCTCCCTCGCGATGATCGAGCCGTTGACCGGGCTGGTGTCCGCCGTGCACCGCATTCCCCTGCTGCGCGCGCTGCTGCGCCGCATCGACCCGGTCCTTCGCCCCGCGCCCCCGGTCCCCTGGGGAGACGGCGAGCCGGATGCCGCGGTGGCGGAGGTCGTCCTCGACGACGTGACCGTGCGCTACGCAGGAGCCGCCATGCCGGCGGTCGACGGGGTGACCGGAACTGCGCGTCGCGGACGCTGGCTCGTCCTCGACGGCCCCTCCGGGGCGGGCAAGTCCACCGTGCTCTCCGCGGTGATGGGCGCGCTGCCGATCGAGCGTGGCGAGGTCCGTGCCGACGGGTCGCCGATCACCGCGTTCACCGCGTCGAGCTGGCGCGGACGGGTCGCGTGGTGTCCGCAGGACGCCTACGTGTTCGACTCGACGCTCCGCGGCAACCTCCTTCTCGCCCGTACGCGGGAGGACGCCCCCGACGACGAGAGCATGCGTGACACTCTTCGGCGAGCCGGCCTCGGGCCTCTGCTCGCGACCCTCGCCGACGGGCTGGACACGAAGGTCGGGGCCGGCGGATCCGCGCTCTCCGGCGGTGAACGTCAGCGTCTCGCCGTCGCACGGGCGCTCATGACGAGGGCGGATGTCATCCTCCTCGATGAGCCGACCGCGCACCTCGACGAGCCGACGGCGGCTGCCATGATGGGCGATGTCCGCTCGGCCGTGCGCGAGCGCGTCGTGATGCTCGTCTCGCACAGGGCGGCCGATCGGATGCCTGATGATGCGGTCGTGTCGCTCCGGCCCTGAGCCGGGGCGGCGTCGGGTCAGGCCGCCAGTCGGCGGAACCGGTCGCTGACCCTCGTCGACCCGGAGACGACGCGTTCGGCGCCTGGCATCCCGCTCGCGCCGACGGCGAGGATCGCCCGCGCGAGCACCTCGTCGCGGACCTCGCGGCGGGCGTGGTCGTCGGCGAGCATCTCGACGAGGGCGGCGACCTCCGCCTCTGCCCTGGCCGCGATGGGGAACCACGGCAGCGCGGCGCGCCAGGCGCGGAAGGCGAGCTGGAGCAGGTCGTGCCGCTGCTCGACGTGGGCGCGCTCGTGAGCGATCACGGCGACGAGCTCATCGGCGTCGAGCCGGTCGAGCAGCCCCTGCGACAGCACGGTCACCGAGCGTGCGCCGTTCGGCAGGCAGTAGGCGACGGGGACGGCGTCGTCGAGCACCCGGGTGCGCGCCCTCGTGGGATGCGGGGAGGTGAGCATCTCCAGGAGGGCGAGGTGACGGTGCCGCTGGCGGGTCACCTGGACGATCGTCACCGCCAGGTGCGAGAGCAGGTAGATCGTGAAGGCGGCGGCGGGGATGGCGGCGAGCCAGGGATGCTGCGGGGCGATCGCGTAGCCGGCGAGCGCCAGCGCGCCGATCATCGAGAGCCCTCCAGCGAGGCCGATCGCCTGCCAGAGGAGGAGCGCGATCACCGGCATCCGCATGGGCCAGCCCGCGCGCGACAGTGCGACGGGAACCGGCCAGGCCAGGGCGAGCGCGATGAGGCCGAGCGCGATCGCGCCCCCGGCGACGACGCCGTGCGGGATCACGACGGCGCCGACGAGCGTCGGGTCGCTCAGGGCGGGCAGGGTGCGCATCCGCGTGGGTTCAGGCGGCGCCGTCGAGGAGCTGGCGGAGCACGGCGGCGTCCTCGGCGGACACGCCGCCGACGAAGCGCTCGAGCACGGCGGTGCGATCGCCGGCGCCGCCGAGCACGGAGTGCATCAGCTCGGCGGTGTGATCCGCCCGAGATGCGACCGCGGAGTACTGGTGCGGACGGGACGAGCGGTCGGGGGCGACGAAGCCCTTCTTCTCCAGGCGGGACAGCACGGTGAGGAGAGTGGTGATGGCGAGGGTGCGTCCGTGCGCCTCGAGCTCGTCCTTCACGTCGTAGGCGGTCACCGGCGTCTCAGCGTCCCAGATCGCGTCCATCACGGCGCGTTCGAGTTCCCCCAGCGTTCCCATTTCGACCTCCCGGCCGTCACCAGATTTTCACGGCCTTGAGACATTCTACCCCTTGTCGAATTTGTTCTATGCTCTGTCGAAGTAGTTCTACATGTCGTAGAATTTGAGCATCCCGTGATCACGGATCCGCGAAGGAGACCCGCCAGTGGACGTCCTCGACATCGCCAGATGGCAGTTCGGCATCACCACCGTCTACCACTTCCTGATGGTCCCGCTCACCCTCGGCCTCGGGATGTCCGTCGCCATCATGCAGTCCCGCTGGGTGCGCACCGGCGATGAGAAGTACCTGCGGATGACCAAGTTCTGGGGCAAGGTCTACCTGATCAACTTCATCGTCGGCGTCGCGACGGGTCTCGTGCAGGAGTTCCAGTTCGGGATGGCCTGGAGCGAGTACTCCCGCTTCGTCGGTGACGTCTTCGGTGCACCGCTCGCGCTCGAAGGCTTGCTCGCCTTCTTCGTCGAGTCGACCTTCCTCGGCATCTGGATCTTCGGCTGGGGGCGCCTGCGCAAGGGCCTGCATCTGGCGGCGCTGTGGTGCGCGGTGATCGGTTCGTGGATCTCGGCGTACTTCATCATCGTCGCGAACTCGTGGATGCAGCATCCTGTCGGCGTCGAGCTCGGCGCGGACGGACGACCGGTGATGACGGACGTCTGGGCCGTGCTCACGAACAACACCGCGATCGCCGCCTACATCCACACCGTCTTCGGCGCGCTCGTCGTCGCCGGCATGTTCCTCATCGGCATCTCCTGGTACCACCTGTGGCAGCGCCGCCGCGACGGCATCGACACGGTGGATGCGTCCGGTCGCGTCGTCGTCGGCGAGACGGATGCTGCGCCCGGCCGTGACCGCAAGGACCACGGCGTCTGGATCTGGTCGCTGCGCTTCGGCGCTGTGGTCGCCATCCTCGGGTTCGCCGGCACCGTCGCCAGCGGTGACATCCAGGGAAAGCTGATGTACGAGCAGCAGCCGATGAAGATGGCGGCGGCCGAGGCCGCGTGCCACACCGGCTCCGCGTTCTCGGTGCTCTCGCTCGGAGACCCAGGCTCGCGGGACTGCGCAGACGTCATCACCCTCATCGAGGTGCCAGGCGTCCTCGGCTTCCTCGGAACGGGGGAGTGGGGTGCGGAGATGCCAGGCATCAGCGATCTCGAGCCGCAGTACGTCGACCAGTACGGGGCGACCATCCCCGATGACGCGCTGTACGGCGACCGGGCCGGCAGCGAGGTGCAGTACGTGCCCGTGATGTGGGTCACCTACTGGGGATTCCGTCTCATGATCGGCCTGGGCGGCGTGGTCGCCGCGGGGGCGGTGGTGGCGCTCTGGCTCACCCGCAAGGGCACGGTGCCGCGTTCGCCGTGGATCATGCGGCTGGCGCTGCTGGGTATCATCGCGCCCTTCGCCGCCAACATCGCCGGATGGATCTTCACCGAGATGGGGCGTCAACCGTTCGTCGTCGCTCCCAACCCCGATGCCACGGGCGTCGACGGCGTGTTCATGTACACCGCCGCCGCCGTCTCGCCGGGAGTCACGGCGGGAGAGCTGCTGTTCTCCGTGATCACCCTGACGCTGGTGTACGCGGTGATGCTCGTCATCGAGCTGTTCCTCATGGTGAAGTACGTGCGCGGCGGTGTCGCGGCATCCATGCCGGAACTCGTCCATCATCCCGAGACCGATCCGGATGACCCGGACAAGCGCGACGACGTGCTCGCCTTCGCCTACTGAACCGACTGGAGAGGAACGACCATGGAACCGCTCGCCGTCTTCTGGTTCATCACGATCGCCGTGCTCTGGATCGGCTACCTGCTGCTCGAGGGCTTCGACCTCGGTGTGGGCATGCACATGATCTTCTCCACGCGTTCCGAGCGCGGACGGCGGGTGATGCTGAACACGATCGGCCCGGTCTGGGACGGGAACGAGGTCTGGCTCATCACCGCGGGAGCGGCGATGTTCGCGGCCTTCCCCGCCTGGTACGCGTCGCTGTTCTCGACGCTGTACATTCCGCTGACCATCGCGCTCGTCGGGCTGATCGTCCGCGCCGTGGGCATCGAATACCGCGGCAAGATTCACACGGAGCGCTGGCGGACGTTCTGGACGTGGATGATCGGTCTCGGATCGCTCATCGTCGCCTTCTGCATCGGCGCCGCCCTCGCCCTCACCTCGACCGGGCTGCCGATCGATGACAACGGCGACCGCGTCGGTGGACCGTTCGTCTGGCTCACGCTGCCCGCCGTGGTCGGCGGCCTGGCGGTCGTCGGCTTCGCGCTCGCGCATTCGGCGACCTTCCTCGGCCTGAAGGCCGATGGGGAGGTGCGAGAGCGTGCAGGGCGTTTCGCCGCCCGGTGGGCGCCGGTGCTCCTTCTGCCGGCGGCGATCTGGGCGATCTGGGTGCAGGTCGTGCACGGTGGAACCGTGCTCGCCTGGGCGTTCATCGCCCTGGCCCTGGTCGCCGCGGTGGTGGGCTGGGTCGCGGCGCGGTCCCGCCGTGAAGGCGTGGCCTTCGTGGGCTACGCCGGGTTCGGGCTCTTCGGTGCGGCGGCGATCTTCGCGGGGATGTTCCCGACGCTGCTGCCCTCGACGGTGGATGCGGCATACGACCTCACCATCGAGAACTCCGCGAACGGCGGATACACGCTCGGTGTGATGACCGTCGTGGTGGTGTGCGCGATGCCGGTGATCCTCGCCTATCAGGCGTGGAGCTATTGGATCTTCCGCAAGCGGGTCACGCCCGGCATGATCCCCGATGCGCACATCGTGCTGCCCGCGGTGCTCAGGGCTCGCTGAGTTCGTATATAACTACGAAATAACTCTTGACAACTATTGTTCATCTGTTCGATAATGAAGCATGTCAACGTTCGCCGAACCGCCTCGAGAGGTCGATGACGCGCTGAGCGTGCTCGCGCTCTCGTCGCGGCATCTGGCGTCGATCGAGGGCCGGAGGGTGCGCGTTCTGGCCGACCGCTTCGACGTTCTGCTGCGCGAGGACCCCTTCGGCTCGCGCTATCACGACATGGCCGTGCGCTCGCTGGCGGCGGAGGTCGCGGCGGCGGGTCTCGTCTCGCCTGCGGTGGCGGAGGGGATGCTGCACAGGGCTCACACGATCGCCAGGGTGTACCCCGGCGTGCTCGTCGCGCTGGAGGAGGGGCGGATCACTCTGCGTCATGCCGAGGTCATCGCGAATGCCGGTGCTGTGCTCGTCGACACGACCCAGACGGATCGGGCGGAGTTCGCGGAGCGAGCGCTGGAGATCGCGCTGGCCGAGCCGGCCGGACGCACCGAGATCCGGGTCAAGATGCTCGCCGCGGACATCGCGGCGTTCGACGTCGTCGAGCGGCATCGGCGCGCGAAGGCCTTCCACCGGGTCAGGGTCTTCACCGATAGCGATGGTCTCGGCGTGCTGGAGGTCACCGGTCCCGAGGTGCTCGTGCGAGCGGCGTTCGACCGCGCCACGGAGATGGCGAAGACGATCATCGCGGGTCGTGACCCCGGCGACGAGGACGAGCGGACGCTCGACCAGGTGCGCACGGATGTCGTGCTCGCCCTGCTCGTCGCGGGTGGGGCGGAGCACATGATCGGCACCCCGGCCGAGGCGATCCGTGCGAGCGTTCAGGTCACGATCGCGGCGCCCACTCTCGCAGGGGAGGACGACCGGATGGGGGAGATCGACGGAGCGGGCCCCGTGGTTCCGGAGCTGGTCAGAGAGCTCGCGGCCGAAGAGACGGTGTGGTCACGCTTGTTCCTCGATCCCGCGGGCATGATCATCGCAGTGGACTCCTACTCTCCGACCGAGTCGATGAAGAGGTTCCTCCGGGCGCGAGATCGGCATTGTCGGTTCCCCGGATGCGTGAGACCGGCGAGACGATGTCAGATCGACCACAACCTCGACCACGCGAAGGGCGGGAAGACAGAGACGTCGAATCTGGCGTGCTTCTGCGTGAAGCATCACACCCTCAAGCATCCGGACGTGCAGGACAGACATCGATGGGGAGTCCGACAGCTCGACGGCGGTGTCATCGAATGGACGAGCCCGTCGGGGAGAGTGCACCTCGATCACCCCGAGCCGCGGGTGGGGTTCGTCTGAGGGCAGGGGTGTCGCGGCGGGGCGCGTTCAGCTTCCTCCGCCGTCGTTCGCCTCGCGATAGCGATCGTCGTCGGGGTCGAAGCTCATCGGGTGATCGGGGTCCGGGATCACGTGCGCCGCTCCGTCTGCTCCGGTCAGGACGAGAACCGCTGACCCGGGCAGCGGCACCCTGGTCGGCGTCGCGGCCATCGCCGCAAGAAGAGTTCGCGGCGCGGGGTCCTCCGCTCTGCGGTATTCGATCTCCACGCGACGGAATCGAGGGCGGCCCAGTTCGGTGCCCGATCGGGAATCGACGAACTGGATGACCCCCGGCGACCGCTCGCCGGTGGTCATCAGCCTCTCGATGGCCCTCGCGCGGGCGCGAACCCGTGCGACACGGAGCGGAATCGACAGCCCGATGCACGCGGCGAGGACGAGGCCAGCCAGCGCCAGCACCGCCGCTGCCATCGCGGGCAGCAGCAGGACCGAGCCGAGCATGAGGCCGAGCCCCGCGGCGACGATGCAGAGACGGAACCCGATCGAATTCTCGCGGAACGCGGCACGCGCTCGTCCGTTCGTCTGCCAGACGGCGAACATCATCACGACGACGCTCAGGATCAGGGCAGGAAGGCGCCACGGCATCTCCGCCCGCTCGACGATCGCGGCGGGGAACCAGACCGAGGGAAGCAGTGCCGTCGGCAAGGACAGGAAGAAGATCGCTCCCCAGGCGACGACGGCGAGAGCGGTGACGGCGATCAGCCGGCCGTCGAATCTCCCCACGTCCGTGTCCGGAAGGATGACGACCGGGTCTCGACGAGTGACGCGCACGGAGAAGACCGGCTGGTCGCTCCTCCAGAGCTCGTCTTCCCGGATCATGTCACCCCAGGATAAGCGTCGCCGCCAGCAGGACGGGAACACATCCGATCGTGGTGATGAAGACGGTGTCCCGCGAGATCGTCTCGCCGATGTCGTAGCGCTGCGAGTAGTTGAAGACGTTCTGCGCGGTCGGCAGCGCCGCCAGCACCACGACGATCAGCACTTCGTGCGCGGAGAGCCCGAAGACGAACTGGGCCACGGCCCACGCGATCACCGGCATCGCCAGCAGCTTCAGGCATGAGGCGAGCAGCACGTCCCTGCGATGCCCTGACGCACCGAGCACCCGCTGGCCGTAGAGCGAGATGCCGTAGCTGATGAGCAGCACGGGCACGCAGGCGTTCGCGAGCAGAACGGCGGGTTCCATGACGATCGGCGGCAGCTCGATGTCGAGCACTGATACGAGGGTTCCGAGGACCGAACCGAGGATGATCGGGTTCGAGATCGTCCGCAGCAGCGTCTTGCCGAACGACGTGCGCCCCCGCGTCACCGTGTCGAGGATCGTCAGGGAGATCGGTGTGAAGACGAGGAGCTGCATGAGGATCACCGGCGCGGGGTACGCGGCGCTGCCGAGCAGGTACAGCGACAGCGGGATGCCGATGTTGTTCGAGTTGACCTGACCCGCCGACAGGGCCCCGATGACGGTCTCGCCGATCGGACGGCGCCACGCGAAGCGGGCGATCAGCGCGTATCCGACGATGACCGCGACCGCAGCGATCGCCGAGACGGGCAGCAGCGCGGAGAACAGCACCCTCGCATCGGCCTGAGCGAGCACGGTGAACAGCAGGAAGGGCGACAGCACGAAGAACGTGAGCCTGCCGAGGACGTGCCTGGCGCCCGAGCCGAGCAGATCGATGCGGCCGATGACGTAGCCGACGGCGATCGCGAGCCCCACCACGGCGAATCCGGTGAGAGTCTCGAGCACCCTTCGAGCGTAGCGCTCCGGTCAGGCGCTGCGGATCGGGATGCGCACCGTCGCGACGCTACCCGAGCCCTCGACCGAACGCAGCGAGACGTGGCCGCCGTGCCTGGCGACCACGGTCGCCACCAGCGTCAGCCCCAACCCGGACCCCGCGACGTCCCTCGCGTTCGCCGCGCGCGCCAGCTCGTCGAAGACGGCGGGCAGATCGGATGCCGGGATGCCGCGCCCCGAGTCGGCGACCTCGATGACCGCCCACCCGGACTCCTCGCGCAGCCGCACCTCGATGGGGCCGTGCTGCGAGTACTTGGCCGCGTTGCCGAGCAGGTTGTCGATGACGAGGGAGAGCAGATCGAGGTCGGCGAGCACGGGCGGCACGGGCCACGGCACCCGGGTGGCATCGAGCCTGATCCGCCGGCCGGCATCCGGATCCTGTTGGGCGATCGCCGTGATCGCCTCCTGCAGCAGGGACTCCAGCACGACCTGCTCCCGCTCGAGCGGCCGGGTCTCGAGCTCGGCGAGCTTGCGCAGATCCCGGACGAGGATGCTGAGCCGTCGAGCCTGGTCGTCGACCGTCGCCCACTCCGGAGTATCGGTGCCCGCCGCCGCGGCCGTCGCCCTGATCGCGGTGAGCGGGTTCTTCAGCTCGTGGTCGAGTCTGGCGAGGAAGCGGCGGTGGTTCTCGCGCTCGGCGGCGACGCCCTGGGAGCGCAGCTCCTCGTCGCGCGCAGCGCGCCTGGCCCGCGCGCTCCTGCGCAGCACGATGCCCCCGAGCACCGCGCTCACGGCGAGTCCGGCGATCACGAACACGGCCGGCAGCGCCAGCGATATCTGCAGCATCCGACGCTCGCCCGCGAGGGCGAAGGCTCCGGCGATGGGACCGCCGAGCACGAGCGGGGCGGCGATCATCGCTCCGATGCCGATCCGGCGCCCGGCGCTCATGCGGAGACCACGTTCGCGACGAACCGATAGCCGAGGCCCTGCGCGGTGTCGATGTACCTCGGCGCGGCCGCGTCGTCGCCGAGCGCCTGTCGCAGCTCGCGGATCCGGTGATCGACGGCACGGCTCGATGTCGCGAAGTCGAAGCCCCAGAGGCCGGCGAGCAGCCGATCCCTGCTGTGCACCTCCTGCGGATGCGTCATCAGGAACTCGAGCAGGGTGAGCGCCTTGGGCGTCAGCCCGAGCTCGCGCTCGGACAGCCAGGCCCGGCGGGACGTCCGGTCGAGGACCAGCTCGTCTGCGCGCAGCCTGCTCGCGCTCGGCAGCGTGTGACCGGCGGACGCTCGGCGCAGCACGGCGCGGATGCGGGAGAGCAGCTCCTGCGGATCGAACGGCTTGTTGAGGTAGTCGTCGGCGCCCTCGTCGAGTGCGGCGCTGCGCTCCCACGACTCGCCCACCTGCGTGAGGAGGATGACGGGGAGCCAGAGGTCGCGCTCGCGCAGCCGCCGCACGAACTCCCGGCCGTCCATGTGGGGCATGAGGACGTCGCTGACGACGAGGTCGGGGACCTCTCGCGCCACCTCGTCGAGCCCCGCTCTGCCGTCGGCGGCGATCCGCACGGCATAGCCGCTGCGCTCCAGGAATGCGCTCAGCGCGCCGGTGATCGCCTTGTCGTCGTCGACGAGCAGCACGCGGGGCCGGTCCGAGGTCACGGGATCATCCTGCCGTGAGGACGTTGCCCGCGCCGGTCTCGTTCACCTGCGGAGCCGACCCCGTCCAGTACACGACGTTCCCCGAACCGGAGACGTTCAGCGCGCTGACGGAGTCGACGTACACGAAACCGGCGTCGCCGTAGACGTCCAACGTGACGACGTCGCCCGCGACGACGGCTCCGCCGTCCATCTGCACGACGAGATGCTCGCAGACGCCCTCCACGGCGACGAACTGCGCGTCCATGGTGTCGCCGAGCACGAGCTCGCCGGAGCACGTGACGGTCTTGGTCGCCGCGGCGAGCGTGTCCGCGCGGGCGCTGCCCACCTCCTCGCTCCAGGTCGAGTCGTCCGTGGCGGGGACGGGGTCGTCCAGCGCGTCCTCCGGGGCCTCAGCGGTCTCCTGGGTGGTCGGCTGCGAGCTCTCCTCGACCACGGGGGACGCGCTCGAGGGCGGTTCGGTCACGGTGACGGCGCAGCCCGTCAGTGCAAGCAGGAGCGCGGCGGTCGCCGTCAGTGCGGTGGTGCGATGCATGGTGTCTTTCCTCCGGGTCGTGGACGTCGAGGTCGTGGACGTTCTGATCGTGGACGTTCGGTCTCAGAGCGTCGCGGGGATGAAGATCTCGACGCGGCGATTGAGCTGGCGCCCCGCAGGGTTGTCCGCGCCGTCGATCTCGTTGGCCGCGACCGGGCGCGACTCGCCGTAGCCCTCCGCGGTGAGCGTCGTCGTCACGCCGGCCTTCTGCAGAGCATCCACCACCGAGGACGCGCGCTGCTCGGACAGGGTCTGGTTGTACGCATCCGAGCCGATCGCGTCGGTGTGGCCGGAGACGACCGCCGCGGGAACCTCGTAGGAGTTCAGCGCCTCGGCGACGGTCTTCAGCGTCTCGGCGGCGTCTGCTCGGATGTCGCTCTTGTCGAAATCGAACAGCACGCCGTCGGCGAAGGTGATCACCGTGCCGCACGACTCGATGGGCTGCAGCGCGGCCAGTGGCGGGAAGACACCGAGAGGAGCGACCGCGGCGATCGGCTCCATCTCGACGTCCGTGCCGTTCACTGTGCCGGTTCCATCGCCGTAGTTGTGGATCTCGACGTCGGCGTCGAGGTAGTCGCCGGATCCGTCGCCGTAGTTGTTGATCTCTGTCGTGCCGTCCTCGTAGCTGCCCGATCCATCGCCGTAGTTGTGGATCTGCACCGCGCCCGCCGTGTAATCGCCTGAACCGTCGCCGTAGATGTGCACCTCCATGGACGCGTCGCTGTAGCTGCCCGATCCGTCGCCGTAGTTCTGGATGCTGACCGTGCCGTCGTCGTAGCTGCCCGATCCATCGCCGTAGTTCTCGACCGTCACCCCGTTCAGCGTGAAGCTGCCCGATCCGTCGCCGTAGTTGCTGATCTCGCCGTCGGCGCCCGTGTAGTTGCCCGATCCGTCGCCGTAGAGCGTTGCGCTTCCCGATCCGGCGACGACGGTGCCGGACTCGTCGCAGTGCGCGGCGGTCACCGTCACGCCGGGGATCGCTGCGAAATCGTCGCGGACATCGATCGTGAACCCGTCGGCCGAGGCATCGAGGAGGGCGAGGTCGGGGAGCGTGAACAGGGGAACCGCGGGGAACTCGCCGACGGCATAGCCCGCCACGACGGCCATGGACGGCGCGGCGTCCGCCGTCGCCTGCGGGGACGTGCTCGCGCTCGGAACCGGCGTCGCCGCTTCTGCCGCGCAGCCGGCGAGGAGGATCACGGACAGGGCGCCGACGAGGGCGATGGCTCCTGGATGCGCTTTCGTGCTCATGATTCGAGCGTATCGACCGCTCGTCGCACCGCCGTCGCGACGGTGTCGCAGTTCAGCGACATGTCATCGATGGAGCCTCCGCTGCAGTTCTGCGGCGGTGCCGAGCACGGCGGAGGCGGCATCCTCCTCGGCGGGACCCGCATCGGCCGACCAGGTCACCGCGACGGCCGCGATCGGCCACCCTGCAGCATCCGTCACCGCTGCCGCGACCGAGCGGAACCCCTCCGTGACTTCGCCGTCCTCGCGGGCGTGACCGCGCTCGCGGGCCTGCCGGAGCAGCTCGCGCAGTTCGGAGGGGCGGGTCGGTCCGCTGCCCGTGCGCTCGGTGAAGGCAGAGGCGTCCGGATACAGGGCGCGCACCTGCTCGCGGGGGAGAGCAGCGAGCATCGCCCTGCCCGTGGCGGTGAGGTGGGCGGGCAGGCGGACGCCGACGTCCGTCACGAGCGCGGGGCGGCGCGCGGCGCGCTCCTCGACGATGTAGAGCACGTCCCGTCCCGTCATCACGGCCAGGTGCGCGCTTTCGCCGATGCGGTCGGCGAGGGACGCGAGCAGGGGCCGCCCGAGGCGGGCGAGCGGCTCCTGTCTGGCGTAGCCGCCGGCCAGCTCGAACGCCGAGGTGCCGAGGCCCCAGCGCCGCTCCTGGGCGAGGTGCACGACGAAGCCGTGCTGCTCGAGTGCGGCAAGCAGGTGGTAGACGCTGGAGCGGGGGATGCCGAGATCGCGGGCGAGCGCGGATGCCGCGACGGGGCCCGCCCGCCGGGCGAGGTGACGGAGGATGCGCAGCGTCTGATCGGCGGCCGGCACCTGGGGTGAGCGGTGCGCGCGTTCCTCGTTCGCTGAGCCTGTCGAAGCGAAGTCATGCGGGTGTTCTTGCTCGTTCGCTGAGCCTGTCGAAGCGCTGCGGTGCGTGTGTTCTTCGTTCGCTGAGCCTGTCGAAGCGAAGTCGTGCGAGTGTTCTTGCTCGCTCGCTGAGCCTGTCGAAGCGAAGTCGTGCGGGTGTTCTTGCTTGCTCGCTGAGCCTGTCGAAGCGAAGTCATGCGCGTGTTCGTCTGGGATCACAGACAGATGATCGCACAACCCCCTGCCGCGGGTGTGCTCGCCGGTGTGGAATCGGGAGCATGAACGCGCAGGTGACCGTCGGAGCAGCCCCCCTCACGATCGACGACGTGGTGGCGGTCGCCAGGCACGGCGCCACCGTCGTCCTCGACTCCTCGGCTCTCGATCGCGTCTCGGCGACGAGGGCCGTTGTCGACGCGCTCGCCGCAGACCCCAACCCGCACTACGGGGTCTCGACCGGATTCGGTGCGCTGGCGACGACCTTCATCGCCGCGGATCGTCGCCGGCAGCTGCAAGCGAGTCTCATCCGCTCGCACGCCGCCGGCACCGGCACCGAGGTCGAGCGGGAGGTCGTTCGCGGCCTGCACCTGCTGCGCCTGCAGACCCTCGTCTCGGGTCGCACCGGGGTCCGCCCTGTCGTCGCCGAGACGTATGCTGCCATGCTGAACGCGGGGATCACCCCCATCGTGCGGGAGTACGGCTCGCTCGGATGCTCGGGCGACCTGGCGCCACTCGCGCACATCGCGCTCGCGGCGATGGGCGAGGGCGAAGTGCGCACCGCCGACGGTGCGCTCGCCGCAGCATCCGACGCCCTCGCCGCTGCGGGCATCGCGCCCCTCGTCCTGGAGGAGAAGGAGGGGCTCGCGCTCATCAACGGCACCGACGGGATGCTGGCCATGCTCGCGCTCGCCCTGCACGATCTCGAGACGCTCCTCGTCACCGCCGACCTCGCCGCCGCGATCTCCGTGGAGAGCCAGCTCGGCACCGATGCGGTCTTCGCCGCCGACCTCATGGCGCTGCGCCCGCAGCGCGGCCAGACGGAGTCGGCCTCGAACCTGCGCGCCTTCCTCGCCGGCTCTCCGATCGTGGCGAGCCACCGCGGCCCGGAAGACGGCCGCGTCCAGGACGCCTATTCGCTGCGCTGCTCGCCCCAGGTGCACGGCGCGGCCCGCGACACCATGGAGCACGCCGCGACGATCGCGACGCGAGAACTGGCCAGCGTCATCGACAACCCCGTGATCACGCTCGACGGGCGGATCGAGTCCAACGGCAACTTCCACGGAGCCCCGGTCGCCGCCGTCCTCGACTTCCTGGCGATCTCGGTGGCCGATGTCGCCGGCATCTCCGAGCGGCGCACCGACCGCGCGCTCGATCCGGCGCGCAACCGCGACCTGCCGCCGTTCCTGGCCCACGAGGCCGGAGTCGACTCCGGGCTCATGATCGCGCAGTACGCGGCCGCGGGGATCGTCGCAGAGCTCAAGCGGCTCGCCGTGCCGGCATCCGTCGACTCCATCCCGTCCTCCGCCATGCAGGAGGACCACGTCTCGATGGGATGGGCGGCGGCGCGCAAGCTCCGGCGTGCCCTGGACGGGCTCGCCAGGGTGCTGGCGATCGAGATCCTCACCGGGACGCGTGCCCTCGACCTGCGCGCGCCTCTGCAACCGGGGCCGTCGACCGGAGCCGTCCGCACCCTGGTGCGCACCGTGGCCGCAGGGCCCGGCCCCGACCGCTTCCTCTCGCCAGAGATGGAGGCCGTCACCGAGCTCGTCCGAACGGGCGCCGTCGCCCGCACCGCACAGGAGGTCATCGCATGAAAAGGCAGATCAGAGCGCCACGTGGCGCGGAGCGCACCGCGAAGAGCTGGGGCGCGGAGGCCGCAAAGCGGATGCTGATGAACAATCTCGACGCCGAGGTCGCCGAGCATCCGGAGGACCTCGTCGTCTACGGCGGCACCGGCCGCGCGGCGCGCAGCTGGGAGGCGTATGACGCGATCGTGCGCACCCTCGACGAACTGGAGCCGGATGAGACGCTGCTCGTGCAGTCCGGAAAGCCCGTCGGCGTCTTCCGCACGCACGAGTGGGCGCCGCGCGTGCTCATCGCGAACTCGAACCTCGTCGGCGACTGGGCGACCTGGCCGGAGTTCCGCCGCCTCGAGGCGCTGGGGCTCACCATGTACGGCCAGATGACCGCCGGATCATGGATCTACATCGGCACGCAGGGGATCCTCCAGGGCACCTACGAGACCTTCGCCGCGGTCGCCCGCTCGCTCGGTCGCGACTCGCTGGCGGGAACCCTGACGCTCACGGCCGGTGCGGGTGGGATGGGCGGCGCGCAGCCGCTCGCGGTGACGATGAACGGGGGTGCCGTGCTCATCGTCGACGTCGACGAGTCCCGGCTGGCACGCCGGGTGGAGCACGGGTATCTTGACCAGTACACGACCGACCTCGAGGCGGCGGTCTCCCGCGTCCTCGTCGCCAAGGACGCGGGCGAGGCGGTATCGATGGGGGTTGTGGGCAACGCGGCCGACGTCTTCCCCGATCTGCTGCGCCGAGGCGTCCCGATCGACATCGTCACGGACCAGACCAGCGCGCACGATCCGCTCGCGTACCTGCCCTCCGAGGTGCCGTTCGAGTCGTGGAAGGACGAGGCCGCGGGCGACCCTGCGGGGTTCACCGAGCGAGCACGCGCCTCGATGGCCAGGCACGTCGAGGCGATGGTCGGCTTCCAGGAGGCAGGCGCCGCGGTGTTCGACTACGGCAATTCCCTCAGGGCCGAGGCGCAGTTGGGCGGCTTCGAGAACGCTTTCGCCTTCCCCGGATTCGTCCCCGCGTACATCCGCCCGCAGTTCGAGGAGGGCAGAGGGCCATTCCGGTGGGCTGCCCTCTCCGGAGACCCGGAGGACATCGCCAAGACGGACCGTGCCATCGCCGAGCTCTTCCCAGAGGACACCGCACTGCACCGTTGGCTGGCGCAGGCGGGGGAGAAGGTGCACTTCGAGGGGCTGCCGGCCCGTATCTGCTGGCTCGGGTATCAGGAGCGCCACCTCGCCGGTCTGAAGTTCAACGAGATGGTGGCGTCCGGGGAGCTGAAGGCGCCGATCGTGATCGGGCGCGACCACCTCGACGCCGGATCCGTGGCGAGCCCCTACCGCGAGACCGAGGCCATGAAGGACGGCTCGGACGCGATCGCGGACTGGCCGCTGCTGAACGCGCTCCTGAACACGGCGTCGGGCGCGAGCTGGGTCTCGCTGCACCACGGCGGCGGCGTCGGCATCGGCCGTTCGATCCATGCCGGTCAGGTCACGGTCGCCGATGGCACGCCGCTCGCCGCGGAGAAGCTCGCCAGGGTGCTCACGAACGATCCGGGCACCGGCGTCATGCGTCACGTGGATGCCGGTTACGAGCACGCCCGCGAGATCGCCCGCGAGCGCGGTCTGAAGGTGCCGATGCCATGAGCATCCTCCTCACGAACATCGGCGAGCTGACCACCAACACGGATGCCGGGACGCTCTCCGACGCCGCCGTGCTCATCGACGACGGCCGCATCGTCTGGGCCGGTCAGGCGGTCGATGCGCCGGATGCCGCAGAGGTCATCGACGCCGAGGGGCGCGCCGTCATCCCCGGCTTCGTCGACAGCCACAGCCACCTCGTCTTCGCCGGTGACCGTGCGGCCGAGTTCGAGGCGCGGATGGCGGGGCAGCCCTATGCCGCCGGAGGCATCCGCTCCACGGTCGCCGCGACCCGCGCTGCGACGGACGACGAGCTGCGCATGAGGATGCGCCGGTTGAGGGACGAGATGCTGGCCCAGGGCACCACGACGATCGAGGTGAAGAGCGGGTACGGGCTCACCGTCGTCGACGAGCACCGCCTGGTGCGCCTCGCCGCCGAGATCACCCCCGAGGTGACGTTCCTCGGGGCGCACGTCGTCCCCGCGGAGTACGCCGACGACCCTGACGCCTACGTCGATCTCGTCACCGGGCCGATGCTCGAGGCCTGCGCCCCGCACGCCCGCTGGATCGACGTGTTCTGCGAGACCGGCGCCTTCACGCCGGCGCAGAGCCGTAGGGTGCTCGAGGCGGGCATCGCACGCGGCCTCGCCCCGCGCGTGCACGCGAGCCAGCTCGGCCTGGGGGAGGGCATCTCCCTCGCCGTCGAGCTCGGCGCGGCATCCGTGGACCACGGCACGTACCTCACCGACGACGACATCGCGCTGCTCGCGGCATCGGAGACCGTGCTCACCCTGCTCCCCGGCGTGGAGTTCTCCACGCGTCAGCCCTACCCCGACGCCCGTCGCCTCATCGACGCCGGCGTGAGCGTCGCGATCGCGTGCGACACGAACCCCGGCTCCAGCTTCACCAGCTCCATGCCGTTCTGCATCGCCGTCGCGGTGCGCGACATGGGGATGACGCCGGCCGAGGCGGTTCGCGCGGCGACGCTCGGCGGCGCCATGGCGCTGCGCAGGGACGACATCGGTCGGATCGTGGAGGGTGCGCGCGCCGACCTCGTGCTGCTCGACGCGCCCACCCTGGTGCACCTGGCCTACCGGCCGGGTGTTCCGCTGGTCGCAGGCGTGTGGAAGGACGGGGTCAGAGCGTGCTGACGCATCCTGGGGTCGTCAGCGTGCGAGCCGGATCCCGGACGAACGAGCCGAGTGCCGGTGTGTCGGATGCTCGACACGCTGTACACGACGTTGCGGGTCCGGGATTCGGCTCAGTGCATCAGCGCATCCGCGCATCGGCGCAGCTCAGATGACGCCCTGGGCGATCATCGCGTCGGCGACGCGCTCGAAGCCGGCGATGTTGGCGCCCGCGACGTAGTCGCCGGGGCGGCCGTAGCGCTCGGCGGCGTCGAAGGCGGCGCTGTGGATGTCGGACATGATCTGGCGCAGCTTGCGCTCGCTGTCCTCGAAGGCCCAGCGCTGACGTGAGGCGTTCTGGCTCATCTCCAGGGCAGAGGTCGCAACGCCGCCGGCGTTCGCGGCCTTGCCCGGCGCGAAGAGCACACCGGCCGACTGGAAGGCCTCGACGGCCTCGGGGGTGCAGGGCATGTTCGCGCCCTCTGAGACGGCGCGGACGCCGTTCGCGATGAGCGCCTGCGCATCGGCGAGGCCCAGCTCGTTCTGCGTCGCGGACGGGACCGCGATGTCGACGGGGACCTCCCAGACGCTGCCGCCCTCGGCGAAACGCGCGCTCGGACGACGGTTCGCGTACTCGACGATGCGGCCGCGCTCGACCTCCTTGATCTGACGCAGCAGATCGAGATCGATGCCGGCGTCGTCGACGACGTAGCCGGAGGAATCGGATGCCGTGACCGCGGTCGCGCCGAGCTGGGTCGCCTTCTGGATCGCATAGATCGCGACGTTTCCGGAACCGGAGACCGCGACGCGCTTGCCGTCGAGGGACTCGTTCTTGACGGCGAGCATCTCCTCGGCGAAGAAGACCGCACCGTAGCCGGTCGCCTCGGTGCGCACCTCGGCGCCGCCCCAGGCCGTTCCCTTGCCGGTGAACATGCCGGACTCGTGGCGGTTGGTGATCTTGCGGTAGGTGCCGAACAGGTAGCCGATCTCGCGGCCGCCGACGCCGATGTCTCCGGCGGGGACGTCGGTGTGCTCACCGAGGTGACGCCACAGCTCGCTCATGAACGACTGGCAGAAGCGCATGATCTCGGCGTCGGAGCGCCCGTGCGGGTCGAAGTCGCTGCCGCCCTTCGCGCCGCCGATGCCCTGACCGGTGAGAGCGTTCTTGAAGATCTGCTCGAAGCCGAGGAACTTGATGATCGACAGGTTCACCGAGGGGTGGAAGCGCAGGCCGCCCTTGTACGGCCCGAGCACGGAGGAGAACTGGATGCGGTAGCCGCGGTTCACCTGCAGGCGTCCTGCGTCGTCGACCCACGGCACGCGGAACATGATCTGGCGCTCCGGCTCCACCACGCGCTCGAGGATCCCGGCGTCCACGTACTCCGGACGCGCCTCGAGCACGGGCGCGATGGATCCGAGCACCTCGTGCACGGCCTGCTGGAACTCCTGCTCGTGCGGGCTGCGGCCCTGCACGGCTTCGAAGACGGGCTGGACGGCAGCGGGGAGCGGGTGGAGCGAGAGGGTTTCGGACACGCGAGAACGGCTTTCTGAAGCAGGATGCGGGGGAGGCGATCGTGTCGCGGGAGAGGGGGCGCGCCGGATCGGCGCGATTCCCCACTCTACGCGAATGTTTCCGGCAGGTTACACGCCGGGGATCACCCGGTGTTCTGCAGGCCGGCCGCGACGCCCGAGACGCTGAGCAGCAGGAGTCGCTGCTGTTCGGCATCCGCTCCAGAACCCGTCGGCTCCTCCGAGCGCAGCGCCCGGAGTGCGCGCAGCTGGAGCAGCGACAGGGCGTCGACGTAGGGGCTGCGCAGCTGCACAGCCCGCTGCAGTACGGGCTTGTTCTCCAGCAGGCCGTTGCCGCCGGTCAGGCGGATCACCCACTCGCGGGTCAGCGTCAGTTCGTCGAGCACGAGCTGGGCCAGGTCGTCGCGGTCGCCGAGAGCCAGGTAGCGGCGCGCGATGCGCTCATCCGTCTTCGCCAGGCTCATCGCGACGTTGTCGATCATGGTGCGAAGCAGCGGCCACTCGCGGTACGCCTCCGCCAGAAGGGCCTCGTCGCCGACGGCCTCCAGTGCGGTGCCGAGGCCGAACCAGCCGGCCAGGTTGATGCGGGCCTGCGTCCACGCGAACACCCACGGGATCGCGCGGAGATCCTCCAGCGACTCCACGGAGAGTCCGCGGCGAGCCGGGCGGGAGCCCAGCGCCAGCAGGCCGATCTCCTCGAGCGGGGTCACGGTGGCGAACCAGGGCGCGAATCCCTCGGACTTCACCAGCGAGAAGAAGCGCTCACGGGAGGCGGCGTCCATGATCCTGGCGACATCGGCGAACCGGGCGGCCGCGCCGCTGGTGCGCTCCTCGACCGTCGGCGAGGACGCCAGCAGCGTCGCCGCGGCGACCTGGTCGATGTGCCGCATCGCGATCGCGGGCTCGCCATAGCGGGCGAAGATGACCTCGCCCTGCTCAGTGAGCTTGAACCGGCCGTCCACGGAGTGCGGCGGCTGGGCGAGGATCGCCGAGTTCGCGGGGCCGCCGCCGCGGCCGAGCGCGCCGCCGCGACCGTGGAACAGCGTCAGCTCGATGCCGGCATCCACCGCCCACTGGGCGATCTTCTGCTGCGCCTCGTAGAGCGCGAGGTTCGCGGCGACCGGGCCGACGTCCTTCGAGGAGTCCGAGTACCCGAGCATGACCTCGAGGCGGTTGCCGGTCGCGGCCATCCGCGCGCGGAACTCGGGGAAGGTCACGACCTCGGCGAGGATCGCCGGCGCCGCCTGGAGGTCTGCGAACGTCTCGAACAGCGGCACGACATCCAGCACGGGTGCATCGTCGCCGAGTGCGTAGCGGGCGAGCCGGTGCACGTTCGCGAGGTCCTCGGCGGACTGCGTGAAGGAGACCACGTAACGGCCTGCCGCATTCGGACCGTACGAGCGCTGGATCTCGGCGACGGCGCGGAACACCTCGAGGACCTCGGTGGTCTTCTCGCTCGGCTCCGCTCCTGCGTCTAGCTCGGCGAGCGCCTGCCGGTGCACCTGCGAGTGCTGGCGCACCTCGAGCTCGGTGAGGTGGAAGCCGTAGGTCTGCACCTGCCAGATGAGGTGCTGCACGCCGCCGAAGGCGTGCCGTCGCGCGCCTGCGGCGATGAGGGAGTCCTGCACGGTGCGCAGATCGGAGAGCAGCTCGTCGGGGTGGCCGTATCCGCCTGCGGCGCCGGTGCGCTTCGCCGCGACGCGGCGTGCGAACAGCAGGAGCAGGCGGCGGTGCGGCTCGCCGGGGGAGCGGGCGGAGATCGCGGTCGCCCCTTCGGCGTCTGTGGCGGCGAACGACTCCCAGAGTGCGGCGGCCGCCGGGGAGGCAGGAGTGCCCTCCGCGTCGAGCGTCAGGGTGCGGCCGATGCGGGTGAGCGCGCGCTCGAGCCCCTGCAGGACGTGGTCGGAGGCGATCTGCGCCGCCTCGCGGGTGACGGATGCCGTGACGAAGGGGTTTCCGTCGCGGTCGCCGCCGACCCAGGAGCCGACCCGCACGAAGGGCGGCAACACGGGGGCGCTGGCACCGGAGTCGTCGCCGCGCAGGGCGTCGTCGATGCGCCGGTAGACGTGCGGGACGGTGGTGAACAGCGTCTCGTCGAAGACGCTCATGACGGTTCGCACCTCGTCGACGGGGGTCGGCTTCTCTGCGCGAAGCGGCGCGGTGCGCCAGAGGGTGTCGATCTCTTCGAGCATCCGGCGGCGTGCGCGGCGCTCCTCCGCGCCGCCCTCGCTCGCGGCGTCGTGCTGGGTCAGCAGGTCGGAGAGGCGCCGGATGCTCGTGGACACGGCGCGGCGGCGGGCCTCGGTGGGGTGCGCGGTGAAGACCGGGTGGAAGCGGAGCCCCGCCAGGCGTCGCTGCGCCTCGTCATCGCCGACCTCTCGGCGCAGCTGCGCGAAGGCCGTGGCGACGGTGTCGGTGGCGTCCTCCCTGCCCGGCTGGCCTGCACGCTCGCGGAGCACGCGCACGCGCTGATGCTCCTCGGCGAGGTTCACCAGGTGGAAGTACGCGGTGAAGGCGCGGGCCACCTCGTCAGCGCGGGCGATGGTGAAGGAGTCGGCGATGGCGGCGGCGCGCTCGAAGGCCTCGAGGCTGTCCTCGTCGTAGGCCTGGATCGTCGCCAGGCGCAGGCGCTCGACATCCTCGAACAGGCCTGGCGTGCCGGACTCGCGCAGCACCTGGCCGAGCAGGGCGCCGAGCATGCGGACATCGGCGCGCATCGCCTCGGGGATGCCCTGGCCCGCTTCGAAGCGGCCGATGACGCGAATGGCTTCCGTGGGTGTGGGCTCGGGGGTCATGATTCGAGCGTATCCCGGTGCGCGGAGTGCTCCTGACCGCGTGACATGGCGTTAACGCGCTGGATACGGTGGAGGTCATGACGGACGATGCGCTGCGGGACGCCGCGGAGACGATGCGGGCGGTGCGCGAGCGCTGCGTGTGGACGAGGGCGATGACGCACCGCGAGCTCGTGCCGTATCTCATCGAGGAATCGCACGAGCTCATCGACGCCGTCGAGCGCGAGGACAGGGCGGAACTGAGGGAGGAGCTGGGGGATCTCCTCTGGCAGGTGCTGTTCCACGCCGCGATCGCCGCGGAGGACGCAGAGGATCCCTTCGACATCGATGACGTCGCCCGCACGCTGACCGAGAAGATGGTCAGGCGTCATCCTCATGTCTTCGCGGATGCCGTCGCCACGACGCCCGAGGAGGTTCTCGTGCACTGGAACGCCGCCAAGGCGGCGGAGAAGCGCGCGAGGACGAGCGCTCTGGACGGCATCCCACGCGGGATGCCCGCGCTCGCGCTGGCCCAGAAGGTGCTCGGTCGCGCGGCGTCCCTCCCGCTCGCCGAGCCCGCCGAAGCGCGCCCGGCTTCCCCCGCATCCGAGGCCGAGCTGGGCGACGCGCTGCTGGCCCTCGTCGGCCAGGCGCGCGCCAACGGCTGGGACGCAGAGCGTGCGCTCCGCGAGCGCGTGCGGGCGCTCGAAGACGAGGTCCGCGCGGCCGAAGCTGGCTGAGGGCACCGGCGCCCCGACGACCTGGAAAGATGGGGGAGTGGCCACTGTGAACCCGCCGCGCGGCATGCGCGACATCCTCCCCGCCGACAAGGCGCGCCGTGAGCGCGTGCTCTCCGTCATCCGCGAGCGCTATCTGGCGCACGGGTTCGACGAGATCGAGACGCCCGTCGTCGAGGAGTACGACCGGCTGCACGCCGGCATCGGCGGCGACAACGAGAAGCTCTCCTACAACATCCTGCGCCGCGGTCTCGACGCGGACGGAATCCGGCAGGCGGCGGACGATCCTGCTGCCCTGAGCGACCTCGGGCTGCGCTACGACCTGACCGTCCCGCTCGCACGCTTCTACGCCAGCAATCGTGCGCAGCTTCCAGGGGTCTTCCGCTCCATCCAGATCGGTCCGGTCTGGCGTGCGGAGCGCCCGCAGAAGGGGCGCTACCGGCAGTTCGTGCAGTGCGACATCGACATCATCGGCGACGACTCGGCGCGTGCGGAGGCGGAGCTCATGGTCGCCTCGCTGGACGCTGTCGACGCGCTGGGGCTCGAGGGAGCGACGATCAGGATCAACGACAGGCGCGTGCTGGACTGGATGCTCGACTCCTTCGGCTTCGCCGAGGACGAGCGGCCCGGCGTGCTGATCACGATCGACAAGCTCGACAAGATCGGCCCGGAGGGCATCGTCGCCGAGCTGCGCGAACGCGGGGCTGAGGCCTCTGCCGTCGATGCCTTCGAGGCGTTCCTGCGCCGTCCGCAGACCATGGAGTACAACTCCTACGGCGAGCGGCAGATCCGCAAGGCGCTGCCGGACGATGCGCCGGACGAGATCGTCGCGCACCTCGTCGGCATCGGCGACGCCGTGGCGGCCGGCCGGGGGATCGAGGGGGAGATCCCGCTCGTGTTCGATCCGTTCCTCGTGCGCGGCATGGGCTACTACACCGGGACGATCGCCGAGCTGGCACACCCCTCGGTGTCGTACTCGCTCGGCGGCGGCGGTCGGTACGACGGCATGATCGGGCGCTTCCTCGGGCAGCAGGTCCCGGCGGTCGGCTTCTCGCTCGGCTTCGAACGCCTCGTCGACCTGGTCGCCGAGGCGGACGACAGCGCGGCAGACGCGATCGTGCTCGTCCACGACGCCGACGTCCCGGTCGCCGAGCTCGTCGCACACAAGGCGGGCCTGATCGAAGGCGGCGCCAGGGTGCGGCTGGAGCGCAGGACGAAGAACCTCAAGGCGCTCCTGGAGCGCGCATCCGCCGACGGCTACACCGCGTTCGCAACGGTGTCGGCGGACGCCGCGGCCGGTTCTCTGGAGATCAAGCAGCTCGACTGATTCACCACCGGTTCATGTGAGGGGTGTTCACTGCCGGTGTGTCCCGCACGAGGAGAGCGCTCGCCCTGATCGCCGGATGCCTGGTCGCCGTCGGCGTGATCGTTCTCGCCGTGCGCCGACTGCTCGATCGCCAGGCGGCGATCGCGCGACGTCGGATCGGGAAGCCGCTCGGCGAGGTCTCGATCGACGCGGACCGGGTCTGGCAGCGTGCTCTGGATGGGCGGCCGGTCGAGCTGCTCCTGCTGGGGGATTCGCTCGCGGCAGGCCTCGGCGCCGCCCACCGCAAGCAGACACTCGGCGGACGCCTTGCGAAGGGGCTGGCCAGGAGGATCGAGCAACCGGTGCGGCTGCGCACGGCCGCGGTGGTCGGGTCGGAATCCTCCGCGCTGGCAGGGCAGTTGGATGCGTTGGAGGACGACTACCGCGCGGATGTCGCCGTCATCGTCGTCGGCGGCAACGACGTCACCCATCTCGTCCCGGCATCCGAGGCCGCCGATCAGTTAGAGGAGGCGATCCGGCGGCTGCAGGATGCCGGAACGCCCGTCGTCGTCGGCACCTGTCCCGATCTCGGGACGCTTCGTCCCGTGCCTCAGCCGCTGCGCGCCCTGCTGTCGCGGATGTCGCGCCGACTGGCGCTGGAGCAGACCAGAGTGGCATGGCGCACCGGGGCCGTGCCGGTCGACCTGCGGCAGCTCGTCGGGCCCGCGTTCTACGAGGAGCCGGACGCGATGTTCAGCCTCGACAGGTTCCATCCCAGTGCGGCCGGCTACCGGCAGACCGCCGAGGCGCTGCTGCCCGCCGTCCTCAGCGTGCTGCAGGTCCGTCGCTGAGCCGCGCCTGCCTACGGAGTCGGAGCATCCGGTACACCACCCCGACGAGCACGACCCCTGCCCCCACCAGGGAGGCGAGCACGGGCAGCGTGTTCATGAGGACGAGGCAGCCGAGCGCGCCGACGATCTGCAGGACGCGCGGAGAGCGGCGGTGCGCCGCGTCCTGACGGAAGGCGGCGGCGTTCGCGATGAGGTAGTACAGCAGCACGCCGAAGGAGGAGAAGCCGATCGCCTCGCGCAGGTCCGCCACGATCACGATGCCGATCACGATGATGCCGATCGCGATCTCGGCGCGGCGGGGGACCTGCCAGCGGGGGTCGATCGCCGACAACGCGTGCGGCAGGTCGGACTCGCGCGCCATGGCGAGGGTCGTGCGCCCGATGCCGGTGAGCAGGGCGAGCAGCGCTCCCAGCGACGCCGCCGCGGCGGCAACGCGGACCACGGGGGCGGCGAGATCCCACCCCGCGACGGTGATGACTTCGACGAGCGGGGCGGATGCTCCGACGGCATCCGCCCCGAGCACATGGATCACGGTGATCCCGATCGCGAGGTAGACGACGACGGCGCCGGAGAGGGCGAGGACGATCGCGCGGGGGATCGTGCGTGCGGGGTCGACGACCTCCTCGCCCATCGTCGCGATGCGTGCGTAGCCGGCGAACGCGAAGAAGAGCAGCCCCGCACCCTGCAGGACCCCGTACGCCGTCGCCTCAGGCAGGGGAGCAGGAGCCGCGTGGCCGCCGCCGGATGCGCCGGCGGCCACGACGACCGCCAGCCCGAGAAGCGAGGCGACGACGAGGATGCGCGTGGCGAGCGCTGTCCTGGTGACGCCGAAGCAGTTCACCGCGGTGAGGGCGGCGACGGCGGCGACCGCGACCGGGATCTGCCAGCCCTCGGGGGCGGCGTATGCGGCGAAGGTCATGGCCATCGCGGCGCAGCTGGCGATCTTCCCGATCACGAACGACCAGCCGGCGACGAATCCCCACCATGGGCCGATCTCCGCCCGTGCGTAGGCGTACGTGCCACCGGCGACCGGGTGCTGTGCGGCGAGCTGGGCGGAGCTGATCGCGTTGCAGAGGGCGACGACGGCCGCGATGGCGAGGGCGATGAGGACGCCGGAACCGGCGGCGCCGATCGCTGGTCCCCAGACCGCGAAGACGCCGGCGCCGATCATGGAGCCGAGGCCGATGGCGACGGCATCACCGAGCGTCAGGCGGCGGGCGAGGGGCATGCGCCCATGCTGGCACGGGCAGGTGAACGTCAGGTGGCCCGCGCGGCGGTGACCCGCTTCTTCTCCCGGATGTAGACCTCCCGGCGCACGCGGGCGACGACGGCGCCGTCACGGTCGGTGATGACGGTCTCGAACCACTCGAGGACCTTGGCGCCGCCCTTGGCGCGTTCGCGGATCTCGTCGACCCGCTCCCGGGGGACCTCGAACTCGGCGGTGAGGACGCCGCGCCCCGGCGTGAGGAACTCGATCTCGCCCCTGGTGTCCCAGACGACGTAGTCGCGGCCGAGCTGATGCATCACGAGCATGAAGAAGTAGGGGTCGGTCATGGCGCTCATCGACCCGCCGAAGGCGGTCTTCACGTAGTTGCGGGTGAAGACGTTGACGTGCAGTTCGACGCTCGCCTTCGTCCAGTCCGCGCTGAAGCGGCGGACGCGGATGCCGCTGAACAGGTTGGGGATCCACAGGCTCATGCCGATGGCGAGCCGACGAGGAGTGATCTTCATGCGGCCAGTGTGCCGGAGCCCGTCTCAGCGGCGAAGTGCGATGGAGGGTTCACACAGTAGTTATAGTTCGACTAGAATTACTAGAACATTGGAGGTGACATGCTGATCAGGATCGACGCCGACAGCCCGCGCCCGCTGTTCGAGCAGGTGGCGGCGTCCGTGCGGGCGGATGTGCTCTCCGGAGCGCTCGCCCCCGGAGACCGCCTGCCTCCTGCGCGCGAGGTGGCCGAAGCGCTCGAGGTCAATCAGCACACCGTCCTGCACGCCTACCAGCAGCTGCGCGACGAGGGGCTCGTCGACCTGCGGAGGGGGAGGGGCGCGGTGGTCTCCGCATCCGCCGCACCGCTCGCCGAGCTCGCCCAGGACATCGCCGCCCTCGTCGCCCGTGCAGCCTCCCTCGGGCTCTCACCCGCCACCCTCGCCGCTCTCGTGAAGGAGACCCCCGCATGAACGCCGACGTCCGCCGTGCCAGATCCGCCTTCGTCTGGGTCGGGGTGATCGCGCCCGCCGCGATCCTCGTCCTGGCGGCGATCCTCGTCGCGGCGTGGCTCCCTGACATCCCCGAACCCGCCGCCATCCACTGGGGCCCGGGCGGGGTCGACGGCTTTGGGCCCGGCTGGACGTATCTCGCACTGCCGCTCGGGCTCGGCGGGCTCTTCGTCGCCCTCTTCGCTGTCATGGCCTTCTTCGCGCATCGTCCGCGGGCATCCACCGCAGACTCGTCACCGACCTGGTCGGGAACGGCGCGGCTGCTCGGGGCCGCCAGCCTCGCCCTCGCGGTGATGATGGCGCTGACCTCGCTGATCGCGGTCGGGGTGCAGCGCGGTCTCGACGATGCCGCGGATGCCCCGGACATCACCCCATCGGTGCTGCTCGGCCTCGGCGTCATGGCGGCGGTGGCCGTTCTCGGATGGCTCGTGCAGCCGCGTGCGCAGGTCGACCCCGATGCCGGTGCCTCGGCCGAGCCGCTCGCGCTGGCAGGGTCCGAGCGGGCTGTCTGGATGGGCACGGCCGCCACGGCGAAGAGCGGCCAGGTGGTCCTCGGCATCTCGGTCTTCTCCGTCCTGGCGATCTCCGTCCTCATGGGCGCGACCGGCGTCGAGGGGTGGTGGCTCACCGGGATCATCGGCGTCCTGCTCGCGGTACTCGTGGTCACCATGCTCGTGTTCCGCGTGCACGTCAGCGGTGCGGGACTGCGCGTGCGATCGGTCGCGGGGTGGCCGCGTTTCTTCATCCCCGCGGCGAAGATCGAGTCGGTGCGCGTCGTGCAGATCGATCCGTTCGCCGAGTTCGGCGGATGGGGGTATCGCATCGGCACGGACGGGCGCCGAGGCCTCGTCCTGCGCCGAGGAGAGGCGCTGCAGATCGAGCAGCGCCGGGGGAAGCCGTTCGTCGTGACGGTCGACGACGCCGAGACGGCGGCGTCCGTGCTCGCCGTGGCCGCGCGGCGTGCGACGGAGGCGGGCGCATGACCGCCCGCGTTCGGGCGACCGTCACCGTCTCCTTCGTCCTCATCGCGTGCGGTCTGGCCTGGCTGGTCGCCCTTCCGCTGTGGTTGGGCGATGGCCTCGCCGATCCGCTCGCGCCGTTCGTGCTGCCGGTGATGATGTTCACGCCCGCGATCGCCGTGCTGATCGTGATGCTGGTGCTCCGGCCCGTGCCTCGCGGCGAGCGGTTGCGATTCCTGGGGATCTGGCCACTGCGCCCCGCCCGCAGGGTCGTGTGGATGAGCGTCATCGCCCTGTTCGCGCCCGTGGCGCTCGTCGCGCTCTCGGTGTGCGTGGCTGCCCTGCTGGGCTGGGTGCAGCTCGACCTCGTCGGGCTCTCCGGCTTCACGCAGACGCTGGAGAAGGCTGTACCCGAAGGCGTTCCGCTGCCGCCGACCTGGCTGGTCATCGCCTCGCAGCTGATCTCGATCCCGATCGCCGCAGCGACCATCAACGCCGTGATGGCCTTCGGGGAGGAGCTCGGCTGGCGCGGCTTCCTGATGCCTGCGCTCCGGCCGCTCGGCACCTGGCCCGCGCTTCTCGTGAGCGGAGTGATCTGGGGACTCTGGCACAGCCCCGTCATCCTGCTGGGCTACAACTTCGGTCGCCTCGACGTCTCCGGCGTGCTGTTCATGACGGCCGGATGCATCGCATGGGGCGTGCTCCTCGGATGGCTGCGCCTGCGTTCGGCATCCGTGTGGCCCGCGGTGTTCGCGCACGGATCTCTGAACGCCTCGGCCGGGATGATCGCGTGGTTCGTCGCCGCGGGGACGAGCGTCGACATGGCGCTGGCCGGTCCGCTCGGCGTCGCGGGGTGGATCGTCTGCGCCGTGACCGCGGTCGTCCTCGCGCTGTGCGGTCAGTTCCGGAGGCAGCCGGAGCTCGACGGCGGGCCGATGCGCCTCCTGTCGCCGGAGCGCTGAGGCGGGCTTGACGCGCCGCCCGGCCGAGGGTTGGCTGAGCACATGGCGGAATCCACTCCCGAGAACTGGCGCGCAGCCGACGTCTTCCTCTCCGACACCCTCGTCGGGCACGATCGAGCGCTCGAGGCGGCGCTGGACGCGCAGCACGCCGCCGGCCTGCCGTCGATCGAGGTCGCACCGGTGGGCGGCAAGCTGCTGAACCTGCTCGCCCGCATCTCCGGTGCGCGCCGGGTGCTCGAGATCGGCACGCTGGGGGGATACTCGACGATCTGGCTGGCCAGGGCCGTCGGCGAGGAGGGTCGCGTCGTGACCATCGAGGCGGAGCCGGCGAATGCGGCGGTCGCCCGCCAGAATCTGGATGCCGCGGGCGTCGGCGACCGGGTCGACATCCGCATCGGGCGGGGCGCCGAGGTGCTCCCGTCGCTCGACGGCGCGGAGCCGTTCGATCTGGTGTTCATCGATGCGGACAAGGAGTCCAACACGATCTATCTCGACTGGGCCGCGCGCCTCGGACGCCCGGGAACCGTCGTGGTGGTCGACAATATCGGGCGCGAGGGGGACATCGTCGACGACGAGACGAGCGATCCGCGTGTCATCGGCACACGACAGGGGCTGCGGATGCTGGGCGAGGACGACCGCTTCGACGCGACGGCGATGCAGACCGTCGGGCTCAAGGGATGGGACGGCTTCGCGCTGGCCGTGCTCGTTTGAGCGGTTCTTCCCGTGTTCCTGTCATCCCGGATAGCGTGAGCCGGGGATGACGGAGTCGCAGGCTCCGTCGTGGCAGGAAGGAGTTCCGATGGCGAATCTCGCGGCGGTCATGCCCGCGCTGGGCTCGATCGAGGTGCAGGAGGTGCCGATGCCGATGCCCGCGCCGGGGCAGGCGCTCGTGCGCATCGAGGCGGTGGGCATCTGCGGCTCGGACACGGCGTACTACCGCGTCGGGTACATCGGCGACTGGAAGGTCGACGGTCCGATCATCCTCGGGCACGAAGCGGCAGGGACCGTCATCGCGACGGGCGACGGCGTCACCGCGGTGGCGGCGGGCGATCGCGTCGCGATCGAGCCGGGCACACCGTGCCGCAACTGCGGCGAGTGCCTCGCCGGGAGATACCATCTCTGCCCGGACTTCATCTTCCTGGCGACGCCGCCGTACGACGGCGCACTCGTCCAGCACCTCGTGATCGATGCGCGCAACCTCTTCCCGATTCCCGACACGATGTCGTTCGAGGCGGCGGCGCTGTGCGAGCCGCTGTCCGTCGGTCTCTGGGCGTGCCGGCGTGCCGGACTGCTCCCCGGCGACCGCGTGCGGGTGACGGGCGCGGGGCCGGTCGGCATCCTCGCCGCGCAGGTGGCCCGTGCGGAAGGCGCGGCCGACGTCGTCGTCTCCGACATCTCCGCGTTCCGTCTCGCGTTCGCCGCGTCCATGGGCTTTCGCACCGAGCTCGTCGGCGCGGTGCCGGAGGGACCAGGACACGAGGATGCGGACGTCCTCCTGGAGTGCTCAGGCGCGCCGGGCGCGCTCGCCGCGGGACTCTGGCGGCTGCGCAATGGCGGGCGGGCGGCCATGGTCGGCATGCCCAAGCAGGATGTGACCCTGCCCCTGTCGAGGCTGAACGTCAAGGAGATCTCGATCTCCCTCGTGAATCGCTACGCGCACACCTGGCCGACGGCCATCGCGCTGGTCTCCAGCGGTCGCGTCGACGTGGAGCCGCTCGTCACCCACCGCTTCGCGCTCGAGGACACCGAGTCGGCGCTCACGCTCGCCGCGGACGTCGCCGATTCGATGAAGGCGATCGTCCATCCCCACGGCATACCGACGGGGGAGTGAGGCGGGATGCTCGTCGTCGGTCACCGCGGCGCGATGGCGCAACGGCCGGAGAACAGCCTCGCCTCCTTCGCCCTCGCCGAGGACGTCGGCGTCGATGAGATCGAACTGGACGTGCGACTCAGCTCGGACGCGGGGCTGATCATCCTGCACGACGCCACGCTCGACCGCACTGCGGGCGACGACTCGGCGCGCGGGCTCGGCCCCGTCGCCGACCTCACTCTGGGAGAGCTTCGCTCCGCCGTGCTCGATTCGGGACGCAGCGTGGTGACGCTCGCCGAGATGTACGATGCGACGCGATCCAGGATCCAGCTGGAGATCAAGGACCCCGCCGCGGTCCCGCACCTGGCGGAGTTCTTCCGTGCGCGTCCGGCGGATGCGCGGCGCACCATCCTCAGCGGGTTCTCTGTCGAAGCGCTGCGCGACGCGGCCGATGCCATGCCGCGCCTTCGCCGTCAGCTGATCGTGTCCGAGCTCCTCTCCGATGTGGAGCACTCCATCGAGGCGATGCTGCGTCGCGCCGATGCGTCGAGGCTCGCCTGCGGATTCGCCGGCCTCACCAGGGAGCGGGTGGGCGAGCTCCATGCCGAGGGGATCGAGGTGCACGTCTGGCCGGTGCGTTCGCTCGACGACATGCGGAGGGCGTCCGCCCTCGGCGTCGACGGCGTCACGGCCGATGATCCTTCGTCAGCGCTGCGATGGCGGTGGACGATCCAGCAGTGAGCGCAACCGGCTCTCAGAGGTGGATGTCGTGCGTGCACCCGCAGCTGAGTCCCACGACGAGGTTGCCCCGCACGACCTTCGTCGACGCCGGCGAATCGTCTGTGCTCTCCAGCAGCGCTTCGATCGCGGCGGCGGCCATCTGATCCAAGGGCTGGCGGACGCTGGTCAGCGGTGGGCTCAACCGGAGAGCCAGGTCGGTTCCGTCGATGGATGCCAGCGCGACGTCGTCCGGGACGCTCAGCCCCAGCTCGGCGCAGGCCTGGAGCACCCCGATCGCCTGCACGTCCGAGGAGACGAAGATCGCTCTCGGCCGGCGTGCCCGGCTGAGATGACGTGCGCTCGGGCCCAGCAGCGCGTAGGTCGCCGCCCGCCCTCCTGCCGCGGAGAACTCCGCATGCTCGACGAGGTCGTCACCCGCCGGATGCCCGGCGTCGACGAGCGTCTCACGCCATCCGATCAGGCGACCGTCCGCGCTCGCGGAATGCCAGGGTCCGGCGACGCAGGCGACCTCCGGATAGCCGTGCGAGAGGAGGTGCTCCACGGCGAGGCGTGCGGCGTGCTCGTTGTCGAATCCCACCTCACCGGATGTGCCGACGACGTGGCTCCTCGTGCTCTGGATCGCTACGACGGGGACGGTGCCGAGCACCTCGTTGGCGAGCAGGGAGTAGTGGTCGGTCGCCGCGATCACGCCGTCGACCCGGTGATCGACGACCGACTTCAGGAAGGGGACGTGCTTCTCACCCACGACGTCGACGATTCCGAGGGTCAGGGCCAGGCCGTGATGGGTGGCCTCTTTCGCGATGGCCTCGGCGAGCTCGGCGAAGAACGGATTGATCGGGCTGTCCGTGAGCAGCCCGATCATCCTCGTACTGCCGCGACGCAGCGCGGAGGCGACGGCGTTCGGGCGATAGTCGAGATCGGCGATCGCCTGCTCCACCCGTCGCCTGGCATCGGCGGAGACAGGGCGAGGTCCTCCGTTGATGACATAGGACACCACGGCGGGTGACACGCCGGCCTGGGCGGCGACCTGGGCGCGGGTCACGGCCACGATGGCCTCCCCGGCTCCGGCGTGCTCAGGACGCGTGCACGCGGACGAGGTCTGCCTCCCGCGCGTAGGAGGCCTGGGCGCCAGGGCGCGTCACCGAGTAGCTCCCCGAACGCACGCCGTGCTGCACGGCCGCATCGAGCGGGCTTCCCGTCGCGAGTGCGGCCGAGAGTGCGCCGACGAAGGCGTCCCCCGCACCGGTCGTGTCGACCACGGGCACATGTTCGGTGAGGGGAACGATCCCTGACCTCGGACCCTCTGTCCACACTGCACCTCCTGCGCCGATCGTGACGACGACGCTGCGCGGAAGAGGACGGATCGCCCGCGCGGCGCGCATCGCGTCGTCGGGTGATCGTACCTCGATCCCGGTCAGCGCCGATGCTTCCGCCTCGTTGAGCACGAGCGGGTCGGCACGGGAGAGGACATCATCGGGAAGCGTGATGACCGGGGCGAGATTCAGCACGATCCGTGTGGTGTCGGCCGCGCGCACGGCCGCAGTGACCGCGTCTGCGGGGATCTCGGCCTGGATCACGACGATGGCGTCCGCCGCGGTGCGTCGCACGACCCGCTGCACCTTCGCTGCGGAGAGCCGGTAGTTCGCGCCGGACACGACGGCGATCGAGTTCTCTCCTCGATCGTCCACCCAGACGAAGGCACGACCGGTGTCCGCGTCGTGCAGCACCGTGACGTCGGAGACCTCGACCCCCTCCGCGCGCAGCTCGCGCAGCAGGAGGGCGCCGTCCGGATCGTCGCCGACGCATCCGACGAAGCTCACCATCGCGCCCAGACGCGAGGCCGCGACCGCCTGGTTGGCGCCCTTGCCGCCGCAGGTGTTGCTCATGCTCTGCGCGAGCACGGTCTCGCCGGGGGCGGGCAGCGTCGGCACGCGGACGAGATAGTCGCGATTCGCGCTGCCGACGACGAGGACGGGATGGGCGGGCTGGGTGTGAGTCATTTCTCTCCGCTCGCGACGGACAGGCCGCCGAAGGATTTCTGCAGGGCGAACATGAGCAGCGCGGGGATGAGCGACAGGATGACCGCTCCGGCGAAGTGCTGCCCGAAGTCCGAACTGTGCTCGCCGAACGTCTGCGCCAGGGCGACAGGTGCCACCTGGAGGTTGCGATCGGAGACCACCAGAAGGGGCCACAGGTAGGCGCCCCACTGGCCGAGGAAGATCAGCAGCGCCGAGTTGACCAGCGAACCGCCGCCCAGGCGCCAGTAGATCGAGGCGAAGATCCGAGGCTCCGATGCGCCGTCGATCTTCGCGGCCTCGCGATACGAGGAGGGGATCGACAGGAAGTGCTGGCGCAGGTTGAAGATCGCGAGGCCGTTGCCGATGCCGGGGAGCACGAGACCGGTGATGGTGTTGGCGAGGCCCCAGCTCGTGAACTGCTGGGAGAGCGGGATCGCGACCGCCTCGAACGGGATCATGAAGCCGACCACGACGATCGCGAACACGATGCCGCGCCCGGGGAAGCGCAGGACGGCGACGGCGTATGCCGCCAGCGCGCACACCACGGTGCCGACGGCCACGGAGATCAGGCAGACCACGAGGGAGTTCACCAACGAGCGTCCGAAGGGGCCGAAGATCATCGCCGCGTAGTTGTCCAGCGTCACGGACGACGGGATGAGGATGTGCCAGCTCAGGGGTGACAGCGATTCGAAGATCTCGGATCCCGGCCGGAGGGATCCCGCGACCAGCCAGAGCACGGGGATGACGAAGATCGCGCTGACGAGCACGGTCACGGCCGTGAGCGGCCAGGAAGGGCGCGTCCAGCGCGCCCGGCGATAGCGGATGCCGCTCATTCGGAGCTCCCCTGTCGTTCTTCGCGCAGGAGCGCGAACTGGGCGGCGACGAAGACGAGCATGATCAGCGTGAGGATCACGACCTCGGCCGAGCCGAGGTTCTTGTCGCTGTATGTGTACGTGGTGCGGTAGGCGTCGAACATGAGCATCGTCGTCGAGTTCTCCGGTCCGCCGCCGGTCAGCATCTGGACCGGCACGAAGAGGACGAAGTTGGCGACGGTGTCCGCGACGAGCACGAAGAGCAGCGGACGCTTGAGCAGCGGCAGCGTGACGGAGAAGAACGTCCGGATGGGGCCGGCCCTGTCGAGCTTGGCGGCCTCGTAGTACTCGTCCGGGATGGTCTCGATTCCTGAGATGAGAAACAGCATCCAGTACCCGACGCCGACCCACGTGGCGACGATCATGATCGAGGCGAGAGCCTGGCTCGGCGAGGTCAGGAACGGCTGGCGACCGATGCCCACGGCCTCCAGGATCGCGTTGAGCGGCCCGTCAGGGCGCATCGCGATCCCCCAGACGATCGACGAGCCGACGATCGGGATGGTCGCGGGGATGAAGATCAGCGTCCGCCAGAGCATCCGCGCCCTGATCCGACGCGTGAGCAGCACGGCGATCATGAGAGCGATGAGCACCTGCGCCGGATTGATGATCAGGTTGAACACGAGCGTGCGCAGCACGGTCTCGCCGAAGGCCGCACTGGTGAACAGCTCGGCGTAGTTGTCGAAGCCGGTGAATTCTGGCTCCTTCAGCCCGCCAGGGAACGCCGTGTGCAGCGATGCCCAGAAAGCTCCGAGCGAAGGCGCCACCCGCATGCTGAGGATGGCCAGCAGGGCGGGGGCGATGAACGCGACGGCCCATAGGGCCTCGCGGCGCAGACCCGTGCGGCGCCGGGGCCCGGGAGCCGGACGACGTATCGCCGCCTCCCGGGCCTGGGTGAGTTCGGTGGTGCTCACTGGTACTTCGCCCACGCCGTCTCGAGCTCGGTGCTGGCGGCATCGAGCGCCTTCGCGGGGTCGGTGCCGTTCTTGACGTCCGAGTAGGCGCGTCCGAGGATCTCCTCGAACTCGACGTATCCGATGCTCGACAGGCGGGGGACCGCGGTGTTCTGGGTCTCGTAGTCGATCAGCGCTGCGGCGTCCTGTCCCGCCGGCGAGGAGAAGATGTCGCGGTCGTAGTACGCCTGCTTGCCCTCGGCGCTCACGGGGAGCTCCGGTGAGGGCAGATTCGCCGCGTACCCGCCGCCGTCATCGATGGACATCCACTTCATGAAGATCGCCGCGGCCTCCTTCTCATCGGAGAACGGGCTCATCGCGAGCGACCAGGACCCGGTCGGGGTCACCGGTTCTCCGCCCTCGAAGTAGGGGTGCGCCGCGACGCCCCATTCGACGGACGCCCCGGTGAGGTTGGGCACCAGCCACGGGCCCTGCACGAAGTACGCGACGTTCCCGGCGAGGAACTCCTCAGAGCTCTGCTCGGAGTTCACCGCCTGCGGGGAGAGTCCGTCGGCGAAGATGCTGCCGTACCAGGCGAGCGCGTCGACCCAGGCGTCCGAGGTGATGTCGGGGGTGAGGTTGCCCTCGCCCGTTCCGCCCGCCGAGCCGCCGAGCGAGACGGCCAGGGGCTCGAGCTGGTAGTACCGGTCCGGCTGACCGAACAGGATGCCGTACTTCGCGCCGCCGTCGACGGCTTGCGCGGCCACCTCGCTGAGCTGCTCCCAGGTCATGCGGTCCTCCGGCGCGGCGGAGGGGTAGGGCAGGCCGGCCTGATCGAGAAGCGCCTTGTTGTAGTAGAGCAGCTGGGTCGAGTTCGCGATCGGCAGCGCCCAGAGGTCGCCGTCGTAGGAGCTGGATTCGACGGGTGCCTCGTCGAGCACGCCGATCTCGTCCGCGAACTGCTCGGTGAGGGGTTCCGTGAATCCTCGCGATGCGAGGGTGGCGATGCGCGGCTGGTCGGCCCAGTACACGTCGGGGTTGCCGTCCTTGTTGCCGATGCGCGCATCGAGGATCGAGTTGAGCTGGTCGAAGGGCACCGGCTCGTACTCGACGGTGATGCTCGGATGCGCGGCTTCGAACGCGTCGATCACTTCGAGGATGCCGGTGTCCTCCGCCTGGTGCCCGAGGACCTGGATGGTGGCGGTCGGGTCCTCATCGGGGAGCGACCAGCTGTCGGCTCCCTGAGACGAGGTGTCCGCCGAGCATCCGGCGAGCACGAGGGATGCCGTGCCGAGGAGAGCGGCGGCGGCGATACTGCGTCGTTGCATGTTCTTGCCTTTCTCGGGTGGTGCGGGTTGGTCAGAGGGCGCCGATGCGGCCCACGAAGTAGCTCGTGAACGCGTCGACGTCGACATCCACGGCGACGCTCGCGTTGGCGGACGGGGAGTCCTCAGAGAGCAGGAAGTCCGCGACGGAGATGCCGCGGCCGACCGGGTCGTCGGCGACGACGTCCACGCGCGCCTCTCGCCAGGTGAGCAGCTCGGGGCGGCTTATCGCGGCGACGGCGAGCGGATCGTGCATCGCGCACGAACCCGATGAGGCGGTGTCCCCTGGATGACGGCGGGCGTTCGCGTCGATCCACGCGACGGTGGATTCGCCGGCGAAGGCGCCGAAGCTGCGTCCGCTCGCGGCCATCTGCGCGGCGTGCTCGCGCGTGAGTCGCACCCGGTTGGTGACGTCGAGCCCGACCAGGCGCAGCGGAGCGCCGGAGCGCAGCACGGCTCGCGCAGCCAGCGCGTCGACCCAGAAGTTGAACTCGCCAGGCATCCCGATCTTGTTCGTCTGCTGGAGGAAGACGCCTCCCATGATCACGATCTCCTTGACGTGTGTCGCGACCCGCGGATCGAGATCGATGGCGGCGGCGACGTTCGTCAGCGGGCCGATGGCGATCACCGTGATCTCGCCCGGCGCGTCGACCACCCTCCGAGCGATCTCGGCGGCGGCGTAGCCGGGAGTGGCGATGTGGTGCCCGAAGGCGCTGCGCGTGGCGTCCGACGCGGAGCGCAGGCGGTCCGGTTCGGCGAGGGGAGCGCCGGCGCCTCGGACGACGGGGATGTCCTGGCGGCCGAGCCGCTCCAGCAGCTCGGCCGCCAGGTAGGTGCCCGATTCCACGTCGATATTGCCGTTCACCGTGGTGACCAGTTCCAGGTCGAAGACGTCGTCGGCGAGGATCAGGGCGAGGGCGAACCCGTCGTCGATCTCAGAGCCGGGGACGCCCATGGCCATGTCGGTGTCGAGGATGACCCGCATTCGAACTCCTTCGTTCAATTCGTGTTGACCAGAGTGTGACACGTGTTGAATGATCAACGCAAGACCCATCTGAACCGGAGCCCGGATGAACAGGAAGCTCGCCCTGGACGCGCAGGTGATGCACGCCTACGTCGCTGTGCAGCACCTCGCGCGCGGCCGCGCCATCGGCGATATCGCCGAGGAGATCGGCCGATCGCGGTTCGCCACGGCGCGCATGGTTCGTCGTGCGCGAGAGATGGGCCTCATCGAGGTCAGGCCGGTGCTGCCCGCCGCGCTGGACCTCGAGCTCTCGGCGCGTCTGGTGCGGGAGTACGGTGTGCGTGCTGCTCTGGTCGTCGGTGCCGTCCCCGGACGCGAGGGCGGAGTGCGTCAGAGGATCGCATCGGTGACCGCGCGCCTCATCGCGGACACGGTCGGGGAGGACGACGTCGTCGGATTCGCTCCCGGCCGCACGCTCGTGCTCGCCTCGCGGGAGGTCCCTGGCCTGCCGAGCGCGGACGCCGTCCAGCTGACGGGAGTGGGGTGGCCGAGGCTCGAGGACGGCCTGGAGGTCGTCGCGAACATCGGGCGCGCGTCCAGGGGTGCCGTTTTCCCGCTGGCCGTGCCGTTGCTCGTCGACCCGGCGGCGCGTTCGGTCCTGGAGCATCCATCGATCCGGCAGACGATCGGCCGGTTCGATCACGTCTGCACCGCGTTCCTCACCATCGGCGGCTGGCCGGACGCATCGTTGCTGGCTCGTCGCCTCGCGGAGACCGGTGAACGGGACGCCCTCATGGCGCGAGGAGCCGTCGCCGAGTTCGGGACCTCGCTCCTGGACATCGACGGCCGCGCCGTGGAAGGTCTGGAGGACCGGTTCGTGGGGATGACGCCGGTGCAGTTGGGCCGCGTCGGGCTCCGCATCGCCATCGGCGGGGGAGAAGGCAAACGGCGCGCGGTGGCAGCCGTGCTCCGGTCCGGACTCGCGGATGTCATCGTGACCGACGCGCCGTCGGCGCTCGCGGCTCTGGACGGATGACGCCACCGTGTAACGGTCGCGTTACGCGGGCTAGACTGGCGACGGATCGACGACGCTCCATCACCACCTTTCCCTGAGCAAGGAGCACATTCGTGGCACTGATCGAGGCTGTAGGCGCACGCGAGATTCTCGACTCGCGCGGCAACCCGACCGTCGAGGTGGAGGTGCTCCTCGATGACGGCATCGTGCAGCGCGCCGCCGTCCCCTCCGGCGCATCCACCGGCGCATTCGAGGCGTACGAGCTCCGCGACGGCGACAAGAGCCGGTACGGGGGCAAGGGTGTGCTGAAGGCCGTCGAGGCGGTCATCGACGAGCTCGGCCCCGCCATCGAGGGCGTGGACGCGAGCGAGCAGCGCGTCATCGACCAGATCCTCATCGAGACGGACGGCACCGAGAACAAGCAGCGCACCGGCGCCAACGCGATCCTCGGCGTCAGCCTCGCGGTCGCCAAGGCCGCGGCCGACAGCGCAGACCTGCCGCTGTTCCGCTACATCGGCGGCCCGAACGCGCACGTGCTCCCCGTCCCGCTGTTCAACGTCATCAACGGCGGCGAGCACGCCGACAACGGCATCGACTTCCAGGAGTTCTTCCTCGCGCCGATCGGCGCCGAGACCTTCTCCGAGTCCCTGCGCTGGGGCACCGAGGTCTACCACGTCCTGCGCGGCGAGCTGAAGGCGGCAGGCTTCGCGACGGGCCTCGGCGACGAGGGCGGCTTCGCCCCCGACCTGCCCAGCAACCGCGAAGGCCTGGAGTTCCTCATCAAGGCCATCGAGAAGGCCGGCTTCACGCCGGGCTCCGACGTGGCCGTCGGCCTCGACGTCGCCGCCACCGAGTTCTTCAAGGACGGCGTCTACACGCTCGACGGCAAGGCGCAGAGCGCAGACGACCTCATCGCCTTCTACGCGGACCTCGTCGACTCGTTCCCCGTCGTCACGATCGAGGACGCCCTCGCCGAGGACGACTGGGAGGCGTGGAAGAACCTCACCGACGCCATCGGATCCAAGGTGCAGCTCGTCGGCGACGACCTGTTCGTCACGAACCCGACGCGTCTGCAGCAGGGCATCGACCGCGGCGTCGCCAACGCGCTGCTGGTGAAGTTCAACCAGATCGGCTCGCTGTCCGAGACGCTCGACGCCGTGAACCTCGCCACGAGCAACGGCTACCGCTCGATGTGGTCGCACCGCTCCGGCGAGACCGAGGACACCACGATCGCGGACCTCGCTGTCGCGACCAACGCGGGTCAGATCAAGACCGGTGCGCCCGCTCGCTCCGAGCGCGTCGCGAAGTACAATCAGCTTCTGCGCATCGAGGAGGAGCTCGGCGACGCGGCAGTCTTCGCCGGTCGCTCGGCCTTCCCGCGCTTCCAGGCCTGACCTGCGAGCGCGCACGAGCTGAAACACGACGAAGGGGGAGCCATGGCGAGACGTCCGGCTCCCCCTTCCTCGTCCCCGCGGACCGTCGATGTGCGCGAGTGGGCAGCCGGCATCCGGCTCTCGGCGTTCTCCGCGATCATGCTCTCGCTCGTCGTGCTCGGAGCGTGGGTGCTCGTCCCCACCCTCGGCACGTACATCGACCAGCGCCAGAAGATCGCGGCGCTGCAGGAGGCCGTGCAGGTCTCCGAGGACGAGATCGCCGCCCTCGAGCGCGAGCAGGAGCGCTGGGAGGATCCCGCGTACATCGTGACCCAGGCCCGCGAGCGGCTCTACTACGTCAAGCCAGGCGAGGTCGTCTACCTCATCGATGACGATCTCGACGAGACCCAGGTCCCGCAGGAGCAGGGTCCGGTCAGCGCCGAGCTCGAGGAGGGCGACGCCGATTGGATGGCTCAGCTCCTGCGCAGCGTGACCGGTGCCGGTCTTGCGCAGAACGCCGTCGCAGGCCAGTGACGGCTCTCCCAGCATCCGCTCCCGTACGCTGGTGAGGTGACGACGCCTCCCTTCGCCCCGCCCACCGACGCCGAGATCGCCGTGCTGACCGCCCAGCTCGGCCGACCCGTGCGCGGGGTCGTCGGCATCGCCGCCCGCTGCGTGTGCGGCAACCCCACGGTGGTGTCGACCGCGCCTCGGCTCCCCGACGGGACGCCGTTCCCCACGTTCTACTACCTCACGCATCCGGCGGCGACGGCCGCCATGTCGACGCTGGAGGCGACGCAGGTGATGCCGGAGCTCGCCGCCCTCCTCGAAGACGACGAGGAGATCGCCGCCGCCTACCTCTCCGCCCATCACGCCTACCTCGCCGACCGCGCGCAGTACGGCGAGGTCGCCGAGATCGACGGCATCTCCGCCGGAGGCATGCCGCACCGCGTCAAGTGCCTGCACGCCCTTGCCGGTCATGCGCTCGCCGCCGGACCCGGCGTCAACCCGATCGGGGATGCGGCGCTCGCGCGCTCGAGCTGGTCGCCCGAGCGCTGCAGCTGCGAGACCCCCGGCGCGGCGGTCGCATGATCGGGAGCCGGATGCTTCGCCTGAGCGTCGCCTCCGCGGCGCTGGCGGCGTCCGTGCTGCTCACCGGGGCGACGCCGACGCCCGGCCCTGTCCCCGACGACCTGGCCGATCCGATCAGGGCGGCGGAGTACTGGCTGGACGGCGCGAACATCCGCCAGGCATGGCAGGAGACCCGCGGCGACGGCGTCACCATCGCCGTCATCGACACGGGTATCGCCAACGTCCCCGCCGCCTTCGGCGACGCGGTCGTGGGCGGCACGGACGTCTCCGGCACGGGCGCCTCGGACGGGCGGACGCCGGTCGGCACGATCGACATCGATCACGGCACCTGGGTCGCGTCCCTCGCCGCGGCCAGGGGGGCCGCCGACGGCACCGGCATGATCGGCGTCGCTCCGGAGGCCGATCTGCTCTCCATCTCCGTGAACTTCGGCGCCGCAGCATCCGTACCGTTCACGGAGCAGATCGCGGATGCCATGCGCTGGGCGGTCGACAACGGCGCCGACATCATCAACCTGTCCTTCACGACGAACACCCTCGACTGGGATCAGAGCTGGGACGAGGCCTTCCTGTACGCCTTCGAGCACGACGTCGTCGTGGTCGTCGCGGCGGGCAACCGCGGCAGCGGCACGAGCATCGTCGGCGCGCCGGCGACGATCCCCGGCGTGCTCACCGTCGGGGGAGTGGACCAGCACGGCGAGGCGAGCATCGAGGCATCCACGCAGGGCATCACGATCGGCGTCTCGGCGCCGAGCGAGGGGCTCCGCGGCGTCTCGGCGGACGGCACCCTCGCCGACTGGAGCGGCACGAGCGGCGCCGCGCCGATCGTGGCCGGTGTCGCGGCGCTGGTCCGGTCGGCGCATCCGGATCTCGATGCGGGCAACGTCATCAACCGCATCCTCGCGACCGCCATGCCCGCTCCGGGAGCGGCGCGGGTGCCAGACGCGATCTACGGGTACGGGCTCGTCGACGCGAACGCGGCGGTCACCGCCGACGTCGCCGCCGTCGACGACGACCCCGCGAAGGACCTCGCGGAGTGGATCAGGGTGTACCGCCGCGCCGATTCCGAACCGGCGCCGGTGCCCACGGTCGGCCCGGTCGAAGTGTCTCCGCTGCCGGCGGCCGATCCGCCGAGCGAGGCGGGTTCGCCCCTGCTTCCCAGCGCCGATTCACTGCGCTACGGTACCCTCCCGCTCATCGTGCTCACCGTCCCTGGTATTCTGGTGGTGCTAGGCGTCACCGCAGCTGCCCGGCGCATCCGTTCAGCGCGCGCGCAACGCACGCCTGCACCCTGACAAGGAGTTGTCCCTCTGTGCCTGAGAACAGCACTGTGCCCAAGATTCTGATCGTCGGTGGTGGCTACGCGGGTTTCTACACGGCGTGGAAGCTCGAGAAGCACCTCCGCAAGGGCGAAGCCGAGGTCACCATGGTCGACCCGCTTCCCTACATGACCTACCTGCCGTTCCTGCCCGAGGTCGCCGCCGGATCCATCGAGCCGCGCCACGCGGTCGTCGCGACCCGTCGCCACCTGAAGCGCACGAACGTCATCGCCGCGAAGGTCACGAACATCGACCACGCGAACAAGGTCGCCACGATCACCCCCGCGCAGGGCGAGCCCTATGAGTTCGCCTACGACCAGATCGTCGTCACCGCCGGTTCGGTCTCGCGCACGTTCCCGATCCCCGGCATCGCGGACAACGCGATCGGCATGAAGTCGATCGAAGAGGCCGTCTGGGTGCGCGACAAGCTCCTGTCGAACTTCGACAAGGCCGCAGCCCTTCCGGCCGGCCCCGAGCGCGAGCGCCTGCTCACGGTCGTCGTCGTCGGTGGCGGATTCGCCGGCATCGAGACCTTCGCGGAGCTGCGCTCGTTCGCCTCCGCCCTGCTCAAGCGCTACCCGCAGCTCTCCTTCGACGAGACGCACTTCCACCTCATCGAGGCGATGGGCCGCATCATGCCCGAGGTCTCGCTGAAGACGAGCGAGTGGGTGCTCAAGGACCTCGCCAAGCGCGGAGCCAGCGTGCACCTGGACACCCAGGTGACCGGTGCCGTCGACGGCAACGTCGAGCTGTCCACCGGCGAGGTCATCCCGACCGACATCATCGTCTGGACCGCCGGCGTCATGGCGAACCCGGGCGTCGTCCGTGCGGGTGACCTGCCCGTCGAGGAGCGCGGACGCATCCGTGCGAAGGCGACCCTGCAGGTCGTGGACGCCGACGGCGTCGTCGTGCCTGACGCGTGGACCGCCGGTGACGTCTCGGCCGTGCCCGACCTCACCGGAGGCGGCGTCGGCGGCTTCTGCGTGCCCAACGCGCAGCACGCGGTCCGCCAGGCCAAGCGCCTCGCCAAGAACCTCGTCGCCTCGCTCCGCGGGGAGGCGCCGGTGGACTACATCCACAAGAACCTCGGAGCCGTCGCCGGCCTCGGCCTCGGCACCGGCGTGTTCCAGTCGGGCAACCTCGCGATCAAGGGCTTCTTCGCCTGGGTCGCGCACCGCGGCTACCACGGTCTCGCGATGCCTTCGTGGGAGCGCAAGTTCCGCGTGCTGTGGGGCTGGTGGAACAACCTGTGGCTCGACCGCGACATCGTGAACCTCGAGAAGGTCCAGCAGCCGCGCGCGTTCTTCGAGGAGTTCGCCTCGCGTCCGCGTCCGGCAGCGGACGCCCCGGCGGCCGCCCCCGCGAAGGCGGAGGAGAAGGCTCCGGTCAAGAAGGCTCCGGTGCGCAAGCCCGCGGCGAAGAAGGCGGCCGAGAAGGCCTCCGAGACCGCAGAGGTCGCAGCCAAGTAATCCTTCGTGCGAATGCCCCGTCCGCCTGCGCGACGGGGCATTCGTCGTCTGCGGCGGTGGAGCCCGATGGCTGGTACCCCCGGTCGGATTCGAACCGACACTGAAGCGAGTTTAAGTCGCCTGCCTCTGCCGTTGGGCTACGGGGGCGCGCAGTCGTAGCCTATCCGCACGGATGCGGTCGGCGAGGTCGTAGGGTGGGGGAGTGCTCGATCTGATCGCGGACCCGTCGAATCCCCCCGCTCGCGGCTGGGAGGATGCTGCGCGGTGGTGGCCGCGTCTGAGCGAGGCGACGGCGCACCTGCCGGCCCCGGTCGCCGTCATCGATCTCGACGCGCTTCGGCACAACGCCATGGACCTCCTGGTGCGCGCCGGGGGGATCCCGATCCGCGTGGCCTCGAAGTCCGTGCGCGTGCGCGCGGTTCTGGATGCCGTGCTGAGGATTCCCGGTTATCGCGGCATCCTGGCCTTCACCCTCGCCGAGGCGCTCTGGCTCGCCGAGGACCACGATGACGTCGTGGTGGGCTACCCGACGGCCGACCGCATCGCGCTCGAACGCCTGGTGCACGATGACCGGGCGGCGACCCGCGTGACACTGATGGTCGACGACCCCAGCCAGCTCGATCTCGTCGACAGCATCGCAGCCCCCGGCGCCCGCGCGGAGATCCGGGTCGCCATCGATGCCGACGCCTCGTGGCGCTCGAGCGCCCTCGGCCACATCGGCGTCCGTCGATCCCCCCTGTTCAGCGCTGCGGACGTCGCGCGCTTCGCGCGGCACATCGTCGGGCGGGAGGGCTTCCGTCTCGTGGGGCTGCAGATGTACGAGGCCCAGATCGCCGGGCAAGGCGACAACGCCGGACCGGATGCCCCGGTCATCCGGTTCGCCCAGGCCAGATCGCGGGAGGACCTCCTTCGCCGTCGGGCCGACATCGCGACGGCGCTGAGCAGCATCGCGCCGGTCGAGTTCCTCAACGGCGGGGGGACGGGATCGCTCGAGTTCACCGGCAGCGACGAGTCGGTCACCGAGGCGACCGCGGGCAGCGGATTGCTCGGCGGCCACCTCTTCGACGGCTACCGGTCCTTCACGCCGGCACCCGCAGCAGCGATCGCCTTCGACGTCGTGCGCCGGCCGGCGCCGGATATCGCCACCGTGCTCGGCGGCGGCTGGATCGCCTCCGGCCCTGCTCTGGCCTCCCGGCAGCCGCTGCCCGTGTGGCCGAGGGGCCTGCGCACCCTGCCGCGGGAGGCCGCGGGCGAGGTGCAGACGCCGCTGCAGGGCAGGGCCGCGGCCGGGCTGCGGCTGGGCGATCGCGTCTGGTTCAGGCACGCCAAGAGCGGGGAGCCGGCGGAGCGGATCGCCTCCTACCATCTCGTCTCCGGTGATCGAGTCGTGGACGAGCTTCCCACCTATCGCGGCGAAGGAAAGGCCTTCCTATGACACGACCCGGCGGCACCTGGCAGAACTGGGGACGATCGGCGTCGGTGCGACCTATCAGGGTGGAGCGCCCGAAGACCCCGGAGGGCGTGCAGCGCGCGGTCGCAGCGGCCGTCTCGCAGGGCCTCTCGGTGAAGGCGATCGGGGCGGGGCACAGCTTCACCGGCATCGCGGTCGCCCCCGGCGTCCTGCTGGAGCTCGACGACATGCAGGGCCTCGTCTCCGCGGATCCGTCCCGGGGGCGGGTCACGCTGCTCGCAGGCACGAGGCTGCACCGGATCCCCGGTCTGCTCGCCCCCTACGGTCTGGCGATGCAGAACCTCGGAGACATCGACAGGCAGTCCATCTCCGGGGCGATCTCCACCGGCACCCACGGCACCGGAGTCCGGTTCGGAGGCATCTCGACGCAGGTGGTCGGCGCGGTGCTCGTGACGGCGGCCGGCGAGTTCCTGCGCGTGAACGAGGAGGAGAACGCCGAGCTCCTGCCGGCCGTGGCCCTCGGGCTCGGCGCCTTGGGCGTCCTCGTGGAGGTCACGCTGCAGTGCGTGCCCGCCTTCGTGCTGCGCGCGATCGATGAGCCGGCGCCGCTGGAGGATGTCCTCGCGACGCTCGCGGATCGGGTCGAGGCGAGCGATCATTTCGAGTTCTACTGGTTCCCGCACACCGAGGTGGCGCTGACCAAGCGTCAGGAGAGACTGCCGGAGTCCACCCGGCGGGAACCGCTGCCGGCGGTCGGGCGCTGGGTCGATGAGTCGCTGCTGTCCAACGGGGTCTACCGGGCGGTCTGCGCCGCGAGCACCGTGATCCCCGCGATCAGCCCCGCCTTCAACCGACTCGCCGTGCGCGTCACCGGCGACCGGGCGTACACCGACCACTCCCACCGCGTGTTCACTCAGCGGCGCACCGTCCGCTTCCGCGAGATGGAGTACGCGCTGCCCGCCGAGAACGTCGTGCCCGCCTTTCGTGCGCTGCGTGCGCTCATCGCTCAGCGCGGCTGGCGGATCGAGTTCCCCGTCGAGGTGCGCTTCGCTGCGGCGGATGACCTCTGGCTGTCGACGGCGCACGGCAGGCGGACCGGCTACATCGCCGTGCATCGGTACTGGCGTGTCGACCCGCGCGAGTATTTCACCGCGGTCGAGGCGATCATGCTCGAACACGGCGGACGCCCGCACTGGGGAAAGCTGCACGCCCTGGACGCGGACGAGTTCCGGCAGAGGTATCCGCGCTTCGACGACTTCGTCGCGCTGCGCGACCGGCTGGACCCGGAGCGCGTGTTCGGGAACCGTTACCTGGAGCGCGTCCTCGGAGCCTGAGCCATCCAGTCGACGTGCAGGCTGCGCGGCTAGGATGGGACAAACACGGCTCGAGGGGGGTTGCCTTCCATGGAATGGCTCATTCCGGTTCTGATCGTCGTCGGCGTCGCCGCCGCCATCGGAATCTACCTCTGGGCGACGTACAACTCCCTCGTCCAGCTCAAGGTGCGCGTGGATGAGGCGTGGAGCGGCATCACCGTGCAGCTCGCTCGACGGGCCGATCTGATCCCGAACCTCATCGAGTCGGTCAAGGGATACGCCGCGCACGAGAAGGCCGTGTTCGAGAACGTCACCAGGGCGCGGGCCGAGACCCTTTCCGCGTCGAGCCCCGGTGCCGCGGGCATCGCGGAGGGACACCTGCAGCAGGCGCTGAAGAGCCTGTTCGCGGTCGCCGAGGCCTACCCGCAGCTCCAGGCCAGCCAGAACTTCCTGCAGCTGCAGCACTCCCTCGTCGACACCGAGGACAAGATCCAAGCCGCGCGGCGCTTCTACAACGGCGGAGTGCGTGAACTGAACACCAAGATCAAGGTGTTCCCGAACAACCTGTTCGCCCGCGGCCTCGGCTTCAGCGAGCGGGAGTTCTTCGAGGTCGCCGACAGCTCGACGATCTCAGAACCTCCTCGCGTCCAGTTCTGATCAGCGCGGCACCACGGCCGTCGCCGAGGGGTGATCGTGCCGCTCCGCCTGCAGCACGGAGGAGACGGCATCCGTCGCATCGCCCCAGCGCGAGACGGTGACCCGCTCGAGCCCCTGCCAGCTCGCAGCCCGTGCCAGCTCGTCGGCGACGGCCTCGGCATCGGCGGGGCGCGCCTGAGGCTCCCACCATGCGGACTGCACGCGCAAGGTCGACTCTGCGCGGTCCGCCTTGAGATCCACTCGTGCGACGATGCGGTCGCCGACCAGCACAGGGAGCGAGTAGTAGCCGTAGCGGCGCTTCGCTGCCGGCACGTAGATCTCGATGCGGTAGTCGAGCTCGAACACCCGCAGAGCCCTTTCCCTGAACCACACCACGGGATCGAACGGCGTGAGCAGCGCCGCGGCGTCGACCGTGCGCGGAAGCACGGCGCCGCGGTGCCGCCACGCGGGAAGCGGGGCGCCGGCCCGCTCCCAGCCCCGCACGGCGACGGGCTCGAGCTCGCCCTCGTCGACGAGCCGCTGGACCGCGCGTCGGATGGCCGGACGATCCCGCAGTCGGTAGTAGTCGGCGAGATCCGCCTCGGTCGCGACCCCGGATGCCTGCGCCGCCCGACGTACGAGCTCGGTGAACGCCTCGTCGCGGGAGATCTCCTGGGCGAGCACCTCGGGGGAGATGACCTGCTCTGCCAGCGCGTAGCGTCGCTCGAATCCGCGGCGTCCGCTGATGGCGACGTCTCCGACCCGCCAGAGGTGCTCGAGCGCGAGCTTCACGTCGTCCCAATCCCACCAGGTCCCGCGCTCGCGAGGCGCGTCATCACGCAGATCCGCCGGCCGTAAAGGGCCGCGTGCGCGCAGCTCGTCGAGCACCCAGGACAGGGTGCGTGCATTGCCGTTGACCCAGGAATCGGGATCGCGTTCCCATCGTCGGCGGAAGTCGTCCATCCTGAACCGCCAGAGCGCCCAGTCGGAGGCCGGTACGAACGTCGCCTCGTGGGCGAGGTACTCGACGTAGTGAGTGGTGCGCGCGTGGAACGTGCGCTCGAAGAGGCTGTGTTCGTAGGCGCCTAGTCGTGAGAAGAGGGGGAGATGGTGCGAGCGGGTGAAGACGTTGACGGAGTCGATCTGCAGCACGCCCATGCGCTCCATCGCGCGGTGGACGTGGCGGGCGGTCACCGCCTGCGGACGGCGGCGGGTGAAGCCCTGTGCGGCGAGCGCCATGCGCCTCGCCTGCGCGGCGCTGAGGGTCTGCGTCATCCCGTCAGGCTATCGACAGCATCCGACATCGCCGATGCGTAGACTGGGCGGATGAGCGATCCGCAGCCTCCGCGCCGACGGGAATCGTTCTGGGATCGGCTCACCGCCCCGGAGCGGATCGTGGCCGGCGAGACCGATCACGCCGTCCCGTACGCGCTGCGCGTCACGGCCGGCTACGCATGGCGGCTGCTGTTGATCGCCGCCGCGGCCGGTGTCATCATCTGGGTGGTCATCCAGCTGAAGCTCCTCGTCATCCCGCTCCTGGTGGGCATCCTCGTCACCGCCCTCCTCTGGCCCGCCTTCGAGTGGATGCTCCGCCACCGCGTGCCTCGATGGTTGGCGATCGTCGTCGCGCTGATCGGGACGTTCACGATCGTCGGCGGGCTGCTCTGGCTCGTGTCGTGGCAGGTGGCCAGGGAATGGCCTGAGGTGCGCGACAGCACGGTCGCCGCGGGAGAGCAGTTCCGGCAGTACCTCATCGACGGTCCGCTGCACCTCTCCGAGACGCAGATCCAGGAGTACCTCGACTCCGCCTGGGCGATGATCCAGGAGCAGACCCAGGTGCTGTTCAACGGCGCCCTCGCCGTGGGGACCACGCTGGGGCATGTCGCAACGGGCGCAGTCCTCGCGGTCTTCATCCTCATCTGCCTGCTCGCCGACGGCGCAGGCATCTGGCGCTGGGTGCTGAAGCTCTTCCCGAAGGCGGCGCGCACGGCGGCCGACCGCTCGGCGCGGACGGGCTGGAGCACAGTCGTCAACTACGCGAAGACCCAGCTCCTCGTCGCCACGATCGACGCCGTCGGCATCGGCGCCGGTGCCTTCTTCCTCGGCGTCCCGCTGGCCATCCCGGTCGCCGTCCTGGTGTTCCTCGGCGCGTTCGTGCCGATCGTCGGAGCCGTGGTCACCGGCACCATCGCGGTGTTCCTCGCACTCGTCTACAACGGTCCGTGGATCGCGCTGTGGATGCTCGTCGTCGTGCTCGGCGTCCAGCAGCTGGAGGGTCACGTCCTGCAGCCGATCCTGATGGGATCGGCCGTGAAGGTGCATCCGCTGGCTGTCGTGCTCGTCGTCGCGGGCGGCACGATGATCGCCGGCATCCCCGGCGCGTTGTTCGCCGTCCCGCTGGCCGCCTTCGTCAACGTGGTGGCGGTGACGCTGAGCACAGGGTCGTGGCGTGCGGGCACGCCCCCCGACGCAGACCTGATCTGGAGTACAGTGCCGCGCGAGCGGAGACGGAGGATTTCATGAACGCAGCCCCGAGCCTGGCCGAGTTCGAAGAGGCCGCACGGGGGCTGGCGGGAGTGATCTCCCACACGCCGGCGCTGCCCTCGCGTGCACTCTCGGATGCCTGCGGCGTCCCCGTGCTCCTGAAGATGGAGAACCTGCAGCGCACCGGATCGTTCAAGATCCGCGGCGCCGCCCACCGGCTCTCCAAGCTCACCCCCGAAGAGCGGGCACGCGGCGTCGTCGCCGCCTCGGCAGGCAACCACGCCCAGGGCGTGGCGCTGGCGGCGCAGGCGCTGGGGATCTCTGCAACGATCTTCATGCCGCTCGGGGTCCCGGTGCCGAAGCTGCTCGCGACGCGCGGCTACGGCGCCGAGGTGGTGCTGGAGGGCGAGACGGTCGCGACATCCCTGCGCCTGGCGGCGGAGTTCGCCGAGCGCACCGGCGCTGTGCTCATCCACCCCTTCGACCACCGCGACGTCGTGATCGGCCAGGGCACCCTCGGGCTCGAGCTCCTGGACGATGCGCCGGACGTGGAGACGATCCTCGTCGGCATCGGCGGCGGCGGTCTCATCGCCGGGGTCGCCTCCGCGGCCAAGGCCAAGGCGGCGCAGGCCGGACGAACGATCCGCGTCATCGGCGTCCAGGCGGAGAACGCGGCGTCCACCGTCGCATCGCTCGATGCCGGGCATCCCGTCGCGATCGAGACCAGGCCCACCATCGCCGACGGCATCCTCGTCGCAGAGCCGGGGGCCGTGCCCTTCGACATCATCCACGACCTCGTCGACGAGGTCGTCACCGTATCGGACGATGACATCGCCCGCGCCCTGCTCGTGCTCCTCGAGCAGGCGAAGGTCGTGGTGGAACCCGCCGGCGCGGTGGGTGTCGCCGCGCTCCTGGCGGGCAAGGTCTCACCGACAGGCGTGACGATGGCCGTGCTGTCCGGTGGGAACATCGATCCGCTGCTGCTGCAGCGCGTCGTCGCGCACGGCCTCGCCGCCTCCGGACGCTATCTGACCATCCGCATCCCGCTGCCCGATCGACCAGGCCAGCTGGCCAGGGTCTCGGAGCTCGTGTCGCAGGCAGGAGCGAACGTCATGGAGGTGCTGCACACGCGGCACGGCCAGGGACTGCAGATCAGCGATGTCATCCTGCAGCTCAGCATCGAGACGCGGGGCGCGGAGCACACCGAGCTGACGCTCGATACGCTCCGCGCGGCCGGCTACGACCCGATCGTCGTCCCGGACTGACCGGGAGGACCGAGGAGGGCGTCAGCCCGTGTAGGTCTCGACGTTCACGATCTCGACCGAGATCGAGCGGCCGTTCGGGGCCTCGTAGGAGGAGGAGTCTCCGACCTTGAGCCCGAGGATGGCCTGTCCGAGCGGGCTCGCCTCGCTGTAGACGTCGAGGTCGGTGCCCACCGCGATCTCACGGCTGCCGAGCAGGAAGACCTCTTCGCCGCCCGCGACGACCGCGGTGACCACGGTGCCCGGCTCGACGATGCCGCGGCTGGCCGGGGCCTCGCCGACCTTCGCGGTCTTCAGGAGCTGCTCGAGGGTGCGGATGCGGGCCTCCTGCTTGCCCTGCTCGTCCTTCGCCGCGTGGTAGCCGCCGTTCTCCTTGAGGTCGCCCTCTTCGCGAGCGGCCTCGATGCGCTTCGCGATCTCCTCGCGACCCGTGGTCGACAGGTGCTCGAGCTCGGCGACGAGACGGTCGTAAGCGTCCTGGGTGAGGAAAGGTACCTGAGCGTCTGCAGACACAGCGTGCTCCTTCTGTCAGCGGCGGTGGGGATATGCCAAGACGCCCCGGCGGTGCCGGGGCGTCGATGTCTGAGACGAGTCTATGCGACCCAGCAGGAGTTGACCAATCCCGTCGTCGCCTCGGCGACGGTGGGGATGAACTCCGTGAAGGACTGCGTGTGCGCATCGATCGCGGGGAGCTCGACGATCTTCCAGCCCACGACGCCGAACTCCTCGTCGAGCGCCTCCACGGCGCAGGCCACGTCCTTGCCCTGCACGCCGGAGACCTGGAACGTCACCTGCACGGTGTGCGTATCGACCACCTCGTAGCCGAGGTCGTCCGCGTCGACGGAGTTCATCGACTGCGCCACGGTCATCCAGCCATAGGCTCCGACGAGCAGGACCACGACGACGAGGGCGATGATCCAGGGGAGCCTGCGACGGCGCGTACGCCCGTAGCGGGCATCGAGCTCCTGGGCTGTCGTCACGGGTGGGGTCTCTCGATCGTTAGGCTGGTACTTACAGGTTATGCGACCTGCGCACGAAAGGCGGCCACATGCTGGTTCTGTTCGGGACCGAGACCCCGATGCCGACCCCCTCGATGACGGTCGACCCCGACCTGGTGACGCCGGGACCGGCGGGCTTCGCGGTCATCGTCGTCATCCTGATCGCGGTCGTGCTGCTGATCTGGGACATGAACCGCCGCATCCGCCGTGTGCGCTACCGCGAGGAGGTCCGCGAGGAGCTCGACGCGGAGGAGGCCGCTGCCAAGGAGCGGCCGGCCGACGAGAAGGACGCCGACGACCGCTCCTGAGCTCCTCAGTGCATCGTCATCCCGCCGGTGACGTTGATGCCCTGACCGGTCATGTACCCGGCCAGATCGCTCGCCAGGAACAGCGCGACACCGGCGACGTCCTCGGGCGTTCCCGTGCGGCCGAGCGGCACCTGTGAGCGGTCCTCCGCGGCGACCTCTTCAGCCGTCATCCCGCGGATCGCGCCGCCCTCGATGCGCTCTCTGTGCTTCATGGGCGTCTCGATGATGCCGGGGCAGATCGCGTTGACCGTGATGCCGCGCGGCGCGAGCTCGGTCGCCATCGTCTTCGTCACGCCGAGGACGGCGTGCTTGGAGGCGACGTAGGCCGTCATGCCGCGGTAGCCGTTCTTGCCGGCCTGCGAGGAGATGAAGACGATCCGCCCGGCGCGTCCGGCATCCACGAGGCCCTTCGCGACGTGCTTGGCGACGAGGAAGGACCCCTTCGCGTTCACGTCGAGGTTGCGGTCCCAGTCGGCCTCGGTGGTCTCCGTCGCGAATCCGATGGTCGACGTCCCCGCCGCCGTCACGAGGACGTCGACCAGGCCCAGTCGCTCGGCGATCTCCGCGACGGCGGCGGCGACGGCATCCTCGTCCGTCACGTTCAGGCGAACGGACCACGCGGCATCGCCGACCTCCTGGAGGCCGTCGGGGAACGAGAGATCGGCGCCGACGACGAGGGCGCCCTCTCGGAGGAAGGCGGCGGCGATGCCGGCGCCGATCCCGCTCGCGGCGCCCGTGACGAGGACGACGCGACCGCTCAGTTCATCGAACACTCAGACGCCCACGCGCTCGAAGGCGTCGAGGCTGATGCCCTGCTCCAGGATGCGCGCCGACCACTCGCGTGCGCTGTGCAGGCTGTGATCGCGGTAGTTTCCGCACTCGACGGCGGACACGCCGGGCACGTCGCTCCACTCGGCCTTGCCGGCGATGAACTCGAGGCCGGCCTTGATCGCGGCGACCACATCGGCGACGGCTGGTTCACCCCAGGTGATGAGGTGGAAGCCCGTGCGGCAGCCGAACGGCGAGATGTCGATGACACCGTCGAGGTGGTCCCGCAGCACGCTCGCGAGGAGGTGCTCGATCGTGTGCAGCCCCGCCGTGGGGATCTCGCCCTCGTTCGGCTGGACGAAACGCACGTCGAAGTTCGAGATCGCATCGCCCTTCGGTCCCTTCTCGACGGCGATGAGCCGGACGTAGGGGGCGTGGACGGCGGTGTGATCGAGCGTGAAGCTCTCGACTTCGGCCATGGTTCTCTCCTTGTTTCTCGGGGTCAGTGGGTCGCGACGCCTGCCAGCGGAACGCGGGCGAGCGGAGTCTGATGTGCTTCGAGCCTACGCAGGAGCCGGACCAGCTGGTCGTGACTCGGCGCCTCGTCGAGGAGATGCAGGCTGGAAGAGGGTTCGCAGGCGGCATCGGCGATCGCGCGGAGCGCTGTCTCGTCTGCGGGATCGATGCCGAGGTCTGCCAGGCTCCTCGGCAGCCCGAGCACGGCGTAGACATCCGCGAGGGCGTCGATCTCGTCCCAGCGCTCCTCCATGGCGAGCTGCACGAGGATGCCGTACGCGACCTTCACACCGTGCAGCAGGTCACGGGTGTTCTCCAGCGTGCTCAGACCGTCTCCGATCGGATGCGCGGCGGTGGCCCTGCCGGACGACGCGCCCATCGATCCCACCAGGCCTGCCGTGATGATCGCCGCTTCGGCGAGCATCGTCCAGGCATCCGAGCGCACACCGTTGCGCATGTCCGCCACGGCGGCCGCTCCGCGTGTGCGCACCAGATCGCCACAGAGGGCGGCGGCCTCCGCGCCGAACCCCGTCAGCACGTCGGCGGGCGAGCGGCGGGCGAACGCCGCCCTGGTCTCGACGTGCTTGGCGAGCGTGTCGGCCACACCCGAGACGAAGAGGTCGACGGGGGAGTCGAACAGCACCCGCGGATCCACGAACAAGGCGCGGGTGGGTGTGTCCCAGGTGTCATGGCCGAGATGCCGGTGTGCGTCGTCGTAGTAGACCGATACGGCGGACCATCCGGAGCAGGTGCTCGCCAGCGTCGGCACCAGGTAGATCGGGAGACCGAGAGGATGAGCCACGGCCTTCGCCGTGTCCAACGCCTTGCCGCCACCGAGCCCGAGCACGCCCTGCACACCGGCGCCGGTGGCCAGCGACTGCAGTCGGGCGATCTCCGAGGGGCTGCACTCCCCGCCGAACATGGCCTCGACGAGCGGCAAGGGGGCGAGATCAGGAAGGAACGGCTCCGCAGCGCGCAATGAGCGGGATCCGTGCACGAAGAGCAGGTCGCGGATGCCGTCTGCCGCGAGCACGGTGGGAAGCTGCTCGAGCGAGCCCTCGCCCGTGTGCACGATCGACGGCCCCGGCCGCACAGGGACGGCGTTCATCGCCGCGCCTCCGGCGCAGATCCGATGCGCTCCACGAGCTCGCCGAGGCGTTCGAAGGAGTGCACGAGCGAGAGTCGAATGTGGCCCCTGCCGCGTTCGCCGAAGCCGCTGCCCGGTGCGACGGCGACTCCGCGGTCGGCGAGCAGCCGCTCCGCGAGGGCGACGTCGTCGCCGCCGACGCTGATCCACAGGAAGAACGTGCCATCGGCGTCGATGACGTCCCATCCGCGCTGGCTCAGCCCCTTCGCCACGAGCTCGCGTCTGGCGCGGTACACACCGACGAGCTCGTCCGCGGCAGCCTGGTCGCCTCCGAGGGCGGCCGCTGCAGCATCCTGAGTGGCGCCGAAGATCGTGCTGAAGGCATGCGCCTGGTAGCCGCGCATCGCCGAGATCGCATCGGGAGCGCCCACGGCGAAGCCGATGCGCCAGCCGGCCATGTTGTACGTCTTGGACAGCGTGGACACCTCGACCGTTCGGCTGTCGTCGACCTCCAGAGCGGAGGAAGGACGGCCGGAGAACCCGAGCGAGGAGTAGGCGAAGTCGTTGACGAACACGGCGCCGAGCCGTGCGCTCTCGGCGACCGCGCGTTCGAACGTGGCTGTCGTCGCGATGGCCCCCGTCGGGTTGTGCGGGTAGTTCAGCAGGAGAACGGACCCCTCGTCGACATCATCCAGCGCGGAGAAATCGGGCTGGAAACCGTGCGCGCGATCCAGGGGGAGCCGATGCAGACGCGCGCCAGCGAGCTGCGCGGCGCTCGCGTACGCCGGATAGCCGGGGTCAGGCACGATGAGCCGATCTCCAGGATCGACGAGGCCGAGGACGGCCGCCATGAGGCCCTCGTGAGAACCGTGGAACGCCGCGATCTGCGTTGCCGCGTCCAACTCGACGCCGTGGTCTTCGCGATACCGCCGCACGATCGCCTCGGCCAGCGCCGGTCGGACGCCGTAGCTGGGGTAGCCGTGGTTGCGAGGCTCCGCGACTGCGCGCTGCATGGCCGCCACGATGGCCGGCGGCGTCGGCAGGTCGGGATTGCCCTTGGAGACGTCGATGACGTCGACCCCCGCGGCCCTCGCCGCCGCGACCGCACGATCCAGCGCGCCGAAGAAGTTCTCCGGCAGGGCGCGCACGCGCGCCGCCGCACGGATGCCCGCTGTCACCGGCGCCGCAGCTTCCGTGCCAGCCTCGTTCCGAACAGCTGGATGAGCTGCACGATCACGACGAGGGTGATCACCGTCACCAGCATGATCACACCGTCGAAGCGCTGGTAGCCGTAGCTGATCGCGAGGTCGCCGATGCCGCCGGCACCGACCGTACCGGCCATCGCCGTGGCGTCCAACAGTCCGATCGTGGCCGTCGTGAGAGCGAGCACGAGCGAGCCTCTAGCCTCGGGCAGCAGGAACCGGGTGAAGATCTGCACCGGGGTCGCGCCCATGGACTTCGCCGCTTCGACGATGCCCTCCGGAACCTCCAGGAGCGAGTTCTCGACGAGGCGGGCGATGTACGGCGCGACCATGATGATCAGCGGCACCAGCGCACCGTTGACGCCGATCGAGGTCCCCACGACCAGGCGGGTGAACGGCAGGATGGCGACGAGCAGGATAATGAACGGCAGCGAGCGGACGACGTTGATGAACGCGTTCAGCACGAACGAGACCACACCGTTCGGAAGCACGCCGCCCGGCCTCGTCACCACGACGGCGATGCCGAGGAGGATCCCGAGGATCGACCCCGCGAAGAGAGCGACGCCGAGCATGTAGAGCGTCTCGCCGAGGGCCTCGAAGAAGAGCTCAGAGGTCAGCAGGGTGTCGATCATGCTGGGACCTCCTCGATGCTCACGATGCGTGCGGCCAGGTGCGCGAAAGCGGCCTCGCGGCGATCCAGCGGACCGGTGACCTGGATCACCATGTTCCCGACCGTCCGCTCCTGGAGGTCGGTCATGTCGGCGTGCAGGATGTTCACCTCGAGGCCGAACTCTGAGATGAGCGCACCGACGATCGGCGTGGTCACCTCGTCATCGAGGAAGCGCAGGCGCCAGAGCGGCCCCGTGCCGATGCTGCGGCGCACCCGATCCGGCACCTCTTGCGGGATGACTGTGCCGACGAAGGCCTGCGCGATCGGCGTCTGCGGATGCACGAAGACGTCCATCACCGAGCCCTGCTCCACCACACGGCCGCCCTCCATGACGGCGACCGAGTGGCAGAGGTCCTTGATCACGTCCATCTCGTGCGTGACGACCAGGATGGTCGTTCCGTACTCGCGGTTGACGCGACGCAGGAGCTCGATGACCTGCCTAGTCGTGCTCGGATCGAGCGCGCTGGTCGCCTCGTCGCACAGCAGCACGGCGGGGTTGCGCACCATCGCCCTGGCGATGCCGACACGCTGCTTCTGGCCGCCGGAGAGCTGACCGGGGTAGGCGTCGACGCGGTCGGCCAGCCCGACGAACTCCAGCGATTCGATCGCCTTGGCATGCGCCTCGCGCCGGTTCACGCCGTCCAGGCGCAGCGGCATCGCGACGTTGTCGAGCACGGTGACCGTCTCCAGCAGCTGGAACTGCTGGAAGATCATCGCCGTCCGTTTGCGCGCCGATCGCAGCTCGGCGGTGGACAGGGTGGTCAGATCGATGCCGTCCACCAGGACGGTGCCGGAGGTGGGGGATTCGAGGGCGTTGACCATTCTGATGAGCGTGCTCTTGCCCGCACCGCTGTGGCCGATGACGCCGAAGATCTCACCGCGAGGAATGCTCAGGTCGACGGCATCCAGCGCCGTGAGCGCGCTCTCGCCGCGCCCGAATCGACGGCTGACGCCGTCGAAGCGGACGGCATCCATCAGTCCTCCAGCGCCGCGGGCAGGTTGTAGCCGTCGTACTGCTCGTTCGAGGCGATGTACTCGGCGAACTCGTCAGACTCGTACGCGTCCCTGAGTGCTTCGGCCCACTCGGAGTCGACGGCGGCCTCATCGACGGCCACGATGACGGAGAACTCATCGGTGAGGTCTTCGAGGGCGAGGGCGTCGGTCAGCCTGAGACCGCCGGAGACGACGAAGTTGCCCTGAATGACGCTGTAGTCGACGTCCTGCAGCGAGGGGACCTGCTGCGCGTTGTCCATCTCGACGAACTGGATGTCGTTCGGGTTCTCGGTGACGTCCTGCAGCGACGCGGTGGCCGGGTCGATGCTGTCGGACAGCGTGATGAGGTCCAGGCCTTCGAGGACCTTCAGCGCGCGGTACTGGTTCGACGGCTGATTCGGCACGGCGATCGTGGAGCCGGTGCCGAGATCGTCCAGAGACGTCTTCTTGCCGCCGAACAGTGCCATCGGCGGGCCGGGGACCTGGACGAGGGCGACGTTCGTGAGGCCCTCCTGGACGTTGATCGAGTCCATGTACACCGAGTGCTGCATGATGTTCGCGTCGATCTCGCCGTCGCTCAGCGCGACGTTGACGATCACGCCGTCGGTGAAGTCCTGCGTCTGGATCGTGTAGCCCTCGGCCTCGAGGATCGGCTGGATGCCATCCTGGAACATCTCGAGGTAGGGGCCGGGGTTGAAGCCGATGGTGATGTTGGTCTTCTCGCCGGCCGGAGCCGAGCCCTCCTCGGCAGGGGTCGACGAGCAGCCGGCGAAGGCGGCGGCGACGGCGAGCGAGGCGGTGGCGGCGAGCAGGCGGGTGGAACGGCGCATCACGAAGACCTCCGGTGAGGGTCGGCGGGGAAGGGTATCCTTCAGACGCTAGCCGCGCAGATGACGCCGGATCACATCGTGTTACGAATCATTGCTGCACGATTCGCGGCGCACCGGTCAGCCGGGCAGGCCCAGCGACGGCGAGAGCGGTGCGAGGGCGATGAGCAGGCACGCCGTCCAATGGCACAGGAACGCCAGCACGGTGCACACGTGGAAGATCTCGTGGAAGCCGAAGTGGCCTGGCCACGGGTTGGGCTTCTTGAGCGCGTAGACGATCGCTCCGCCGGTGTAGAGGAGGCCTCCGACGATGACGAGGACCATCATCGCGAGGTTCGCGTTGAGCAGATCGACGATGTACATCACTGCCGCCCAGCCCAGCAGGAGGTAGAGCGCGACGTAGAGCCAGCGGGGCGCGTTGATCCAGAAGACGCGGAACAGGATGCCCAGCAGCGCCCCGCTCCACACCAGGATCAGCAGCAGAGTGCCCTTCTCCGGGGGCAGGGCGAGTGTGGCCAGCGGCGTATAGGTGCCCGCGATGAGCAGCAGGATGTTCGCGTGATCGATCCGCTTGAGGACGACTTTCGTCTTCGGGCCCCAGTTGAACCGGTGGTACACGGCTGAGTTGCCGAACAGCAGGAGCGAGGTCGCCATGAACACCGCCGCCGCCCATTTGCCCGGTGCTCCCTGGGCGAGCACGATCAGCACGATTCCGGCGGCGATCGCGACAGGGAAGGTGCCGGCGTGGATCCAGCCGCGCCAGGTGGGCTTGATCTCGACGTTCGCGTCGACCGCTGCCGCGTCCAGCAGAGGCAACTGGGGGACATCGGGGATGCTGTTGCTCTCTGCGCGTCTGGTCACGTGCTCACTCTAGGACGGGCACCATTCCCTCAGCGGCACATATCCTGTGCATCCTCGGTGCCCGTACAGCCCGGCGCGGTAGCGTAGGGACGTGAATGCACGTGCGAGCGAAGGCCGAGGGCCGCTGTACCGGCTGTACGGCAAACGGCTGCGCCGCAGGCTGGAGACAGCCGCCGTCCCCCATCACGTCGCCATGATGATCGATGGCAACCGTCGGTGGGCCCGCCAGCTCGGCCTGGGTTCCGCGGCGGAGGGGCACAGAGCAGGTGCCGCCAAGATGCGGGAGTTCCTCGGCTGGTGCGACGCCCTCGGGATCAAGGTCGTGTCGCTGTATCTGCTTTCCAGCGACAACCTCCTCAAGCGCGATCCTCAGGAGCTCGCCGATCTCATCGAGATCATCGCCGAACTCGCGGACGGGCTCTCCCACGAGGGCGACTGGCGGGTCAAGCACGTCGGCCGCTCCGACATCCTCCCGGGTGAGCTGGCTCGTGTCCTCGCCGACGCGGAGGAGCGCACCCGCGCGCACACGGGGCTGCACGTGAACCTGGCGGTCGGCTACGGCGGGCGCAACGAGATCGTGGATGCGGTGCGCAGCATCCTGGCCCATCACAACGCCTCTGGGGGCTCGCTCGAGGAACTCGCCGAAGAGCTCACTCCCGAGCTCATCGGTGAGCACCTGTACACGACAGGCCAGCCGGACCCCGACCTCGTGATCCGCACGAGCGGCGAGCAGCGTCTGAGCGATTTCCTGCTCTGGCAGAGCGCGCACAGCGAGTTCTACTTCGTCGAGGCGCTCGGGCCCGACCTCCGCGAGGTGGATTTCCTGCGCGCCATCCGCGACTACGCGAGCCGCGAACGCCGATTCGGACGCTGAGCCGCGAGAGTTCACACAGCGTTAACGCCGCTCCCTGCGTGTCGGGGTGGTGCAATCGCGTCGCCTGGTCGTACCTTCTAGGCATCGGGCACGGTGCCCGGTCGAGTCGGCCGCAAGGAACACGACTCGTGGCCAACGGTCGACTCGAGATAGCCGGGTTCCACCCGGGTCGGGAGTGGGTCGTGACCACACGTACAGCGCAGCAGCAGTCCCGCAGGAGCACCGCACAGAAGCCGGATACGGATCTGCGCACCTATGTGCTCGACACCTCGGTCCTGCTCAGCGATCCGCAGGCGTTCTTCCGCTTTGCGGAGCATTCCGTCGTCCTCCCCGTCGTCGTGATCAGCGAGCTCGAGGGCAAGCGGCACGACCCGGAGATCGGATACTTCGCGCGCCAGGCGCTGCGCCACCTCGATGAGCTCCGCGTGGAGCACGGCCGCCTCGACTTCCCCGTGCAGGTGGGCGAGGGAGGCACTCTCCGCGTCGAGCTCAACAACACGAACGGCGATGTGCTCCCGAGCGGCATCCGCCTGGGTGACAACGACAGCCGCATCCTCGCCGTGGCGATGCACCTCGCGCAGGACGGTCAGGACGTCACGATCGTCTCGAAGGACCTCCCGATGCGGGTGAAGGCGGCATCCCTCGGCCTGCGGGCCGAGGAGTACCTCGCCGAGCAGGCCGTGGACTCGGGCTGGACCGGGATCTCGACCCTCGCACTCTCCGGAGACGAGATGAGCGACCTCTACGAGAGCGAGGTCGGCACGAGCGAAGAGGCGATCGGGCTCCCGGTGAACACCGGGCTCATCATCCACTCCGAGCGCGGATCGGCACTCGGCAGGGTGACGGGCGACGGCGAGTACAAGCTCGTCCGCGGCGATCGCGAGGTCTTCGGGATGCACGGTCGCTCGGCAGAGCAGCGCATCGCGATCGACCTGCTCTTGGACCAGGAGGTGGGCATCGTCTCCCTCGGCGGACGGGCCGGCACCGGCAAGTCGGCGCTGGCGCTGTGCGCGGGTCTCGAGGCGGTGCTCGAGCGGCAGCAGCAGAAGAAGATCATTGTGTTCCGCCCGCTGTTCGCGGTGGGCGGTCAGGAGCTCGGATACCTCCCCGGCGACCAGGGCGAGAAGATGGGGCCCTGGGGGCAGGCGGTCTTCGACACGCTCGGCTCGGTCGTCTCCGGGAACGTCATGGACGAGGTCGTCGAGCGGGGCATCCTCGAGGTGCTGCCGCTGACGCACATCCGTGGGCGTTCGCTGCACGACGCCTTCGTGATCGTGGACGAGGCGCAGTCGCTGGAGCGCAACGTCCTGTTGACGGTGCTCAGCAGGATGGGGCAGAACTCCCGCGTCGTTCTCACGCATGATGTCGGGCAGCGCGACAATCTGCGCGTCGGCCGCCATGACGGCATCGCCAGCGTGATCGAGACGCTGAAGGGCCACGACCTGTTCGGACACGTGACGCTGATGCGCTCCGAGCGGTCCGCGATCGCCGCCCTGGTGACGGAGCTCCTGGAGGGCGGCGAGCTCAGCTAGCCTGTTGCAACTGCTCTCGATTCGGGGGGCCGACACGCCAGATGCAGGACGGATACGTGGAATCCGTCCGACAGGTGGCGCGTCGGCCCCCGGAACGTATCGTGGGTGGTCCCGGACATGGGGGCGCGGGGAGTCAGGCGCGGTCACGCAGGCGTGCGACAGCGGCGAGGATGGCGGCCTGGACCACTGGCCAGTCGTGGATGATCTGCGCGTAGTCGAAGTGGAGGGTCTCGTAACCGAGAGCCGATGCCGCGGCATCCCGGGTGAGGTCCTTGTGCCGCATCGACGGGCCATCGTGATTGAGTCGGCCATCGGCTTCGAGGATCAGCCGGCCGTCGATCACGAAGTCGACGCGGCCGACCCCGGTGATCAGCACCTGGGCCGTCAGAGCGAGACCGATCAGGTGCAGCCGCAAGCGCAGGATCGACTCGAGACCGCTTTCGGACGTCGGGCCGGCCAGATCGACCAGCCAGCGTGCCGACGACGGGAGTGCCGCCCGGATGCGGAGGACGGCTCCTGGCGAAAGACGGCGTTCATGCAGGGCGGACTCGAATGACGCGAAGAAGGCTTCGTCGCCCTCGCACCGATACAGATGGATGAGCGCGGTCTCGACATCGACGATCCCGATCGGAACGCGGCCGCGGAAGAAGTGGCTGACGCACCGGCATCCACCGTGCGCATGAACGCGCCCTCGCCGGCCAACCCAGACATGCTCGCGCTCGTCGGTGGAGAGCACCCAGATTCCGTGGGCGCGCAGCGCCTGGGAGCAGGTGAGGGCTCCACCGTGCAGTGATGCGGTGCAGGTGTCAGCCACGGCGTCCGGTGATGCGTATAGGCCAGGCCGCAGACGCAGGATGAGGCCCGCGCGGACAGCCTTCGCGAGATGCTGGCGGGGCAGTCCGTATTGCTGCAGCGTCACGCCGCGGGCGATGCCGCCGAGTCGGTCGAGGACGTGCCGTGGATCGAGCATGTTGTCCAGGATGCTCGCAAGGCGCAGCATCCCACCCTCGTCGTTCGCTGCTGCGTGTACTACTCGTCACACCCGCGCATCGGTGCAGGACGACTCTGCAGCGGCGCGTCCGACGACGCAATGGGGGCCGACGCGCCAGATGCAGGACGGATGCGTGGAATCCGTCCGACAAGTGGCGTGTCGGCCCCCCAGAACGTAAGCCGGGGCTCAGCCCGGGTGGGTCATGCTGAGCAGGTCGAGCTTCTCGTCGAGCTGCTGCTCGGTGAGCTCGCCGCGCTCGACGTAGCCGAGGTCGATGACCGCGTCGCGCACGGTGATGCCCTTGGCGACGGCGTGCTTGGCGATCTTCGCGGCTGCTTCGTAGCCGATGAGCTTGTTCAGCGGCGTCACGATCGACGGGCTCATGCCGGCGAAGGCCGCGGCGCGCTCCAGGTTCGCCTGCAGACCGTCGATGGTCTTGTCGGCGAGTGCGCGGGAGGCGTTCGCGAGCAGGCGGATCGACTCCAGCAGCGCCGTGCCCATCACGGGGATCGCGACGTTGAGCTCGAAGGCTCCGGATGCTCCGGCCCATGCCACCGTCGCGTCGTTGCCGATGACACGCGCGCACACCATGAGCACGGCCTCGGGGATGACCGGGTTGACCTTGCCCGGCATGATCGACGACCCGGGCTGCAGGTCGGGGATGTGCAGCTCGCCGAGACCCGTGTTGGGGCCTGAGCCCATCCAGCGCAGGTCGTTGTTGATCTTCGTCAGCGACACGGCGATGGTGCGCAGCGCCCCGGATGCCTCCACGAGACCGTCGCGGTTCGCCTGCGCCTCGAAGTGGTCCTTGGCTTCGGTGATCGGCAGCTCGGTCTCCGCCGCGAGCAGCGCGATGACCTTCTGCGGGAAGCCGAGCGGCGTGTTGATGCCGGTACCGGTGGCGGTGCCGCCGAGGGGCACCTCTGCGACGCGGGGGAGCGCCGACTGCACGCGCTCGATCCCGAGGCGCACCTGGCGCGCGTAGCCGCCGAACTCCTGGCCGAGGGTCACGGGCGTCGCATCCATGAGGTGGGTGCGGCCGGACTTCACGGCGTCCTTCCACAGCTCGGCCTTGGCCTCCAGAGCCACGGCAAGGTGGTCGAGCGAGGGGATGAGCGTGTCGATGAGCGCCTGCGTGACGGCGATGTGCACGGAGGTCGGGAAGACGTCGTTCGACGACTGCGAGGCGTTGACGTGGTCGTTCGGGTGCACGGCCGCGCCGAGGATGCCGGTGGCGAGGGTCGCGAGGACCTCGTTCATGTTCATGTTCGAGGACGTGCCCGAGCCGGTCTGGTACGTGTCGACGGGGAACTGATCGTCGTGCTCGCCCGCGGCGACGGAGTCGGCGGCGGCGGCGATGGCGTCCGCGATGGCGCCGTCCAGCGTGCCGAGGTCCTTGTTCGCGAGAGCTGCCGCCTTCTTGATGCGTGCGAGGGCTGCGATCTGCGTCGACTCGAGCCCCTTGCCCGAGATGGGGAAGTTCTCCACAGCGCGCTGCGTCTGCGCGCCGTACAGCGCGTGCAGCGGCACGCGGACCTCGCCCATCGTGTCGTGCTCGATGCGGTAGCCCGCGCCGTCGGCGCTCTGCTGCTGAGTCTCGGTCACTTCGATTCCTCCAGGTTGGCGGGGACGTCGTCGGCCCCCTGGTCGATTCCCACCGTGATGACGGGCACCGCGGTGCCCTCGGCGAGCCGGTAGTTCGCGCCGACGATCCCGAGCCGGCCATCGGCGACCGCCTCGCTGATGATCTCCGAGGACTGCAGCAGGTCGCGCACGGTGTTGCGCAGGTGCTCCTGCCCGACCAGCTCCGCGTCGATGTCGGCCACGGTGCCGCCGCCGTTCTCGGCGAGCACCTTGCGCGCCGCGGGAACGATCGGGGCGATCAGCTTCCAGATGTGCGGGGGGAGCGGCGCCGCATCGATGGCGGTGCCGTCGATCGCCGCGCGCACGGCGCCGCACGAGTCGTGGGCGAGCACGACGATGAGCGGCACGCCGAGAACGGCGACGGCGTACTCCAGGCTCGCGACGATGGACTCGCCGATGACCTGGCCTGCATTGCGGACGACGAAGAGGTCGCCCAGGCCCTTGTCGAAGATGATCTCCGCGGCGAGGCGCGAGTCCGAGCATCCGAACAGCGTCGCCATCGGGTTCTGCGCGCTGGCGAGGTCGTGGCGGCGCTCGACGTCCTGATTCGGATGCCGGGGCTCGCCGCTCACGAACCGGCGGTTGCCGTCCACCATCTCCTGCCAGGCGGCGGTGGGGGTCAGGGTAGTCATGAGGCCTCCTGCAACTCGGTGATCTGCGGGCTCAGCTCCTCCGCGAGCTCGGCGGTCTGCGCGGCGGTGCGCGATCCGTAGAGCAGGAGGTAGTCGTCGCCGATCGTGGTTCCGAGGGCGTAGCGCACGTTCGCGTCGCCGCCGGAGCCGATGTCGTACACGTCCCAGCGGATGCCGTCGATCGTCGTGCTGTCGTCGGCGGCGTGGCCGTCGAGCACCTGCGGTGCCCAGGATGCATCGGCGTCGAACGCCTGCGCGACCTTGATGAAGCCGCGCTCGTCGTCATCGGCAGGGGCCAGCGTGATGTTCCACACCACGGTCGCGCCGCCCTCGAGCTCCGCGGCGTTCACCCGCCAGAAGTCGCTGACCTCTGGGACGAGGACAGCGCTCTGCATGGTGGACTCCACGTCGGCCGCGATCGCCGCGACGTCGATCTCCGGACGCGCGGTCGGCTCTCCGCGGGGAACCGCGAAGACGATCACCGCGACGATGGCGAGGGTCACGACCAGAGCGGCGATGAGGTTGCGCACGCTCTGGCTGGAGCGGTAGATCCGGCTCGACTCCGCCTTGCGCGCGGCCGTCTCCTCCGCCGTCTCCGGACGCCCGAGCTCGGCGACGATCGGGGCGGGTGCGGGCTTGCGGCTCATGAGGCGTCCTCGTCCGCCGCTATGCGGGCGGCGTCGAGGCGGCGCTTGGCGCCCAGCAGCCATTCCTCGCAGCGAGCGGCGAGCGCCTCGCCGCGCTCCCAGAGGGCGAGGGACTGCTCGAGCGTCGGCGCCCCCTGCTCGAGTTCGGCGACGACGCGCACCAGTTCGTCTCGGGCGGCTTCGAAGGACAGCGATTCCACGGGGGCGTCGGTCGGCGAAGTCACGTACTCCATCCTACGTCTTTCCGTGGATGCGCCTGGATCAGCCGTCCTCGGCGATCTCGCCCTCCGAACGCGCCGCGATCGAGCCGCGATCGATGGTCAGCGTGAGCCTCGTGCCGGCCGGCGCGTCGGATGCATCGCGCAGGATCACGCCGCCATCGAGGTGGGCGATCGCATAGCCGCGAGCCAGCGTGGCGGCGGGGGACAGCGCCCTGAGCGATGCGCGCAGCTCGCTCGTCGTGCGGGTGGCGCGATCGAGCGCGCGGACGACCTCGTCGCGACCTCTGGCCGTCAGCAGCAGGAGTTCCTGCGCCCTCGCGTCGATGATCGGGTCGGGAGAGCGCAGGATCGGACGCGAGCGCAGCTGCTGCAGCTGGGCGATGTCGTGGGAGACGCGCTGCGTCAGGCGACCGGTGGCGCGGGCGCGCAGCTGCGCGATGACGGCGCGCTGTTCACCGACGTCAGGGACGACGCGCTTCGCGGCATCCGTCGGCGTCGAGGCGCGGAGGTCGGCGACATCGTCGAGCAGCGGGTGGTCGTTCTCGTGGCCGATGGCCGAGACGACCGGTGTGGAGGCATCCGCGACCGCGCGCACCAGCCGCTCGTCGCTGAAGCCGAGGAGGGTCTGGGGATCGCCGCCGCCTCTGGCGATGATGATGACGTCGACCTCGGGGTCCGCGTCCAGCTTCCGCAGCGCCGCGAGCGTCTCCGGCACGCAGCGGTCGCCCTGCACGGCGGCGTACTCGGTGCGGAAGACCACGGCGGGCCAGCGCAGCTCGGCGTTGCGGTGCACGTCCTTCTCGGCATCCGAGCGCTCGCCCGTGATCAGACCGATGACGTGGGGCAGGAACGGCAGCCTCTTCTTGCGGGCCTCATCGAACAGGCCCTCCTGACGCAACTGCACCCGGAGCTTCTCGAGCTTCTCGAGCTGGTCTCCGAGGCCGACGTGCTTCATCGCGGAGACCGCGAAGCTGAAGTCGCCCGACTTGACGAAGTAGTCCGCCTTGACCGCCGCGACGACGTGGTCGCCGATGCCGAGGTCGGCGGGGATGCGTGCGCGCACGCTGGACCAGATGCGCAGTGAGATCTGGGCATCCGACTGGGTGTCCTTGAGACGCGCGAAGACATTGCCGGCGCGCACGTTCCACGAGGTGATCTCGCCCTCGACCCACACGGTGTTCCAGCGAGCGACGAAGTCCCGGATCGTGGCGTTCAGTCGCGCCACCGAGGTCGGTGCCTCTGCCGCCGAGTCGCGGGGAGCGACGGAATCGGCCGGGGGCGCTCCGGAACCCTCGGATGCTTCGAAGACGGTCATGCCCTGCCTCTCGCTTCCAGGTCCGTCGCATCTGCCCGCCGGTAGAATCGAGGGGTGAGTCAGACAGTCGTGCATCTAGCCGCTCCTCGTGTGCCGAGGCCACGGCCTGTCGCGCTTCAGGATAACCCGGTCGCCGGACACAAGCGGGTGCTTCTCGCCGCGCCGCGCGGGTACTGCGCGGGCGTCGACAGGGCGGTCGTCGCCGTGGAGAAGGCGCTCGAGCGCTATGGCGCCCCCGTCTACGTGCGCAAGCAGATCGTGCACAACATCCACGTCGTCACCGAGCTCGAGCAGAAGGGTGCGATCTTCGTCGAGGAGGTCGACGAGGTGCCGGAGGGCGCGCACGTCGTCTTCAGCGCGCACGGGGTCTCCCCGGCGGTCGTGAACGCGGCATCCGAACGGGGCCTGCACGCGATCGACGCGACCTGCCCGTTGGTGACGAAGGTGCACCGCGAGGCTGTGCGCTTCGCGAAGAACGACTACGAGATCCTTCTCATCGGTCACACCGGCCATGAGGAGGTCGAGGGCACGGCGGGCGAGGCGCCCGAGCACGTGACGATCGTGAACAACCCCGAGGAGGCGGACACCGTCGAGGTGCGCGACCCCTCGAAGGTCGTCTGGCTCTCGCAGACCACCCTCTCCGTCGACGAGACGATGGAGACGGTCAACCGCCTGCGCACGCGCTTCCCCGAGTTGCAGAACCCGCCGTCCGATGACATCTGCTACGCCACGCAGAATCGTCAGGTGGCGATCAAGAAGGTCGCCGCAGAGGCGGATCTGGTGATCGTGGTCGGTTCGGCGAACTCCTCCAACAGCGTGCGCCTCGTGGAAGTGGCTCTGGAGTACGGCGCGAAGGCGGCGTACCGTGTGGATTACGCCGACGAGGTCAAGCAGGAATGGCTCGACGGCGTCGCCACGGTCGGGGTCACCAGCGGGGCCTCCGTGCCGGAGGTGCTCGTGCAGGAGGTGCTCGAGGTCCTCGGCGGCGCCGGGTACGGCGACGTTCAGGAAGTGCGCACGGCCGAGGAGGATCTGATGTTCTCCCTTCCCAAGGAGCTGAGGCAGGATGCCTCCGGGCAGCGCGACGCCCGCGCCCTCGGCGGACGCACGGCCGATCCCGGATCCTCGAGGTGAACGGCAGGGCGCCGGAGCCGACCCTCATCGGGTCGGTGCAACGCGCTCTCCGTCTCGTCGACATCGTCGCGAACGCACCGCGGCCTCTCCCCGCGAAGATGCTCGCGGCGGCCACGGGTCTGACGCTCGGCACCACGTACAATCTCGTTCGCACCCTGGTGCACGAGGGATATCTGGCGATCGAGCCGGACGGCCTCGTCCTGGGCGGCAGGTTTCCCGCGCTGAAAGCCGAGAGCGATGGCAGGGGAATCTTCCTGGCGCGCGTCAGGCAGGCGCTCAAGGACGTCACGGACGAGCTCGGTGCCACGGCGTACCTATCCCGCTACGACGACGGGGAGGTGCACCTCGTCGACATCGTCGATGCCACGCGCAACCCCCGGGTGGAGCTGTGGGTGGGGCTGCACTCGAGCGCGCATGCGACGGCGCTCGGCAAACGCATCCTCGCCGACCTGTCGGAGCAGGACCGACTCGACTATCTCGGACGGCACACGCTCGAGGAGCTCACGCCCAACACGATCAGCGACAGGCGCGCCCTGCTCACACAGCTGGAGCACTCGCCGACCTGGACCGTGGACGACGAGGAGTACGCGATCGGCAGCACGTGCGTCGCCGTCCCCGTGATGGCTCCCGGCGTCACCGCGTCGCTCGCGGTCTCCCTCCCGGCGGAGGATGCCGTGGTCGATCGCAGGCTGGTGAGGGAGCTGCAGCGCACGGCGCGCCGTCTCTCGTTGCAGCTCGGCGGCGACGCCTTCGCGGCGAGCGACTTCAGCATCTGAAAAACACGGGTGGAAATCGTCTGCCGCTGTTCCTATGATCAGAACCGTAGACGTCTGTCGTTACGGCGCTACAGGTACCGCATACGCGTCCCCAGCGCGTCGGTGCCTTCGGCAAGAGCGTCCCCAGCGCTCGCGCTAGCGGCCCCCGAGGTGTCCCCACACCTCAGGGGCCGTCGCTCGTTCCGGCCCGTTCCTGGGAAGGAGGCCGAGGCGGGGTGGCTAGCATGGCGGCATGAGCGACGAGCGTCCGCAGTACGGGGAGTACGCATCCGAGGATGAGCAGCGCCGGCGCGCAGGGCTTCCGCCGCTGGACCCTGCGACGGCGGATCTGCCTCCGGCGGGCTACGGTCCCGCGGCCGTTCCGGCGGTCGAGGAGCCGACCATCCCTGCGCGCAGGTGGGGACCGGACCGGATCGCGACCATCGCGCTGCTGGCCTACGGGCTCGTGAACGTCCTGATGTCGGCCGGGTCGTATCTGGACCTGTCCACGATCATGAATCAGTACATGGCGATTCTCGGTATCGAGGGAGAGTTCACGAACCTGGCTCAGGGGCGCCTCTGGGGTGGGATCGCCGCGACCGTCCTCGTGGCCGGTTACGCGCTGACGGTCTGGCTATCGCTGCGCCGCCTGCGGGCGCGGAAGCTCACGTGGTGGGTGCCGGTCGTCGGGGCGATCGTGACCTCCTTCGCCGTTTCGCTGTGCCTGATCGTGCCGATGATGGGGGATCCGGTCTTCGCGAGCTTCCTGGGCGCCACCACGTCCTGACCCGGGTACTGTCGAACGGTGCTTCCGACCCGTTTCGCCGTTCAGCTCGTCTCCGCATCCGTCGATCGAGGTGACGGCTCGGATCCTCGTGAGGAGGCGCGTGCGATCCTCAGGAGGCTGAGGATCCCGGCGGCGCTGCGGGATGCGTCGGCCCCCTGGCACGAGCGCGAAGAGGCCGTCGTGACCGTGCCCATGACGGACGACGACCACGTGGTCGCGCTGAACGATGCCGATGCGATCGAGGCAGCGCTCACCGCCGCCGATCTGCGAGCGGCGTTCGCGGATGCGGGACTGACCCTGTGGTTGGGCGTCGGCGAGGAAGAGGACGCGGTCGAGAGCTTGCCGGGCGAGGAACCGATCATCGAGGCGATGCACGCTGCCGGTGACGAGGAGTCCGACGCTGATCTGTTCTCGCCCGTCGCTCTGCGCGTCGCGTCGTTCTCGCATCGGGGGCCGAGTGCGGCCAGGGTCACCGCTCAGCTGCAGCGCATCGAGGTGGAATACATCGAGAGCGGTACGTGGTCGTTGCAGCGCTTCGAGACGGACGAGCCGACGATAGGGCTGGCATCCGGCGCGGAGCTGCCCGTCATCGAGCTGACCCGTACCGCGGACGGCGGCTGGTTCGACGTCACCACCCGCGCCGGAGTGATGCCCTTCTGGCCGGACGCCGAGCGCGGCACCGAGCTCGTGCTCGCCCCTGACGAGATCACCGTCCCGGAGACCGCGGAGCTGGTCCGGCGTCTGCATGCGGAAGGCGACGGGAGCCGCGACGAGCTGGTCGAGCTGGCGGCGATGTTCCCGCTGGACGTCGAGGCCGCGCATGCGGCCCTCGTCGCTGAAGCGCTGGGCGGTATCATCGGTGCGCAGGAGCGGCAGCGCGCGTTCCTTGCCGCGTTCGGCGTTCCCTCTGACCTCATCGAGGCGGCGTTCGATGAGGCGACTGGTCTGCCGGCGCAGCGCATGACTCCCGGGGGCTGGTGGGCGCTCGTGAAGGACGTCGTCACGGACGGTGCAGGCGGGTTCACGCCGTTGACGAGGAGGGATCGGCCGTTTGCCCGGATGATCAAGGCCGTGCGCGAGCGTCCGATGCTGGGAGCCGCCCTGTCTGCGGGTGAGCTCGTGGTCGGCGCCGCCCTCGCGCGGCGGCGCGGTGGCAGGCGCGTCCTCGGCATCCTGATCGTCGTGGATGCCGTCTTGGATCTCGCCATCCTGATCCGCCGCCTGAGGCTCAGCCGCTAGGACGGACGAGAAACGCCCCGCGTGGAAGGCGGGGCGTTTCTCGTGCGAGCGTCAGACGGTCAGCTCTGGGACTTTCCGAAGGAGCCGAGCTGACGGGTGGACTCGATGACGCGGGCCGCCATCGCCGTCTCGGCGACCTTGCCCCATGCGCGGGGGTCGTAGAGCTTCTTGTTGCCGACCTCGCCGTCGACCTTGAGGACGCCGTCGTAGTTCTTGAACATGTAGTCGGCGATCGCACGCGTGTAGGCGTACTGCGTGTCGGTGTCGATGTTCATCTTGATGACGCCGTTGGCGACCGCGATGGCGATCTCCTCGTCGCTCGATCCCGAGCCGCCGTGGAAGACGAGGTCCAGCGGCTTGGGGCCCGTGCCGTACTTCGCGGCGACCTGCTCCTGGATCTCGCCGAGCAGCTCGGGGCGCAGCTTCACGCCGCCCGGCTTGTAGACGCCGTGCACGTTGCCGAACGTCAGGGCGGCGATGTAGCGGCCCTGCTCGCCGAGGCCGAGGGCCTGAACGGCCTGGTCGACATCCGCGAAGGTCGTGTAGAGCGCGTCGTTGGAGCCCTCGTGGGCGACGCCGTCCTCTTCGCCGCCGACGACGCCGATCTCGACCTCGAGGATCGCGTTGATGTTCTTGATGCGGGGGAGCAGGTCCTTCGCGATCTCGATGTTCTCCGCGAGGGGAACGGCCGAGCCGTCCCACATGTGCGACTGGAAGATCGGGTTGCGGCCGGCCTTGACCTCTTCCTCGCTGGCTGCGATGAGCGGCTCGACGAAGCCGCCGAGGGCGTCCTTCGGGCAGTGGTCGGTGTGCAGCGCGACGGTGACCGGGTAGCTCTTGGCGACCTCGGTGGCATAGCGGGCGAAGGCGAGGGCGCCGGTCGCGCGGGCCTTGACCGTCTGGCCGGCGAAGTAGTCGGCGCCGCCGGTGGTCACCTGGATGATGCCGTCGGAGCCGGCTTCGGTCAGGCCCTGGAGGACCGAGTTGATGGTCTGCGAGCTCGAGACGTTGAACGCCGGGTAGGCGAAGCCACCGGCCTTCGCGCGGTCGAGCATTTCTGCGTACTGATCCGGAGTGGCGACGGGCATGAGAAACTCCTGCGATAGATGAAGCCGGGACAGCAGTCACTCTATCGCCGTCACTCGTTCCTGCCGGGGAGCCATCCACCGTTCGCGGGGTCGACCTTCGCGGACGTTAAGAAACGCGATTCCTTCGCATTGATCACCGCGAAATCCGAGGGGATTCGTCCATCCTGCTGGATAGGCTGACCGCATGGTGAGTCTGACGGCCGATCTGAGCCCGCTGCGTCCCGATCGCAATCTCGCGCTGGAGCTGGTGCGCGCGACCGAGGCGGCCGCGATCCGCGCCGTGCCGTTCATCGGGCGCGGCGCCAAGGAGGCCGCGGACGGTGCGGCGGTTGACGCGATGCGGGCGTTCCTCGGAACCGTCGACTTCCAGGGCAGGGTCGTGATCGGCGAGGGAGAGAAGGACAACGCCCCGATGCTCTTCAACGGCGAGCTCGTCGGCACCGGGCGCGGTCCGGAGTGCGACATCGCCGTCGATCCGATCGACGGAACCTCGCTGACCGCTGCGGGGCGCCAGAACGCGCTGTCGGTGCTCGCGGTATCGGATCGCGGGACGATGCTGGACGCGTCCAGCGTGTTCTACATGGACAAGCTCGTCACCGGTCCCGCCGGCGTCGGCGTCGTCGACATCCGCCTGCCGATCGGGGAGAACATCCGCCTGCTGGCGAAGGCGCTCGGAAAGCCCGTCGATGAGATCGTCGTGTCGGTGCTCAACCGCCCGCGGCACGAGAAGCTCATCCAGGAGATCCGGGATGCCGGGGCGGGAACGCGGCTCATGAGCGACGGCGACGTCGCCGGCGGCATCAACGCGGCCCGTCACGGAGCGCGCACGGACATGTGCGTCGGCGTGGGCGGGAGCCCGGAGGGCATCGTGACGGCGTGCGCGATCAAGGCGCTCGGCGGTCACATCCAGGGCGTGCTCTGGCCGCGTGACGACGAGGAACGTCAGCGCGGCATCGACGCGGGGCTCGAGATGGACAAGGTCTACGAAGCCGACGACCTGGTGCGAGGAAAGAACACGATCTTCGTCGCGACCGGTGTCACAGACGGCCAGCTGGTCGCCGGCGTCCGGCGCGAGGGCGGCTACGTCTACACGGAGTCCGTGGTACTGCGCGGGGCATCCGGCACCCTTCGGCGCATCGCGTCGGAGCACCTCGTCTCCAAGTGGCTGTGAGTCTCTGACCGCATCGTTATCGAGCCGGTACGCGGTCTCTGCGGTCCGGATCCCGGCGTTCTCAGGCTGGCCTGGCAGAATGAACGCGGATCTTGCTGCGCGCCTTCGCGCGGCCGGAGGAGGACGAAACGATGAGCACGCAGCAGGAGAGCAACGGCAAGGCCGCGTCGGCGCAGGTGGTCACCACCGCGACCGGTCGTATCCTCCGCGTCAATCCGGACGGCACTCTCGGCTCCACGTCGCGGCCGGAAGGCGCAGCGGCATCCGCGCAGACGGCTGCCGCGGCGAGGTCGGGCATCGCGCAGGACCCTTCGCGTCGCGCGGACGTGCTCTTCCGCGTCCGCCGCGATGAGGGGCACGAGATCAATGCCTGGTGGATGGTCGGCGCCTTCGTCGTCACCTCCGGCCTGGTCATCGCCCTGCTCAGCTGGGTGCCGGGCAGCGCCTGATCTCCGGCGCTCTCGCGGTCACTCGCCGCGGTGCACACCCGTCTCTCCGTCGCCCAGCCGGGTGCGGAGGTCTCCGACATCCGCGCGCGCGGCAGCAGCGCCCGCACTGTCGCCTCGATCATCGATCGGCGCGGTGGGCCGGTCATCGATCAGCTCGGCGGCCGTGAAGCGTCGTGCGGGAGCGGTGATGGCCGGCGGTGATGCGCTCAGCGACGCCGCGTCGATGCCGGGGAACTGGCGAGCGGTCACCAGCACGCGGCTCTCCAGCGATCCGGCAAAACGGTTGTAACTGTCGACGGTGCGCTCCAGCGCACGACGGAGATCGTCGGCGTGGCCGGCCAGGGTGCCGAGTCGCTCGTACAGCTGGGTGCCGAGAGCGAGGAGTGTGCGGGCCTCCGTCGAGACCTCCTGCTGCGTCCACGTGTAGGCGACGGTCTTGAGCACCGCCCAGAGGTTCACCGGGGAGGCGAGAGCGACCCGCTTGCCGAAGGCGTGGTCGAGGAGCGTCGGATCCTCGTCGATCGCCGCCGCCAGCAGCGACTCGTTGGGCAGGAAGCAGATGACGAACTCAGGGCTCGCCTCGAGACCCGACCAGTACGCCTTCTTGGCCAGCGCATCGACGTGCGCGCGCACCGCCTTGACGTGCTTCTGCATGAGCTGCCGCCGAGCGGCCTCATCCTTCTCGCCTACCCCGAGCGCACTCGCCTCGAGGTAGGCGTCGAGCGGGACCTTGGCATCGACGGCGATCGACGCGCCGCCGGCGAGGCGGATGACCATGTCGGGTCTGCCCTGACCGCGATCGGAGAAGATCGTGGACTGCAGGTCGAAGTCGACGTGACGGGTGAGACCCGCCGCCTCGACGACGCGACGCAACTGCGTCTCGCCCCACACCCCGCGGGTCGCTGTGGAGCGCAGCGCGCCGGCGAGCGATTCCGTCGTCGCACGCAGCGCCTCATCGGACTCCTGGGCTCGTCGCAGCTGCTCGGCGAGCGAGCCGAACTGGGCGTGCCTCTCCTGCTCGAGCGAGCTCACCGTGCGCTGCATCTGATGCAGGCTCTCGCGAACGGGAGCGAGCGCAGTGAGCACGGCGTTCTGCTGCTGCACGCGCTCGGCCTCGGCGCTCTGCTGTGCACGGGAGTGCTCGACGGCATCCCGATACATGTCGTACTGCCGGTCGCGATCGTCACGGACGGCCGCGAGCTCGGCCTCGGTGCGGGCGAGAGAAGCCGCGTCACGAGACGCGCGCGCGAACCACCCGGCCGTCGCGCCGCCGACGAGGGCGATGGCGAGAAGGAGAACGATCAGCGGAGCATCCATGCCCCCAGTGTGGGGCAGGCCTCCGACATCGTCGGCAGCGGCGCCGCGCGTCAGGCGACCGCGCGCTCCTGCACGGGTGCCGGCGCTCCTGCGATGCGAAGCCCGAGCGTCGCGGCGAGGGCCTCGACGTCGGTTGCGCCGACGCGCGACGCGGCATCGATCACGATCTGCGCGCAGGCACGGGCGTCGGCCAGGGCATCGTGGTGCGAGAACTCGGCGAATCCGGCGGCCGCAGCGGCCTTGGGCAGGCGATAGGAATCGAGCTGGTAGGTCTTGCGCGCGACCTGCAGACTGCACAACGAGCGATACGGCGGGCAGTCGAGGCCGGTCGCCTCGGACGCCTTGCGCAGCACGTTCACATCGAAACCGGCGTTGTGCGCGACGAGGACATCCGCGCCGGCGAAGGCGCACAGCCTGTCGAACTGCTCCGGCCAGGTCGCCGCATCGGCCACGTGCTCAGGGCGGATGCCGTGGATCTTGATGTTCCACTCCTGGAAGTCATCGTGGCCGTGAGGCGGGCGGATGAGCCATCCGGTGCGGGCGACGACTTCTCCACCCCGAACGCGCACGAGCCCGACGGAGCATGCGGATGCGGGGCTGGAGTTCGCCGTCTCGAAGTCGATCGCGGTGAAGTCCAGGGGCACGACTTCACTCTCTCCCGGCATCCGGAGACGATGTCGCAGGCTCGCCGTAGGCTGGCCGCATGAGCGATACGCGGGCCACGTCCTTCGGCAGCGAAGCGGAGAGCTATGAGGCCGGTCGGCCCGACTATCCCTTCGAGTCCGTGGCGTGGATGCTCGAACCGCTTCCGGCAGGTGCGCGGCGTGTGGCGGACGTCGGCGCGGGAACCGGCAAGCTGACGCGGGTGCTCGCCAAGGCTCCTGACGCGCAGATCGTCGCCGTCGATCCTGATCCCGCGATGCTGCGGGTGCTGAGCAGGAACGTCCCCGGTGTGCCCACATTCACGGGGAGAGCGGAGTCCCTGCCGCTGCCGGATGCCTCGGTGGACGCCGTCGTCCTCGGGCAGGCCTGGCACTGGGTCGACCCTGACGTCGCTTCGCTCGAGATCGGGCGCGTCGTGCGTGCCGGCGGCGTGCTGGGTCTCGTGTGGAACCTTCGGGACGACCGTGAACCGTGGGTCGAGCGCCTCACCGAGATCATGCACACCTCACCGGCATCCGGCATGTTCGAGGGAGACGGGCCGCGCGTCGGAGTGCCCTTCGGAACGCTCGAGGAGCAGCAGTGGGAGTGGTCGAGGCCGATGACGCGCGAGACGCTGCACCTGATGGCCGCCTCGCGCAGCTATGTCATCACCGCTCCGGCGGAGGTGAGATCGGCGATCCGGCGCGACATCGACGGCCTGCTCGACGAACTCGGCGTCGACGAGCACGGCACGATCGATCTCCCCTACGTCACAAGAGCCTTCCGTGCGGTGCGGCGATGACGGCGGCGATCGATGTCGTGTTCTTCGACCTCGACGGCACGCTGGTGCACGACGGCGCAGGAGACGCCGTTCGGCAGACCGCGGCTGAGCTCGCGCGCCGGCACGGGCTGAGCGCGGCAGGCATCCTCGGGGCGAACGCCGAGGCCTGGCGGGACTGCTGGTCGGCGCAGGGCGAGCGGTGGATGCGCGGCGAACTTGGCGACGATGCGCTTCCGAGGGAGATCTGGCGCCTGACGCTGGAACGGTTCGGAAGGAGCGAGCTCGCGCTCGTGGAGGAGGCCGTCGCCCTGCACGTGCGGGCGGAGGAGGGCACGTTCACGCTGTACGAGGAGACGGTCGACGTGCTCGAGGCTCTGCGCGGTGACGGGGTTCGACTGGGGCTGATCACCAACGGCCCGGCGCGGTTCCAGCGGGCCAAGCTCACCGCGGTCGGCATCGAGGGGCTGTTCGATCTCGTCGTGGCATCCGGTGACATCGGAGTGCTGAAGCCCGAGACGAGGATCTTCCGGCACGCCTTGGATGAGATGGGCGTCGCAGCGGAGGTGGCCGTCCACGTCGGCGACAACTTCGGTGCCGACGTCGTCGGCGCGGTGGACACAGGGATGCGCGCCGTCTGGATCAATCGTGATGGCGCCGAACCTCCGCGAGCGGACGTGCCGCACGTCGATGGCCGATCCCTGCGCGACGTTCTCTCGCTGCTCGGGCAGAGAAGCGGGATCGCGCGCGGGTAGACTCGTCACCCGTGGCTCTCACTATCGGCATCGTCGGCCTGCCCAACGTCGGCAAGTCCACCCTCTTCAACGCCCTGACCAAGAACGACGTGCTCGCGGCGAACTACCCGTTCGCGACGATCGAGCCGAACGTCGGCGTGGTCAGCCTGCCTGACGCGCGGCTGGGCAAGCTCGCCGAGATCTTCGGCAGCGAGCGGATCCTCCCGGCCACCGTGTCGTTCGTGGACATCGCGGGTATCGTCCGCGGCGCCAGTGAGGGGGAGGGGCTGGGTAATCAGTTCCTCGCGAACATCCGTGAGGCGGATGCCATCGCCCAGGTGGTGCGCGGCTTCGCCGACGACGATGTGGTGCACGTCGACGGGGCGGTGAACCCGGCATCCGACATGGAGACGATCAACGCCGAGCTCATGCTCGCCGATCTGCAGACCCTCGAGAAGGCGATCACCCGGTACGAGAAGGAGGTCCGCGGCAAGAAGCTCGACCCCTCCGTGCTGGAGGCGGCGAACGCCGCGAAGGATGCTCTGGAGCGCGGCATCCTGCTCTCGACGAGCGGTATCGACCTCGCCCCGATCAAGGAGCTGGGGCTGCTCACCTCGAAGCCCGTCATCTTCGTCTTCAATGTCGACGAGGGAGTGCTGACGGATGCCGGCCGCAAGGACGAGCTCGAAGCGCTCGTCGCCCCGGCGAAGGCCATCTTCCTCGACGCCAAGATCGAGTCCGAGCTCATCGATCTGGACCCTGAGGACGCCGCCGAGCTGCTGGCGTCGACGGGTCAGGAGGAGTCTGGCCTCGATCAGCTCGCCCGCATCGGCTTCGACACCCTCGGCCTGCAGACGTACCTCACCGCCGGCCCCAAGGAGGCCCGCGCCTGGACGATCGGCAAGGGCTGGAAGGCGCCGCAGGCAGCTGGTGTCATCCACACGGACTTCGAGAAGGGCTTCATCAAGGCGGAGATCGTCTCGTTCGAGGACCTCGTCGAGACGGGTTCCGTCGTCGAGGCCCGAGCGAAGGGCAAAGCGCGCCTGGAGGGCAAGGACTACGTCATGCAGGACGGCGACGTGGTGGAATTTAGGTTTAATAACTGATTTTGATTCTGATCAGGACTTTAGTACCTTCTGCGCCGGTCGAATTCTGATTCAACATCACCAGGACGCCTTGTCGCGGAACGTGAGCTAGCAGGCGCTGTTGCGGTCGCGGTGGTGTCGCCTTTGACGTGCCCTTCAGCCGCATTGTTCCGCAGTGCGAACAGACCGCGGTGCACATGAACCACATTGGTGTCAGGCCAGTGCTGCATCCGCACCTTTGACTCCGAAAAGCCGCTCTATCCGCAATGCTGGCAGTGTCCTGGGCAATGAGAGGTTTCCCCGGGAGTGCTGAAGCGGTGCGTATGCGACATGACGTGAGGCACGAGTGGACCGGATGTCGGAGTGCCCAGCAACAATTGCCCCATGGACATGACTTGGCTACTTGGCATCGCATGCGTCGGCGCGGCCGCCTGGATCGCGATGACGAAGTTGAAGGCCGCGCTCGCGCGTGACCGCTTTCGGGGCCTCGCGGCCACGAAAGAGATCAGCATTGCGGCCACGGCGCTCGCCGGAGGGATCATGTTCATCGGTCTGCGGTATGCGTCGGTGATCTTCCTCGTGGCGTTCTTCACGACCTGCATCGCGATGATCACGGGGTCTGTCGCAAGCAGACTCCTCCAGCGAGCGGAGCACCAAGGTTCCCCAACGGTATTCGCGTACATGCGACATCACTGCGCTGAGACGTGGCGTGAGACAAAGTCCACGACCAAACGATTCTTCACGCTCGCCGCGCCTGACGGCTGGCGGGAAATTCGTATCACGGTCGACACCTTGGACAATGTCGTCTCCGTTCCCACGATGCTCCGGGTCCTAGGGGTGATGTACATAGTCATCTTGGTTTTCGCATTCGTCACGTCGTTTGTGGGATTGACCGGTGCGAATGGTGACATCCAGTCGGCGGCGTTCTCCGCTGCAGTCAACTACAATATGTTGGCGATCAGCTGCCTCCTAACCGTCACAGCCTCAGCCTGCTTCGTGATATTTCTCCTCCTTCGATGGGGCAAAGTTCTACAGCGGCCATTGGGGATCGGCTCGTATGTGCGCCGCGTCGCCACTTGGATTGGATACGGCGGCGCAGTTGGTGCCGTGATGGCCTCGCTTGTGCCGCTGGCGGGCCTTGCAGTGCCGAGTCTCATGGGGCCGGCAGACAGCGCCTCAGCACTGAGTACAATCACGCCGCGTTCGATGCTGGATTATCCCGCCGCCGGGGCTGTCGCAGGTTATGCGTTCGGGCTGATCGTTGCGACGGCGTCTCTGTTTCCGGATTCGAAGAACAGCTGGCTTCGGCGCGTACTGTGCCCAGGACTGTTCGTAGTGGTTCTCGTCACGTTGAGTCATTTGCTAGGTGGCCCCCGTGGACTCCTGCGACCAGTGATCGACGCCGCAGCCCTCCGATCCGGGTTCAACGTCGCATCGTGCACCAGCGCCGCGCCGACGGACATCGGTTCGGGGAGTCTCGACGCGACGGCATGGGTCATCACTGCGATGGATCGATGCGGCGGCGGATTCCTCATCTCGACGATGGCCATTGGATGGATTGTTGCGATCGCGGCTCTCTTGGTCGGGGTCAGTCTGTTCGCCGTCGACGTTCGCGTTCGGGCACAGTCGGAAGACGAATCTGAAACGAAGTACTGTGACAGCATGCGCGTCGACGGGGGGACTGTTGACGGTTCAGGTGACTCCAACGTTGTGAGGGTTTCGCCCGCCGAATTGCGGTCGCGGTGACCTGCCAGGTGCTGGGCTTCAGCAAGCATTCTTCAAATGGCGGTCTGCTCGTGTGTCGCACGGCGACTGGGACAACGCCCACCTCACGAATGCGCCGGTCGATTCCCACGCCGACGGTCGGGCGTGAGGAACGAACTGGTGACAGTTCTTCTCATTTTGCTTGTGGCATGGGTGGTGCTGTCGATCGTGGGATTCGTGTTCGAGGGCCTGCTCTAGTCCCCGCGCCCGGGGCCCACAGAGCGCGGTTCATGCGTCTGCGCTTTCTACGGGCGTGACGGCCACTGTTGCGCCATGCTGCTCTTCTCCACCGACCTGGTTTGGCCCGACGCTCGCACTTGCAGGGCGCCGGGGCGGACGCTGACTCGAACACGGGTGATGTGACCGAAGCTGTCGCCGTCGAGTTCGATGAGGTGAGGAGCGTCGAACCGGGCTTCGAACCGGTGTCCTTGTACGTAGGCGAGTGCGTGAAGGTCGGGCGCCTGCTGGAGGAATCTGCGGCTGAGCAGGGAACGGCGAGCGAGGCCTTGCAGGGTGAGGCGGGTGCCGATCCGCGCCCATCCGAAGCGCCCTGTCGGGCGCATCATCACGACGTCCAACAGCCCGTCGTCGATAATTGCAGCGGGGATCAGCAACATGTTCCCTGTCAGGGTTCCACAATTGCCGATGATGACGGTGTGCGCCCGGGTCGACCTCACCCGACCGCCGTCGATTCGGTAGTCGAGATGGAAGAGCTTGTTCGCGATGACCGAGCGGGCGATCGGTGTGACGTACGCGAACCAGCCGAGATGCTTCTTCGCGATCGTACTCGTGCTCTCCGCCATCTCCGCATCCAGCCCGATGCCCGCCATGACCATGAACGTATGCGAACGGCGGGCGCCGCTCTCGTCCTCGAGCTCAGCCACCCCGACATCCACGGACCGGTCTTCACCCGAGAACGCAGCGGAGATGCAGGCGGCGATGTCGTTGATCGGCGAACCGACATCGCGAGCAAGGAGATTGCCGGTGCCCAGGGGAACCAGCGCGACCGGGATGCCCGTCCCTTGCATCACCTCCGCGACGGCTCGGACCGTACCGTCGCCGCCCGCGACCATCACCACCGCCGGAGCAGCAGCGAGAGCGTGCTCCGCGGCGGCCCGGCCTGCGTCGTCGCTGCGGGTCTGGTACCAGCGCGTCTGCTCCCAGCCGTGCTGGGCCTCACACTCCGCGACCGCGGGGCGAAGCCGCCCCAGCGAGGTCTTGACAGGGTTGTAGACGACGGCGGCGTGCCCTCGCCCGGCTGCCGGGTGGTCGTGCGTGCTCACTGCGGGACTGCGGTGACGTAGCGGCGCTGCTCGACCAGGGGGCAGGTGAACACGTCGCGTTCCCCGAGTCCGACGCGGTTGATGTACCGCACGATGATCGCACACGACGCCAGTAGCCCGGTCTGCACATACGGCACATCATGACTTCGGCAGTAGGCGGCGATGATGGGCGCTGCCTTGCGCAGATGAGGGCGCGGCATCGACGGGAACAGATGATGCTCGATCTGATAGTTCAACCCGCCCATCGCCGTGTCAAGCAGACGACCGCCGCGGACGTTTCGGCTCATCATCGCCTGACGACGAAGGAAGTCGAAGCTCGCATCGCTCGGCACGATCGGCATCCCCTTATGATTCGGGGCGAACGAGACACCCATGTAGAACCCGAAGAGCCCGAGCTGCACCGCGAGGAACACGAACGCGATGCCCGGCGACAGCACGAGGAAGACGAGCACCGGGAAACCGACCAGACGGACCAGGAGGAACCCGATCTCGACCCATCGCCTGCTCAACGGCCCGCGCGTGACCACCCGACGCACCCCGGACGCATGCAGCGAGACACCTTCCAGGAGCAATATCGGGAAGAAGAAGATCCCTTGATGCGACCGCAGCCACGACATGACCCGCCCTCTCGACACCGCACGCTCTGGCGCGACGAGGATCACCGGCAACTCGATGTCTGGATCGGCCCCCAGCTTGTTCGGATTCGCGTGGTGACGGGTGTGCTTGTGCTGCCACCATCCATAGCTCATCCCCACCAGCAGGTCGCCGAGGACGAGGCTCACCCAGTCATTCCACTTGCCCGAGACAAAGATCTGTCGGTGCGCCGAGTCGTGCCCGAGAAAGGCTATCTGCGTAAACACGACAGCCAACAACGCCGCCGTAAGCAACTGCCACCAGGTGTCACCGATCAACACGAACGCCAGTAGGCCGCCGGCGAGTACAAGGGGTAGACCGATCAGCTTCGACCAGTAATACCCATACCGGCGACGCAGAAGCCCCTGATCCCGGATCGTCTTCGCCAGGGCCGTGAACTCACTCCCACTCCGGGTGCGCTGCCGATCTTCTGAACGCGGTGTGGTCGAACGAAACCCATCCATGATGCGCCCCACATCCCAAGGTCACGGTCGTCATCAACGCCCGTGACCCCCCTCGTCAGTCCAGTCGTCGATACGGGCACGATCGTCGTTCGCCGCGGATCGCTGATCCGACCCGGACCCCGACACTCCATCCGCAGAGGTGTGGAAGGTCACCGACTCCGCCAAAGCCGCGACAGAGGCCGCTCTATCCTGCTCACCAATAGCCGCCTCGCGGAACCGGACCGCCGCCGCATCCTGCTTCGCGCGGACATCCTCGCTGATCTCCGCCAGCCGGTTAGCGAGCACGCCACCGAGACCGTCACGCAACTCCTCAAGATTCGTGTTCGCGATCTCCAATCGACGATCCGAGATCGTCAACTCAACAGTCGAATACCCTGCCCTCGCAAGACGTTCCCGTGTTCCGCTCCCCAATATCTCCGTGATCTCGTCCCGTTCGGGGCGGCGCGTGAACACCGCCTCCACCGTGTAACGATCCGGGGCCTCATCAGTCATCAGCGCCGTAGGCAACGAACCCACCAGCACCGATCCCAGGCCCAGCGTCGCGGCATCTGCACCGCTCGTTCGTGTCTGTGTCTCCATAGCCCAACGCTACGCCTCCAACCTGTACGCCTCACAGGTTCAGCCACTGGTCTGCGTGTCGGGTCAAGTCCCGTTGAGTGGTGTCACTCCGGTTGTCTTCGTTGATGGGTGATGGTCAGGCGCTCAGGAGCAGTTCGGGGCGGGCGGGTTCGGCGTGGTCGTGGAGGGTGTGGACGAGTTTGCGCATGGAGACGTCGGAGAAGTAGCGGCGTTCGCCGTATTGCCATTCCTCGTGTTGTTCTTGCAGGACGGCGCCGATCAGGCGGGTGACGCAGTCGCGGTCGGGGAAGATCTGAACGACGTCGCCGATCAGGGTCGAAAGGGCAGACTGGTAGTGGGTCATCGTGGGATCACTTCTTTGCGTCTTGCCGGAAACAACTGGTCATCCCACGATGGCCCTTCATCGTCTACGACGACGAGAACCTCGCGGGAAGTGACACCACGCTATGGGACTCACCCGCGTCAGGCCGTCGACGTGCCTACGAGGAGGGGTCGTCTGACGAACTGTGCGTTCCGGCGCCGCATCCAAGTTCCGTACTCAGTACCCGGGCCTGAGCGATGACGGCCGCTCGACGCGATGCGCCCGCGCCGCCGGGTGCGACGAGCGCGGCCAGGTGAGGGAGGCAGCGGTCGGCGAGTGCGAGCGAGATCACACTGAGAAGGATCTGTGCAGCGTGCGCACGGTCGTGCAGTGCGAGGGCGTCATCGAGTGCCGCGACCAGCGACGCGCAGCCCTCGGATCGACTCTCGGCGGAGACGGGTTCGGTCAGCTCAAGACTCTCCCAGGCCAGCAGGCGAGCGAGATGCGGATGCTCAGCGGCACTGTCGTAGAGTGCGCCAGCGACATGGCCCAGCGCGTCCGCACCGCTCCCGGACACCGAGATGCCTTCGAGGAGGTGCTCGACCTCGGCAGCGAGTACGGCCGCGAAGAGGCCGGCCTTGTCGCCGAAGTACTGGTAGATGCGCTCCTTGTTCACCCCGGCTTCGCGGGCGATCGTGTCTACGCGCGCACCGGCCAGCCCCACGCGAGCGAACTGCGCGGTCGCCGCGTCGAGGAGTTTGCGACGCGTGGCCTCGGTATCCCAGGTCATGACCCCACTCTAACCATTCCAACTGTTCAGTTGGTAATATCACGTTCTGTGGCTATGGTTGATCTCCAACTGAACGTTTGGAGTTTCTGTGCGACCTCTTCCTCGACCCGTGCAAGCGCTGATCACGTGGACAGCGATCCTTCCGCTGGTACTGATCGTCTCAGCGCTCGTCGCGCCTTGCACCCAGGGGTGGCCTGATCTCCTCCGTACGGCTCTGACTATCACCGTCGTCGTCCCCATCGCCGTGTTCTGGGCCGTTCCTCTGCTGGCGAAGACGGTGCAGCGCATGCGCGGAGTCCCGCGCGACGTGGTGGCAGCGGCGTGCTCGGCCCGACTGGTGACGGCATCCGAATCCGCAGCGGCTCTGCCGCGCAGGCCGCACGCAGGACCGGCCGTTGGTGGCAGCGAGTCTCGATTCTCGACGGAGGGCGGTGAGCTGAACGCGACGCATCGACCCGAAACGTCCTTTTTGGCCTCCGGTCGTTCGGAGCAGGGAAAATGAGGGCTCTCGTGCTCGGCGCACGCGGAGCGGTCGGATCTGCCGTGTCGAGTGCGCTTCGGCGAAGCGGGCATGAAGTCGTCGAAGCCGGCCGGCGAGTACCGGAGGGCGGTGTCGTGATCGACGCGACCACGTCGGCGGGACTGACGCGGCTGAGAGGCGAGGCCGCTCGCGTCGATGTCGTCGTCGACGCGAGCGGGCTCGAGACCGTCGCCGTGCAGGCGGCCGTGGGTACGACACCGCTCGTCGACGTCTCGGCGACCGCACGGCACCTCGAACAGCTGGCCGACGGCGTTCCGATCGGAGGTGCGGTCCTGCTGGGGGCGGGAATCGCCCCGGGACTCAGCACTGTTCTCATCCGTGCCCTCGACCCGCAGCCCGGGGAGGAGGTCGACGTCGCGATCGTGCTCGGCGCAGGAGAGGCCCATGGCCCGGCAGCGGTGGACTGGACGACGCGCCTTGCCGGGCGCGATGTGTACGCCGCGCCTGAAGGGCATCCGATCGCCAATCTGCGCTCGCGAAGGAGGCTGCCGCTTCTCGATGGCAGGGTGAGAGAGCACCTGCGGGCGGATTTCCCCGACGATCTGCTCATCGGGCGCCCGCTCGGGGTAGACGTCCGCAGCTGGCTCGCGCTCGACAGCCGGCTCGCTACAGCGGCGCTGCGTCTTGTCGGCGCCGTTCCCGCGCTGGCTCCGCTGCTGCACCGCGCGCCGCATCTCGGGGGCGAGACCTGGAGCGTCACCGCGGTCACGCGGGGAACGGCCCGAACGCTCACCGCCACCGGCGAGGGGCAGTCTGGTGCCACGGGCCGGCTCGCGGCGATCGCGGCCGAGCGGCTCGTGGAGCGGCGCCTTCGAGGGGCGTTGACGATGGCAGACGCGGTGCGCGTCGACGAAATCGAGCGTGCCGGCGGCATCAGAGTCGTGGACTCGTCGGCGGTGCCGGGGCGGCATCAGGGTCGCGCGTGACGACCTGTCGGCCCTGGACGGAAGAGCTTGAGCTGGTCCATGCCACGAAGGATCGTCGATGACCACTGAGGTCGATCTGATCGAGCCGATCCATCTGGGAGACCTCCTGATGGAGGACTTCGTCGAAGCCTTCGGGATCGCTCAGAAAAAAGCCCGCGGTGGCGATCGGTGTGCCGCCGCGTCGGATCAACGAGATCGTTCACCGCAAGCGATGCGGGCTGGGGCGGAATGGGGTCCGCGCCCACGTGTGATCGGACGGCGTGATCGCTGTGTCCAGCGACGTTGGTGCAGGCGTGCGCGAGGTCGGGAGCGGTCTGCTGTCGCGGAGCAGGCGGGCACGTCGCATCCTTGCCTGCACGACGCGACGGGCGGATGCCAATCTGCGCGCAGCGGACACTCGCCGATCGATGGTGACGACAGCCGCCGCGCGACAGAGGAGCCCCTGTGACGCTGCGTGATGATCCCTCCAACGCCTAGCCGCTGTTCGGCCCAACATCTCGGTGCTAGCGAGTTGAGCGCCAAAACGTTGGTCGCCACCAGTACAGGGTTGTGAGGTCGTCGGGCCACTCGGCGTCACGATCGTCTTCTGCCTCGAAGAAATCCCGCTCGAGATCGATCGGTCGCCATCTGGAGTCCACCGGCTCTTGCGGAGCCGCCGCGCGAACCACCTCCGTGAACCGATGCTCCATAGCTGGGCCCTCCGCATACGCGCGTTGGGCATCGATGAGGCACGGGGTGTTGGCGCCGCCTTGGTACGTGGGCCAGCGGAGTTGGACAGCATCGTCTTCCCAGAAACACACAGCGCATATCTCATAGGAGCCCGGTGGTTCGCCAAGGGTCACGTGACCGCAGCATGGGCACGGGTATGCGGCGGAACTGTTCGAGTCGGGCACAACGACACACTAAGGGACCCTGTTGTACGACTCGTCAGCTCAGCCCGGGCACCGTCGTCGCGATCAGCGAGCAGACCGGTCTTCGCACTACCTCGACCTAAACGAGGTCCGGCCGGATGCCACGTGGCATCCGCGACCGCTCGGCTACAAGCTGCGATCGATCACTATCGCCGAGGTGGGTACGCGGTACCTCGTCGGTCTGGCTGCCATTGCAGGGCTGGGTGCCCCTTCGACTTCGATCTGAGCAGGATGGCGACGTGGTGAGCACCTGACGCCCGCGTTGCGTGGCGGTCGCGATGTCGGATGCCCCGGCTACGGTCTACGCATGATGATTCGTCTCGAAGGCATCACCGTTCTCGCCGATGATGTGGCGGCTCTTGCTGATTTCTACGAGCGTGCGCTCGGATGGGACGTCGACGTTCGCGAGGATGCGTACGTCGCGTTCGGGGGACAGGGGGTGCGCGTCGCGATCTTCTCTCGTCGAATGATGAGCGAGAGCACCGAGGGGCATCCGGCATATACCGTGCGGTTCAGCGGCCAGGCGTTCGAACTCAACCTTCAGTGCGAGAGCGCGGACGAGGTGGAGCGACGCTACGATCGGCTGGTCGCCGCCGGCGCGACACCGACGGGCCGGCCGGCGTTGCGGGAGTGGGGCCAGTTCACCGGGTTCTTCGCGGACCCGGAGGGGAACATTCACTCTCTGTTCGCGAACGTGTGACGACGTTCTTGCGCGCTGTTTTTCGGTGACAGCCGCAAGGGATGCGAGAGACTTCGTAGCGACCGGTGCGCACCAGAGGCGCATCAGCGCCGCTGCTGCGCGAGCCAGGTGTGGTTGACGATGGCGGCGGCGACGGCATCCCGCCACTGCTTGCCCTCTGAGCCGCGGAAGAGATTTCGACCGTAGAACGGAGAGTCTTCGCGATGGGGTGAGCCGTCATGGATGCTCCGCGCGAGCCCAGAGACGTACGAGCGACCATCGGCCCGATACGCCTCGATCTCGGAGGCATCCAGCCGCACGAGCGCCGAATCGTCCACCATCGAGGAGACGATGTAGCGGGCATCGAGGAACAATTCGTCCCTCCTCCGAACGAGGAACCACGCACCCGGCTCATGGTCGACATAGTGCAGAGCGTCCTGATCGGCGGCGATCCTCGCCTCGTCGCCCCACAGCTCGACCGCGGGAATCGCTTCGAGCGGATGCCTGCGCGCCTCGTCCATGGCGCAGTACTCGAACCGAGGCCCGCCGTCACGGACGAGCGCGAAGCAAAGGATCCGACGGCATCGTGTGCAGCGCAATTGGCATTCCACGCGCGGCATGAGCCGAGACGCATGAAGCGGCAGGAGATCGCTCAGGCGCACCCAGTGCAGATCCTCGACGAGGGCGCCGGCGCTCACGGCCTTGGCCAGCGCGCCGACTGTCGCGTCCACATCGACGGCGCCTTCGTCGCGGACGAGCAGTTCAGCGCAGGCGGTGCAGTCGTCGTCGTCCGGGCGGCAGGAGAGGCCGGGTTTGGTCGCCACGACGGTGACGCCGACGAGGTTGCCCGGCTCGTTCCAGCCGCGATCGTCTGCGAAGTCCGCGCATACGTATGCGGCGTCGAGCGTCAAGAACGGCTGTCCGAAGCCGGCGAAGCTGCGCGGCGCGCCGATCGCCGTCACGAGATCCTTGAGGGTTGCGTCTCTGTCGATGCCGGGGATCCAAGCGGAGAGCTCGACCGCGGCGTCCGTCGACGCGACGTGCAGGGTTACCGCGGCGACGATCTCGTCATTCAGGATGACCTCGACGCCCGTGGGGTACCGCAGCCGGCGGGAATGGACCGAGGGTTCGCCGATGAGCCGCTCCCGGATCGTGGGAGGAGCTGTGCCCGCCGCGTCCAGGAGCCTTCTGACAGCAGGGTCGGTGACGTGCAAGCTCACGGCGGCGACGATCAGGGGCAACCTTGTCTTCTTGCGCCAGCGTTCCATGCGCTCAGGGCCTCTCGTCGATCGGGTGCGGCTCAGATGCGCGCGGCGGGCAGGGGAGCGAAGGATGCGTCCTGCGCGAGTCCGCCAGCGCGGGTGCGCAGCCCATCGAGAACCTCACCGAGGCTTGTGCCTCGGTAGTGCAGAGACTGCATCCTGGCGGACTCCCAGACGGGGAACTCGCCGTCGCCGTCGCGCTCCGTCGGATCCCAGAGGAGGAGGTCACCGTTCTCGCTCCACGCGAAGACCTGCAGCCGCTGCGCGAGTGCCCAGTCGCCATCCGGTTCGATGACGTCATCGAAGTCCTGCTCGCGCGCTTCGGCGTACTCGTCGTGGAATCGTCGGGTCAGCCTCCCGCCGCGTCCCATGAGTCCATCCGCGAAACCGGGATGCGTCGGCGGATAGATCAGCCACAGACCGTAGATGCGGGCCCAGCCTACGTGGCGGATGAACGCCCTGTATGACGGCGGGAATCCGGCACCATCGGCGAATCGGAAACCGTCGAGGGTGTCGAGATCGATATGCTCGAGCGTCGGCGCACCGGCCGCCGTGAGGGCGGCGATGCGCGGATCCGTCATGCGTATGAGCCTAGGCCAGAGCCGCCTGTCTATCCGGCTCACACAAGCGCCCAGATAGTCTTTCCCCGCAGCGACAGCATGCGGGACAGGCGACCAAGGAGTGATCGTGTCAGTTCGTGCAGGACGGGTATTCCTGGGGATCACAGCGGCCGTCTTCGTCGGCTCCGTCATCTGGTTTGTCGTCGCCTCGATGCTGTACGGCGCGATCTCGGGAGCATCCGCGGCGCCGATCGCGGTTACGGTGGCCGCTCTCGTCGGCTTCGGCGTCGGGGCGATGATGTTCGCCCGATTCGCCGAGGCTCACGTGGAGGCGGAGCAGCTGATCATCCGGCGCGTGCTGGGTGCTCCTCGACGCCTCCCGATCGCCGGGATCGACACGATGGTTGTCGTGGAAGACCTGCACCTTCCGTCTCGTTCGGGAGCTGCGTCGGTCCTCCGACTCGTACTTCGTGCGGGTGATCGAACCCTTCTCGCCTTCACCCCGAGCGACGGCGGGCTGGTGCAGCGACTGAGCGCGCTCGGCATCCCGATGGAGACGTTCAGCGAACCCGTCACGCCCCGTCAACTCGCGCAGCGGTATCCGGGGTCCGTCAGCCCCGCCGAGCGGGCGATCAGCGCGTTGCCCTGGCTCGCGCTCGTGATCGGCGTGGTCGCGGTGGGCTGGGTGTGCTGGGAAGCACTGCACCGGTGACCACCCGGACGCTGCTCACATACTGGACACGTGCCTTCCTTCTCGATCGTCCGCCACGAAGTGCTCACCGCGAATGAGCGCTCGGCGCTTCGCGCACTGTTCGACGCAGAGTACGCATCCGGATACGGCCCCTGGGATCCCGAGCTCCCCTACGGCTATGCACCGCACGACGTGCACGTCATCGCATCCGTCGACGGTGCTGTGATCGGCCATGTCGGCTGGGCGCGACGCGAGATCGAGGTGGGGAGCGGCATCCTGACGATCGGTGGCGTCGGTGGTGTGCTCGTGGCTGAGCATGCGAGGGGCAACGGTCTCGCGAGAGAGCTGATGGCGCAGGCCGTCCGGGCGATGCGCGCCGACCGCGGAATCGAGTTCGGCTATCTCGGATGCCGAGAAGAGGTCGCGCCCTTCTACGCGGCGTGCGGGTGGCGGCGCATCGCCGCCGTGGAGCGCTCGATCTCCCGAGACGGGGATGTCGCCCTGCAGGCGGCCGGGGCGCCGATCATGGTCCGATCCGTCGAAGGCGAGCGGTCCTGGCCGGTCGGGGACATCGATCTGCGCGGACGGGCGTGGTGATCCCCACGCCATAGGCTGACGTCATGGATGCCTCCGCGTACCGCGCTGCCGTGAGAACGATCCTCGACGAAGCCGCAGCCGACGTCACGTCGACATTGCGGAGACTCGGCGATGCCGCGGATCATGCCGGCTGCGACCTCGTCATCGATGTGTTCACCGGCCAGGACGGCGAAGGGCCGTTCGACGTCTGGGCGCGGTTCGCGGGTGACGGAGCCTTCGCGCTGGATCGCCGATTCGATGACGAGCGCCAGCTGTTCGGCGTCGAGTGGGGAGAGGAAGGCTGGTCTCCTGCTGTCCCCGCTCGCCCTCGCGGGTGGAGTATCGATGAGTTCGACACCGCCGTCTTCGAGGCGGTGGCCGCGTGGCTAGACCCTCTGATCCCCGCAGCCGACGTGGCCTGGGAGCTCGCCTCCGCAGACAGCGCGATCGAGCCGCGTCCGCTCGGCGCCGGGCGCTGACGGACGCGGGATGAGCCCCGACGCCCTCGACTAACCTGGAGGCTGGCGCGACGGTGCGCGCCGCCGAGAGGAGAAGCGAGATGGGCGCGACCGCGCTGCTGGTCATCGACATGCAGGCGGGCGTCATGCCCGGATGCTTCGACGAAGAGGGCGTGCTGCAGCGCACCGCCGCGCTCGTCGCCCGCGCGCGAGCTCAAGAGACGCCCGTCCTCTGGGTGCATCACGACCCCGTCGGCGTCGGCACCCCGGAGTGGGAGCTCGCCGGTCCGCTGCGGCACGAGGCCGGCGACGCGATCATCCGCAAGCAGTACCGCGACTCCTTCGAAGGCACCGACCTCCGCTCCACACTCGATGAGCTGGGCGTCTCGCGTCTGGTCGTCGCCGGTGCGCAGTCCGACTACTGCGTGCGCACGACCACGCAGCGTGCGGCAGCGGAAGGTTTCGATGTGACGCTTGTCAGCGACGCCCACACCACGGTCGATGCGACCTGGGGCGGCGTCGACGTCGCGGCGGAGCAGATCATCGCCCACACGAACATGTACTTCTCGGGGCTCCGCTACCCGGAGCGCACGTTCGCCGCCGTTCCGCACGACGTCGTGGAGCTCTGACTGCGCGCACTCACCACTGGTACTTCAAGAACTTGCCGTCGATGACGACGCGCACGCGGTCGCCATCCGGGTCCTCCCGCCGGGTGAGCTCGACGTTGCAGTTGATGGCGCTCATGATCCCGTCGCCGAACTCCTCGTGGATCGCCTCCTTCAACGCCGGACCGTAGACCGCGAGCAATTCGTAGAACCGGTAGATGGTGGGATCGGAGCGCATCGCGTCGCCGTCCAGACGATACGGCTGCTGCTGGAGCGCGGCGATCGTGCTCTCCGAGAGAGCGAGGAGCTCGCCCGCGCGCTCGGCCTCCGCACGGGGAACGGGATGTGAGCCCAGCAGGGCGGAGATGGTCCACAGCAGCGGGCGCTCGATGTGCGCAGCGACGTCGGCCCAGCTCACATCCCGCTGGGAGAGGGCGCTTCGCACCTCGGCGGTCGCGGCGTCACGGGTGGCGTTCAAGTCGGTCACGGGTCTCTCCTCGGATCGGGGGTGGGATGTGCTCAGTCCACCGCCTGCGTCCGCGCGACGACCAGGAATTCCGCGCAGCACTCCCCGCAGAACGCGCAGGAGCAGCGGTCTTTTACGTGCCGGAAACATCGGCGCAACCGCCGGGTCCGCCTGCGTCCGTACCGTGCGAGGAAGGAGAGGTCCATGAGCATCCAGCCCGCCGCGCACGCCAGCCCCGAGTCATCGACATCCGCGCTTCTCGCCGAGGCGTTCGACATCGTGCCCGTGCCGTTGTGGGTGATCGACGGCGACGGAAGCGTCGTGCGCGCCAACCCCGCAGCGGCACGCTTCCTCGGCTACCGCGACGAGCTCCAGCTCATCGGCGGTCCGAGCCACGCACTGCTGCACCGGCACCGGCTCGACGGCACGGGGTACCCGGCCCACGAGTGCCCGATCGTCCGCGCGGACGGCCCGGCCGCCTCCGAAGAATGGTTCATCACGCGGGCCGGGCAGCCGCGCAGGGTGCGCTGGTCCACCCAGCCGATGCGCTCGCGCAGGCACGTCCTGCTCACCTTCGACACGGCATCCGGCGCATCTGCGCCACCGACCGCCCCACCGCGCTCGATCAGGGCCGTGATCCACGCGCACTTCACCGATCCGTCCTTCGACGCCCTCGAACTGGCCGTGCGCACCCGCATGCCTCTTCGCACTCTTCAAGCGCTCTGCGCTCGCCGCGGATTCACACCGGCCGCAGAGATCCGCCGAGTACGCCTGGAACATGCACGCGGCCTGCTCGAGGCCGGTAGCGCCGTGAGGGCTGCCGCACACGCATCCGGATTCCTGGATGCGGAGACCTTCTCGCGCGCCTTCCGCAGGCACTTCGGAATGCCGCCCAGCGCGGTCTCGGCGGGGAACGTCGACGCCTGAGGGGTCTGACCGTGACCGCACAGGCTCGGCCGTTACGCTCGGCACATGCGTCGACTCGCCCTTGTTCCCCTTCTCGCCATCGGTCTTCTCGCCGGATGCTCCCAGGTCGCTCAGATCGCGGGTGAAGCCGCCGGCATCCCTGTCGGGGAGATCTGCGCGACGGCCGACCAGGCGTACGCCGACTACGAGAGCCTTCTCGCGCAGGGCGCCGCGACCGAGGAGCAGGTCGATGCGGCACGCGACGGCCTCGTGAACACCCTGGAGGGCCTGGCCGGTGACGTCGACGGTCCGATCGGCGACGCCATCCAGTCGGGCGCCGATCAGCTCGCGGGCGCCGTCGACCTCCAGTCGCCCGAGACGATCGAGGCGATCGAGCAGGTCAAGACCTCGCTCGACGCCTTCTGCGGCTGATCCCGCTCCACACCGCCGACAACGGCGCAGGTAAGGTGGAGCTAACCCCCGGAACGCGAGAGGAATCCAGCACGTGACCGAGAGCAGCATCTTCGACCCGGCAGGTCGTGCCGTGGCATACGTCGACGAGGGCGAGGGGCCGGTCACGCTGGTGCTCGTCCCGGGGCGCGGGCTCGATGAGGACGTTCTCGGCGTCATCGCGCACTACCTCGCCGAGGAAGCCGGATTCCGCGTCGTGAAGATCGCGACCGGCATCGAAGGCCCGGCGACGCTCGAAGAGCGCGTCGCGGACACGCTCGCCGTGCTCGACCACCTCGGCATCAAGGACACCTGGATCGGCGGCCACGGCTTCGGCGGCACGGTCGCCAGGGTGTTCGCCGCGGCGCACGCCGACCGGGTGAACGGTCTCCTCCTGCTCGGCGCCGAAGACGTCGACATCCCCCTCGCCCCGGTGATCCCCGTGCTCATCATCCAGGGATCCGATGACGCCGTCACGCTCCCGGAGACCGGGGAACGCCTGCATGCGACGGCCCCGGAGCGCGCCAGCATCCGCACGATCGACGGCGGCGACCACCTCTTCCCGACGACGCATCCCATCGAGACGGCCGTCATCGTCGAGGAGTACCTCGACTGGGACTGAGCGATTCACACCCACCGGCGAACCGAGGAGAGCCATGTCTGAGCAGGTGAAGGGTCCGAAGTCGTACTTCCCGTCCATCGAGGCGAAGTACGGCAAGACCATCGACGAGTGGATCGCCGAGCTCCGGCCGCACGCCGGGGAGAAGCACATGGACCAGGTCGCGTTCCTCAAGGAACAGGGCATGGGGCACGGCCACGCCAACGCGCTCGTGCACGTGTTCCGCGCGGAGCACGACGGTGCCTGAGACCGCGGCGAAGCGGATCCTCGTCATCGGGGCCAGCGGCGTCATCGGCGGTGCTGTCGCGGATGCACTCGAAGACGCCGGCCACGAGGTGATCAGGGCGTCGCGCTCCTCGGCGGAGAGCGTCGACATCAGAGACGCCGCATCCGTCGCCGCGCTGATCGAGCGCACCGCGCCGCTCGACGGCGTCGTCGTCGCGGCGGGGAAGGTGCCCTTCAAACCGCTCGACGAGCTCACCCAGGACGATTACCGTGCCGGCCTCGACGACAAGGCGCTCACGCAGATCGCGGTCGCCGATGCGGCCGTCGCCGGTCTCGAGGACGGCGGGTCGATCACGCTCACCACGGGCGTCCTCGCGCGGCGGCCTGTGCCGACCGGGGCAGCGGCATCCGTCGCGAACGCCGCGCTGCACGGATACATCCTCGCCGCGGCCGAGCATCTGCCGCGCGGCATCAGGATCAACGCCGTGAGCCCGAACGTCCTCGCCGAGTCTCCCGGCTATCACGCCAGCTTCCCGGGCTTCACGCCGGTGCCCGTGGCGAAGGTCGCTCGCGCGTACCTCGACGTGATCGACGGGGACCGGAACGGGGAGATCATCGACGTCTGAGGCCTCCGATAGAACCGGTCCGCAACGATCGGGCGGCGTCCGCGGCTCCCGACGGATGCTGGATGCGGAAAGGAGGACCCCATGATCGGTTCGCTCAACGCCCTCGTGGATCTCGTCGAGAAGCACCTGAACGACGACGAGATCGACATCGCCGCCTTCGCCAGGCGTCACGGCAGCACGGAGTACCACCTGCGCCGGATGTTCTCGTCGCTCGCGGGCATGCCGCTGTCGGAATACGCCAGGCGCCGCAGGATGACGATGGCAGCGGCGGAGCTCGTCGACGGCACGGATGACCTGCTGACGATCGCCGTGCGCTACGGCTACGGATCGGCGGAGGCGTTCGGCAGGGCGTTCCGCGCCGTGCACGGCGCGTCCCCGGCAGACGTGCGCCGTTCAGGGGGTCCGCTCAGCACACAACCCACGCTCCGGTTTCGCCTGAGCGTCGAAGGGAGCATCCCCATGCACGTCACCATCACCGATCGGCCCGCGTTCGTCCTCGCAGGCCACGCCGCCGAAGTGCCGCTCATCCATCGCGGAGTCAATCCGCACATCCAGGCGCATATCGCCGGCATCCCCGTCGAGGAGCACGTCAGGCTGAAGGCGCTCAGTGATGCGGACCCGGCCGGCATCCTGGCCGTCACCGCCGATTCCGAGCCGGATGCCGCGGAGGGTTCACCCGTCACCTACCTGCACGGTGTCGCCGTGTCGGCATCGAGTCCGGTCCCGGACGACCTCGACGTCATCCCGGTGGATGCCGGGAACTGGGCGGTCTTCGCGGTGAACGGCCCGTTCCCTGAGACGCTGCAGAACCTCTGGGCTGCGACGGCCACCGAGTGGTTCCCGTCGAACCCGTGGCGCCTGCGCCCAGGGCCCTCGATCGTCCGCTACCTCTCGCTCACCGCCGACCTCGTCGATGCGGAGCTGTGGCTGCCTGTCGAGAGAGCGGGCTGAGCTCAGAGTCGCGTCAGGATCAGGTAGGCGAAGAGGTAGCCGAGCACGAGGCATGCGACCCATGCCGTCACCGCGGCGAGGTACCAGTCCTGCCTGATCTCCAGCGCCCGGCGACGGGGGTCATCGCGAGGGACTCGCTTCAGCATCCGATCCGTCGCCCACAGCACAGGGAACAGGAGAGCGAACAGCAGCAGGAACACCGCCAGCTGCAGGGCGAGCCAGGCGGACCGCGAGCCGCTGCTCACGGAGCCGAGCCCGTCTGTGAGGACGGCGGTGATCTCCTGCGAGCCGCTGATGACGAGCAGTCCGAGGGCGCCGAGGACGAACACCGCGATGCGCGTGAGGCGATCGCCGATCGTCACCTCGATCCGCGGGACGGAGGGGAGCGGCGTGCCCATGACCGGGACGGCGTCGCCGGGCTTGCGGAGGCGATTGGCCCAGAAGAGACGCCGGGTCGCGGCCAGGGTCAGCGGCCACAGCAGGAAGGCGACGACGGCTGCGAGCATCCAGGCGAAGACCTCGTTCGCGGTGAGGTCGAGCTCAAGGCGCTCGGCCAGGAGGATCAGCCCGATCCACGCGCCGATCGCGAGCGGGACGACGATCACGACGCAGACAAGGACGATCAGCACCTGACGTCCGGCGCTCGGTGGTCGTGCCGGAGTGCTGTTCACCCCAGAAGTCTAGGGCCCGCAACCGCCATGCGCTGCGGGCCCCGGATGCTCAGAGCCGGCGCCACGCCTCCGTCAGGACGCCCCGCAGGATCTGCTCGATCTCGTCGAACTCGCCCTGGCCGATCGTCAGCGGCGGCGCGAGCTGGATCACGGGGTCGCCGCGGTCGTCCGCACGGCAGTACAGGCCCGCATCGAACAACGCCTTGGAGAGGAACCCGCGCAGGAGGCGCTCCGACTCGTCCTCGTCGAAGGTGGTCTTGGTCGCCTTGTCCTTGACGAGCTCGATGCCGAAGAAGTAGCCGTCGCCGCGGACGTCCCCGACGATCGGCAGATCGAGCAGCTTCTCGAGCGTCGCGCGGAACGCGGGTGAGTTCTCGCGGACGTTCCCGAGCAGCTGCTCCTCCTCGAAGATGGCCAGGTTCTCCAGCGCGACCGCCGCCGAGACGGGGTGGCCGCCGAAGGTGTAGCCGTGCGGGAACGACGCCGTTCCCGAGGAGAACGGCTCGTACACCTTGTCGCTGACGATCGTGCCGCCCAGCGGCGAGTATCCGCTGGTGACCGCCTTGGCGAAGGTGATCATGTCCGGCTGGTAGCCGTAGCGCTCGGCGCCGAAGTACTCGCCGAGCCGTCCGAACGCGCAGATCACCTCGTCGGAGACGAGGAGCACGTCGTAACGGTCGCAGATCTCCCGCACCCGCTGGAAGTACCCTGGCGGCGGCACGAAGCATCCGCCCGAGTTCTGCACGGGCTCGAGGAAGACGGCGGCGACGGTGTCCGGACCCTCGAACTGGATCATCTCCTCGATGCGGTCGGCCGCCCACACCCCGAACTCCTCCTCGGTGGCACCCGCGAAGCCGAGCTCGCCCGCGCGGTACCAGTTGGTGTTCGGCACGCGGAAGCCTCCGGGGGTGACCGGCTCGAACATCGACTTCATGCCGGGAAGGCCCGTGATCGCGAGCGCGCCCTGCGGGGTTCCGTGGTAGGCGACGAAGCGGGAGATGACCTTGTGCTTGGTGGGCTTGCCGCGGAGCTTGAAGTAGTGCTTGGCGAGCTTGAACGCGGTCTCGACCGCCTCTCCACCGCCGGTGGAGAAGAACACGTGGTTGAGGTCGCCGGGGGCGAGATCGGCGATCCGATCGGCGAGCTCGATGGCGGCGGGATGCGCATACGACCAGATCGGGAAGAACGCCAGCTCCTCGGCCTGCTTGGCCGCTGCCTCGGCGAGGCGGCGACGACCGTGTCCCGCGTTCACGACGAAGAGGCCGGACAGCCCGTCGATGTAGTCCTTGCCGCGGGAGTCCCAGATCCGATGCCCCTCGCCCTTCACGATGATCGGCACGCCGGGGCCCTCGGTCATCACGGACTGCCTGGCGAAGTGCATCCACAGGTGATCGCGCGCCTTCTCCTGGAGGGCTGCGTCGTCGTATGTCATGGCTGTTCTCCTTCTTCTCGTGCGAGTTCTCTCATCTGACGTTCAGTGTGCCCGCCCGGAGATCGCATCCGCGATCCTCGCGAGCGGAGAGGTTCTCGTTCCGCCCCGCGCCTCCTGGGCATCGGCCGCGTGATAGGCGGTGTAGATCGCCTGCACGGCCAGCCAGCGCAGCGGCTCCGGCTCCCAGCGCTTCGCGCGGTGATCGACCCACGGCAGGCGGACGAGATCGGTGTCGCGCCCCAGCACGAGGTCCGCGAGCGTGCGGCCGGCGAGGTTCGTCGTGGCGACGCCCGTGCCGACGTAGCCTCCGCCCCAGCCCAGGCCCGTCCGCCGGTCGAAGCCGACCGTCGCCGCCCAGTCCCGTGGCACGCCGAGAACCCCGGCCCATGCGTGCTCGACGGGAACCGATGCCGCACCGGGGAAGAACTCCCGAAGCAGCGCCGTGAGCCGATGGATCGTGCGCTCCTGCGTCGACCCGTCGGAGTCGACGCGCGAACCGTACCGGTAGGGCACGCCCCGTCCGCCGAAGGCGATCCGGTCGTCGGCCGTGCGCTGCGCGTACATGTACACGTGCGCGAGGTCGCCGAGCGTCGCGGCATCCTTCCATCCGACAGCGTCCCAGAAGGATGCGGGAAGGGGAGCAGTGACGATCATCGACGAGTTCATCGGCAACCAGGTGCGGTGCTCGCCGGCGAGGTCGGCGGTGAAGCCCTCGGTGGCGCGGATCACGGCATCCGCCCTGACGACGCCGAGGTCGGTGATCGCACGCTCCTGCACGATCTCCCGCACGTTCGTCTGCTCGTAGATCCGCACACCGCGCCGCTCGACCGCCGCGGCCAGACCCTGCGCGAGTTTGGCGGGGTGGATGCGGGCGCAGTGCGGATGCCACATCGCGCCGAGCGCTCCCTCGACGCGGATGCGGGCACCCGTCTCCGCGGCGTCCCAGACATCGACATCCGTGTCGGGCCAGCGCCGCTCGGCGTCTGCGAGCACCGTCAGCCGGGTGAGCTGGGCGGCATTGCGCGCGACGGTCAGCTCGCCGCCCTTGCGGATGTCGGCGTCGATACCCTCGTCCTCCGCCGTGCGGATCACCTCGTCCACCGTGTCGTTCATCGCGGCCTGCTGCCTCGCGCCGCCGTCGCGCCCGTACTGCTCGCGCCCACCCGTCACCGAGTTCGTCAGCCAGCCGCCGTTGCGCCCCGACGCTCCGAAGCCGGCGAAGCGTCGCTCGAGCACCGCGATCCGAAGATCCGGCTGCAGGGTGCTCAGGTAGTACGCCGTCCACAGGCCGGTGTACCCGGCGCCCACGATGGCGACATCGACGTCGAGATCGCCGGGCAGGGCGGGGCGGGGCGACGGCAGCCCCAGCTGCTGCCACCAGAACGAGACCCCGCCGACGTGGACCATCAGGAAAGGCTCGACATCACATGCTTGATCCGGGTGTAGTCCTCGAAGCCGTAGACCGAGAGGTCCTTGCCGTACCCGGAGTGCTTGAACCCGCCGTGCGGCATGTCGGAGACGAAGGGGATGTGCGCATTGATCCATACGCAGCCGAAATCCAGGTCCCGCGAGAAGCGCATCGCCCGGGCGTGATCCCGCGTCCAGGTCGACGCGGCGAGCGCATAGGGGACGCCGTTGGCGAGAGCGAGGGCCTCCTCGTCGGTGTCGAACGACTGCACCGTCAGCACGGGGCCGAAGACCTCCTGCTGGATGAGCTCGTCGTCCTGGCGGACACCCGTGACGATGGTGGGCTCGAAGAAGCATCCGGCATCGCCCTGCCGCCTGCCGCCCGTGGCGACGTGTGCGTGCGCCGGGAGGCGCTCGATGAACCCCATGACCCTGTCGAGCTGATCGGCGTTGTTGAGCGGCCCGAAGAACGCCTCCGGGTCATCCGGCGCTCCCGTCTTGGCGTGCTCGGTCGTGTGCGCGACGAGGCGGTCGACGAGTTCGTCGTGCAGGGAGGAGTGAACGAGCACACGGGTGGCCGCCGTGCAGTCCTGGCCGGCGTTGAAGAACGCCGCTTCGACGATGCCGGGGACGGCCTTGTCGAGATCGGCATCCGCGAACACCAGGGCCGGTGCCTTGCCGCCGAGCTCCAGGTGCACGCGCTTGAGCTGCCGCGACGCGGCTTCGGCCACCTGCATGCCCGCCCTCACCGAACCGGTGATCGCGACGAGCTGCGGGGTCGGATGCTCCACGAGCAGGGCGCCCGTGCTGCGATCGCCGAGCACGACGTTCAGCACGCCGTCGGGCAGGATGCCGAGTGCGAGCTCTGCCAGGCGCACCGTCGTCTGCGGTGTCGTCTCGCTCGGCTTGAGCACCACGGTGTTGCCGGCGGCGATGGCCGGCGCGATCTTCCAGATCGCCATGTTGAGCGGATAGTTCCAGGGCGTGACCTGGGCGACGACGCCGATCGGCTCGCGTCGGACGAAGGAGGTGAACCCCTCCGCGTACTCCGCAGCGGCCCGGCCATCGAGGTCGCGCGCCGCACCAGCGAAGAAGCGCAGCTGGTCGACCGACTGCTCGATCTCGTCGGACACCAGGGACGCCCGCGGCTTCCCGGTGTCCTCGGATTCGAGGTCGGCGAACTCCTCGGCGTGCTGCTCGAGTGCATCCGCGAGACGGAACAGCGCGAGCTGACGCTGCGCGGGCGTCGTCGATCTCCATCCGGGGAACGCGGCGGAGGCCGCGGCGAACGCGGCATCGACGTCTGCGGCGGTCGAGACGCCCGCCTGCCCGTAGACGGTATCGGTCACCGGTGAGACGAGGTCGAGCACAGGGCCGGAAGGGGCCACGCGTTCGCCGTCGATGATGTTGTCGAGCGCCATCATGCCTCCAGGCTCGCATCCGCCTCATCGAGAGCGCGATCGATGATGTCCAGCCCGCGGCGCAGGTCGTTCTCGTCGATCACCAGCGGAGGGGCGACGTGGATCCGGTTGAAGTGAGTGAACGGCCACAGGCCCGCGCTCTTGCAGGCGGTGGCGACGGCGGTTATCGGGGCGGCCGCGGCGCCCGCGGCGTTGAACGGAACGAGCGGCTCGCGGGTGGTCTTGTCGCGCACGAGCTCGATCGCCCAGAACAGCCCCTGGCCGCGGACGTCGCCGACCGAGGGGTGCGCCGCCTCGATCTCCTCCAGACGCGGCGCCACGACGCGCTCGCCGAGATCGCGGACGCGCTCCAGGATGCCGTCGCGCCGGAACACCTCGAAGGTCGCGACGCCCGCCGCGCAGGCGAGCGGATGACCGGAGTACGTGAGACCGCCCGGGAAGGACACCGTGTCGAAGTGCGCGGCGATCCGGTCGCTGATCACGACGCCGCCCAGCGGCACATAGCCGGAGTTCACGCCCTTGGCGAAGGTGATGAGATCGGGGACGACGTCGAACGCCTGGAAGGCGAACCACTGACCGGTGCGTCCGAAGCCGACCATGACCTCGTCGGCGATGTAGACGATGCCGTACTTGTCGCACAGCGCGCGCACGCCGGGCAGGTAACCGGGCGGCGGGACGAGCACTCCGTTGGTGCCGACGACGGTCTCGATGATGATGGCGCCGATCGTGGATGCGCCCTCGAGGATGATCGTCTGCTCCAGATGCTCCAACGCGCGGGCCGTCTCCTCCTCTGGAGAGGAGGAGTGGAACGGCGAGCGATACGCGTACGGCCCGAAGAAGTGCGCGACGGAGCCGTCTGCGGGCTCGTTCGGCCAGCGTCGGGGGTCACCGGTCAGCGTGATCGCCGTCGAGGTGTTGCCGTGGTAGCTGCGGTACATCGAGAGCACCTTGCGCTTGCCGGTGACGATCCGCGCCATGCGGACGGCGTTCTCGTTGGCATCCGCGCCGCCGTTGGTGAAGAACACCTTCGCATGCGTGTCCGGCGCGACCTCGGAGATGAGTCTGGCGAGCTCCCCGCGGACGTCGTTGGCCATGGAGGGCTGGATCGTGGCGAGCCTGCCCGCCTGCTCCTGGATCGCCGAGACGAGGTCGGGATGCTGGTGACCGAGGTTGAGGTTCACCAGCTGCGACGAGAAGTCGAGGTAGGTGTTGCCCGCGTAGTCCCAGAAGCTCGCACCCTGGCCACCTGCGACGGGAAGCGGGTCGATGAGCGCCTGTGCACTCCAGGAGTGGAAGACGTGGCCGCGGTCGTCCGCGCGGACCTCGGCCTCTGCGGTCGCGTCGATGATGCTCATGTGCTCGTCCTGATCAGTCGTTGCGGGGGAAGCCGAGGTTGATGCCGCGGCGGGAGTGATCGTCTGATGCCGGGTCGATCCAGCGTGCGGTGACGGCCTTCTCGCGGGTGAAGAAGTCGAAGCCGTGCGTGCCGTAGGCCTTCGCGTCACCGAACAGCGAGGCCTTCCAGCCGCCGAAGGAGTGATACGCGACGGGAACGGGGATCGGCACGTTGATGCCGATCATCCCGACCTGCACCTCGTTCTGGAAGCGGCGTGCCGCACCTCCGTCGTTGGTGAAGATCGCCGTGCCGTTGCCGAACCGGCCGGAGTTGATGAGGTCGAGCCCCTCCTGGAACGTCTTCACCCGCACCACGGAGAGCACCGGTCCGAAGATCTCCTCGGTGTAGGCGCGGCTCGTCGTCGGCACCTGATCGAGGAGGGTGGGGCCGAAGAAGAACCCGTCCTCGTGGCCGTCGACGCGCAGGTCGCGGCCGTCGACGACCACGCGCGCGCCGTCCTGTTCGGCGATGTCGACGTATCCGGCGACCTTGTCCCGGTGCTCGGCGGTGATCAACGGGCCCATGTCCGGTTCGGTCTCGGCTGCGCCGTCGCCGATGCGCAGGCGGCCGATCCGCTCGGCCACCTTGGCGATCAGCTCGTCGGCGACCGGCTCGACCGCCAGGACGACGCTCACCGCCATGCACCGTTCGCCGGCCGCGCCGTACCCGGCGTTGACGGCCTGGTCCGCGACGAGATCGAGGTCGGCGTCGGGCAGCACGAGCATGTGGTTCTTCGCGCCGCCGAGCGCCTGCACGCGCTTGCCGTGCGCGGAGGCGGTCTCGTAGATGTACTGCGCGATCGGGGTCGATCCGACGAAGGAGATCGACTGCACACGGGGATCGGTCAGCAGGCCGTCGACGGCGAGCTTGTCGCCCTGCAGCACGGTGAACACCCCGTTGGGGAGCCCGGCCTCCTTCCACAGCGCCGCGAGCCAGAGTGCCGCAGAAGGGTCCTTCTCGCTGGGCTTGAGGACCACCGCGTTGCCGGCGGCGATCGCGATGGGGAAGAACCACATCGGCACCATCGCCGGGAAGTTGAACGGGCTGATGATCCCGACCACGCCGAGGGGCTGCTTGAGGGAGTACACATCGATGCCGGTGGAGGCGTTCTCGCTGTAGGCGCCCTTCACGAGATGCGGGAACCCGGTCGCGAGCTCCACGACCTCCTGTCCGCGCAGGATCTCGCCCATCGCGTCGGAGAGCACCTTGCCGTGCTCTGCCGTGATGATCGCCGCCAACTCGCCCTTGCGGGTGTTCAGCAGCTCGCGGAACGCGAACAGCACGCCCTGCCGCTTCGCGATGGACGCCCTGGCCCAGGACACGGAGGCGGCCTGCGCCGACGTGATCGCGGCGTCGATCTCCGCCTCGTCCGCGAGGGCCACCCTTGCGCTGAGCGCGCCGTTGGCGGGGTTGAACACGGAGGCGGTCCGGCCGCCGTCGGAGGCGTGTTCTGCGCCGTCGATCCAGTGTCCGATGGTCCGAACGGTCATGATCTCCTCCTTTGCCCGGACAGATCGACCGGGATGCTGCATGTCTGTGTCAGACTCAGTGTTTCAGAGCATGTGGAGGTCAGCAGGTGGCTGAACGTCGTGAAGAAGTCGAGGTTCGGACGAACCGTCCGAACCAGGTGGCCGGGCTTCCCGTCGTGCGCGAGGTGCTGGCGCTCGCCGCCGTGACGGCGGGGGAGCCGGAGATCCTCAGCGGTGACGCGGGGCTGGAGTCGCCGGTGCGCTGGGTGCACGCCTCTGACAGCGCGGGCGTCGCGCGCCTGCTCGATGGGGGAGAGCTCCTGCTCTCCACCGGCTCGTCGTGGCCGGAGGATCCTGCCGAACTCGCGGCCTTCATCGGAGGCCTGGCGGATGCCGGGCTCTCCTGCCTGGTCCTGGAGCTCGGGACGCACTACCGGTACGCCCCCGCCGTGGTGGTCGAGGTCGCGCGCGCCAGGGGACTGGCGCTCGTCGTGCTGCACAGGGAAGTGAAGTTCGTCGCCGTCACCGAGGCCGTCCACCGGCGGATCATCGCCGACCAGACGGCTGCGCTGCGCGCCAGAGACGAGGTCCGCACGCGCTTCACCGGCCTCGCCCTGCGCGGATCCCCCGCCGATTTCATCGTGCACCAGCTGGCGCAGACGCTCGGCGCTCCGGTCGTGCTGGAGAGCCTCGCGCACGATGTCGTCGTCGCCGATGTCCCTCCCGCGCTCGAGGAGGAGGTCCTCACCCGCTGGGAGGTCCGCTCGCGCATCGCCCATCGAGATGCGGCGACCGGGCGGCCGGGCGACTGGCTGATCGTGCCCGTCGAGGCGAGGGGGATCCGCTGGGGGCACCTGGTCGCCCTGCCGGGCCCCGAGCACCTCGCCGGGCGGCGCAGCGTCCTCGAACAGGGGGCGATCGCGCTCGCGCTCGGGCGGCTGACCGATGCCGAGGGTGACGAGTGGGCGAGGATCGGGCGCCGTCAGCTCATCGACGGCCTGATCGCCGGCCGGTACACGAGCCAGGAGGGCGCGGTCGCGCGGCTGGAGGCGGCGGGGCTCCCCGTCGACGGTTCCCGGCTGCACGGGATCGTCGCGCTCGGCGTCGCACTGCGGGCGGATGCCGCCGATGCGGCGGCGCGGATGCTCGGCGGGCGCGCGCTCATGGGATCGCCTCCGGGCGCTCAGCAGGGGGCGGTCATCCTGCTCTCCCTGCCGGCCCGCACCGTCCTGGATGACGAGGCTGCGCTTCGGCTGGCCAGGGCGCTCAGCCCCGACGCCGAACGCCTGACGGTGAGCATCGGGTCCTCTGGTCAGGGGATCGACGCCGGTCTCGCCTCGCTCCAGGAGGCGATCGATCTGTCGCGTGCCCCGGAGCCCCGTGGCCAGCGCGGGCCGCGCGTGAGACGCGCCGAGCAGCGCCCGCTCGCGCGGCTGGTGACCTCGTTGCGCGATGACCATCGCATCCTCGAGCACGGCGAGCGCATGCTCGCGCCGCTCATCGAGCACGATCTCGCCAAGAGCGGAGACCTGCTCGACGTCCTCGCGGCGATGCTGGCGCATCCGGGCAACCGGACGGCGGCGGCATCCGCGTCGCACCTGTCGCGGTCGGTGTTCTATCAGCGCATCGCGCTCATCCAGGAGCTGCTCGGATCCGACCTCGACGACGGCGAGGTGCAGGCTGCGCTGCACCTCGCCCTGCTCGTGCGGCGCTCGGTGACGCGCTGACGTCGTCATCGCGAACGCGAGGCTTTCCGGGGCGTGCGGCGCAGGATCACCGCGCTCATGAGTCGAATCCCAACCCGACGGCGTCCAGGGTCTTCAGCAGGAAGTTCCGCTTGCCTTCGCGGTGATCGGCGCGGTCGAGCGACCAGCGCGTCAGGCCGATGCCGAGGGCGGCTGCGGGCTCGGGCGGGAACGGCAGCGGCCTGCGTCGCACCATCTCCAGTTCCGTGCGTTCGGTGCGGATGCCGGAGAGCAGGTCGAGCATCACGTCGGCGGCGAATCGCGTCGCGCCGACGCCGAGGCCCGTGAAGCCGGCCGCATAGGCGACCCTGCCCTTGCGGGCCGTTCCGAAGAAGGCGGTGAACTGCGTGGAGGTGTCGATGGCGCCAGCCCACCGATGCGAGAAGCGCAGCCCTTCCAGCTGCGGGAACGTCGTGAAGAAGTGCGAGGCGAGCGTCCGCCACACATCGGGACGGTTCTCGTACCGAGGGTCGACGCGCCTGCCGTAGTGGTAGATCGCCTCGTAGCCGCCGAACAGGATCCGGTTGTCCTTGGAGAGCCGGTAGTAGTGGAACTGGTTCGCCATGTCGCCGATGCCCTGGCGGTCCTGCCAGCCGATGGCGGCGAGCTGCTCAGGCGTGAGGGGCTCGGTCATGAGCACGTAGTCGTACACCGGCACCGTCATCAGCCGGTTGCGCCGCAGCAGCGAGGGGAACACGTTCGTCCCGAGCACGGCGCGGTCGGCGTCGACGTGGCCGCCGTCGGTCATCACGCGCACGCCGGACACGGTGTCGTCGATGCGCCTCACCAGCGAGCGCTCGAAGATCTCGACGCCCTTCTCCTCGGCGACCCTGGCGAGCTCGGCCGCCAGCCTCGCCGGATGCACGAGCGCGCACGTGCGTTTCTCCCAGATCGCCCCGAGGTAGGTCGGTGAGGCCACAGCCCGTCTGACCTGCTCCTGATCGAGCAGGACGACGTCCGGATCCCCCTCAGCCTCCGCGTGCCACTCCTGCAACCAGGCGAGCTGGTGCGGTTCGACGGCAGGGGCGAGCTGGCCGGTGCGCTCGAACTGGATGTCCATGCCGAGCTCGTCCTCCGACGCCTCGATGGCGTCGAGGTTGGCGAGTCCCAGCCGGTCCAGCGCCTCGATCTCGGCCGGCCACCGTCGCACGCCGTTCTCGTGACCATGGGTGAGGCTCGACTCGCAGAACCCGCCGTTGCGACCGGACGCTGCCCAGCCCACCCGGTTCGCCTCGATCAGGATCACCCTGCGCTCCGGGTCGCGCATCTTCGCGAGCACCGCCGACCAGAGGCCCGTGTAGCCGCCGCCGACGATCACCAGATCGGCGCGGTGCGCGCCCCGCAGGGGTGCGCGGCGCGGACGCAGCGCTGCCGGCAGGTCGTCGATCCAGAACACGTCGTCTCGGGCGCCCTGCATGCTGTGCGAGAGGACGGATGCCGAAGGCCTCTGCCGCTCGAAGACGGTCGTCCCCACCCCGATCACCCCTCTCACCGGGTCTCGGAGTCGTAGACGAGGATCCCGCCCACGTACGTCTGCAGCACGGTCGTCGCGCCGATCTCATCCGCGGGACCGGCGAAGGGATCGCGGTCCAGCAGCGTCAGATCGGCCAGCGCCCCGACCCTGATCGTCCCGGTGTCGGCGTCGAGGTGGTTCACGAACGCCGAACCGGCTGTGTACGCGACGAGCGAGGAGGCCAGGTCGATGGACTGCTCTGGCAGGAACGGCTCGTACTCGCCCTCCTCATAGCCAGGGGCCGCCTGGCGATTGACGGCGGTGTGGATCGCGGCGAGCGGGTTGGGGGAGGACACCGACCAGTCGCTGCCGGCGGCCAGCACCGCTCCCGCGCGCAGCAGATCGCCGAAGGGGTACTGCCAGGCCGACCGCGGTGCGCCGAGGAAGGGGAGGGTGAGATCCACCATCTGCGGCTCGAGCGTCGCCCACAGCGATTGCATGTTCGCGGCGACCCCCAGTTCCCTGAATCGGGGGACGTCGTCGGGGTGCACGACCTGGATGTGTGCGATGTGATGGCGGTTGTCCCCGCGTCCGTTGCGGGCGATGGCCTCCTGCACGGCATCCAGGCATTGGCGTACCGCCCGGTCGCCGATCGCGTGGAAGTGCACCTGGAAGCCGAGGGCGTCCAGCGCGGGGACGGCCTCGTTCAGCACCTCCGGCGGGACGAAGGAGATCCCTGAGTTGTCGGTGAAGTGCCCGTGGCCGTCGTGGTAAGGCTCCAGCATCGAGGCGGTGAAGTTCTCGGCCACGCCGTCCTGCATGATCTTCACGCTCGTCGCCTGGAATCCCCCGGCGCTCAGGCGTTGTCTGCGCTCGACGAGCGAGGGGATCTGCTCGAGACCCTGCGTGCGGTCCCACCACAGCGCGCCGACGACCCGCCCGGTGAGGGAGCCGTCGGCCGCGGCCTGACGATAGGTCTCGCCCTGATCGACGAGGTCGCTGTAGTCGCCGATGATGGCGTCCTGCCAGGCGGTGATGCCGTAGGAGTGCAGATACCGCTGACCGGCCAGCAGCGCCTCGCGAAGGAACTCCGGGGACGGGTCGGGCACCAGCCGGTTGACGAGAGACATCGCGCCCTCGTGCAGCGTCCCGGTCGGCGTGCCGTCCGGGTGGCGTTCGATGCGCCCGTCCGGCGGGTCGGGTGTCTCCCGGTCGATCCCGGCGCGTCGGAGCGCCTCGGAGTTCACCCAGGCGCCATGTCCGTCGCGGTTGGGCAGGAACGCCGGGCGATCGGGCAGCACCCGATCGAGGGATGCCGCGGTCGGCGTCCCGCCGGGGAAGGCCGACATCGCCCAGCCGCCGCCGAGCACCCATTCGTCGCCCTCGTTCCCCGAGCCGGTCGTCTCCTCGCTCCCTGAGCGCGTCCTTCCCTCGCTCCCTGAGCCTGTCGAAGGGTGCGCCGCCGCGTACCGCGCGATCGTCTCGAGATACTCCGCCTCCGTGCTGCCCTCGGACAGATCGCACCGCAGCAGCTCCAATCCGCCCGAGACCGGGTGGACGTGCGCGTCCTGGAATCCGGGAACGAGCATGCGGCCTTCCAGATCGACGACCTCAGTTTCGGGGCCGATCAGCTCACGAGCGTCGGCGCCGAGGGCGACGATCCGGCCGCCCGTCACGGCGACGGCATCCGTGCGCGAACGCACGGCATCCGCGGTGAACACCGCGCCTCCGGTGAAGACGAGATCGGCGTGCGGCATGGTCATCCTCCTGCCATCGTGCGGGCGATGTCGGTGGCGGAATCTCCGGCGCGCTTGAGCACGACGGCGACGACGGCGAGAGCCACCAGCGTGAGCAGCAGCATGATCGTCGACACGGCGGCGATCTCGGGCCGCAGTCCGGAGCGCACCGCCGACAGCACGTACACCGGCCACGGCGTGGTGCCCGAGACCTGAACGAATGCGGCCACGATCGTGTTGTCCAGACTCAACGTGAACGCCAGGAGGAATCCCGCGAGCACCGCAGGCATCGCCAGCGCGAGCGTCACGCGCGCGAAGGTGACCGGCGGCTTGGCGTAGAGATCCGCGGAAGCCTCCTCGAGATTGGCGTCCTGGCCGACCAGGCGCGCCCTGACGATGTAGGCGACGACGGCGGTCGCGAAGAGGGACGAGCCGATCGAGAGCCGGACGATGCCGTCGTTGAAGACGGCGATGCCGAGGTCCTGACCGAGCCAGACGTACCAGGGCAGCAGTGCGACGGCATCCACGATCTCCGGCGTCACGGAGACGAGCAGCAGCAGACCCAGGAACCACCACACCCACCGCCCGGGGTGGCGCGCCATGGCGATGCCGGACAGCGTGCCGAGGGTGGTGGCGATCAGCGCCGAGATGAGCGCCGTGATCAGCGAGACGCGCACCGCGTTCTGCACGGCGGGCTTGTCCAGGATCGTCGCGAACGCGTCGAAGCCGAAGGAGTCGAACGAGACCAGGAGTCGTCCGTTGTTGAAGGAGTAGATGACGATGACGATGATCGGGGCGAACAGGAACAGGATGACGAGCACGCCCCACACGGTCAGGGCGACGTCGCTCCACGAGCGGTGCAGGCGGCGGTCGCTGCCGGGCATGGTGCCTGAGGGGCGTCGGAGGATCGCCTCGGTCTTCGTCACCGTCATGCTGCGACCTCCTCAGATGCCCTCTTCGCCACGGTGCCGAGCACGAGCCGGTTGCGCGCACGGAACGGCAGCGCGATGAGCCAGATCAGCAGGGCCGCTGCGCCGATCGAGAGCGCGATCACGAGCATCAGCACGACCGCCATCGCAGAGCCGAGGGCCCAGTTCTGCGCGGTCTGGAACTGGCTGGCCACGAGTTGGCCGACCATGTTGCCCTTCGCGCCGCCGAGGACCGTGGCGGTGATGTAGTCGCCCATCAGCGGGATGAACACCAGCAGCACGCCGGCGATGATCCCCGGCCTCGCGAGCGGGAGCGTGACCCGCACGAAGGTCGAGATGCGCCCGGCCCCGAGGTCCTTCGACGCCTCGCGGAGAGCGGGGCCTACCCGGTCGAACGCGACGAACAGCGGCAGGATCATCAGCGGGAGGTAGTTGTAGACGACGCCGAGCAGCACCGCCGTGCGGGTGTAGAGCAGGTCGAGGGGGCCGTCGAGCAGACCGGCGGACTGCAGGACGGTGGACAGCCAGCCCTCGGGGGCGATGATCACCTGCCAGCCGATGGTGCGGATCAGGAAGTTCGTCCAGAACGGGATGAGCACGAGGGCGATGAGCAGCCCACGCCGCTGCGGGCGCACCTTGAACGCCATCCAGTAGGCGACCGGCGCGCCGATCACGAAACACAGCGCGGTGCCGAGGACGCCGACCCAGAGGGTGTTCGCGAACGTCGCGAAGAAGGTCGGCGAGAGCGCTTCGACGTAGCGGTCGAACGAGAGCACATCGTTGGCGTGGGTGCCGAAGATCCCTGGCTTGTAGCCGAAGCTGAACCAGATCACCATCCCCACGGGGGCGACGAAGAAGACCAGGAGCCACACCCAGGCGGGGATCGCGAGGGCGGCGCCGAAGGACCTCTTAGGCACCGGCTGCGGCCTTCATCTCGTTCCAGATCTCCACGCGCGTGGTCTGCGAGTCGTTGAGCTCCTGCTCGTGCATGGAGGCGAGCTGCTCGTCCGAGAAGAAGATGAGCTCCGGAAGCTCGAGACCCGCATCGACCGCGCCCTGCTCCATATCCTTCCCGCCGACGTGGTAGCCGATGTAGTCGAGGTTGAGCATGAGGTTCTCGGGCGTCATCGAGAAGTCGATGAACGCGTGCGCGGCCTCCGGGTGCGGGGCGCCCGCGGCGATGCACCAGTTGTCCATCCACAGCTCGGTGATCGGGCCGGGCAGCACCCACTGCCAGCGCTCCGGCTCCGAGCTCTCCAGCAGCCCGAGCCTCGCGTCGCCGTTCCATGCCTGCATGAGCACCTGGGTGCCCTGGGGGATCGCGTTGGTGCCGGGGTAGGAGTCGAAGGCGGCGATGTGCGGGGCGATCTTCTCCACGAGGAACGCGCGGCATGCCTCGAGCTCGTCCGGGTCTTCGGTGTTCCAGTCGGCGTCGTTCGCCCAGAAGTATGCGCCGATGATGCCTGCGGGGTCGTCGGACATGCTCGTCTTGCCGCTGGCCTCGTTCTGCGCCGCGTCGAAGAAGTCGTTCCAGGTGGTGAGCTCCCGCGTGATCACCGTCTTGTCGTAGACGAAGCCCGTCGTGCCCCAGGCCTTGCACACCGAGTAGTCGTTCTCCGGGTCCCATGCTCGGCCGATGTACGCGTCGTCCATGTTGGCGAGGTTGGGCAGGAGCTCCTTGTTGAACTTCATGAGCAGGCCGTTCTCGATCATCTGCGGGATGAAGACGCCCGTCGGCACCACGATGTCGTATCCGGACGTGCCCTTGGCCGCGATGAGCTTGGCGATGAGCTCCTCATTGGAGCTGTAGGAGTCCAGCGTCACCTTCGGACCCTCGGTGGAGGTGAACGCCGAGACGACGTCCGGCGAGTCGTAGTCACCCCAGGTGTAGACCGAGAGCGCGTCCTCGAGCGTTCCGCCGGTGGCCTGTGCGCTGGGGCCTGTGCTGCTCCCGCTCGGCGCGCAGGCGGCCAGGAGCGCCGTGCCGCCGGCGGCGGCGAGCACGCCGAGGAAGCGGCGGCGTGAGATCTCCCGCGCGATGACCGGGACGGCGCTGTCGTGGGCGAGGATGCGGATCGGGCTGGGCGTGGTGTTCATCGGGACTCCTGATCGATCGGGTACGTGCAGGTGGTCGTGCTCAGAGCGTGGGAGGGGCGACATAGCCGCCCGCAGCGGCATCATCGGCGCCGGGGAACAGGAGGACGTGCGCGGGGGACCAGGTGCAGATCACCGCGTCGCCGACGCGGAGATCCGGTGCCTCCGACGTGGGGCGGCGGGCCAGGATGCTCTGATCGTCGCCGAGCCGCACGAGGTACTGCATCGTCTCGCCCAGGTGCGAGATGCCGATGAGCTCGCCCCGCACGGCGTTGGCATCGGGAATCGCGCTCTGCGGCCCGTCCGCCTCGACGCGGACGTTCTCGGGCCGAACGGCGGCCTCTCCCGTCGTCGCGGTCAGCGGCTCGGCTGCCGCTCGCACCAGGACGTGCGGCGAGGTCACCGCTCTGCCCCCGTCGACCACGCCTCCACGGAAGAAGTTCTGCTGGCCGACGAACGCGGCGACATACGCCGAGGCGGGCCTCGCGTACACCGTCGTCGCATCCGCGAGCTGCTCGATGCGTCCGGCCCGCATGATCGCGATGCGGTCGCTCATCGACAGCGCCTCGCCCTGGTCATGCGTGACGAAGACGAAGGTGATGCCGATCCGTGACTGCAGCAGTTTCAGCTCGAGCTGCATCTCCTCCCGCAGCTGCCGGTCGAGCGCGCCGAGCGGCTCGTCCAGCAGCAGCACGGATGGCCGGTTCACGAGCGCGCGCGCCAGCGCGACGCGCTGCTGCTGTCCACCGGAGAGCTGCGTGGGTCTGCGATCCGCGAAACGGCGCATCTGCACGAGATCGAGCGCGGCGGAGACGCGTTCACGCAGCTCCGCCTTCGCGATCCTGCGCTGCTGGAGCCCGTAGGCGACGTTCTCAGCGATGGACATGTGGGGGAACAGCGCATACGCCTGGAAGACCGTGTTCACGTCGCGCTTGAACGGTGGTGTCCCGAGCACGCTGCTCCCTGAGATGCGGATGTCCCCCGCATCGGGGTGCTCGAAGCCGGCGATCATGCGCAGCGTCGTCGTCTTGCCGCAGCCGGAAGGGCCGAGCAGCGAGAGGAACTCGCCTGGCTCGATCTGGAGAGACAGATCGTCCACGGCGAGTTGATCGCCGTACCGCTTCACGACGGAGTCGAGCACGACCGAGCCGGTCTCACGCGTCCCAGGTCGCTCGATCAGGGTGTCTGGTGCCGTCACGGGTTCTCCGCTTCTGCACGCCGCTCTGGCGCGTGTCGGCCATTCAATACGTCCGGATCACCCGCCGCAACGGATGCGAGTGGGCACCGGACGGATTCACCCTCGCGAAGAGCACGTCGGACAGAGTGTCCGGGCTTGCGTCACGGTTCGGAAACACCGTCGTCTCATGCCCGTGCACGAAACGGTGCCTCTGCCCGTGCGGGCGGAGGCACCGTTTCTCGTCGTGCGCGTCGGCGGTTTAGACGGGCTGGGGGAGCAGCGTGAAGCTCACGGAGCCCTCGCCGTCCACTCCTGCGTCGAGCACCTTGTCGCTGAGGGCCTCGGCTGCACCGGTCTCGAGGAAGACCTGGGTGCCGGCGGCTTCGATGATCTGGTCGGCGGGCTCCGGCGAGGCGACGACGCGCACCGCGAACCGGGGCTCTCCGGCAGGGCCGCTGCCCTGCGCGGTCTCGATGCGCAGTCCGGCCTGGTCGCCCTGGTCCTGTCCGGTGACGATCGAGGTGACGACGGCGTTCGCATTGTCGGTGAGGGTGAGCACGGGGCTTTTCCTTCCGTTGACGGACGCACCACGGTCGCGGCGCGTCCATGCCACGATGCCTGAAGCCGCGACGGCTCTGCACCCCCTTGACGCGATGGCGTCGCCCCTCCAGAATGCGGCCGGATGCTCAGAACGACGTCAGGTTCGCGCGCAGACCCTCTCCGGTGAAGTCCGAACGCAGGATCCCGCGTCGGCGGAGGATCGGGACGAGCTCGTCCAGGGCGCGGTGGATCGTGACCGGGTGCAGATCACCCGAGAAGATGAGGCCGTCGTTGTCCGCGTCGTCACCCAGCTGCTCGATGAGATCGGCGATCTCGTCCGCCGTGCCGACGGTGCCGCCACGCGGGTCTCCGACGCGGCGCAGCCGCGCCTTGCCGGTCAGGATCGCCCGCAGCGGCACGTCCGCGAAGGAGTCGTGCTCGCCCTGGAGCCCCCGGATCGTCCCCTTGGAGACGTGCTCGCCGAAGATCGACGGGTCGAGAGGACGATCCAGGTCGAGTGCGGTGAGATCCGTCTCCAGATCGCTCGACCACGCCTCGGCCACCTCCCGGAGGACGCTGTCGTCGGGTGCGGCGGAGTGCGCGACGATGCGGTCGGCCTCCTCCGCGCTGGCGGCGACGATGGGCTTGAACACGAAGAAGGTGCGGATCGCGTCGGCATCCCTGCCGTTCGCCTCCGCCGCCGCGCGCACCTTCGCGCGGTATGCACGGATGCTGTCGACGTCGAGGCCTGCGAGGGCGAGCTGGATCTCGGAGTTCGCCCCGGCGAAGCCGATCCCACGCGGCGAGCCGCCTGGAGAGGCGATGACGGGATCTCCGGCGGGGAACGGCACGGCGTTGAGCGGGCCGTCGAACGAGAAGTACTCGCCGCGATGCTGCACGGCATGGATCTTCGCGCCGTCGGCGTAGATCTGGCTCACCGGATCGGCGATGAGCGCGTCGTCGTCCCAGCTGTGCCACAGCAGACGCAGGGCGTCGAGCCACTCCTGGGCCCTGTCGTACGCCGCGTCGTGGGTGAGCCGCTCCTGGCCGAAGTGGTGAGCGCTTCCCACGTCGGTCACGACGTTGATGCCGAGTCGGTGAGAGCTCAGATGCTGCAGCGAGGCGAACTGACGCGCCGCCAGATACGGCGGATACGCGCCGGCGTTCGCCGTCGGGATCACTCCGAGGTGCTGCGTCGCGGCGAAGAGGTAGGGCGCGAGTGTCCAAGGATCGTGCTTGGGGCCGCCGTACGCCTTGCGCACGCGTAGTCCGAGCGTCTCCGGGGTGATGCCGATGGAGAGGGCGTCCTCGATGAGGACGAAGTCGAAACCGGCCTGCTCGAGCTCGCGTGCGGACTGCTGATACAGGTCGGGACGCAGCCAGTCGTGATTCCACTCGAAGTACGGACGCGCCCAGCCGTGCGGACCGAATCCGCGGGACAGGAACCATCCGAAGTGCTGCTGCTTCGTCATGCCGCCAGCTCCTGGGCCGTCCGCTCGGAAAGGATCGCGGAGGCCGCGTCGAGGCCCCTGCGCAGATCATCGATGAGGTCCTCGGCATCCTCCAGGCCGATCGAGAGGCGCAGCAGGCCAGGGCCGATCCCCGCGGCCTCCCGCTCGGCCTCGTCGCGCAGGACATGCGTGGTCGATGCCGGATGGAGCACCAGCGAGCGCACATCGCCGAGGTGCGTCATGTGCGTGAAGATCTCCAAGGCCGAGATCGCCGCGCGCGCGGCGTCCAGCCCGCCGTGCAGCGTCACGGAGAACACCGACCCCTGCCCTCGGGGCAGGTACACGTCTGCGAGGGCGCGGTGGGGGCTGGAGGCGAGGCCGCTGTAGTCGACGGACGCGACTTCGGGCTGCTGCTCGAGCCAGGCGGCGATCCGCAGCGCGGTCTCGGTCTGTCGCTGCACGCGCAGCGACAACGTCTCGACGCCCTGCAGAAGCAGGAACGCGTTCAGCGGCGACGGCGCAGGGCCGAATCGCATCGCCACCTTGCGGGCGATGTCGGCGAAGGCCGTGCGTCCGCTGCGCTCTGCGAACGTGAGGCCGTCAGGGCCGCGTTCGAGCGCCAGCTGCGGATAGGCATCCGCCGCACCGCTCCAGTCGAACGACCCTGCGTCGATGATCACTCCGCCCAGCACGGCTCCGTGCCCTGCGAGGAACTTGCTCGCCGAGTGCACGACGATGTCGGCGCCGTGCTCGGCGGGGCGGAGCAGATACGGGGTCGCGAGCGTGTTGTCGATCACGAGCGGGACGCCGGCGGCGTGCGCCACGTCGGCGAGCATCCGGATGTCCAGCAGATCGTTCTTCGGATTGGGGATCGACTCGCCGAAGAGCAGCCGCGTGCGTGGACGGATGCCCGCCCGCCACTGCGCGGCATCGGCTCCGTCGGCGACGAAGGTGACGTCGACACCCAGCCGCCCGAGATCGTCGCGGAGGAACTCCCTCGTGCCCTCGTAGAGGCTCGAGGAGGCGAGCACATGGTCGCCAGCGCCCACGAGGGAGAGCACGGTGGTCGCGATCGCGGCCTGGCCTGTGCTCACCAGCACCGCAGCGGCTGCGGATTCGAGGTCGGCGAGGCGCCGCTCCACGGCGGCGCTCGTCGGGTTGCTCACCCTCGTATAGCTGTGCGCGGCGCTCGTCCCTGCGAATCGCGCCTGCCCGTCCTCGAGATCGTCGAACGCGAATCCCGCGGTCAGGTAGATCGGTGTGGCGCGCGGTGCGTGCGGCCCGTGCGGCTCGTCGCCCGCGTGCAGTTGACGGGTAGAGAACCCGAGGCGTCCGGCATCGGTCATGATGGTCCCTTCGATCCGCGCCGACCCCAGGGCTCAGCGGATCGTCCGATGCTAGATCGAGGATGCCCACGCGGAAAACCGCGATGTCATACGGCGTGATCTGCGCCGCTCACGCCGCGCGGTCCTCCTCGCGCAGACGCGGCTCGGTGCGGCGCTCCGGGCGGACGCCGGCCTTGTTGGAGTAGAAGGCGCGGACGCGGTCCATGTCCGCCCGCACGTCTCCGGTGAGCTCCATGGTCGGCCCGAGACCGGTCGTCATCGTCGTACGGTCGACGTAGCCCAGCGTGATCGGCATCCCCGTCTCGCGCGCGATTCGGTAGAAGCCGCTCTTCCAGTACTCGTTGCCGCCCCGAGTGCCGTCCGGTGTGATCACCAGACCGAAGACGCCGCCCGATCGCACCTGGGTCACGACGTCGTTCACCACGCGACCAGGATCGTCCCTGTCGACCGGGATGCCGCCGAGACCGCGCATGATCGGGCCGCGCCACCCGCGGAACAGGCTCTTCTTGCCGAGCCAGTGCACGTCGATGTCGAGCCGCCAGGCGATGGCGAGCATGAGCACGAAGTCCCAGTTCGACGTGTGCGGTGCGCCGATCAGGATGGTCGGCCGATCGGGTGCGCCCTCCCCGGTGAGCGTCCAGCGGCTGAACGCCCAGAAGAGGCGGGAGAGAGCGCGTGTGAGCATCCGTCAACCGTACGCGAGCCGGTATGCGCGCACGGGCATGCTCAGTGCAGGCGAGCAGGCTGTCAAGGCCCTGTGGATGATCCCGGGCGCCGTGCTGAATGGAAGACCGCCGATACGCGGCGGGATGGAGGAGAAGAGCATGGCGCAGATCATCGAGACCATCGACGTGGACGTTCCCGTCCGGGTCGCATACGACCAGTGGACGCAGTTCGAGAGCTTCCCTGACTTCCTCGAGGAGGTGATCTCGATCACCCAGCTCGATGACACGCACACGCGGTGGAAGGTCGAGATCGGCGGCGTGGTGCGCGAGTTCGACGCCGAGATCACCGAGCAGCATCCGGACGAGCGCGTCGCGTGGCGCAGCACCGGCGGCGACGCCGATCACGCAGGCGTGGTCACGTTCCATCGTCTGTCAGACGATGTGACGCGCGTCACGGTCCAGCTCGACTGGGAGCCGGAGGGCTTCGTGGAGACGGTCGGCTCGCTCGTCGGCGCCGGCTCGCACGCCGTCCGCAAGGATCTCGCGAACTTCAAGCGCTTCATCGAGGACCGCGGTGCACCCACGGGAGGATGGCGCGGCGAGGTCGACGCGTAGCCGGTGTCCGAACGGGAGGCAAGCGCGGCGATCGAGATCTCGCCGATATGCGAGGAGGACGCCGGCGAGGTGCTCACGATCCAGCGCGCCGCATTCGTCTCGGAGGCCATGATCTACGGCACGGTCGACATGCCCGTGCTGACTCAGACGCTCGACCAGCTCAGAGCGGAGCTCGTGGACGCCGTCGGGTGGGTCGCGCGGGTCAAGGGGCGCCTTGTCGGCGCCATCAGGGCGAGACAGACGCCGGAGCTCCTGCTCATCGGACGGATCGCCATCGCGCCGGACATGCAGGGGCACGGGGTCGGCCGTGCATTGCTGAGCGCAGCGGAGGAATCCAGCACGGCGCCGGAGGCTGAGCTGTTCACGGGCAGTCTGAGCGAGGCGAACCTCCGGCTCTACGAGAGCTGCGGCTACCGGGAGACGACGCGCGTCGATCAGGGCGACGGCACGGCACAGGTCTTCCTCCGCAAACGCCTCACCGGGAGTCGTTGACGTCTCCGCGTGCTCGCGAACCGCGGTACGCCCACTGCGGCAGCGCCGCCCAGAGGCCGATGACGATCACGGAGACGAGGATCAGGACGATCACCGCCGTGCCGCGGTCGAGGGTGAAGTCGACGATGAGGGCTGTCACCCCCACGGTGAGGACGCCGATCACGACGAGATCGGCTCGGATGATCACCGAGGCGATCCGGACGAGGTCCGGCTTGCGCCGACGGCCGAAGAGGGCCCTGTGCATTCCCACCGGCGTCAACGCGAGGATCGTCGCCAGGGCGGCGAGCCCGACCAGGACGAGGTACAGGCCGCGCTGCAGCTCATCGAGGTCCGTGAAGCGCGGCTGGAAGGCGACGGCGAGCAGGAAGCCGGAGAGCACCTGCGTGCCGGTCTGCATGACTCGCAGCTCCTGCATGAGCTCGTCCCAGTTGCGATCGGCCCGTTCGTTCGTCGTCTCGTCACGGCCGTCTCCGGCACGGGCATCCGTCTTCATGACCCGAAGTCTTGCGCCGAGGCGGCATCCTGTCCACCCCCTAGAATCCGAGGATGAGCAGGCTGTCGTTGCGCGCCGGAGTACGGATCCGCCTGGTCGCCGCGCTCGTCGCGGGGATCGTGGCCGGCGTGCTGCTCACGACCCTCCTCGGGCTCGCCGCCGGCCTGATCGGCGCATGGGGCGCCTTCGCCCTCGTGAACGTCGTCTGGGTGCTCCTGCTCATCTGGCCGATGGATGCCGCATCCACCCGCGCGCACGCGACGGCGGAGGCGCCGGGCCGCAGGACGGCGCGGATCTTCTCCGTGCTCGGGAGCCTCATCAGTCTGGTGGCGGTCGGCGCGGTGATCGCCCAGGGACAGAGCGCCGCGGGCGCCGAGGAGTACGCGCTGGCGGGGACGGCCGTCCTCAGCGTGGCGGCCTCCTGGGCGCTCATCCAGGTCGACTATGTGCTGCAGTACGCGCGGCTGTACTACGGCGACCCCGTCGGCGGCATCGACTTCAACCAGGACGCGGACCCGGAGTACACGGACTTCGTCTACTTCGGGCTGGGGCTCGGAATGACCTATCAGGTCGCCGACACGAACGTGACGGCGAACGCGATCCGTCGCATCGTCGTCGGGCACACGGTGCTGGCCTACCTCTTCGCGACCGTGATCCTCGCCACGACGATCAACCTGGTGGTCGGCCTCGGCTGAACGGCAGGGCGGAGCCCGATCCTTCGCGCAGGCGTAGCATGGGGAGCATGAGCACTCCGCAGATCCCGGCCGACGCGACGAACGCGCAGCCGCTCACCGCGCCCGCCGGTCTCAACCTGCTGGGCGATGCGAACGCCGGATCCTGCTGCGGCGGATCCTGCGCCCTGCCCGGACAGTGACCCGCTGCGGCGCCTGATCGCCGCAGCCGCGATGGTCAATGACCGCCGTGGAACCCTTCGGTGTCGTCGGCCGGCTTGAGGACGAACGGGCTGAGGGCGACCGCCGCCAGCGAGATGATCGCGGCGATGAGGAAGGCCATCCGCGCACCGGGCGCGCCTGCCGCCGCGGTCGAGAGCCCGGCGTCCTCACCCGCGTGCAGGATCGACGAGTACGTCACCGTGAGCAGGGCGACACCCGCCGCCCCACCGACCTGCTGGAGCGTGTTCAGCACCGCCGAGCCGTGCGAGTAGAAGCTGCGCTCGAGCGAGCCGAGCGAGGCGGAGAACAGCGGGGTGAACGACATCGCCATGCCGATCGACATCGCCGACTGCACGATGACGAGCAGCCACCACGGCGTGTGCTCGGTGACGGTGGAATAGAAGAACAGCGCCGCCGACACGAGCAGCGTCCCCGGGATGAGCAGCGTGCGCGTTCCCCTGGCGTCGTAGATGCGACCCATCACAGGGCCCAGCAGACCCATCAGCACGGACCCTGGCAGCAGGATGAGCCCCGAGTCGAGCGCGGACAGACCGACGACGCTCTGCAGATACTGCGGGAGCAGGGTGAGGGTCCCGAACATCGACAGCGCGACGATCGTCATGATGATCACGGAGATCGTGAAGTTCCGGGAGCGGAACACCCGCAGATCGAGCAGCGCGTCGTCGATGCGCTGCAGCACGAGCTGGCGCCAGACGAACAGGCCGAGGGACACCGCGCCCACGATCAGAGCGATCACACCCGTCGTGGCACCGCTGCCGCCGTGTCCGCCGAACTGGCTGAGCCCGAACACGAGACCGCCGAAGCCGAGCGCGGCGAGCGGGATCGAGAGGATGTCGAGCGGGACGCTCTTCGTCTCGCCGAGGTTCGTCATCCACTTCGCACCGATCGCCAGCGACGCCAGGGCGATCGGCAGCACGATCGCGAAGAGCCAGCGCCAGCTCAGCGCATCCAGCACGGCGCCGGCGAGCGTGGGCCCGATCGCGGGGGCGAGCGAGATGACCAGGCCGACGCGGCCCATCATCCGGCCGCGCGACTGCGCGGGGACGACGTTCATGATCGTCGTCATCAGCAGCGGCATCATGATGCCCGTTCCTGCAGCCTGGATGACGCGGCCCGCGAGCAGCACCTCGAAGCCGGGGGCGACGAGCGCCACGAGCGTGCCGAGCGAGAAGGCCGACATCGCAGTGAGGAAGACCTGACGAGTCGTGAAGCGCTGCAGCAGGAAGCCCGTGGTCGGGATCACGACCGCCATCGTCAACAGGAACGCGCTGGTCAGCCACTGACCGAGCTCGGGCGGGATGCCGAGGTCCTCGTTGAGATGGGTGATCGCGATGCCCATCGTGGTCTCGTTGAGGATCGCCACGAATGCGGCGACGAGCAGGAGCCAGATCACCTTCATGTCCGAGCGCGGGATCAGGGGGGCGCCCTTCGCCGTCGGGAGAGGCCCGCTCGTCTCGGTGGGTATCGAACCGGTCGTGGTGGCCATGACGTCTCCTCAGGGTCTGGGGCGGGCGGAAGGCCACCGGCGGAACCGAGGAAACGGCATCCGCGCGAAGGCAAGCCTCAAGGATAACCGCGGGCACCGACACCGCATTCCCGCGCAGCGGAATCCGTGCGCGGTCTAGGCTGACCGCATGAGCATGGGCGGCGGACGCGGTGGTGGCGGAGGCGGTTTCCGAGGGGTCGACGAGGCGGCGCAGAAGAAGCTCAACGCGGAGGCGCCGAAGATCCCAGGGCTCGGTCGACGGGTCGTCGCCCTCTTCCAGCCGTATCGCGGAAGGATCGCGGTCACCGGCATCCTCGTCGTCGCAGGCGCCGGCATCGCGGTGATCCCGCCGCTGCTCGTGCAGCGCATCTTCGATGACGCGCTCTTCCCGGTCGACGGCGGCGGGCCGAGCCTCGGTCTGCTCGTCACGCTGGTGGTGGCGATGATCGCGCTGTTCCTGCTGTCGGCGGGGCTCGGCGTCGCGCAGACCTGGCTCACCTCGACGGTGGGAAATCGGGTGACGGGCGACCTCCGGGTGCGCCTGTTCGAGCACCTCCAGGCGATGGAGCTCGGCTTCTTCACGCGGACCAAGACAGGTGTGATCCAGTCCCGCCTGCAGAACGACGTCGGCGGCGTCTCCGGCGTGCTCACGAACACCGTCACGAGCATCCTCGGCAATGTCGTCACCGTCATCGCCTCTCTCGTGGCGATGATCCTCATCGACTGGCGTCTGACGCTCATCGCCGTCGTGCTGATGCCGTTCCTCGTCATCGTCCAGCGCCGCGTGGGGCAGGTCCGCGCGCGGATCGCGGGGGAGACCCAGGAATCGCTCAGCGAGCTGACTTCGATCACCCAGGAGACGCTGAGCGTCTCGGGGATGCTGCTGTCGAAGTCGTTCAACCGTCAGCGCACTGAATCCGAGCGCTATCAGGCCGAGAACGCCAACCAGGTCCACCTCCAGGTCCGAAGGGCCATGAGCGGCCAGGGCTTCTTCGCCGTGGTGCAGGTGCTGATGTCCTCCGTGCCGGCCGTCATCTACCTCGTGGCCGGCTATCTGCTCGCCGGAGGCGCCGGCGCCATCACCGCAGGCACGGTCGTCGCGTTCACGACCGTGCAGGCCAGGCTCCTCATGCCGCTGATGGGCCTCATGCGCGTTGCGCTGGACCTGCAGACCTCCGCCGCGCTGTTCGCCCGCATCTTCGAGTATCTGGACCTCGTCCCCGAGATCCAGGACGCTCCTGATGCCATCGCCGTCTCCTCCGCCCCCGGCCCGCGAGGCCGCATCGAGTTCCGCGACGTCGTGTTCCGGTATCCGGATGCCTCCGCCGACGCGCGGCCCACCCTCCAGGGCGTCTCCTTCGTCGCCGAGCCGGGGCAGCACGTGGCCTTCGTCGGGCCCTCCGGCGCGGGGAAGACCACCGTGCTGTATCTCGCGCCCCGGCTGTACTCCGCGGCCGATGGCGAGGTGCGCTTCGCCGGGGCAGACGTCCGAACGCTCACCCAGGAGTCGATCATCGACGACGTGGGCATCGTCTCGCAGGAGACCTATCTCTTCCACGCCACGATCCGCGAGAACCTGCTCTATGCCAAGCCGGGGGCGACCGGGGAGGAGCTCATCGCGGCGTGCACCGCCGCGAACATCCACCACATCATCGCGGGGTTCGAGAAGGGCTACGACACCATCGTCGGAGAGCGCGGCTACCGCCTGTCCGGCGGGGAGAAGCAGCGCATCGCGATTGCGAGGGTGCTGCTGAAGGATCCGCCCGTCCTGCTTCTCGACGAGGCCACCTCTGCGCTCGACACCGTCTCGGAGCGCGTCGTCCAGGAAGCGCTCGATGAAGCGGCGAAGGGTCGCACCGTGCTCTCCATCGCGCATCGCCTCTCCACGATCATGACCGCCGACGTCATCCACGTCCTGGAGGCGGGGTCGATCGTGGAATCCGGCACGCACGCCGAGCTGCTCGCCGCGGGCGGGCTCTACGCCGAGCTCGCCGCGCAGCAGGTGGCGGCCGCGCGGATCGAGGGGGCTGAGCAGGCCGTGCAGCCGCGCAACGCCGTCACCGACGCGATGACCGCGGTGCTCGCCGCCCGGCGAGCGGATCGCGCACCGGAGGGCTCGGCGGGGGAGGATGCCGTGGCGGCGCTCACCGCCACGCTGCCGGTCCAGGATCCGAGGGACGCGCGAACACCGATCGAGCCGCCAGAGGCGTGAGTCAGTCCAGCGGGCGCAGATCGGCGACGGAGCCGCCGGGGACGTAGTCCGCGAGGAGGACCACGACCTCGGGGTCCGCGGTGGTCGACCCGTCGGAGGCGAGCCGTGCGAGCATGAGATCGGCGGCCGCCTCTGCGAGTTCGTCGACCCGCTGCTCCATTGCCGTCAGCGGTGGATTCGTCATCCGTGCGATGTGCGGCATGTCGAAGCCGATGAAGGAGATGTCCCGAGGGACGCGCGTGGCGGACTCGTTGAGCGCCGTCAGGGCCCCGATCCCGAGCAGGTTCATGGCGACGAACACCGCCGTGGGGCGTTGCTCGAGCAGCAGGAGCCGCTGCATGGCTTCTCGGCCTGCCTCGACGCTCAGCGGCGAGCGGACGATGTACGCCTCGTCGATCTCGATGCCCCGTGCGCTCAGCTGGTGTCGCACACCCGCAAGGCGTGCGACCAGAGTGGGGGTGTCGTCCCCGGCGAGGTAGGCGATGCGCTCATGGCCGTGGTCGATGAGGTGCTGGATCGCCGTCGCCGCGGCGCGCTCGTTGTCGATCACCACCGCGTCCGCATCCAGACCCGGCGCCTGCCAGTCGAGCGTGACGATCGGCGTGCCCGAGGCGGCCAGATCCCGGAGCCCCGGAACGGCGCGCTGCGTGGGGATCGTGATGATGCCGTCGACCATGCGGCCGGCCAGGAAGTCGACGGCATCCCCGACGCCGTCCTCCGCCGGATGGTCGGCGCAGATGAGCAGGCTGACGCCGTTGTGGCGAAGACGTCTCTCGATGCCGGCGAGGATCGAGAGGTAGAACTCGCTGGTGAGATCCGGCAGGAGCACCCCGACCGTCCGCGAACGGCCGGACCGGAGATAGCGCGCCAGCTGGTTCGGGCGGAACTGGAGACGCTGGGCCGCCGCCTCGATCGCGCGCGCGTTCTCCGCACGCACATTGCCGCCGTTGTAGTACTTCGAGATGGTGGCCAACGACAGCCCCGTCGCCCGCTGCAGATCCTTGTATGTGCTCATCCCGCCCTCTTCGTTCGCTAAGCGAAACGTTACGCCTTCGATGTGGCGAAAGTGCCGTCCGACACAGCGCGGAAGACGATGTCTTTGAGCGAGGCGAATCTCCATAAACCTCCGATGTTTATCGAAGAATGCTTGACCTGACTCGGGAACTGCCGCAAGATGGGCGGAGATACATCCGATCTGAGCGGTACGCAGCGGGTGTGCATTCATTCTTCGATGAGGAAGGTTTGATGATGAAACGATACGCGAAGGTCGCGCTCGCCGGTGTCGGAGTCACTGCTGCGCTGGTCGGCTGCTCGAGCGGCTCCGCCGGCAGCGGCCAGCAGGACGGCGTCACCACCCTGACGTTCTCGATGTGGGCGGGCTCGGATGCCGAGAACGAGGCCCTCGAGACGCTCGTCGCCCTGGTCGAGGAGCAGAACCCCGACATCCGCCTCCGGTTGGAGACGTCGCCGTTCAACGACTACTGGACCAAGCTCGCCGCACAGGCCAGCGGTGGCTCCGAGGCCTGCATCCTCGGTGTCCAGTCGCCCAGGGCCAGCAGCATCCGTGCCCTGCTCCACCCGTTGGACGACGCCGCACTCGCCGATGCGGGCATCGATCTCGGCGAGTTCGACGCCTCCATCGTCGAGGCGACGAGCGTCGATGGAGAGCAGCTCGCCGTGCCCTACGATCTCGGCCCTCTGATCGTCTACTACAACGCCGATGCCTTCGCCGACGCGGGCGTGGCGGAGCCCGCCGCTGAGTGGACTGTCGAGGACTTCGCTGCCGCCGCGGCGGCGCTGACCGGCGACGGCGGCTACGGATACGCGATCAACCCGTCGCTGGACTCCGCGACGGCGTGGTCGCTCACCCTGGCGGGCGACCAGGGCGTCGCCGCAGACGGAACGCTCCAGATGGGCAGCCCCGCCATGGTCGAGGCCGTCGAGTTCCTCCAGGGCCTCGTCGCCGACGGCAGCTCGCCGCAGCTGCCTGCGACCAGCGACACCTACAACGCGTTGAACGCGTTCGTCGCCGGTGATGCGGCCATGGCCGTCGACGGCCCGTGGCAGCTGGCATACGTGGCCGAACAGGTCGGCTTCGAGTTCGGCGTCGCGACGATCCCGGCCGGCCCCAATGGGTCCCGCACCCCCGTGGCCGGTTCCGGATACGGGGTGAGCGCCTCCTGCGAGTACCCCGATGAGGCCCTGCGGGCGATCGCCTCCCTCACCGGCCCCGAGGCGCAGACCGCGCTCGCCGAGATGGGCCGCGCCTATCCCGCCAGGGTCGCGGAGCAGCCGGCCTACTTCCACGGCGACTTCGCCGTCGCGGAGGAGACACTGGCGGCAGCCGGCGCGACCGGCGAGCCCATGCGATCCACAGCGAACTTCACCCAGGTGAACACGCTGTTCAACCAGTACGCGGTCAGCGCTCTGAACGGCGACATGTCCGCGGAGGACTTCCTCGGCACGGTGCAGAGCCAGACCGAGGCCGGCGCGCAGCAGTGAACCGCGCAGGCACGGCCCCGGCGCTCGGCGCGTCACCGGGGCGCGGCGCCGCTCGGCGTGAGGCGAGGGCCGCCTACGGCTTCCTCGCGCCGAGCGGCATCGGCTTCCTCGTCTTCACGCTGGGCCCGATCATCGCATCCATCGTCATCGCGTTCTTCTCGTGGCCGGTCATCGGGGAGCGCTCGTTCACGGGCCTGACGAACTTCGTGACGATCCTCAGCGCGGACCCGATGTTCTGGCGCACCGTCGGCAACACGTTGCTGTTCGTCGTCCTGTACGTCCCGCTCAACTTCATCCTGGCCCTTGGCCTGGCGATCTGGATCTCGCCCCGCATCCGCGGGCGCGGTGTCTACCGCATGCTGTTCTTCCTCCCCGCGGTGACCCCGATCGTCGCCAACGCGCTGGTGTGGCGACTGCTCGTCCAGCCCAATGGCGTCTTCGCGGACATCGCCGGATGGTTCGGCGTCGAGGGCTTCAACCCCCTCGGAAGCGAAGCGGGTGCGATGACGGTCATCGTGGCGATGTCGCTCTGGCAGGGGTTCGGCTACAACATGCTCGTGTTCTCGGCCGGCCTGGATTCGATCCCCGACCAGCTCTACGAGGCGGCCTCGCTGGACGGTGCCGGTGCGTTCCGGCGGTTCTGGAACATCACGCTCCCGATGCTGTCCCCGTCGATCTTCTTCGCGACGGTGATGACCCTGATCACCGCCTTCCAGGTGTTCGCGCAGCCCTATGTCCTCACCGCCGGCGGCCCTGGCATCTCCACGACCACGATGGTGATGTACCTCTACCAGCGCGGGTTCCAGCTCTTCGACCTCGGCACCGCATCGGCGGTGGCGACGATCCTGTTCGCGATCATCGCGCTCATCACCGCGGTGCAGTTCATCGGCCAGAGGAAGTGGGTGCACTATGAGTGACTCGACCGTGGAAGCCCTGTCCACACGTGCAGTGGTGCAGCCGCGAAGGAAGGGCTACGTCTCGCGTCCTGCGTCCTCGCGCCGGCGGGCCGATGCGGCCAGAGGAATCGTGTCGCAGGTGCTGCTCACCCTGGTGCTGATCGTCTTCCTCCTGCCGTTCGTCTGGATGCTGACGACGGCCCTGAAGCCGGGGAACGAGGTGTTCTCGTCCCCGCCGACGTTCTTCGGCACCGAGATCCGCTGGCAGAACTTCGCGGACGCATGGACGTACGTGCCCTTCGGCCGTTTCATGATCAACGGCATCATCGTGTCGGTGCTCGGCACCGTGCTCGTGTGCGTCACGAGCGTCCTCGCGGCCTATGCGTTCGCGCGGATGCGGTTCAGAGGACGCTCAGGTCTGTTCGCGCTCTATCTGGTCACCCTGCTCGTCCCGCAGGAGGTCGTCGTCATCCCGATGTTCATCCTCATGCAGGAGCTCGGCTGGCAGAACAGCTACCAGGCGCTCATCCTCCCGTGGGCGTTCACCGCGTTCGGGACCTTCCTGCTGCGGCAGTTCTTCCTCACCGTGCCGCGTGAGCTGGAGGAGGCGGCGATCGTCGACGGCGCAAGCCGCTGGCGCACGCTCCTCTCGATCATCGTCCCCATCGCCCGTCCGGCCATCGCCGTGCTCGCCGTGTTCACCTTCATCAACTACTGGAACAGCTTCCTCTGGCCCCTCATCATCGTGTCCACACAGGACATGGCCACGGTGCCGATCGGTCTCAACAGCTTCCTCGGTCAGCAGGGGAACCAGTGGCAGCTGCTCATGGCAGCATCCACGATCTCGATGCTGCCCACGGCGCTCATCGTCATCCTCCTCCAGCGACACCTCGTCCGAGGGATCGCCCTGTCCGGCCTCGGCGGCCGCTAAGCGAAAGGCACTCATGTCAGACAAGACCTGGACCGATCTGGATCGGCCGCTGCCCGAATGGTACGACCGCGCGAAATTCGGCATCTTCATCCACTGGGGCGCGTACTCCGTGCCGGCGTGGGCAGAGCCGATCGGCGCACTCGGCGAGATCGACGACGAGACCTGGTTCGCCCACAACCCGTACGCCGAGTGGTATCTGAACACGATCCGGATCGAGGGAAGCCCTGCCCAGCAGCATCACCGAGAGATCCACGGCGGTGCGCCGTACGACGACTTCCTCGATCAGTGGGGTGCGGAGAGGTTCGACCCGCAGGCTTGGGCTGCGCTGTTCGCCCGCGCCGGGGCGGAGTACGTCATCCCCACCACCAAGCACCACGACGGCATCGCGCTCTGGGACGCACCGGGAACGGGCACGCGCAACACGGTGCACCGCGGGCCGCGCCGCGACCTCATCGGCGCCATCGCCGACGCGGTCAGGGCCGAGGGCATGCGCTTCGGCGTGTACTACTCCGGCGGGCTCGACTGGTCGGTGACGGACTTCCCGCCGCATCGCTCCGATGTCGAGGTGCGCTCGCTGCGGCCGAACGACACCGCGTACCACGACTACGCGCTGGCCCATGTGCGGGACCTCGTCGAGCGGTACCGGCCGGAGGTGCTCTGGAACGACATCGAATGGCCGGATGCCGGCAAGCACCGCGGCCCCGGAGGGCTTCACGAGCTGTTCCGCGAGTACTTCGAGACGCATCCGGATGGCGTCGTCAACGACCGGTGGGGCGACACGTACTACGACGTCGCGACGACGGAGTATTCCGCCATGAGGGAGAACGAGTCCAAGGACGTCTGGGAGAACAACCGCGGGCTCGGCTGGTCGTTCGGGTACAACCGGCTCGAATCGCCCAAGGAGATCCTCGACCCCGGTCAGTTGGCCAGGCTGTGGGTCGACATCGTCTCCAAGGGCGGCCGACTGCTGCTGAACGTCGGTCCCACGGCGCAGGGCGAGATCCCCGAGGCGCAGCAGCAGACGCTCGAGGCCTTCGGCGCCTGGAAGCGCCCGCTGGCCGAGATCGCGGCGGTCACAGAGCGCGCCGACACCTCGTCCGTCGCTTCGGACGAGCCCTGGCGGCGCGACTGGATCACGTCCACCGAGCGCATCGTTTTCCTCGGCGACGCGGGGGAGCAGCGCGTGCGCACGGAGGGCTTCGACCCAGCCGGGGCCAGAGTGCTCGCGGGCGACGTGACCATCGAGGAGGGCGCCGGCGAGGTCGTGCTCAGGGTGGACGGCGTCGCAGACGGCCCTGCCGCGGTCGCGTTCCGGCGCGTCTGAGCCGGTCGGACCGCTCGCTCAGTGCGCCGACATGCCGCCGTCGACGAAGAGGGAGTGGCCGGTGATGTACGCCGACCCCGCTCCGGCGAGGAAGACGGCAGCCCCGGCGAAGTCCTCCGGCAGGCCGTTGCGGCCGATCATGGTGCGTGCGGCGAGCGCCCCGATCTTCTCGGGGTCCTCCTGCAGGCGGGCGTTCAGCGGCGTGAGCACGAAACCGGGCACGAGGGTGTTGCTCGTGACGCCCGTCCCGCCCCAGGCCTCGGCCTCCGAGCGCATGAGGGATTCGATCGCGCCCTTGGACGCGCCGTAGATCCCGCTGCCGACGAAGGCGCGGTGCGCCTGCTGTGAGCTGATGTGGATGATCCGGCCATAGCCGCGTTCGGCCATGCGGGTGCCGTAGCGCTGGCCGAGCAGGAACGGCGCCAGCGCGTTCACGGTCATGGTCGCGTCCCAGTCGGCCTCGGTGATCTCGGCGTAGGGCGGGCGGATGTTGATCCCGGCCGAGTTGACGAGGATGTCCGGTTCGCCGAAGGGCAGGGTCGCCGCGTCCGCGGCGGCCCTGATCCCCTCGCGGGTTCCGAGGTCGCCGACGACGCCGGCGGCGCGGCATCCGGCATCCCTCAGCGAGCGGACGGTCTCGTCGATGCGATCGGCGCCGCGGGCGACGATCACAGTGGAGGCCCCGGCCAGGGCGAGGGCGGTGGCGATGCCGCGGCCGATGCCGGAGCTGCCGCCGGTGACGACCGCGGTGCGGCCTTCGAGGGAGAAGAGCGATTCGAGATAGGCGTTCATGGGTCTCCAGCGGCCGTCACCAGCTGAGCGCGGCCGCGAGGGTGGGATCGGGATGAGCGTCGGCGAACTCGGGGCGTGCCCGCAGCTCGTCGATGAAAGCGCGGACCTCCGCGGCGTATGCGGGGTCGGGGTGGTCGGCCGCGATCTCCTGGAGCGGCGCGACATCCATCGCGAGGATGAGCTCCAGCCTAGCTGCCACAGCGGCATGCGCTCCGGCACGGCTGAGCACGTCGATGCCGCCGCGCAGCGCCGCGAGGTAGTCGCGCAGCACGGGCAGCTGCGCCTTGCCCTGCGTGATCGACGAGCCGTCGGCCCTCAGGCGCCAGCGCACGACGACATCGGGGATCACGTCGAACGCGCGCGCCGTGGTGTACATGCGCTGGGCGACGATCTGATCCTCGTAGGCCACGGACTCGGGGAAGCGCAGGTCGCGCCAGAGGTCGGTGCGGCTGATCTTCGACCATGCCACGATGTTCGCGGATGCGCGGGGGTGTTCGAAGATCGTCGTGGCGTGCCGTTCGGGCGCCGTGGCGGCGGCGACCCAGGGCTGCACCCTGCCGCTCCGATAGACGCCGTCGACGCGACGGGAGCGCACGTAGGCCCCCGCGACGAAGTCGCTGCCGGTGACGGCGAGCGTGCCGAGCATCCTCGCCAGCGCCGTCGGCAGCAGCTCGTCGTCGCCGTCCAGGAAGCCGAGGTACTCGGTGTCGACGAGATCGATCGCGGCGTTGCGGGCCGCGCCCAGGCCGAGGGATGCCTCGTGGTGCAGCACGCGGAAGCGAGGGTCCGCGGACGCGGCGGCGGCGAAGATCTCGCCGGTGCCGTCGGTCGAGCCGTCATCGACGAGGATCGCCCGCCAGCGGCTCTCGGTCTGAGCAAGGAGCGAGTCGAGCGCGGCCGGCACGAAGGCGGCGATGTCGCGCCCGGGGACGATGAGGGTGACGAGCGGTTCGGGCACGAAGCGAGTCTATGGCGAGCACCTCAGCCGGAGACGGCGGCCACGGCATCCGCGACCAGACGCACCAGCTGCGCCGGCGCCTCTTCGGGGAGAGCCGAGCGCCCGAAGGTGAAGCGCACCGAGGTCTGCGCGACCTCGGGGGCGATCCCGCAGGCGAGGAGCACGTGAGATGGCTCATCGCTGCCTGCCGCGCAGGCCGAGCCGCTCGAGGAGATCACTCCTCGCCGCTCGAGCTCCAGCAGCACGGCTTCGCCGCTGGTGCCGGCGAACGTGAAGCTCGCCATCGCTGGCAGACGCTGGAGGGGGTCACCGGTGAGCCGGGCCGACGGCACCGCGGCGAGGACGCCGGCGATGAACGCCCGCGTGCGAGCGCCGACGGCTGCGGCGACGAACTCCCTCTCCGCCTCGGCGAGCTCGAGTGCGACCGCGAGGGCCACGGCACCGGCGACGTTCTCCGTGCCGGAGCGCCGCCCCCGCTCCTGTCCGCCGCCGTGCAGCACGGGCTCCAACGGAAGACGTCCCCGGACGCCCAGCGCTCCGATGCCCTTGGGCGCTCCCACCTTGTGGCCGGCGATCGAGACGGCGTCGGCGCCGAGACCTGCCAGCGGCAGCCATCCGACGGACTGCACCGCGTCGATGTGCAGGGGAACGCCGGCGGATCGCGTCACGGCGCTCAGCCCCGAGACGTCCTGGACGGTGCCGACCTCGTTGTTCGCATGGCCGATCGACACCAGGGCCGTGTCCTCGCGCAGCGCCGACGCCAGGGCGTCCGGCGAGACACGACCTGCGCCGTCGACGGCGAGGGCGGTCACGGAGACGCCGTGGAAGCGCTCCAGATAGGCGGCGGACTCGAGGATCGCCTCGTGCTCGATGGGGGAGACGACGAGATGACGGCGGGGGGAGCCGAGCACGATGCCCTTCACCGCCAGGTTGTCCGCCTCCGTGCCGCCCGCGGTGAAGACGACGTCTCCCGCGCGCATCCCCAGCACGGCAGCCACCCGCGCCCTCGCGGCATCGAGCGCCCCCGCCGCCGCTTCACCCGCGGTGTGGTGGCTGGAGGGATTGCCGAACACATCGGTCAGGTACGGCCGCATCGCCTCGAGGACCTCGGGGCGCACGGGGGAGGTGGCGGCGTGATCCAGGTACAGCATCGGGCTCAGCCGATCCGGAGATCGAGCCCCAGGTCGAGCGCGCGCGCCGAATGGGTGAGCGCTCCGACCGAGATGACGTCGACGCCGGTCTCGGCGATGGCGCGCACGGTGTCGAGGTTCACCCCTCCAGATGCCTCCACCACCGCCCGCCCCCCGACGAGGGCGACGCCGGCGCGGAGAGCGTCGAGGCTGAAGTTGTCGAGCATGACGGTGTGTGCGCCGCCGGCGAGCACGGCCTCGATCTGATCGAGGCGATCGACCTCGACGACGACGTGCGTCGTGTGCGGGAGCCGCGCCAGCGATGCACGCAGCGCCTCGGCGAGATCGGCGCCGGAGCGCTGCAGCACGGCGAGGTGGTTGTCCTTCGCCATCACCGCGTCCGAGAGCGAGTAGCGGTGATTGCTCGCGCCGCCGCAGGCGACCGCGTGTCGCTCGAAGGCGCGCAGCCCCGGCGTCGTCTTGCGGGTATCGGCGATCCGCACACCCGTGCCCTCGACGGCGTCGACGTAGACGGCGGCGAGCGTCGCGATGCCGCTCATGCGCTGGACGAAGTTCAGCCCGACGCGCTCGGCCGTGAGCACGCTCCGCGCCGATCCAGAGACGGAGGCGAGCACATCACCGGCCGCGAACGCGTCGCCGTCCGCGAAGTGCAGATCGATCGTGACGGCGGAGTCGGTCAGGGCGAACGCGGCGGCGAAGACGTCGCCGCCGCTGAACACACCGGCTTCACGCGCGACGAGATCGGCGGTGGCGGTCGCGTCTGCGGGCAGCAGCGCCGAGCTGGTCAGATCGCCCCAGGGAGCGTCCTCCTCGAGCGCGGCCGCGACGACACGGGTGAGGGTGGCAGCGGTGATCATCGGACGGTCTCCAGGATCGGGGTGTCGAGGTGATGTGCTCCGACGGACGCGGTGCGCAGGAGCGCGGCGGATGTCACGGCCTCCGCCAGCAGCAGCAGATTCGCGTCCTCCCGCTCGGCGACGGTGGACGGGACGGATGCTGTCCGCTGCCACGCGTGGAGGACGCCGAGCGTGCTCCTGAGGCCTTCTGCGGTGCGCAACAGGCCTACGCCGTCCCACATGAGCTGCTGCAGCGCGGCGCGGGAGAACGGCACGTGCGCGTCGAGCGCGGGCTCGTCGGTCCCATCGAGGCGTGCGGTATCTGGGAGCTCGCCGAGGACGCCGGTGTGCACGTCGCCGAGCGCCGCCGCGGCGCGCGCGGCGAACACCGCGCCCTCCAGCAGCGAGTTGGAGGCGAGCCGGTTGGCCCCGTGCACGCCCGTGCGCGCCGTCTCGCCGACGGCGAGGAGCCCGGGGAGCGTCGTGCGCCCGTCCAGGTCGGTGACGATGCCGCCCATGAGATAGTGAGCGGCCGGAGTGACAGGGATCGGCTCCTTGGACCAGTCGAAGCCGCGCTCTGCGGTGACCCTGTCGATGGTGGGGAACCTCTCGGCCAGTCTCTCGGCTCCGAGCATCGTGGCGTCCAGTCGCACCGGTGAGCCCTGGGCGGCGGCCTGGCGGGCGATCGCTCTGGAGACGACGTCGCGCGGAGCCAGCTCGCCGTCCGGGTGGCTGTCGAACGCGAACCGGCGGCCCTCGTCGTCGACGAGCGTCGCCCCCTCGCCGCGGACGGCTTCGGAGATGAGGAAGGCGGGGCCCTCGGCGAGCACCGTCGGGTGGAACTGCATGAACTCGAGGTCCGCGACGGCGGCGCCCGCACGGAGGGCGGCGGCGATGCCGTCACCGGTCGTGCCCGCCGGGTTCGTGGTGTGCGCGTAGAGGTGTCCCGCGCCGCCCGTGGCGAGGATGACGGCGTCGGTGGCGAGGTCGCGCTCGACGTCCCCGATGAGGGCACGGATGCCGCGGACACGGCCCTCGTCGACGAGGAGGTCGGCGAGGAAGGCGTGCTCGACGACCTCGATCGATGTGCGCCTGACGGCCGAGACCAGGGCCGCCGAGATGGCGGCGCCCGTCGCGTCGCCGCCGGCGTGGACGATGCGGGCGTGCGCGTGCGCCGCTTCCCTGCCCAGGAGCAGCGTGCCGTCCTCCGCGCGATCGAAGGCGACGCCGCGGGCGATCAGCTCGGCGATGCGCTCAGCCGCGTCCCCGACGAGCACGTCGACGGCGGCCGGATCGGAGAGCCCTGCCCCGGCGGCGAGCGTGTCGGCGGCGTGCTGCGCCGGAGAGTCCCCCTGGCCGTAGACGCCGGCGACGCCGCCCTGTGCGAAGCCGGTGCATCCATCGCCGAGCGCGCCCTTGGTGATGATCGTGACCGCGTGGCCTGCCTCGTGCGCGTGCAGCGAAGCGGTGAGGCCGGCGATGCCGGAGCCGACGACGAGGACGATCATGGGCGCGCTTCGACAGGCTCAGCGAGCGAGGGGGTGGGCTCAGCGGCCGAGGGGGTGGGCTCAGCGGCCGAGGGGGTGGGAGACGTGAACGGCGTCGGCTTCGCGGCGAGCATCCGCTGCAGGGCGAGGCGGGCGGGCTCTGCGACGTCGTCGGTCACCGTGATGCGGTTCGGCGTGCGACCGGCGACGAGCTCCTCCAGCACCCAGGCGAGGTAGCCGGGGTGGATCCGGTACATCGTCGAGCACGGGCACACGACGGGGTCGAGGCAGAAGATCTCGTGCTGGGGATACTGGGCCGCGAGCCGGCGGACGAGGTTGATCTCCGTCCCGATCGCGAACGTCGTGGGGGTCTCCGCCGCCGCGATCGCCTTGCGGATGAAGTCCGTCGAACCCGCCTCGTCCGCGGCATCCACGACGTCCATCGGGCACTCGGGGTGCACGATGACGCGCACGCCGGGGTGCTCGGCCCTCGCCTGGTCGATCTGCGCGACGGTGAAGCGGCGGTGCACCGAGCAGAAGCCGTGCCAGAGGATCACCTGCGCATCGGAGAGCTCCTCGGCGGTGGAGCCGCCGAGCGCCTTGCGCGGGTTCCACATCGGCATCCGCTCCAACGGCACGCCCATGGCCTTCGCGGTGTTGCGTCCGAGGTGCTGATCGGGGAAGAACAGCACGCGGCGGCCCCTCTCGAACGCCCACTCCAGGACGGTCCTCGCATTCGACGACGTGCACACGATGCCGCCGTGCCTGCCGACGAAGCCCTTGATCGCCGCTGAGGAGTTCATGTAGGTGACCGGGATCACCGGCACACGGCCGTCTGCATCGACGGCCTCGAGGTCGCCGTACACCTCTGCCAGCTGCTCCCAGCACTCCTCGACCTGATCGATGTCGGCCATGTCCGCCATGGAGCAGCCTGCGGCCAGGTTGGGGAGGATGACGGCCTGCTCCGGCCGCGAGAGCAGGTCGGCGGTCTCGGCCATGAAGTGCACGCCGCAGAACACGATCGCCTCGGCGTCAGGGCGCTCCAGCGCCGCGTTCGCGAGCTGGAAGGAGTCGCCGACGTAGTCCGCGTGCGTCACGACCTCTTCGCGCTGATAGAAGTGCCCGAGCACGACGACCCGGTCGCCGAGCGCCTGCTTGGCGGCGATGATCCTGGCATGCAGCTCGTCCTCCGGCGCGTCCCGGTACGCGGCGGGAAGCTCGCCCTGCCGTGGTGCGCCGGTGGGGATCACATCGCCCATGGACGAGCCGGGGCCGTAGCCGGGTCTCGTGTCGAAGTCCCAGGGGCCGACGGCGAGGTCGGTGGAGCAGGTGGCGTCCGTCGACGCCCCGGCGACGATCGCCTGGATCGCGTGATCGACCGAGGGGTCGGTCGGAACGGTCGGTACGGGGACGAAGGTGATGCTCATCGGGTGCTCGTTTCGTCGGGCGGGTGCGGGGGATCAGCGGGTGGCGAGCGGGCCGTGGTCGGCGAGCTCGACGTCGGTGTTGTAGCGGTACAGGCGGGCGGGACGGTGGCTCCCCGTGCGGAAGTCATCGGTCGGCAGGAGGTTGCCCGAGGACTCCACCTGGCGGCGGAAATTGGCCGGATCCAGGCGCCGCCCGAGGATCGCCTCGTAGGCCTCCCTGAGCTCGGCGAGCGTGAAGGTGGGCGGGAGGAAGCCGTGCGCGACCCGGCTGTAGCCGACCTTGTTGCGCAGGCGCCACAGCGCGTAGTCGACGATGCGGTTGTGATCGAAGGCGAGCTGCGGGAGGGCGGCCGCGTCGAACCAGCGCACGTTCTCGGGGGCGTTGCCCGCCGCGATGTGCGCCGCGCGCTGCGCGTCCACCTCGTCCTGGCGCAGCAGCGCCCAGTACACGATCGAGACGACCCTGGTCGGCGAGCGGTCGGCGTCGCCGAAGGCGTAGAGCTGCTCGAGATAGCTGGGGGAGAGGCCTGTGGTCTCCGCGAGCGTGCGCGCCGCCGCATCCTCGAGGTCCTCCGGCTCGCCCAGCCAGCCGCCTGGCAGGGCCCACAGCCCCTGGTGGGGATCGCGCGTGCGCAGCACCAGGGGCAGGGACAGCGCCGTCGCGCCGTCGCCGGTGCGGCGCAGCGTGAGGATCGCCGTGGAGACGGCGACGCGGATGCCGACATCCTCAGTTCGTGTCATCGTGACCCTAACCTCCGGATCCGATCTTAGTGTCGCGATGACCCGAAGTGCAAACCGATGACGCGCGGATGTCATCCGGCCATGCGCGCAGCCAATCTCGTCGCCGTCATGTACGCGATCGCCTCGATCGAGATCATCGGGTTCACCCCGGAGCTCGTCGGGAACGTCGACGCATCAGCCACGTAGAGATTGGGCACCTCCCAGGCGGCTCCGTCCGGATTCACCGCGCTCATGTCGGCCGAGCCGCCCATGCGGGCGGAGCCCATGATGTGCAGCGCGGCCATCGAGCAGCGGCCGGGTCCGTAACCGGCGCGTCCGCAGCGATCGATGAAGTCGGCCACGGGCATGCCGGAGGAGCGCGACCATTCGATACCGGCCTGGTGCCCGGAGAAGATCCGGGTGGCGCCGGCCGCCTCGAGGATGCGCGCCGCCCCGCCAACGCCGACCTGCACCCTGGCGGCGTCGCGCTCGGAGAGGACGTAGTGCAGGGTGGGCTCGCCGTCCTTGCCGACCTTCACTCGCCCGGAGTCCTGATCGCGCGTGATCACCCCCACGCTCGAGTAGCGCGACAGTCGCCGCATGTCGGCGAGGTGGCGGCCGGCCCCTCGCCAGGCCTGGAACGCGACGGACAGGCCGGGGTTCGCCGCTGCGGTCTCGTAGACCACTCCGTAGCCCGAGCCGTCGACATCGGCGTGCTCGGCCGAGTACCTCGCCTGCATGGTGCCCTCCCACGGGCGGACGTCCTCCTCGAACTCCGCCCACACCGCGGTGGCCGGGTGCAGCCGCAGGTGCGCGCCGATGTTCGGGTTGGACAGCCCTGAGCGGCGCAGCAGTGCAGGGGTCTGCACGCTGCCTGTTGCGGCGATCACCGCCTTCGCCCTGATGGCGACCCGGTGGCCGTCCGCGGTCACGCCGCTGACGCCCGTCGCCCGGCCTGCGGAGGTCTCGACGGTGCGGACATCCACCCCGGTGAGCAGGCGCGCCCCTGCGGCCTCCGCGTCGGCGAGCCAGGTCTTCGTCACCGACTGCTTCGCCCCGATCCGGCAGCCGTAGCCGCATCGACCGCACTCGGTCGCCGCCTCGCAGCCCACGGCATTGCGATCGAGCGACCCGACGTGCCAGCCCAGTGCCTCCAGGCCGCGCTGCATGATCTGATCCCGTGCGGATGCCGGGCTCGTCTCGCCGTTCACGCCCAGGCGCGCCCAGACGGCATCCATCGCCTGGTCGTACTCGGGTGTCGCGAACTGCTCGGCGCCCAGCGACGCCCACTCGGCACGGACATGCTCCGGGGTGCGGAACGATGTCGAGAAGTTGACGACGGTGCCGCCGCCGAGGCACTGCGCGGAGAGCAGGCTCAGCTGTCCCTCCGCGGTCGCGTTCGGGCCGGGTGCGTACAGGCGGGCGAGGCCCGACGCCTCGCCTCCGTCGAAGTCACCGTCGTCGTAGTACGCGCCCTTCTCGACGACGATGACCTCGAGGCCCGCCTTCGCGAGCACTGCTGCGGCGGTGCCGCCACCGGCGCCGGAGCCGACGATGACGACGTCGCAGGACAGCTCCGTGTCCGCGGCCGGCGTGTGCGGATGCAGCGGCGCGGCCAGGGCGTCGGTGCGCCGGCCAGGGGGAGCGGGGTATCCCATGGCGCGCCAGAGCGGCGAGGAGCCCTCGGCGTCGGGGGTGATGTAGTACGAGAGCATCGCGGCGGACTTGAGATTCTGGAACAGGCTCCGCCGGATCGCGACGTTCGAATCCGACATCGCGATGAGCGCCGCCTCGCGCTCGTGCTGCGGCATGCGTGAGAAGCGGCGCGGTCCGAATCCGAGCAGCATCCCGCCCAATGGGGTGTCCCAGATCGACAGCACCTTCGCGAGCAGCTCGGCGTCCGCCTTGCGCGGATTCGCCTCGAGCATGGCCTCCGCGACAGGGACGGCGCCCAGGGCGGAGGCCGAGGGGATGCCGTCGCCATCGCCGGGGGCGAAGGTGTCGAAGATGGCGGTGAAGGTCGCCCGCTGTGCTGCGGTCAACGTCATGTCTGCCTCCTGTTAGCGTCGTCGCTGGTGTCAGCATGGCGTGCGCCGAGGGGGCTGCGCAAGAGCTAAGTGAATCATCATTCACGTCAGTGCCTGTCGAGCCCGCAAACGTTACGCCGTCGTGACCCCCTGCTCTGTTGGCGCGGCGGGGTTTGTTAGGTTACTGTCCTAACAAAACCCCACCCCCGGGGTCTCAACGATGAGCAGCATCCCTCCAGCAACGAAGCACCGAGAGGAACGAATACCAATGATCCGCAGTGGAAAGCGCCGCGCAGCGATCGCGGCGATCGCGGGGGCCTCCGCCCTCGCCCTCACCCTCACCGCATGCACCGGCGGTGGCGGCGACGAATCCGGCGGCGGCGGCGACTCCGACGTCACCCTGCGCGTCTGGGCCGGCAGCCAGACGCCGATCACCGCCAACTTCAACCCCTTCGCCCCGACCGTGCTCCACGGCGCGCTCGGTCCGATCCTCGAGCCCCTGTTCTTCTTCAACAAGACCGCGGCCGAGGACCCGACCGGCATGGTCGGCGAGTCGTACGCCTTCAACGAGGACGGCACGGTCATCACCATCACGGTGAAGAGCGGCCTGACCTGGAGCGACGGAGAGCCGCTCACCGCGGACGATGTCGCCTTCACCTTCAGCTACGAGGGCAACAACCCCGAGGGCCAGGGGCTCGTCTCCGCCGAGGCCACCGACGAGACGACCGTCGTGCTCACCTACGCGGAGCCGCAGTTCACCAATGAGTGGCAGCGCCTCGGCGGCACCTGGATCCTCCCCGAGCACGTCTGGGGCGAAGTCGACGACTTCGCGAACTTCACCAACGAGGAGCCGGTAGGGTCCGGCCCGTACGTCGTGGACAGCGTCACCAGCGAGTCCTACACGCTCGTCGCGAACGAGAACTTCCGCGATGCGGACGTCCCCGCCGTCAAGACCGTGCAGTACATCGCCATCGACGCGAACCAGTCGGCGCAGGACCTCCTCGCCGCCGGCGAGCTCGACTGGGCGGGCATGTTCATCCCGAACCCCGACTCCGTGACCGCGAACGGCCAGATCTCCTGGATCAACACCCCGCAGGACCCGACGGTGCTGTACACCTGCGCGAACGCGGACCTCGGCTGCACCGGCGAGCAGACCGACGTCGCCGTCCGGCAGGCGCTCAACGTCGCGATCGACCGCGGCACCATCAAGGAGAAGGCCTTCGTCGACCTCACGGGCGACATCTCGCCCACCTACGCCCTGCTTCCCCGCGATGAGAAGTGGGTCGCCGACCCCGCCAACGAGCTCAGCCCGCAGGATCCGGATGCCGCAGGCGCCGGTGCCATCCTCGAGGCGGCCGGCTACACCAAGGATGCCGACGGCTTCTACGGCAAGGACGGCGCAGCCATCGAGCTCGACCTCATCTCCGTCGACGGCTGGACCGACTACAACGACGCGGCCAAGCTCATCGCGGAGCAGGCCGCAGCAGCGGGCATCAAGATCAACGTCGGCACCGTGCAGTGGCAGGAGTTCTCCGACGCGCGCCAGACCGGCCAGTACGAGCTGATCGTCGGCGGCATGATCGGCACCTCGGTCGCCGATCCGTTCCAGATCTACCGCGACTGGGTGGGCGGCACCGCCATCCAGTCCACCAACCCCGTCGGCGAGGAGGTCCCCGCCGGTCGCTGGAACTTCAGCCGCTACGACAACCCGACCGTGGATGCCGCGATCGCGGTGGCCGCGGCCACGAACGACGAGGCCGTGAAGATGGAGCAGTACGCCGTCATCCAGGACGAGATCGTGCGCGACCTGCCCTACATCCCGCTGGTCATCAACGCCACGCAGACCTTCTACAACGCGAAGGACTTCACCGGCTGGCCCACCGAGGACGACCTGTACGCGTTCCCGCCGTCCTGGGGCTCCGTCGCCGCCGGCTACATCCTGCAGCACCTGGAGCCGGTCGGCTGAGCGCCGCCTGACAGAAGAGGAGAGCAGGAGGAAGAGGAGCAGACATGAACTTCTATGCCCGCAGGATCGGGTTCTACATCATCACGCTGTGGGCCACGATCTCCCTCAACTTCCTGCTCCCTCGTCTGATGCCTGGCGACCCGGCGGACATCATGATCGCCAAGCTGCAGCGCAACGGCGGCGAGATCTCGGAGACGACGATCCGCAACATCAAGCTGCTGCTCGGCTCGGACGACTCCTCGCTGTGGGAGCAGTACGTCGGCTACTGGGGTCGGATGCTCCAGGGGGATCTCGGCATCTCCGTGACGAAGTATCCGACCCCGGTGGCCGAGCTGATCGGCCAGGCGCTGCCGTGGACGATCATCCTCGTCGGCGTCGCGACCGTCATCTCCTTCATCCTCGGCATCGTGCTGGGTGCATGGGCGGGATGGAAGCGCGGCACCTGGGTCGACCACCTCATCCCCGCGACGACGATCCTGCAGTCGATCCCGTACTTCTGGCTGGCCCTCGTGCTGGTGGCGGTCTTCGCCGTCGGGCTCGGCGTCTTCCCGATCATCGGCGGCTACAGCGTCTTCGACTTCCCCAGGGGGCCGGAGTGGACCTGGGCGTTCTTCGCGGATGCCGTCGGCCACGCCGTTCTCCCCGCCCTCACGATCGTGCTGAGCTCCGTCGGCGGCTGGCTGTTCGGGATGCGCAACATGATGGTCTCCACCCTCGCGGAGGACTACGTCACCACGGCCGAGGCCAAGGGGCTGCGGCCCCGGCGCATCCTCACCATGTACGCCGCGCGCAACGCGGCGATCCCGTCCATCGCCGGGTTCGCGATCACCCTCGGCTTCGTCGTGGCCGGCTCCATCGTCATGGAGCAGGTGTTCACCTACCCCGGCATCGGCAAGCTGATGTTCCAGGCCGTGCAGAACAGCGACTACGCCCTCATGCAGGGGGTCTTCCTGGTGATCACCCTCACGGTGCTCGCCGCCAACTTCGTCATGGACCTCGTCTACGGCTACATCGACCCGAGGGCGCGCCACAATGTCTGACACCACCACCAAGCCCACCCCCGCGCTGCCGGGAACCGTCGCGATCATCACGCAGCGACGGGCCAGAGGCGGGATCCGCGCGATGCTTCCCCGCCGATCGGCGAAGCTCGTCACCGGTCTCGTCCTCGTTCTCGGGATCGTCCTCTTCGGCGTCCTCGGGCCGTTCCTCACGCAGAATCCGCGCGACTCCCAGAACCCGGCGCTCGAGCCGCCTGGTGCCGAGCATCTCCTCGGCACGACCAAGCTCGGCTACGACGTCCTCGCGCAGCTCGCCCACGGCACGCAGGGATCGCTCCTGGTCGGCATCGTGGCGGGGACGATCGCGATCGTGCTCTCGCTGTTCTTCGGCGTGCTCGCCGGATACGTCGGCGGCTGGCGCGACGAGGGCCTCTCCCTCGTGACGAACATCATGCTCGTCATCCCCGGCCTGCCGCTCGCGATGGTCATCGCCACGTACTTCGACACCCGCAGCTGGCTGCTCGTGGCCTTCGTCCTCGGCATCACCTCCTGGGCAGGCTCCGCCGTCGTGCTGCGCACCCAGGCGAGGTCGCTGCGCAGCCGCGACTATGTCTACGCCGCCAAGACCGCGGGGGAGAAGTCGTTCCGCGTGATCCTCGTCGAGATCCTGCCGAACCTGCTGCCCTTGCTGGCGGCGCAGTTCCTCTTCGCGATCATCTTCGCCATCCTCGGCGAGGCGGGGCTGTCGTACCTCGGGCTCGGCGCGACCGACTCGATCACCTGGGGGACGATCCTCAACGACGCGCAGTCCGGTCAGGCGCTCGGGACAGGGGCGTGGTGGTGGTTCATCCCGCCCGGCCTGCTCATCGCGCTGCTGGGCTGCGGTCTGTCGCTCATCAACTTCTCCATCGACGAGATCATCAACCCCAAGCTGCGGGGCGCACCGGAGGCCGCGCGCCGCCTGCGACGGGCGGCGAAGGCGAAGGGAGTGCAGGCATGACCGCCACGGAAGCCGTGCTGACCGCGCGTGACGTGTCCATCGAGTACGAGGTGGATCCGCCCGTCAAGGCGGTCAGGAACGTGTCGCTCACCCTTCATCGCGGCGAGATCCTCGGCCTCGCCGGCGAATCCGGCTGCGGCAAGACCACCCTCGCCTATGGCCTGAACCGTCTGCTCAAGGCGCCGGCTCTGATGACCGGCGGCGAGATCACCTTCCACGACCGCGAGGGCTTCGACATCGACATCGTCGCCCTCGAGAAAGACGGGCTGCGGTCGTTCCGCTGGGACAAGATCTCGATGGTCTTCCAGGGGGCGATGAACTCCCTCAACCCCGTGATCAGTGTGAAGGCGCAGATCTTCGACGTCTTCGACACGCATCGCCCCGGCATGAGCCGTGCGGCCAAGAAGGAGCGCGCCGAGGAGCTGCTGCGGCTCGTCGGCGTCGACCCCTCCCGGCTGACGAGCTTCCCGCACGAGCTGTCCGGCGGCATGCGCCAGCGTGTGATGATCGCCATGGCGCTCGCGCTGGACCCCCAGGTGATGATCATGGACGAGCCGACCACGGCCCTGGACGTCGTCGTGCAGCGCGGGATCATCCGCGAGATCATGCGGTTGCGCGAGCGGCTCGGCTTCGCCGTGATCTTCATCACGCACGACCTGCCGATGCTCATCGAGATCAGCGACCGCATCGCCGTCATGCTGCAGGGTGAGATCGTCGAGCAGGGAACGGCCGAGGAGATCTACCGGGACCCGCAGCACGAGTACACGAAGAAGCTGCTGTCCAGCTTCCCGAGCCTGCGCGGCGAACGCGGCGGTTTCGTCCGCTCCGGCGCGACGGAGGAGATCCGATGAGCACCCTCGAAGCACGGCATCTCGTCAAGGACTTCCGGCTCCGCTCCGGGCTGCGCACGAGCATCCTGCACGCGGTGAAGGACGTCTCGTTCACGCTCGAGGCGGGGAAGACGATCGCACTGGTCGGAGAGTCGGGCAGCGGCAAGTCCACCATCGCGCGGATGCTGATGAAGCTCGAGACCCCGACCTCGGGCGAGATCCTCCTCGACGGCGCGCCGACGGGAACCGGAGGTCGGGCGCTGGCGCGGTACCGCTCGGATGTGCAGATGGTGTTCCAGGACCCGTTCGCCTCGTTGAACCCCTTCCACACGATCGTCCACCACCTCGAGCGGCCGCTGCGCATCCATCATCCGGAGCTCACCGGTGCACAGGTGCGCGAGCGCGCCCTCGAACTGCTCGAGCGGGTGCGGCTCTCACCGGCCGAGAGCTTCGCCGAGCGCCGCCCGCACGAGTTGTCCGGTGGGCAACGCCAACGCGTCGCGATCGCCCGCGCGCTGGCGCCCGGCGCGCGGTTCATCGTCGCCGACGAACCGGTGTCGATGCTTGATGTGTCCATCCGGCTGGGCGTTCTCAACCTCCTCGCCGACCTGCAGCGCGAGGAGCAGCTCGGCGTGCTCTACATCACGCACGACCTGGCCACCGCGCGGCACTTCAGCGACGAGATCCTCGTCATGTACCGCGGCGACATCGTCGAACGCGGAGCCGCGGACGAGGTGATCCTGAACCCCCAGCACGAGTACACCAGGACGCTGCTGGCGGCGGCCCCTGAGCCCGAGAATCTCGGTCGGCTGAGGGACGAGGTGCGCGCGGAGCTGGCCGGCACGCCCTAAGCTGTAGCTCATAAGTGAAGAAAGGCCCCACGACCCGTGCGGGAGAGCCCCGGTGAACACAGCCGGGCACCGAAGGAGCAAGCCTCCCCGCCAATCTCTCAGGTACCGCGTACCGCCCGGGTCGGGCCGCTCTGAAAAGCGATGCCCGCCATCCGCCGACGGTGAAAGCCCCGCGACACGTTCTCCGAACGGTCGAAGGGCGAAACTCTCAGGCCCATGACAGAGGGGGAGTTCTCGGATACCGTGCATTCCGTACGGCATCCTTCCGATCGACGGGAGAACTCCATGGCCGAGGCCCGCTACACCCCGCTGCGAGACAGACACGAGTCCCTCGGCGCGTCCTTCACCGATTTCGGCGGCTGGCAGATGCCGGTGCGCTACACCTCGGATCTCGCCGAGCATCACGCGGTGCGACAGGCCGCCGGCCTCTTCGACATCTCGCACATGGCCGAGTTCACCGTCGACGGCGGCGATGCCGCCGCGTACCTCGACTACGCGCTCGCCGGTCGGATCTCGGCCATGCCCGTCGGCAAGGCGAAGTACTCGCTTCTGCTCGCCGAGACCGGTGGGATCGTCGACGACGTCATCGTGTACCGGCTCGGCGAGGAGAGCTACCTGATCATCTCCAATGCGGGGAACAGGGATGCCGTCGCCGCCGCCCTGCAGGAACGGACGGGCTCGTTCGACGTGGTCGTCGTCGACGTCTCCGATGACTACGCCCTCCTCGCCGTGCAGGGGCCGGCAGCCGAGACGATCGTCGCGGCGACCGAAGGCATCTCGGAGGTCTCCATCCCTTGGGGGGATCAGAAGTACTACGCCTGGGCCTCCGCGCGATTCCATGGCGCGCCGCTGCTGCTGGCGCGCACCGGCTACACCGGCGAGGACGGCTTCGAGCTCCTCGTCCAGGCGGAGGATGCCGCAGCGCTCTGGGATGCGCTGCTCGCCGCCGGCTCCGATCAGGGGCTCGTCCCTGCCGGTCTGGCGGCCCGTGACACGCTGCGCCTCGAAGCGGGGATGCCGTTGTACGGCCACGAGCTCTCGCTCGACACGAAGCCGGCCCAGGCCGGTCTCGGCCGCGTCGTCGTCACCGACAAGGACGCCTTCGTCGGCAAGGACGCCGTGACTCCCGCCGGGGGCGCACGCGTGCTCGTCGGTCTCGCGGCGGAGGGCCGCCGCGCCGGCCGCGCCGGGTACGCCGTGGTCGCCGAGGACGGCGCGGTCGTCGGAGAGGTGACCAGCGGCGCGCTCAGCCCGACGCTCGGCCATCCCGTCGCGATGGCGTACATCGACCCCGAAGCATCCGCACTGCCCCTGTTCCTTGACGTGCGCGGGACGAAGATCCCCGCGACCGTCGTCGACCTGCCTTTCTACCGGAGGAAGAAATGACCGATCTCACCACCCTCAAGTACAGCGAAGAGCACGAGTGGGTCGCCCTGGAGGGCGCCATCGCGACCGTCGGGATCACCGACTTCGCCGCCGATGCCCTCGGCGACATCGTCTTCGTCGAGCTGCCCGCCGTCGGCACCGTCGTGCAGCGCGGCGACGTCTTCGGCGAGGCCGAGTCGACGAAGTCCGTCTCGGAGCTGTACGCCCCGGTGGCCGGCACCGTCGTCGAGGTCAACGACGCCGTCGCCGATGACCCTGCGCTGGTGAACTCCTCGCCGTTCGACGGCGCCTGGCTGATCAAGGTCGAGGTCGCCGACGGTGCGCTCGACGGCCTGCTCGACCGCGACGCCTACGTCGCTCACACCCAGGGCTGATCGCACCCGTGGTCTCCTTCGCGCAACGTCACATCGGCACGACCGACCAGGCCCAGCGGCAGATGCTGGAGGCGCTGGGCGTCACCGGCGCATCGGCTCCCATCGAGGCGCTGATGCGCCAGGCCGTGCCGGCATCCATCTTCACCGCCGCCGGCGAATCGGTGATCCCGCCCGCGGCCTCCGAGGCCGAGACGCTGGCCGAGCTGCGCGCGCTCGCCGCCCGCAACACGGTCAACACGCCGATGATCGGCCTCGGCTACTACGGCACCATCACCCCCAGCGTGATCCAGCGCAACGTGCTGGAGAACCCGTCCTGGTACACCGCGTACACGCCCTACCAGCCGGAGATCTCGCAGGGCAGGCTCGAGGCGCTCATCAACTTCCAGACGATGGTCGCCGACCTCACCGGTCTCTCGACCGCGAACGCCTCGATGCTGGACGAGTCCACGGCGGTGGCGGAGGGCATGCTGCTCGCTCGTCGCGCCTCGAAGGTCCGGTCGAACGTGTTCGTCGTCGACTCGGGGGCGTTCCCGCAGACCAAGGCTCTGCTGGCCACCAGGGCGGAGGCCGTGGGCATCGAGCTCGTCGAGCGCGACCTCGCCGCCGGTGAGGCGCTGCCCGAGGAGCTCTTCGGCGTCTTCGTGCAGTACCCGGCCGCGTCCGGACTGGTGTGGGACCCGACCGCCGTGATCGACGCCGTGCATGTCGCGGGCGGTCTCGCGGTCGTCGCCGCCGACCTGCTGGCGCTCACGCTGATCGCGTCGCCCGGCTCGCTCGGCGCGGATGTCGCGGTCGGCACGACGCAGCGCTTCGGTGTCCCGATGGGCTTCGGCGGCCCGCACGCGGGCTACATGGCCGTCCGTCAGGGTCTGGAGCGCCAGCTGCCCGGCCGGCTCGTCGGCGTCTCGGTGGATGCCGACGGCAAGCCCGCCTATCGGCTCTCGCTGCAGACCCGTGAACAGCACATCCGCCGCGAGAAGGCGACGAGCAACATCTGCACGGCGCAGGTGCTGCTGGCCGTGATGGCCTCGATGTACGCCGTCTACCACGGGCCGGACGGCCTGAGGGCGATCGCGGAGGAGGTCGCAGGCAAGGCCGCGGTCCTCGGATCCTGGTTGCGTGAAGCCGGCGTCGAGGTCGTGGAGGAGGCATTCTTCGACACGCTGACGGTGCGGGTGCCGGATGCCGGAGCCGTCGTCGATGCCGCACACGACGCAGGCCTCCTGCTGCGCGCGGCAGGCACCGATCTCGTGGGCGTCTCGGTCGATGAGACCACCTCGTACGGAGACCTCGTCGCGGTCGCCGGCCTGTTCGGCGCCGCTCCCGCCGCCGACGGCATCGCCTTCGGTCGCACCTGGTGGTCGGCGCCGCTGCGCGCGTCCGTCGGCACGTGGGGTGCACTGCGCCGTACGGACGAGTACCTCACGCATCCGGTCTTCCACGTGCACCGCTCGGAGACCGCCATGATGCGCTACCTGAAGAGCCTCGCCGATCGCGACTACGCGCTCGATCGCGGCATGATCCCGCTGGGGTCCTGCACGATGAAGCTCAATGCGGCGACGGAGATGGCGGCGATCACCTGGCCGGAGTTCGCGCAGATCCACCCGTTCGCACCGGCATCCGATGTCGGGGGATACCTGGAGCTCATCGACCAGCTCGAGGCGTGGCTCGCCGAGGTCACCGGATACGACGCGGTCTCCCTGCAGCCGAACGCCGGCTCGCAGGGCGAGCTCGCCGGCCTCCTCGCGATCCGCGGCTACCACCTGGCGAACGGGGACGAGCACCGCACGGTGTGCCTCATCCCATCGTCCGCGCACGGCACCAACGCGGCATCCGCGGTGCTGGCGGGCATGAAGGTGGTCGTCGTGGCGACCGACGAGCTCGGCAACGTCGATCTCGACGACCTGCGGGCGAAGATCGCGGCCCACGCCGACGAGCTGTCCGCGCTCATGATCACCTACCCGTCCACGCACGGCGTCTACGAGGAGCAGGTCACCGAGATCACCGCCGCCGTGCACGCGGCCGGCGGCCAGGTCTACGTCGATGGCGCGAACCTCAACGCCCTCCTCGGCTACGCCCGTTTCGGCGACCTCGGCGGGGACGTCTCGCACCTCAATCTGCACAAGACGTTCGCCATCCCGCACGGCGGAGGAGGACCGGGTGTCGGTCCGGTGGCGGCCAAGGCGCACCTCGCGCCCTACCTCCCGTCGCACCCGCTGGCGCAGAAGGCGCAGCATGCGGGCGGATTCGCGTTCGCCGGTGGTCCGGTCTCCGCGGCGCCGTACGGCTCCGCCGGTATCCTGCCGATCTCCTGGTCGTACGTGCGGATGATGGGCGCCCCTGGTCTGCGCGATGCGACAGCGGCGGCCGTGCTGTCGGCGAACTACATCGCGGAGCGGCTGAAGGAGCACTACCCGGTGCTGTACACGGGCGAGAACGGTCGGGTCGCGCACGAGTGCATCCTCGATCTCCGACCGCTCAAGGAGGCCACCGGGGTCACCGTCGACGACGTCGCCAAGCGCCTCATCGACTACGGTTTCCACGCGCCGACCATGTCGTTCCCCGTCGCGGGGACGCTCATGGTGGAGCCGACCGAGTCGGAGGATCTGGGCGAGATCGAGCGCTTCATCGAGGCGATGATCATGATCAAGGCCGAGGCGGACAGGGTCGCGGCCGGTGAGTGGGATGCCGCGGACAACCCGCTCGTGAACGCCCCGCACACCGCCGTCTCGCTCATCGCGGGGGAGTGGAACCACCCGTACACGCGCGAGGAGGCCGCGTACCCCGTGCACGCTCTCGTCGCGGGCAAGTACTGGCCGCCGGTGCGCCGCATCGATCAGGCCTACGGCGACCGCAACCTCGTCTGCGCCTGCCCTCCCGTGGAGGCCTTCGCCTGACCCGCACCTCGCGAACTCGCAACACCACGCCGAGACGATGTCGGGCCGACATCGTCTCGGCGTGGTGTTGCTGGCTCAAGTGTCGTGCGATCATCGGCCGAACGGGCGGAAGGTGGCGAGGCGAAGCGAGTCCCGGTTTCGGACCGGGCGCAGCCCTGCGGCACGAAGCGCCTCGTCCAGAGGTTGGATGTTCTCGAGCTCAGACCACCCCCAGCGGACGACGCCGCTGAGGTGCCGGCGGAGCCGATTCTCTCGGCTCTTCTCCGCGGCGATCGCCGCCGTCTGCTCGCCGTCTGCCCCGGAGTACTTGATGGTGCCATCCGCCTCTCCGAGGACGTTCTGCTCGGCCCAGAAGAAGTCTCCACGGTCCTCGGCTCCCTCGAACCCGAACACATGCTGGTGGAGTGGCGCGGGATATCCGAGCCACTCGATGACAGCGGCGCTGGCGGATTCGAGTGGGCTCTCGCGAAGTGCCGTCCCTCTCTCCAGCGCCCATCGCGCCAGTCGTCGCCCGCGACCCGATGTGAGGCTCTCGTTCAGTGCGATGACCACGTCAGTCGTCGTGTGCGGATCGATGCGCATGAGCGCATCCAAGTATGCGAGGGACTCGGCGGGCGGTCGATAGCGCGAACATCGTCCGCGGTGGCCGTTGGAGAGGTGAGATGGATGCCGTCGACGCAGATGATCTCGCGCTCATCGACCGAGACATGGGTGCGCACACCCCGGTATTCGCGTGATGACGGCCCCTTCGCGAGGATGTGCACGGGTCTGTTCTGATAGGGGATCAGCACGCCGAGCAACGCCGCGGCGGACTCGCCGTAGAACACGCGTTGCGGATCGGCGGCGAGAGCAGCGTGCAATCGGACGAGGTACTTCTCCCAGGGTGGCAGCGCATCCCAGCGGCTTGTCTCGACGTAGACGCCGCGGAACAAGCGGGTGAGGCGCCCCGCGCGCCAACCGCGCTCGGCGTGGTGTCGCGGGTTCGCGGGCGCAGCTCAGGGCAGGAGCGGGGCGACCAGCGGATAACCGATGAACGCGGCGGCGTCGATGAGGAAGTGGGCGACGAGGAAGGGGAGCAGGCGGCCGGAGCGGGAGAACAGCCAGCCGAACAGCAGCCCCATGGCGAGGTTCCCGAGGAAGGCGCCCGGCCCCTGGTAGAGGTGGTACGTCGCGCGCAGGATGCTCGTGGCGATGATGATCGGCCACGGCCCCCAGCCCAGCTGCCGCAGCCGGAGGAACAGATAGCCGAGCACCACGAACTCCTCCTGGATCGAGGCCCGCGCCGCCGACAGCAGCAGGATCGGCACCGTCCACCAGTGCGCGTCCAGCCCGCTCGCCTCCACCGACACGAACCAGCCGAGCAACCGCCCGACCACGTAGAACGCGAGCCCTGGGACGCCGATCGCGAGGACGAGCAGGATGCCGCGACCGGTGTCCCTGCCGATCCGCTCGCCGTCGAGGCCGAGATCGCCCAGATGCGGCCGGTGCTGCCGCCAGACCAGGAAGCACACGAGCAGCACGGGGACGAGCGCGAAGCCCACCGAGAGCACCTGATAGATCAGGTCGAAGATCTCCCTGTCGCTGCGCGAGGGGTTCAGGGTCGTCGTCTGGTCGGCGAGCGGCGTGGAGTCGGTGAGCCGGTAGACGAGCTGGACGACCGAGTAGATCGCCGACTGACCGAGACCGAGGGCGAGGACGATCGCGATCTCCGCAGCGATCCGCGCGCGCGCCGGCTGTGCAGGGAGGTTCGTCGAGCTCACGCACCGATGCTAGTGCGCGCCCCGATGAGCACGCTCAGAGAGCGATCAGCGAGGGTGCGATATCCTGAAGAGTCGCCCGTGTGCAGGACGCCGGGTCGGCGCTCACTTTTTCCACTCCCTTCTGAGGATTTCCTTCATGGCGCACGCCCTCCGTTCAGACCTCCGCAACGTGGCGATCGTCGCGCACGTCGACCACGGCAAGACCACCCTCGTCGATGCCATGCTCCGTCAGACCGGCTCGTTCGGCGAGCACGCGCACGTCGACGAGCGCGCGATGGACTCCAACGACCTGGAGCGCGAGAAGGGCATCACGATCCTCGCGAAGAACACCGCGATCACGTACAACGGCGCCCACACCGACACCCCGATCACCATTAACGTGATCGACACCCCGGGCCACGCCGACTTCGGCGGCGAGGTCGAGCGCGGTCTGTCCATGGTCGACGGCGTCGTCCTGCTCGTCGACGCCTCCGAGGGGCCGCTGCCGCAGACCCGCTTCGTGCTGCGCAAGGCGCTCGAGGCGAAGCTGCCGGTGATCCTCCTCGTGAACAAGACCGACCGCCCTGACGCGCGGATCGCGGAGGTCGAGGAAGAGGCGCACGACCTGCTGCTGGGACTCGCATCCGACCTCGTCGACGACGTGCCGGACCTCGACGTCGATGCGCTCCTGGACGTGCCGGTGGTCTACGCCTCCGGCCGTGCCGGCGCCGCATCGCAGAATCGCCCGGCCAACGGCGAACTGCCGGACAACGACGACCTCGAGCCGCTCTTCGCCGCCATCCTCGAGCACGTCCCCGCACCCGCCTACGACGACGAGGCCCCGCTGCAGGCCTGGGTCACCAACCTCGACTCCTCGTCGTTCCTCGGCCGCCTCGCGCTGCTGCGCATCTTCAACGGCACCCTGAAGAAGGGCCAGACGGTCGCCTGGGTGCGCCAGGACGGCACGACCCAGAACGCCCGCATCACCGAGCTGCTCATGACCAAGGCGCTCGAGCGCTTCCCCGCCGAGTCGGCGGGCCCCGGCGACATCGCCGTCATCGCAGGCTTCGCGGACATCATGATCGGCGAGACGATCGCCGACCCGGAAGACGTCCGCCCGCTCCCGCAGATCACGGTCGACGAGCCGTCCATCTCCATGACGATCGGTACGAACACCTCGCCGCTGGTCGGCAAGGTCAAGGGGCACAAGCTCACCGCGCGCATGGTGAAGGACCGCCTCGACCGCGAGCTCATCGGCAACGTCTCGCTCCGCGTGAACGACATCGGCCGTCCGGATGCCTGGGAGGTGCAGGGCCGCGGTGAGCTGCAGCTCGCCATCCTCGTCGAGAACATGCGGCGCGAGGGCTTCGAGCTCACGGTCGGCAAGCCCCAGGTCGTCACCCGCAAGGGCGAGGACGGCAAGATCCAGGAGCCGTACGAGCACCTCACGATCGACGTCCCCGAAGAGCACCTCGGTGCCGTCACGCAGCTCATGGCCAACCGCCGCGGTCGCATGGACAACATGATCAACCACGGCACCGGCTGGATCCGGATGGAGTTCATCGTCCCGTCGCGCGGTCTGATCGGCTTCCGCACCGAGTTCCTCTCGATCACCCGTGGCACCGGCATCGCGAACGCCATCGCACACGGCTACGACGCCTGGGCCGGCTCCATCGTCGCGCGTCAGAACGGCTCGATCGTCGCCGACCGCGCCGGCGTCGCGACCCCGTTCGCGATGATCGCGCTGCAGGAGCGCATGTCGTTCTTCGTCAAGCCGACCGAAGAGGTCTACGAGGGCATGGTCGTCGGCGAGAACTCCCGCGCGGACGACATGGACGTGAACATCACCAAGGAGAAGAAGCTCACCAACATGCGCTCGGCCACGGCCGACACCTTCGAGTCGATGACGCCTCCGCGCATCCTCTCGCTCGAGGAGTCGCTGGAGTTCGCCCGCGAGGACGAGTGCGTCGAGGTCACCCCCGACGCGGTCCGCATCCGCAAGGTGATCCTCGACCAGACGATCCGCGGGCGTGAGGCCTCGCGTCTGAAGCGCCAGGACGCCAACGCCTGAGATCAGGAGCCCTTCCCGCGAGTCGCCCCCAGCCGCTAGGTTTGACCTAGTTGCTGGGGGCGACTCGCATCAGGTGCAGGAGGTCTCGTGGATCCGACGCCTTTCGAGGCCGTGCCCCAGCAGGTCTCCACCGGCTCTCTGCCCGGTTGGCCACGGGTCGAGGAGCTCGTCCGCGAGGCGCATGCGCGCTATGCCGGAGAGAACACGGGCGCGGTGGCGGACTACATCCCGATCCTCGCGGAGGCCGATCCCGCGTTGTTCGGCATCGCCGTCATCGAGGCATCCGGCGGCGTCCATGACGCAGGAGATGCCCTGCACGCGTTCTCGATCCAGTCGATCTCCAAGATGTTCGTCTACGCGCTCGCGATCGCCGAGCACGGACACGCTCTCGTGCGGGACATCGTGGGGGTCAACAACACCGGTCTCGCCTTCAACTCGGTGATCGCGATCGAGCTGAACGCCGGGCATCCGATGAATCCGATGGTCAACGCGGGCGCGATCGCCACGACGGCCCTCGTGCCAGGTGCGTCGGCGGAGCAGAAGTGGGAGCGGATCCGAGAAGGGCTCTCCGCCTTCGCCGGTCGACCGCTGGCCCTCGACGAAGAGGTCTACCGTTCGGAGGCGGCGAGCAACGAGCGCAACCGCGCGATTGGGCGGCTCCTGCAGTCCTACGGGCGGTTGTCGGGAGATCCGGACGAGATCGTGGACGTCTACACGCGCCAGTGCGCGCTCAGCGTGACGGCGCACGATCTCGCCGTCATGGGGGCAACGCTCGCCGACGGCGGTGTGAATCCCGTCACCGGCGAGCGCGTCGTCTCCGCGGACGTCTGCAGGGATACGCTCGCCGTCACCGCCTCGAGCGGGCTCTACGAGCGCTCGGGGGAGTGGCTGTTCGAGATCGGCCTCCCTGCGAAATCCGGCGTGGCGGGAGGCATCGTCGCCGTGGCTCCCGGCAAGGGCGCAGCCGCGGCCTTCTCGCCGCGGCTGGATGCCGCGGGGAACTCCGTGCGCGCGCAGCTCGCCATCGGTCATCTCTCCCGAGCCCTCGGGCTGAATCTTTTCGCATCCGCCCCCGTCCCCCGAGAGGTGCCGTCATGACCACCGCAGCCCCCGCAGCTCCCGCCCAGGAGAAGACCTCCTGGCTCCCGATGGTGAGCCTCTTCCTCGCCCAGGTGCTGATGTCATTCAACGTCGCGGCTCTCCCCATCTCGCTGGGCGGAATGGTCGACGACTTCGGCGTTGCGCCGACCGTCGCCAGCACGACGATCGTCGTCTACGGCCTCGCCGTCGCCGCCCTCGTGATGACGGGCGCCAAGCTCGGCCAGCGCGTCGGCTGGGTGCTGATGTTCCGCATCGTGATCGCCCTCTTCGCCGGTTCCTCCCTGCTCATGATCGTCTCGCCGACGATCGGGTGGGCGATCACCGGGCAGGTCCTGGCGGGAGCCGCCGCCGCCATCATCGTTCCCTCGCTGGTGGCGCTCATCGCGGAGAACTACCGCGGCGCACAGCAGGCCACCGCGATCGGCGGTCTCGGCTCCGCGCGTGCGATCTCCGGGGTCACCGCCTTCCTCATCGGCGGCACGCTCGGGACCTTCGTCGGATGGCGTCCGGTGTTCATGATCGTGCTGGCGATCGCGGTCGCGGTCTTCGTGCTGAGCTTCACGCTGCGCGGTGACCGAGGGGACGCATCCATCCGGATCGATCTCGTAGCGTCTGCGCTGATCGGTGCGGCGGTCGTGCTGCTCACGCTCGGCTTCAATAACCTGAACGCCTGGGGCGCGCTGCAGGCGACGCCGGCAGCGCCGTTCGAGGTGCTCGGCCTCTCGCCGGCACCGGTCTTCGTCGTCGCGGGCATCGTGCTCGGGCAGGCGTTCTTCCTCTGGACCCGTCGGAGGATGCGCAGGGGAGCCGTGCCGCTCATCGACCTGAGCGTGCTGCGCTCTTCCAAGGAGCGGGCCGCGGTGTACGCCATGTTCATCGTCGTCGCGCTCGAGGCATGCGTGAACTTCTCCATTCCGCTCTACATCCAGATCGTTCAGGGCAGGACGCCCTTCGACACGTCGCTGGCGATGATGCCGTTCAACCTCACGGTCTTCATCACCGCGACGCTGGTGGTGCGCTTCTACAAGCGCTACCCGCCGCGCACGATCGGGGTGTTCGGCTTCGTGCTCACCACGGCGGCTCTCGTCTGGCTCTCGTTCGTCGTCACCAACAACTGGGAGACGTTCCCGACGATCATCGGGCTCATCGTCTTCGGGATCGGTCAAGGCGCGCTCGTCACCCTCGTGTTCAACGTGCTCGTGACGTCGGCCAGGCCCGAGCTCGCCGGCGATGTCGGATCGCTCCGCGGCACCACGCAGAACCTCGCCTCCGCCGTCGGGACGGCCGTCGCCGGCGCCCTGCTCGTGTCGCTGCTGGGGCTCGGTGTGGCCGCCGCCGTCGCCGAGCATCCGGAGATCCCGCCGTCGCTGGTCGAACAGGTCGACCTGGACGATGTGAACTTCATCAGCAACGACGATCTGCGCACCGTCCTGGAAGGAACCGACGCGACGCCGGAGCAGGTGGATGCCGCGGTGGCGATCAATGAGCAGGTGCGCCTGGACACCCTGCGGCTGGGGCTCCTCGTCCTCGCCGGCGTGAGCGCGCTGGCGATCCTTCCGGCTTCCCGCCTGCCGCGTTACAAGCCGCAGGAGATCCCTGATCCCTCGCCGGTGGGTGAGTGAAGATAACGAATACATAACATACTTTCCCGAGAGCGTCGAACGGCTTCTCCCACCGGATCAACACGGGATGCCCAGGTGGGAGCGGGGTTTCGCCCAGACGAGGCGAGCAGAATCGTTGATCGTGCCCGGGACCGCTCCCGACGAGTCGCCCTGAACACGGGGTCCGGGCCGCACGACGACCCGAAAGTCGACCCTCATGCTGCATGCCCACACCTCGCGCGCCCAGGCGCGCACCGCCGCCCTCGCGCGCGCCCACGCCGACGTCACCGCCCGCCACCCGCTCGTGCTCGGCATCGCCCTGGGCGCCGTGCTGAGCGTGGCGATCGTCACGAGCTCCGCCTCCAGTGCTGCGGCGGCCGTGGAGGACCACTCCGGTGCCGTGACCGCACTCCTGCAGGTGCCGGACGGCATGGCGGATGCCACGCCCAGCGGCGCCGTATCGCTGGCACTGCCTCTCGCAGGGATCTCCGAGGACGCCGCAGCGACCCTCGCAGAGGCGCAGGGCGCCGTCTCCGACGCGCAGGCAGTGACCGCCGACGTGTCGGCGGCCGATCTCGCACTGAACGTGGAGAGCACGACGATCGACACGACGGACCTCGAGGCCGGCATCGACGTGCTGACCGACCTCGACTCCCTCCCGCCGATCGTCCAGGCCGTGCAGGTCGCCGAGGCGGCCGAGGACATCGCCCCCGTGACGGCGGCGACCGGCGCGTTGCGCACCGCGCTCACGCAGGCGCAGGAGAAGAAGGCGGCCGAGGAGCGCGCGGCCGCTGCGCTTGCCGCCGCGAACACCGTCGACGGCGCCAAGGCGACGGCGAAGCGGCTCGCGTCGAGCGAGTACGGCTGGGGCTCCGATCAGTTCTCCTGCCTGGTGTCGCTGTGGACCAAGGAGTCCGGCTGGAATTACAGGGCGTACAACGCCGGCAGCGGTGCCACCGGCATCCCGCAGGCGCTGCCCGGCAGCAAGATGGCGACGGCCGGCAGCGACTGGAAGACCAACGCGACGACCCAGATCACCTGGGGCCTGTCCTACATCGACCGCGCGTACGGCTCGCCGTGCGCCGCGTGGTCGCACTCGCAGGCCACCGACTGGTACTGATCCGGCCTGAGCCGGCGCCCCTAGGATGAGGGGATGCCCACCGAGAACAGCCGCGCCGTCTGGCGCGAAGCGCTCGGCGTGGCCCTCGCGACGAGCGCCTACGGGATCTCCTTCGGCGCCCTCGCGGTCGCGGCGGGGCTCGACGTCTGGCAGACGTGCGTGCTGAGCCTGTTCATGTTCACCGGAGGATCCCAGTTCGCCTTCGTCGGCGTGTTCGCATCGGGCGGGATCGCCGCGCTTCCCTCGGCGATCGCCTCGGCCGCCCTCCTCGGGGTGCGCAATGTCGCCTACGGCATGCGGATGTCGCCGATCATCGGTGCGGGCTTCTGGCGCAGGGCGGGTGCGGCGCAGTTCACCATCGACGAGTCCACGGCGGTGGCGATCTCGCAGGATGATCCGCGACTGGGACGTCTGGGATTCTGGGTGACCGGCATCGGGATCTATCTCGGCTGGAACGCCATGACCCTCGTGGGCTCCTTGCTCGGAGATGTGCTCGGAGACCCCCGGATGTGGGGGCTGGACGCCGCGGCGGCCGCCGCCTTCCTCGCCCTGCTGTGGCCGCGGCTGAAGCAGCGCCAGGCGGTGGTCGTCGGCATCGCGGCCGCTGTGGTCGCGGCATCCCTCACGCCCGTGATCATGCCGGGGCTCCCCGTGCTCGTCGCCGCGGTCGTCGCGATCGTGGTCGGCTGGTTCAACTGGTTCGAACGTCCCCGTGCCGTCGAGGAGAGCGCCCGATGAGCGTCTGGAGCGCCGTGCTGCTGGCTGCGTGCATCTGCGTGGCGCTGAAGGCGTTCGGCTACCTCATCCCCGCGCAGGTGCTGGAGGCTCCTCGGCCCGCGCGCATCTCCGATCTGCTCACGGTTGCGCTCCTGGCGGCGCTCGTCGCCGTCCAGACGCTCGGCGACGGCCAGGCGGTCATCGTCGATGCCAGGGTGCCTGCCGTGCTCGTCGCCGCGGGGCTGCTCTGGCTGCGGCAGTCGTTCCTCGTCGTCGTGTTCGCCGCCGCGCTCGTCGCCGCCGGGCTGCGATGGGCGGGTCTGGCCGCCTGACGCGCAGCGTCGCTCGAGGACGCACCGGTAGAATCGCCGGGTGCGCACCTGGATCTCCCGCATCCTCTCCTGGATCGCCGCCGCGCTCGTCGGCGGCGTCTTCGGCATCGCGGGAACGATCGGGCACAGCCTCGTCTGGGGCTGGGTCCCGGTCGGGATCATCGTCGGGCTCATCGCCTGCGGCGCCATCCTCATCGCGATCCGTTCGCTGACGCACGATCGCGGCGCGACGCTGGCCGCGGGTCTCGGGATGCTCGGAATGGTGACGGTGATCTCCGGAGTGGGCCCGGGCGGGTCCATCGTCGTGGAGAATACGGTCTGGGGGCAGATCTGGATCTACGCGCTCGCCGGGATCGCGCTGCTGACGATCGCGTGGCCGAACCTGCCGGCACGCAAGACCGGCCCCGCACCCGTCGCCGCCGTCCCGACGGGGGAGCAGACCCCGCTGATCACCGAGGTCCCGCGCGCCTGAACCCCGGCCTATCCGCCGGTCGATGCCCGTTCGACGAGGCGCACAGGCGCGGTGAGGTGCTCCGGTGCAGAGTCATCGCCGCTCATCCTGCTGCGCAGCAGCCGGGTGGACTGCTCCACCACCCAGTCGTTGCTCGGATCGATCGTCGTCAGCGACGGCCGGAGGTGCTCGCCGAGGACGAGGTTGTCGAAGCCGACCACGGCGACGTCGCCGGGGATCGACAAGCCCGCATCGTGGAGGGCCGCCATGGCGCCGACGGCATCCTGGTCGGTGATGGCGAAGAGGGCGTCGAATCGGAGCCCGCGTTCGAGGGCTCCGGCGACCTGTCGCCTCGCCTCTGACATCTCCTGCTGGGGAAGCTCGATCACCAGACGCTCGTCGGCGACGACACCCCGCTCGGCGTGGGCCCTGCGCCAGCCGTCCGTGCGCAGCCGCGCCATGCCCATGTCCGTGGCGGCGGCGTTTCCTCCGACGATCGCCACGGCCGTGCGGCCGCTGTCGAGGAGCGCGCCGGTGGCGAGCTCTGCCCCCTCGATGTTCGCGAGCATGACGTGATCGAAGTGGCGTGGCATCTCCTGCTCTCCGAGCAGGACGATCGGCACCTGCGCGTGCAGCCGGTCGACGTCGTCGTAGGACTGGCCGACGACGCTGAGCAGCACGCCGTCGTACATCTGCAGTCGAGCGCGGGAGACCGCGGAGAGCTCGCCCTCGCGGCTCGCGCCGCTCTGCTCGACGGCGACGTGGATGCCGTGTGCTCCGAAGGCCTCGACGTAGCGTGCGGCGAGCTCGCCGAAGTACGGATGATCGAAGCGCGGGACCACGAGCGCGACGGTGCCGGCGCGTCCTGCGCGCAGCCGCTTGGCGCTGAGGTTGACCTCGTAGCCGAGATCGGCGACGACGGCGAGCACGCGCGCGCGGGTGTCGGCGCTCACTCGAGGACGCTCGTTGATCACGTTGGAGACGGTCATGATCGACACCCCGGCGGCGCGGGCGACGTCGCTCATAGTCACAGTCGCCATCGGGGCTCCTCAGTCGGCCTCCGCGCGGGTGCGCGGGCTTCGAGACTACCCGACGCCGATGCATCATCGGAATCTTTCGTTGACCAGTGATGACGCGGGGTGTATCGTTCAAATCCCATCGATGTTGTATCGATAAAGCACTCGCTGCGCCGTGCCCGTGCGCCGGCGGTCGAGAGCTGCACCCAAGAATACGAAGGAGTGTTCATGAAGCGTTCTGTCGCCGCCGTGGCCCTGGTCGCGGCCGTCCCCCTGGTGCTCGCCGGATGCACATCCGCCGGTGAGGACGCCGAGGGCACCACATCGATCACGATGCTCTCCTGGACGGGGGAGGAGCAGATGACCCCCGTCCTCGAGGCGTTCGCCGAGGCGCACCCGGAGATCACCGTCGAGGCCTCCTACTCCCCGCCGGTCGCGGAGTACATCCAGACCCTGCAGACGCAGGTGCTCTCCGGCACCGCGCCGGACGTCTTCCTCATCGCCGCCGAGAACAAGACCAACCTCATCGACGGCGGGCACGTGGTCGACCTCTCCGGCGAGGACTTCGTGCAGAATGTCGCGGAGTTCAACATGGACACCTATGGCAGAGACGGCGCGCAGTACGGCCTCTCGCTCTCCAGCTGGGCTGCCGGCTACGCCTACAACAAGGATCTGCTCGCGGAGGTGGGTGCCACCGAGATCCCCGAGACGTGGGACGAGTTCCTCGAGCTCTGCCAGAAGCTCAAGGATGCCGGGATCACACCGTTCCTGGAGAGCGTCGACCAGATGCCCACCACGGTGTCCGCCATGATCGGCGCGAAGTCGCAGTCCATGGACCCGACGCTCGACGACGAGATCTTCTCGGGAGAGTCGACCTTCGCCGACGAGTGGACGGGCGTCCTCGAGGAATACAACCGCCTCTACACCGAGGGGCTGGTCTCCTCCGACGTCGTGGCGCTGGACGGCGACATGGTCCGCGACGAGTTCGCGGCAGGACGCGTGGCGATCATCAACGCCGGGCCGTGGATCATCAACGCGGTCTCCGAGGCCGCGCCCGACATGGACTGGGCCTTCGGCAAGATCCCTGCGATCGACGGCGGGACGCCGTTCGTCGCAGGTGCTGCGGCGCCCGGGTACGCCATCAACTCGAAATCCGACGAGGCGCACCAGGAGGCCGCGAAGGTCTTCCTCGCCTGGCTGGCCTCACCGGAGGGAGTGGAGATCTTCCAGAAGCAGACCAACGACGTGACCGTCACGAGCGACTTCGAGCCGCCGGTCAACCCGATCTTCGAGCCGATGGTCCCGTCCATCCGTGAGGGCCAGCTCTACCTGCCCATGATCGCCTGGCAGCGCGCGGAGGACGTCCTCAACGTCGAGGCCGTGGCGCAGATCCAGCGGATGATCCAGGGGCAGATCAGCCCCGAGGAGGTCGCCGAGGCTCTGGACGCGAAGCTCGCCTCTTCCTGAACCCGGTGGTGCCCGGCTGCACGTCGGCCGGGCACCGCCGAAAGGCGGATCCTCATGCATGCACTCCCCGTCGCGCCCCGCTCGCGCTCGAGCCTTCGCCGGCTCACCTCCGGCGGCTGGAAGCAGATCGCCGTCAACCAGGCGTTCCTGCTGCCCGCGGTCGTCGTCCTCGTCTTCCTCTTCCTCGTCCCCCTCGTGCAGACGTTCGCGTGGAGTCTGACCGACTTCACCGGATACGACGCCGAGGCGGACTTCATCGGGCTGGCGAACTACGTCACGATCCTCGGCGATCCGTCGATGCTGTCCGGTCTGATGTTCACCCTCCTGTTCGCCGTCGGCACCACCGTGCTCATCACGGTGATCGCCATCCCGCTGGCCGTCCAGCTGAACAAGGTCTTCCTCGGGCGCAACCTCGTCCGCTCGCTGTGGTTCTTCCCCGCCATCCCGTCGATGGCGATCCTCGGGCTCGTTTGGCGGTACATCCTCTCGCCGCTGGAATCCGGCGTCATCAACTCGATCCTCGTCGGACTCGGCCTCCCCGCCGTCGGCTGGCTCTCGGTGGATGCGCTCGCACAGCTCTCCGTGATCGTCGTGGGTGTCTGGGCGGCTGCCGGCTGGCACGCCGTGCTCTACACCGCCTACCTCCAGTCGATACCGGCCGAGTACTACGAGGTCGCCAAGATCGACGGCGCCTCTCCGAGGCAGCAGTTCTTCGGCATCACGCTTCCGCTGCTGACTCCGGCGATGGTCATCAGCACCTTCCTGCTGATGACCGGAGGTCTGAAGGTCTTCGACCTCCCCTACACGCTCACCAACGGCGGGCCGGGGTTCGCGACCTACACCATCACGCAGTCGATCATCGTCTCCGGCGTCGGCCAGGGCCGGTACGGGCTCGCGTCGGCGCTCGCCGTGATGTTCACGCTCGCCGTCGGCATCCTCTCCTTCAGCCAGCTCGCGCTGACGAAGTACATCGAACGGAGGTTCACATGACCACGCCGCTGTGGCGGAGGATCGTGCTCAGCGCGACCATGATCCTGCTGGCCTGCTTCATCGCCGTCCCGCTGTACTTCGTGCTCATCAACACCTTCAAGACGCAGGCCGACATGGTCGCGTCGCCCTTGGCGCCGCCCACGGAGCTGTTCCTCGGCAACTACCAGGAGGTGTTCTCCGATCCGCGGATGTACCGCTCGTTCCTGAACACCCTGTACGTCACCGTGGTCGCCGTCCTGCTGCAGCTGCTGGTGGGGGCGCTCGCCGCGTACGCGATGATCACCCGCACGAGCAGGCTCAACACGATCATCGCGAACGTGCTGCTCATCGGCTTCATCGTGCCTGGACAGTCCACGCTCATCCCGCTGTACCGCACGCTCGTCGGCTTCAAGCTCGTGAACGAGCTGAACGGTCTGATCGTGATGTACATGGGCGGTGCGATCTTCTGCTACTTCCTCGTGCAGGGGTACATGCGCACGCTGCCGTTCGAGATGATCGAGGCCGCGCGGATCGACGGGGCAGGATCCTTCCGCATCTTCTGGTCGGTCGTGCTTCCCCTCATCAAGCCGATCCTCGTGACGGTGGGCGTCTTCCAGACCATGTGGGTGTGGAACGACTTCCTCATCCCCACCGTCTTCATCTCGAGCCCGGAGAAGCGCACCGTCGTGCTGCAGGTCTACAACGCCGTCTCGGAGTTCACCACCGACTGGCCGATGTTCATGACGGTCTCGGTCGTCGCGCTCATCCCCATGGTCGTGTTCTTCATCTTCACCCAGCGTCACATCGTCAGCGGCCTGCTCGCCGGCGGCGTCAAGGGCTGAACCCCTCGTCCTCACGTCTTCTTCTTCCACCACCCAGGAGCACCATGTCAGACCCCCTCATCGCCGTGATCGACCTCGACCTCCCCGGAGCGACGATCAGTCGTCACCTCTACGGACACTTCGCCGAGCACCTCGGGCGGTGCATCTACGGCGGCTTCTTCGTCGGAGAGGAGTCCGAGATCGAGAACGAGGGCGGCATCCGCCTCGATGTCGTCGAAGCGCTGCGCGCTGTCCGCATCCCGAACCTGCGGTGGCCGGGCGGATGCTTCGCCGACGACTACCACTGGCGGGACGGGATCGGGCCGCGCGAGGAGCGTCCGCGGATGGTGAACTCGCACTGGGGCGATGTCGTGGAGGACAACTCCTTCGGAACGCACGAGTTCATGCAGCTCTGCGAGCTGCTCGGCGCCGATGCGTACATCTCCGGCAACGTCGGGTCGGGGACCGTCCGAGAGATGAGCGAGTGGATCGAGTACCTCACCCGCGACGACGACTCCCCGATGGCGGCGCTGCGCAGGGCGAACGGGCGCGACGAGCCATGGCGGGTGCCGTTCTGGGGCCTGGGCAATGAGGCGTGGGGATGCGGCGGGAACATGAACGCCGAGCACTTCGCGAACCTCGCCCGCCAGTACGGCACATACGTGCGCAATCACGGGGACAACACCGTCTACAAGATCGCCGCCGGTGCGAACGTCGACGACTACGGGTGGACCGAGACGCTGATGAAGGCGCTCTCGCACCTGGGCTGCGCGCACGACCCGCGCGGCTTCTACCAGGCGCTCTCGCTGCACTACTACACGATCAACGGCGAGTGGGCGGACAAGGGCGATGCCACCCGGTTCGGGACGGAGGACTACTACGTCACGATGAAGCGGGCCCAGCACATGCGCGAGATCGTCCGCGGACATGCGAACGTCATGGACAGCTACGATCCATTGCGCAAGGTCGGCCTCGTCATCGACGAATGGGGCACCTGGTGGAACGTCGAGGAGGGCACCAACCCCGGCTTCCTGTACCAGCAGAACACCCTGCGCGACGCGCTCGTCGCGAGCGTGCACTTCGACATCTTCCACGACTACGCGGATCGACTGGTGATGGCCAACATCGCCCAGACCGTGAACGTCCTGCAGGCGATGATCCTCACCGACCCCGATTCCGGCGCGCTCGTGCTCACCCCGACCTATCACGTGTTCCGGATGAACGTCGACCATCACGATGCGGCCGCGCTGCAGGTCCGCTTCAAGGGCGCGCTGCCCACGAGGAGCGTGGAGGGGGAGGAGCTCCCGCTGCTCTCCGTCTCGGCGTCCACGAAGGACGACACCGCCCTCGTGTCGCTGTCGAACCTCGACGCCGCGGACGCGCGCACGGTCGTCCTCGATCTGCGGGGTCGCGCGGTCGCGGGACACGAGGCGGTCGTGCTCACGGCGGGCGGGCTCCAGGACCACAACACGCCGGAGCATCCCGATGCCGTCGCCCCCGTCGCCCACGACGGGGTGCGCATCCACCCGCACGGTCTGGAGGTCGACCTTCCGGCGCACTCGTACGTCACGGTCTCCCTGCGACTGGCCTGAGCCGGGCGTCGTAGACTGGTCGGGTGACGTATGTGATCGCTCTTCCCTGCGTCGATGTCAAGGACCGCGCCTGCATCGACGAGTGCCCCGTGGACTGCATCTACGAGGGCGAGCGATCGTTGTACATCCATCCCGACGAATGCGTCGACTGCGGTGCGTGCGAGCCGGTCTGCCCCGTCGAGGCGATCTACTACGAGGATGATCTCCCCGAGGAGTGGCAGGACTACTACAAGGCGAACGTCGAGTTCTTCGAGGAGGTCGGCTCGCCCGGCGGCGCGGCCAAGGTCGGGGTCATCCACCACGACCACCCGATCATCGCCGCGCTTCCGCCGCAGGGCGAGCATTGAGCGTCCGCGACCTCGCCGACTACCCGTGGGACGCGGTCGTCCCGTACCGTGAGCGGGCCGCTCGCCACCCAGGCGGGCTGGTCGACCTCTCCGTCGGTTCTCCCGTCGACCCGACGCCCGCCGTCATCCGCGACGCGCTCGCCGCGGCGACGGACGCGCACGCGTACCCGCAGACCGTCGGCACCCCCGTCCTGCGCGAGGCCATCGTCGACTGGTACGCCAGGCGGCGCGGCGTCCCTGGCCTCGCCGTGCAGAACGTGCTCCCGACGATCGGCTCCAAGGAGCTCGTCGCTCTGCTGCCGACGCTGCTGGGACTGGGCGAGGGGGACATCGTCGTCCACCCCTCGGTCGCGTACCCCACGTACGAGGTGGGCGCGCTCGTCGCCGGCGCCACGCCGGTGCGCGCGGATGATCCGCAGGCGTGGCCGGAGGGGACGAAGCTCGTCTGGATCAACACCCCTGGCAACCCGGACGGCAGGACCTGGACGGTCGACGAGCTCACCGCCGCGGTGCGCCGGGCCAGAGAGCTCGGCGCCGTGCTGGCCAGCGACGAATGCTACGCGGAGCTCGGCTGGGACGGCCCGTGGGCGAGCGAGCCGGTGCCCTCCGTGCTCGATCCGCGTGCGACAGGCGGCGTCCTCGACGGCGTGCTCAGCGTCTACTCGCTGAGCAAGCAGTCCAATCTCGCCGGCTACCGTGCCGCCTTCCTCGCCGGAGATGCCGCGATCGTCGCCGACCTCCTCACGGCGCGCAAGCACCTGGGGCTCATGCCACCTGAGCCCGTGCAGCACGCGATGTCGGTGGCGCTCGCCGACGACGAGCACGTCGCCGTGCAGAAAGAGCTCTACCGGACCAGGCGCGATCTGCTGCGCCCCGCCGTCGAGGCGGCAGGGTTCCGGCTCGAGGGCTCCGAGGCCGGGCTCTATCTCTGGGTGACCGAGGGACGGGACGCCTGGGACTCGATGGCGCGACTGGCCGATCTGGGCATCCTCGCGGGGCCGGGACCTTTCTACGGACAGAGCTCGACGCAGCACGTGCGGTTGGCGCTCACCGCGCCGACGGAGCGCGTCGCCGAAGCGGCGCGGCGTCTGAACACGGCAGTTCTGTAGGTTTCGGCAGGGCAGAGCGTCGACCCTTGGCGGATGTCACAGTAGGCCGACGCGCAGACTAGGCTGTAAAGGCGATCCGGCCGAGATCCGGCCCGGTGCTCCGGCGCCATGAGACATCGCCCCTCGACGACGACCGACACGGTCGAGACAGACGTACAAGGAGGTCCGCGTGAGCGCGACGGGAGACCAGCAGGTGAAGGCGACCCTTTCGATCGGCGGAACCACGGCGGAGTTCCCGGTGGTGCGAGGCACGGCGGGCAACGACAGCATCGACTTCTCGACGCTGACGAGGCAGACCGGGTACACCGGCCTCGACTACGGCTATGTGAACACCGCGTCGACGAAGTCGGCGATCACGTTCATCGACGGCGATCAGGGCATCCTCCGCTACCGCGGCTACCCGATCGACCAGATCGCGAAGAACTGCAGCTATCTCGAAGTCGCGTGGCTGCTGATCTACGGCGAGCTGCCCACACCCGCGGAGCTCGCGGACTTCGATGAGCGCATCCGCCGTCACACGCTCCTGCACGAGGACCTCAAGCACTTCTTCTCGGCGCTGCCGCACACCGCCCACCCCATGTCGGTGCTCTCCAGCGCCGTCGCCGCGCTCTCCACGTACTACGAGGGCCAGACCGATCCGCACAACCCGGAGCACGTCGAGCTCAACATGGTGCGGATGCTGGCGAAGCTTCCCGTCATCGCCGCCTACGCGCACAAGAAGAGCGTGGGGCAGGCCTTCCTCTACCCGGACAACTCGCTGAGCTTCGTCGACAACTTCCTCAAGCTCAACTTCGGCGTGCACTCCGAGCCCTACGAGGTCAACCCGGTGATGTCCAAGGCGCTCGAGCTGCTGCTCATCCTGCACGAGGACCACGAGCAGAACGCCTCCACCTCGACCGTGCGTCTGGTCGGATCCACCGGGGCGAACCAGTTCGCCTCCATCTCCGCGGGCATCCAGGCCCTCTCCGGGCCGCTGCACGGCGGTGCGAACGAGGCCGTGCTGACGATGCTCGGCCAGATCCGCGACTCCGGTCAGAGCGTGCAGCGCTTCGTGGAGAAGGTCAAGAACAAGGAGGACGGCGTCAAGCTGATGGGCTTCGGCCACCGGGTCTACAAGAACTACGACCCGCGCGCCAAGCTCGTGAAGGAAGCGGCCGACGAGGTCCTCGCCTCCCTCGGCGTGAGCGACCCGCTCCTCGATCTCGCCAAGGAGCTCGAGGAGATCGCCCTCGCGGACGACTACTTCAAGGAGCGCCGCCTGTACCCGAACGTCGACTTCTACACCGGCGTCATCTACAAGGCGATGGGCTTCCCGACGCGCATGTTCACGGTGCTGTTCGCCATCGGGCGTCTGCCTGGCTGGCTGGCGCAGTGGCGCGAGCTGAACCTCGACCCGCAGACCAAGATCGGCCGCCCGCAGCAGCTGTACACGGGCGCGCCGGAGCGGGCGTTCCCCACGCGCTGAGCAGGACGACAAGAAGAGCGGATGCCGGACGGCATCCGCTCTTCTTCGTTCTCCGCGATGTTCTCGGACGGATGCCGGGGTCAGCGCCCCTGCGAGCGCCGACCGCCCTGCCCCTGCGGGCGCTGAGCGCCCTGGCCGCCCTGCGCGGGGCGACGACGGCGACGGCGGGCCGGGGGAGTGCTGGCGGAGCCGGGCTCCTTCGACGCGGCGCGGGCGGGCGACGGACGCTGCGGGCGCTGGGCCTGCTGCACGGGGGCCGGCTTCACGTGCGGGGCCTTCTCGCCCACGAGACCGCTCACGGCATCTGCGGTCACCGGCTCGAGGTCGGCGCTGATCTTCGCCTTGCGGAGCAGGTCCTTCACGTCGCGGCGCTGCTCGGGCAGCACGACCGTGACGACGGTGCCGGCAGCGCCCGCGCGCGCGGTGCGGCCGGAGCGGTGCAGGTACGCCTTGTGCTCGACGGGGGGATCGACGTGCACGACGAGGTCGACGTTGTCCACGTGCACGCCGCGGGCGGCGACGTCGGTGGCGACGAGGACGCGCACTCCGCCGTCCGCAGGATCTACGGAGAATGCGCTCAGGTTGCGTTCACGGGCGTTCTGCGAGAGGTTGCCGTGCAGATCGACGGCGGGGATGCCCGAGGCGGTGAGCAGCTTCGCGAGCTTCTTCGCCTGGTGCTTCGTCCGTGTGAAGAGGATGCGACGGCCGAGGCCGGAGGCCAGGTCGTTCACGAGGACCTTCTTCCGGTCGGCGTCCTCGACGAGGAGCACCCGGTGGGTCATCTCGCCGACCGGGACGCTCGCCTCGTCGACCTCGTGGCTGACCGGGTTCGAGAGGAACCGGCGTGCGAGGGTGTCGATGCCTCGGTCCAGCGTCGCGCTGAAGAGCAGGCGCTGGCCGCCCTCCGGTGTCGCGGTGAGGATGCGCGTGACACCAGGCAGGAAGCCGAGGTCGGCCATGTGGTCGGCCTCGTCGAGGACGGCGACCTCGACGGCGTCCATGTGGGCGACCTTCTGCTTCATGAGGTCTTCCAGACGACCGGGGCACGCCACGACGATGTCCACTCCGCCGCGGAGCGCCTGCTCCTGCGGGCGCTGGCTGACGCCGCCGAAGACCGTCGTCACGGTCAGGCCGGATGCCTTCGCGAGCGGGGTGATCGTGGCTGCGATCTGGGTGGCCAGCTCGCGGGTGGGCGCGAGGACGAGGCCGCGCGGGTGACCGGGGCGGGTGGTACGGCGGGCTGCCGCGAGGCGCGCGACGAGCGGCACGGCGAACGCGATCGTCTTGCCGCTGCCGGTGCGGCCGCGACCGAGCAGGTCACGACCGGCGAGGGAGTCGGGAAGGGTGTCGCGCTGGATCGCGAAGGCCTCGGTCTTGCCGTCGGCGGCGAGCGCTTCGGCGATGGGCGCTGGTACGCCGAGTTCGAGGAAAGTGGGCATTGCAGTACTCCGTCAGCGCGCAGATGAAGGCGCGCGATAGCTGGGTGTGAGGTGGGCGCGTCCGCGGCCAGAGGCGGCCGCGCGACGATTCGCCGTGCGAAAGGCCAGTCGATGCTGGTGGTGGGAGCTGATCGTGCTCGCTTCGGTCCTCAGAGACCCCGTGACGACGACGTGGCTGCCCGAAGGGGCAACCAGCCGAGTCTACCAGCGCGCGGCTGTGTGAGGCCCCAACGGCGTGGCGGGCGGCGCGTCAGGCGTGCAGAGCGTCGTTCAGGGTGACACCCACGCCCGCCCGCTGCCGCGCCTCGACCGCCCCGGTGATGGAGTTGCGCAGGAACAGGAGACCGTCGCGCCCGCTCAGCTCGGCCGCCTTCACGGTCTGCCGGCCGCCGTCGGCGGTGCGCGGCGCATCGACGAGGACGATCTTCGATGCGGCGGTGACGTAGAGGCCCGCCTCCACGACGCAGTCGTCTCCGAGCGCGATGCCGATGCCCGCGTTCGCGCCGAGCAGCGTCCGCTCGCCGATCGAGACGCGCACGGTCCCTCCGCCGGAGAGCGTGCCCATGATGGATGCTCCGCCGCCGATGTCGCTGTTCGCTCCGACCACGACGCCCTGCGAGATCCGGCCCTCGACCATGACGGGGCCGAGCGTTCCGGCGTTGAAGTTCACGAAGCCCTCGTGCATCACGGTCGTGCCAGGGCTCAGGTGCGCCCCGAGGCGCACACGGGATGCATCCGCGATGCGCACGCCGTCGGGCTGGACGTAGTCGGTGAGCCGGGGGAACTTATCCAGGCCCTGCACCTGGATGCCGTGGCGCTGGAGCAAGGGCCGCAACCGGGCGGCATCCGCGGGCAGCATCGGTCCCGCCGTCGTCCAGGCGATGTTGGGCAGATGGGCGAAGATGCCGTCCAGGTTCAGCTCGTTCGGGCGCACGAGCAGGTGGGACAGCGCGTGCAGGCGGAGGTAGGCATCGGCGGTGGAGGACGGGGCCTCATCGAGATCGATCCGCAGCTGCACGAACTCCGTGCGGACGTTGCGGCGCTCGTCCGCATCCTCGAGGGATGCGTAGGTGGACGCCGCTGTGGCGGCGGACGCGGCGTCCTGCTCACCGGCGCCGACCTCGGCGTACCAGGCATCGAGGACGGTGCCGTCCCCGGCGATCGTGGACAGGCCGACACCCCAGACGGTACGCGCGTTGCTCATGCGACAACGCTATCGCGATCGACGCGACGCGCGGAGCCGTAGGCTGGTCGTCATGGTGCTCGATCTGACCGCTTCCTCCGTCGACCTCACCCGCGCGATCTGCGATGTGCACAGCGTCTCGGGGGACGAGAAGACGCTCGCGGATGCGATCGAGGAGGCCGTCGGAGCGCTGACCCACCTGGAGGTCAGCCGACACGGCAACACGATCGTCGCGCGGACGGACCTCGGCCGAGCGCAGCGAGTGGTCATCGCAGGGCACATCGACACCGTCCCGATCAATGACAACCTCCCCACCAGAGACGTCGTCGTCGACGGCGTGCCGTTCCTGTGGGGCAGGGGCACCGTCGACATGAAGGCGGGCGTCGCCGTGCAGCTCAAGCTCGCCGCAGAGCTGACGGATCCCGTGGTCGACATCACGTGGATGTGGTACGACAACGAGGAGGTCGCCGCCTCCCTGAACGGGCTCAACCTCCTCGCCGCCGAGCGGCCTGATCTGTTCCGGGCGGACTTCGCGATCCTCGGCGAACCCTCCGGCGGCGAAGTCGAGGGAGGCTGCAACGGGACGCTCCGCGCCGTCGTGCGCACCCATGGCGTCAGGGCGCACAGCGCACGGGCGTGGGTGGGCGAGAACGCGATCCATCGTGCGGCGCCGATCCTGGCGCGGCTCGCCGAGTACCGTGCGAAGGAGGTCGCCGTCGACGGGCTCCTGTACCGCGAGAGCATGAGCGCGGTGCGCATCACCGGCGGAGTCGCGGGCAACGTGATCCCGGATCTCTGCGAGGTCGAGGTCAACTACCGCTTCGCTCCGAGCAAGAACGCTCAGGAGGCTGCGGCTCATCTGCGCGCCGTGCTCGCGGGCTTCGAGGTCGAGATCACGGACGCCGCCGACGGCGCGCGCCCCGGCCTCGACGCCCCCATCGCCGGTGACTTCCTCGCCGCCGTCGGCGCCCAGCCCAGGCCCAAGTACGGGTGGACGGACGTCGCCCGGTTCTCGGCGATGGGCGTGCCGGCGGTGAACTACGGCCCCGGCGACCCGCATCTCGCCCATCATGACGAAGAGCGGGTGCCGCTGGCTCAGATCGAGGCCGTCGAGCGGGGGCTCCGCGCGTGGCTGACCGCGCCCTGATCAGCGCGGCGCGGCGGTGGGCGACGATCCCGGTCGCTGCGCGTATCGCTGTCGTCTATCTCGTGGCGCGCGTCGTGACGACGCTGTTCCTCCTCTCCGCCGCGTCGCTGTCAGGGCCGATGTCGCGGTTCGGCGCGGACGCCGGTCTGGGCGACCTCGTGCTCGGCTGGGATGCTCAGTGGTACTGGCTCGTCGCGGTGGAGGGCTATCCGGACACTCTTCCGCTCACGGAGAGCGGCGAGGTCGCGGAGAACGCCTGGGCATTCATGCCCGTGTTCGCATATGCGGCGAAGGGGCTCGGCTTCCTGCTCGGATCGTGGGGTGCAGGAGCGTTCGTCCTCGCGGTCACGGCGGGCTACCTCGCCTGTCTCGCCCTGTACCGTCTCCTGCACGAGCGGATCGGGTCCTCGGCGGCGCTCTGGGCGGTCGCGTTCTTCGCTGCGGGTCCTCTCGCGGCGATGTTCCAGGTCGGGTATGCGGAATCGCTGTTCCTGGCGCTGCTGCTGACGGCTCTGGACGCCGTGTCGCGCCGGCGCTACGCGCTGGTGTATCCGCTCGTCCTGGTGATGGCGTTCACCCGGCCGGGCATCCTCGCCTTCGCGCTCTACCTCGGCCTGCACGGCATCCTCCGCTTCGTGCGCAGAGCGCAGGAAGCGCTGCCCGCCCGCCACGTCGTGCACATCGTCGCGCTGGGGGCCCTCGCCACGACGACGGGCTTCGCCTGGCAGCTGATCGCAGGGACTGTCACGGGCGATCCCGGTGCGTATCTGGCGACCGAGCTCGCCTGGCGGCGGAACTGGGGCGTGCATGCGGGTGGCTTCATCCCGTTCGACGGCTGGGTGCAGGCGGCGCAGTTCTGGTTCGGGCAGTGGGGCCTTCCGGGATGGTGGGGGATCGTCTTCCTGTGCCTGCTCGTGCTCGCCGCCGCGGCCGCGCTGCTCCTGCTCCCTGCCGTGCGCCGACTCGGGCCGGAGCTCCGACTCTGGAGCGCGAGCTACCTCGTCTATCTGCTGGCGGTGTTCTTCCCGCAGTCGTCGACCTTCCGGCTCCTCCTGCCCCTCTCGCCGCTGTGGGGTGCGGTCGCGGTGCCGCGCAGCCGGCTCTCTCGCATCTGTGTGCTGCTGGCCTGCCTCATCGGCCAGTGGGCATGGATCTACGCGATGTATGCCCTCGCCAACACGTACTGGCAGGTTCCCTGACGTTCATGACGGTTTCTTCCCGCTTTCCGCGCGGCGGGGACCGCTACCGATAAACTTGTCGCATACCACCGAGGAAAAGGAGCCACGATGGCAGCGATGAAGCCGAGGACCGGAGACGGACCTATGGAGGCCGTTAAGGAGGGGCGACTCATCATCGTGCGCGTTCCGCTCGAGGGCGGGGGACGCCTGGTCGTTTCAGTCAACGATGCCGAGGCGAAGGAGCTTCACGACGTGCTGGCCGGCGTCGTGAACCCGGCCTGAGCTCGTTCAGCACGAGAGAGGGGCGAGGATCTGCGGATCCTCGCCCCTCTCTCGTGTCTACGGGGGCGTTTCAGTCGGTCTCGGCGACGCTGATCAGCTGCAGCAGGCCCTCGCCTGCGGGCGAGAGGGAAGCGAGCACCGCGGCGGACTGCTGGGTCTCCTGGATCAGCGAGCGGAACCCCGCGGTCACGGCGTCGCGCTGCACGGGATCGGCCACTCTGCCTCCAGCGAGCACCCTTGGCACCAGCACCATTCCCCCCGTGCGGACCAGTCGGAGACCGTGCTCGACGTACTCGACGGCGTTCTCCGCGTCGGCGTCCACGAGCACGATGTCGTAGGAGCCCTCGTTCATGCGGGGGAGCACATCCGCGGCGCGTCCCGTGATGAACCGCGCTCGGGTCGTCGGGATGCGAGCCTCGGCGAACGCCTGGCGGGCGGCGGCCAGATGCTCCGGCTCATTGTCGATGGAGGTCAGCACGGCGTTCGGCGCGCCGCGCAGCAGCCACAGACCCGAGACACCGGCACCCGTGCCGACCTCGACCATCGTGCGTGCGCCGACGGCTGCGGCGAGCACGGAGATCTGCGCGCCGAGCACGGGGCTCAGCGGTGCAGCGCCGATCTCGTCCGCACGCGCTCTGGCGCGGACGATCGTGTCCGGCTCCACAGTCGCCTCGCGGATGTATCGCGCGTTGGCGTCGTTGTCGCTCATGGCTGCTCCCGTGCTCGTGTCCATCCAGATTATGCGCCGTGAGGTGAGACGCAGGGCAGGCGCGGCGGGGTAGCCTTGAGCCATGAATTTCGGGCTCGACTTCGAGAAGCTGCTGGTGATCGGTGTGATCGCCGTGCTTCTGATCGGGCCGGAACGTCTGCCGCACTACGCGGAGCAGTTCGCGAAGCTCGTCCGCCGTGCCGGCGAGATGCTCCGCGACACCAAGGCCAGGGTCCAGGAGGAGATGGGGCCGGAGGTCTCCGACGTCGACTGGAAGAAGCTCGACCCCCGCCAGTACGACCCGCGCCGCATCATCAGGGACGCGCTCTTCGAGGAGCCCGCGCCGGCGGCTCCCGGCGCGAGGACCGTGATCGCCGAGGCGACCCCCGTCGATCCGGTGTCTGTGGCAGGCGGAGCGTCGACGGCGTCCGCGGCGCCGCGTGTCTTCACGCGTTCGTCTCCGCCGCCGTTCGACCCTGAGGCGACCTGAGCGGGCCGTTCAGCCGATCGCGGATCTCAGCCGCGCGATCTCCTCATCGTCCAGTGCTGCGCGCGGGATCGCGGTGATCACCGACGATGAGGTGCGAAGCCGCAGCAGCGCGGCGTGCCTGCCGACGCGGATGGATCGGAAGGTGTCGAACCGCACATCCGAGAGGCGCTTGCCGGTGACGATCACGAGGCTCTCCTCGCCGACCTCGACGCGGACGCTGGAGTCCGCGGGCATCGCCGTGGTGATGGCTCTGCGCACCGACGACCGGGTGAAGACCACCGAGGCGATCAGCAGGGCGAGAAGAAGGACGAGCGTCCATTGCAGGGTCGTCGCCCGCTGCGGATCGATCACCGTCAGCGAGGGAAGCGTGAAGGCGATGACCACCGCTGCCGCGATGAGCGCGGTGTACGCGGTGAGGGCGAGCGGCCGCGTGAGCACATAGAGGGTGGCATCGGCGGTCATGCCGCGCAGGAGGTCGGCGTCCACGCGGATCGCGCGGGGCTCGGAGGCGTTCGTCACCCCTGAAGTCTGCCATCTTCGTGTTCACCGCGGGCGGGGGCCACAGGGAGCAGACGCCCGGTGAGGGATCGGCTGCGCGTCACGAGGGAGCGCGCCAGATCGACGATCGCCGCGGCGGCGGCGTCGCCCTGGTCGGCGATCACGACCGGGATGCCGCTATCGCCGCCCTGTCGCAGCGCCGGGCTGAGGGGGATCGTGGCCAGGAGCGGAACGGTCTCCTCGCCGTCGGACAGGGCCTCGGCGACCTGGGCGCCACCGCCGGAGCCGAACAGGTCGAGCGTCGTGCCGTCCGGCATTGTCAGCGCCGACATGTTCTCGACGACCCCGATCACCCGCTGGCCGGTCTGCCGGGCGACCAGCCCGCTGCGGATCGCCACCTCGGATGCGGCGGCCTGGGGTGTCGTGACGACGAGGACCTCTGCGTGGGGGAGGAGCTGACCGATCGAGATCGCGATGTCCCCGGTGCCGGGCGGCATGTCGATGAGGAGCACGTCGAGATCGCCGAAGTGCACATCGGTGAGGAACTGGGTGATCGTGCGATGCAGCATCGGGCCGCGCCAGGCGACGACGGACTCGCCCTCGCGCAAGAACATCCCGATCGAGATCGTCTTGACCCCGTGCGCGACCGGCGGCAGCATCAGATCGTCGATGCGGGTGGGCTGAGTGCCAGCGGGGATTCCGAGCAGGCCGGGGATCGAGAAGCCGTGCACGTCGGCGTCGACCAGGCCGACCGCGAGGCCCTGTGCCGCGAGGGCGACCGCGAGGTTCGTCGTCACGGTGGACTTGCCCACGCCGCCCTTGCCGCTGGAGACCATGATCACGCGCGTGAGCGAGTCCGCGCCGAACGGCATCTGGCGCGCAGGCCTTCCTGCACGCAGCTTCTCGGTGAGCGCCTTGCGCTCGGTCGGCGTCATGACGCCGATGGTGAGCGCGACATCCGACACCCCGCGGACGGAGGCGGCGGCTCGCCGCACGTCGGCCTCGATCCGATCCGCGGCAGGGCAGCCGACGATGGTGAGTGCGATCTCCACATGTGCGATGCCGTCGTCGAGTCGGACGGCGCGGACCATGTCGAGGTCGCCGATCGGGCGCCGCAGCTCCGGATCGCTGACCGCCGACACCGCGGCGCGTACCTGATCCGTCGTCATGATCGCGATCGCTGCCCGGTCGTCCTCACCGGGCCGGTGCGCGGCGTCGAGGCATCCGGATGCCCGTCCTCGCCGAGCTCGGCCAGCATCGCCTTCAGCTCCTGCCTGAGCACGTCTCGCGTGACGACCTGGGAATTGCGCTCCTCGAGCGCCATCCGCAGCGCGACGATCTCCCGCGCGAGGTATTCGGTGTCGGCGAGATTGCGCTCCGCGCGCTGGCGGTCCTGCTCGATCTGCACGCGGTCGCGGTCGTCCTGGCGGTTCTGCGCGAGGAGGATGAGAGGGGCGGCGTAGGAGGCCTGCAGCGACAGCATCAGGGTCAGCGCCGTGAAGCCGAGCGCGGCGTCGTCGAAGCGCAGCGAGGCGGGCATCAGCGTGTTCCAGCCGATCCACGCGATGCAGAACAACGAGAGGATCACGAGGAACGCCGGCGTGCCCATGGCGCGGGCGACCCATTCCGTGAACCGCCCGAAGCGGTCGCGCGAGGTGGGGCGCTGACGCGAGGTCGAGCGCGCGAGCGGGGAGTCGAATCCGGGGCGGCCTGACTTCGCCATCATCGTGCACCCCCGTCCTGCACCGCAGACGGTTCGTCGATGTCGTGGGTGCGCCAGTCGTCGGGGAGCAGGTAGTCGAGCATGTCGTCGACGCTCACCGCGCCGACGAGCCGGTGCGCGGCATCGACGACGGGCAGTGAGACGAGGTCGTAGCTGGCGAGCGTGCGAGCCACCTCTGCGGCGGACGCGGTGACGGCGATCGGCTCCATGCTGTCGTCCATGATCGCCCCGAGCCGCTCATGCGGGGGGTAGCGCAGCATCCGCTGGAAATGCACGACGCCGAGCAGGCGCCCGGTCGGGGTCTCGAAGGGCGGCAGCGTGACGAAGACCGCCGCGGCGAGTGCCGGATGCAGCTCATGCCGGCGGATGAGTGCGAGCGCTTCGGCGACCGTCGCGTCGGCGGACAGGATGATCGGCTCCGGCGTCATGAGACCGCCCGCCGTGTCCGGTCCGTATGCAAGCAGGGTGCGGACGTCCTCGGCCTCGTCGGGCTCCATGAGATCGAGCAGCTGCTCGAGACGGCTCTTGGGAAGCTGGGCGAGGAGGTCGGCCGCGTCGTCCGGCTCCATCTGGTCGAGGATGTCGGCGGCGCGCTCGTCGCCGAGGCGGTCGAGGATGTGCACCTGCTCGTCCTCGGGCATCTCCTCGAGTGCGTCGGCGAGCCGATCGTCGGAGAGCTCCTCCGCCACCTCGATCATGCGCTGCTGGGGCAGATCGAGCAGCGTGGTCGCGAGGTCGGCGGCGTGCAGCTCCGAGTAGCTCGCGACGAGCTGCTCCGCCGACTGCGCCTCACCCGGTGCGCGCTGCTCGGCGACATCGCTCCACGTCGCGAAGGCCGTCGGACCCTTGGCGAAGGGCGAGGCGCTCGTCTTGGGCTTGCGCAGGAACAGCTGGCTGACCGCCCACTCGCCGAGTCGGTTCGGCTCGATCGCGACATCCTCGATCACGCCGCTCCCGCCGCCGTCCACGAGCGAGACACGGCGTCCGAGGAGCTCCGCGAGCACACGCACCTCGCCCGCGCGGGGCGAGAAGCGGCGGACGTTGATGAGCCCGGTGGAGATGACCTGGCCGGAACGGATCGAGGTGACCCTGCCGATGGAGAGGAAGACCTGGCGTCGCCCTGGGATCTCCACGACGAGACCGATCACCCGCGGGGATCCGGTACTTCGGTACACGATGACGACATCCCGGACTTTTCCGAGCCGGTCGCCCACGGGGTCGAAGACGGCGCAGCCTGCCAGGCGCGCGACGAAAACCCGTTGTGTGCTCACCCGACCAGCGTAGCCCCGGGGCTGTGGACAGGAGCGCGTGGGACAATGGGGCGATGAGCATGCTGAACCGCCCTGCAGACAGCGCCGAGGTCGGCGAGACCGTCGCCTCCACACGCGACTACCAGAGTGCGCAGAAGACGGTGTCCACGCTCATCGCCGGCGAGGTCCCCGCGCGCGACATCGCGATCGTGGGTCAGAACGCCCGCACGGTGGAGCGGGTCACTGGCCGCCTCGGCTATGCGACCGCCGCACGATCCGGCGCGACCAACGGCGTGCTCATCGGACTCTTCCTCGCCGCCGTCCTCGTGCTGGGCAATCCAGAGGCCCCGATCCAGCTCTTCGTGGGCTTCGTGCTCATCGGCGTCGCGATCGGCATGATCCTCAGCCTCATCACTTTCGCCATCGTGCGGCGTCGGCGGGACTTCGCCAGCATCACCCAGCTCGCCGCCGATCACTACGAGGTCACCGTGCTTCCGGCATCCCTCGCCAAAGCCAGGCAGGTGCTCGGTCCGCAGCGGCAGGCGCCGGTGCGTCCTCCGGTGAACCTCGACGAGCCGCCGCGCTACGGCGAGCGGGTGGCGCCGGGGCAGGCCGCCGCCGCTCCGGCCGCATCCGCTGCGCCCGCGGAGCCGGTGATCCCGCCGCGCCCCGCACTCCCGCAGTACGGAGAGCGCGTGGAGGCGGCGCCCGCAGCATCGGAGAACGGAGACGCATCGGATGCGTCAGGGCGTGCCGATGAGGGAGACGCCGAGCAGGGGCAGGATCGTCCCGGTTCTCCGGACGGCGATGCCGAGCGCAACCCGTCCTGAGCGGCCGATGAGCGCCGAGCAGATCGACGTCGAGCTCCCCACCGGGACGGTCACCATCCCGCTGGAGTGGACGGGAAGCGGCCGGGGAACGGTCGTGATCGCGCACGGCGCCGGGGCGGGGATGGCGCATCCCTTCCTCGTCGGGTTCGCCGACGCGTTGGCGAAGACGGGGTTCACGACGGTGCGCTTCGACTTCCCGTATCGCGCGCAGGGGCGTCGGATGCCCGGCCCTGCCGCCCACGCGATCACCGCATGGAACGCGGTGGTCGATGCCGTGCGGGCCCGCGCGGAGGGGCCGGTGTGGGCGGCGGGCAAGTCCTACGGGGGAAGGATGGCCTCGATGGCCGTCTCGGAGGGCATGTCCGTCGACGCCCTCGTGTATCTGGGCTATCCGCTGCACGCGCCAGGAAAACCGGAGAAGCCGCGCAGCGAGCATCTTCCGGCGATCACCGCGGCGCAGCTGTTCGTCGAGGGGACGAACGATCCGTTCATCCAGCCGATCGAGCAGTTCGAGGCCGTGGTCTCCTGTTGCCAGAACGCCAGGGTCGCGTGGATCGAGGGCGGCGGCCACGATTTCCAGATCAAGGGAATGAAGCGTCCTGCCGAGCAAGCCGGCGCATCGCTCGCGCCGATCGTCGGGGAGTTCCTGACGCGCTGAGCCTCGTCCCGCTCGCTGAGCCTCATCCCGCTCGCTGAGCCTCATCCCGCTCGCTGAGCCTCATCCCGCTCGCTGAGCCTCATCCCGCTCGCTGAGCCTCATCCCGCTCGCTGAGCCCCATCCCGCTCGCTGAGCCTGTCGAAGCGTGCCGGCGGCCGAGCATCCGGCATGCCGTGTCACGATGGTCGGGTGCCCCTCGAACGCATCGCGCTGATCTCCGACGTCCACGGCAATCTCACGGCCCTCGAAGCGGTCCTGGCGGATATCGACCATCGGGGCATCACGAGGATCTTCAACCTCGGCGACACCGCGGGCAAAGGGCCTCGGGGCGAGGCCGCCGTGCGGCGATGCCGCGAGGTCTGCGAAGTGAACGTCCGCGGGAACTGGGACGACTTCCTCCCCAGCATCCCCGACGATGGCCCGGGCCAGATGGTGTGGTGGCGCGACGAGCTCTCCGCCGAGAGCCGCGCCTGGCTGGGGTCGCTGCCGCTCAGCCATGACCTCGAGCTGAGCGGTCGCCGCATCCGGCTCTTCCATGCGTCGGCCGAGAGCCCGCACGTGCGTGTGCATTTCCACCACACCGAAGAGCAGTTCGCCGGCATGTTCGTCAACACGTCGATGACGGGCGACGGCCCCGCGCCGGATGTCGTCGGCTACGCCGACATCCACGACGCCTACATCGAGTCGGTGGACGGTCGCACCCTGTTCAACATCGGCAGCACGGGCAACCCGCTCGACGAGCCGACGCCGTCGTATGTGATCCTCGAGGGCGGGGCATCGGCGGCCGAACCCTTCGGGATCCAGTTCGTGCGGGTCCCATACGATGTCGAGGCTGAGATCGCCGTGGCGGAGGAGCTGCGGATGCCCGAGCGAGACGTCTGGGCCGTGGAGCTGCGCACCGCCGTCTACCGAGGGAGACAGTGATGGCTGGGCTGCACCACGCCCGCTAGGGTTTGCTCATGCCCCTCGCACTCGTCACCGGTTCCGCGCGCGCGAACAGCATCGCGGCGGGCATCGTCCCTCGTCTGATCGCCGACGGGTGGGATGTCGCGACCAGTGATCTCGCCGATGCGGAGTTCCTCTGCGATCTCTCCACGCACGAGGGACCGCAGGAGCTCATCGACGCCGTCACACGCGCACGGGGCCCGATCTCGGCGCTCGTCCTCTCGCACGCGCACGATGTGCCGACAGGCATCCTCGACACCACGGCTGAGAGCTTCGATCGGCACGTCGCCGTGAACGCCAGGGCGAGCCTGCTCCTCATCGCCGCCTTTGCCCGTCAGATCACGGATGCCGGGGGAGCGGTCGTCGCGCTCACGAGCGACCACACCACGGGCAACCTGCCCTATGGTGCCTCGAAGGGCGCGCTGGACCGACTCGTGATCTCGGCCGCCAGGGAGCTCGGCCCGCTCGGCATCTCGGCGAACGCGCTCAACCCCGGCCCGATCGACACGGGCTGGATGGAACCGGGGTTCGCCGAGGAGCTCATCCCCGCGCATCCGCTCGGAAGGCTGGGGACCCCCGGCGACATCGCCGCCGTCGTGTCGTTCCTCGTCTCGCCGGAAGGCCGATGGGTGTCAGGGCAACTGCTGCATTCGGACGGCGGGTTCTCCGCGCGCTACTGACCGTACCTCGCGTTGACGGCTTTTCGGCCGATGCGAGCCGTGGGATCCCGTCTCCTGCGTGCCGAATCCCGGGCACAGCCCTGCAGCCGCGGCGTGTCCAGGCGCGACGCGGCGCGACACGCCGTCATGGCGTGAAGGCGCCAGGGATTCGGTACGCCGAGCCGGCGCGTCGGTGCACGTGCCCGCCGGACGACCGGGTCAGCGCACCCGCGCGATCCAGGCCTCGACCTCGTCCGCCGTCCGCGGGATGCCGGCGGACAGGTTCACCGGGCCGTCCTCGGTCATCAGGATGTCGTCCTCGATGCGCACGCCGATGCCGCGCAGTTCCTCGGGGACGGTGAGGTCGTCGATCTGGAAGTACAGACCAGGCTCGATGGTGAACACCATGCCGGGCTCGAGGATGCCGTCGTAGTACATCTCCCGCCGCGCCTGCGCGCAGTCGTGCACGTCGATGCCGAGGTGATGTGAGGTGCCGTGCACCATGTAACGGCGGTGCTGGCCACCGGCATCCGCATCCAGCGCCTCCTCGGCTGTGACCGGCAGGAGGCCCCACTCCGCGACGCGCGCGGCGATCACGCCCATCGCGGCCTCGTGGACGGTGCGGAACGGCACGCCGACCCGAGCGGCGGCGAAGGCGGCGTCGGCGGCCTCGCGCACGGTCTCGTAGACCCGGCGCTGCACCTCGGTGAAGGTGCCGCTCACCGGCAGCGTCCGGGTGATGTCGGCCGTGTACAGGCTGTCGGCCTCGACACCCGCATCCACGAGGATGAGGTCACCGGGGACGACGGCGCCGTCGTTGCGGGTCCAGTGCAGGTAGCAGGCGTGCGGGCCGGACGCGGCGATCGTGTCGTAGCCCTCTCCGTTGCCGTCCTCGCGGGCGCGACGGTGGAAGACGCCCTCGACGACGCGCTCGCCTCGACCGTGCGCGACCGCCTCAGGGAGGGATCGGATGATGTCGTCGAAGCCCGCGGCGGTGATCTCGACGGCGCGGCGCATCTCGGCGATCTCGTACTCGTCCTTGACCAGGCGCAGCTCGGAGACGACCCTGGCCAGCTCGGCGTCGTCGAGGGACAGGTCGTCGTCGCCCGCGACGAAGGATGCGAGGTGGTCCGTGGCGATGGCCAGGTCGGCGGCGACGCCCGCCAACGATGGCCGCGGTCCGATCCAGAACTCCCCGACCGTGGCATCGGCGTAGAACTCGGTCGTCGTGCGGTCGGCACGCTCTCGGAAGTAGAGCGTGACGTCGTGCCCTGCGTCGGTCGGCTCGAAGACGAGCACGGAGTCGGGCTCGGCGTCCGCCGCCCAGCCGGTCAGGTGCGCGAAGGCGGAGTGGGCGCGGAACGGGTAGTCGGTGTCGTTGCTGCGCTGCTTGAGCGAGCCCGCGGGGATCACCAGGCGCTTGCCGGGGAAGGCGGCCGAGACCGCGGCGCGTCGCCGCGCCGCGTACGGCGCCTGCGGACGTGCTCCGGGCACGGTCTCGGGGCGATCGGCCCAGCCCGTGGAGATGGTGTCGAGGAATCCGCGGGGGAAGGGCTGCTTGCGGTTGGTCACCGCCGCCTTCGCCGCGTCCTCTTCGATGTGCGTGGCGGTCGTGTCGCCGGATGCGGTGCTCATGCATCCAGTCTCTCATCCGCAGCCGCTGAGCGGCAGGGCGAGGCGGCCGCGTAGGCTGGCGGGATGAGTCGTGATGAGGTGTCCACCGGACCGTCCCCCGCCGTCACGATCGTCATCGATGCGGTGCTCGTCGTGGTGTTCTGCCTTCTCGGCGGCCTCTCGCACTCGCTCGGCGAGCCGGATGCCGTGGCGCGCATCGTGTTCTCGATCTGGCCGTTCCTGGCGGCGCTCATCGTGGTGCACGGTGTCGCGCTCGCGGTGCGCGTCGACGCGTCGCGCGTCGCGGTGGGCGTCCTCATCTGGCTCGTCACGGTCGCCGGCGGCATGGCGCTGCGGGCGGCGACCGGTCAGGGGACGGCGGTCGCGTTCATCGTCGTCACCGCCGTCGTGCTCGCGCTCTTCCTCGTCGGCTGGCGCCTCGTCGCGGCGATCCTCCGGCGACGCAGGGCGCGCTGAGACTCAGCCCTCGACGGCCGCGGGGTCGAGCTGCACGACGAGGCCGCGGTGATCGCTGCCGCCGGCGTCCAGCACACGCGAGCCGGTCGGCTCCCAGTTCGGCGAGGCCATGACGTGATCGATCGGCGCGCCGATCAGCTCGGGGAACGACGCCGGCCAGGTCGACACCATCCCGTTGCCGGTGCGCGTGGCCGCGTCGCGGCAATAGCCCATGTCGCCGCCGTCCACGCCCAGGGATGACATGTGGTCGATCGTGGCGTTGAAGTCGCCGGCGAGGATGAAATCGCCCTCGGGGCACTGATCGGCGATCCATGCGAGGTCCGAGCGCCACGCGGCCATGTCCTCTGCACGCGGTGCGACGGCGTGAACGGCGACGACCGTCGGCCCTTCGCCGTCGACGGGCATCACGACCGCGCTCGGCACGGATCCGGTGTTGCTCGAGCCGTCGGCGGAGGACTGGATGACGGAGTAGTCGCCGAGGTCGGGGGAGATGAGGATCGTCGTCTGCCAGGCCTGCGGCCCGTTCTCGATGTCGGGATTGAACTGCACATGGTGCACCCACATCGGATGGCCCTGCTCGCGGAGCATGACCGCGATCCGCGACCCGACGGCCTCGGCCGTCTCGGGGAGGGCGACGATGTCCGCATCGGCGGCGAGGATCTCGCCCGCGATGTCCTCCGCGGAGATCGCCTCGCCCGCGGTGTTCCAGGTCAGCACGCGCACGCTCTCCTCGCCCTTCTCCGGCAGCGTGTCGGAACCGAACCCTCGCAGGGCGCCGACCGCGCCCGTGGCTCCGGCTCCCAGCAGGGCGACGATGAGGATCGACGCCGCGAAGCCTCGCAACGGCTTCGCGAACAGCATCAGCAGGGAGAGCACGGCGATGACGAGGAACCCGGCGATGACGACGCCGCGCACCGCGACGAGCTGGGCGAAGGGGAACGTCTGCTCGAGCTGGAAGAACTGCGGCCACACCACGACCGCCGTCGCGATCGCGAACAGCACGGTGAGCAGGATCCCCAGGAGTCGGAACATCGTCCCGAGCCTAGGGGGAACGGCTGTGAATCCTCTGTCGCGTCTGGCGTCCGTGCGCGCGATACGCTCGGAGGATGACGAGTGCAGCGCTCTTCCACGGTCCGAGCGACCTGCACCTGCACTCCAACCACTCCGATGGCACGGAGACCCCCGGCGAGGTCGTGCGTCAGGCGCACGCCCATGGCGTCCGAACCCTGGCGCTCACGGACCACGACCGGACGACCGGCTGGACCGAGGCGGGTGACGCGGCGGAGTCGCTCGGCATGACGTTCCTGCCGGGCATGGAGCTCTCGGCCAAGCACGAGTGGCGCAGCGTCCACGTGCTCGGCTACCTGTTCGACCCGGCTGACGCGGCGCTGGTGGCGGAGACCGACCGCATCCGCGGCGACCGGATCGGCAGAGCAGAGCGGATCGTCCGCAACATCGGCCGCGACTACGACCTCGTCTGGGACGACGTGGTCGCCCAGACCGCCGGCGATGCGACGGTCGGTCGGCCGCACATCGCGGATGCCCTCATCGCCCGCGGGATCGTCCGAGACCGCGCGGAGGCCTTCGATGGCATCCTGCACCCCCGTGAGGGGTACTACGAGCCGCACTACGCGCCCGATCCGCTGACCGCGGTGCGTCTGATCACCCAGGCCGGCGGTGTTGCGATCATCGCGCATCCGGTCACCGCGGGTCGCGATCGGATGATGCCGGTGCCGGTCATCGAACGCCTGATCGCCGCAGGCCTCGCGGGATTCGAGATCGATCATCGGGAGAACACCGCGTCCGGCAAGGCGCTGCTGCGCGACCTCGCCGCGCGGAACGATCTCATCGTCACCGGATCCAGCGACTACCACGGTGCGGGCAAGCCCAACCGCCCGGGGGAGAACACCACTGCCGATGCGATGGTGCAGCGCATCATCGAGCGCGGCACGGGTACGGCTCCGCGCCTGGCCTGACGGAATGACGAAGGGCGGATGCCTCTCGGCATCCGCCCTTCACCGTCTTCAGGACTCCGCAGGCGCCTGCGGAGCGGCACCACCGCCGGATCCGCCGCGCCGGCGACGGCGACGACGCGCCGGGGCCGGCTTGCCGTCGTGATGCTCCTTGCCCGATCCGTCGTGGGTTCCTGCGCCCTCCGCGGACCTGTCTGTGGAGGAGGCGGGGGCGGAGCCCTCTGCTGTCGAGGAGGCCTCGGCCCCTTCGACGAAGGTCGAGCCGACGGGCTCCTCTGCACGGCGACGACGGCGGCGACGGCGCGTGCCGGATTCGGATGTGCCCTCGGCTGCGGCGTCCGCTGCGCGCTCAGGGCGCTGGCGCTGCGTCTTCACGGCCTGCGTCTTCGGCGCGGACACGAGACGGCCCTTCGTGCCCTCGGGGATGTCGAGGTCGGTGTAGAGGTGCGGGCTGGACGAGTAGGTCTCCAGCGGCTCCGGCTGGCCGAACTCGAGCGCCCGGTTGATGAGGGCCCACTTGTGCAGGTCCTCCCAGTCGACGAAGGTGACCGCGATGCCGGTCTTGCCCGCACGCCCCGTGCGCCCCGCGCGGTGCAGGTAGGTCTTCTCCTCGTCGGGGATCGTGTGGTTGATCACGTGGGTGACGTCGTCCACGTCGATGCCTCGGGCGGCGACGTCCGTGGCGACCAGGACGTCCTTCTTGCCCGCCTTGAAGGCGGCCATGGAGCGCTCGCGCTGCTCCTGGCCCATGTCGCCGTGCACGCCGCCGACGTTGAATCCGCGGTCGTTCAGCTCATCGACGAGGCGCTGCGCCGCGCGCTTGGTGCGCGTGAAGATGACGGTCTTGCCCCGGCCCTCGGCCTGCAGGATGCGGGCGATGACCTCATCCTTGTCCAGCGAGTGCGCGCGGTAGACGAGGTGCTTGATGTTCGCCTGGGTGAGGCCCTCGTCCGGGTCGTTCGCGCGGATGTGAATGGGGTTGGTCATGAAGCGCCTGGCCAGGGCGACGATCGGACCGGGCATGGTCGCGGAGAACAGCTGCGTGTGACGCTTCTCGGGGACCTTCTGGAAGATCTTCTCGATGTCGGCGAGGAAGCCGAGGTCGAGCATCTTGTCTGCCTCGTCGAGCACGACCTCGGTCGCGTTCGACAGGTCGAGCAGACGCTGGCCGGCCAGGTCGATGAGGCGGCCAGGGGTTCCGACGACGATCTGGGCGCCGGCCTTGAGCTGCTCGATCTGGCCCTCGTAGGCCTTTCCGCCGTAGATGGCCACGACGCTCGTGGAACGACCGGAGGTGAGCAGATCGATGTCCTCGTAGACCTGCACCGCGAGCTCACGCGTCGGCACGACGATGAGGGCCTTGACGCCCGGCTCGGGGTTCAGGCCCAGACGCTGCACGACGGGGATGCCGAAGCCGAAGGTCTTGCCTGTTCCGGTCTTGGCCTGGCCGATGATGTCCTGGCCGGGGAGACCGAGCGGGATGGTCTGCTCCTGGATGGGGAACGCATCCAGGATCCCCTTGGCCGCGAGGGCGTCGACGATGTCCTGATCGATGCCGAGTTCGGCGAACGTTGTCACGATGTGATGATGCCTGTCCGGCGGCCCGAGCGTGCGAGCGCGCCTCGTAAACGGATCCACGCCGTCTCATGTGCCACAGGCGCGGGGTCCTGCTCCGACGGCAGGACGTGCCCCCAGGATACCCGAGCCCGTCCGATCGGCCCGCAGCGGCGTGCACCCGCCTGGGTCGGTAGGCTTGCGACATGGTCCAGTGGTTCTGGCAGCGCAGGTCGCCGCGCCGTGTCCTGACCCTGCGCGGCAGGGGCGAGGGGGACGGGGCGACCCGCATCGACTTCGCCGAGCTCGCGCCGGAGCTCGATCGCTTCCTCGGCCAGGCCGCGTACCTGCAGCTGGGTTACTTCGAGACGCTCACCCGCCTCATCAGGGCGACGCCGGAGCTCTCCGAGAAGGAGGCGCTCTCCCGAGCGGCTGGCGCTGCGCTGGAGAAGCACAGGGCCATCGTGGAGGTCATCGCCGCGCGCGGCGACGATCCCACCGAGGTGATGCTCCCGTTCCGTGAGCACCTCGATGCCTTCCGCCGCAAGACGATCGGCGTCCGGCCGCGCGAGACGCTGCTCGCCGTGTACATCACGGCGGCGATCCTGGACGACTTCTACCTCGCGCTGGCCTCCTCGTACGACGCGACGGGGGAGAGGGTCGCGCAGATCCTCCAGCAGGACGATCACACCGAGGAGATCGTGGCGATCCTCAGGGCGACCATCGACGAGGACGCCGAATGGCGCTCGCTGCTGTCGATGTGGGCACGCCGTCTGGTCGGCGACACGCTGCTCGTCGCGCGCCAGGCGCTGCGTCCTGAGCGCCTCGTCGTCGACGACGACCGGATCGAGCCGGTGTACACCGAGCTCATGGGTGCGCATGCGCGCCGCATGGATGCGATGGGGCTCGCGGCCTAGGACGGCAGCCCCGGCAGGCTGAGCCCGCCGCCTCAGATCCCGAGTGCGGCCTTGGCCGCGGCATCCGATCGCAGGCGCGCGGCGGAGACCGCCAGCGTCGCTGCGAGCGAGACCAGGAGGCCCCCGCCGATGCTGGCGAGCCAGAGCCAGACGCTGTCCTCACCCACGCCGGCCCACTGCAGGATCGCGTAGACGACGCCCGCCACGGCCGTGGCCACGCCAGGGGTCAGCGCGGCGCCTCGGAGATCCCGATGCGCGAGCAGATAGTGCAGGCCGACGCCGAGCGCACAGGCCGCGATGAGGGCGAGGAGGATGTACATCTCAGGCGACGAACCCGACGCGGCGCGATTCCTCCGTGCCGAGCTCGACGTACGCCAGGTTCGCCGTCGGGACGATGAAGGCGTTGCCCTTCACATCGGTGAAGCTCACGTGCGCCGTGCTCTGCTCGAGCGCGGCGGTGACGTCGGCGCGCACCTGTTCGGCGTTCGCCGCGGTCTCGAAGTTCAGCTCACGGCCGGTGTTGACGATGCCGATGCGGATTTCCACGAGTGCTCCTTGGATGGTCGAGGTCGTGTCCACGACTCTACCGCGCGGTGAGAGGCCGGGTCCGCGCGGGGAGCCCCGTTCGCCCACGGCGCACACGGAGGGCGCCGAGCGGTGTCCGGGACCCCCGCTAGCGTGGATGCCATGACATCCGATGCCCGCGCCGCGCACGCCGAGGACGCAGGCCAGGCGGCCGTCGTCTTGGCCGCCGTCGAGGCATCCGGCGTCGTCATCGGGGCGCCGGGAACGGGAAAGACGCGCACGCTGGTGGCACGAGTCGCCGCCTTGCTGGGCGAACTCGGGCTCGCGCCGACGGAGGTGCTCGTGCTGACGCCCAGTCGGCAGGCGGCGACGAGTCTGCGCGACGCCATCGGTGTCCGGATCGCGCAGGCGACGCCCGGGCCTCTGGCGAGATCTCTGGCGTCCTTCGCCTTCCAGATCGTGCGAGGGGCGATGGTCCGCGAGGGGCAGGAGCCACCGGCGCTGCTCACCGGCGCCGATCAGGACCGCATCGTCGCCGACCTGCTCGCAGGACATGCCGAGGACGAGGCGGACGGAGAGCACAGCCGCTGGCCCGAGGCGCTCAGCCCGTCCGTGCGCGCGTCGAAGGGCTTCCGATCCGAGTTGCGCACGTTCTTGGCCGAGTGCACGGAGCTGGGTGTCCAGCCCGGCGAGCTCGCCGCTCTCGGCGACGAGGTCTGGACGGCCGTCTCGGGCTTCGCCGAGGAGTACCGCCAGGTGCTCGCGGGGATGCGCACGGCGCATCGTGACATCCCCGACCTCATCGCCGAGGCATCCGCGCTGCTGCGCGGGGCTGATGCTGCAGCGCTCGGCCCGCTCGCAGCGCTGCGGGTCGTGCTCATCGACGATGCGCAGGAGCTCACCAGAGGCGGCGTGGAACTCGTCGCGGCGCTGCGGGCACGCGGCGTCGCCGTCCTCGCCTTCGGAGACCCAGACATCTCGTCCGGAGCCTTCCGCGGCGCCTCTGCGCAGCTCTTCCACGAGCTGGCCTCGTCGCTGGAGGCTGTCTACGTCCTCGAGATCCCGCATCGCCAGGCTCCTGCGCTGACCGCGTTGACGCGTACCCTCACCCAGGCGATCGGTGCGGCCGGCCGCGTGGAGCATCGCCGCGCCCCCGAAAGCGTCGGGGGCGCGGACGGCGCGGTGACCGCCTTCCTCGCCGGCTCGCCGCACGAGGAGTACGACCGCATCGCGGGGGTGCTGCGCGAATGGCATCTGGAGGGCGGCACGGCCTGGAGCGATATGGCCGTGATCGCGCACGACACCCGACAGGTCGCCGCGCTCGAGACCGAGCTCGCCGCCCGCGAGGTGCCGACGAGGGCGGCCGGCGTGCAGCGTCCGCTCGGCAGCGAGGGCGCCGTGCGGGACATCCTCGGGGTGGCCCGGTTGGCCCTCACACCCGTCGAGGAGCGGACGGCCGCGGCACTGATGGAGTCGTTGTGCACACCGTTCGGCGGAATGGACGCGGTGGGGCTCCGGCGGCTCCGTGCGCGCCTGCGACACCTCGAGCTGGCCGATGCCGGATCGACGCCGGCGGGGGAGCTGCTGCGGCTGGCGATGGCCGCGCCGGCCACCCTCGACAGGATCGACGCACCAGAGGCACGCAGAGCGGATCGCTTCGCCGCGACGTTGGCGGAGGTTGCGGAGGCGGCGGAGCGCGGCGAGACGATCCACGAGCTGCTCTGGCGCGTATGGGACCGCGCGCGGACACCGGACGGCTCGCGGCTGGAGCGGGCGTGGCGAGAGGCGGCGGAGCAGCCGGGCGGCGGCGAGACCGCGCGGGCTCTCGACAGTCTCGTATCGCTCTTCGACGCGGCCAAGCGGTTCGTGGAGCGTTCGCCCCTCGAACGGCCGCAGGCCTTCATCCACGACATCCTCGACAGCGAGGTGCCGGAGGATACGCTCTCCACCCCCGACCGGCCGGGGCTGGTGACCCTGCTCACGCCGGCCACGGCCCTCGGCACGCAGTTCGAGGCGGTCGTGGTCGCCGGCCTTCAGGACGGTGTCTGGCCCAACGTCCGTCTGCGCGGAGGGATGCTGCGCACCTGGCAGCTGGCGGATGCGGTGACGGCCCGACGGACGGGGATCGATGCGGTTCCGCAGGACGCGCTGGATCGCCGTCGCGCTGCCCTGCACGATGAGCTCCGGCTCTTCGTGCGGGCGGTCTCCCGCGCGGCGGACCTGCTCCTGGTCACCGCGGTGGACGACGACGACATGACTCCGAGCGGCTTCTTCGCATTCCTGCCCGAGCCCGTTCGCGAGCATCGCTCCTCCGAGCATCCGCTCACGCTCCGCGGTCTCGTCGCGCGGTACCGCAGGACGCTCACCACCTCGTCCTCCGAGCCCCACCGACGCGAGGCGGCCGAACAGCTCGCCGTGCTGGCGATGCAGGGCGTTCCGGGCGCGGACCCCGCGCAGTGGTACGGGCTGGCCGCACCGAGCACCGCGGCCCCTCTGCATGATCTGGCCGTCGAGGCGGCGAGGGTCTCGCCCTCGCGCATGGAGTCCTTCGAGGAGTGCGAGCTGAACTGGGCGGTCGCCGCCCTCGGCGGTGACACCGTCATGCCGCCGTCGGCGGGCATCGGCACGATCATCCACGAGGCCATGGAGAAGGTGCCCGAGGGGCAGCTGGACCGCCTTCGTGCGGTGCTCGCCGAGCACTGGCCGGAGCTCGATTTCGAGACCGCGTGGATCGGGCGCAAGGAGCGCCGTCGCGCGGAGCAGTACGTCGATCGCTTGCACAGCTATCTCACTCAGGTGGCGGCGGAGGGCGGCAGAGCGCTCGCCGGCGAGGTCGAGTTCCGGTTCGCGGTGGAGATCCCGCAGAGCGAGGACGCCGAGCCGCAGGTGCATCCGACGACTGCGGAGCCGGGCCCAGAGGCAGGTCATGCGATCGTGCACGGCTTCATCGACAGGGTGGAGGTCTACCCCGCGAGCGGGGGCGAGCACGCCGAGGCCAGAGGGCAGCGATGGGAGCGGATGGCACAGGTGGAGGGCGGTGAGCGGGTGGTCGTCGTCGATCTGAAGACGGGGAAGTACGAACCGGAGAACGAGCAGAAGGTGGTCGATCACGCGCAGCTGGCCGCGTATCAGGTGGCTGTGCAGGAGGGGCTCGTTCAGGGCGCCGATCCAGCCGCCCTGGCGGGCGCACGGCTCGTGCTCGTCGCGAAGACGCTGGCGGGCAGCGACTACCGGGTCGCGCACCAGCACACGCTCGCGGGTGAGGCGCGCACCGTGTTCCTGCGCCGGATCGCGGATGCCGCGCGCGGAATGTCGGCATCGAGCTTCACGGCCCAGGTCGAGGCGCACTGCGCCGACACGCAATGGCGTGTTCAGCCATGCCGCATCCACACGGTCCCGGCGGTGAGCGCATGACCGGCTGGACGGGGCCGGGGAACGGGATCTCCGCCGTCCAGGTCGCCGCGGCGCTCGGGCTCCCCTCGCCGACGCCGGCGCAGCAGCGCGTCATCGAGGCCCCTCCCGCTCCTGCCCTCGTCGTCGCCGGCGCGGGCAGCGGCAAGACGGAGACGATGTCGGGTCGTGTCGTCTGGCTGGTCGCCAACGGGCACGTCCGCAGAGACGAGATCCTCGGCCTCACCTTCACGAGGAAGGCCGCGGGGGAGCTGGCCGAGCGCATCGGGGCCAGGCTCGCCCTCATCGACGAGTACGGCAGACGTGGTCTGCTCCCTCACCTGGCCGCGATCGTGGACGGCGGCGAGCTGGCGAGGGTCGACGTCGCCGAGCCTGGCCGACAGCGCGACACCGTGCGCCGGCAGGTGCTCGACGACCTCGCCGTGCGCCTCGGAACAGGGTGGGCCCCGGCATCCGCCGTCCCCGCTGAAGACCTGCTGATCCGGCCACGGGTGTCCACCTACAACGCCTTCGCCGATGCGATCGTGCGCGAGCATGCGGCGCGCATCGGACGCGATCCCGATGCGGCGATGCTGAGTCAGGCCGCGTCGTGGATGCTCGCGCGCGAGGTCGTGCTGCGTGCGGACCTCCCCGGCCTCGAGGACATCGACCGCGCCGTCCCCGGTGTCGTGGACGCCGTCCAGCGCCTCGCCGGCGATGCGCTCGACCACAGAGCGGATCTCGACAGGGCCGAGCGCATCGCGCTCAGGCAGGCGGAGGCGTTCGAGCCGTACCGCAGCAACGCCGATGTCGACAAGGCGGCGTCGAATCTGCTCGCCATGCCGACTCTCACGGCGCTCGTGCGGGAGTACATCGCCGAGAAGCGCCGCCGGGGCGTGCTCGACTTCGCCGACCAGGTCGGCGGCGCCTACGACATCGTCGAATCGTCTCCCGATGTGCGCGACCAGCTCCGCGAGCAGCACCGTGTCGTCCTCCTCGACGAGTACCAGGACACCTCCGTCATCCAGACCCGCTTCCTGGCCGCGGTGTTCCGCGACACCGCGGTGATGGCTGTCGGAGATCCGCACCAGTCGATCTACGGCTGGCGCGGAGCCAGCGCCGACAACCTGTACGCGTTCGCCGGCGCCTTCGCCGACGAGGCGGAGCCCGGCTCCTACAGCCTGATGACCAGCTGGCGCAACGACAGGGCCATTCTCGACATCGCGAACCGTGTGCTGGGGCCGCTGCGACGCCCAGAGCTCGATGTCCCGCCCCTGGAGGCTCGGCCGGGGTCGGGGGAGGGGGCGGTCGACGTGCGCTTCCCCCTCACCGTCGACGACGAGGCCGCAGAGGTCGCAGATTGGTTCTCCGTGCGCCGGGCGGAGCACGAAGGAGGCAGCCGGCCGCATACGGGGGCGATCCTGTTCCGCTCGAAACGGCACATGCAGACCTTCGCGGGGGCGCTCGCCGCCCGCGGCATCCCGCATCGCATCCTCGGACTCGGCGGACTGCTCGCGACGCCGGAGGTGGTCGATGTCGTCTCGACGCTGCGGGTCCTGCATGATCCGAACGCCGGATCAGCTCTCATCCGTCTGCTCGTCGGCCCGCGGTTCTCGGTCGGCGTCGCGGATATGGCCGCACTGCACGGCCTGGCCGCCGAGCTGTCCCGCCGTGACAGCGGTCTGCTTCCGCTTCCGGAGGAGCTGCGCCAGCGCATCCGGGCATCGCGCGGTGCCGACGAGGCGGTGTCGATCATCGACGCCGTCGACGTGCTCCGCGGTCTGCGCGACGACTACCGCCTGCTCGAGCCGATCACCGCGGAAGGGCGTGCCCGCATCCGCGCGGCCGGAGACATGCTCGACAGGCTCCGACGCGCCTCTGGACAGCCGATCCCGGATCTCATCCGGCAGATCGAGACCGAGCTGCGCCTGGACATCGAACTGGCGGCCAATGAGACGCGGGGGCCGGCTCGGATCGCGGCCACGCAGCTGCGCGCCTTCGCCGATGAGGTCCGCGCCTTCCTCGAGGCCGACGAACGCGGCACGATCGGGAGTCTGCTCGCCTGGCTCGACAAGGCGGAGAGCACGGACGAGCTCATGCCGCGGCCAGAGCCGCCAGAGCCGGGCGTGGTGCAGCTGCTGACGATCCACGGCTCGAAGGGACTGGAGTGGGATGCCGTCGCGGTGGTGCGCCTCGTCGACGGCGAGCTTCCCGCGCGCCCGACGGACACGTCCGGCTGGTTCGGGTTCGGCGTGCTGCCGTTCGCGCTCCGAGGAGACGGTGCGGCGCTGCCCTCCTTCAGCTGGATCCCCCCGGTCGAGGAAGAACTCGATCCGGTCAAGCAGGTGAAGGCGGGCATCGCCTCCCTCACCAGTCGCGGCAAGACGCCGGGAGCACTGACCGTGTTCAAGGATGCCTACCGCGAATACCAACAGCAGGAGGAGCGCCGCCTCGGCTACGTGGCCGTGACACGTGCGCGCACCCATCTCCTGCTCACCGGTGCGCATTGGGCGGGGCAGAAGAGCTCTCGGCGACCGTCCGACTATCTGATCGAGGCCGTCGAGGAACTCGGCACGGGCATCGGCACCGAGCCGGGCGAGGAGAACCCGTACGAGGGGCCAGGCAAGACGAGCCATTGGCCGATGGACCCGTTGGGGGCGCGGCGTGGCGTCGTGAGCGCCGCGGCTGCTGCCGTGAACGAGGTCCTGGCGAGGAACGACCCGCCGGCCGCCTCGCCGGAGGTGCAGCGCCTGCTCGCCGAACGCGCGGCACGCCAGCGCGGGGCGGACCTCGCAGCGCCCACCAGGGTGCCGGCGTCACGCTTCAAGGACTACGTCACCGATTACTCCGGCACGGTCCGCTCGCTCACCCGTCCCGTTCCTGAGCGCCCGTACCGGCAGACCAGGCTCGGCACGCTCTTCCACGCCTGGGTCGAGCACCGCTCCGGTCTCGTCGGTTCGGGCGCCGCCGTGGACGCGGGCCTGTGGGAGGTCGATGAGGAAGAAGAATCGTCGACGCATGAGGTCTCCGCCGCCGACCAGATCGACATGGCACGGCTTCAGGAGACGTTCGAGCGCAGCGAATGGGCGCACCTCCAGCCGATCGCCGTCGAGATCGAGATCGACTTCGCGCTCGGCGGCTCCACGGACGCGAACCGTGCCGAAGGGGGCGATGCGCACATCGTGATCTGCAAGCTCGATGCGGTCTATCGGCGCGCGGATCGGGGCGATCGCATCGAGATCGTCGACTGGAAGACCGGCAGGGCTCCGCGTACGGCGGCGGAGAAGGAAGAGCGCATGCTTCAGCTCGCGCTGTACCGACTGGCGTATCACCGTCGATTCAACGTCCCGCTCGAGGACATCGACGTCGCGCTCTACTACGTGGCGGACGATCACGTCATCCGCGGCGATCGCGTCTACTCGGAGGAGGAGCTCGTCCAGCGCTGGAGGGCCGCGCGCGCGGCCCGCTGAGCCTCGTCCTCCGGGGTCGCTGCCGTCTCCGGCACATCGACGGGGAGCAGCCCAGCGGTGCTCACATCGGTGAGATCGGCCGTCGCGTCGGGGTCGCCGACCGGGTCCTGGCCCGGATCGAGCCAGAGCTCCTCCGGGTTGTAGGCGTCCGTCTGCATCGAGGTGTCGACGGCAGGGGTCGTCCTCGGCACGTTCTCCAGTGCCTCGAGGGCCGAATCGACCCCGTCCCTGGCCGAGATCACCGCGAGGTCGTCGCTGCGCAGGCCATCCGCCAGTGCATTCAGCAGCGCGGCCGCATCATCCACGATGTCCGGTCGCCGAAGCTCGTCGCCGTGCACCAGCCAGCGGGCGAACTCCAGCTCGGCGCCCAGGCGCGCGCGGACCTCGATGGCCGCATCGATCGACCGTGTCGACGCCGCCGTGTACGCCGCGCGCACATCATCCGCGGCATCCGGCGCGGAGGAGAGCCAGGCGAGGTCCATCGCCGGGTCGCCGAGGGAGAGCCCGTGCCAGCCGATGGCGCCGATGACACGAGGTCCTTCGTCGCTGTCATCGGCGAAGAGGAAGCTCTCGCCCTGCGCGCCTCCGAGGGTGACGGCCGCCTCGAATCGCCACAGCGCGTCATCCTCGACGGCTTCGCGCCACCTCACCGTGAGGCGCGCAGGGACTCGCCCGGTGGCCGCCGAACGGTCGATGAGCCGCCGCACGTCATCGCGCGTCTGCTCGGCGGAGCGCTCAGCGAGGCCGGCGCCGCGCACCACGGACGGGGGAAGGGCGTGGATCGCAGCGATCGCCGCCCCTACGGAGACCGCTGCCCCGCGGCCGGCCGGCAGATGAGCCGCCTCCACCTGGAACCCGGGGAGGAGCTCCGTCACGAGGGCATGCGCCTGACCGAGCCTGGTCTCCCCGATGTACTCGGGGGCACGGAAGCCGAGCATGGCTCGTGCGCCTGCGGTGAGCGCACGCAGCGCGATCGCCTCGGCGGCGAGCTCTCTGGCGGCCTCGTCATCGTCTGCCACCCGGATGGCGAGCTCCCTCCCATCGGCGAGCGTCGCCACGGCCGAATCGAAGCGGCCTTCGCCGTCCGCGCTGAGCGAGCGGACCCCGGTGACCTCCGCCCCGGGCAGAGCGGCTGTCACAGCCGCCGCTAGAGTGAAAGGAGAGCGTGCCATGCCCCCAGGGTAGGTCGCGGGCGCCTTCGGGCCGCCTACGCCACGCCCCGTATGGCCAACGCCAGTCACGCAGAGAGGGATCCGATGACCGTCCGTCGCGCATTGCTCGACCGTGCAGGGCACCTCCGCGATCAGCCAGGGATGCTCGAGGCGCTGCGCGCCTCCGAAGACGTCCGCGTGGTCGTGGTCCGTGACGGCCGGGCCCAGATCGAGGACGACCGGCTCGTGCTCGTCAGCCCCGCCGAGGCCGGAGATGATGCCGAGTGGGCACTGCTCGGGCGTCTCGCAGACGGTACACCCCTGCTCGTCGCGGTGATCCCCGACATCGACGAGTCGATCGATGCCGCGCCCGATGAGACCTGGGCCGGTGTGCGCGACAGCGCTGCACTGGATCCGCTGCACACCGAGATCCTCGTGGAATCGATCGCGCTGGCCGGCTGGCTGCGGGACGCCCGCTTCTGCCCGACGTGCGGAGGCCGTACCGAGCTGCGCCAGTGCGGATGGTCGCGTCGCTGCCTCGAATGCGATCGGGAGCACTTCCCGCGCACGGACCCGGCCGTCATCGTCGCGGTGGAGTCCGAGGACGGGGAGCGACTGCTCCTCGGCGCGAACGCGCAGTGGCGAGGGCGGATGTACTCCTGTTTCGCGGGGTTCGTCGAGGCGGGCGAGTCCCTCGAGGCCACGGTGCATCGCGAGCTGAAGGAGGAGTCCGGCGTCTCGGTGTCGTCGCTGCGGTACGTCTCCTCGCAGGCGTGGCCGTACCCCCGATCGCTGATGGTCGGATTCCGCGCGACCGCTGCGGAGGATCGTCAGGCGCGCCCTGATGGTGAGGAGATCATCGACGTGCGGTGGTTCACGCGCGACGAGATCGCCACGGCGCTCGCGGGAGAGGGGCCGGTCGGGCTTCCCGGCCCCGCCTCGATCGCCAGGTCGCTCATCATCGACTGGTACGAGACCGAGCCCAGCGGGACGACGTGAGCGCACTCGACGCGCTCGATGAACGTCAGCGCGAGGCGGCGTCGATCCTGCGAGGCCCCGTCGTCGTGCTCGCCGGAGCAGGCACGGGCAAGACCAGGGTGATCACCCATCGCATCGCCCACGGAGTCGACACCGGCGCGTACTCGCCGTCGCGGGTGATGGCCGTGACCTTCACCGCCAAAGCCGCCGGGGAGCTCCGCGGACGGTTGCGCGCACTCGGTGTCGAGGGCGTCGCGGCACGGACGTTCCATGCCGCGGCGCTGGCGCAGCTGAACTTCTTCTGGCCGACGATCGCCGGTTCGCCGGCGCCGAGCATCGTGGACAACAAAGTGCGTCTGCTCGGGCAGGCGGCGGATGCGCTGCGGCTCCGACCGGATCGAGCGACCCTGCGGGACATCGCATCCGAGATCGAATGGCGCAAGGTCTCGATGCTGAGCATCGAGAAGCACGCCGATCTCGGGCGCCAGGTCAGCGGTGTGAGCGCGGAGCAGTTCATCGCGCTGCAGCGCGGCTACGAGGCGCTCAAGGATGAGCGGCATCAGCTGGATTTCGAGGACGTCCTGCTGGCGTGCGCGGGGATGCTCGAGGCCGAGCCCCGCGTCGCGGCATCCGTGCATGAGCAGTACCGGCACTTCACCGTCGATGAGTACCAGGACGTGTCGCCGTTGCAGAACAGACTCCTCGAGCTGTGGCTGGGCGACCGCCGGGACATCTGCGTGGTCGGTGACGCGAGTCAGACCATCTACTCCTTCGCGGGCGCCGATCAGCGGTATCTGCTCGAGTTCGAGCGACGGCATCCGGATGCCACCCTCGTGCGGCTGGAGACCAACTACCGCTCGCAGGCGCCGATCCTCAGCGCGGCGAACGCCCTGATGAAGGGGCGTGCGGGGGCGCTCGAGCTCGTCCCCGCGAGAGAGGCGCTCCAGGCGGAGTCGCCGACGGTGACGGCCTACGACTCGGAGACCGAGGAGGCGGCGGGGATCGCACGGGGGATCGCCGCGAAGATCGCCGACGGCGTGCCGGCATCCGATATCGCCGTGCTGTACCGCTCGCACGCGCAGTCCGCGGCGATCCTGCAGGCGCTCGCCGCGGAGGGGATCCCGGCGACCGTGCTCGGCGGGACCCGGTTCTTCGACATGCCAGAGGTCCGTCAGGCCGTGCTCGCCCTCCGCGGGGCCGCTGTGGCGCCGACCGAACGCGACTTCCTCTCGAACGTGCGCAAGGTGCTGCGCGAGCTCGGCCTGAGCGACGAGCCGCCTGCCGCCGGCGGCGCGCAGCGCGACGGATGGGAGGCGAGGAGCACTCTGCTCCGGTTGGCCGAGGAAGCAGCGCCGGGGACAACCCTGCGCTCCTTCAGCGATGCCCTCATGGCCCGCGCCAAGGATCAGCACGAGCCCACCATGCGCACCGTCACGCTGTCGACGCTGCACGCGGCGAAGGGCCTCGAATGGCCGCATGTCCACTTGGCGGGATGGGCGGAGGGGTCGCTCCCCATCTCCTACGCCACCGGCTTCGAAGCCATCGACGAGGAACGGCGGCTCGCCTACGTCGGCGTCACCAGGGCCGGTCGCACGCTCACGCTGTCCTGGTCTCGGGCCGCGGGACGGGGCGAGCGCGCACCGTCGCGTTTTCTGGCCGAGATCGGGACGACCACCCGCGGCACCGGCATTCTGCGTGAAACCTCACCTGGCGCCACGCAGGGCGCTCGCCGCCGCTGACCCATCCCATCCGGCCTCCCGGTTCCGGGTCGCGCAGCAGACGCTCGACGAGTCGGGCGGCATCGCCGACATCGAGCCGGGTGACGGCGGTCGCCGTGCGCGCGATCAGCTGGCTGTGCAGCAGGGGCCAGTCGGTGTCCTTGTCGCGCTCGTGGGCTTCGAAACAGGCCAGACACGGCGTCGTACCCGGCAGGACGAGCGGGCCGGCCACGATTCTTCCCGGTTCGAAAGCGACGGGTAGGTGGGCGATGTCGGCCGAGACGAGCGACTGGACCTGCACAGCCGCCACCGCACCGTGCACCAGCAGCACGCAGACCGATGATGCGTCGCCATGCGGGGCGGCGGGGACGAGGAGATCGGCGAGGTCGTCGCGCATCCAGCCGCTCACGCGCGAATCGGCGAAGTGGGCCGTCTCCACCCACGCGGCCGCCGGGGCGGGGCCATCGGTGCGCAGCAGCGGGCGCACCTCATCCAGCAGGGCGCGCGCGGCATCCCGCGGTGCTCCGAGACCGTGCGCGATGAGGTCGAACGAGGCGATCGGGATGCCGCGCGCGAGCCGAGCGATGAGCGGCTCCACCCATGGCTCGACGGCTCTCACACGGAGCGAACCGCGAAGCCCCAGCTGAATGGTGTCGGCGTCGCGCCAGAGCGGCGTGTGGATGGTGTCGATCCTGGTGAGCGGAGGAGAAGAGCGGGGCATGCCCCGATTCTGCTCGGGGAGGGCGCGGCGCGGGGGAGATCCGCGCTATCCGTGAACAACTCTGCTCGGCGGGTTCCCTGTGCAGGCCGGGTCAGACCGGCGTCTCGCCGCCCCGCGGATCGTCGTCGCTGCTCTCCTCGGTGCCCCCGCCCTGAGTGCCGCCGAAGTCGTCACCGTTCAACAGCCGTGCCAGTGCCTCGTCGAACTCGTCCGCCGCGGGCTCCTCGCCCCTGGCGGTCGCCTGCAGGCGGGCGATGAGCGCGGCCGGGTCGTCGATGTCGGCCGCCGCGGGCATGAGGTCGGGGTAGTCCCAGAGCGCATCCCTCGCGGCGACGCCGACGGCATCCGTGACGCTGCGCCACATGGCGGCCGCCTCGCGGAGCCTGCGCGGACGAAGCTTCAGACCGACGAGGGCGCCCAGGGCGTCCTCGGCCGGTCCGCCCACCGCCCGGCGGCGACGAGCGGCCTCGGCCAGGCGCACGCCGTCGGGGAGGCGCGACGTCGCCTCGGAGGTCACGACATCCACCCACCCGTCGACGAGGGCGATGACGTGCTCGAGACGTCCCAGCGCCTCGCGTTGAGCCTCGGTCTGTGCCGGCAGGAGCGCGCCGCCCTCGATCGCGGCGCGCAGCTCCTCGGGGTTGGAGGGATCCAGTCGGCTGGCCACGTCCTCGAGCGCCTCGACGTCCACCGTGACGCCCCGCGCGAAGTCGGTGATCTGACTCATCACCTGCAGATGCAGCCACTTGGCGTGCCGATACAGCCGTGCGTACGCCAGCTCCCGCGTCGCGAGATACAGCGCGATCTGATCGGCCGGGATCTCGAGACCCTCCCCGAACGCCGACAGGTTCTGCGGGATCACGGCGGCGGCCCCCGCGGGAAGAACCGGGATGCCGACATCGCCGCCGGAGACGACCTCCAGCGACAGATTGCCCAGCACCTGTCCGAACTGCGCGGCGAACACGGAGCTGCCCAGGCCCCGCATGAGTCTGCCGGCGCCCTGGACCACGCCGCGCATGTCGTCGGGGACCTGGCTGTCCAGCGCCGTCATCAGCGCGTCGGCGATGCTCGTCGAGACGGGTTCGGCGATCTCCTTCCACACCGGGAGCGTCTGCTCGACCCATTCGCCCCTGGTCATCGCGCGCGGGGCCTCCGAGAGCTCCGAGATGGTGGTGGCCTCTCCCAGCCACAGGTTCGCCAGGCCGAAGGCATCCGACAGCGATGCTCTCGACGTCTCCGTGATGCCCTGACCGTCACGGTTGGCGATGTGCTGCGCCTGACGGAGTGTGTTCTGCCAGGGATCGGAGCCGAAGGCCCCCTGGAGCTGGGACATCATCGCCTGCAGCATCGCCGGGTCGAGCTGCATGCCGTCCGCGCCGCCGAGGGCGTTCTGGAGCGCGCCGAGGTCGAAGTCGCCGGCGCCCGCGCCCGACATCATCTTGCGGATGAACTCCTGGAAGTCCTCCGGTGTGGGGTCGTTGTCTGCCATGTCGATCGCCCTCTCAGCACGCCGATAGCCGTCTCCGTCTACGCTAGTCACAGCATCCCGCGGAGGACGCGGCGGCGAGCAGATCGCTGTACGCCACTCGCGAACGACGGAGGAGATCCTGTGAGTCAGCACCGCGTGCGCGCGCGTCTCGGAGTGGGCGTCTGGGCGCTCGTGGTGGCGCTGATCGCTCTCGTCGTGCTGACGTTCCTCCCCACCCCGTACGTGATCCAGCAGCCGGGGCCGGTGTACGACACGCTCGGGACGGCGGCCGGCGCCGATGACGAGCAGGTGCCGCTCATCGAGATCGAGGGAGCGGAGACGTTCGAGACGGCCGGCTCGCTCAATCTCACCACCGTGCAGGTGGTCGGCAACCGTCAGCGCACGCCGAGCTGGTTCGAGCTCGCGCTGGCGTGGACGGATCGCTCGCGCGCGGTCGTGCCGATCGAGCAGGTGTTCCCCGAGGGAGTGACCACCGAGGAGCGCGACGAGCGCAACGCGGTGCTCATGGTCGACTCCCAGCACGAGGCGACGGCGGCGGCCCTTCAGGAGCTGGGCTACGACACCGGCGCGAGCGTCGAGGTCGTGCAGATCGTGGAGGACAGCCCGGCGGAGGGCGTGCTGCAGGCGGGCGACGTGATCACCACGATCGACGGCGCGGCGGTCGTCTCGGGCAAGCAGCTCCGCCAGGCCATCCAGGACGCGGAGGGCGCCGAGGTCGAGCTGGGTGTCCAGCGCGCGGGGGAGGACATGCTCGTCGGTCTCGAGCCGGAGAAGGCCACGGCGGACGACGGAACGACGACCTGGCTCATCGGCATCACGCTCACCACCGAGTACGACTTCCCGATCGACATCACCATCCAGCTGGACAACGTCGGAGGGCCGAGCGCAGGCATGATGTTCGCGCTCGGCATCATCGATCAGCTCACCGAGGGCGAGCTGACGGGCGGCGAGGACATCGCAGGCACGGGGACGATCGAGTCCGACGGAACGGTCGGCCCCATCGGCGGGATCCGGCAGAAGCTCTACGGCGCCAGAGACGCCGGCGCGGACTACTTCCTCGCGCCGGCCGCGAACTGCGACGAGGTCGTCGGTCACGTGCCGGACGGTCTGCAGGTCTTCTCGACCGCGACACTGGAGGACTCGCTGGGCATCCTCGACGCCATCGCCTCCGACGGCGACCTGGATGCTCTGCCGACGTGCACGAGCGCGGCGGCCGACGCGGGCTGATCAGCCGTCCCGCGCTCGCCGCTCACAGCGAACAGCCCAGCCCTCGTCCAGCCATCATGCCTAGGATGGCATGGTGACCACGACCTCAGCGCCGACACCGGCCACGCCCCGAACATCCCGACGCATCCTCACGATCACGCTGGTGATCCTCGCCGCGCTCGTCGCGGCGTTCTTCGTCTTCTCCTCGCTGTACACCGAGTTCCTCTGGTACGACCAGCTCACGTTCGCGAACGTGCTGACGACGCAGTGGATCGCCGCGGCGGTGATGTTCGTCGTCGGGTTCCTCGGTATGGCGATCCCGCTGTTCCTGACGATCCAGCTGGCGTACCGGCTGCGTCCTGTCTATGTGCGCCTCAGCTCGCAGCTGGACCGCTACCAGGAGGTCATCGAGCCGCTGCGCCGGCTGGCGATGTGGGGCATGCCGATCTTCTTCGGGCTGTTCGCCGGCTTCGCTGCTGCGGGCAACTGGCAGACCGTGCTGCTGTGGATGAACGGCACGGCGACCGGCACGACGGATCCCGAGTTCGGTCTCGACACCGGCTTCTACCTCTTCGCGATGCCGTTCTACTCGATCCTGCTCGCGTTCGTGTCCGCCGTGGTACTGCTGTGCCTCATCGTGACGGCGCTCGTGTCGTACCTGTACGGCTCGGTGCAGATCGGGCAGCGTGAGCTGCGCATCTCGAAGCCGGCGCGCATCCAGCTCGCCGTGCTGGCCGGGCTCTACCTCATCGTCCAGGCGGTCAGCCTGTGGCTGGACCGCTACAAGACGCTGATCACCGAGGAGGACCGCATCACCGGTGCGGCCTACACGAGCGTGAACGCCACCATCCCCGGTCTCGCGATCCTCTCGATCCTCGCCGCGGTCGTCGCGATCCTCTTCATCGTGACGGCGATCATCGGCCGCTGGCGCTTCCCGCTGGCCGCGACCGCGCTGCTCGTGGTCGCCTCGCTCGTCGTGGGCGTCGGCTACCCGTGGGTCGTCGAGACCTTCCAGGTGCGCCCGAACCAGAACAGCTTCCAGGCGGAGTACTACCAGCGCAACATCGACGGCACGAAGGCCGCCTACGATGTCGCCGACCTCGAGGTGACGCCCTTCGAGGCAGAGACGGATGCCGAGGCCGGCCAGCTCCGCGAGGATGCCGAGACCACCGCATCCATCCGTGTCGTGGACCCCGCCATCATCAGCCCGACCGTTCAGCAGTTGCAGCAGTACCGCGGCTACTACCAGTTCACCGACACCCTGGACGTCGACCGCTACGAGATCGACGGGGAGTCCCAGGACACCGTGGTCGCGGTCCGCGAGCTGAACATGCAGCAGCTCGGCGAGGGCAACAGCTGGAACAACCGCACGGCGGTGTACACGCACGGCTACGGCCTCGTCGCCGCAGCAGGCAACCAGCGCACCGCCGACGGCGAGCCGGTCTTCCTGGAGAGCGGCATCCCATCGTCCGGCTTCCTCACCGCCAGCGAGAACTTCCAGCCGCGCGTCTACTTCGGCGAGTACTCCCCGGAGTACTCGATCGTCGGAGCGCCCGAGGGCGACGATCCGGTGGAGATCGACTACCCGCGCGGTGAGGACGGCGCCAACGAGACGAAGACCACCTTCGACGGCGACGGCGGACCAAGCGTCGGCAACCTGTTCAACAAGCTGCTGTACGCGCTGAAGTTCCAGGAGGCTGAGATCCTCTTCTCCGACCTCGTGAACTCCGACTCGCAGATCCTCTACGACCGCAACCCGGCGGATCGCGTGCAGAAGGTCGCTCCGTACCTGACCATCGACAGCGACCCGTATCCCAGCGTGGTCGACGGTCGCATCGTCTGGATCGTGGACGGCTACACGACGAGCAACAGCTACCCGTACTCGACGAGCGTGAGCCTGGCGAGCGCGATCGCCGACTCGAACACCGCGCCGCCGAGCCTCGCGCTGGACGACATCAACTACATCCGCAACTCGGTGAAGGCCACCGTCGACGCCTATGACGGCTCGGTGACCCTGTACGCCTGGGATGAGGAGGATCCGATCCTCGAGGCATGGCAGAAGATCTACCCGACGTCCGTCGAGCCGATCAGCGAGATGTCGGCCGAGCTGATGAGCCACGTGCGGTATCCCACCGACCTGTTCAAGGTGCAGCGATCGATCCTCGGGGTCTACCACGTGGACGACGCGAACTCCTTCGCCCAGCAGGACAACCGCTGGCAGACGCCGAACGATCCGCGTAACGCCAACCAGCTTCAGCCGCCGTACTACCTGACGATGAAGATGCCTGGCCAGGACGACACGGCCTACTCGATGTTCTCGACATTCATCCCCGCATCCCAGGGCACGAACGAGCGGAACGTCCTCACCGGCTACCTCGCGGTCGATTCGGACGCCGGATCGACCGAGGGGGAGAAGGCCGAGGGCTACGGGAAGCTGAGGCTGCTCGAGATCGACACGGATGAGACCGTCCCGGGACCGGGGCAGATCCAGAACACCTTCAACTCGGATGCCGGTGTCGTGCAGCAGCTGAACCTGCTGCAGCAGGGTGAGTCCGAGGTCCAGTACGGAAACCTGCTCACGCTGCCCGTGGGCGGCGGTCTGCTCTACGTCCAGCCGGTGTACGTGCAGTCGTCCAGCGGAACGCAGCTGCCGCTGCTGCGGAAGGTCCTCGTGGCCTTCGGCGACAGCGTCGCCTTCGAGGACACGCTGACGGAAGCGCTCGATGCGCTCTTCGGCGGCGATGCCGGTGCGGACGGCGGCGACGAGGAAGTGCCCTCCGAACCGGGCACCGAGGAGCCGACGGATCCTGACACGGGGGAGACCCCTGAGGCCCCCGAGACGGATGCCGCAGCGGCTGCTCTCGCCGACGCGCGTCAGGCGATGCTCGACCGTGAAGCCGCTCTGAAGGAGGGCGACCTCGCCGCCTTCGCGGAGGCCGACGAGCGTCTCACCGCCGCCGTCGAGGCGCTCCTGGCGCTGGAGGACGAGGCTGCGGCCGAGTAGATCACGGCAGCAACGCAAGAGCGGGCGGGTCCGGACAGGACCCGCCCGCTCTTGCGTTCCGGCGCCTCGGGCCCGAGTTGCTCGCACCACATCACGGCAGCACAAACGAAGAAATCCCGGCCCTTTCGGACCGGGATTTCCTCGTTTTTTGTTGCGGGGACAGGATTTGAAGCCCAAGGCGCCCCTCCGGCCGCTGCTGCGCAGCGCACGGAGCCTCCGGCGACTCGGGGCCCGAGTTGCTCGCACCACATCACGGCAGCACAAACGAGGAAATCCCGGCCCTTTCGGACCGGGATTTCCTCGTTTTCTGTTGCGGGGACAGGATTTGAACCTGCGACCTCCGGGTTATGAGCCCGGCGAGCTACCGAACTGCTCCACCCCGCGGCACAAGAAGTTAGCTTAGCACGGATTCTGAGTCGTGTCACATCGGGGCAGGATGCGCGAAGATGAGGGCATGTCCCTCGTCGTCGCCGTGTGCCAGTTCGCCCCGACATCCTCCCGCGAGGACAACCGTGCTCGCATCGCGGAGATCACGGCGGAGGCCGCCGCACGAGGCGCACGGCTCGTCGTCTTTCCGGAGTACTCCAGCTACTTCGTCGATCCGATGGATGCCTCTTTGGCAGCGAACGCCGAGGATCTCGCCGGCGCGTTCGTCCACGCCCTCCGGCAGACGGCGACTGCGCATGGCGTCACGATCGTCGCGGGCATGGTGGAATCGGCGGGGGAGCGGGTGCGCAACACGCTGGTGGCGGTCGATGCCGACGGCATCCGCGCCGTCTATCGCAAGCAGCACCTCTATGACGCCTTCGGGCAGACCGAATCGGATTGGATCGAACCCGGCTCCCTCGGAGCGGCGGAGACCTTCGAGATCGGCGGGCTGCGTCTGGGCATGATGACCTGCTACGACCTGCGCTTCCCCGAGGTGGCGCGCACCCTCGTCGATGCCGGCGTCGACGCGATCGTCGTGCCCGCGGAGTGGGTGAGGGGCCCGCTCAAGGAGCACCACTGGACGACCCTGCTCGCCGCTCGCGCCATCGAGAGCACGGCCTACGTCATCGCTGCGGATCATCCGGCTCCGGTGGGCGTCGGGCGCTCACAGATCATCGACCCGCAGGGCATCGTGTTGGCCGGGCTCGCGAGCCATGAGGGGATCGCGCTCGCAGAACTGGACGTCGCGGAGATCGCTCGCGTCAGGGAGGTCAATCCCGCCCTTCGGCTGCGCCGCTACCGCGTCGTGCAGGCCTGACCGTCTGACATCGACGAGCGCTCAGAACGCGGCGGCCAGCCGCTGCGCCGCTTCCTCGATCACCTCGACGCGCTTGCAGGCGGCGAACCTCACCAATCCGGCGTAGTCGGCGGTGTGATCGGCGCTGACGAAGGCGCTGAGAGGGATCGCCACGACGCCCGCTCGCTCCGGCAGGGCACGGCAGAAGGCGGCGGAGTCCGCACCGCCTCTGGAAGCGGCGTCGGCGACCGTGAAGTACCCGCCCTGTGGCGAGAACACCTCGAAGCCCGCCGCCCGCAGCCCGCGACCCAGCACCTCGTGCTTGCGCTGCAGCGTCCGCGCGGACTCCTCGAAGAACGCATCCGGCAACCCGAGGCCGACCGCGACGGCGGGCTGGAACGGTGAGCCGTTCACATAGGTGAGGTACTGCTTGACGGTCAGCACCGCGGTGATGAGCGCGGACGGTCCGTGGATCCAGCCGATCTTCCATCCCGTGACCGAGAACGTCTTGCCGGCCGAGGAGATCGTCAGGGTCCGCTCCGCCGCCCCGGGCAGGGTGGCGATCGGCCGGTGGACGCCGTCGAAGACGAGATGCTCGTAGACCTCGTCGGTGACGATGACGGCGTCGTGCCGTTCGGCGAGACGCACGATCTCCGTCTGCACGTCGGCGGAGAACACCGCCCCCGTCGGATTGTGAGGGTCGTTCACGAGGATGATCCGCGTGCGGTCGGTGACGGCATCCGCGAGCACCTCGAGATCGGGCTGGAAGTCCGGAAGGCGCAGCGGGACGGTCCGCAGGCGCGCACCCGCCAGCGCGACCGCGGCGGCGTAGGAGTCGTAGTACGGCTCGAAGACGACGACCTCGTCATCGGGCGAGTCGATGAGCGCCAGCAGCGTCGCCGTCAGAGCCTCCGTCGCGCCTGCCGTCACGATGACCTCGGTCGCCGGGTCCACGGCCAGCCCGTAGAAGCGCCGCTGATGCTCGCCGATCGCGTCCAGGAGCACGGGCATGCCGCGGCCGGGCGGGTACTGGTTGACGCCGTCGGCGATGGCCCTCCTGGCAGCGTCCAGCACCCCGGCGGGGCCGTCCTCGTCCGGGAACCCCTGCCCCAGGTTGATCGAGCCGGTCCGAGCCGCGGCGGCCGACATCTCTGCGAAGATCGTCGGAGCCACTTCGCCGTCGGCGGAGAGCAGCCCCGCTCCGGATGCCGTGCGGCGCCACGCGCCGGGGATGTCTCTCATGCAGAACAGGCTAAGGCCATAACCGACGCTCACCTCAGCCATAACAAACACACAGGGAGCACAGGCAGTCTGAAGGGGCGTTGTTGAAGGAGCACACCATGAACGAAGACAACATCCCCGCCACCGGGGAGACCCCCGCAGAGCAGTCCGCCACCGCCGCGCCGCTGAGCGGACACGACGTTCCGCAGACCTTCGCCTCGACACCCGCTCCTGCGGCGTCGCAGCCGCAGGCCGATTCCGCCGTCCCGCCCGTGCCCGTGCACAACGCGGCACCGGCGTTCACGCCGCCGGTCGCGCCCGTCGCGCAGCCGCAGCCAGGGCCGCAGACGGCCCCCGCCGTGCACGGCGCCGCCTTCGGCCCTGCCGCAGGGCACGCGCCGGCCGATCAGCCGACGCTCCCGCTCGGAGCGACGGCTCCGATCGCCCCGGTCGTCCCCCTCGCCGCCACCGAGACAAAGGATCGCAAGGGCGTCGGCGCCAGCAAGGTGGCGGCCATCATCGTCGCGGCAGCCCTTGTCGGCGGCATCGCCGGATTCGGCGGCAGCTACCTCGGCTCGACCCTGTGGCCCCAGCCCTTCTCGAGCTCCGCAGAAGGGCCGAGCACCGTGACGGTGAACAACCCGGATGACGTCAACGCGACCACCGCTGTCGCCGCGAAGACGCTGCCCTCCGTCGTCACGATCGAGGTCGTCGGCTCCAGCGAGTCGGGCAGCGGCTCCGGTGTCATCCTCAGCGACGACGGCTACGTCCTGACCAACACCCACGTCGTGACGCTCGGCGGCGCGGTCGCCGACCCGACGATCCGCGTCACGACCTCGGACGGGCACATCTATTCGGCGACGATCGTCGGCACCGACCCGATCTACGACCTCGCCGTCATCAAGCTCACCGACGCCTCGGGGCTCACCCCCATCGAGATCGCGGACTCGTCCGAGCTCAACGTCGGCGCGACCGCGGTCGCGGTCGGCGCGCCGCTGGGGCTCGCGAACTCGGTCACCACGGGGATCATCTCGTCCCTCAACCGCTCGATTCAGATCGCGTCCTCCGCCCTGCCCGATTCCGCTCAGCAGGACTCCGATCAGGGCGAGGGAGATTCCGAGGACGGCGGACCGTACCAGTTCGACATCCCCGGTCAGTCGCAGCAGCAGACCAGCGGCGAGAGCATCTCGATCGCCGTGATCCAGACCGATGCGGCGATCAACCCAGGTAACTCCGGCGGTGCGCTCGTGAACGCGGACGGCGAGCTGATCGGCATCAACGTCGCGATCGCGACGGCGTCGAGCTCGGAGGAGTCGGGATCCATCGGCGTCGGCTTCGCCATCCCCTCCAACGTCGCCGAGCGCGTCGCGAACGAGATCATCGAGACGGGATCCGCCACCCATGGCCTGCTCGGCGCATCGGTGCGGGACGCGGCGAGCGACGCGGATGCCTCGATCGCCGGCGCCTACATCGCCGAGGTCACCCCTGGCGGCGCGGCCGAGGCGGCCGGGCTCGAGGCCGACGACATCGTCACCGAGTTCAACGGGGCGCCGATCACCAGCGCGAGCGATCTCACCGCCCAGGTGCGCGCCGCCGCCGCCGGCAGCAGCGCGACCGTCACCTACGTCAGAGAGGGCAAGACCTACGAGATGGAGGTCGAGCTCGGCGAGCTCGTTCTCTGACCGTCGACCGGCCCCCACGCCGTACAGGCCAGACGGAGGACGCCACCCCGCGCGATAGGCTCGCGGGGTGGCGTCCTTCTCTTTCGGCACCGGCAACGCGGCCAAGCTGATCCGCATCCCGGTGTACGTCGCCGGACGCGCAGCCGCCCTGTTCGTGCGGCGCGGGTCGCGCTGGGTGTTCGGCTGCGGCGCGGGGATCGGCGACGGCGCGCTCGCCCTCTGGCGCGTGGCGACGGCGGCCGGTCACGACGCCGTCTGGCTGACCTCGTCGGTCCGGGACGAGGAGGACGCGGCGGCGCTCGGCATCCCCACGATCCGCAAGGACGGCCTGCGCGGATGGTGGGCGACCGCCCGTGCGGGAGTGCTGGTCGTCACTCATGGCTTCGGCGACGTCAATCGCTACGGAGGATCCGGCGGATTCACCGTCCAGCTCTGGCACGGCATCCCGCTCAAGCGCATCGGCCTGGACTCGCCGGCCACGACGCAGGTGCCGTCCGTGCCCGGTGCCGCGGTGCTGCGGCGCGTCGTCGCCGCGCTCTTTCGTTCGACGGCCCGCCGCATCCGCGTGCTCCCCGCCGCCTCCGAGCGTGCACGGGGACGGCTGGAGTCGGCCTTCGGCCTCAGCGGTGAGCGCGTGATCGTCACCGGCGAACCGCGTGTGGACGTGCTCTCCGCCGGATCCGCGCAGAGCCGCCGAGACGCGGCCGTGGCCATGCTCGACCGCGCGGCCGGTGCTGTGCCGGAGGGTGCAAAGCGGGTGCTGTACGCTCCCACCTGGCGCGACGGCGCCCCGGATCCCGCCATCCCCGATGCCGCCGAGTGGGTGCGCATCATCACCGCCCTCGAGCGACACGACGCGGTGCTCTACATCCGCTCGCATCCGCTCGGCGAGGGGGGATACGCGTCGCCCATCCCCACGAGCAGGGTGCGGATGCTCGGCAGCGGCATCCTCAGGGACGTCACGCCGGCGCTCGCCGCGATGGACGTGCTCGTGACCGACTACTCCTCGCTGGCGTACGACGTCGGCCTCATCGACATGCCGGTCGTGCACCTCGTCCCCGACGCCGAGGAGTATGCACGCACCAGAGGGTTCTACGGGACGCTCGACGAGGTCACCGGCGGCGAGCACGTCGACGACTGGGGCGGAGCGGTCGAGCTCCTCTCCGGCATCCTCGACGATGACGAGGTGCGGACGAGGTTCCGCGCCCGATCCGCGGAACTCAGTGCGCGGATGCACGCCTTCCGCGACGGGCGGGCCGCGCATCGTGTCTATCAGGCGATCCGCTCGCGGGGCATCCCCGCGCCGAAAGGAGCAGCATGACCACCGTCGTCATCGACGGGGCGCGCCTCGTCGTCTCCGGGACAGGCCCGAGGCCCGCCGGTGCCGTGCTCGAAGGACCGCGTGCCGGCGTCGACGCGAGGATGACGGGCGGAGGCAAGACCTGGAAGGCCTCGTTCGAGCTGCATCTCTCGCGCTTCGGCGGACCTGCGCTGCCCCTGCCGTCCGGGGAGTACGCATTGCGCATCGATGGAGCGGACCTCTCGGCGCTCCGGATCGACAGGACTGTGACGGCGGGCCTCGGCATCGCTGTCGACGGTGCATCGGTCACGATCGACCCGCCGCTCGACGACGCCCACCGAACGCCGGAGGGGCGCTCGGTGCTCGAGGAACGCTATGCGACAGCACCGGGCGGGACGGAGAACGCGGTGTTCTTCGAGAGCTTCTACGGTCACAGCGCAGGATGCAACCCCGGCGCCATCGACCGGGAGCTCGCCCGACGCGCACCGGGCGTCATCCGGTACTGGAGCGTGGCGGATCTCTCCGTGGTGGTACCGGAGGGCGCGATCGCGGTGGTCGATGGCACTCCGGAGTGGTGGCGCGCGCGGGCGGGGGCGCGGTTGCTCGTCGTGAACGACTGGCTGCGCCGGCGCTTCGCCCGCAAGCCGGGTCAGAAGGTGCTGCAGACGTGGCATGGAACACCGCTGAAGCGTCTGGCACTGCACCGGCCCGGTTTCGACCCGAGGCGGATGGCTGCCGTCGTCAAGGAGTCCAGGCGCTGGGACGTGCTGCTCGCCCAGAACCCCTACTCGGAGCGCATCCTTCGCAAGGCCTACGCGTTCTTCGGCAAGCCGATCTGGCTGGACGGCTATCCCCGCAACGACGTCCTCACGACGGGGGACGGTGCGACCGTGCGGGCCGCGCTCGGCATCGGCGCGGGGGAGAAGGTCCTGCTGTACGCCCCGACCTGGCGCGACGATCGTGACGAGATGGTGGACTTCATCGACCTCGAGCGTCTGGCGGAGGATGCGGATGCCGTGGTGCTCGTGCGCGGGCACTCCCGGACCTTCCGGCCGGGCCGCGATCGCTCCGGCGCTCGCGTCATCGACGTGACCGGCTACCCGCAGACCGCAGAGCTCCTGCTCGCGTCAGACGCTCTCATCACGGACTACTCCTCCGTCATGTTCGATTTCAGCGTCACGGGCAAGCCCATGTACTTCCTCGTGCCGGACCTCGAGCACTACCGCGGCCGGCTCAGAGGCTTCTACTTCGACCTTGCGGAGCGGGCCCCAGGGCCGTTGCTGAAGACGCAGGAAGAGCTCACCGCAGCGCTCGCCGATCCGGATGTCACCCCGCGCTACGCGCAGCGCTACGCGGCATGGCGGCGTCAGTTCAACGCGCGCGACGACGGCGCGGCAGCAGAGCGCGTGGTCTCGCGCATCCTCGACCTCGGGTACCTCATCGCCCGTTGAGAGGCGCCGAGCCTCAGGGAAGCGGGGTGTTCCTCGTGCCCAGGCGCGAGGCGTCAACGGTGTCCCGCGCGCCGCGCAGGACACCGCCGAGGAAGCCGACGCCCCACGAGACGTGCATGGTGGGCAGTACGACGAGCGTCCAGAGGCGCTCCCTCATGCTGCGCCCCGGGGTGAGAGCCATGGCGGCGACCAGCAGCACGTAGGCGATCAGCGGCAGGTAGGCGGCCGATGCGATGACGGCGGCGAGGCCGCCGATGACGCCGGTGAGCTGGAGGACGGCGACGATGACGGCGACGATCAGGTTGAGCACGAGCGCGGGCGGGGCGAAGAAGCGCAGGCCGTTGCGCCGCCCGTACCGGCGGACCAGCTCGCCGCGCCAGGCACCGGTCGCCCTGAACTGCCGCGCCAGGCGCAGCCAGCTCTCCCTCGGCCAGTAGGTCACCGCGAGGTCGGGGTCGAACCACACGCGGTGGCCGGCCTGCCTGATCCGCAGGTTCAGCTCCCAGTCCTCGCCGCGGCGGATGGACTCGTCGAAGAGTCCGACCTCGTCGAGCACGTCGCGGCGCATCACGCCGAGGTACGCCGACTCCGCCTCGCCCTCGCGTGCTCCGCCGTGATAGGCACCGCCGCCGAGACCGATGGGGGAGTTGTACGCCCAGGCGACCGCCTTCTGGAACGGCGTGCGACCCTCGGCGTGCATCACTCCGCCGACGTTGGCCGACGCGGTGCGATCGAGCGTCTCCAGCGCCCTGACGGCGTAGCCTGCGGAGAGCTCGGAGTGCGCGTCCACGCGCACGATCGTGTCGAACCGTCCCGCCCGGATCGCCGCGTTCAGCCCCACCGGGATGTGCGCTGCCGGATTGTCGACCAGTCGGATGCGCGGATCGCGCGCGGCGAGCTCCTGCGCGAGCGCGGTCGTGCCGTCGGTGGACGGGCCGAGGGCGAGGACGAGCTCGGATTCGCCTGGCACATCCTGGGCGAGCACCGATTCCACGGCGTGTTCGAGGTACGCGACCTCGTTGAGCACGGGCATGACGAAGGTGACACCGCGAGAAGGTGTTGTCGTTTCGTTGTCATGCACCCCCCGATCATGTCATGGGGTCGTGCCCGCGGGCTGGGTACCCTGGAGACGTGGGTGTCGTATCCGATGGGAAGAAGGCGTATCGACTGCTCCGGCGCGCGCTCGCGTCGAGGACGGCGGTGCAGCGGGTACGCCGCAGACTGGCGGCTTCGGAACCGCATCCGCAGCAGCATTACAAGGTGGCGGTCTACTTCGCCGACGGTGCGGTGAACATGTACCAGATGCGGCAGTGGTACCGGCCGCTGGCCGAACTGGCGAAGCTCTGGCCCGTCGTCGTGCTCTCCCGCAGCGCGACGGGCGCCGAGAAGCTCCTCGACGAGGACGCCCCTCCCGTCGCGTTCGTGCCGAAGGTGCGCGACCTCGAGCGGTTCATCGCGAAGCAGGACATCCGTGTCGTCCTCTACGTCAATCAGAACACCCGCAACTTCCAGATGTTCCGCTACGGCAGGCGCTGGCACGTCTTCATCAACCACGGCGAGTCCGACAAGATGTACATGACCACCAACCAGTACAAGGCGTACGACTACGCCCTGGTGGCAGGGCAAGCCGCGCGCGACAGGCTCTCCCGCACGCTGTGGGACTACGACATCGAGCGCAGGACGATCGAGATCGGCAGGCCCCAGGCCGATCACTACTCCGGGTCGCTGCTGTACACGCCGGACGATCGAACAGTCGTGCTCTACGCCCCGACGTGGGAGGGCGATCGCCCCAGCGCCTACTACGGCTCGATCGCGAGCCACGGCGAGACCCTGGTCAAGGAACTCCTCGCCACCGGCCGCCACAGGGTGCTCTACCGGCCGCATCCGCGCAGCGGTGTCGTCGATCACGCCTACGGCGCGGCGCACCGCAGGATCATCGCGGCGATCGAGGCCGCGAACGCGGCCGACCCCGCCGCAACCCACATCTACGACGACGGACCGGAGCTGGGCTGGCAGCTGGCCGCCGCCGACGTGGCGATCGTCGACATCTCGGCGATGGTCTACGACCGCCTCGCGGCGGGGAAGCCGCTCATGATCACCCGCCCCCTCGATGAGCGCGCCTCGATCGACACCAAGGGCTATCTCTCGGACTGCGAATGGCTGACCGTCGACGGCGCGGCCGACATCGTCGCCGAGATCGAGCGCGTGAGGGCGGATGAGGACGCCGTCAAGAAACTGCGCATGTGGGTGCACCACTACTTCGGCGACACCACTCCTGGTGTGGCGACGGCCAAGTTCCATGCGGCGATCGAACGCCTCATGGGCGAGTGGGATGAATGGCGCGCGCGCGAGATCGGCGAGTCGCAGACGGGCGAGGACGACGACGACGAGGAAGCCAAGGACGGCGACGATTGAGCGGCGACTTTCCGCTCACGGCGGCGTCGGCCGCCCGGTTCGAGGCGGTCGGCCAGTCCCCGTCGACGAACGCCCAGCTGCGCGAGGACGCCGAGCGCGCGCCGCACCTCAGCGTGCTTCTCACGACCGACCAGACCGCAGGGCGCGGCCGGCTCGATCGTGTGTGGACCGCGCCGGCCGGATCCGCGCTCGCCGTGTCCGTGCTGCTGCGGGCGCTCCCCGCTGCGGAGGATCGCGGCTGGATCCCGCTCGCTGCGGGGCTGGCGATGTGCGAGGCGGTCGCCGCGCAGCTGCCGGGCCATGAGGTGGGCGTGAAGTGGCCCAACGACGTGCTCGTCGACGGGCGTAAGATCTGCGGCATCCTCGCCGAGGGAACGTCGGACGCCGTGATCGTCGGCGCGGGCGTGAACACCCTCATGACCGCCGCGCAGCTGCCGGTGCCCACGGCCACCTCGTTCGCGGTCCTCGGTGCGCAGGCGGATGTCGACCGGCTGGCGGCGGATTTCGTCGCCGGACTCGATCGCCTCGTGGCGGATGTGGCGCGGCACGGCGCTGACGCATCCGGCATCCGGGCGCGGGTCGCCGACCGCCTGCTGACCCTTGGACGCGACGTCGAGGTGATCCTGCCCGATGCGGTGACGATACGGGGGCGGGCGACCGGGATCGCGGCCGACGGGCGGCTCATCCTCCGCGCCGGAGGAGCGGATCATGTCATCTCCGCCGGTGACGTCGTGCACGCCAGACTCGGCGACCGCTGAGAGCTGACACGCCGTCTCCTGAACGGCGTTGTCGGCGACCTCGGCCACAATGGAGGAGTGACGCAGCCAGTGACGCTCGGGGGACGGCCGATGATGCCGCCGCCAGGCACGCCAGCGGAGGAGCTGCTCATCGCGCGCTTCCGGGCGCACGCGCGCAGGCTCACCTGGTCCGCGCTGCTGCTCATCGCCATCTTCGGTGCGACTGCGTACTTCTACGACAACCTTCCTGGCGGCTTCGAGAACTGGATGCTCCTCGCGGCAGCCGCCGTGCTCGTGCTCGTCGGCGTCGTCGTCCCCTTCCTCGTCTGGTTGTCTCGCACCTACGTGATCACGACGAGGCGGATCATCGTCAAGGACGGCATCGGGTCTCGCCGTCGCAGAGAGATGTCGCATGTCCGGGGTTACACGATCACCGTCCGCCGCGGCATCCTTCAGCGTCTGTGGGGCACGGGGACGATCTCGCTGTCCAACGGCGTCGACGCTCCGCTTCGGCTGACGAACGTGCCCAGCGTGTCGCTCGTGCATGAGACGCTCGCCGACCAGATCGAGGTGAATCAGATCCTCGCGCACCGGGATGCCCAGGCTGCCGGCGATTCCGCGCCTGTCGCCTGAGCGGCGTCCGACGAGGCGGCGATGCGGAAGAATGGTCGTGACGAACGGAGTGCGCGGATGGCGTTGCGTGTAGGTGTGATCGGCGGCGGGCAGCTGGCCAGGATGATGATCGCTCCGGCGGTCGAGCTGGGGATCGAGATCCGAGTGCTCGCCGAGGCGGAAGGCATGTCGGCGCAGCTCGCGGCGACCGCAGTGGGCGACTATCGGGACCTCGACGCCGTGCGCGCGTTCGTCCGTGATGTCGACGTCGTCACCTTCGACCACGAGCACGTTCCGCAGGACGTGCTGCGCGCTCTCGTGGCGGATGGCGTGGCCGTCCACCCCGGACCCGATGCGCTGCGCTTCGCGCAGGACAAGCTCGACATGCGGGCCAGGCTCGCCGAGCTCGGCGTTCCGCAGCCGGACTGGGCGGCGGTCCGGTCGCAGGACGAGCTGCAGGCGTTCCTCGACGATCACGGCGGCCGTGGGGTCGTGAAGACGCCGCGCGGCGGCTACGACGGCAAGGGCGTCCGCGTCGTCTCGACCGCGGCGGATGCCGCCGATTGGCTGGATGCGCTCTCCGACGGCTCGGCCCTGCTCGTCGAGGAGCTGGTCGGATTCGTCAGAGAGCTCGCTCAGCAGGTCGCGCGCCGCCCGAGCGGCGACATCATCGCGTACCCGGTCGTCGAGACCGTGCAGCGCGACGGGGTGTGCGCGGAGGTGCTCGCTCCCGCGCCGAACGCGACGGCCCGGCTGGCGGAGGTGGCCGAAGGCATCGGCCGTCAGATCGCAGAGGGCCTCGGTGTGACCGGGATGCTCGCGGTCGAGCTGTTCGAGACCGACGACGAGCGCATCCTCGTCAACGAACTGGCGATGAGGCCGCACAACAGCGGGCACTGGAGCCAGGACGGTGCGGTGACCTCGCAGTTCGAGCAGCATCTTCGCGCTGTCGCCGACCTGCCCCTGGGGGAGACCACGCCCCGCGCACCGTGGTCGGTGATGGTCAACATCCTCGGCGGGCCCGCCGAGGGCACGCTCGATGAGCGGTTCGCGGATGCTCTGGCCGCGCACCCCGCCGCCAAGGTGCACACCTACGGGAAATCGCCGCGGCCCGGTCGCAAGGTCGGGCACGTGAACGCCGCAGGGGACGACCTCGACGACGTCGTGTTCATCGCCCGAGCGGCGGCCGACCACTTCCACTGAGCGGGGGCGCTTCGACAGGCTCAGCGAGCTGGTCGGCGCTGTTTTCCGCTCCCTGAGCCGCCTTTTCCGCTCCCTGAGCCTGTCGAAGGGGGCCCCCGCCGCGTGCCGTTCAGGGCAACCGAAGGTGCCGCGCCCTACCCTGGGTGAGTGACTGAGCCGCTGCACTCCTCTGCCCAGCCCCTCGTCGGTGTCGTGATGGGCTCCGACTCCGACTGGCGGGTGATGAGCGACGCCTCGCAGGCGCTCACCGACTTCGGGATCGCCCACGAGGTGGAGGTCGTCTCGGCGCACCGCACCCCGGACAAGCTGATGAGCTACGCCAGGGAGGCGAGGGCTCGGGGCATCCGCGTGATCATCGCCGGCGCAGGGGGCGCAGCTCACCTGCCGGGGATGCTCGCCTCGATGACGCCGCTGCCCGTGGTCGGCGTCCCTGTGCCACTGGCCTATCTGGACGGCATGGACTCCCTGCTCTCGATCGTGCAGATGCCGGCCGGCATCCCCGTCGCCACGGTATCCATCGGTGGCGCGCGCAACGCGGGCATCCTGGCGGCGCGCATCCTCGGGGCATCCGATGCAGCGGTCGCCGACCGCATCGAAGAGTACGCCCGCACCCTGGAGGGGCAGGTGGCGGAGAAGAATCAGCGCCTGAAGGACTCGCTGTGACGCTTGCCGGGGCGCGTGTCGCGCCCAGGCCGATGATCGAGACACGGCCGCTGCGCAATCCGGACGCGGCTGACGCGGCCATGATGGGCCGCCGCGGCTGGTGGCTGCTCGTCCTCAACGTCTTCGTGCCAGGCTCGGCGCAGGTGCTCGCCGGCAATCGGAGGCTCGGACGCTTCGGGCTCGGCGCAACGCTGACGGGATGGCTCCTCGTCGTCGCCGCGGCGGCGATGGCGCTGTTTGCGAGGCCGGCGTTCCTCTGGCTGACGGTGAGCGCCGGATGGTTCTCCGGTCTCGTCCTCACCCTCGTCCAGGTGCTGCTGGTCGGGTACGTGGTGCTGTGGGCGGTGCTGACGTTCGACGCGCTCCGTCTCATGCGCCTGGTCAAGGTGCCGTCCTTCTCGCGGTTGGCGCTACCCGTCGTGGCACTGGTGATCCTCGGCCTCCTCGGCGGGGGTGCGGGCTATGCGGCCACATCGGTCGGCTCGGCGCGTGACGCGCTAGGCACGATCTTCGGCCAGAGCGGGCCGAGCCTCCCGCCGAGCGACGGCTACTACAACATCCTCCTGCTCGGCGCGGACAGCGGTGAGGGCCGGGATTCGATGCGCTACGACAGCATCTCCGTCGTCTCCGTGAATGCGGACTCCGGCGCCGTGACGATCACCGGGATACCGCGCGATATGCCCGGCTTCCCGTTCGCCGAAGGGCCGATGCAGGATCTCTACCCCGACGGGCACGCCAGTCACAGTGACAAGACCTGTGGCTGGGGGAGCGGGATCAACCAGCTCCGTACGGAGGTCGAGCTCTGCCGGGCCGATGAGAACCTCTATCCGGATGCCGAGGCCAACGGGTCGGAGCCGGGCATCGAGGCGACCAAGGATGCCGCGGAGGGGATCCTCGGGATCGAGATCCCGTACTACGTCTTCATCGACATGGACGGCTTCGCCGCCCTCATCGACGCCCTCGGCGGCGTGGACATCACGGTCACGGAGCGACTGCCGAAGGGCGGCGGACCGGCATACAAGGGACAGCCCGCCGAAGACTGGGCGATCGGCTGGATCGAGGTCGGGGCACAGCACATGAACGGCGACACAGCGCAGTGGTACGCGCGGTCGCGTTACACCACCAGCGACTGGGACCGGATGAAGCGGCAGCGCGAGCTGCAGACCGCGATCCTCGCCCAGTTCACCCCGCAGACCGTGCTCACGCGCTTCAACGAGATCGCGTCCGCCGGAACCGCGCTCGTGGCCACGGATCTCCCACAGGACAAGCTGCCCGAGTTCTTCGACCTGATCCTGAAGGCGAAGGACCAACCGGTGACGGCCATCGAGCTCACGCCTGACGGCGGCATCGACTTCGAGAACCCGAACTACGAGTACATCCGCGAGCTGATCCAGGAGAAGCTCCACCCACCGACACCGACTCCGACGCCGTCGTCCTGAGCCGTCCCAGGGGGCTTGCCCCGTCCACCGTGAGGGGGATGCGGGCGATCGTGGACACGGGGGATCATCGGAGCATGAGCGAGACGATCTTCACTCCAGGCGCCGCCGTGCAGACGATCCACGGCCCAGGCTCGGTCCTCGATGTGCGGGCCACTCCTGCCGGCCGGTTCGTCTTCGGCGTCGAGAGCGCCGATGGCGAAGTGCGCTACTACACCGAGAAGGCGCTTCGACTGGATCGGCGATAGTCCCGTCGACGCGAGACCCGTGGGGACTCGCCGGTCGGAGGGGACGACAGTGGGCCCGGAGAGCCCCACGCTCTCCGGGCCCACTCAGGCCCGAGACGGCGGCGGTCGGAGGGGGAGGAACCGCCGCCGTCCGGCCAGTCGCGGTCGCCGCGATGCGGCGCCCGGACTCAGGCCCGCCGGCGGCGAACCGCGGCGGTGGCGATCAGGATTCCTCCACCGGCTGCGGCGATGGCGCCGCCTCCGAGCACCCACGGCGACACCGAGGCTCCGGTGAGCGCGAGCTCCATGTTCGAGCTGGAACCCGAGAGCGGAAGCTCGGTCCCCGCAGCGGCGACGCCGGGGTCGTGGTCGCAGCTCGACGCATCGTCGTGGCTGCTCGACACCGTGATGGTCGCCGTGTAGGAGCGCTCCGCACCCGTGAACGTGATCGCGTAGGATCCGGAACCGCCGGACGGAGGACGGAACGTCAGGACGAGCCCTCCGTCCGCGGCGGCGGTGCTGCCGGAGTACGTCGCGTTCGCGGCATCCAGACCCGAGACGGAGACGCCGAGGCGCTCGCCGGGCAGGAAGTACCCGGCACCGAACGTCACGGTCGATACGTCGCAGACATCGATGATCGGGTCATCGACCCAAGCGCGCGGATCGTTCGCATACGGATCGGACGCCGAGACATGAGCGAGACCGCTCGGAGCGGCGGTGGCGACGGCAGGTGCGGCAAGCACGAGCGCGCCAGCGGTGAGGCTGATCGCAGCCAATTTCTTCAGCATGATTTCTCCCCCAGAGAGATACACGCGGAATCATGACGTCATCACACCCCTGCGATCACGTCATGTGGACTCTCCCTGCCCCCACGGCAGGTATGGCAGAGCCCGAATTCCCCAGTGGTTCGACACTACATCACCGCGGGGTCAATGTCACGATCCGCAGCGAAGTTCTGCCCGTGTCGTCTCAGGAGCCCGCACCATCGGGGTGATCGCCGTCTCCGTGAGGCGTTCGCCGGCGCCCTCGCCGGTGAATCGGACCGTTATCGTGGTCGACTCGCCGGGCGCGAGCTCGACGGAATGCTGGATGACCGTGCGGTCGTCCACTGTCGCCGTCTGAACCGGCTCCTCCGAGCCGTCCCTGTCGATGTGCGAGGGGAGCGCGCCCTGCGGGCCGTAGACGGCGATGAGGGTCCGCGTGCTCCCTGGCGGCACATCGTACGCCCCGTCGCCGGTGACATAGCCGGGCAGGCTGCTCGCGGCATCGGCGGGGGCGCCGTTCGTCCAGGTGACCGTGACCTGCGTCGTCGGTTCTCCGGAGCACACGCCCACGGCTGTGCTGATCGTCGCGTCGGCGTAGAAGTCCATCTTGCCGCCGGTCGTGTCGTTGACGAGCACGCCGACCCAGGTCGCATCATCGTCGTCCTGAGCGAGCGTCCCTCCCAGCGTGGAGCGGGCGAGGATCTCCTGCTCTGGCTCGTGCGCGCTCCAGATGCGGACGCGGCCCTCGTCGGCGCTGTCGACGAGGGCTCCGAGGAGGGCCTGAGGCTCGGCGCCGCGCATGGCGGCTGCCAGCAGCGCCCCGGAAGCGTTCGCGAACACGGCATCCTGCTGCGCGGGGTCGGGGAGCGCGCTGTAGATCTCGGAGAGCAGGACGTCGAGGATGTCGTCGGCGTTCACGGTGAACGGACCGAAGGCGATGTCACCCGTCGCCGCGACGAGATGCTCGGCCACGACCGCGTCGACGGCGATCACGCCGTCGATCGTGCCGCCGAACCTGTCGGTCCACCGTGTCGAGATCGCCTGGGCTGCCTCAGGGAACTCGATGACGCTGGTGAGGTTCTGGATGTGCGTTCCCGGCTGGTCGTCGAACAGCGCGACCGTGGTCTCGCTCATCTCCAGCGGCTCGGCAAGCGGAGGGAAATCCCTCGTCGAGGCATTGCGCACGATGCGGATCTGACCCTTGTCCGCCGTGACGAGAGCAAGGGCGCCGACGATGCCCCCCGATGAGCGCAGCTCGGCGTTGTTCTGCATCGCCACGACGTACGAGCGCGGGCCGTCCGTGCCGAGCATGCTCGGCAGCAGGACGGATGCGCCGTGCAGCGCACCGACGACGCCGGTGGCCTCCGAGACGACGGAGCGCAGCTCGCGGACGGCGTCTGCCAGCGCGGGGATCGTGGCGTCGGCGTCGATCGCCCTCGCCTTCGCATCCGCATCGGCGAGCACCGTGCTCGCATCAGCCAGCGGTGCCTCGACTGCGGCGAAGGGCGCGAGATCGATCGCGGTCCCTGTGAATCCGAGGCCCGCGAGATCCAGCCCCTCTGCGGCATCCAGCACGGGGGAGAGCGCGTCGGCCGCGACGCTGTCGGCGATCTCGGCGACCTCCCGCACCGCGGTGAAGTTGGCTCCGAGCCAGGGCGTGAACTCGAAGCCGCGCCAGATCGGATCTCCGGTCAGATCGCGTGCTGTGGAGGCCTGCGTCGCGATGCTGTCCGCGGCGTTGCGGGCGCGATCGATGTCGCCTTCGGCGATGGCCGCCTTCACGCGGGTCGCGGAGTGGGAGATCTGCTGCAGTGCGCTCGCCGCGCCGATGCCCCGGACGACCACCCAGCCGATCGCGAGCAGGAGCAGCACCAGCAGGGTGCCGATGACCCAGCCCAGCCATCGCCGTCTCACAGGAAGCCGCCCATCGCTCACGAGAGCATTCAAGCACGAACCGTCGCGAACGGGTGTGCTGGCCTCCTGGCGCGAATCCAGGGTGCGCACCGTCGCCAGGATTACGCTTCACCTATGGGTGCTCAACTGCGTGTGATTCTCGATCAGGTCGATCGGGTCGTGCACGACGACATCGCCTCGGCATCCCTCGACCTCACCGCCGGGCTGATCGCGACGGCGCCCTCAGGATGCGAGGTGGAGGCCATCGTTCCCGCCGGTGGAACCCCGCAGGTGCGCGGGCTCAGCGAGGTGCGCACGCTCTCGCTCGCGCGCCGTGAGCTGGCCGCGTCGTGGCAGCTGGGGATCGCCCCTGGCGTCGGCGGCGGTCTCGTGCACGCACCGAGCCTCATGGCGCCCCTCGTCCGGCACGACCGTGTCAACGACTCGAATCAGGTCGTCGTGACGCTGTGGGACCTCGATGCCTGGGAGGCGCCGTCCTCGCTCCCCAAAGCGGCGGTGGCGTGGCAGCGGGGGATGCTCCGCCGCGCGGCCAAGCACGCCGACGCCGTCGTCGTGCCCACGCACGCCTTCGCGGAGCGGCTGGGCGGGATCGCGCGCTTCGGAGATCGCGTGCGGGTCATCGCCGGCGCGCAGCCGACGTCTTTCACGGCGCCGACGGATGCCGTCGGGCGACGGCGCACGCTCGACATGCCCGACCGCTACGTCGTCCTGACGGGGCCCACGGACGCTCTGCAGGAGGGATTCGCCGCGGCGAGTGCCGCGGACGTGGATGCCGTGGTGCTGGATGCGCCGGAGGGGGTGGAGCCGGACATCGTCGAGATCGCCTCGGCTGCGGGTCTGCCCGAGCGCCGCGTGCACGTGCGCGGCCGTCTGGACGCCCAGGACAGGGCGGCCGTCCTGGCTGACGCTCTCGTCCTCATCGACGTCTCGGCGCGTTCGGCGTGGCCGTGGCGCGCGGTGGAGGCGATGGCGCTGAGCATCCCCGTCGTCGCCGTCGATGGGGATGTGCACCGGGACGTCCTCGCCGACGGCGCGCGACTCGTCGATGCCTCGGAGCTGGTCGATGCCGTGACGGATGCCGTGGGGGAGGGCGCCGCCCGCCTGCGGGTGCTCGCCGGGGACCGCTCGCGGGCCTTCTCATGGGCCAGTGCGGCGGAGCGGGTCTGGGCGCTGCACGCGGATCTCTGACGGGCGTCATCCGAGGCTGAGATCTTGCTGGAAGGGTGCGACACGCCCGGGGTCAAAGCGGCGAATTTCTGATCACAGTGGCATCATCTGGCCACTTGAGTCACACTAGTCACATGTCTCGACGTGCCCCACGCTCTCGAAACGTGCTTCGGATCGCCCGCATCCTCGCCGTGTTCGCCGCCGTTCTCGCGGTGTCCGTCAGCACGGTGACGCCGCTCTCCGCAGCATCCGCGACGACCGTGACGGCGGGGGTGGGAGCCGTGCAGCCCGCACGCGCCGTCGGCGATATCGCCGCGTCGGGGCTGGCGAAGACGACGCTCGTCGGCTTCAACGCCGGGAACATCATCAGCGATGCCGTGTTCACGAAGAAGAGCACGATGACCGAGGCGCAGATCCAGACGTTCCTCAACAGCAAGGTCAAGACCTGCCGTTCGGGATACACCTGCCTCAAGGACCTCAAGACGGCTACTCAGTCGAAAGCTGCGGACAAGTACTGCTCGGCGTACGCGGGAGCGAAGAGCGAGAGCGCTGCACGGATCATCTATAAGGTCGCGCAGGCCTGCGGCATCAACCCGCAGGTGCTCATCGTCATGCTCCAGAAGGAGCAGGGCCTCGTGACGCACACCTGGCCGAGCGACTGGCGGTACAACGCCGCGATGGGGCAGGCGTGCCCCGACACCGCACCCTGCAACGTCGCCTTCGCGGGGTTCTTCGCCCAGGTGTACGGCGCCGCGCGCCAGATGCAGATCTACATGGACGGCGTCTACTTCACCTGGTACGCCCCGGGCAAGACCTGGAACGTGCTGTACCACCCGAACGCCTCGTGCGGTCGCGGCGCCGTGAAGATCGCGAACAAGGCGACCTCGGCCCTGTACTACTACACGCCGTACCAGCCGAACGCCGCCTCGCTCGCGGCCGGCTACGGCACCGGCAACTCCTGCTCGAGCTACGGCAACCGCAACTTCTACAACTACTTCACCGACTGGTTCGGATCGACGCAATCGGCTCCGGCGCCGGCGTACACGGTTGCGGGGGCGATCGCGACGGAGTGGAAGGCGAGGGGCGGGGCGACCGGAAACCTCGGCAACCCGCTCGCGGCAGCGCAGGTGGTGACCGATCCGAACGGCAACGGCCTGGCGCAGAAGTTCCAGGGCGGTTGGATCCACTCATCGAGCACCGGAACGTTCACGTCGTGGACCGCGATCATGACGGAGTACAGCGCTGCGGGGTGGCTGAGGGGAGACCTCGGCTGGCCTGTCTCCAACCAGGTGTGCACATCGGGCATCTGCACGCAGCCGTTCCAGGGCGGGATCATCGCGTATCCGACCGGGGGCAAGGCCACGACCACGTTGGGCATCTCGCCGGACGCCATCACCGCGGAGCACACGGCGCGCGGCGGGGCCAAGGGCAGCCTGGGCGCCGCCCTCGCGGCAGTGCAGATCATCTCCGATCCCCAGGGCAACGGCCTTGCACGGAAGTATGCCGGCGGCTGGATCCACTCCTCGGAGGCCGGCACCTTCGCGTCGTCGACCGCGATCATGACCGCGTACAGCGCTGCGGGCTGGGTGCGAGGCTCACTCGGATGGCCCACTGGCGCCGAGACCTGCAGCAACGGTCTGTGCTCGCAGCCGTTCGAGGACGGGGTCATCGCATACTCCTCCGGCAAGGCTGCGGTGGCGTTGCCCGGTGTATCGACGGCGAACGTCAAGACCGTCCTCGCCGCGAGCCAGACGGGGATCGGCGCGGCTGCCGCACCCGTGCAGCTGGTCACCGATCCGAACGGCAACGGGCTGGCCCGCAAGTATGCGGGCGGCTGGATCCATGCGTCCGAGAGCGGGACCTTCACGACGGCGACCGCGCTGATGACGGCGTATAGCAAGGCCGGCTGGTTGCGCGGCAGCCTCGGGTGGCCGATCGCTGCGCAGCAGACCGTCACAGACCCGAACGGCAACGGGCTCGCGCAGCAGTTCGATGGCGGCTGGATCCACTCATCGTCGGCAGGTGCGTTCTCCTCGTCGTCCACGGTGATGACGGCATACAGTGCCGCGGGCTGGGTGCGAGGGACGCTCGGGTGGCCGGCCGGTGCGGAATTCTGCACGGGCAACGGATGCGTGCAGTCGTTCGGCGGCGGGCTCATCGGCTACGTCAAGGGCAAGGCGGCGGCCGCGATCCCCGGGGCGACGGCGAAGGCCGTCACCTCGGCGGCGTCCGCAGCCTCGCTGGGCAAGTCCCTGGCCACCCTCCAGGTCGTCGCAGACATCAACGGCGCAGGGCTCGCCCAGAAGTTCACGAACGGCTGGGTGCATTCCTCGGAGCACGGCACCTTCGCATCGTCCACGGCGGTGATGACCGCCTACAGCGGTGCCGGCTGGGTGCGAGGCAAGCTGGGCTGGCCGATCAGCGCCGAGACGTGCACGGGGACAGCGTGCGTGCAGGCCTTCGAAGGCGGTGTGATCAGCTACGTGAAGGGGAAGCAGGCTTCGGTCGCCCTCGGCGTCACGGACGCCGCCGTCACCGCCGCTGCGAAGAAGGCGGCTCTCGGATCCTCGGACGGAGCCTCGCAGCTGGTCGCGGATGTCAGCGGTTCCGGTCTGGCGCAGAAGTTCGCAGGCGGCTGGGTTCACTCGTCGAAGAACGGCACGTTCGCGTCTTCGGCGACGGTGATGACGGCCTACAGTGCGACGGGATGGGTGCGCGGCAAGCTCGGCTGGCCCACGGGGTCGGAGGCCTGCACGGCCACCCTGTGCACGCAGACCTTCCAGGGCGGGACGATCTCCTACGCACCCGGTGGTGCGGCCACCGCGACGCTCAAGTGATCGGCAGGTCCGGCGGCTACAGTAGAACGTATGAAGGTACTGCTCACTGGAGCTGACGGATTCATCGGATCGCATCTCGCGGAGCAGCTGGTCAGGGATGGCCATGACGTTCGTGCGCTGGTGCTGTACAACTCGTTCGATACGCGCGGCTGGCTCGACGGGATCGCTCCCGATGTCGCGGCGCAGATCGAGTTCCTCCCCGGCGACATCCGCGATCCCGCACTGATGATGTCTGCCGTCCGAGATCGCGACGCCGTCCTCCATCTCGCGGCTCTCATCGCCATCCCTTATTCGTATGCCGCGCCGGACCTTTACGTCCAGACCAACATCCAGGGCACGCTGAACCTGTTGAACGCGGCGCGCGCAGCAGATGTGAGTCGTTTCGTGCACACCTCGACCAGTGAGGTCTACGGCACGGCCCGCTATGTACCGATGGATGAGGGCCACCCGCTCCAGGGGCAGTCGCCGTACTCCGCTTCTAAGATCGCCGCCGACCAGATGGTCAACGCGTATCATGCGTCGTTCGGTCTGCCCACCGTCACCATCCGACCTTTCAACACCTTCGGGCCCAGGCAGTCGGCGCGCGCGGTGATCCCGACGATCATCAGCCAGCTCGCAGCGGGCAAGCGTGAGATCCAGCTCGGCGCACTCACGCCGACCCGCGACTTCACCTACGTACCCGACACCGTGTCGGGGTTCACCACAGCGCTCAGCAGCACCGCGGGTGTGGGAGAGGTCATCAATCTCGGCGTCGGATTCGAGGTCTCGATCGGGCGCACCTTCGAACTGATCGCAGAGGCCATGGGCATCGACGCCACCGCGACGGAGGACCCCGCGCGCCTCCGGCCCGCGAACTCGGAGGTTGAGCGGCTGTTCTCCGACAACACCAAGGCACGTGAGGTCCTCGGGTGGACGCCGCAGTTCGACGGGGATGACGGTTTCCGCGAAGGCTTGCGAGCGACGGCCGAGTGGTTCACGGATCCGGCGAACCTCGCGCGGTATCGGACCGACACCTACGTCGTATGAACGTCGCCGCAGACATCGTCCGTTCCGTCCGCGGCGTCGTCGGTGATGCGCCGTTCGTCGGCCTGCATGTTCCGAGCATCGCCGAGCACGAGAAGGCCAGAGTCATGGAGTGCCTGGATTCGACGTTCGTCTCGAGTGTGGGAACGTTCGTCACGGATTTCGAGTCCGGGATAGCCGCATTCACCGGCGCAGCACATGCGGTCGCCGTCTCGAACGGGACGTCGGCGCTTCAGGTCGCGCTGGAGCTCGCAGGCGTCGGCCCCGGTGATGAGGTCATCGTCCCGACGCTCTCCTTCGTCGCGACGGCCAACGCCGTTTCCCACACCGGCGCGGTCCCGTACTTCGTGGACAGCGACGAGGAGACTCTCGGAATGTCCGTGGAGGCGGTCGAGCGTGTGCTCCGGGCCGCGCGGTCAGGCGAGCGGGGACCTGTCAACGGCACGACGGGACGACGCATCGCCGCGATCGTCCCTATGCATACTCTGGGCCACCCGATGCGCATCGCAGAGCTCGTCGCGCTCGCCGACGAGTTCGGCGTCCCTGTCGTCGAGGACGCGGCGGAGTCGCTGGGCAGTCGCACCGACGGTGTTTACACCGGGACGATCGGCCGACTGGGGATCCTGAGCTTCAACGGGAACAAGATCATCACTACCGGCGGGGGAGGGATGATCCTCACCGATGACGACGAGCTCGCCCTTCGGGCCAAGCACCTCACCACGACGGCGAAGCTCCCGCATCGATGGGAGTTCGAGCACGACGAGGTAGCGTACAACTATCGGATGCCGAATCTGAACGCGGCCCTCGGGGTCGCGCAACTGGAGCGATTGCCCGAGTTCCTCGATGCGAAGCGCCGGCTCGCAGCGAAGTACGAAGCCGTCTTCGCGGACGTGCCAGGGGTGAGCTTCTTGACGGAGCCCACCGGCACATCGAGCAACTACTGGTTGTGTGCGATCCGGATCGACGGCACGCTCGCTGAGCGGGACGCTGTCCTCACCGCGACGAACGACGCGGGCCTGCAGTGCCGGCCGTTCTGGAACCTGCTCCACACACAGGCGCCGTACCGTGATCTGCCGCGGGCGCAGACGCCTGTGGCAGAGGCGCTGCACGGGAGCACGGTGTGCATCCCCAGCACTCCCGCCCTGGTGGGCGCGTGAGAACCGTCGCCGTCCTCACCGGGACACGCGCGGATTATGGACTGTTGCGCGGGCTGCTTCGCGCGATCGACGACGAGCCAGGGCTTACGCTGCGCCTGATCGCCACGGGAAGCCACCTCCTCGACGAGTTCGGCCGGACGAGTGCTGAGATCGAAGCGGACGGATTCGATGTCGCTGTTGCGGTGCCGATCTGGTCGTCGGACGACGACCGTCAGGCGGTCGCCGCCGACGTCGGCGCCGCCATTCCCCGGTACTCCCAGGCACTCGCCGAGATCGATCCTGACATCCTCGTCGTCCTGGGTGACCGCCTTGAGGCGTTCGCGGCCGCGACGGCCGCGACGATCCTCTCGGTGCCGATCGCACACATCCACGGCGGTGAGGTCACCGAGGGAGCGATGGATGATGCCCTCCGGCATTCGATCACCAAGATGGCCTACCTGCACTTCCCCTCGACCGAGGATCATCGCCGCCGCGTGATCCAGCTCGGCGAGGCCCCCGAGCGGGTTTTCGCGTACGGCGCTCCGATCGTCGACGCGCTCGACCAGCTCGAGCTTCTGTCCGGCCACGCGGTCGAGGAGAGATTCGGCGTGCGGCTCGCTTCGCCGACGGCACTGGTCACGTTCCATCCCGCGGTCATGGACGCCGCCGACCCCGAGGAGCTCGTCGACGAGATGCTCGCAGGCCTCCTCGCTGTCGACGACCTGCACATCGTCATCACGGGTTCGAACTCGGACATCGGCACGAAGGACGTGCGCTCGCGCATCGCCGCGTTCATCGCCGCGTATCCCGACCGGGCCGACTTCGTCGAGTCGTTCGGGCAGCTCGGCTACTTGAGCGCGATGTCGGCGGCGGCGGTGGTCGTCGGCAACTCCTCGAGCACTGTGCTCGAGGCGCCGGTGCTCGGGGTGCCGTCCGTGCTCATCGGCGACCGTCAGAAAGGACGGCCGCTGGCGGATTCCGTCACTGTGCCGAACCCGGTTCGCGGCGAGATCGCCTCCGCCATCCGGGCAGCCATCGCGCGGCCGGCGGGGGACGGCACGACGATCTTCGGCATCCCTGGATTCGCCGCACAGACGGCCGCCGCACTGCGAGACGCAGAGATCCCCAGGCCGCCCAGGAAATCCTTCCACGACCTCGAAGGAGGCTCAGCCCATGACTGAACAGGTCTTCGTGATCGCTGAAGCGGGAGTCAACCACAACGGTTCTCTCGCGACGGCGAAGGAGCTCGTCGATCTGGCGGCCTCGGCAGGTGCCGATGCGGTGAAGTTCCAGACCTTCTCCGCCGATGCGCTGGCGCTCGAATCCGCCGCGCTGGCCGACTACCAGCGCCTCTCCGACGATGACGGCCGGACGCAGCACGATCTGCTGCGTCAGCTGGAGCTGTCCCACGACGAGTTCCGCTCCCTCCGCGACCATTGCGACGCGCGCGGCATCCGGTTCTTGTCGACGGCGTTCGACACGGCAGGTCTGGACTTCCTCGTCGGCGAGCTCGGCATCCCGATCGTGAAGATCGCTTCAGGAGATCTGACGTTCGCCCCCTTGCTGGTCGCTGCCGGCCGCACCGGCCTCCCCGTGATCGTGTCGACCGGGATGGCCGATATCCCCGAGATCGCGCGCGCGCTGCGCTTCATCGCCGCCGGCGTCGCTCAGGCCCACGGCGTGCTGCCCGCCGGGGCGCGGATCACGAGCGACGCACTCGAGGTCGCCTGGGAGCGTCGGGACGACGCCGTCGACTTCTCCGAGCACGTGACGATCCTGCACTGCACGACCGAGTACCCGGCAGCGGACGAGCACCTCAATCTGCGCGCCATGCAGACGATCGCTTCGACGTTCGGGCACAGGGTCGGCTACTCGGATCACTCGCTCGGCTCGCTGGCCTCCGTCCTCGCGGTCGGCCTCGGCGCCGCCGTGGTCGAGAAGCACTTCACCTTCGACGTCGATGCCGACGGCCCTGACCACGCCGCTTCTCTGGACCCGGATGGTCTGCACGCCTACGTCGCCGATCTCCGTCGGGTGCCCGTCATGCTCGGCTCCGAGGAGAAGCGCTGTCAACCTGTCGAGGAGGGCAACCGCGCCGTCGTGCGCAGGAGCCTTGTGGCCACGACCGACATCGTGGCAGGGGCCACCATCGCCGAGGGTGACGTCGCGTGCTTCCGACCGGCTTCGGGGCGCAGCACGTTCGACTACTGGGAGGTCGTGGGCGCCCCCGCGACCCGCGACTATCGCCGGGGCGATCTGATCGATGGCTGATCTCGTTCTGCTCGGCGGAGGAGGGCACGCGCGCTCCGTGCACGCGGCGCTCGCAGCGGCGGGACGTGATGTGCGCGGTTACGTCGCACCGAAGCCGTCTGGCGACTGGGATCTGCCGTACCTCGGCACCGACGAGGTGCTCGACTCGCTGAATCCGGAGGAGGTGCAGCTCGTCAACGGCCTCGGCTCCGTCGGATCGACAGTGTTACGTCGACGCGTGCACGAGGACGCCGTCGCGCGTGGCTTCGAGATCGCAGGCGCCGTCCACCCGCGTGCGATCGTCGACTCAGGCGCTGCGGTCGCCGTCTCGGCGCAGGTGCTCGCCGGTGCCGTCGTCAATGTCGGCGCCGTGATCGAGGAAGGCGCCATCGTGAACAGCGCTGCCGTCGTGGAACACGATGCGACGGTCGGCGCCCATGCGCACATCTCTCCGGGCGCTGTGCTCGCCGGGGGAGTCACCGTGGGTTCTGGAGCGCATGTCGGCCTCGGCGCCCGGGTTCTGCAGGGGCTCGCGATAGGGTCGGGGAGCATCGTCGGGGCTGGCGCCGTCGTGATCAGGGACGTGCCATCGGGTACCACCGTCGTCGGTGTGCCGGCGCGGGAGATACAGAGTGGTGAGGAAGAGCGCGCATGACAGACAGGGCAGATCTGATCGTCGCGCCGGATGACAGCATCCGTGTGACGTTGATGCATCTCGATCGCAGTCGCCTTCAGGTCGTCTTCGTCGAGGACAGCGAAGGTCGACTCGTCGGCGCGGTGAGCGACGGCGACGTGCGCCGCGGGCTGTTGGCGGGTGCCGGGCTCGACGACACGGTGGATACGGTGATGAATCCCGCCCCTGCTACGGTCGCCCCCACCGCCAGCCAGGAGGACGTCGATCGCTTGCGTTCGACGAGAGGGATCCGGGTGATCGCGGTGGTCGACGACGATGGCCGGATGGTCGACGTGGTCGCGGAGGGCGAACGGATCGCCACACCGCTGGCGACGCCCGTGGTGCTGATGGCCGGGGGGCGAGGCCAGCGCCTGTATCCGATCACCAAGGACATCCCCAAGCCGCTGGTCCCGCTGGGGGACGTCCCCATGATCGACATCATTCTCGGACGGCTCCACGAGCAGGGCTTTCGCCGCGTGCACGTCTCCGTCAATCATCTCGGACACCTCATCGAAGAGCACCTCGGGGATGGTTCGAACCACGGTCTGGAGATCACCTATCTGTACGAGCCGGCACCGCTCGGGACTGCCGGGGCGCTGGGACAGTTGCGGGATGCCGTCGATGTGCCGTTCGTCGTGATGAACTCCGACCTGCTCACGCAGGTCGATCTCCGACGCATGCTGGCCTTCCACAGCGACAGCGGCGCGAGCGCCACGATCGGCGCACGCGAGTACGGGTTCGAGATCCCGTACGGCGTCATCCGCCGGGACGGTGACCGGGTGACGGCGTTGGCCGAGAAGCCGTACCACAGCGAGCTCGTGAGCGCGGGGATCTATGTGCTCGAGCCGACAGCACTGCGGATGCTCGAGCAGGACGAGTACTGCGACATGCCGACCCTCTTGGCGCGTCTCATGGAGGACGACCGATCCGTCGGCGCCTTTGAGATCCGTGAGGAGTGGATCGACGTGGGCCGGCCGGAGGATCTTGAACGCGCCCGCCAGGCGTGGGAACGGAGAACACGATGAGGATCTGCACCATCACCGTACGGGCGGGCTCCAAGGGCGTGCCGGGCAAGAATCTCAGGATCGTCGCGGGCAAACCCCTCTTCGGTCACTCCGTCGCACAGGCCGTCGCGACCGGTCTCTTCGATGAGGTCGTCGTGTCGAGCGACTCCGAGGAGATCCTCGAACTGGCGCCGCGTTTCGGCGCGACGGGCGTCGTTCGCAGACCCGCCGAGATGGCGACGGACACGGCTGGCAAGGTCCCGGCTATCGCTCATGCGGTTCGGGCGACCGAGGAGCGCACAGGGGACCGGTACGACGTCTGCGTGGATCTGGATGCGACGAGTCCGCTCCGCACGATCGACGACATCCGCGACGCCGTCGCGATGTTCGAGGCCGCGCGCCCCGAGTCGCTCATCACGGGTGCTGAGGCGCGTCGCAATCCGTACTTCAACCTCGTGGAGGAGCAGCCAGACGGCACGGTCGTGGTCAGCAAGACTCCCGACGACGCTGTGCTGCGCCGCCAGGATGCGCCACGGTGCTTCGACATGAACGGGTCCATCTACGTCTGGCGCCGCGAGTCTCTGCTGGAGGATCAGGTGGTGTTCTTCCCGTCCACGATCCTCTTCGAGATGCCTTCGGATCGATCCATCGATGTCGACAGCGAGTTCGACTTCCGTGTGGTCGAGTGGCTGATGCAGCAGAGGACTGATCTGTGAGCGCAGGGGACGCGCTGGGCGAGCGGACTTCTGATGCGGTGCGCAAGATCCTCGACCTCGAGAACGACGGTCCGGATGTCTTGTTCGACGCGCTTCCGGGCGCGACCGTGCCGTTCTGGGCGCAGGTCCGCGTGCAGGTCGGCTGGGCACTGTCGGCACAGCAGAACGGGAGTGTGGACGTCGAAACCACCAGTTCGTGGAGCAGGTGGGGCGAACTGAAGCGTGTCGCCCGTGGATACCTGCCGAGTCGCTGGGATGCGGTGCGGCGAGCCCGACCGCATCCGGTGTGTTTCTACGTATCGGGTGTCACACTGGCGGCGGAGGGCGACAGAGCACGTAACTGGTTGGTCGACGATTACGCCGAGGCATCCGAAGACGCCGTGGTCGTGCAGGCGAGGCCGCTTCCGGCTGCACTCGGACGGCCTGTCTTCGAACCGACGCTGAGCCTGGAGGCCGCGACGGCCAGGGCGCGATGGCGGGCCAGGGGCAAGCCGCTGCCTGCCGGTACCGAGAGCCGGATTCGGGAGATTCTTGCAGAGTGCGCCCGCCGGCTCGGCGTGCCGTCGGATTCGTTCGCTGCGATCGGGCGCTCACGGTTGCGGCCTGAGGTCTTGCGCCCGCACCTGCAGGATGAGGTGAAGCGCATGTTCGAGCGGATCCGACCCGAGCTCGTCTTCTATGACAACGGCTCGTACACGTACAACGGCGAGACCATTGGTCTCCTCAAGGACCTCGGTGTGCGAGTCGTCGAGCCTCAACACGGTTGGATCGGGCCTTCTCACGTCGCGTACAACTTCGGAGACGCCTGGTCCGAGCCCCGCCTCGCACGTGCGCTGCCGGACGAACTACTCACGTTCGGAAGCTATTGGTCCGACTCGATCAGGTACCCAGGCGAGGTGACGGCGCTCGGCAAGCCGCACCTGGAGCGACAGGCTGCGCTGGCGCCGTCGACGAGGCCGAAACAGATCCTCGTGGTGTCGTCTCGTGCGGATCCAGAGGGTACCGATGCGTTCGTGGTGGATCTCCGCGCTGCCGTCGGGAAGGAGTGGCGCGTCGTTTTTCGTCCCCACCCAGGGGAGCTGGCCGAGACCGAGCGACGCTACCCACGTCTCTCAGGCGAGCCTGGGGTGACGGTCGATCGCGTGAACGACGTGTACGAGACTCTCAAGAGCTCCGCTGTCGTCATCGGCGTCGCAAGCACTGTCCTCTTCGAGGCACGTGCATTCGGGTGCCACGTGATCGCGCGGGACAGTGCTTTTGCGGAGAACGTGATCGGTGCTGCATTCGGGGATCGCGTCACGAGCGTCACGGAAACCGTCGCCCGTCTTCGCGGGCTCGAGACCGGCAACGGTGTGGATGCATCAACCGACCCGCAGATCTGGGCTCCAAATGCTGTGTCCAACTATCAACGGTGGCTGCACACACGGCTGTCGCGCCGCGAATGAGTCGCGCCATTCACCGCGGATTCAGCGGGCTCTGACCTAGACTTGTGGAAGTTTCGCGACGGCTCCCGTCGTCGCGTGTCGAGTGAGTGGGCCTGTGACTGAATCCCGAGATCTGTTCGCCGTCGTCCCGCGCTCCGAGTTCGACACCCCTGGCAAGAGCCACGGGCTGATCGATGTGGTGCGCTGGCGCTATCTGCTGCGCCTCCTGGTGCGCACGGGCGTCACGACGCGCTACCGCAACTCCGTGCTCGGCTGGACCTGGTCGTATGTCCGGCCCGCCGCGCAGTTCATCGTGTTCTGGGTCGTCCTCGGTCTCTTCATGAACCTCGACCGCGGCATCCCGAACTACGCGATCTACCTGTTCTCCGGCATCGTGATGATCAATCTCTTCTCGGAGGCCTACAAGAACGCGACGACCTCGATCGTGGGCAACGCGCCGCTCGTGCGGAAGGTCTTCCTGCCGAGGCAGCTCTTCGCCGTCTCCGCCGTGATCGTCGCCTTCGTGCACTTTCTGCCGCAGGTCGGCCTCCTCCTGCTCGTCTGCCTGATCCTGGGCTGGGCGGTGAACATCTCAGTCCTGTCCGTGCTCGCGATCTTCGCAGGCATGGCGATCGTGATGATCTTCGCGCTCGGGCTCGGGCTCCTGTTCGGCGCCATCAACGTCCGGTTCCGGGACGCGGAGAACATCGTCGAGCTGCTCCTCCTGCTCGCCACCTGGGCCTCTCCCGTGCTCTATGCCTGGACGCAGGTGCAGGATGCGATCGTCGGCAAGCTCGGCTGGCCGCAGTGGATCCTCGAGGTCTACATGCTCAATCCCATCACGCAGGGCGTCGAGCTCTTCCACTACGCCTTCTGGCGTCCGGTGACGTCGGCCGCCTTCGAGATTCCGCCGGGATTGGCATGGAACACCCTGTGGACGTTCCTCATCGCCGTGGCGACGCTGCTGTTTGGCCAGTTCGTCTTCCGCCGCCTCGAAGGAAAGTTCGCCCAGGACCTATGAGCACGCAGAGCACTGCTCGACCGAGCATCATCATCGATGGCGTGCGCAAGCGCTTCACGCTGAACCATGCCTTCTCGTTGAAGGACACCGTCGTCGCCTGGATCAAACGCCGCAAGCTCACGAGCGAGTTCGAGGCGCTCAAGGGGCTGGACCTCGTGATCGGCGAGGGGGAGTCCGTCGCCATCCTCGGTTTCAACGGCTCTGGAAAGTCCACCCTCCTCAAGCTCGTCTCGGGCGTCATGGAGCCGGACGAGGGCGAGGTGCTGACGCGCGGACGCGTCGCAGGGCTCATCGAGGTCGGCGCGGGATTCCATCCCGAGCTCTCAGGACGGGAGAACGTCTTCCTCAATGCAGCCATCCTCGGCATGAAGCAGCACGAGATCGAGGCGCGCTATGACGAGATCGTCGCGTTCAGCGAGATCGAGCAGTTCATCGATCAAGAGGTCAAGCACTACTCGTCGGGCATGTTCATGCGCCTGGCGTTCTCCGTCGCCATCCACGTGGAGCTCGACGTGCTGCTCGTCGACGAGATCCTCTCGGTCGGAGATGCTCCGTTCCGCGAGAAGTGCCGGTTGAAGTTCGAAGAACTCATCGCGAAGGGCAAGACCCTCGTCGTCGTGAGCCACGACATGGAGATGGTGCGGGAGCTCTGCACCCGCGGCGTGGTGATCAACAAGGGCGAGGTCGTCTACGACGGCGAGATCGAGGGCGCCATCGCGCTGGTGGATGCATGATCCTCGACTGGCTCGCGCAGGCGCCGGTTCTGATCGTCGCGATCGCGGTCGTCTTCGTGCCGGGTGTTCTGGCGCTGTGGGGGGTCGGGATCCGCGGGTTGGCCCTCATCGGCCTCGCTCCCGTGTTCGGCGTCGCCGTCGTCGGCGTGAGCGCCCTCCTCCTCGGCATCCTCGGCATCGCCTGGTCCCCGGTCAGCTGGGCAGTCGCAGCATTCGTCCTGATCGTGCTCGCCTGGGTTCTCGGACTCGTGCTCGGCAGGCGACTCGACGCACACGAAGCATCCGGACGCCGTTGGATCCTCGTCGTCGCCCTCGTCATCGGGGTGCTCTTCGGTCTCTGGCGGCTGACCGCGTACATCTCGGATCCTTCAGGGATCTCGCAGACCAACGACGCGGTCTTCCACATGAATGCCGTGCGGTATGCGATCGAGACGGCCGACGCCTCTTCGCTGCACGTCAACTCCGTGATCGGAGGCCGCAGCTTCTACCCCGCGGCATGGCACGGCATCGTCTCTCTGATCGTGATGGTGACGGGAACGTCCATCCCGATCGCGGCCAACATGCTCACGCTCGTGATCGGCGCGTTGATCTGGACCCTCGGTGTGGCGTGGCTGACTCTGCGCATCACAGACTCGCGTGCCGTCGCCGGATACGCGGCTGTCCTCTCCAGCGCTCTGCAGGCGTTCCCGTTGCTGATGTTCCAATGGGGCGTGCTGTTCCCGAACGCACTGTCGACCGCACTGGTGCCGGCCGGTGTCGCGGTCGTGATGTCGATCCCGCGATGGAGTCGCGCGGGTGAGCCCTGGCGAAGCGGGGTGCGAGGCGGGCTGCTGGTCATGGTGGTGGCTGGCGCGCTGCTGCTGTCGCAGCCGGCGGCGTTCCTGCCCTGGGCGGCGATCAGCATGGTGTGGTTGTCCTACCGGCTGATCTGGTCGCCGCAGCGGCTGAACCGGCGCGCGGGCGTGACCGTCGTCATCGCCGCGTGGATCATGCTCGCGGTCATCTGGCTCTATCTCGCGCAGGGGACGTCCGGATCGCACTGGCGTCCGTTCCGCAGCTGGCCCGCGGGGCTGTTGGACGTCCTGCTCAACGGTCACGTCATGATCCCGTATGCATGGGGCGTGAGCGGCCTCATGATCCTGGGCCTGATCGTCGCAGTGCGCCACGGGCAGTTGCGTTGGTTCGTCGTCGCATGGGCCGGCATCGCCGGGCTCTATCTGCTGGCCGCCTGCGCCGGACGCGACATCTTCCGTGTCGGAATCCTCGGGGCGTGGTATGCCGATCCCTATCGCATCGCCGCGCTCGCCCCGATCGTCGTCATCCCGCTCGCGGCGATCGGAATAGATGCCATCGTCAGGGCGATCACCGCCCGCATGAAGCGGATGGGATCGGACGCCGCTCGCCAGGGAACGATGGTCGTCGCGGCTCTCATCGCCACCGCACTCTTCATGGTCGTGCTCGTCGCGACTCGTGGCGTCGCGATGCCGGCTGTCACGGAGGGAAGCTTCGACCGGGATTCGCGGTACGTGCTGCTCGCGGACACGTATCTGAACCCTGATGAGCGCGCGCTGCTCGAGTCGTTGGACGAGTATGTGCAGCCCGGCGAACGCGTCATCGGCAATCCCAGCACGGGAAGCGGATTCGGGTACTTCCTGAGTGGTGTCGACGTCTATCCGCGCACCTGGTCGCCACCGAAGACCGAAGCCTGGGACGTCATCGCGGACAGGCTCAGGGATGCAGCGACGGACCCGAGTGTGTGCGCTGCGCTCGAGGTCTACCACGACCCGGAGTTCGTCGTGGACTTCGGTCTCGGAGAGACCGGCGCCGGCAGGTATCAGATGCCCGGCATGACCGGCTTCCAAGGCCACCAGGGATTCGAGCTCGTCGCAGAGCGGGGTGAGGCTTCTCTCTGGCGCATCACGGCATGCGATCAGTAGAAGTCACAAAGCTGTCGGTAAGATCGCTGTCGATGCGTCCCCTTGATCTGCCCGTTCTCGTCGTGATCCCGGCGCTGAACGAAGAAGGCTCCGTTGCGGACGTGATCGGCGACGTGCGCAGCGCGCTTCCCGAGGCGCGGATCGTCGTCGTCGACGACGGGTCGACCGACCGTACCGTCGAGGTGGCACGGATCGCCGGGGCAGAAGTGCTGAGCCTGCCGTACAACCTGGGCGTCGGCGGCGCGATGCGTGCGGGCTTCCGATTCGCCCGCGACAACAACCTGGGGATCGTCGTCCAGGTAGACGCCGACGGGCAGCACGACGCCAGAGCCCTCAGAACACTCATCGAGGGACTCTCCGACGCCGACCTCATGATCGGCGCGCGGTTCGCCGGGGTGGGCGACTACGAAGCACGCGGCTTGCGGCGGTGGGCGATGCGGGCCCTCGCCACGGTCATGAGCAGGGTCGCGCGGACGCGTCTCACCGACGTCACGAGCGGATTCAAGGCCGCCGGCCCCAGGGCGGTGAGCCTCTTCGCCGACAACTTCCCGGCGGAGTACCTCGGCGACACCATCGAAGCGCTCGTCATCGCCGCCCGAGCCGGCCTCGTGATCCGTCAGGTGCCCGTCGCGATGCGCGAGCGACAAGCCGGAACGCCCTCGCACCATCCGATCAAGGCCGCCGTCTACCTCATCAGGGCGGGTGCTGCCTTCGGACTCGCCATGATGCGGCCGCAGGCGAGAGTGAAGGAAAGCCGTTGAACCCTGTCACCTACGCCTTCGGTATCGCTGCCGCAGTGCTGGCGCTGATCGCCATCATCGAGCTCATGCGCCGCGGAACACTGCGCGAGCGGCACGCACTGTGGTGGTTCGTCGGCGGCGTCCTGGCGCTGGTGATCGCGGTCTTTCCGCAGACATTGACCTGGGCCGCGCAGACGCTCGGCGTCAGCGTTCCCGCCAATCTCGTGTTCTTCATCGCGATCGGCCTGCTGTTCCTCGTGAGCCTCCAGTACGGTGCAGAACTGACACGCATCGAGGCGAAGATGCGCGCACTCGCCGAGCGCGCGGCGTTCCATGAGCATCGCATCGAGGAGTTGGAACGGCGACTCGATGTCGTAACGGACGACGGTCACGGGGAAAACACGTGATCCGGGATTCTCGCGTCGTCATCGCCTCGCGGCTCTTCCCCCCGGAGGTCAGCGCCGGCGCCTTCCGGCTCGGAGCGCTGGCGCGATCGCTGGTCGGACGTGGCACCGACGTCCTCGTGTTGACGACGAGGCCTCCGGGGCACGCACCTCGGACCCCGGATCCCGCTCAGGTCGACATCCGTCGCTGGCCTGTCCTTCGTGACGCGGGCGGAAACGTGCGCGGCTACGTGCAGTACATGAGCTACGACGTACCGCTGTTACCGCGCCTGTTGTTCTCGCGATTCGATGTCGTGGTCGCGGAGTCCCCGCCGACGACCGGGCTCGTCGCTGCGCTCGTGGCCTGGTTGCGTCGGAAACCCCTGGTCTACTATGCGGCCGATGTGTGGACGGACGGCGTCATCTCGATGGGGGCGCCGAAGCCCGTCATCGCAGTGATGCGGATGATGGAGCGAAGCGTTCTCCGTCGTGCGCGTCGCATCATCTCGGTCTCCGATGAGGTCACCGAACGGCTTGTGCTCCTCGGAGCGGATGCTTCGCGAATCGTCACGGTCGGCAACGGCATCGATACGAGTGTGTTCTCTCCGGATGTCGCTCCTGCCGATGCGTCGGTCCCATACTTCGTCTACACGGGGACGATGTCCGAGTGGCAGCAGCCGGACATCTTCGTGCGAGCGTTCGCTGAGATCGCCGCAGAGTTCCCCGATCTTCGTTTGAAGTTCTTCGGGCAGGGCAGCGTTGAGGCGACACTCAAGGAACTGGCGGCTCAGCTCGCTCCGGGGCGTGTCGACTTCGGGGGTGTCGTGAGCCCCGCGGAGTCGGCGTCGTGGATCCGCGGCGCGGTAGGTGCACTCGTGAGCATCGTGCCCGGCATCGGGTATGACTTCGCTCGTCCGACGAAGACCTACGCTGCGGCCGCGACGGGGACACCCGTCCTGTTCGCCGGACCGAGCACGGGCGCCGCTCTGGTGAATGATGCGGGCCTGGGGCTGAGCGCGGCGTTCACGGTGGATGCGGTTGCGGACGCCATGCGTGCGTTGTTGGCTGCCGCGGATGATGGCACGACAGACGAGCTGCGTCGCGTTCGCTCGACGTGGGCGCGTGAGCACGTGTCACTCGATGCGGTCGCCGGGCGGGTCGCTGATGTCGTGCATGAGACGTGCGGCGGGGATGAACGATAGCGGTCGGAGGCGGGAGGGCGTCAGGCATGCAGCCCACTGGTCCGTTGTCGAGCAGGCTCTCGGAAACGGGCCGGTAGACTTGCACACCGTCGTGCAGCGGACCAGAGCAGCCGGCGCAAGGAGCATTTTGTGACTTCATCCCCTTCTGTGCGGATCGTCGATTCCGCCGACGTCTCACCGGGCGCCGTGATCGGAGACGGATCCTCGATCTGGCATCTCGCGCAGGTCCGCGAAGACGTCCGGATGGGCGAGAACTGCATCGTCGGACGCGGCGCATACATCGGCACCGGCGTCGTCATGGGCGACAACTGCAAGGTCCAGAACTACGCACTCGTCTACGAGCCGGCGAAGCTGGGCGACGGTGTCTTCATCGGCCCGGCCGTCGTGCTCACCAACGACACGTACCCGCGCGCGATCAACCCGGACGGCTCGCAGAAGAGCGCGCACGACTGGGAGCCCGTTGGCGTCACGATCGGTCGGGGCGCGGCCATCGGCGCTCGCGCGACGTGCGTCGCACCGGTGACGATCGGCGAGTGGGCGACGGTCGCTGCGGGAGCCGTCGTCGTCAAGGACGTTCCCGCCTATGCGCTGGTGGCAGGCGTTCCTGCCCGGCGCCTGGGCTGGGTGGGGGAGGCAGGCGTACCGCTGACCCCGGCGGACGCCGACGGCGTCTGGGTGTGCCCGTCCACGGGCGCACGCTACATCGAGAACGACGGCACTCTGAGCAAGGAGAAAGTGTGAGCGAGTTCATTCCCCCGGCGAAGCCGATCATCGGCGACGAGGAGCGCGAGGCGGTCGACCGGGTCCTCCGCAGCGGCATGGTCGCGCAGGGCCCTGAGGTCGCCGCTTTCGAGCAGGAGTTCTCGGAGCACTTCGTACCTGGTCGTCCCTCGGTCGCCGTCAACTCCGGCACCGCAGGTCTCCACCTCGGACTCCTCGCCGCGGGCGTCGGCGCCGGTGACGAGGTCATCGTGCCCTCGTTCACCTTCGCCGCGACGGGGAACTCGGTCGCGCTGACCGGTGGCACGCCCGTGTTCGTCGACATCGAGCCGGAGACGTTCACGCTCGACCCCGCTGCGGTCGCCGCGGCGATCACCCCGAAGACCAAGGGCATCCTGCCCGTCCACCTCTACGGACACCCTGCGCGCATGCGCGAGCTCGAGAAGATCGCCGCCGACCGCGGCGTCGCCCTCTACGAGGATGCTGCTCAGGCGCACGGAGCCGCGCTCGACGGGCGACCGGTCGGGTCCTTCGGCGAGTTCGCGATGTTCAGCCTGTACCCGACGAAGAACATGACCAGCGGCGAAGGCGGCATGGTCACCACCGCGACGGACGAGATCGCCCGGCGCGTCAAGCTCCTGCGCAACCAGGGCATGGAGCGTCAGTACGAGAACGAGATCGTCGGCTTCAACGCGCGTATGACCGACATCCACGCGGCGATCGGACGCGTCCAGCTGACCAAGGTGGATGCCTGGACGCAGACGCGCCAGCAGAACGCCGCCTTCCTGGACGCCAACCTCCGCGGCGTCATCGTGCCGCCGGTCGCAGATGGCGCCGTGCACGTGTACCACCAGTACACGGTGCGCGTCACGGACGACCGCGACGGCTTCGTGAAGGCGCTCAAGGAGGAGCACAACGTCGGCGCCGGGGTCTACTACCCGATCCCGAACCACCGCCTTCCTTCGCTCGCGCCATACGCGCCAGGGCTGGATCTCCCGGAGACCGAGCGCGCTGCGCGCGAGGTCGTCTCGCTGCCCGTGCATCCCTCGCTCAGCCAGGGCGATCTCGACCGTATCGTCGCCGCGGTGAACGCGGTGGCGGGGGCGGGCGCCTGATGGCGCTGCGCGCGGGCCTTCTCGGCGTCGGCATGATGGGCCGGCACCACGCTCGGGTTCTTCGTGAGCTCGACGGCGTCGACCTCGTCGCCATCGCTGACCCAGGGGGTGACCCTCACGGAGTCGCGGGCGAGCTCCAGGTGCTTCCCGACATCGAGGCGCTGATCGCCGAGGGCATCGACATCGCCGTGGTCGCCGTCCCCACCCGATTCCACGAGGACGCCGCGCTCAAGCTCGCCGCGGCCGGGGTGCACACCTTGGTCGAGAAGCCGATCGCGCACAGCATCGAGGCAGGCCAGCGCATGGTCGACGCCTTCGAAGGCGCGGGCCTCGTCGGGGCCGTCGGTCACATCGAGCGCTTCAACCCTGCCCTGCAGGAGCTGCGCCGCCGGATCGAGGCGGGCGAGCTCGGCGCCGTGTACCAGGTCGCCACGCGCCGCCAGGGGCCGTTCCCGTCGCGGATCGCTGACGTGGGCGTCGCCAAGGACCTCGCGTCCCACGATGTCGACCTCACCGCGTGGGTCGTGCAGAGCGACTACGAGCGCGTGTTCGCGCAGACCGCGTTCAAGAGCGGGCGCGAGCACGAGGACATGATCACGATCACCGGACGCACCGCCTCGGGCGTCATCGTCAACAACATCGTGAACTGGCTTAGCCCGATGAAGGAGCGCCTCACCGTCGTGACGGGGGAGAAGGGCGCGTTCGTCGCCGACACCTCCACCGGCGACCTCACCTTCTACGCGAACGGCACGATCCCGCTGGAGTGGGAGTCCGTGTCGTCGTTCCGCGGGGTCTCAGAGGGTGACGTCACCCGTTACGCGTTCGCCAAGCGCGAGCCGCTGCGCGTCGAGCACGAGGCCTTCCGCGACGCCGTGCTCGGCCAGCAGACCGATGTCGTCACGATGGCGCAGGGGCTTCGTACGCTCGTGGTCGTGGAAGCTGCTCTGGAGTCCGCCCGCGATGGTGCGTCTGTGAGCCTCTGAATCATGCTCGATATCGTTCGTACTCTCCGGCGACTCCTGCCGCTGCTACCGCAGTCGACGGGCAGGTTCCTGACGGTTTTCGGCGTGGTCTCGGCGGTGCTAGCCCTGATCGACGTCACGGCGCTGATGCTGCTCGCGATCACCTTGGCCGGAACCGTTGCGGGAACTGGGGCATCGCTCCCGTTGGTAGGGAAGATCCCGCAGGACCAGTTGGTGTGGCTGATCCTGATCCTCGCCGCCGTGATCATCGCGAAGTCCGCAGCCAACGTCTGGTTGCAGTGGGTCGCCACCCGCCGTTTCGCGAACTACGAGCTCACGGTCGGGCAAGAACTGTTCGGCGCATACATCCGATCGTCGTGGACCGATCGGATGACGCGCAACAGCGCCCAGATCGTCGCCATGACCGACAGTGCGATCGCGAACGTCGTCTCCGGCTTCCTGCTGCCCATCACCACTCTGCCGGGACTTCTCGTGACTTCCGTCGGAGTGGTCGGCGTCATCGTGTTCACGCAGCCGCTGACGGCACTGATCACGATCGTCTATCTCGGTGGGATCGCCTTGCTGCAGTACTTCGTGCTGAGCGGGAAGACCCGCCAGGCCGCTCGCGTCGCCCGCGACTCGTCGTTGCGTGTTGCCGCGCTGATCTCGGGAATGATCGCCTCGCTGAAGGAGATCACCCTCCGCGACAAGGCCGACGAAGTGACCGCTGTTGTCGGCGCCACCCGCGCACGGACGTCCCAGGCCCGGGCGAACTCAAGTTTCCTCTCCGCCGTGCCGCGCTTCGTGTTCGACGCTGCGATCATCGGTGGATTCATCGTCGTCGGCGGCGGGGCGTATCTCACCAATGGCGGCGACATGGGCGCCACGATCTCGGCTGTCGCTCTCTTCGGCGTCGCGGGGTTCCGTTTGGTTCCCTCGCTCACAGGATTCCAGGGCGTGCTCACTCGGACGGTGACCGCCGCGCCTTACATCGAGCTCGTGATTTCCGACATCGAGAATTCGAAGAGATATCACGCTGACCGTGAGCAGCTCGGACGCGATCCGCTTCCGGCCGAGCCACGCACACTGCGACTGGACGATGTCTGCTTCGCGTTCCCCGGCAGTGAGGTCGATGCGGTTCGCGGAGTCTCACTCGATATTCCTCTGGGCAGCACCGTAGGAATCGCCGGTGCGTCCGGTGCGGGCAAGTCCACGCTCGTGGACCTGCTGCTCGGTCTGCTCACGCCGACGTCGGGGACGATCAGCATCGACGACCGCCCGCTTGGGGATGTCCTCAGGGCATGGCGAACCCACGTCGGGTACGTTCCACAAGAGGTGACGCTTTTCGATGGGACGATCGCACAGAACATCGCCCTCACATGGGGTGACGACTACGACCAGATCCGTGTCGAGGAGGCCGCCCGTCGTGCGCAGCTGTGGAGCGTCATCGAGAGCCGCGCGGACGGACTTCAGACGAGGGTGGGGGAGCGCGGTCTAAGCCTGTCCGGTGGGCAGCGACAGCGCCTCGGTATCGCGCGTGCTCTTTACAACGATCCACTCGTACTGGTTCTGGACGAGGCAACCAGCGCCCTAGACACCAAGACGGAAGCCGACGTCGCCAAGGCGATTCGTGACCTTCGCGGAGACGTGACGGTTATCGCAGTCGCGCATCGGCTCAGCACGATTCGGGACTCTGACCAGATCGTGTTCATGCAGGACGGAGGCGTCGGAGGACGGGGGACGTTCGATGAGGTCGTCGCTGCAAATGCCGCTTTTGCAGCGCAGGCGCGTTTGGCCGGCCTCGTATGAAGGTCGTCGTCGTCACGACATCCGGACTCGTTCCAGATGATCCGTTCGGGGCTCGCCATTCAGAGGTAAGTCTGAGCGTGATCACGAGCGCCTCAGGGATCGCGTCGAGCGCGCGCGTGCTCGCCATCGACACCCGCGGACTCGGGAAGCAGCTCGCCGACCGTGCTGAGGCGCTAGGGCGTCGACACGTAGTACTGCGGATGCTGGTAAGGCTCTCTCCGTTCGATCGGGGTGCGCACACCTGGCGTGTAATCCGTCGGAATGCGCAGGTCAGGGCGCTTCTGGCAGACGCTGACCTCTTGGTGGCAGCAGATCGGGACGCCAACTTCACCTGTTGGAAGCTCGCCCGGCGTCATGATGTGGCCGCGGTGAGTGGGTATCCGGCCGCCGAGAGCGTGCTGTCGGGGGCAGCCGCGTGAGGCCGCATATGCTTTACACGGCATGGAGTTTCCCTCCCAGTCGTGCGGGTGGCGTGTATCGGGCGCTCGCGACAGTGAATGCGTTCGCGCGCGCCGGATGGGACGTCACGGTGTTGACCGTCCCCAGGCAGATCTTCGAGATGAGCACCGGCATCGATGCATCACTTGAGGAGAAGGTCGCGGAAGGCATCCGTGTGCTCCGTGTTGATCCTCGCGCCACGGCACACGAGAACGACCTGAGGCGATGGAGTCGGTTGAGGGCCCGGAACATCGAGCTCTGGCGCGGGATCGATCGCATGCGCGACATCCGGCGTTTCCCCGAACTGTCGTATGGTCGATGGCGTCCGGCCCTTGAACGCGCCGCTGCGCGAGTGCACTCCGAGCACCCGGTAGATCTCGCGATCGGCACAGCCAACCCTAACGTCGACTTCGCGACGGGAGATTACCTGCACCGCCGACACGGAGTGCCCTACGTCATGGACTACCGCGATGCGTGGGCTCTGGATGTATTCACCGGCGAGGCAGCACCGAACTGGGTCCCTGGGGCCGGCAAACTCGAGCGACGGCTGCTTCAGAGTGCGGCAGAGGTCTGGTTCGTCAACGAGCCGATCCGCGCGTGGCATGAGGCGCACTATGGCGGTGCCGACCGGATGTACGTCGTCTCGAATGGCTTCGACGAGTATGAATCCCCTCTGACGGTCCCGCTGCGCGAAGGTCGTGACGGCGGACTGGTGTTCGGGTACATCGGTACGATCTCGGATCAGGTGCCGATCACCCAGCTCATCGAAGGTTGGCGGCTCGCTCGGAGCGATGGCCGCGTGCCCGTGAACGCGCAGCTGATCCTTCACGGTTATGTCGGACACACCGGCGGTGGAACCGCAGCGGAGGTCATCGCTTCGGCCGCTGACGTCGGCGTGCAGTTCCGAGGTCCAGTGAGCAAGGCGCGAATCGGTGACGTGTACGCAGGCTTCGATGTGCTGGTCCTCGCGCTGGGCACGGGACGCTATGTCACGAGCGGGAAGGTCTTCGAGTATCTCGCGACGGGCATCCCGGTCGTATCGGTGCACGATCCAGCGAACGCAGCGACGACTGTCGTTCAAGACGCACCGGGATGGGTCGGGGCTCGCTCCCTTTCGACAGACGATATCGCGGAGGCTCTCAGCGAGTCGGCGCGCGTAGCGGAGGCGCAGACGCCTGAGCTTCGCACGGCTGCCCAGAACTGGGGAGCGAGATACGCGAGACAAGCGCAACTCGATCCGCGGATCGAGGCGCTTCGAGATCGAGTGGACGAGGAGCGATGATGCGCATCGCGCTGACCAAGGGCTCGTTGCGAGTTCCGCCAACGTATTTCGCGATCCAGCACGCGGCCGAGCTCAAGACAGAATTCGAGTTCGGCTTCTTCACGATGGCCGCTGACATCCGAGACGATGCGGTCGCTGAATCGATCGAGATCCGCGATGCTTCGAGCGGCACGCCGTTCGCAGCAGGCCGCGCGTCATGGCAGCGGCGAGAGCGCGCGCTCCCCCTGCTCTTCGGCCGGATGCGTCGTCAGGTGCGGAACTGGGCTCCTGATGTTGTGCATCAGCATTTCGCCAACTGGTCACAGCCCGCAGTCGCGGCTTCGAGAGCACAAGACGTGCCGCTGATCGTGACCGTCCACGGAGCTGACGTCTACGTTCCGCTCACGCCCTTGTCCGACCGCAACATGTTCGGAAAGCCCCTGCTTCTGTGGCATCAGAGGTCCATACAGCGCGCTTTCGATTCGGCTTCCCGCATACTTGCCGTCAGCGAGTATCTTGCTGCGACGGTCGTTCGTGCCGGAGCTCCGGCCGACCGAGTCGAGGTTCATTACCAAGGCATCGACACGGAACTGTATCGGCCCGTTGAAAGGGTCGACGGGCCACCGCGCGTGGTCTTCATCGGCGCTCTATCGCGCGCGAAGGGAGTACGCGACCTTATCGCTGCGTCCGTGGCGCTCATCAACAAGATTCCTCATGAGCTGGTCATCGTCGGCGACGGGCCGCTCAGGGTCGAAGTCGAAGAGGCGGCTTTGCAGCACTCCCATATTGACGTGCTCGGTCAGGTGAATCGCGAGGGGGTGCGCTCCGCCATAGCCGGGGCAACGCTGTTCGTGTTGCCGACCCAGCGATCGGGACCTTGGCGCGAGGCTGCTGGTCTCGTATCACTCGAAGCTCAGGCTTCGGGAGTTCCCGCGATTGTGTATAACTCTGGAGGTGCGCCGGAGATGGTCAATGACGGCGTGACGGGCATCGTCGTGGAGGAAGGCAACCTGCCGGCATTGGAAGATGCCATCAAAACGGTGCTCACACTTTCCGATTCACGTTGGCGCGAGATGAGCATGCAGGCTCGCCGCTTCGTGGTGGAGAATCGGAGCCTTCGTCGGAGCGCAGAGGAGCTGGCCGAGCATTATCGTGATGTCGTCGCTCAGAAGCGGCCCGGGGACCCTGGGGTGATTCGATGATCGATCGACCTCGTCCGCGTATCCTCTGCATCTCTTTCTCGGACATCCGGGCGGACTCCCGTGTTCTGCGTCAACTGGATGTGCTTGCTCGACATGGCCACGTGACGACTCTTTCTTATGGGGAGAAGCCTGACCGGTCGGATGAGCACATTGCGATCGACGAGTCACTGCCGTCACTCCCGCAGACCGCTTCGGGTGTTCTCAAACTGCTTTTCCGCCGCTTCGATTCGGTACAGGGGGAGGCGCCTGCCTTGGCGGCTGCACGCGCGGCACTCGGCTCTCGGACTTTCGATCTCGTCGTTGCGAATGAAGCGCGTGCGCTGCCGCTCGCTGCGGCGGTTCAGGGTAATCCTCGTATCCTCTGCGATCTGCACGAATGGGCCCCCGCCGAACGCACGCACATCCTGTCCTGGCGGTTGCTGGTTGCACCTTTCATGCGATGGGTGTGTGCAACCTACCTGCCGGTGGTGGATGGTTCGACCACCGTGAACGACTCCATCGCAGACATGTATCTTCGAGAGTTCGGCGTGCGCCCAGCGGTGGTCCGTAACGCGATCGCGCATCGGCCGGATCTCGAACCTCAACCCCTTGATCCCGAGCGCATCCGTCTGGTTCACAGTGGAGGGGCGGTCGCGGGTCGTAACATCGAGGCCCTCATCGATGCAGTGGATAAACTCGGCACCGGCTATTCCCTCGATCTGTACCTCATCCCGGGCCGCCAACGCGACACGTATTGGGCTGGACTCCAGGACAGGATCAACCGCAGTCCACGAACGACGCTGCACCCCCCCGTGCCTCCAGCTGAACTGCCGGATGTTCTCAACGGCTACGACCTCGGCGTATTTTCGTTGCCGCCGTTGACACCGAACCACCGGCTCATGCTGCCGAACAAGTTCTTCGACTTCGTGCAGGCGCGCCTCGGCATCGTGTTCTCCACTGCGGTTGAGACAGATCGTCTGATTCGTGAGTACCAGCTCGGTGCGGTCGCAGAGGGGTTCGGAGCCGACGACATTGAGAGGGCAATCCGCCGGCTGAGCCGTGCGGATGTGGCCAAGGCGAAGGCTGCAGCAGATGCAGCCGCATCGCAGCTGTCTTCAGCATCCGATACCGCAGTCCAAGAACGTCTGGTGATGCGTCTGCTCCAGGAGGATGCGTCACGGCACACGTAGACTGATCTCCCGTGAAGATCGTCAGCGTCGTGGGCGCTCGCCCCCAGTTCGTCAAGCTCGCACCCATCCACAAAGCGGCGAAGGCTGCAGGTGTCGACCACGTGATCGTGCACACCGGCCAGCACTACGACCCGATGCTCTCCGACGTCTTCTTCGAGGACCTCGGCATCGGAGCGCCGGACGTCCACCTCGGCGTCGGCAGCGGCTCGCATGGAGTGCAGACGGGAGCGATGCTCGCGGCCCTCGACGCCGTGTTCGACGAGCACGCTCCGGACTGGGTGCTCGTGTACGGCGACACGAACTCGACCGTCGCCGCGGCGCTCAGCGCCGTCAAGATGCACATCCCGGTTGCACACCTCGAGGCGGGCCTGCGCAGCTTCAACCGTCGCATGCCGGAAGAGCACAACCGCGTGATGACCGATCATGCTGCCGATCTCCTCCTCGCGCCCACCCAGGTCGCCGTGGACCACCTCGCGTCCGAGGGATTGTCGGAGCGAACCGTGCTCGTCGGGGACGTGATGACCGACGTGCTGCTCGAAGTACGCGACCAGGTCTCTGGGACGCCGTCGATCCTGCTCGAAGAACTCGGTCTTGCCGAGGGCGAGTACTACGTCGCGACGATCCACCGAGCGGAGAACACGGACGATCCCGCCAGACTCGCCGAGGTCGCTGCCGGACTCGCCGGCCTCGACAAGCCGGTGATCCTCCTCGCGCACCCGAGGGTCGTGGCGAAGGCCGCAGAGCACGGAATCTCCCTCACCCAGGGCTCGCTGATCGCCCACGCGCCGCTTGCCTACCCGGACCTGATCGCCGCAGCGCTGTCGAGCGCCGGCGTGGTGACGGATTCCGGCGGTCTCCAGAAGGAGGCCTTCCTGCTGCGCATCCCGTGCACGACGGTACGCACGGAGACGGAGTGGGTGGAGACGGTGGAGCTCGGCTGGAACGTCCTGGCGAACACCGCGGCGGAGATCGCGGCCGGCGTCACGCGCCCGCGCCCGGTCGAGACTACGGCCGCCCCGTACGGTGACGGCCATGCTGCACAGCGAGTCGTGCAGACCTTGCTGGACGCCGGCTCCAGCACCCGCCCGTAGACTGGTCACCATGCGTATCGCCGTCGTGGCCCTCGGTAAGATCGGGCTCCCTCTCGCCGTCCAGTTCGCCTCCTCCGGTCATGACGTCATCGGTGTCGACGTCAATCAGAAGGCCGTCGACACGATCAACGCGGGGATCGAGCCGTTCCCCGGCGAGGCGCACCTCCAGGAGCGTCTCGCCGAGCTGATCCCGGCCGGAAAGCTCCGCGCCACGACCGACTACGCCGAGGCCATCCCCGGCGCCGACGCGGTCGTCCTCGTCGCCCCCGTCTTCGTCGACGACGAGACCTGGGAGCCCGACTTCAAGTACATGGATGCCGCGACGACCTCGCTCGCCGAGCACCTGACCCCCGGCACGCTCGTCTCCTACGAGACCACCCTTCCGGTCGGCACCACGCGCAACCGCTGGAAGCCGATGCTCGAGTCCGGCTCCGGCCTCACCGAGGGCGTGGACTTCTTCCTGGCGTACTCCCCGGAGCGCGTCCTGACCGGCCGCGTCTTCGAGGACCTCCGCAAGTACCCCAAGCTGATCGGTGCCCTCTCCGACGAGGGCAACCGTCGCGCGCGCGAGTTCTACGAGGCCGTGCTCCAGTTCGACGAGCGCCCCGACCTGCCCCGCCCGAACGGCGTCTGGGACCTCGGAACGACCGAGGCGTCCGAGATGGCGAAGCTCGCCGAGACCACGTACCGCGACGTGAACATCGGGCTCGCCAACCAGTTCGGCCTGTTCGCGGCATCCCACGGCATCGACGTCTACAAGGTCATCGAGGCGTGCAACTCGCAGCCGTACAGCCACATCCACCGCCCCGGCATCGCCGTCGGCGGGCACTGCATCCCGGTGTACCCGCGTCTGTACCTCTCCACCGACCCCGACGCCGACATCGTCCGTGTCGCACGTCAGCTGAACGCCTCCATGCCGGAGCGACTCGTGGCGCAGGCCGAGGGCATCCTCGGCGATCTCGCCGGCCAGCGCGCGGTGGTCCTCGGCGCCGCCTATCGCGGCGGCGTGAAGGAGACCGCCTTCTCGGGCGTCTTCCCGACCGTGAAGGCGCTCAAGGAGCGCGGGGCCGAGGTCGTCGTGCACGACCCGCTCTACACCGATGAGGAGCTGCGCGGGCTCGGCTTCGAGCCGTACGCGATCGGCGGCGAGGTCGATCTCGCCATCCTGCAGACCGATCACGCCGACTACAAGGCGCTGACGCCTGCCGAGCTCCCCGGCATCAAGCTCATCGTCGATGGGCGCGCCGCTACCGACGCCGGCCTGTGGGCCGGCACGCCGCGCATCGTCGTCGGTACGGCCGCCTGATGGACCTCCTCGTCGTCGGGTCGGGTTTCTTCGGCCTCACCATCGCGGAGCGCGCGGCGGATGCCGGCCGCAAGGTCACCGTCATCGAGCGCCGCCACCACATCGGCGGCAACGCCTACAGCGAGGCGGAGCCGCAGACCGGCATCGAGGTGCACCGCTACGGCGCGCACCTGTTCCACACCTCGAACGCCACCGTCTGGGAGTACGTCAACCGCTTCACGACCTTCACGAACTACGTGCACCGCGTCTACACGACGCACAAGGGCACGGTGTTCCCGATGCCGGTGAACCTCGGCACCATCAACCAGTTCTTCCAGTCCGCATACACCCCGGACGAGGCGCGTGCACTCGTCAGGGAGCAGGCGGGGGAGTTCGACGTCTCGACAGCATCCAACTTCGAGGAGAAGGGCATCGCCCTCGTCGGTCGCCCGTTGTTCGAGGCGTTCTTCCGCGACTACACCGCGAAGCAGTGGCAGACCGACCCGCACAAGCTCTCCGGCGACATCATCAGCCGCCTGCCCGTGCGCTACACCTACGACAACCGCTACTTCAACGACACGTGGGAGGGCCTTCCCACCGACGGCTACACGGCGTGGCTGGAGCGGATGGCCGACCACCCCAACATCGAGGTGAAACTCGACGTCGACTACTTCGACGAGACGCAGCCGCTGAACCGGAAGGCGACCGTCGGACAGGTCCCCGTCGTCTACACCGGCCCCGTCGACCGCTACTTCGACTATGCGGAGGGAGCGCTCAGCTGGCGCACGCTCGACTTCGAGCAGGAGGTGCTCGGCGTCCGAGACTTCCAGGGCACCACCGTGATGAACTACCCGGACATGGACGTGCCGTATACGCGCATCCACGAGTTCAAGCACTTCCACCCGGAGCGCAGGGACGTGTACGAGGCCGACCACACCGTCATCATGCGCGAGTTCTCCCGCTTCGCCACGCGCGACGACGAGCCGTACTACCCGGTGAACACCGCCGACGACCGGGCAGGGCTCCTGGCCTACCGCGAGCTCGCCAAGGGGGAGAAGGACGTCCACTTCGGCGGACGCCTGGGCACCTACCAGTACCTGGACATGCACATGGCCATCGGCTCGGCGCTGTCGATGTGGAACAACCACCTCTCCTAGACTCGATACCGTGAGTCACGCTGCTGTCGGGGCGCCGGGGACGCCCCGGCGATATCTGCATTCGCTGTGGTTGCTGTCCGCCAGGGACCTCAAGGTCCGCTACGCGACGAGCTTCCTCGGCTACCTGTGGTCGGTGCTGGATCCGCTCGTGATGAGCGCCATCTACTGGTTCGTCTTCACGCAGATCTTCCACCGCGACGTCGGAACCGAACCGTACATCGTCTTCCTCATCTCGGCGCTTCTTCCGTGGGTGTGGTTCAACTCCTCCGTCTCGGATTTCACCAGGGCCTTCAAGAAGGACTCCCGACTCGTCCGCTCGACGAACATCCCGCGGTCGATCTGGGTCAACCGCATCGTGCTGAGCAAGGGCATGGAGTTCCTGTTCTCGCTTCCCGTGCTCGCGCTGTTCGTCGTCGTCAACATGCTCACCGAAGCAGACCCGACCAAGGTCGTGCACATCGGCTGGGGCATCCTCTGGTTCCCTGTCGCGATCCTGCTGCAGGTGATCCTGCTCGTCGGTCTCGGTATGCTCGTCGCGCCGCTGTGCGCCCTGTACGCCGACCTCGAGCGCACCACCGGCCTCATCCTCCGTGCGCTCTTCTACGCAACCCCGATCATCTACAGCGTCAGAGATCTGCCTGGTGCCTTCGAAGTGCTCGGCTCGTTCAACCCGCTCGCGGGGATCTTCACGCTCTACCGGATGGCGTTCTTCCCCGGCGAGTGGCACCTGAACACGGTGCTGATCAGCGTGGCGATGAGCCTCATCATCTTCGTGCTGGGCGCCTGGGTGTTCCGCACCCTCGAACGCCCCGTGCTGAAGGAGCTGTGATGACGGCCGGCTCGCGCGTGCTCATCGCGGAGCTCGACTCGCCGGCGCAGGCCGAGCGCTTCCGCGAGGGCGAGGATGCCAGACAGGCGATCACCGAGCTGACAGGGATGCTGCGCACCGGGATGCTGATCTCGGGCACCGTGCTCGTCACCGATGCGATGGTCCTCGACGGCGCATACTTCGTCCGCCTCGGGCCGGATGGAGTACTCCGCGAACTCGGCGTCGCCGGCACCGGCGAGCCTCTCGTCATCACCGGCACTGCGCCGACGCTGCGGGCAGGCCTTGAGGCGCGGCGGGAGAACCCCGACTTCGCCTGGTCGCTCGAGGGCGTCTCCTATGGGCGCGTCCCTGACAGCGTCGCCGACGCATGGAACCGGTGGCTGCACGCGACCGAGAGCGGCACGATCCGCTACGAACAGCAGACCGCGGCGGATGCTCCGCTGCGGACCGGCCCGGCGCCGGTCGCGTCCGCGCAGACGCTCGAGATCGTGGCCGAGTCGAAGCTCGGAGAGGTCCTGTTCCGCAGCATCGCGAACCGGCGCATCGACGACCTCTCCGTCTCAGAGGACGAGCGCGCACGGATCCGGTCCTGGTGGACGGACGCATACCTGCGGATGATCGCGGAGAACGCCCGCGCCGACTGGATCAGCTTCGACAGAGACCCTGGCCTGCGCGCCGAACTCGACTCGCAGGACCTCGAGGTGCCCCTGCCGGAAGAGCTGCGGGCGTGGGCGGAGCGATCGACGCCGTCCACGATCGCGCTGGGCTGGGATGCGTCCGTCACGCAGCGCGCGCGCCTTCGCGCCGCGCCGACCTGGTCGAAGATGCGTGGACTTGCGTACGCCGTCAAGCAGGTCTCCGCCGTGCCTGCGCGCTGGTGGGTGATCACCGCGTCGGCGTCGAAGCTCGTCTTCGCCGTGCTGGTGATCTGGCTCGCCGTCCCTGGGCTCGGCGTCGGCGCCGTCGACAACCCCCTCACCTGGATCGCCTTCATCGGCCTCATCGCCACCACCGTGCCGGTCGACTCGCTGCTGTCCCTGCTCTCGCTCTTCGAGAAGGCCGAGCGCACCCGGCTGATCGTCCACAGAGGGGCGCGGGCATGACCGGTCCGTTCCACGTCGTCTACCGCAGCGAGGGCCCGCTCGATGTCCGCCTCGAGGCGGCGGAGGCCGACGCATACCGGCATCACCGCCTCATCGTCGCGGACGGGCGAGTCGGCTCGGTGATCCTCGCCACGAGGGATGGCGCGGTGCTCCTGGTGCGGAGCGACCGGCCTGCTGCGGGCATGACCCTCTGGGAGCTGCCGCGCGGAGCCGGAGACGCAGAGGACGGCGACGGGATCGACACGGCGATGCGCGAGCTGACCGAGGAGACCGGGCTGATCGGGCGCCGCCCCCGTGTGCTCGGACGGTACATCACGGACAGCTCCGTCTATCCGCAGCCCGTCGACGTCGTGATGTGCGAGGCGGAGACCGCCGACCCCGTGCGCGAGACAGACGGCGAGATCGACGCGCAGCGCTGGGTGCCGGCCGGAGAAATCGCGGTGCTCGTCCGCGACGGTGTCATCATGGATGCGCACTCCCTCGCGGCGATCGCGCTGTGGCGGGTGCAGGAGGAAGAAGAAGTATGACGGCTGCGATCGATGTCACCGGCCTCGGCGTGCATTTCCGGCGCAACAGGCGCGGAAGGCGCAGTTTCAAGGACCTCTTCGCCGGGGCCTCCCGCCGCTCTCGTCCCGGCGAGTTCTGGGCGCTGCGCGACGTCTCCTTCAGCGTCCAGCAGGGCGAGTCCATCGGCGTCGTCGGTCGGAACGGACAGGGGAAGTCGACGCTGCTCCGACTGGTGGCGGGGGTGCTGCTGCCTGACGAGGGCTCCGTGCAGGTCAACGGCGGCGTGGCGCCCCTCATCGAGCTCACCGGCGGCTTCGTCGGCGACCTGACCGTGCGCGAGAACGTCCGGATGACCGCCGGGCTGCACGGGATGTCCAAGGCGGAGATCGCTCGCCGCTACGACGGCATCATCGCGTTCGCCGAGCTCGACGGCTTCGAGGACACCCCCTACAAGCACCTGTCCAACGGCATGAAGGTCCGTCTGGCCTTCGCTGTCGTCTCGCAACTCGACGAGCCGATCCTCCTCGTCGACGAGGTGCTCGCCGTGGGCGACAAAGCGTTCCGCGACAAGTGCTACGCCCGCATCGACGAGCTGCTCGCCGAGGGGAGGACGCTGTTCTTCGTCAGCCACAACGAGCGCGATCTCCGGCGCTTCTGCACGCGCGGACTCTATCTCGACAAGGGCGCCCTCGTGCTCGACGGCCCCATCACCGCCGTGCTCGATCGCTACAACGCCGATATCGCGCGCTGAGCGAGGCAGGCGCGGCCGGCCCTGGATACCGGATCAGAGGCCGACGAGCCCGCGCAGGCTCTGCAGCGCGTCCTGGGCGGTGCTCTCGGCGCCGCTGACGCCGTTGCCGCTGCGGTACGCCGACTGCAGCGTGTTGAGCGCGTCCAGATAGGTCTGGACCCCCTCAGACCAGTCGCCCGCGATCGAGGACGGCGCGACGGCATCCGAGAGCCGTTCGGCGTCCTGCTGCAGCAGCATCACATCGTTCGCACCGCTCTCGCCGCCGTCCTCGGCGGCGTAGCCGAGGCCGGTGACCGCATCGTCGAGCACGGGGCGCACCTGCGCGGCGAAGGCATCCATCGAGGGGTCGGTGACGGGCGGTGCCGTCGGCGGCGCGGTGGGCGTCGACGTCGGCGTCGGGGACACGGTGGGGGTGGGCGTCGCTGTGACGGAGGCGCTGGGCGAGGGGGAGGGCGTCGCGGTGCCGGTCGGCTCCGGACGGAAGCTGCCAGGCAGCACCACGAGCAGGAACATGAGGACCAGGGCGACGGCGACCACCCCGAGCCCGACGAGCAGCCAGACCTTCCAGCGCTTGTTCTTCTGCGGCGGGAAGTACCAGACCGCCTCGGGCTGACGCTCGTCGCTCATCATTCCTCCAACGCGGGCATCGGCTGCCAGCTGCGGTCGCGTCCGAGACGGCCGCCCTCGCGCAGGCCTCGGAACAGGTTGCTCGTGCCGCGCGCGGTCCGCTCGACGAACACCAGCCGGATCAGCTCCTTGAAGAACGTCGCCGTGGTGCCGAGCCCGAACAGCACCGGGTTGTAGACACCGTGCACGCGGTAGTACTGCTTGATGAAGGCGCGGTTGCGCATGATGTAGAAGCGGTAGGCGTTGCTGGACGCGTTGAGGTGGCGAAGGCCGAAGTCCCACTGCCTGATCTCGCGCGTGCGACGCAGGACGAAGTCGTCCACGATCACCGAGGTCGTGAGCCGCGACGCCAGCCAGCCGTAGACCTGGTCATCCCAGTAGATGAAGAACCGCGGGTCGGGCAGGCCGATCCGCGTCACGATCGAGCGGTGGATGAACATCCCCTCGAAGCATCCGCTGTTCATCTCCTTGAACCCGGAAGCGTCGAAGCCGGACGGTGCGAACGGGATGGGGATGCCCATGCGCTCGGCGATCCGGTACTGCCAGTAGAACTCGCTGCCGTCGTAGTCGTAGCGGCGACCCTGGATGCTCTTGAAACGGCCGCTCCACGCACCCATCTTCGCCAGGCCGTCGGGGAGGACCTCGACGTCGTCGTCCATCATCCAGATCCACTCCGCGCCGAGCCCGTACGCGGTGCGCATGCCCTCGCTGAAGCCGCCGGACCCGCCGGTGTTCTCCTCGAGCCTGCGGTAGACGATCTCCGTGCCGATCCGGTCGCGGAACGACTCGACCACGTCCGTGGTGTCGTCCGCCGATGCATTGTCGACGATGACGACCCTGCCCGGCTTGGGGTCCATCGCCGTGATGCTCGTCAACAGGCCGGTGAGCAGCTGTGACCGGTTGTAGGTGACGACGACGATCGCGGCCGAAGAGGGATCGAAGGCGGGGGAGGTCATGCCTTCTCCTCGAAGGTGGTCTGCCAGGAGGCATCGGAGACGAGGTCGGGGAGCGCGCGGCGATACTCCTCCTGTAGTTGCGGCCAGCGCCGCTGCAGCTGGCGGTGCAGCCGAAGGGTCTCCCTGAGCATGCGGCGGAACTTCGCCCGATCACGGGTGTAGATGTTCTTGCCGGAGCCGTCCGCCGCGCTCACCAGGGCGCTGTCGAACGCGGGTACGCGCCACCAGTGCGCGTCGTCCTTGCCGAACTCCACCTCCGGCTGGGCGACGTTTGCCGGATCTGGTGTGTGCAGCCAGTGCTTCACGAGCGTGGACAGCGTGAACCAGCGCAGCGCCAGCCCGGTCGGGTTGTCGAGGTCGTTGATGTCGAGCTGCTTGTACATCTGCCGTCCCCGCCGGGAGTGCAGCACCCGGGAGGGGTCGCGATGCACGACCGTCTCGGGGTATTCCGCCGCGAGGGCGCGGGCGGCAGGCATGGCCGTGGCGAGGTTGCGTCGCATGTGCTCGGGCCCAGACAGCACGTCCCTCAACGCCATCGCGCGCAGTGCCGCGGGGTAGTACTGCATCATCATCAGGTGCTTGAGGTCGGCGCGGCGGCTGTGCCTGATCAGCCGTCCGCCGTTGGGGGCGCCGGAGTGCAGCAGGCCGGCCACGATGCGATTGCGGGCGTGGAAGTACGCCTGCCAATCGATCGAATCGTCCTTGTTGACCCAGGAGACGTGCCACAGCGCGACACCGGGCATCGAGACGGTCGGGTAGCCGGCCTCTCCCGCCCTCAGGCAGAACTCGGCATCGTCCCATTTGATGAACGCGGGGAGCGAGAGCCCGACCTCGCGCACGGCGTCGAGGGGGATGAGGCACATCCACCAGCCGTTGTAGTCGGCGTCCATGCGCTTGTGCAGCAGCTTGGTCTGGCGGAGGTTCGAGGTGCCGAAGTCGTGCGGCATCTTCTCCTGGTACTGATTGCGCCACATGAACGGCGACTCGTCGACGACCTCGGCCCAGCCGTGCAGCTTCGGCCGGTCGAGGAGATCGAACATGTGGCCGCCGACGAGCATCGGGGTGGTCGCGTAGCGCCCGAAGACGATCGACCTGCGCAGGGACTCCGGCTCGATGCGCACGTCGTCGTCGAGGAGCTGGACGAAGTCGCTCTCCTCGCGGCGGATGCTCTCGTGCATGGCGCGGGCGAAACCACCGGATCCGCCGAGGTTCGGCTGACGGATGACGCTGAGCGTCTCGCCCAGGCGAGCGGCGACGTCATCGAAGCCGTCCTCGTCGGCGACGAGCTCGGTGCCCTGGTCGACGAGGAAGATCCTGTCGACGAACTCGAGCGCATCGGGCGAGTCCGCCAGCGCGCGCAGCGTCTCGACGCAGTAATCGGGCTTGTTGTAGGTCGTGATGCCCAGCGACGCCTTGCCCGACCGCGCCGGCTCCTGCTCGGTGGTCCACTCCGCGCCCTCGAGCACGGCGTTCTTCTCGTCGGCCACGACGTCGAACCAGATCCACCCGCCATCGCTGAACTGCGTGAGGCCGAGGTCGAAGGACGTGGACGCCTCGCCGGTGACCTCCCGTGTCGCCACGCGCTGCCGGATGCCTGAACCGTTCGAGCGGTAGACGAGGATCGTCGCAGGTCCGCTGGTGCGCACGGTCAGGCGGATCTCCCTGACGCTCGTCCAGTGCTGCCAGTAGGACGCGGGGAAGGCGTTGAAGTAGGTGCCGAGCGAGACGCGGCGTCCCGCGACGATCCTTGCCCTGTGCCTGCCGAGGATGTTGCCGAGGTGCGCCCTCGCCGAGACGCGCACGGGCTCGCCCTCGATCGTCGACCATGTCTCGGGGTCGGCGTACAGCGGAAGAAGGTCGGGGTCGCGGTCGAGCGGGAAGACGACATTCTGCAGGACGTGAGCCACGAGGCGATCTCCGAGGTGGTGCGGCGCTCGCCGACGGTATGCGTTCGGCGGGCGTCCCTGATGAGGGCACGGATCAGCCTACCCGGCATCCCCTCGGCATCACCTCCGAGCACGCCGACAATGCTCGGCTCAGCTCTGCGGGGGGAGGGTGGGGAGCACCCCGGTGTGCGCGGCGTCGATGTCCTCCCGCCAGGAACGGGACTGTCCGGCCCGCAACGCGCACAGGGCGAGCATGAACCAGCCGAGGCCGCCCAGCGTGAAGCTCTCGAACATCGAGTCGATCGCGAGCGTCACGAGGATCAGCGGCGTCCAGGCGTACACGACCGACCGCCTGGCGCTGGCCACCAGCCAGGACCGCACGAGCGCGACGCCGCCGAGGAGCAGGAACAGGACGAGGCCGGCGATCCCGAGCTGGAGCAGGGCGTCGAAATAGGCGTTGAGGGCGGAGCCGTGCTGCTGGCCGAGCAGGAAGTTGATCGACGAGAACGGCCGTTCAGCGGCGGGCCAGTCCCCGAACCATCCCCAGCCCTGCAGCGGATGGACGGCGGCGAAGTCCAGCAGCATGTTCCACAGGTCCGCACGCATGGAGAAATCGGAGCCTGCGCCCATCCACCGGATGATGGGATGCCGGAACACGAAGGCGAACACCAGCGCGAGCGCGACGAGGCCGGCGAGCGACCACTGCACGAGACCCCGGCGTTCAGGGGGCGCGTGCCGGACGAGCGTCAGCGCGAGCGTCACCACACCGACTCCGACGGCGAGCACGAGCACGGTCGGCGACGCGGAGAGCAGGGCGAGGAATCCGGCCAGAGCGATCGAGGGGATGGCGAGCCGGACGGACACGGACTGCGTGCGCCATTCGATCACGAAGGTGATGAGCGCGATCACGGCGACGAATCCGAGCATGTTCCTCGTGCCGAAGATGCCCTGCACTGGCCCTCCGGCGGCCAGGTCGCCCTCGATGCCGAGGAAGGCGATCGGCATGTCCAGCAGGATGCCGGCGAGGATCTCGAGGCCGAGCGACACGCTCAGCAGCACGCGCAGGGAGTCGCCGATGGCCCGCACCGTCTGAAGCGTGTCGCGGATGTGGCCGATGACGATCGCCAGGATCCCGTAGCCGGCCAGCGACACCCAGGCGATGAGGGTGTCGCTGCGGTCGGTGCTCCACAGCACGCTGGCCAGGGCGAGCACGAGGAAGGCGAGGAGCGAGGTCGGGGCGAGCCTGAGGAGGGACAGCTCCGCTCGCCGTGCGACGAGAATGGCGACGCCGATGCCGCACAGCACGAGGATCACCGTCGAGAGCGTGACGGCGGAGGTCATGCGTTCGATCGCGAAGGAGCCGAACACCGCGCACAGGACCGTGATCGTGTAGGCGCGTGCCGCCTCGACGGAACCGAGCAGGCGGGAGATGGGGTGCCCGCCGGTCACGGCACCCGCCGCGTTCGCCGTCCGACCTCCGTGACCCTGGCGCGCTCGCTCAACCCCACGCCCACCAGCGGCACCGACTTCACCTTGAACGACAGGAGGACGACGAGCAGCCAGCCCCAGAGCATGATGGGCGTGGACTCGGTGAGGCCCTGCACGAGCAGGATCACCGTGTACAGCAGCGGCAGCAGCGTGACGGGGGAGTAGGGGCGATCAGCCCGCAGATCCCACCGGGGACGGTCCACCGCGAAGAACCACGAACGCCAGAGCAGGCTGAGGTAGGTGATCGCCATGAGGACGACGCCGACCACGCCGAGCTGGAAGAGCACGTCGATCCACATGTTGTGCGCGTGGAAGACCGTGATCCCATGGTCTTCGATCCACCCCGCGAAAGCCGGGTCGAAGGGCAGCCAGGGGCTGGAGAAGCCGAGGCCGAAGACGGGACTGTCGGCGGCCCGGTCGAGCACGGCGGTCCAGATCTTGTCCGCGCGGCCGGTGAGGTCGGCGCTGCGGCCGAGCGCGGTGAAGATCGCGGGAGCGAGCAGCAGGCCCGCCAGCACGCACAGCGCTCCGATCGACCCTGCCGTCAGATAGATGCGCCGTCTCGCCCTGGGCGTCGAAGCGCGCCGGAGCAGCAGTGCGACGACGAGCACGGCGCCGGCGGCCATCGCGCAGATGTACGCGGTCGCTGACGACGCCCGGATGAGGAAGAACGCGGCGAGCAGCATCCACAGGGCGAGCGTGGTGCGCCACCGGGCTCCGGCGGCGAGGCGCACCCCGAAGGCGACGAGCGCGAAGAGCGCGATGAACGCGAGCAGGTTCGCGTTGCCGACAATGCCCTGCAGGCGTCCGCCGTCGAAGAGGTTGGCCCGCACCCAGTACCACTGCGGGTCGATGTCCCCGGCGGGGAGCGTGACGAAGTTCGGCAGGATCGGGCCGTGCACGACGAGCACGGCCCAGAGCTCGAAAGCGAGCGAGAGGCCGAGGATCCACTTGAACGCCGATGCGAGCGCGCGGATGATCTCCTGCCAGCTCAGCGCGTAGGCGATGAACAGCGCGTTCACGGTGATGGCGGCGAGCAGGACCCACGTGATCACGGTCGGCAGACGCCAGTGCGACCAGGCGACCGAGACGAGCGCCAGGGAAACGTACCCCAGAGCCACCCACGGGAGGCGACGCCAGGGAAACGCGTGCGGGCGAGATCGGGCCAGCATGGGCGCACCGATCGCCGCCGTCGCGAGCGAGATCACGAGGATGACGACCCCGGCCCCCACGGCGCCGACGAGGTTGTAGACGGCGGCGTGCGCGAACACCAGGACGAGCACCAGGACGACGTACCCGCGCAGGAGCAGCCGCCCGGTGGATTCGCGCTCGGGTGCGGCGGGCGGTGCCGACACCGGATGCTTCGTGTACTGCGCCATCGCGTTCAGGCTACCGTGCGCGCCTGCGGCATTCCCGTGCCGGGCGACGCCCTACGCTGGGGGCATGCTGCTGCGTCTGTCGAACGTGCCGCGCGACTACGCGTGGGGATCCGCCGTGCTCATCGCCGACCTGGAGGGCCGAGAGCCCACGGGGCGGCCGGAGGCGGAGGTCTGGTTCGGGGATCATGCGGGCGATCCGGCCGACGTGGCGGGCGGCACGACGCTGGACACGGTCACAGGCGGGAGCCTGCCGTATCTGCTGAAGCTCCTGGCCGCCGACGCTCCGCTGTCGATCCAGGTGCACCCGACGATCGCGCAGGCGAAGGAGGGCCGGGTGCGCGAGGCGGGCCTCGCCGAGGACGATCCCCGTCGGAGCTACCGCGACGACAACCACAAGCCGGAGCTCATCGTCGCGCTCAGCGAGCGTTTTGAGGCGCTCGCCGGGCTCCGTCCCGTCGCGCAGACGCTGCGGCTGCTCGACGGCTTCGACGATCGGGCGGGAGTCGTCGCGCTCCGCGAACGCCTCGCCGCCGGGGGAGACGTGCTCCGTGACACGATCGCGTGGCTGCTCTCCGGAGACGCGGACGCCGAGGTCGCCGAGGTGATCGACGCGCTCGCGGAGGCCGACATCGACGGATACGCCGAGACGATCGCGGCGATCCGCGGCGTTGCCGAGCGCAATCCGGGAGATCCGGGCGTCGTCGTCGCCCTGCTGATGAATCACGTCGTGCTGTCCCGCGGTGAAGGGCTGTTCCTCAGAGCAGGGCTCCTGCACGCGTATCTCGGCGGTCTCGGCGTGGAGATCATGGCCGCCAGTGACAACGTCCTGCGCGGAGGGCTGACCCCCAAGCACATCGATGTCGCCGAGCTGCTCGCCGTGCTGGACACCGCGCCGGGCGAGGTCGACGTGCTGCGTCCCCCGCTCGTCGACGGCGCGGTGGACTATCCCGTGGCGATCCCCGACTTCGCCCTGCGCCGGATCGAACTGTCGGGCGCGGCGCGCACAGTTCGCCTCGACGGCGCGGCGATGGTGCTCGTCACGAACGGCGAGGTCCGCGTCTCCGGTGCGGACGGGGCAGAGATCGTCGTCTCTGCGGGGAGCGCCGCGTTCGCGACGGCGGATGAGGCTGCGCTCGGTCTGCGTGGTCCAGGCGAGGTCTTCGTCGCCCAGCCCGGTGCGCCGATCTGACCTTCGCGACACGCCGATGCGTCCTCAAGAACCTTAAAGGCAGAGTTGAGGGTTTACGATCCGCGACTTGACCGCAGCGAATGACACGGGTGTAATTAGGAGGAGCAAGGCCCGGCGGGGGGCAGGACAAGGGCAAGGGAGGGCGACATGACGGGTTACCGTTCGGACGTTCCCGAGAATTGGTACGTCGATCCCGTGAACCTCGGAGTTCCGGGGGTGCGGCCGGTCGAGTCCGGCGACGACAACGCGCTCGCCTGGCAGACCGATGCGCTGTGCGCGCAGACCGACCCCGAGGCCTTCTTCCCCGAGAAGGGCGGATCCACGCGCGACGCGAAGCGGATCTGCACGTCCTGCGACGTCCGCGGCGAATGCCTCGAGTACGCGCTCGGCAACGACGAGCGCTTCGGCATCTGGGGCGGGCTCAGCGAGCGCGAGCGCCGCAAGCTCAAGCGCCGCGCCGTCTGATCCTTCGTTCACAGCTTCGGGGGCGCGCCGTGCGCGATGATTCGGGCGGAGCCTCGACCGGCCTAGGCTGACCACGTCATGCCAGCCCGACTCCACGCCGTCATCGTCGCGCGCTCAGGGGCGACAGCCCGAGCGCAGCTCCTGCACACTCTCTCCGCCGTCGGCGCGCAGACCCGTCGGCCGGATGCCGTCACCCTCGTCCTCTGCGGCGATACCGTGACGGCTCAGGAGAGCGCAGCCATCGGCGGCGCCGTCGAAGGCATCATCGCGACCAGGGCGACGACGTCGTACGCGGATGCGCTCGCACTCGCGATGCCGAGGGTGAGCCAGGGGAGCGGCGTCTGGCTGCTCGCGCACGACACAGCGCCTGAGCCCACCGCGCTGGAACAGCTCGCCGGCGCCCTGGAGCGTTCGCCCTCCGCGGCCCTCGCCGCGCCGAAGCTGCTCAGCGCTGCGGACCCCAGCGAGATCGTCTCCTACGGCGTGACCATGACGACGCTCGGCCGCAGCGTCGATCTCGCCGCGGGCGAGCTCGATCAGGGGCAGCACGACGGCGTCGACGAGGCGCTCGGCGCTGATATCAGGGGCGTGCTGATCCGGGGCGAGCTGCGCGAGAGTCTTCTGCCCGACACCGCCCTCGCCGGAGCCGATGAAGGCCTCGACCTCGGCGTCCGCGCACGACTCGGGGGCGGCCGCGTCGTGCTCGCCTCCGGCGCCCGCGTCCTCGTCGCCCCGGACGGCCCGGCCGCGCTCCCCGAGCGCACCGCGCAGCGGGCGTACGTCACCCGACTCGCCCAGCTGCATCGACGCCTCGCCTACGCCGCGGCTCCGCTGGTCGTGCTGCACTGGCTGACCTATCTGCCGCTGGCGCTCTGGCGCACGATCGGGCACCTCGTCGGCAAGCGCCCGGCGGCCGTCCTGCCGGAGTGGGGTGCCGCCGCGACGGCGATGGCACGATTCGGCGCCATCGCGCGCTCCCGCCGCCGCATCCGGTCTTTCCGCACGGCATCCTGGGCGAGCATCGCCCCGCTGCGCGTCACGGCAGGGCAGCTTCGCCGCCGTTGGGACGACGGGCACGGCAGCGAGCGCGGCGCTGTGAGCGAACTCCGGTTCTTCTCCGGTGGAGGGGCGTGGATCGTGCTCGCGGCGCTTCTCGTGAGCATCGCATCGTTCACCTCCCTGCTCGCCTGGCCCTCCATCGCCGGGGGCGCGCTGCTTCCGCTGCGCGACACCGTCGCTGCGCTCTGGGCTGACGCCGCCTGGGGGGTGCGCGGTCTGGGCGTCGACGTCATCGGCCCCGCCGATCCGTTCGCCGCTGTCGTGGCCGTGCTCGGCAGCCTGTGGCCCGCCGCGCCGTCGTTCGCTCTCGTCCTGCTCTGGATCCTCGCTCTGCCTCTCGCGGTCCTCGGCGGATGGTTCGCGGCGACCCGGGTATCGGACCGCTCGGGCGTGCGTGCCTTCGTCGCGATCGCCTGGGCGCTCGCACCGACTTTCCTCACCGCGCTCGTCGACGGCCGGCCGGCAGCCGTCCTCGTTCATCTCCTGCTGCCGTGGGTGTTCCACAGTGCGGTCGTCGCGCATCGATCGTGGGGGGCGGCCGGCGCCGCGTCGGTGCTGCTCGCCGGTGTCGTCGCGTCATCGCCCTCGCTCGCGCCCGCGATCGGTGTGCTCTGGATCGTCGCGGTCGGCATCGTGATCGCCCAGCGCAACGCCCGCGGCGTGGGCCGCTGGGTGTGGCTGCTCGTTCCGACGGCTGTGCTGTTCCTGCCCCTGGTCGTCTGGCAGCTCCGTCACGGGTCCGCCTTGGCGCTCTTCGCGGACCCCGCCCTGGTATGGGCGGGGCCTCAGGCGGATGCGGATGCCGCGGGGCGGCTCGTGCTCGCAACCGGATTCCCGACGGCAGACCTGGCGGGTTGGACCACGCTGGTCGATCCTTCGCTCGCCGCCTTCGCCCCCGTGCTGCTCGCACCGCTCGCGCTTCTCGCGCTCGCCGCGGCGGCCGCACCGCGCTGGCGGGCCGGCGTCGTGCTCCTGCTCGTCGCCCTCGTGGGAACGGCGACGGCGTTCGCGGCCGTCGGCGTCGCCGTCGGATTCGTCGACGGGGTCGCGGTGGCGATCTGGCCCGGCGTCGGCCTGAGCCTGACGTGGGCGGGCGTCGTCGGCGCAGCCGGCGTCACCCTCGACACCCTCGTCGGGATCGGGTGGGTGCGCACGCTCTCGGCGGCTGTCACCGGGGTGGCCCTGGCCGTCTGCGCCGTCCCGGCGCTCGCCGCCTTCCACTCGGACCGCAGTGCGGTCGTGCAGGGCGGGGAGAGCACCCTTCCCGCCCTGATCGCTGCCAACGCCAGAGCCGATGAGGAGCAGGGCACGCTCGAGCTGACGCCGCTGTCCGGCGACCGACTCGCTGCCAGGGTGATCTGGGGATCCAGTGAGACGCTCGGAGCGCAGACCAGCATGCTCAGCACGGCGACGTTGCCGCAGGGCACGGATATCAGCGCGGTCGCCGTCGATCTGATCTCCGGTCGCGACTTCGACGCCGCCGAGCAGCTCGCGGAACTCGGCATCGACTTCGTGCTCATCCGGGAGGTCTCCGGTTCCCAGGCCGATGCCGCGCGTGCGTTCCGCCTCGACGCGATCATCGCGGTCGATCAGCGCTCCGGGTTCGTCAAGGCGGGCGAGGTCACCGGAATGGGCGCCCTCTGGCGTCTCGAGGAGCCGGGCGAGCAGGGGCCGGCTGCGCTCGACGACGGACAGCGGAGCATCTCCCGCGCCGTCGGTCTCACACAGCTCGTGGTCTTCCTCGCCGCCGTTCTGCTCGCCGTGCCGACCAGGGCGTCACGCCGCGCCGCGCGCGCCGTCTCCCGCATCGTCGGCAAGGCGCCGGAGGAGCCCCTCGCACCGGTGCGCAGGCCTGCCGGAGCGATCGATCACTACGCCGGCGATGAACAGGATGTGCCTGCACCCGACGAGACGGCGCCCGATCCCGCCTCTGCGGCGGAGCCGGATCCCGATTCCGCGCCGGAGCCCGCGCTCGATCCGCCGTCGCAGGACACGGCGGCGGAGCCCGTCGCCGCAGAGACGGACGATGCCCCGCAGGGCGGCGAGGAGACGAGCAGATGACCTCGAACAAGGCTGCGACGATCGCGGTGACCGGCGTCCGGCTCGCGGTAGGCGCCGTCGTCGCCGTCGGATGCGTCTTCGGCGTGACCGCGGCCGTCGCATTGCCCTGGCCGAGCATCAGCGGAACCACGGCTGAGACGGCCGTGACGACGGTGCCGGCCGACGCGGCGCTCGTCTGCACGGGCGCATTCCACGCGCTCGGGCGGGATGTGCAGGACGCATCGGCGCTGGAGTCCGTCGGAAGCAGCCGCATCACGGACGGCGGCGACCCCGTCTCTCCCGATTCGGTCGAGCTCGCAGGTTCCGACGGCGCGGCATCCGCCCAGGTCTTCACCGCGGAGGTCCAGGACCGGCAGGCGCCGCTCGTGGCGGCATCCGAGTCGCAGCGCCTCGCGGAAGAGGACCTCTCGGGCCTCGCCGCCGGCTCCTGTGAGCAGGCGAGCACGGAGTCCTGGATCGTGGGCGGATCGATCCAGACCGGAGCGACTGATGTGCTGGTGCTCGCCAACCCCGGCAGCGTCACGGCGACCGTGACCCTGACCGTGTACGGCGAGGAGCAATCGGCATCGACGGTCATCCTCCCTGCGCAGACGCAGACCGGGATCCCGTTCGCCTCGATCGCCGCGGGTGAGACGGAGCCGATCGTCCGGGTCACCGCCGAAGGGGCGCCGGTGAGGGCCAGCCTGCAATCCGCGCTGATGAGCACGCTCGAACCAGCCGGCGTCGACGTGCAGAGCAGCACCGGCGTCGTGGGGCAGGAACTCGTCTTCGCCGGTATGCAGGTCGTCGCTCTCGGCGAGGGAAATGCGACCGATGCCCTGCGCCTGCTCGCCGTCGATGCGGATACCGAGGCGCAGGTGACCGTGCGGGATGTCGACGGCCGGACCGCCAGCACCTTCACCGCGCCGTTGTCCGCCGGTGTACCGCTCGAGGTCGCTCTCGGCGATCTCGAGATCGGCACCTACTCGGTCGAGGTCCTCGCCGATGTGCCGCTGGTCGGCGGCCTCTGGCAGGGCACGGGAACAGGCGGCGGCACGGACTTCGCCTGGATGACGCCGTCGCCCGTCCTGGAGGACGATGCGCTCTTCGCTGTGCCGAGCGGCCCACGACCTGCCCTTCATCTCCTCGGCGATCCCGAGAGCGACGCCGTCGTCACCCTCACGCGCATCGACGGCTCCGCACAGGAGATCCGGGTCGCAGCCGGAGCCTCTGAACTCGTCGATCTCCGAGCATCCAGCCTCTACCGGATCTCGACCGATGCTCCCGTCCGTGCCGCCGTCACGATGGCCGGAGAGGGGCAGCTCGCGGGGTGGCCCGTTTCCCCGGGGCCCGGGGCGCAGCAGGTCATCGGCGTCGTCCCCTGACGCGAGCCGGCCGTCAGGCGTCCGGGCCCATCTCCCACGGCTCGCGCCCCGCGTACTCGGCGGCCGCCCGGAACACGGAGCTCTCGATGGCGATGCGGCGGTGCGCGGCGTCGTCGTGACCGGGCGGCAGGAGGCGTTCGATGGGGATGCGGAACAGCACGATCCGCCTGGCCTCGCGGTCGATCCACCAGCGCGGCACGCCGTTGCTGCCGCCCGCATCCATCGGCAGAGCGCCGATCTCGAAGGAGACGTCCTCGAGTTCCGGCCAGGTGCCTCGGAGGAACTCCACGGCAGAACCGACCGTGAGATCGAAGCGGTCCAGTCGGCCGTCGAGCGGGGGGAGCGGGGGGCGGACGACATCGCTGCGTCCGAGCCTTCCGTGCCTTCCGTGCCTGGCACCTCGGCGGGGCGAGGTGCGGGCGGCGCGTCGACGGATCATGACGAAAGTCTATGCGCGCGGCGTCGTCGCGCGGGCGCCGGTGCGGGCTAGCCTGAGGGAGATGGATGAACGGCTCTGCTCCAAGCCCGCCTGCGCCCGAGAGGCGGTGGCCACGGTCACCTACGACTACGGCGACCAGATGGTCGCGCTCGGCCCGCTCGGGCCGTCGGCCCAGCCGAGCGCGCACGATCTCTGCGCGACGCATGCCGATCGGCTCTCCGCACCGGCCGGCTGGCTGATCGTCCGTCACGAGGCGCTGCGGGTCTGACACCGATCTCCCAGGAGTCGCTGCCATCCACGCCGGTCGCTTCTGGCTAGGCTGATCGCGGATGCGCCATGGCGGGGCTTCCGGAAAGGCAGCTGCCGTGGTCGTCTGGCGTCGTTGGGTTCTCCCGATCCTTCTCCTCATCGTCTTCGGCGCCTGCGCCGCAGCGCTGGTCAAGCTGGCGTTCTTCCCGGACAGCACGCAGGCCGCGGTCGAGCCGGAAGCGGGCATCACCGATCCCGTCGTGCTCGTGGAGCGCGGCTCGGTCGTCAACGCGCTCACACTGTCGGGGAACATCGCCAGAGATGAGGCGTTCGCGATCCGCGGGCAGGTCAACGGCACGGTCACCGATGTCCACGTGTCTGAGGGGGCGAGCGTGAAGGCCGGGCAGATCCTGTTCACGGTCAAGCAGGACTCGCCGGCGAAGAAGATCGACATCGTCGCGCCTGAAGCAGGCGAGGTGACCGACATCGCCCTCGTCAAGGGGCAGATGACGTCGGTCGGCGAGGAGATCGCGACCCTCACACCCGCGCGCTACCACCTGCTCGCCACCGTCGAGCCCGTGCAGCTGTACCGGCTCGTGGACGCGCCGAGCGAGGCGACGGTCACCATCACCGGCGGGCCGGCGCCGTTCGCCTGCACGGGAGTCAAGGTCGAGGTGTCAGCCGAGGGGACGGCCAGCGTGCGATGCGCGATCCCTGTGGATCAGACGGTCTTCGCCGGGCTCCCCGCCCAGCTCGATCTCGCGATCGGACAGGTGGACGACGCCCTCGTCGTCCCCGTCACGGCCGTGCAGGGCGGATCCGGTACCGGAGTGGTGTGGGTGGATGCCGGAGAGGGCGCAGAGCCGGAGGAGCGCACCGTGAGCCTCGGTGTGAACGACGGGGTGCTCGTGGAGGTCACCGAGGGTCTCACGGAGGGTGAGAGCATCCGGCAGTTCGTTCCCGGATTCGCCGCTCCTGTCGAGGAGTTCTGCTACGAGAGCGAACCAGGCGTCGAGGTCTGCGAGAGCGGGACCAGCTGGTGAGTCTCGTCTCGCTCCAGGACGTCACCAAGAGCGTCCTGCTCGCGGACGACTCCCGTCTCGAGATCCTGCGCGGCATCAGCCTCGACGTCGATGCGGGCGATCACGTCTCGATCGTCGGGCGCTCTGGCTCGGGGAAGTCCACCCTTCTGAACATCCTCGGCATGCTCGATACGCCGACATCCGGAGCCGTCTCCTTCGAGGGCCTACCGGTGCGGAAGATGCGCACCGGGCGCCTCGACCGGCTGCGCGGCGCGAACGTGGGCTTCGTCTTCCAGCAGTTCAACCTCCTGCCGGGGCGCACGGCGTTGGAGAATGTGATGATGCCGCTCGGTCACGCCTCAGGACGGCTGTTCTGGCGTCGGAGGGACATCGCCGCCGAGATGCTCGAGCGCGTCGGCCTCGGCCATCGCATCGACCAGATCGCCGACCGTCTGTCCGGTGGTGAGCAGCAGAGGGTGGCCATCGCGAGGGCGCTCGTGCGCAGGCCCGTACTGATCCTCGCCGACGAGCCGACGGGAGCACTGGACATCGACACCGGTGCGGTCGTGATGTCGTTGCTCGACGAGGTGGCGACCCAGACCGAGGCCGCGCTCGTCACGATCACGCACGATCTCCACGTCGCCGCTCGTGCGCGCAGGCACTACCGGTTGGAGGCGGGGCTGCTCGCCCCGGTCGATCTCAGCAGAGCGTTCGAGGCATCCACCCTCGCCGAGCCCGTCCCTTCGAGCCCTGAGCCCGTTCCATCGAGCCCTGAGCCCGTTCCATCGAGCCCTGAGCCCGTCGAAGGGCGCACCGCATGAGCGGCATCATCGGCGCGCTCGCGGACGCCTGGTCGGAGATCCGCGTCCACCGGCTGCGCGTGCTGCTCAGTCTGATCGGCATCGCGGTCTCCGTCGCGGCGCTCACCGCCGTGGTCGCGTTCTCCGAGTTCCAGCAGCAGTTCCAGGCCGAGCAATCCGACCGCTGGGGTGGGCGTGTCGCCACGATCGCGGTCACGCCGTACACCGAGGACGGCTCGAACATCGACGTGGATGCCTTCGACGAGCTCTTCACCAGAGTCGGGGAGCGGTTCGCGTTCTCGCACACCGCGCGCAACGTCCAGGGCATGGCGATCCCCGTGCAGCTGCCGGACGGCTCCGTCGACGTTCCCCTGCGGCTTATCGATCCGGTGTTCCCGCTGATCCACCGGGAATCCCTGTTGGAGGGGAGATGGCTCACCGACGGCGATGCGCAGGCGCTCGCCCCTGCGGTGGTCATCACGGAGCCGCTCTGGGACCGCCTGGGGCGCGTGCCTCTCTCGCAGCATCCGGTTCTCACCGTCGGCGGCCCGACCGGCGGCACCTACCAGGTCGTGGGTGTGACGCCGAAGCAGGGCATCTGGGACGAGGAGCTACGGGTGGACGTGCTGTACGACGCCTATCGCGCCCGTGTCGATGCGCTGCCGCTCGGCATGGTGCCGACGTGGGAGGTGTGGGTCGGCGAGGAGCAGGCATCCGAGATCGGTCCGGTGCTGGCGATGGATCTGCGGGCAGGCCTCCCCGAGGGGCAGGAGGTCGGCGTGAGCCGCACCGACTGGGGCGCGATGAGCGGCCTGGAGGATGCCATGCGCACCTTCGAGCTCATCACCGGCGGCATCGCGGTGCTCATCCTCGCGCTCGGCGCGCTCAGCCTTGTCAACATCCAGCTCGTCGCGATGCGTCAGCGGGTGCGGGAGATCGGCGTCCGGCGCGCGTTCGGCGCGACAGGCGGTCGCGTGTTCACCTCGGTGCTGCTGGAGAGCCTGGTAGCCACCACCGTCGCGGGAGTCATCGGCATCGCGATCGTCGTGGCGGTGCTGCGCTCGGAATGGATCGTCACGATGATGTTCCCCGGGATGCAGGACGTCCCCCCGTTCCCCATGCGTGCGGCGGTGACGGGCCTCGTGGCATCCGTCGTCGTCGGCGCGGTGGCCGGCTTCATCCCGGCTCTCGTCGCCCTGCGCGTGAAGGTCATCGACGCGATCCGCTTCTGAGACGCGGACTCAGACGCGGATGCGCCGCCCCGTCAGACGCTCTGCGCGGTCGTCCGCGAGCTGCAGGGCGCGCAGCTCGCGAGCTCGACGAAGCACCGTCGCGGCGGCGAGCACGTGCTCGGGGGGAGCCGCCGGCATGGGCGAGATGTACGGTGCGGCCTGCTCGAGGAGCTGTTCGGCGATACGGGTTCGCGCCGCCGGTGTGAAGTTCTGCGCGTTCTGCAGGAACTGGGAGATGCGCCTGGCGAGGCGATCGGGCAGGCGTGCGACATCGGCGATGGCGGCCCACTCGGCGAGCCCTGGAGGAAGGAGGGGAGCGTGGTGCACGAGCGCCGGCGTGCGCACGCGCTGGGCGTAGGTGCCGGCGGCGAGGTCGCCGAGGCGCTGCGAGCGGGCGGTCATCGCCCCGGTGAGCAGCGCGACGGAGCCGAAGGTCATGAAGATCTCGAGGAGACCGAGGAGGGCGCGGACGAAGGCGTGCCGGAATCCGATGGCGCCTCCGTCGATGCGGACCACGCGTGCACCGACGGCGAGCTTGCCGAGGCTCCTGCCCCTGGTGGCGACCTCGACGGCCACCGGGACGATGACGAAGCAGACGGCGAGGGCGACGACGCTCATGATGCGGGCCACCGCGTCGCTGAACACGCCCGCCCCCGAGAGCCAGAAGGTCAGGAGCAGGAAGGCGATGTAGAGGACGACCATCGCGAGGAAGTCGATCATGGCGCCGAGCGTGCGCAGGAGGAATCCGACCGGCTGGGCGTCGATCGCGACGGCCTCTCCGGAGAGCACCTCGTCTTCCGACGCGATCGGGGTGGACATGAGTACAGTAAACCAGGTGGATGCCGATGCACTCAGCGATGCACGCCGCGCGGAATGGGAGCGGCTGGACGAGCTCAGCCGAGCTCGTGTCGCCAGCGGCGCCCAGGTCGACGAGCTCATCGTGCGCTATCGCGCGGCATCCGCGGATCTCGCCGAGCTGAAGACGTCGGTGGGGGAGTCGCCCCAGGGCGCCTACCTGTCCACGATCCTCTCCAGGGCCCGTCTGACCCTCACGGGTGCGAGCGACAACGTGATCACCCAGATCATCCGGTTCTTCGTCGACCAGCTGCCCGCGGCGCTGTACCGCCTGCGCTGGACGACCCTCGCGATAGCCGGCTCCTTCCTCGCCATCGCCGTGGGGATGGCGATCTGGATCGCAGGCGACCCGGCCCTGGTCGCCTCGATCGGCTCGCCGGAGTTCCTCCGGCAGTACGCGGATGAGGACTTCACCGGCTACTACACCGAGAACCCTGCGGCCGAGTTCGCCGGCCTGGTATGGACCAACAACGCCATGATCGCCGCGCAGTGCGTGCTGTTCGGCATCACCGGCATCTGGCCGATCTACGTCATCGTGCAGAACGCGGTCGGCCTCGGCGTCTCGGGCGGGATCATGGCTGCTCACGATCGGGCCGATGTGATGGTGCTGTACATCCTCCCGCACGGGATGCTCGAGCTCACCTGCATCTTCGTCGCGGCGGCCGCCGGGCTGCACGTGTTCTGGTCCTGGGTGGCCCCCGGCCACCGGAGCAGGGCCGAGTCGCTGGCCGCGGGAGGGCGGTCGCTGGCGACGGTCGCGATCGGGCTCGTCTTCGCACTGCTTCTCGCGGGGCTCGTCGAGGGCTTCGTGACCGGCTGGTCGCTGCCATGGCCGGTCAAGATCGGGATCGGCGGCGCGGCGCTGGCCGCCTTCCTCGTATACATGCTGCTCGTCGGCGGCCGCGCTTATCGCCGTGGGCAGACGGGCGACCTCGTGGAGTTCGAGGCGGGGACTCCACGCCTCGTCGCGGGCTGAACCGTCGCCGCACGAAGAAGGCGCCCCCGCCGGAGCGGGAGCGCCTCCTGTCGTGGATCAGGCCTTCTTCGTGCCGTCGAAGAGGAGCTTGTAGGCGAATCCGGCGATCAGTGCGCCCACGATCGGGAACACGAGGAACACCCACAGCTGGGCCAGCGGCTCGGCGCCGCCGTAGATCGCTGCCGCGATCGAGCGGGCGGGGTTCACCGAGGTGTTGTCGACCGGGATGCTGATGAGGTGGATGAGCGTCAGCGTGAGACCGATCGCGAGACCTGCGAACGGCGTGCCGCGCTTGGAGTGCGTCGTGCCGAGGATCACGAGCAGGAACACCGCCGTCAGGATGACCTCGATGATGATGGCTGCGCCGATCCCGAAGCCGCCGGGGGAGAGCTCGCCGAAGCCGTTGCTGGCGAATCCGGCGTCCTGCGCTCCCGTCAGCCAGCCGTCGGGGCCGAACTGCCCGATGAGGAACAGCAGCGTGCTGCCGACCGCACCGCCGATGACCTGGGCGATGATGTAGGGCAGCACGTCGCCCCAGCCGATGCGGCCTGCGGCCGCAGCGCCGAGGGTGACGGCCGGGTTGAAGTGCCCGCCCGAGATCGGGCCGAAGGCGTATGCGCCGGCGACGACGGTGAGGCCGAACGCCAGCGCCACGGCGACGTACACCGCGGAGTTGGCACCGGGGTCGGTGAAATGGTTGGAGGCGAACAGCGCCGTGCCGACGCCGCCGAAGACGAGCAGGAGTGTGCCGAAGCCCTCGGCGGCGAGCTTCGCCCCCATGGTGGGCGCAGCGGACGTGGTGTCGCTCATGTTCCGAAGTCCTTTCAGGAGCGCCGGACCGGTACGGCCCGGCAAGCCACATGATGGCCGCGTACTCAGCATCCTCACAGCAGGCGCGCCGTATGTGTCGCACGTGACGGCGATGCCGATATATCGCTCGAGGGCGCGTGTCACCCTTTCTTGAATCACTCAAAACAAGCTAGAATGACCTCGTGACCCTTCCCGTGCTGCCCGACGACGCCGCGATCCGCGGCGCGGGTCTCAGGGTGACGGAATCGCGCAGGGCGGTGTTCGAGGCCTTGCGCGGTCATCCGCATGCGAGCGCCGAGGAGATCCACGCCGCCGTACGCCCGCGCGTCGACTCGACGAGCCTCCAGTCGGTGTACAACGTGCTCGGGGACTTCGCCGAGGCCGGCCTCGTGCGCCGCATCGAGCCCGCCGGGCATCCGATGCTCTTCGAACTCCACGTGGACGACAACCACCACCACCTGGTGTGCACGGGATGCGGGGCCGTCGAGGACGTCCCCTGCGCCGTCGGCCATGCCCCGTGCCTCACGCCGTCCGACGATCACGGTTTCCGCGTGACGTCGGCGGAGGTCACGTACTGGGGGCTGTGCGCCTCCTGCGCGGCCGAGGCCTCCTGACCATCCATCCATCTGCCCATCCATCGGAAGGACCACCATGACCGCCAACGAGCAGGTACCAGGCATCGGGGACGACGTCTCCGGCATCGACCAGTCCAAGACCGTCATCGACCCGCCCGTCGAGGCGTCAGAGGCCGGCGCCTGCCCCGTCGTCCACGCGCAGCCGCACCCGACGATGGGCTCCGCGAACCGCACGTGGTGGCCGGAGCAGCTGAACCTGAAGATCCTCGCCAAGAACACCGCGGAGCGCAATCCGCTCGACGCAGGCTTCGACTACAAGGCCGCGTTCGAGGCGCTCGACCTCGACGCCGTCAAGAAGGACATCGAGGAGACCATCACGGTCTCGCAGGACTGGTGGCCGGCGGACTTCGGTCACTACGGCCCGCTGATGATCCGGATGGCATGGCACAGCGCCGGCACGTACCGCGTCACGGACGGACGCGGCGGCGGAGGAACCGGTCAGCAGCGCTTCGCGCCGCTAAACAGCTGGCCGGACAACGTGGGCCTCGACAAGGCCCGCCGGATCCTCTGGCCGGTGAAGAAGAAGTACGGTCAGGCGCTCAGCTGGGGCGACCTGATGATCCTGGCAGGCAACGTCGCGCTGGAGAACATGGGCTTCGAGACCTTCGGGTTCGCCGGCGGACGCGTCGACGCCTGGGAGCCGGACGACGACGTGTACTGGGGCCCGGAGACCACCTGGCTCGGTGACGAGCGCTACTCGGGCGACCGCGACCTGGAGAGGCCGCTGGCGGCCGTCCAGATGGGTCTCATCTACGTCAACCCCGAGGGACCGAACGGCAACCCCGACCCGCTGGCGTCCGCCCGCGATATCCGCGAGACCTTCGCCCGCATGGCGATGGACGACGAGGAGACCGTCGCCCTCATCGCCGGCGGCCACACCTTCGGAAAGACCCATGGCGCGGCGTCGGACTCGAACCTCGAGGACAACCCCGAGGCGGCCGGCATCGAGCGACAGGGCCTCGGCTGGAAGAACAACCACGGCACGGGCAAGGGCGACGACCAGATCACGAGCGGACTCGAGGTCACCTGGACCTACCACCCCACCCGCTGGGACAACGAGTTCTTCCACATCCTGTACGCGTACGAGTGGGAGCTCTTCCAGAGCCCGGCCGGCGCCAACCAGTGGCGTCCGATCAACGGCGGCGGCGCCGACATGGTCCCGCTCGCGCACTCCGGTGGACGCCGTGAGCCGCGCATGCTCACCAGCGACCTCGCGCTGCGCTTCGACCCTGAGTACGGCAAGATCTCGCAGCGCTTCAAGGACGACCCCGACGCGTTCGCCGACGCCTTCGCGCGCGCATGGTTCAAGCTCACCCACCGAGACATGGGCCCGCGCGCACGCTACGCCGGCACCGAGGTCCCTGCGGAGGAGCTGATCTGGCAGGACAACGTCCCGGCCGTCGACCACGCCCTCATCTCCGACGCGGACGCGGCGGCGCTCAAGGCATCCGTGCTCGCCTCCGGCCTGTCCGTCGCCGACCTCGTCTCGGTGACCTGGGCCGCCGCGTCCACGTTCCGCGGCAGCGACAAGCGCGGCGGCGTCAACGGCGCTCGCATCCGCCTCGCCCCGCAGAAGGACTGGGAGGTCAACAGCCCCGAGCGCCTCGCCCGCGTGCTGGGCGTCCTGGAAGGCATCCAGGCCGAGTTCAACAGCGCCCGCACCGACGACGTGCGCGTCTCGCTCGCCGACCTCATCGTGCTCGCGGGCAACGCGGGTGTCGAGAAGGCCGCCGCGGACGCAGGGTTCGCGACGACCGTGCCCTTCCACGCCGGCCGCACGGACGCCTCTGCCGAGCAGACAGATGTGCACTCGTTCTCCTTCCTCGAGCCCGCCTCCGACGGATTCCGCAACTACGTCTCCAAGGACGTCGCGCGCATTCCCGCCGAGCACCTGCTCATCGACAAGGCGAACCTGCTCACCCTGACCGCGCCGGAGCTGACGGTCCTCGTCGGAGGCCTGCGTGTGCTCGGTGCGAACTGGGACGGCTCGGAGTACGGCGTCTTCACCGAGCGGCCCGGTGTGCTCACGAACGACTTCTTCGTCAACCTGCTCGACCTCGGCACGACCTGGAAGCCGCTGGACCCCGGCTCGCACGCCTTCGAGGGCGCCAAGGACGGCTCGGGTGAGAAGGTCGGACGTGGCACTCGCGTCGACCTCCTGTTCGGCTCGAACTCGGAGCTGCGTGCGATCGCCGAGGTGTACGCCTCGGACGACGCCGCGGAGAAGTTCGTCCGCGACTTCGTCGCGGCGTGGGGCAAGGTCACGGAGCTGGACCGCTTCGACCTGCGCTGACCCGCAGCGCGGAGCGGCCCCTCGTCCTCTCGGGACGGGGGCCGCTCCGCGTTGTGCGACGTGGGGTCGGGATCGACGCTACAGGCGTCCAGCGGCCTTCAGCTCGAGGTACCGGTCGGCGATGCGCGGCGGGAGGTTCTCCGGGTCGGCGGCGATGGCCTCGCCGCCGAGTCTGCGCACGGCATCCGCGACGTTCTCGGCGTCGCGCATCGTGCGCTCGGCGGCTGCCGCGAGATAGACCGCCTCGCGGGAGTCGCGGCCCTGTGCGATCTCGGCGATGGACGTGTCGGTCGCCGATCCGACCAGCACGGTCGTCGCACGGCCGGGGTCCGGGAACGCGCCGAGGAACCCTCGTGCGGACTCGGCGGCGTCCTGGGCGGTCAGAACGACCACCAGTGAGGGCCTCGTCGTGAGCGTGCGGACCGCGGCGAAGGCACCCGCCCAGTCTGTGTCGACCAGGCCTGCGTGCACCGGCGCCATCGCGTCGGACATCGCTGGCAGGAGCCCTGCACCGTCGACGCCGGTCACTCTGGCCCTCACGACGCGGTCGAACATCAGCAGATGCACGTGATCGCCCGCCCGTGCCGCGAGTGCACCGAGCAGGAGGGCCGCTTCCAGCGAGGCCTCCAGCCGGGTGCCGTCTCCGACGCGGGCGGCAGCGGTCCGCCCCGTGTCGATGAGGATCACCACGTGCCTGTCGCGCTCGGGCCGCCAGGTGCGCAGCATCGTCGTGCCCGCCCGTGCCGTCGCGCGCCAGTCGATGGAGCGGACGTCGTCGCCGCGGACGTACTCGCGCAGCGAGTCGAACTCGGTGCCCTGGCCGCGGACCTGGATGCTCGTGTTGCCGTCGAGTTCCCGCAGACGCGCAAGACGGGAGGGCAGATGCTTTCGCGAGGCGAAGGCCGGGAGCACCCGCACGGCCCCGCGCACGTCGTGCCGCGCCTGCCTGCCGCCGAGACCGAGCGGCCCCATGGAGCGGATCACCACGAATCCGCTGACGAGCTCGCCCCTGCGCCGTGGCCGCAGCGGCACATCCACGCGACGTCGTTCTCCGGCCGGGATCCGCAGCCCGAAGCGCTCGGATCCGGCACCGGCGGTCGGCTGCCACGCATCGCGGACGAGGGCGTGAAGCTCCCGGCGCCCGGTGTTGTGCAGGGCGATGCTCGTCGGTACGGCCTCTCCCAGGCGAACGCGCGAGGGCAGGCGCCGCGTGACCACGACCGTCCGCGCCGAGGCCGCAGCAGCGACATCGATCGCGAGCAGCAGGGCGCACAGCGCGAGCCAGCCGCCCAGCACCGCATACGGCGCCGCCCCCATCATCGAGAGCACGATGACAGGTGCGACCCCCGCGGCGACGAGCACGGGAAACCGACCGGTGAGGAACACCTAGATCGGCACCCTGGTCTGCTGCAGCACCGAGGTGAGGACGGCGTCCGCGGAGACGCCCTCCATCTCGGCATCCGGTCTCAGTTGGAGGCGGTGACGCCACACCGGGACGAGCATCGTCTGGACGTGGTCCGGCGTGACGGCCGTCGAGGCGTTGAGCCATGCCCATGCCTTCGCGGCAGCCAGCAGAGCCGTCGCCGCACGGGGGCTCGCACCCAGCAGCACGGACGGCGACTGGCGGCTCGCCCTGGCGAGGTCGACGACGTAGCCGAGCACGTCGTCGGTGACGTCCACCCGTGCCGCGGCGTCCTGTGCGGCACGGATCTCCTCGGCGGAGACGACCGCCTCGACGCCCGTCAGCGCGCGAGGGGAGAAGCCACCGGCGTGCAGACGCAGTACCGCGACCTCGGCGTCCCTCTCCGGCATGGCGACGACGAGCTTCATGAGGAAGCGGTCGAGCTGGGCCTCGGGGAGCGAGTAGGTGCCCTCGTGCTCGATGGGGTTCTGCGTCGCCGCGACGAGGAAGGGGTCCGGCAGCGCCCTGGAGACGCCGTCCGCCGAGACCTGCCGCTCCTCCATCGCCTCCAGAAGCGCGGCCTGGGTCTTCGGCGGGGTGCGGTTGATCTCGTCCGCGAGCAGGAGGTTCGTGAAGACGGGGCCCGCACGGAACTCGAACTCGCCGGTGCGGGCGTCGTACACGAGAGAGCCCGTCACGTCGCCCGGCATGAGGTCGGGGGTGAACTGGACGCGCTTGGTGTCCAGGCCGAGGGCCCTCGCGAACGAGCGCACGACGAGCGTCTTCGCCACGCCCGGCACGCCCTCCAGGAGCACGTGCCCTCTGGCGAGGAGAGAGACGAGCAGGCCGGTGACGGTGCCAGCCTGGCCGATCACGGCCTTGTCCACCTCCTCGCGCACGCGGTGCATGGCCTGCCGGAGCGCCGCATCGTCGTGCGCGGCGGTGAGTGGTGCTGTCATCGGTTCCCTCCCTGAGCGGGGGCGGTGGTGGTCATGGTCGGCGGCGTCCGTCCTGGCTCGCCGCCTCCACAGCGGCCTCAAGATCGGCGATGCGGCGTGCGAGCCGGACGAGCGCTTCGTCGTCGGGGGGCGGTGATCCCGACAGGAGCTCCGCGACATCCGAACGCGGTACACGCAGGCGGTCGGCGCTCGCGTCCGCGACCTCTCCCGCGCTGGAGCGCTCGTGAAGGCCGAGTCGGCGTGCGAGGCGGCGGATCGCGCCCTCGCGCAGCGCATCCGCGGCGTGTCCTGAATCGGCGGCCTTCGCCGTGAGCCTGGCCCGGCCGTGCATGGTCTCGGACGCCCGCACGGTCACGGGGAGGGTCTCCGCGACGAGCGGTCCGAATCTCCGTCCCCGCCAGATCGCCGCGGCGATGAGGGCGGCCACGAGCAGGAGGATCGCCGGCGTCACCCAGGCGGGGGTGAGGTCTCCGAGGCTCGGCTCGCTCTGCGCCTCGAGGTCGCCGTCGAGGAAGGAGGGGACGTACCAGACCACGTGGTCGCTCTGGCCCAGCAGGGCGAGCCCGAGGGCGGCGTTGCCGTCCTCGGCGAGGAAACCGTTGCTGACGAGGCGAGAGGCTTCGATGATCGAGACGGAGGCGCCCTCCCTGTCGGTCTGCAGCAGTGCGGATGCCCCATCGGACTCGGCGAAGCACCCGGTCACTCCTGGACCGGGCACGATGAGGCGGTCGGGGCGGATCCGTCCCACCTCCGACACCTCCGGCAGATCGCAGGACGCTTCGACGGCGCCGGACGCCGAGGAGAAGGAGTCCTCTCCGAGATCGAGGAGGCGCAGCATCCTGGCGCTCACAGAGAGGACCACGACGCGGTCTGCCGGGGCGATCATCGCGCGCACCGCCTCGTCGGACAGCGCGTAGGGATCGGTCATCGCGAGCGTCGACCCTTCCCTGAGGGCGTCGGCCGCCGAGATGCGCGATCGGACGACCTGCACCTCCACACCCTGATCGCGGAGGATCTCGACGAGCGCGAGCGCTCCGTCACGGCCTGCGCTCTCGGGATCGAGCGCGCCCCTGGTCGGGATGGAGAGGACATCGTTCACGCGGGCCACGACGAACGCGCCGCCGATGACGAGCGCGCACAGCAGAGCCCATGCGATCCACCGCGTCACAGGGGAGCGGCGCGGTGCGGCGGTGGTGGCGCTCGCCGGATCCTGCACGGTGCTCATGCCGGCACCGCCTCGATGCGCCTGGCGGTCAGGCGCTCGTCGAGGGCGACGAGGCGCCGATATCCCTCGGCGTCCGCCGGATGCTCGAGATAGCGCACGTCGTCGAACTGCGCGGCGGATGCCGTCAACGCGGCGCGCTCATCGGCGAAGACGGCACCGGCCTCCCGTGCGATCGCCTGCGCGGTGGCTCCGGGGGCGGGATCGAGGAGGTCGCGCTCGATGAGCCCGCGCGCGATCGCGCGGAAGCGCAGGACGACGGCCGCCTCCCAGTCCTCCCCGCGCGCGCTCCGGTCCGCGTCGGCGCGCAGTTGCGCCGCCGTGCGGTCGTCGGCGCCTCCGAGGAGGTCGGCGCCGCCGCGGCGGACCGATCGGGCGGCTCGAGGCCGTCCCCAGACGAGGAGTGCCGCGACGAGAACGGCGACGACGACGATGCAGACGATGATGAGCCCGATCGGCCCCGCGTTCGCATTGCCCTGAGGGGAGAAGAGATCGGCGAGGAAGTGCGCGACATCCCTGGCGAGCAGGTCGAACCAGGTCGGGCGTGCATCGGCGTATCGCGGATCGGCGAGCTCCTCTTCGGCCCAGCGCCGCGCGTCGTCCCCGTCCGGGATGAACACCTCCCACCCCGCGATCATGCGCGCGGCGGAGCCCAGGGGGAGTCGTCCGGCGGGACGGGAGCGGATGGTACCGGTGGCGCGGACGGCGCGATGTACGGCGGGGGAGGCACGATCGCTGAGGGGGCGGGCGGGTAGCCCTGCGGCTGCGGGTAGCCCTGCGGCTGGGGCTGCGGGTAGCCGGGCTGCGGGAACGCGGGCTGCGCGTACACGGGCTGCGGCGGAGGCGTGCGGGAGACCGCCCTGGCGGGGTCGACCGCATAGGGATCGCCGAGCTGCTCCGCCGACCAGCCGAGCTCGCGTCGCTCCAGGTGGGCGAGCAGGGTCTGATCGAGCCCTTCGTAGCGGAAGCGGCAGTCGAGGTACACGAGCGCCGCGGAGGTCGACTGGACGACGACGGCGATCGCCTGGACGACGAGGAGGAGGATCTGGGGAAGGAGACCGCCGAGGACGACGGCGAGGATGATCGCCGTCGGATCCACCGTCGAGCCCGTGGGAGCCAGGATGGGGATGAGGATGCCGGAGATCAACGACGCCGGCGTCGCGATGACCTGGGCCGCCAGTCCCATGATGAGGCCGATGACGATCGTCACGCCGAAGGCGAACCAGAACCTGCCACGGGTCAGGCGCCAGGATCGGACGAGCGCGCCTCTGAGCGTGGCGTGCTCGAAGACGAGCACGCTCGGGGTGAGCAGCAGCTTCGTCGACAGCCATACGCTCAGCGGCACCGCGGCGAGCACGATCAGCACCGTGACGCCGATGCCGATCCCCACGAAGTCCGCAGAGGCGCCCGTGGCCATGGCGAGCGGGGTGAGGATCAGCACGATGACGAGCACCAGGGCGATCATGTAGAGGATCTGCAGCATCGCGAATCCGAACAGACGCCAGAACACCGGGCGCATCCGCCCCCACAATCGTGCGAGGGGAACCTTCTCCCCGAGCACGGCGAAGCTCGCCTCCGCGGCCACGACGCCCTGCAGGAGCGCCGTGAACGCCACGGAGAGCAGGCCGATGACGAATCCGGCGACCCCGTTGATGGCGATGGTGCCGATGAGCAGCGGCTCGAAGTCGGGGGATCCGTAGGAGACGCGATCCAGCCTCCCGATCGTGGTCACGAGGATGACGACCATGATCCCGGCCGCGACGATGGTGAAGGCGAGCTGCGTGAGCACGGCGAAGGTCAGCACGACTTTGGGGTTGTGACGGAGCACGGCGAAGGATCGCCCGAGCACCGTGCCGAACGTGAACGGATGCAGCGGCACGATCCCGCGCCTGGGTGCAGGTGTCCACATCTGTCCGCTCACGGCGCTCCCTCCGACAGTCGCATTCCCATCGTGTCACACGCGCCACCGTCGACGGCAGGGCGGCGGGTTCCGTGATTCGCGGCGTGTCGTGAAGTACGCTGAGAAAACTCGCGTGCGTCCGGTGTGTTCCCGGACGGCGCCCTGGGAGAGAAAGTCGGAGCTGGGCACACATGACCTCACGCATCCTCGTGGTCGATGACGACACCGCGCTCGCCGAGATGATCGGCATCGTGCTGCGCACCGAGGGCTTCGAACCGGTCTTCTGCGCGGACGGCGCCAAGGCCGTCGAGGAATGGCGCACGCAGCGGCCGGACCTCGTCCTGCTCGACCTCATGCTGCCAGGCATGGACGGCATCGAGATCTGCACCAGGATCCGCGCCGAGTCCGGCGTCCCGATCATCATGCTCACCGCCAGGACGGACACCGCCGACGTCGTGCGCGGCCTCGAGGTCGGCGCGGACGACTACATGGTCAAGCCCTTCAACCCCAAGGAGCTCGTCGCCCGCATCCGCACCAGGCTCCGCCCCGCATCGCCCGGCGGTTCGGAGGCTCTGCGTATCGGCGATCTCCTCGTCGACGTCGACGCGCACGAGGTCCGTCGAGGCTCGACGCCGATCGCCCTCACGCCGCTGGAGTTCCAGCTGCTCGTCGCGCTCGCCTCCAAGCCTCAGCAGGTGTTCTCCAGAGAGATGCTGCTGGAGCAGGTCTGGGGCTACCACTACAAGGCGGACACACGGCTGGTCAACGTGCACGTGCAGCGTCTGCGCGCGAAGGTGGAGCTCGATCCGGACAACCCGAGGATCGTGATGACCGTGCGCGGCGTGGGCTACCGCGCGGGGAGCGTCGGCTAGGAGACATCGTGATCGCGACGAGCGCGACGCGCACCACTGTCGCGTTCTGGCGCGACTGGCGCGGCTGGCCGGAGAACATCGCCGCGCTGTGGCGACGTTCGCTGCGCTTCCGCACGATCTCCGTCACACTGCTGCTGACCTCGGTGGCCGTCTTCATCACCTGCGCGATCATGGCGCTCGTGATCCAGAACGATCTCTTCGTCTCCCGCAAGGACCAGGCGCTCTCCGATGCCCAGCGCGCGGTGGCGGCGGCGCAGAACACCCTCGATTCCGCCGATGTCGGCGATGACAGGACGGCGCTGCGCGCGCTCTGGCTGAACGTGCAGGGCGAGCTCGACCGGGTGTCCTCCTCCGACCGGATCACGGCGTTCCAGATCGACGTCCAGGCCGATGACGTTACCCTGAACGGCTTCACCTCGCCCGGCCTCAGCGGCGACCTGCTCAGCGACGCCCTGCGCACGAGGGTGAAGGCGGCCGAGGACCTCCAGCAATGGCAGTCCATCGCGCTCGAGGACGCCGGCGCCGTCGTCCCCGGCATCGTCGTCGGGCAGCAGCTCGAGGTGCCGGAGGTCGGCGAGTTCGAGGTCTACATCGCCTACAGCCTGGCCGACTCCGAGCAGACGCTCGTGTTCGTCCAGCGCACGCTGTGGCTGGCCGGAAGCATCCTCGTCGCCCTCATCGCCGGCATCTCCTGGATCGTGCTCCGGTCGATGTCCGTGCCGATCGTCGAGACGGCGGAGACCAGCGCCCGATTCGCCGCCGGCGATCTCGCCGTGCGCATCCCGGTCCGCGGCGAGGACGAGCTGGCCACGCTCGGGCGCTCGTTCAACGCGATGGCAGACAGCATCGAGGCGCAGATCAAGGAGCTGGGCGAGCTGTCGCTCGTGCAGCAGCGCTTCGTCTCCGACGTCTCCCATGAACTGCGCACGCCGTTGACGACGATCAGGCTGGCGGCGGACATGCTCAACGACCAGCGCGAGGAGTTCGACGCGACGACGTCCCGCACGACCGAGCTGCTGCACACCCAGGTGCAGCGCTTCGAGACGCTGTTGAACGACCTGCTCGAGATCAGTCGGTACGACGCGGGTTCGGTGCAGCTCGAATGGGAGGCGACCAGTCTGGCGCACCTCGCGGAGGACGTCATCGAGCAGATGCGTCCGCTCGCCGACCGGCACGGCAGCGAGCTGCGGCTCGTCGCGCCGGGCGGATACTCGCCCGTGGACATGGATCCGCGGCGCGTGCGGCGGGTGCTGCGCAACCTCATCGGCAACGCCATCGAGCACGGCGAGGGCAGGCCGATCGTGATCACCGTCGACAGCAATCAGCACGCTGTCGCGGCCGGTGTACGCGATTTCGGCCTCGGGATGCGCGCGGAGGACGCCGAGCGGGTCTTCGACCGGTTCTGGCGGGCCGACCCCTCGCGCCAGCGCACGATCGGCGGAACGGGGCTCGGGCTGTCCATCTCGCTCGGCGATGCACGTCTGCACGGCGGCAGGCTGGAGGTCTGGTCCGAGCTCGCGGTCGGATCGAACTTCGTCCTCACGATCCCGCGACAGTCCGGAGACCTGCAGGGCGCGTCACCGGTGCCGCTGGAGCCGCAGGAGGCGCTCGGCGACGTCGCGGACGCCACACAGCCCATCCACCTCTCGCAGGTGCGCTACGAGCTGGACGCCGACGAGTTCGGCGGAGCGGAAGACGACGGAGGACGCCGATGAACGCGCCGCGGATGCTGAGAGCCGCGGCCGTCGCCGCCGCCCTGCTCGCGCTCACCGCCTGCGCGGGGCTACCCACCTCGGGCCCCGTCGGCAACGGACTCGCCGTCGGCCAGACCCAGACCGACACGGAGTTCACCCAGGTGGCCTCCGGCCCGGTCCGCGGAGCCTCTCCGGAGCAGATCGTCTCCGGCTTCCTGGAGGCCTCGATCTCGCCGGCCGGGGAGTGGGACATCGCCAGGCAGTTCCTCACGGCGGAGTTCGCCGAGACCTGGGCTCCGCGCTCCGGCGTGACGATCGACGCCACGGTCTCCTCCCGCGTCTTCGCGTCCGCCGATCTCGACCCCGAGACCCTGGAGTCGGAGACCGAGGGAACGATGGTCGTCGATCTGGAGCAGGTCGCGAGCGTCGATGCCGGGGGAGGGTACACGGAGGCATCGGGGGCGACCGGTCTGACGTTCGCGCTGGAGCGCAATGACGACGGCGACTGGCGCATCTCCGACGCGCCGGATGGCATCGTCATCGACCAGGCGGCGTTCGAGCAGGTCTTCAGCCCCTATCAGCTGCAGTACTTCGACCGCAGCTGGACGCGGCTCGTGCCGGACGTGCGCTGGTACCCGAAGACCAACGTCGTGACGCGGATCACCAGGACCGTCCTGGAGAACGGGCCGGCGGAGTGGCTCCTGCCGGCCGTGCAGAACGCCTTCCCCGCCGACGTCACCCTCGCCAGGGCATCCGTTCCCCTCGACGGTCAGATCGCAGAGGTGGAGCTCAGCGAGGCCGCGCTGAGCCTGGACACGGTGACGCTCGCACGGATGCGGACGCAGCTGCAGGCGAGCCTGCGCGCGGCAGGAGTCGGCGAGGTGCGCTTCACGGTCCAGGGGCGCACGCTGGATGCCCAGACGGTGCCGCTGACCGGCGGCGGGGCGGAGTCGGGGACGCTCGTCCTCGCCGACGACCGGTTCGGCACGCTCGTGGGCGGCGAGCTGACCGACGTGGCCGGTATCTCGGAACAGCTCGCGGGTATCGATGAGCAGTTCACGTCGATCGAGCTCGCCGCGAACCAGTCCTTCGTGGCGACCCGGTCCGTCTCGGGCACGGTGTTCGCCATCGGCGAGGGCCGCGTCACCGCCTTGGATGAACGACCGGGCCTGGTCAGACCGACGATCGATCCGCTCGGCTACGTCTGGACGGTGCCGTCGCGCGATCCGGTGGCCCTGCACGCGACCGATGCGGATGCCGCGGCGATCGACGTGGAGGGCTCCTGGCCGGAGGCCTCAGCCATCACCGCTCTCAGAGTCGCCTCCGACGGCACCCGCATCGCCGCGGTCATCGCGGTGGGCGGGCATCAGAGCGTGGTCGTGGCCGCGATCATCAGGGACGAATCCGGGGTGCCGACGGGCCTCGGCCCGGCGAAGGAGCTGGTCGACATCTCGACGGGCGGAGCGGAGCTCGCGTGGCTCGGCTCGGGCGAGCTCGTCGTGCTCGTGACCGGCGAGGACGGCGTGCTGCTCACACAGCCGGTCGGAGGGCCAGGGGTGACGGGCTTCGCGCCGGCGGATGCGAGCATGATCGCCGGAGCGGCCGATCGGTCGAGCCTCCGTGTCCTGGATGCGGAAGGTCTGGTGTTCGCGCCGCGCGCCTCGGTGTGGCAGGAGTACTTCGGCGGGGTCCAGGTGCTCGGGACCCGCGCAGGGTTCTGAGACCTCCTGCACGACCACGCGCGGATCGGATGCGTCCACCGATCGCGTGAGCGGCGGGCGGTGTCCCCGAAGCTGAAACGCATGACCTCACACGCGGACACCGACCCCGCCGCCCTCCTCCGCGCCGGGCGGAAGCTCTGCGAAGAGGTGCTCGGGCTGCTCCTCGGCGCATCCTGCGCGGGGTGCGACGCGCCGGGGTGGATGCTCTGCGAGGGATGCGCGGAGGCGGTGGCTCCGGCCCCGCTGCGTGCGCGCCTTCCTCGCGGAGGTGAGGCGACCGCAGCTCTCGCGTTCGAGGGTGTGGCAGCGCGCTGCGTACGGGCGCTCAAGGAGGAGGGCGCGACGATGCTCGCCCGTCCGCTCGGCGCTGCGCTCGCGGCGGTGATCCCGCCGAACGCGCTGTGCGTGCCCGTTCCCACGCGCCCGTCCGCCTTCCGTGCGAGGGGCTACCGCGTCCCCGAGCTCCTGATCCGTGCAGCGGGCGCGCGCCCTGTGCGCCTTCTCGCGTCCACGGGGAGGGCCTCGGATCAGCGTCTGCTCGGCAGGGAGCAGCGTGCGATGAACGTCGCGGGCACGATGCGTGCGACCCGTGCCGGAGACGGCCGCGCGGTGGTCGTGGTGGACGACGTCGTCACGACCGGTGCCACGCTCTCCGAGGCATCGGCGGTGCTGACCCGCGCGGGATTCGATGTCGTCGGATGCGTCGCGCTTGCCGCCACGGCACGTCGCGGAAGAGACACACCGGACTCATCGGAAATCAATGGTGACATCCGAGGGAACGGGGACTACGGTAGGGGGTCACAAGGCGACCACGGTCCGCCCTTGGCCGGGCAGACCGGGACAAGGAGGCACGAATGGAAACGAGCATCGTCGGCGTGGGAGTGAGCATCAGTGATCGCTTCCGGGACGTGGTCGAAGAGAAGATCGCCAGGATCGCAGCCTTCGCCGCACGCGCCCAACGACTCGATGTCAAGGTCACCCACCGGGCCTATCGAGGCGGTCGTGTTCCGGATGAGACGGTCGAGCTCACGCTCGTGAGCAAGGGCCCGGTCGTCCGGGCGGAGGCGACGGACGGCGACAAGTTCGTCGCCCTCGATCTCGCCATCGACAAGCTCAGCGAGCAGTTGCGCCGTGCCAAGGAGAAGCGCGTCGACGGACGCCAGCATCCCCGAGGCGCGCACTTCGAGAAGGGCAGCGGGGCCCTCACGGGGATCGACGTCCAGCCGGCATCCGCGGATGTGCTGCACGCCGTCGCCACGGGTTCCGTCCCCATCCAGAACGACGAGGAAGAGGCGTACTCTCCCGTCGTCATCCGCACGAAGAACTTCGATGCGGAGTGGATGACCGTGGAGGAGGCCGTCGATCGCATGGAGCTGGTCGGACACGACTTCTTCCTCTTCGTCGACGTCCGCACCGACCACCCGAGCGTCGTCTACCGCCGCAAGGGCTGGGACTACGGCGTCATCTCCCTGACCACTCAGGCACCGCCCGCCGAGGCGCTGGCGTCCTGAGGCACGAAGAGAAAGGCCCGGCCGAGAGGCCGGGCCTTTCTGCGTCAGTCGAAGATGCCGTCGAGGATGCTGCCGATGACGAGGCCGCCGAGGATGCCGGAGGCGAGGTCGCCTCCACCGCCTCCACGGCGTCCGCCGCCGCCCCATCCGCCACCGCCGCCCCAGTCGTCGTACGGCTGCTGCTGAGGGCGCGAGGAGTCGATGTCGCGCTGGGCGAGCTGGAGCGCCTCTGCGGCGAGCTGCGCGACGCGGCGCGCGCCGGCCAGCGCCTCCTCGCGGGTGTCTTCGGAGGCGATCTTCTCGGGGATGTCGATGCGCAGTCGCTCCGCCTCGGCCAGTCGCGTGCGCGCGTCTGCGCCGATCCACCCGCGGTGACCGGCGATGAGGCTGCGGGCGACGCCGAGCTGACGGTCGGCGTCATCGAGCGCGTGCTGCACCTGGGCGACGGAGGGGAGCGGATGCTCGGCGCGGTGTCTCGCCGTGGCGATCGCCTCGTCGAGCGCGGTGTTCGCGGTCCGCAGCCGGGAGAGCTCGGCGAAAGGATCATTCCTCGAGCCTGAGGGAGCAAGGGAGGCGAGCGCCGCTTCGAGGTCGGCGACGGCTCCCGTCACGGCGGGAACCTGGGGGGCGGTGCGTGCCGCGATCACATCGCCACGCGAGTCCGCGACCACCTCGGCGAGCGTCGACTCCGCGCGCAGCGCCTCGATCTCGAAATCCTCGACCGCGTCGAGCACGACGCCGGCCCTGCGGATCGCCTCCGTGGCGGCTTCCAGGGCGAGGTTCGCCTCTTCGTTCTGTCGCGCCGCACGGCGACGCTCCGAGACATCCGCCCCGTGCGTCGCGAAGGCGACGAGCTGGCCGGCCTCGTCTGCGGACGCGGCGATCTGGTGGACGGCGGATTCCGCATATCGTGCCGTCAGCCGCTCGATCGTGGTGCGTGCCTGGGGGATGCGCGCCGTGAGCGCCTCGGCGTCCTGGCGCAGCTGGGCGATGACCTGGGGCGCCTGGCGGACACGGGCGACCTGGGCCGAGAGCGCGTCGGTCTTCTCGTCGAGGAGGTCCTCCGCCCACTCGCAGAGCTGGACGATGCGCGCGTTGCGCGTGCGCAGCTCCTCATCCGTGTCGGGGATCTCGTCGTGGTTGAGCTGGTGGAGCTGGAACGCCTCTCGCAGGTGGGTGCGGACGGCATCCAGAGCGGTCGTGAGGTCCTTCGTCAGCGAGGCGCCGAGTTCGGCCTCTGCGAAGACGAGCTCGTCGCTCGCCGTACGGATCCGCTCGTCCGCGGCGACGAGCGCCTGCTCGGCCTTGCGGGCCAGGTCGGCATCCTGCGCCGCCTGAGCCTCCTGTTCGCGTTTGCGCCTGCCCCAAAATCCAGCCATGAGCAGATCCTACTTTCCGTATGCCATGCGCCGGCTGTGCATCCGCCAGGGGCGAACGCGGATGCTCAGACCGCGACGGCCCGTGTCGGGCGGCCGCGGCGCGGGCGGACCGGGTCGATCTCCAACGCCATCGCGTGCGGGGGCTGCGTCGACAGGCGCTGCTCGGCGTGATCGAGCCAGCGCAGCTCCGCCTCCGCCGAGAAGATCATCGCGTCGAGGATGAGGGCGCGGGTCAGCGCCGCCGGATCCCGATCCCTGTCGAGATCCTGGGCGGCGTCGGCGAGCTCGCTGCGTCGTCGCTCGGTCTCGGTGCGCTGCGTCCTGATGACCTCCGTCGCATCGGCGCCGGGCAGGGTCGCTGTGAGGGACAACTTGATCGCGAGTTCGTCGCGTGACGCCTGAGCGCGCCGGACGGGGGAGGAGAGCCAGGAGGTCACCTCGGAGGACCCCGGGGGGGTGATCTCCCAGTAGACGTGACCGTGCTCGTCCGGTTCTCCACGCGAGACGAGGCCATCGCGCTCCAGGCGCTCGAGGGTGTTGTATATCTGACCGACGTTCAGGGGCCAGGTGGAGCCTGTGCGCCGATCGAACTCCGCGCGCAGCTGATAGCCGTAGCAGGGCCCCTGATCGAGGATGGCGAGCAGGCTCTGGCGGACGGACATCCGGGCTCCTTCGGGCGGCGAGTGAAAGCATTACCGAGTATATGGATGACGGGAAACCTATGGATCGTCCGTGCAGGGCCGGTGTGCAGGCCACGCGCAGGTCACAGACCGGTAACATGGCACAGTATGCCCGGCACCGGCCCCATCGGGGCGGCCGGGTCCTGACCCACAACAGGGAGATGACTTAAGTGGCGAATCCTCTTGAGAAGCTGCTGCGCGCGGGCGAAGGACGCATCCTTCGCCGCCTCAACCAGGTCGTGAAGGCCGTCGGCGCGCTGGAGGAGGACTTCGAGAAGCTCACCGACGAGGAGCTGGCGAACGAGACCGTCGAGCTGCGCGAGCGCTACGAGAAGGGCGAGACCCTCGACCAGCTGATGCCGGAGGCCTTCGCCGCGGTGCGCGAGGCCGCCAAGCGGACGCTCGGCATGCGCGCCTACGACGTGCAGATCATGGGCGGTGCCGCGCTGCACATGGGCAACATCGCCGAGATGAAGACCGGTGAGGGCAAGACGCTCGTCGCGACGTTCCCGACGTACCTCAACGCGATCGCAGGCAAGGGCGTGCACGTCATCACCGTGAACGACTTCCTCGCCTCGTACCAGGCGGAGCTGATGGGACGCGTGTACCGCGCGCTCGGCATGACCACGGGGATCATCGTGTCGGGGCAGACGCCCGCGGTGCGCAGGGAGCAGTACTCCTGCGACATCACCTACGGCACGAACAACGAGTTCGGCTTCGACTACCTCCGCGACAACATGGCGTGGCGCAAGGAGGATCTCGTCCAGCGTGACCACTTCTTCGCGATCGTGGACGAGGTCGACTCGATCCTCATCGACGAGGCGCGCACCCCGCTCATCATCTCCGGGCCGTCCTCCGGCGAGGCCAACCGCTGGTTCGCCGAGTTCGCGAAGATCGCCAGGACGCTCGAGGCGGGCGTCGACTACGAGGTCGACGAGAAGAAGCGCACCGTCGGCGTCCTCGAGCCCGGCATCGAGAAGGTCGAGGACTACCTCGGAATCGACAACCTCTACGAGTCGGCGAACACCCCGCTGATCTCGTTCTTGAACAACTCGATCAAGGCGCTCGCGCTGTTCAAGAAGGACACCGACTACGTCGTCATGAACGACGAGGTCATGATCGTCGATGAGCACACCGGGCGCATCCTCGTCGGGCGTCGCTACAACGAGGGCATCCACCAGGCCATCGAGGCCAAGGAGAACGTCCCGGTCAAGGCTGAGAACCAGACGCTGGCCACCGTCACCCTGCAGAACTACTTCCGTCTCTACGACAAGCTGGCCGGAATGACCGGTACCGCCGAGACCGAGGCGGCCGAGTTCATGTCGACGTACCAGCTCGGCGTCGTCCCGATTCCGACCAACCGGCCGATGATCCGCAAGGACCAGGCGGATCTCGTCTACAAGAACGAGACCGCGAAGTTCGCGCAGGTCGTGGAGGACATCGTCGAGCGCCACGCCGCAGGGCAGCCCGTCCTCGTCGGAACCGTGAGCGTCGAGAAGAGCGAGTACCTCTCGCGCCTGCTTGCCAAGAAGGGCGTCAAGCACGAGGTCCTGAACGCCAAGAACCATGCCAGGGAAGCCGAGATCGTCGCCAGGGCCGGACGCCTCGGCGCGGTCACCGTCGCCACGAACATGGCAGGACGAGGCACGGACATCATGCTCGGCGGCAACGCGGAGTTTCTCGCCGTGCAGGAGCTCAAGGCGAAGGGGCTCGACCCGGTCGAGACCCCGGAGGAGTACGAGTCCGCCTGGGACGAGGCCTACGAGGCGATGAAGGAGAAGGTTTCAGAGGAGGGCGCGAAGGTCGCCGAGGCCGGTGGACTGTACGTGCTCGGCACCGAGCGCCACGAGTCCCGCCGCATCGACAACCAGCTGCGCGGTCGATCCGGCCGCCAGGGCGACCCCGGCGAGAGCCGGTTCTACCTCAGCCTCACGGACGACCTCATGCGGCTGTTCCAGTCGGGCGCCGCCGAGGCCATCCTCGCCCGCACGAACTTCCCGGACGACGTGCCGATCGAGTCCGGCCTCGTGTCCCGCGCCATCCGCAGCGCCCAGTCTCAGGTGGAGGCGCGCAACGCCGAGATGCGCAAGAACGTCCTGAAGTACGACGACGTCCTCAACCGTCAGCGCGAGGCGATCTACACCGACCGTCGCCACATCCTGCACGGCGACGACATCGCCGACCGGGTGCAGCACTTCATCGAGGACGCCATCACCGGTGTCGTCAAGGATCACACCGCCGAGGGCCACAACGAGAGCTGGGACTTCGACGCGCTGTGGACCGAGCTGAAGACGCTCTACCCCGTGGGCGTCACCATCGATGAGGTCGTCTCCGAAGCGCAGGGGCGCAAGGGCGGCATCACCTCCGAAGGCCTCATCCGTGAGCTCCTCTCCGACGCGAGGATCGCCTACGAGAACCGCGAGGAGACGCTGGGCGCCCCGGCAACGCGTGAGCTCGAGCGCCGCGTGGTGCTGCAGGTGCTCGACCGCCGCTGGCGCGACCACCTGTACGAGATGGACTACCTCAAGGACGGCATAGGCCTGCGGGCCATGGCGCAGCGCGATCCGCTCATCGAGTACCAGCGCGAGGGCTACTCGATGTTCCAGTCGATGATGGGTCAGATCAAGGAGGAGTCGGTCGGCTACCTCTACAACCTCGAGGTCGAGGTGCGTCGCGCCGAGGGCAGCCAGGACGTCGCGGCGGTCGAGGCGAAGGGGCTGGCGGACGGTGCTCCGGAGCAGCGCCTGGAGTACTCCGCGCCCAGCGACTCCGGCGACGTCGAGGTGCGCAACGAGCGCGGGCAGGTGCAGCAGGCAGCGACGGATCGCGTGCGCCGGGCGGCGGCCGCCGCCGCGGGCGAGCCGGCCGCGGAGGCTCCTGCGGAGCGCGGAGCGTTCGGGCAGAAGACCCAGGGCGACGCGCCCGCGGCTCAGAACCGCGCGCAGCGTCGAGCCGCAGGCAAGAAGAAGTAACCGCGCCGCGACGGTGCGGGCGATGCCACCGGGGTCCAATCGGGCTCCGGTGGCATATGCATCGGCGTCCGCGACGAAGGCGCTCTTCGTGCGGGAGTAGGCTTGGGCGATGACCCGCTCCCGCCATTTCGACCAGTCGTCGAAGCTCAAGAACGTCCTCTACGAGATCCGCGGGAAGGTTCCGGCGGAGGCGGCGCGTCTCGAGGCGGAGGGCCACAGCGTCCTCAAGCTGAACACCGGGAACCCGGCGATCTTCGGGTTCGAGGCTCCGCACCAGATCGTGCACGACATGCTCGCCGCACTGCCGACCGCGCACGGCTACAGCGACAGCAAGGGCATCATCTCCGCTCGCCGCGCCGTGGTGAGCCGCTACGAGCAGATCGAGGGCTTCCCGCACGTCGATCCTGACGACGTCTACCTCGGCAACGGGGTCTCCGAGCTCATCACGATGACCATGCAGGCGCTGCTGGACGCCGGCGACGAAGTGCTGATCCCCGCCCCCGACTACCCGTTGTGGACGGCGATGACGAGCCTCGCCGGCGGCACGCCGGTGCACTATCTCTGCGACGAGCAGAACGGCTGGCAGCCGGACCTCGAGGACATCCGTGCCAAGGTGACGCCGCAGACGAAGGCGATCGTCATCATCAACCCGAACAACCCGACCGGCGTCGTCTACTCGCGCGAGGTGCTCGAGGGCATCGTGCAGATCGCCCGCGAGCACGAGCTGCTTCTGCTCTCCGACGAGATCTACGATCGGATCCTCTTCGACGGTGCGCAGCACATCCCGACGGCGACCGTCGCGCCGGACCTGCTCTGCCTCACCTTCAACGGACTCTCCAAGACGTACCGCGTCGCGGGATACCGTTCGGGATGGATGGTGATCACGGGGCCGCAGGAGCACGCCAAGGGTTTCATCGAGGGCATCACGTTGCTCGCCTCCACGCGGCTCTGCCCGAACGTGCCCGCGCAGCACGCGGTTCAGGCGGCGCTCTCCGGCGTGCAGTCCATCGATGCGCTCATCGCTCCGACGGGGCGTCTGCACGAGCAGCGGGATGTGGCCTGGGAAGGTCTCGAGGCCATTCCCGGCGTGTCGTGCGTGAAGCCCCAGGGGGCGCTGTACGCCTTCCCGCGGCTGGATCCCGAGGTGCACGAGATCCACGACGACGAGCGGTTCGTCTACGATCTGCTGGTCGCCGAACGCATCCTGCTCGTCCAGGGCACGGGCTTCAACTGGCCGACGCCCGATCACTTCCGCGTGGTGACCTTGCCGGAGCCTCGCGTGCTCGGCGAGGCCATCGAGCGGCTCGGGAACTTCCTCTCGAGCTATCGGCAGTGACCTCGGGCGCCTCTCTGGCTGAGACGAGGCGACGGATGCCCGCGACCAGCGGGGACCGCGGCGCGACGTCGGCGATCGGTCTCGCATGCAGCAGCGCCGCGTCCGCTCCTCGCTGGTCGTAGGGGAGGAACACGACGTCTGCGATGCCGGCGAAGCGCTCGAGCGTGCGGCGCACCTGACCGCGCGCATCGATGCCCAGCGGACCGGGCCGCACGTTGTTCACGATCACCCTCACCGGGGTTCCCTCGGCGAGACTGCGCAGTTCGGCATGATCGCGGAGAAAGCGTGACACCCCGACCGGGTCGGCCGAGGCGACGGCGAGGATCTCGTCCGCCGCGCCGAGCACCGCACGGGTCGCGGCGTGGCGACGAGGGCCGGCCAGATCCCAGGTGACCTCCTCGTCGGCGTCGTAGGCGGCGGAGACGTCGACGACGATCCGCTCGGCCCAGTCGCGACACGCGCCGAGCGCAGCGGTGAGTCGCGATGCGCTGAGCTCGGGCCATCTGCTCGGTCTGTTCACTCCGCCGAGCACGTCGATCATTCCTCCGCTGGTCTCGACTGAGGCGGCGATGCGGCTCAGCTCGGCCGCATCCAGGCCCCCCAGCTCTGCGCGCCTGCAGGCGGCGGCGATGCCTGGCGCGTCGTCGTCGAGCCCGAGCAGCTGCGAGATCGCCGGTGCGACCGTGTCCGCATCGATGAGGGCGGTCGAGCGCCCCGTCCGCGCGAGCTCCACCGCGAGCTGGATCGCGATCGTCGTCCGCCCAGGCGCGCCGTGCGATCCCCAGACCGCGGTGATGCGCGCGGGCTGCGATTCGACCTGCGAGACGAGAGGGATCGCCGTCGACACCGCGGTGAGGATCTGCGCCGCGGTCGGTTCCGCCTGGATCGAGATGATTCCGCGACGTCCGAGGTAGCGCGCATCGGTGTCTCCGAGCGCGACGATGCGGATGCCGGCACGATCGCATGCCGAGATCACGCCGCTGGTGACCGCGGTACGCGCGGCGGGGACGATGAGGGCTGCGGCATCGTCGTGGACGGCGTCCGGGGCCTCTCCCGGTCGGATCAGGCCGACGATCGTCGCCCCCTCGTCCGTCAGGATCGTCGCGATCCGCGAGCGGAGCGGTTCGTCCAGGGCGAGGATGATGCGCGTCATGGCAGCGCGCCCGTCGGGACGATCGACAGCGCGGCGCCCCCGGTGACGGCGGACAGCACCTCTGCGACGTCGGCGCGGTCGATGACGAGCTCGACGGCGGTGGAGCTCTGTGCAAGCATGCCGTCTCGGCTGACGAGCGCCGCCACCGTGGCGTCCGCGACGAGGATGCGCGGCTCGTCGAATCCCTCCTCGGTCGCAGGCGCCTGCCAGAGCTCGACGACGGAGCCGGCGCCGAGCTCCGCTGGCAGACCGATCGTGCTCTCCACCACCACCGTCGTGGTGCGGCGCTCATCGGCGTCGCCGACGCCGCTGGATGGCACGAGCTCGCCGGGGGAGAGCGTCCGCGTCGCGACGAGGCCGGGGACGAGGTCCTGGGGTGCGAGGTATCCCTCCTGCGCCGCGCCGAGCGACGCCTCGACGACGACGAAATCGTTCGAGCTGATCGCCTCGCCGACGATGATCGTGCGATCGGCTTGGAGGACGGGTGCGGTCTGTCGGGACGTCGACACGATGAGCCACACCCCGATGACCGACAGCAGGACCAGGGCGATGCCGATGTAGAAGCGGACGTCGCCCCACGGGGCTCTGCCCGCACGTGAGCGCGGTGTCGTCATGCAGGACATCGTCACAGATCGAGTCCCATGGGCGTCAAAGTTATCCACAGGACGGATTCGGCTGGAAAGGTGCAGCGATGCAGGGGGAGAATGGGGGAATGGCAGACGCGCTCCCCACGACACCGCGCTTTCTTGCTCCCGCTCAGGTCGCGGAGCTGCTGAGCATCGAGGTCGCCGAGGTGATCGCGCTGATCCACGAGGGTCGGCTGCGCGGGTCGCAGCTCGGCTCGCCGCAGCGGTGGCGCGTGGAGGAATCGAGCCTGTCCGAGTACCTCGCCGAGCAGTCCGAGCAGGCCAGGCGGATGGCGCTGTGGCGACAGGCCAACGAGGCGAGCTTCCCGGAGGTCTGGGGCACGTCGCCGCTCACGTCCTGACCCACGGAGGCGCCGACGCGCGGGTCAGGGGTGCGCGGTGTCGATGCGCACGCGGTCGATGGCGCTGAAGGGCACCACCCGCATGCCGCGGACGTCCCTGGCGCGTCGCGGTGCCCCCGCGTCGTGCTCCGCGAGGTCGAGGTGATCCGCGCCCGCGCGGTCGATGGTCCCGTGGTCCGCGTGCCCCGTGACGACGTCGATCCATACCGGGATGCGCCGCCGCGCGAGGTCGCGCAGGACGAAGCCGAACGTCATCCTCTCCCGCAGCGAGGCCTCGGCCACGAGAGGCTCGAGGGTCGAAAGGAGAAGGCCGTGATCCATCCGGATCCCGGCGATCGCGCCGAGCGGGATGATCGAGATCCCGTGCTCGCCGTCGACGGAGGCCGCTACCCAGTCCGCACCGAGCTCGGTCGGTGTCACGACCAGACCACCCGCGCATCGCAGATCGACACGCACGACGGCGCCTCGGCCGCAGAGCGACCGCATCCGCGCCCTCAGCTCGACCTTGGATATCCGCAGCCGTTCCGACTCGGCGTCCAGCGCTGCGCGCTCCGCCTCCCACTCGGAGGCGAGCTGGCCTTCGAGGTCCTCGAACATGCGATCCCAGTGCACGAGAACAGAGCGTAGGCGACGCGGAGACCGGACTACGAGTTATCCACAATCCCGGTCGCCGGCGCCGCACGGCGTGCGACGTGCGTGTTCTACTTTCGGCACGTCACACGAGAGCGGTACGACCATGACACTGCACGAGTACTTCGCCAGACAGCCGACGCCCGCAGCCTCCCTGCCCGATCCTGAGCCGCTGCTGCGCAGCATCACCCAGGGAGTCCTGGAGGTGATCGCCGGGGTGCGCGAGGTCGATCAGCTCGCCAGATGGTTCAGCGAGGATGCCTACGCGAAGCTCGTCACCCGCGCGAACCTCGCCGCCCGTGCGCGCAGCGCCAGGGGCGTCATCGCCGCGCGGCCCTCCTTCGCGATCCTGTCGCTGCGGTACAGCGCGCCCGCGGACGGGGTCGTGGAGGCCGTCGTGGTCGTGGCGGGGCCGGGCCGGACCAGGGCGGTGGCCATCCGTCTCGAGGGTCTCGATCGGCGCTGGCGGACCACGTCGCTCGCCGTGCTCTGACGCGTCACGGCCTAGGCTTATGGGGTGTCAACTCTCAGTGATCTCGTCCATGCGGAAGGCCGTCTGACCGACGACGACGTCGAATGGCTGCATCGCCTCGCCGGGGACGGTCAGCTGCTCGCCGATCTCTCCTCCGCGGACATCGTCGTGTGGGTGCAGACAGCGGACGCCTCCTTCGTCGCCGTCGCCCATGCCCGCCCGAGCGGCGCCGCGACCCTGTTTTATCGGGACATCGTCGGCGAGCGGGTGCGACCGCAGTGGCGCACGCAGGTGCAGGGCGCGTTCGAGTCGGGGGAGATCGTCGACTCCTCGTCTCCGGACTGGTTCGAGGAGACCCCGACGAGGGTGCGGGCCGTTCCGATCACGGTCGAGCGCGGCAAGGACGCGGAGCGTCGCATCGTCGGGGTCGTCACGAGGCACACGAACCTCGGCGAGGCGCGGACGCCCTCCCGGCAGCAGATCACCTTCGACGACTGCGCGAACGACCTGTTCCGCATGATCGCCTGGGGCGAGTTCCCGGATCCCGCCGCGCCGACCTCGCCGCGCAGGGGCGCGCCGCGCGCCTCAGACGGTCTCATCCGCATCGATGTGGACGGCATCGCCACCTTCGCCAGTCCGAACGCGCTCTCCGCTTTCAACCGGATGGGATTCGACGACGAGCTGGAGGGCGAGTCCCTCGCGGAGGTGACCACGCGTCTCGTCCCGCCCTCGCGCCAGGTCGACGAGTCGCTGCCCGTGGTCGTCACCGGGCGTGCGCCGTGGCGCACGGACGTCGAGGCCCGTGGCGTGACCGTCTCGCTGCGGGCGATCCCGCTGAAGGATCAGGGCACGCGCATCGGAGCGATCGTCCTCTGCCGCGACGTCACCGAGCTGCGTCACCAGGAGCAGGAGCTCATCACCAAGGACGCCACGATCCGCGAGATCCATCACCGGGTGAAGAACAACCTGCAGACGGTGGCGTCGCTGCTGCGCATCCAGGCCAGGCGCACGCACTCCGAGGAAGCCAGGGATGCTCTCACTCAGGCCATGCGCAGGGTGGACTCGATCGCGGTGGTGCACGACACGCTCTCGCAGGGCCTGACGCAGCAAGTGGACTTCGATGAGGTCTTCCACCGCGTCCTCAAGCTCGTCGCCGAGGTGGCCGCCGCGCCCAACACGCGGGCTCGCACGCGCTCCAGCGGCCATTTCGGGGTGCTCCCCAGCGAGTACGCCACGCCGCTCGCGCTCGCGCTCACGGAGGTGGTCACCAACGCCGTGGAGCACGGGCTCGCCGGTCAAGAGGGCTTCGTCACGATCGATGCCGCGCGCACCGAGCACAATCTGCGCGTGACGGTGTCGGACACCGGGCACGGGCTCCCCGAGGGCAGGGTCGGCCAGGGGCTCGGCACGCAGATCATCCGCACGCTCATCCAGGGCGAGCTGGGCGGGACGATCGAATGGAGCGGCAGCGAGGGAGAGGGCACGGTCGTGACCATCGACATCCCGCTGCGCTGGATCAAGAGCTGACCCCCGAACGCACGAGAGCGGCCCCGCCATCGGCGGGGCCGCGCCGGTGTCTTATAAACAAAAACGAGCCCACCAGACCGTCTGGGCTCGCGGTTTGCGGGTTGGGGGTGTAAA
>NZ_JBSHCA010000002.1:0-903718 GCF_053615555.1 Microbacterium sp. NPDC055903 | reverse complement strand
GCCCCGCCATCGGCGGGGCCGCTCTCGTGCGTTCGGGGGGTCAGCTGGCGCGGCGGGCGCGAGCGGCGCGGCGCTTGAGCGCGCGGCGCTCGTCCTCGCTGAGGCCGCCCCAGACGCCCGAGTCCTGGCTGGTCTCCAGGGCGTACTGCAGGCAGATCTCGGTGACGGTGCAGGTGGCGCAGACGGCCTTGGCCTTCTCGATCTGATCGACGGCCGGACCCGTGTTCCCGACCGGGAAGAACAGCTCGGGGTCGACGGTAAGGCAGGCGGCTTTGTCGCGCCAGTCCATGGGGGCTCCTCGGTGTGGGTTTTCTGTGAGCCATCGACGATGGCTCGGATGCGGGCAGCGAACTCGGGTGACGCTACCCTTAGTTGTGTTGCGAGCGGTTGCTCGCCCCACGCCGCTGTGGGAGCACATGACTGTTAACATTGTGTTACAGCATCCGCACGAAATCAAGGGTTTTGTGCATTCTGATCCGATTCTCAGGAGAAACAGTGCACGCTCCCGGTCTCGCACGCGCAGCGGCCGCCGTCCTCGCTCTGGAGGGTGCCGCCCTCGTCGTCATCGCCCTCGGCGAGATGCTCGGGCTGGGCTCGGGGCAGGCCGCCATCCTCACCACGGGGATCGCCCTGTTCGTGCTGACCCTGATCGGCGCCGCCGCGCTGATCGCCTTCGCCGTCGGAACGCTGCGCGGCAGGTCCTGGGCGAGGTCGGGGGGAGTGGTGCTTCAGATCCTCGCGATCATCCTCGCCGGCGCTGCTATGACGCTGTCACCCGTGAACTGGCCGTTCGTCGTCGGCGTCGGAGCGCCAGGCGTCCTCGGTCTCATCCTTCTCCTCGCCAGCGCGCGGAGGGAAGCCGTCCAGGACGAGCGCTGATCCGCCTCAGGCGTCGATGCCGAGCAGCTTGCGCAGCCGTGCCACGTGGCCGGTGGCCTTGACGTTGTAGAGGGCATGCGTGATCGTGCCGTCCTCGTCGAGCACGAACGTCGAGCGGATGACGCCCTCGATCACCTTGCCGTAGTTCATCTTCTCGCCCCAGGCGCCGTAGGCGTCGTGCACCGCGTGGTCCTGGTCGCTCAGAAGGGTGAAGGAGAGCGCATCGCGCTCGCGGAACTCGGCGAGCTTGGCCGGTTCGTCGCGCGAGATCCCGATGACCCGGTAGCCCGCGCCCTGGAGCGAGGCGATGCTGTCGCGGAAGTCGCAGGCCTGCGTCGTGCAGCCGGGCGTCATGGCGGCCGGATAGAAGTACAGCACCGTCTTCGTGCCGCGCAGATCAGCTGCGGAGACGGACGTGCCGTCCTGATCCAGCAGAGTGAAGTCGGGGGCGGTCGATCCGGGTTCAAGGCGCTGTGCGGTCACCCGTCCAGCCTATCGGCCGGGGGTCTGCTCCGCCTTGTCCGCGAACGTCTGCAGCAGACGCTGGAGCGAGTCCAGTCGCGACAGCTCTGCGGCGCTCAGCTCGCCGCGGTCGGCCGCCTCGATGAGGGCGCAGTCCGGGGCGTCCGTCAGATGCGTGCAGCCCCGAGGGCAGTCCTCGGCGATCGCCGCGAGCTCGGTGAACGCGGCGAGGATGTGGGCGGGATCGACGTGGCCGAGGCCGAAGGAGCGCACGCCGGGGGTGTCGATGACCCAGCCGGTTCCTTCACCGCTCTCGTAGCGCAGCGAGACCGTCGACGACGAGGTGTGCCTCCCCCGCCCGGTGACCTGGTTGACGTGGCCCGTGGCGCGTCCGGCGGAGGGCACGAGGGCGTTGACGAGCGTGGACTTGCCCACACCGGAGTGGCCGACGAAGACGGTGGAGTGGCTGATCAGGGCCTCGCCGATCTCGGCGACGGGCATCTCCTCCCTCGCGCTGGTGAAGACCCGCAGGTCGAGGCCCTCGAAGTGGGCGAGGAAAGCGGTCGGATCGGCGATGTCCGTCTTCGTCACGACGAGCAGTGGCCTGATTCCGGCGTCCAGGGCCGCGACGAGGTACCGATCCACGAGGCGCGGTCGCGGCTCGGGGTCGGCGGCGGCCACGACGATGAGCATCTGGTCGGCGTTGGCCACGATCACGCGCTCGACCTGGTCGGTGTCGTCCGCACTCCGGCGCAGCAGGGAGGTGCGCTCCACGATGCCGACGATGCGCGCGAGGGTCCCCTCGTCGCCGGACGTGTCGCCCACCACGCGCGCCTTGTCGCCGGTCACGATGGGCGTCCGTCGCAGCTCGCGCGCGCGGGTGGCCGTGATCGTCCTCTCCTCGGGCTCGCCCTCGTCGATCATCACCGCGTAGCGTCCGCGATCCACGCCCAGCACGCGGCCGATTCTCGCGTCCTCGTGCGCAGGGCGCCGTTTCGTGCGGGGTCGGTTCGCCTTAGGGTTCGGCCTCACTCGGATGCTGGACTCGTCGAAATCCTCGAAGTCGTCGTCGAGGTCGTCGTCCGGATCGAGCCAGCTCACCGCGTCGCCTGCCTCACGACGCCCCCAGCATCCGCTCCCACAGCTGCGTGAACTCGGGGAGGGTCTTGGCCGTCGTGCCGATGTCGTCGATCTCGACGCCGGGGACCCTGAGGCCGATGAGCGCACCCGTCGTCGCCATGCGGTGATCGTGATGCGCCTTCCACGTGCCGCCGGCAAGCGGCGTGGGGACGATGCGCAGGCCGTCCGAGAGCTCCTCCGCCGTGCCTCCGAGGGCGCGGATGTTGCCGACGAGGGCGGCGATGCGGTCGGTCTCGTGCAGGCGGATGTGGCCGATGCCGCGGATCGTGGTGGGGGAGTCCGCGAAGGCGGCGAGACCTGCGATCGTCGGGGTCAGCTCGCTCGCTGCGGAGAGATCGAGATCCAGCCCGCGGATGCTCGAACCCGCTCGGACGGTGAGGTCGCCGTGCTGACGGGAGGCGTGCGCGCCCATCGCCTGCAGGATCTCCGGCAGCAGCGCTCCCGGCTGCGTCGAGTGCAGCGGCCAGCCGGTCACGGTCACCTCGCCGCCGGTGACCATCGCCGCCGCCAGGAACGGCGCCGCATTGGACAGGTCCGGTTCGATCGCGATCTCCTTGGCACGCGGCACCCCCGCCTCGACGAGCCATTCGCCCACGGCCGGCCTCTCGATGCGGATGCCACGCCGACTGAGCGCCTCGATCGTCATGTCGATGTGCGGGAGGCTCGGCAGGTGCTCCCCGGTGTGCACGAGGTGCAGGCCCACATCGAAGCGGGGCGCGGCGAGCAGCAGGCCGGAGACGAACTGGCTGGAGGCCGACGCGTCGATCTCCAGCCGGCCGCCGCGGATGCGACCGTGACCCTTGATCGTGAACGGCAACGACCACGTTCCCTCGTCGTCGACATCGACGCCGAGATCGCGCAGGGCCGTGACCATCGCGCCCATCGGACGGTGCAGTGCGGTCTCGTGGGCGGTGAGGCGCACGTCCTGCGCGGCGAGGCCGGCGAGGGGTGCGACGAACCGCATCACGGTTCCGGCCTGACCGCAGTCGATCGTGACGCCGCCGGCGAGCGGACCGGGCGTCACGACGAGGTCGGGGCCGAATGCGCCGCCGGCATCCACCTCCTCGATGCCGGTGCCGAGCGCGCGGAGCGCCTCGATCATGCGGCGGGAGTCGTCGGAGTGCAACGGGGCGATCAGCCGCCCCTGGCCGTCTGCGATGGCGGCGATGATGAGCTCTCGATTGGTGAGCGACTTCGAGCCCGGAACGGTCACGGACGCGCGAACCGCCGAATCGGTTGTCGGCGCGACGTACGCGCCGCGGGCAGGGGCGGGGGAATACCGGTTGTCGCTCATCGGTTCCCACTGTAGTGAACGGCGCCCGGTACGCCGAGTAAGGAGTGCGATGCTCGCCACGCTCGATCAGGATCTCGAGGACCTCGTCGGCCTAGACTGGCCGATGATGGATGACACTGCACCCGCCGACGCGATCGGTGACGCTCGGCGCGAGTTCGAGGAACAGGCGATCCCCTTCATGGATCAGCTCTATGCCGCTGCCATGCGCATGACGCGCAATCCGGCGGATGCGGCCGATCTCGTGCAGGAGACCTTCGTGAAGGCCTTCGGGTCGTGGGCGTCCTTCTCGCAGGGGACGAACCTCAAGGCCTGGCTGTACCGGATCCTCACGAACACCTACATCAACATCTACCGCAAGAAGCAGCGCGAGCCCTTCCAGGGCACCATCGACGAGCTCGAGGACTGGCAGCTGGGCGGTGCGGAGTCGACGACGGCCTCGCACAGCCGTTCCGCCGAGGCGGAGGCGATCGACCACATGCCGGCGTCCGTCGTGAAGGATGCGCTGCAGGAACTGCCGGAGGACTTCCGGCTGGCCGTCTACCTGGCCGACGTGGAGGGATTCGCGTACCAGGAGATCGCCGACATCATGAAGACCCCCATCGGCACCGTGATGAGCCGTCTGCACCGTGGCAGGCGGATGCTGCGGGAGCTGCTGGCCGATTATGCCGCGGAGCGTGGGATCTCCGCGGCCAGGACGAGGAGCACGAAATGACCGATTGCGGCTGTGACAAGGCGCGTCGCGACCTGGAGGAGTACCTCCGCAACGAGGTGTGCCACACAGAGCACTCCGAGATCAAGGAGCACCTGGACACGTGCCCGTCCTGCAGGGACGAGGCGCTCGTGGCGCGGACGCTGACCGAGGTGGTCGCCCGCGCCTGCAAGGAGACCGCTCCGGAGGAGCTGCGCGATCAGGTCTTCGCGAAGCTGCGAGAGGTGCAGGCCGCGCACTGAGCCGTGTCGGTCGCGGCGCGTAGGCTGGCGGCATGACCGATGCGCGCACCGTTCCCGTCGATGAGACCTCCGCGGCCAGGCTGGCTGCACAGCAGCTGACGTACCGCACGATCGATACGTCTTCGGAGGCCGATGCCGAAGCCTTCCTGCGTGCCGACGCGAGAGGCTTCCTCGACGCGGATCCATCGGCCGAGACGGTGGCCGCCGATCGCGCGGGGCTTGCGGAACGCCGCAACATCGGCGTGTTCGAGAAGGATGCGGCCGTCGGCACGTGGCCGGTCGCCACGGTCAACTCGTGGACGACGCCGCTGACGGTTCCCGGCGGCGAGCTCGAGATGTGGGCGATCAGCTCCGTCACGGTCTCGGGCACGCACCGCCGTCGTGGGATCGCGCGGGCGCTGCTGGAGGGCGAGCTGCGTGCCGCGGCCTCCGCAGGTGTACCGATCGCGGGGCTCACGGTCTCAGAGGCCACGATCTACGGCCGCTACGGCTTCGCCTCGGCGCTCCCCGTGGCCCGGATCACCGTCGACACCCGTCGTGCGGGATGGGCGGGCGGCACCGAGCCGGGGCGGATCGAGTACGTCGACAAGGAGACGCTCGCGCACACCCTCTCCACCGTGCACGAGGTCGAACGCTCCCAGCGCACGGGGCAGATCGCAGGGTGGGAGGCGCGCTGGGCGCGCGCTGCCGGCCTCGCACCTGGCCACCCCGCGCCGGCGTCGATCCGCGGCGTCCGCTATCTGGACGCCGACGGCAACGTCCGCGGGGTGATGGCGTACAAGCTCGTCGAGGTGCCGGGCGCCTTCCGTTCCGAGCTGCAGATCCAGCATCTGGGCGCTGTCACGCCCGAGGCGCTGCGCGCGCTCTGGGGCTTCGCACTGCAGCACGACCTCGTCGTCAAGGTCACCGCGGATCAGCGGCCCATCGATGACCCTGTCACCTGGCTCGTCGCCGACCAGCGCGCCGTCGAGGTGGCCGTGCACGACCACGGGTGGCTGCGGATCCTCGACGTCGTCGACGCACTCGGCGGGCGCACGTATCGCGCACCGCTGGACCTCGTGCTCCAGATCGACGACCCTCTCGGGTTCGCTGCGGGGTCATGGCGGGTCGTCGCGGATGCCGAGGGCAGGGCGACCGTGTCGGCCGCGGACGGAGAACCCGCGGATGCGGTGCTCGACGTCGTGACACTGTCGGCGCTGTTCGCCGGGGGAGTGAGCGCCGCGCGGCTGCGGGCCGCTGGGCGGCTGCAGGCGTCGGGCGATGTCGCCGCAGCCCTCGACGACGCGTTCCGCACCGCAGAGGCCCCTGTCCTCGGTTTCTGGTACTGATCTTCGGCTTTCCGGTTCTGACCGGGGCCGGTGTCACACGGGCAGCATCATCCGCAGAGCGCCGGGGAGGATGCTGATCGTCACGGGCAGCCGACCCATCGGATCGCCGTCCGCGTATCCCGTGAGGTCGTCCGCCTCGATGCGCACGGACCTGACCCTGTGCGTCACCACCTCCGGCTCGTCGATGTGCCGCCCCCGGAACGCCTGCGCGAGCACGCGGATGAGCCGCAGCCGTGATGCCGGCGTCACGAGGGTGAGATCGAGGATCCCGTCGGATGCGTCAGCCGTCGGGCAGATGGGGATGCCGCCGCCGTAGCTTGTCGTGTTGCCGACCGCCGTGAGCAGCAGCGGTCCCTCGTGCGTGTGCTCGGCGCCGTCGGCGCCGAGCCAGGAGATCCGCGAGGGGATGCTCTTCAGCAGCGCGAACTCGATGCCGATCGCGATGTTGTATCGCGCGCGGCCCCGTGGCCACCGCATGCGGTTCGCGCGTTCGTTCACCTTGGAATCGAAGCCGCTCGCGAACACGGAGCAGAACAGCGTCTCAGTCCCGTCATCGCGGCGTATCGCCGCGACGTCGACCGCTCTCGCCGATCCGTCGAAGACGAGATCCGCGGCGGATCGTGGATCCCTCGGGAGGCCGAGCGCCGCGGCGAAGTCGTTGCCCGTGCCGGCGGGGATGAGCACGAGCGGAATGCCTGTGCCGTGAAGCGCATCGACGGCCAGACGCGCTGTGCCGTCGCCTCCGATCGCGACGACGGCATCCGGGGAGGAGCTGCAGGCGTCACGAAGTGCTGTGCTCGTCGCCGCGGCGTCGGCCGTCGCCGCGGCGAACCTCGTCACGACCGCTCCGCGCTCCTCCAGCCGGGCCACTGCCCGTTCTGCGATGACGTCGGAGGTTCCGCCGCGTGCGGCCGGGTTGACGACGACGGCGACGTGCGCAGACGTGTCGTCAACCGGCCGGCGCGCGCTCAGAGCGTGAGCGCGCGCTGCAGCAGGTCCGCCTGCTGCACGGCGTGCACCTTGGACGATCCGGTCGCGGGCGACGCGGATGCGGGGCGGCTGACGCTCGTGAACGTCCGGTCGCCGGGGACATCGGCGAACGCCAACGCGAGGAACGGCCAGGCGCCCTGGTTCTCCGGCTCCTCCTGTACCCAGACGAGCTCTGCGTTCGGGTAGGTGTCGGTGATCGCCTTGAGCTCGTCGATCGGCGTCGGGTAGAGCTGCTCGAGGCGTACGAGGGCGATCTCGGGGTTCGGCTTCTTCTCGAGCTCGGAGCGCAGATCCCAGTGCACCTTGCCGGAGTGGACGAGCACGCGCTTGACCGCGGTGCGGTCGAGACCGCGGTGGTCGTCGATCACCGGCTCGAAGCGTCCCTGCGTGAAGTCCTCCACCGCGCTCGTCGCACCGCGCAGACGCAGCATCGCCTTGGGGGTGAAGACGATGAGGGGCTTGCGGGGGCGCGCGTAGGCCTGTCGGCGCAGCAGGTGGAAGTGCGACGCGGGCGTCGACGGGCGGGCCACGATCATGTTCTCCTGCGCGCACAGCTGCAGGAAGCGCTCGATGCGGGCCGAGGAGTGGTCGGGGCCCTGGCCCTCGTAGCCGTGCGGAAGGAGCAGGGTCACGCCGGACTGCTGACCCCACTTCTGCTCGGCCGCAGAGATGTACTCGTCGATGACGGATTGCGCGCCGTTGACGAAGTCGCCGAACTGCGCCTCCCACAGCACGAGTGCCTCGGGAGCCTCCACCGAGTAGCCGTACTCGAAGCCGAGCGCGGCGTACTCGCTGAGCAGCGAGTCGTAGACGAAGAAGCGCGCCTGCCCGTCGGAGAGGTTCGCCAGGGGCAGCCATTCCTGACCGTTGGCGCGGTCGTGCAGGGTCGCGTGGCGCTGCACGAAGGTGCCGCGCCTGGAGTCCTGGCCCGCCAGGCGCACAGGGGTGCCCTCCACGAGGAGCGAGCCGAAGGCGAGCAGCTCGCCGAAGCCCCAGTCGATGCCGCCGTTGCGGCTCATGTCTGCGCGCTTGTCCAGCAGCTGCTGGATCTTCGGGTGGACGGTGAAGCCCTCCGGCTTGTTGACGAAGGCGTCGCCGATGAGGTGGACGATCTCCTGCGAGACGCCGGTGACCTCCGGTTCGCCGACGGTCTCGTCGACGGGGGCGAGCTCAGGGGCGATCGGCGTCGCACCCGTCTCCGCGGCATGGGTCTCGGCGAACGCGACCTCGAGCCGGCGCTGGAAGTCGTCCTTCGCCTGCTCGTACTCCTCCTCGGTGATGTCGCCTCGTCCGACGAGCGACTCGGTGTAGAGCTTGCGCACCGAGCGCTTGGCCTGGATGAGGTCGGTCATCAGCGGCTGGGTCATCGACGGGTCGTCGCCCTCGTTGTGACCGCGCCTGCGGTAGCAGACCAGGTCGATCACGACATCGCGGTGGAAGCGCTCGCGGTACTCGAAGGCGAGCTGGGCGACGTGGATGACGGATTCGGGGTCGTCGCCGTTCACATGGAAGATCGGCGCCTGGACGGTCTTGGCGACGTCGGTCGCGTACACCGAGGTGCGTGCATCGGTCGGCGTGGTGGTGAAGCCCACCTGGTTGTTCACGACGACGTGCACGGTCCCGCCCGTGCGGTAGCCCCGCAGCTGCGACATCTGCAGCGTCTCGACGACGACGCCCTGGCCGGCGAAGGCCGCATCGCCGTGCACGAGGATGGGCAGCCAGGAGAACGTGCCGATCGGCTTGCGGTCCTGCTTGGCGCGGACGATGCCCTCGAGCACGCCGTCGACGGTCTCCAGGTGCGAGGGGTTCGCGGCGAGGTAGACGGGCAGCTGGGCGCCGTCATCGGCGATGAAAGTGCCCTGCGTGCCGAGGTGGTACTTCACATCGCCGGATCCGCGCTGGTTGCCGGGCGTCTGGGTGCCCTCGAACTCCTGGAACACCTGCCCGTAGGTCTTGCCCGCGATGTTCGTCAGCACATTGAGGCGTCCGCGGTGGGCCATGCCGATCGCCGCGCCGTCGAGGCCAGCCGAGGCAGCGCCCTGCAGGATCTCGTCGAGCAGGGGGACGAGCGACTCGCCGCCTTCGAGCGAGAAGCGCTTCTGGCCGACGAACTTCGTCTGCAGGAAGGTCTCGAAGGCCTCGGCCTCGTTGAGCTTGCGCAGCACCCGCAGCTGCTCGTCGTGGCCCGGCTTCTGGTACTTGACCTCGACCTTCTCCTGGAACCAGCGGCGCTGCTCAGGGTCCTGGATGTGCATGTACTCGATGCCGAGGGTGCGGCAGTACGAGTCGCGCAGCACGCCGAGGATGTCGCGCAGCTTCATGACGCGCTTGCCGCCGAAGCCGCCGGTGACGAACTCGCGGTCGAGGTCCCAGAAGGTCAGACCGTGGCTCTCGATCTCGAGGTCGGGGTGCGAGCGCTGCACGTACTCGAGCGGGTCGATGTCGGCCATCAGGTGGCCGCGGACCCGGTAGGAGTTGATCAGCTCGATCACGCGGGACTGCTTATCGACGCGCTCCGCGAGATCGACGGCGAGGTCGGGGTTCCACCGGATCGGAGCGTAAGGGATGCGCAGCGCGGCGAAGATGCCGTCGTAGAAGCCGCGCTGACCGAGCAGCAGCTCGTGCACCTTCTTCAGGAACTCGCCGGAACCCGCACCCTGGATGACGCGGTGGTCATAGGTGCTCGTGAGGGTGATCGTCTTGCCGATCGCCAGCTCGTTGAGGGTCTTGTCGCTGGCGCCCTGGAACTCGGCCGGGTACTCGAGGGCGCCGGCGCCGATGATGCATCCCTGCCCCTTCATGAGACGGGGCACGGAGTGCACGGTGCCGATGCCGCCCGGGTTGGTCAGGGAGAGCGTGGTGCCCTGGAAGTCACCGGCGGTGAGCTTGTTGCCCCGTGCGCGGGTCACCAGGTCTTCATAGGCGCTCAGGTACTCGGTGAAGCTCAGCGTGTCTGCGCGCTTGATGCTCGGCACCATCAGTGCCCGAGTGCCGTCGGGCTTCGGGAGGTCGATCGCGATGCCGAGATTGACATGCGCGGGAGCGACGACGGAGGGCTTGCCGTCGATCTCGGCGTAGAAGACGTTCTGGCTGGGGAACTCCTTCAGCGCCTGGACGAGGGCCCAGCCGATGAGGTGCGTGAAGCTGACCTTGCCGCCGCGCGTGCGCGACATGTGGTTGTTGATGACGATGCGGTTGTCGATCATCAGCTTCGCCGGGATCGTCCGTACGCTCGTCGCCGTCGGGACGGCGAGGGACTCGTCCATGTTGGCGGCGAGGGTCTTGGTCATGCCGCGCAGCGGCGTGACCTTGTCCTCGTCGACTGCGGGGGCCTCGGCGGCCTTGGCCTCGGGCTTGGGAGCCTGAGCCGGGATCGGGGCGGGGGCCGCCGGCTTCGCCGTCGTGCGTGCGACGGGCTGGCTGCCGATGACGGGGATGGGCGCCGTCACGGGATGCGCGGAGTCCGTCGACGCGGCGCCTACCGCAGGCGCGGATCCCGCAGCTTCAGGACGGTAGTTCTCCAGGATGGGCCACCACTCCTTGTCGACCGCGTTGCGGTCGACCTTGAACTGCTCGTAGAGCTCGTCGACGAGCCACGAATTGGCTCCGAACCCCCCGTCGCCCGAAGCCCCGACGCCGGTCCCTTGGCTCGACACGCTCGATCGCCCTCTTTCATCGCTGAAGCACTGTCCGCGGGGCGCACGGGAGGGTTCCCGATCCCCGCTGATTCTCGACCTCAAGCCTAACGTGTTTCGCCGATCGAATTCTCGCCGCGCGCGGCGTGATCCCGCCTCGGGTGGGTACCGTGGAGGCATGCAGTTTCTCGGTGCGGGGCCCTCGGTCGATCTGACGTACTCCGACGTGTTCCTGGTGCCGCGCCGATCGGGCGTCACCAGTCGCCTCCAGGTGGACCTCGCGCCGGGCGACGGCACACCGGCGACGCTGCCGCTGGTCGCCTCCAACATGAACTCCGTCACCGGCCCTCGCCTGGCCGCGGTCCTCGCCCGCAGAGGCGGTCTCGGCGTGCTCCCGCAGGACATGCGCCTCCAGGAGCTCGACGCGGCGATCCGCGAGGTCAAGGCGCAGCCGGTCGCCTGGGACACCCCGGTCGTGCTCCCGCCGCAGGCGACCGTCGCCGACGCCCTCCGGCTGCTGCCGGCGATCCCCGGACACGGCATCGTCGTCGCCGAGGGAGAGGGGCGCATCGACGCCTCCGCCATCCGCGGCATCCTCCCGGCCACCCGGCTCGCCACGGCTCTGACCGATGCGCAGCTGGGCGACCTCGTGCACGAGGGGGCTCCCGCGCTCGATGCGGAGGACGTCGAGTCGGCCCGCCATGCCTTCGACGTGATCACCGACACCGGCGTCGAGACCGTCGGCATCGTCGACCACGGACGTCTGGTCGGCACGCTCTCCGCCCGCAGTGCTCTGCGCTCCACGCTCTACCGTCCCGCGCTCGATGCCGGTGGGCGACTGGCCGTCGCCGCCGCCGTCGGGATCAACGGCGATGTCGCAGGCAAGGCGAAGGCCCTGGCGGCCGCGGGCGTCGACGTGCTCGTGGTCGACACCGCGCACGGGCATCAGGAGGGGATGCTGGCGGCGCTTGCCGCGGTGTCGGCCCTCGATCTGGGCATCCCGATCGTCGCGGGGAACATCGTCACGGCGGACGGCGTCGCCGATCTCGTGGCCGCCGGTGCGACGATCCTGAAGGTGGGGGTCGGGCCGGGCGCGATGTGCACGACCAGGATGATGACCGCGGTCGGTCGCCCGCAGTTCTCGGCCGTCCTGGAGACCGCGGAGGCGGCGCGCGCTGCCGGTGCCCACGTGTGGGCGGACGGCGGCGTGCGCTACCCGCGCGACGTCGCGCTCGCGCTGGCCGCCGGCGCAGCATCCGTCATGATCGGCTCCTGGTTCGCGGGGACGATCGAGGCGCCGGGGCGGCTTCAGACCGATGCGGAGGGGCGGGTCTACAAGGAGTCCTGGGGGATGGCGTCGACGAAGGCCGTGCAGGCCCGCTTCGGCCGGCTCGACGCATACGAGCGGGCGCGCAAGGAGCTGTTCGCCGAGGGGATCTCGTCGTCGAAGATCTACCTCGATCCGCTCCGCCCTGGCGTGGAGGATCTGCTCGACATGATCACCTCCGGCGTGCGGAGCTCCTTCACCTACGCCGGTGCGGCCTCGGTGGAGGAGTTCCACGATCGCGCGCTTGTCGGCCTGCAGTCGGCCGCGGGATACGAGGAGGGCAAGGCGCTCCCGGTCAGCTGGTAGGGCTAGAATCGATCCACCATGGACGACCCTCCCAGTTGTAGAACCTCGCCCCACTGCCCGTTCTCTCCGTTCGAGGGGAGGTGGAGTTGATGGATTACGTCCTCCTCGGCGTGGGGCTCCTGCTCACGATCGGCACCGGTCTCTTCGTCGCCAGCGAGTTCGCGCTGGTGAACCTGGACCGCGCCGACCTCGAAGCGCGTCAGGCGCGCGGCGAGTCCCGCCTCGCCATGACCATCGGTGCGCTCAAGCACACGTCGACCCATCTCTCGTCGGCGCAGCTGGGCATCACGCTGACGACGCTGCTCACCGGTTACACGATGGAACCGGCGATGTCGAACCTGCTCGGCCCTGTCTTCATCGGGTGGGGCATCCCGGAAGCCGCTGTCGCCCCCATCGCCACGGTCGTCGCCATGTTCGTCGCCACCGTGCTGTCGATGATCCTCGGCGAGCTCGTGCCGAAGAACTTCGCCCTCGCGCTGCCGCTGGCGACCGCCAAGCTCGTGGTGCCCTTCCAGGTCGCGTTCACGACCGTCTTCAGGCCCATCATCGCCCTCCTCAACGGCAGCGCCAACGGCGTGCTGCGCAGCATGGGCGTGGAGCCGAAGGAGGAGCTGTCCGGTGCGCGAAGCGCGGAGGAGCTCTCCTCGCTCGTGCGGCGCTCGGCGATGGCCGGCGTGCTCGAGGCCGACACGGCGACGCTGCTGGATCGCAGCCTCACCTTCGCACGCCTCACCGCGGCGGATGTCATGACGGCGCGACCGAGCATGCATGCGATCGCCGCCGGCGACTCGGCCGACGATGTGATCCAGCTCGCCCGGCGCACGGGGCACAGCCGATTCCCCGTCTATGACGACGACCTCGACGACATCACCGGCGTGGTGCACCTGAAGGCCGCCGTCTCGGTGCCACGGGAGAGGCGCGGCGAGGTGCCCGTCGGCGCGCTGGCCACCGAGCCGCTCCGGGTGCCGGAGACGGTGCATCTGGACGGTCTCATCGCCGAGCTGCGCACCAAGGGCTACCAGCTCGCGGTGGTCGTCGACGAGTACGGCGGGACCGCAGGCCTCGTGACCCTGGAGGACCTCGTCGAGGAGATCGTCGGCGAGGTATCGGACGAGCACGACCGCAGCAGGGCCGGTATCGTCCGCGGCCGCGACTCGATCACGTTCCCCGGCGAGCTGCGTCCTGACGAGCTGCAGAACCGCACCGGCGTCCGCGTGCCGGAGGGAGAGGTGTACGACACCGTGGCCGGATACGTCATGAGCGTCCTGGAGCGCGTGCCAGCCCCCGGCGACGAGGTGACCCTCGACAGCGGCGTCCTCGAAGTCGTGCGGATGGACGGACGTCGTGTCGACCGCCTCCGGTACACGCCGACGCCGGTGGATGCCGCGGCAGAGGAGGTCCAGCGATGAACGATTGGGCAGGTCTCACGTGGCTCGTGGTGCTCCTCGCGGCCAACGCGTTCTTCGTCGGCGCGGAGTTCGCCGTCATCTCTGCGCGTCGTTCGCAGATCGAGCCGCGCGCGGAGCGCGGATCCCGTGCGGCGAAGACCGCCCTGTTCGCGATGGAGCACGCCACGCTCATGCTGGCGACCTCGCAGCTGGGCATCACGATCTGCTCGCTGCTGATCCTGAACGTGTCAGAGCCCGCCATCCACCACCTGCTGGCCGTGCCGCTGCACGCGATCGGATGGTCGGATGCCGTCGTGGACGTCGTCGCGTTCGTCATCGCGCTCGTGATCGTGTCGTTCCTTCACGTGGTGTTCGGCGAGATGGTGCCGAAGAACCTCGCGTTCTCGCTGCCTGATCGCGCTGTGCTGCTGCTCGCCCCTCCGCTGGTGTGGGTGTCCAAGGTGTTCCACCCCGTCATCTGGCTGCTCAACGCCGCCGCGAACGGCGTGCTGCGGTTGTTCCGCGTCGAGCCGAAGAACGAGGCGGCGTCGACCTTCACGATCGACGAGGTCGCCACGATCGTGGACCAGTCGCGTCGCGAGGGGCTGCTCATGGATGCCTCGGGCACCGTCGCCGCCGCGGTGGAGTTCACCGACAAGAAGGCCAGGGACGTCGCCGTCCCGCTTGCCGACCTGGTGACGCTGCCGCAGTCGACCACACCGGACGACATCGAGCGCGCGGTCGCGCGCTACGGATTCTCCCGTTACGTGATCGTCGACGACGAGCAGGTTCCCGTCGGCTACGTGCACCTGAAGGATGTGCTGCGTGCAGCGGAGGGCGAGGACGCCGAGGAGAAGGCCGTCGCGCCCATTCCCGCCAAGCGGATCCACCACATGGTCCCCGTCCAGGAGGACACGGATCTCGAGGACGCCCTCGCCGTGATGCGCCGTGCAGGACGCCACCTCGCCAAGGTGCGCGACGCCGAGGGCGAGACCACCGCGGTGCTCTTCCTCGAGGACATCCTCGAAGAGCTCGTCGGCGAGGTCCAGGACGCGACCCGGAGGGTCATCGCCCGCGGCGAGTGACGCTCAGCGCCAGGCGGCCCTCTCGTACTGAGGGGGCCACCTGGTGGCCACGCCGAGCTCGTGCGCCGCGCGCAGCCCGAAGTGCGGGTCCCTGAGCCATTCGCGGCCGGCGAAGATCGCGTCGGCCTCACCGGCCTCGAGCACGCGCTCCGCCTGCTCGGCTGCCGTGATCATCCCGACCGCGCTGGTGGGGATGCGTCCGCCGCGCCGCACGGCGCCGGCCAGCGGCACCTGATAGCCGGGGAACACCTCGATGCGCTGGTGCGCGACGAGGCCGCCGGAGGAGACGTCAACGAGATCGGCGCCGTACTCGCGCACCCATTCGCCCACCGTCGCGGCTTCCTCTGCGGTGAACCCGCCGTCGGCGTGATCCGTGGCGGAGATCCGCACGAAGACGGGCACGCCAGGCCCTGCCTCCGATCGGACGGCATCCAGTGCCCGCAGCAGGAGACGCGCCCGGTTCTCCAGGGAGCCGCCGTACGCGTCCTCGCGGAGGTTCGACAGCGGCGAGAGGAACTGGTGCAGCAGGTACCCGTGGGCGCCGTGCAGCTCGAGCACGTCGAAGCCGGCGTCGAGCGCCCGCCGGGCTGCCGCGGCGAAGCCGTCGACGACCCGCTCGATTCCCTCGGCATCCAGGGCCAGCGGCACCTCGTGACCGAGGAAGGCAACCGCGGACGGGGCCGTGGTCTGCCAGCCGCCGTCCGCGGCGGGGACGGAACCGCGCTCGTCGGCCCACGGCCACCACGACGAGGCCTTGCGTCCCGCGTGCGCGAGCTGGATGCCGGCGAGGGCGCCCCTGTCGTGGACAGAGCGGACGACCTGCGCCCATGCATCCCGCTGCTCGTCGTTCCAGATGCCGGCGCAGCGGGGCGTGATGCGCCCCTCTGGCACGACCGCGGTCGCCTCGGCGACGATGAGACCGGCGCCGCCATCGGCGAACTGGGTGAGGTGCGTGCGGTGCCAGTCCTGCACGATTCCGTCGACCGCGCTGTACATGCACATGGGGGAGACCCAGAGCCTGTTCGGGAACGTCACGGATCGCAGCTGCAGGGGCGAGAAGAGAAGACTCACCCTTCGACCGTATCCTCGTTCGGAGGTTGTGCGGGCGCTGCGGGTAGCGTGGAGACATGGTCGAGGTCCGTGAGTGGCTGCGCGAGGACGTGCGCCGATTCCTCCGCGTGCCAGGACCGGACGACGACAAGTACTCCAGGGGCGTCGTCGCGGTGCGCACCGGTTCGGCGGCGTATCCGGGAGCGGCCGTGCTGTCCGTCGAAGCGGCGTGGCGCGCGGGTGCGGGCTACGTCCGGTACACCGGGACGGCGGGAGGCGCCGTCATCGCACGCCGGCCCGAGACGGTCGTGTCCGCCGATCTCGGCGGGACGAGGCCGGATGCGTGGGTCATCGGCTCGGGGACGGATGCCGCCGAGCGGACCGAGGACGAGGAGGCCGTGCTGCGCGGCATCCTCGCCGGGGCCGTGCCCGTCGTCGTGGATGCCGGAGCGATCGACCTCGCCCCCGGCTCGGAGGCTCCGCTCATCGTGACCCCCCACGCCGGTGAGCTCGCCAGGCTCAGGGCGCGCCTCCGGCTCTCGTCCTTGGACGACGGCGACCGCGTCGCGCTCGCCGTCCAGACCGCCCGCGCTCTCGGACGAACGGTGCTGCTGAAGGGCTCACGGACGCTGGTGGCCGCCTCGGACGGCTCGGTGATCGCGGTGGACGCCGCCACGGGCTGGCTCGCCACCGCCGGCGCCGGAGATGTGCTCGCCGGCGTGATCGGAGCGTTCATCGCGGCGAACCGTGGGGCGTCTCTCGCCGAGACCGCGGCCTCCGCGGCCTGGGTGCACGGGCATGCCGCGCGTCTCGCCGCCGGAGCCCGCTCCGGCCGGCCAGGCCGCCCGATCGTCGCGCTTGACGTCGCAGAGGCGCTGCCGCCGGCCATCGAGGACCTGCTCGCGTGAGGGGGCGACTGCCGCTGCTGTGGGCGGCGTTCCTCACGGCGCACGTGCTGGTGGCGTGGCAGGGCTGGGTGCTGCCGAGCCAGCCGATGGGCGACGTCGTGCTCGTGTACGAGCCCTGGGCGTCATCCGCGCTCACCGGGGGTGCCGTGGTGGGGATCACGGAGCCGTGGGTCTACCCTCAGCTCGCGCTGATCCCGATGCTCCTCGCGAAGATCCTCTCGATGCCGCTCGCGGCGTGGCTCGGCGTCTCGGGTGCCTATCTCATCGCATGGGCGGTGCTGGTGACCGCGGTGGATGCCGCGGCGTTCGCCGTGCTCGTCGGTCGTCGTCCGTCCGCGCGGCGACGGTCCGCGGCGTGGTTTTGGACCGCGGCGCTCGTGCTCCTCGGACCGATCGCGCTGTACCGCATCGATGCGGTCACCGTGCCGCTCGCGGTCTGCGCCGGGCTCTGGCTCCTGCGCCGGCCCGTGCTGGCGACCGCGCTGCTGACGGTCGGCGCGTGGATCAAGATCTGGCCTGGTGCCCTCGTCGCCGCGGCCGTGGTGGCAGCCCGCGGGCGGGTTCGAATGCTGGCGGCGGGGGTGGCCGTCGCTGCAGGGGTCCTGGTCGTGCTGTTCCTCGTCGGCTCCGATCACCCGCTGGGATTCCTCACGGAGCAGACCGGTCGCGGGCTGCAGGTGGAGGCGGTCGCGGCGACGCCGTACCTCTGGCTGGCGCGCGCGGGCGCGGCATCGGTGGCGTACAGCTTCGACATCCTCACGTTCCAGATCGACGGCCCAGGCGCCGAAGCGGTCTCCGCGCTGCTGACGCCGATCATGGTCGCGGCGGTCGCGGCGGTCCTCGCCCTCGGCGGCGTCAAGGCCGCGCGGGGTGCGGCGTTCGCCCGGCTTTTCCCGCCTCTCGCCCTGTCGCTCGTCCTGGTGCTGATCGTGGCGAACAAGGTCGGTTCCCCGCAGTTCCAGACCTGGTTGATCGCTCCCGTCATCCTGTGGTTCGTCCTGGACCGTGCACGCGCCGGCCTGCCGGCGGCGCTCGTCCTCGTGCTGTGCGGGCTCACCTGTCTCATCTACCCCGTGATCTACGACGCGCTGCTGCGCACCGAGCTCGTGCCCGTGCTGCTGCTGACCGTGCGCAACGTGCTCCTCGTCGTCCTCATGACCATCGGCGTCCGCCGGCTGGCCCTCGTCCCCGTCCCCTCCCGGAGGTAATCCCATGCTCATCGCCTTCTCCGTCGCGCCCAGCGGCGCAGGCAACGCAGACGGCTCGGTCCACGATGCGGTCGCGGCCGCCGTGCGCGTGGTGCGCGCATCCGGCCTCCCGCACCGGACGACGAGCATGTTCACCGAGTTGGAGGGGGAGTGGGACGAGGTCTTCGACGTCGTCAAGCGGGCCACCGAGGCCGTCGCCGGATACGGCTCGCGCGTCTCGCTCGTGCTCAAGGCCGACATCCGGCCCGGCTACACCGGCGAGCTGGACGCGAAGATCGAGCGCCTCGAGGCGGCGATCGATGCCGACGACCCCGCGTAGAATCGACGGGTGAACCACTCCTCGACGCTTTCGAGGGGTGCGGCGACGACGGCGCTCCTCTCCCTCGCCATCGGCTCCTTCGGCATCGGCATGACCGAGTTCGTCGCCATGGGCCTGCTCCCCGACATCGCTCGCGATCTGCTTCCGCACATCTGGGCGTCCTCGCAGGAGGAGGCGATCGGTCAGGCGGGCGTGCTCATCTCGCTCTACGCGCTCGGCGTCGTCGTCGGCGCCCCGACGATCGCAGGGTTCGTCGCCAGGTACCCGAGGCACCGCGTCATGATCGGGCTCGCGATCGCGCTGACGGTGTTCAACGCACTGACCGTCGTGATGCCCACCTTCGAGCTCGTCGGCGCATCGCGACTCCTCGCCGGGCTGCCGCACGGCGCCTACTTCGGCATCGGGGCGCTCGTCGCGGCGGATGTGCTCGGCCCTGGACGTCGTGCGCAGGGTGCCGCATTCATCCTCGCCGGTCTCACCATCGCGAACGTCGTCGGGGTGCCGCTCGGCACCTTCCTCGGCCAAAGCTTCGGATGGCGTACCGCGTTCTTCGTCGTCGCGATCGTGTTCGCCCTCGCCACCGTCTGCATCGCGCTGTTCGTCCCCGAGCACGCCGGCGATCCAGGCCGCAGCATGCTGAGCGAGTTCGGTGTCTTCCGGGTCGGCCAGGTGTGGCTGACGCTCGGGATCGGGGCGATCGGCTTCGGCGGATTCTTCGCCGTCTACAGTTACATCTCGCCGCTTGTCACGGAGGTCGCCGGCTCTCCCGACTGGGCGGTGCCGATCGTCCTGGTCCTCGTCGGGGTGGGGATGACGATCGGCAATTTCGCCGGCGGATACCTCGCCGACAAGGATCTGCGGCGCACGCTGATCTGGGGCATGTCGGCGCTCGCCGCGATCCTGGTGCTGCTCGCCCTGCTGTCGTTCCAGATCGTCCTCGCCGCGATCCTCGCGCTCGGCGTCGGGGCGGTCTCCTCGATGCTGAGCCCCGCGATCCAGACGAGGCTGATGGACGTCGCCGGCGACAACCAGTCGATCGCCGCGGCGATGAACCACTCAGCACTGAACATCGGCAACAGCCTCGGCGCCTTCCTCGGCGGCGTGGTCATCTCCATCGGATGGGGATACACGGCACCGGCCTGGGTCGGGGCCGCGCTGGCGCTGATCGGTCTCGGCATCACCGTGATGGCATACCGCACGCAGCGCCGCCCCGCACTCGTCTCCGCCTGACGACCACGTAGGGTGGGCGCATGGACGAGGATGCGATCGCCGTCGGCGGGACCGCCGTGCTGCTGCGCCAGGGGAGAGCCGGACTCGAGACCCTGCTGATCCGGCGGCCGGATCGCGGGTCGTTCGCCGGGGGATGGGTGTTCCCCGGCGGCGTCGTCGAGCCGCAGGATGCGGCCGATGCGGAGGAGGATGCGGCCAGGGCGGCCGCGATCAGGGAGACGTACGAGGAGGTGGGGCTGGTCCTCACCGACCCTGTGACCCTCTCCCGCTGGGCACCGCCCGTCGAGGCGCCGAAGCGCGTGCGGACGTGGTTCTTCCTGGCCGCCGATCCCGGCGGGGAGATCCACCCGGCGGCGGGAGAGGTGGCGGGGTGGGCCTGGATGCGGCCTGAGGATGCGCTCGCGCAGCACGCCGACGGGGCTATGCTTCTCTTCCCGCCCACCTGGGTGACGCTGCAGGCGCTCGTCGGCGCGGGCTCCGTCGCCGACGTGCTCGCGGTCACGAGGGCGATCGCGCTCTTCTCCACGAGGATGCTCGACGGCGGAGTGTTCGCCTGGGCGGGCGATGCAGAGCATCCGGACGGCGAGGACGGCGTGCACCGCCTGGAGACCTCCGCCCTGCCATGGCGGTACCGGCGCGAGTGACTACGCGTCGAGGAGCCGGCGCAGGTGGTGACCGACGACGTCGGTCTCGATGAGGAAGCCGTCGTGGCCGAAGTCGCTGGCGATCACGACGGCCGCATCGCCGTCGAGCGTGCCGCGGATGCCGTGGGCGATGCGGTGCTGGCCGTCGAGTGGGAACAGCCTGTCGCTGTCGATGCCGAGCACCAGGGTGCGCGCCGTCACGCGTGCGAGGGCATCCTCGATGCCGCCGCGGTCGCGACCGACGTCGTGCGAGTTCATCGCCTCGACGAGCGTGATGTAGCTGTTCGCGTCGAATCGGCGGGTGAACTTGTTGCCGTGGAAGTCGAGGTAGCTCTCCACGGCGAAGCGCCCTCCGTGGCCGAGCGGGGAGAGCTCCGACTGCCAGGAGCGCTGGAACCGGCTGTTCAGCTCGATCGGGGAGCGGTAGTTCAGCATCGCCATCCGCCGTGCGAGGGCCAGCCCCCGGTGCGGCCCTTCACCGACCGCCGAGTCGTAGTACTCGCCGTCCTCGAAGCGCGGATCCATCCGGATGGTCTCCAGCTGGAGCATGTTCGAGGCGATCTGATCGGCCGTGCTCGCGGGCGGAGAGGCCAGGATCGCGAGCCGCTCGACCCGCTCGGGGAAGCCGATCGCCCACTCGAGCGCGTGCATGCCGCCCATCGATCCGCCCACTACGGCCGCCCAGCGATCGATGCCGAGCGCGTCGGCCAGGCGCACCTGGGCTGCGACCTGGTCGCGCACGGTGAGGTAGGGGAACCGGGAAGCCCACTCGTAGCCGTCAGGCGCGACGCTCGCAGGCCCCGTGGAGCCCTGGCAGCCGCCGAGGATGTTCGGAGCGACGACGAACCAGCGGTCGGTGTCGATCGCGGCGCCTGGGCCGACAACATCGCCCCACCAGCCTGCAGTGGCGTGTCCTGGTCCTGCGTCGCCGCGGACGTGGCTGTCGCCGGTGAGCGCGTGACTGATCAGGATGGCGTTGTCACGCGCCGCGTTCAGCTCTCCCCAGGTCTCGTAGGCGAGCCGGATGCTCGGCAGCTCCTCGCCGCCCTCGGTGCGGAACGGCCCGAATCCGGCGAACAGGCGGTCTCCGGCCGGATCGCCGTCGCGCCAGGCGCCTGTGACGGGCGGGCGGGCCCGCATCATGCTGGCCTGTGCTTCGGTCACGCGCCGTGAGGGCACGGTGTCCTCCGAGGTCGACTGCCAGTCCATGCATCCATTCTCGCGTGGTTCCCGGCGCCGCGGACGCACGTTACGACGCGGAACGCACGGATGCCCCGGACCTGTGTGGTCCGGGGCATCCGTGCGGTGCGGAGCTCAGGCGCGAGCGGCGTCCGACACGCGGCGCGCCGCGGCGAGGGCCTGCTCGAGATCGGCCTTGAGGTCGTCGATGTTCTCGAGGCCGACGGACAGGCGCACGAGGCCTGGCGTGACACCCGCGGTGAGCTGCTGCTCGGGGGTCAGCTGGGCGTGCGTGGTCGAGGCGGGGTGGATGACGAGGGAGCGCACGTCGCCGATGTTGGCGAGGTGGCTGAACAGAGAGAGGCTGTTCACGAACTCGCGTCCGGCCTCCACACCGCCCTTCAGCTCGAAGGAGAGCACCGCGCCGACGCCCTTCGGGGCGTAGGTGTTGGCCTTCGCGTACCAGGGCGAGGAGGGCAGACCGGAGTAGTTGACGCTCGCGACGTCGTCGCGGTTGTCCAGCCACTCGGCGATCTCCTGGGCGTTCTGGACGTGGCGCTCGATGCGCAGCGACAGCGTCTCTACGCCCTGGATGAGGTTCCAGGCGCTCTGCGGAGCGATCGACGATCCGAGATCGCGCAGCAGCTGCACGCGCGCCTTGATGATGTAGGCGAGCGGGTCGCCGACCGCTGCCGTGTAGCTCGCACCGTGGTAGGACGGGTCAGGAACCGTCAGACCGGGGAACTTCTCCACGTTCTTGGACCATTCGAACCGGCCGCCGTCGATGACGACGCCGCCGATGGTCGTGCCGTGGCCGCCGAGGAACTTCGTGATGGAATGCACGACGATGTCGGCGCCGTGCTCGAAGGGACGGATCAGGTACGGGGTCGCGATCGTGTTGTCGACGATGAGCGGGACACCGTTCTCGTGCGCGATGTCGGCGACGGTGCGGATGTCGAGGACGTTGATCTGCGGGTTGCCGATCGTCTCGGCGAAGAACAGCTTCGTCTCGGGGCGCACGGCACGGCGCCATTCCTCAGGGTCGTCCTGGTTCTCGACGAAGGTGACTTCGATGCCGAGCTTGGCGAGGGTGTACTTGAAGAGGTTGTACGTGCCGCCGTAGATCGAGCTGGAGGCGACGAAGTGGTCGCCGGCCTGCGCGATGTTGAGGATCGCGAAGGTGGACGCCGCCTGGCCGCTGGAGAGCACGAGCGCTCCGGTGCCGCCCTCGAGCGCCGCGAGCCGCTGCTCGAGGACGTCTTGCGTCGGGTTCTGGATGCGGGTGTAGATGTTGCCGAACTCGGCGAGGGCGAAGAGGTTCGCCGCGTGGTCCGCGCTGTCGAAGACGTAGGACGTGGTCTGGTAGATCGGCGTCGCACGGGCCTTGGTGACCGGGTCGGGAGCTGCTCCCGAGTGGATCTGCTTGGTCTCGAAACGCCAGGTCTCGGGTGCAGGCATGGGGTTCTCCCTGAAACGGTTGGATGCGGATGCGGCGGAAGCCGTTGCACCGAGGTTACGGGACCGCCGGGTTGTCAAGAACACCCGGGAAATGTGACGTAACACGTGCGGGTACGGTGGATGGCATGGTGAACAGACGTGCAGTGGTGACAGGAGCGAGCTCGGGGATCGGTGCGGCGACGGTGCGTGCCCTCGTAGCGTCCGGCTGGGACGTCGTCGGTGTGGCACGAAGGCAGGATCGCCTGGCGGAGCTCGCCGCCGAGACGGGCGCGGTCGGGATCGCGTGCGACCTGACCGATGCGGAGGCAGTCGACGCCCTCGTCGCAGAGCTCGGCGCAACGGGGCCGGTGCACGCGCTCGTCCAGATCGCGGGCGGCGCGCGCGGCACGGACCGGGTCGAGGACGGGCGGGTCGAGGACTGGCAGTGGATGTACGACGTGAACGTGCTGAGCACCCAACGGCTCGTCGCAGGGCTCCTGCCGCTGCTGCGCAGCGCAGCCGACGCCGACGGTCACGCCGATGCCCTGTTCGTCACGTCCACCGCCGCGCAGGTCGCGTACCAGGGCGGTGCCGGCTACAACGCGGCGAAGGCCGCGGAGGGCATGCTCGTGAGGGTGCTCCGCCAGGAGCTCAACGGCGAGCCGATCCGCGTCGTCGAGGTCGCGCCCGGCATGGTGCACACCGAGGAGTTCACCCTCAACCGGCTCGGGGGCGACCGGCTCGCCGCCGATGCGGTGTACGCCGGCGTCGACGCACCGCTCGTCGCCGAGGACGTCGCCGATGTGATCGCCTATGCGCTGAACGCGCCGGGGCACGTGAATCTCGACCTCGTGACGATGCGTCCTGTTGCGCAGTCCGCGCAGCACCTGCTGGCGCGCGGTCCGCTCCGCGTGCGCGGCGAGGACTGACCGGTGACGGCGCGCACGCTCGCCCAGCTCGCCGACGAAGGTCTCATCGACGAGGGCTGGGCCCGTGCGCTCGCCCCCGTCGCCGATGTGATCTCTGGCATCGGCGAGCGGCTCCGTGCGGAGCAGGCCGAAGGCCGCGGATACCTCCCTGCCGGATCGAACGTGCTGCGCGCCTTCCAGCGTCCGCTGGATGACGTGCGGGTGCTGATCACCGGGCAGGATCCCTATCCGACGCCGGGGCACCCCATCGGACTGTCGTTCGCGGTCGACCGCGACGTCAGGCCGCTGCCGCGGAGCCTGTCGAACATCTACAAGGAGCGCGAGAGCGATCTCGGCATCCCTCCCGCACCGCACGGCGACCTGACTGCGTGGAGCGATCAGGGCGTGCTGCTGTTGAACAGGGTGCTCACGGTGCGACCAGGGGCGGCCGCCTCGCACCGCGGATGGGGATGGGAGCAGGTGACCGAAACGGCCATCCGCACGCTCGTCGCCCGGGAGAAGCCGCTCGTCGCCGTGCTGTGGGGGAGGGATGCCGAGGGGCTGCGACCGATGCTCGGCGCCACGCCGGTGATCGCATCGGCGCACCCATCGCCGCTGTCAGCCAGCCGCGGCTTCTTCGGCTCCCGGCCGTTCTCCCGCGTGAACGACCTCCTCGTCGAGCAGGGCGCAGAACCGGTGGATTGGCGTGTCGCCGGAGAGGCCTGACGCCATAGGCTTGGCGCATGCAGTTCGAACCGGGTGATCGCCGACGCGTGCTTCCGCACCATCTGCGCCCGGTCGTCGCTCCCGAGGTCTTCTCGTACTCCATCCGTCCCGCGCGCGCGACGGATCTCCCGTACGTCAGGGAGATCTACAACCACTTCGTGAGCAACTCCGTCGTCACCCTCGACGAGCGCAGGAGCAGCATCCCCTCCTGGCGGGAGAAGTTCGCGCTCCTGCAGAAGCTGGACCTGCCGTTCCTCGTCGCCGTCTCGCCGTCGGGCGTCGTGCTCGGATACGCCCTCGCCCAGCCATGGGCCGGCAAGAACGCCTACAAGTACACCGTCGAGGACTCGATCTACCTCGGGCCGGGCGCCGGCGGCAAGGGGCTCGGTGCGGTTCTGCTCCAGGCGCTCATCGAGGCCTGCGAGCAACGAGGGATCCGCGAGATGGTCGCGGTGATCAGCGACAGCAAGGCCGAAGCGTCCATCCGCCTGCACGAGAAGCTCGGCTTCGTCGAGGCGGGCCGGATGGGCAGGGTCGGCCACAAGTTCGGGCGCGACCTCGGCACGGTCTATATGAAGAAGGCGCTCAAGCCGGTCGGTCGGCGAAGGCTCTTCGGAGCCCGCTGACGGTCAGTGGCCTGGGATCACCGGGATCGCGGCCAACAGCGTCTTCGTGTACTCCTCACGGGGATGCTGGAGCACATCGCGGGTGGTACCGTGCTCCACGACACGCCCGTCCTTCATCACCGCGACGGTGTCGCAGAGGTTCTGCACGACGCCGATGTCGTGCGAGACGAGCACGAGGGTGAGCTCCTCGGTGCGCCGCAGCTCCGCCAGCAGCGCGAGGATCTGCGCGCGGACCGTGACGTCCAGCGCTGACAGGGGCTCATCGCCGACGAGGATGCGCGGCCGGTGCACGATCGCACGAGCGAGGGCGATCCGCTGCCTCTGGCCGCCCGAGAACTCGTGGGGATAGCGGTCGGCCATCTCGGCCTCGAGGCCCACCTGACCCAGCACCTCGCGGACCCTGGCACGGCGGTCTCCCGGCACATCGAGCGCCCAGAGCGGCTCGGCGATGATGCGGCCAGCCGTCATTCGAGGATCCAGCGAGGCGTAGGGATCCTGGAACACCAGGCCGGTGAGCCTTCGGAGCCAGTGCAGGGAGCGGGCGGGCGACGCCGCATCGACGGGCCGCCCATCCACCGACACCGTCCCGGCCGTCGGGGCGTCGAGCCCCAGGAGCAGCCGGATCAGCGTGGACTTGCCTGATCCGGACTCGCCGATGATGCCGAGCGCGGAGCCGGCCTCGACATCGAGATCGGTCGGATGCAGCGCTGTCTGCGTCGTCACCCGGTCGAGAGGGCCGCGCCGTGGAACAGGGAAGTCGCGTCGCAGGTCGCGCGCCTGGATCAGAGCGCTCATGACTCTCCTCCATCGGGCCGCCACAGCGTCGCCGTCGCATCTCTCAGCAGGCCCTGCGTGATGGGCGACGACGGCGCGTCGAGCAGGGTCTCGATCGGTGCCGATTCGACGACACGGCCGTGTTCGAGGACCACGCCGCTCGTCGCGACCTGCGCCAGCACGGCGAGGTCATGGGTGATGAACACCAGCGACATCCCCTCGTCCTTGACGAGGCCGAGCAGCAGCTCGAGGATCTCGGCCTGGATCGTGACGTCCAGCGCGGTGGTCGGCTCGTCGGCGATGAGCAGTCGCGGCCGGCACGCGAGAGCCATCGCGATCGCGACGCGCTGACGCTGCCCCCCGGAGAGCTGATGCGGATAGCGGTCGACGATCGAGGCGGGATCGGGGAGGTGCACGCGGGCCGCCTCTGCGATCGCCCGCTGCCTCGCCTCGGTGCGCGAGATCCCGGTGTGGATCCGGATCGCCTCGGCGATCTGGCGTCCGACCGTGCGGATCGGGTTGAGAGCGGTGCGCGGCTCCTGGAAGACGATTCCGATGTCATCGCCCCGGAAGCGGGCCAGGTCGCGATCGGGCATCCCCACCAGTTCCGTGCCGTTCCATCGGATGCTGCCGTGTGCCACCGCGCCGCGGGGGAGCAGGCCGAGAACGGCCAGGGCCGTGAGCGACTTACCCGATCCCGATTCGCCGATCAGGCCGAGCCTCGTCCCGTCCGGCACCTCGAAGGAGACGCCGTCCACGACGCGGCGTCCGTCGATGTCGACGACGAGATCCTGCACGATCAGGCTCATGCGACCACCTCCGGCGTGTGCGTCTGGCCGGCGCGTCGTTCGAGCGTCGGGTCGGTGGCGTCTCTGAGCGCATCGCCGAGGAGGTTGAGACCGAGCACAGAGAGGGTGATCGCGAGCCCCGGCCAGATCACCGAGAGCGGATGGATGGCGATGTAGCGCTGCAGGTCGGCGAGCAGGATGCCCCAGCTGGGCTCGACGACGGATGCGCCGAAGCCGAGATAGGAGAGCCCAGCCTCCGCCAGCACGGCCACGGCCATCGACCAGGAGAGCTGGACGATGAAGACCGGCGCGACGTTCGGCAGCAGATGCCTGGCGAGGTTCTGGGCGGGGGTGAGGCCGGAGGCGCGGCCGGCGAGCACGAAGTCGCTCCGCTGAACGCGGCGCAGCTCAGGGCGGGTGACCCTCGCGATGTTCACCCCGAAGCCGATCCCGACCGCCCAGATGACGACCCACAGGGAACCGCCCCAGACCGAGGAGATCATCATGGCGATGAGTAGCACGGGGAAGGCGATGAGGATGTCCACGAGCACGGCCACCGTCTCGCGCAGCCATCGGGCGGTGAGCGCGCCGAGCGCGGCGAGCACGATGCCGACGACAGTGGCGACGATGCCGGCCCCGACGCTGACGAAGACGGTCGTCCGAGCACCGGCCATGATGAGGCTCAGGATGTCGCGCCCCGTGCCGTCCGTGCCGAGCACATGCGGCCACGACGGTGACGCCCACCGGTTCGCGATGTCGGCGGAGAACGGATCGAAGGGGGTCCACACCAGGGAGAGCAGCGCGGTCACGGCGATGACGGCGACGGTGGTGATCCCGAAGCGTCCCGTCCAGGATCGCCACAGGGCGCGCAACCAACGGGGCATCAGGCGCTCTCCCTCTGCCGGGGGTCGATGAGGTGGTGCACGAGGTCGACGACGAAGCCGATCACGAGGACGAATCCGGTGAGCACGAGCAGCTCGCTCTGCACCTTGATGAGATCTCGCGTGCCGACATCCGCGACGAGCATCCGTCCGATCCCCGGAAGCGTGAACAGCTGCTCGATGACGACGGAGCCCACCACGATGCCCGCCACCTGGAGACCGAGGACCGTGACGATCGACAGGCCGACGGCGGGGATGCCGTGCTGGATGAGCGCCCGGTTGCGGCTCAGCCCCTTCGCGGCGGCCGTGCGCACGAAGTCCTCGCCCGCCGCCTGCAGCGTCGCGCTGCGCACGAAGCGCAGCAGCATCGCGCCCTCGACGACGCCGATCGTGAGCGCGGGCAGCAGGAGGGCCCGCAGCGCCTGCCATGGCTCCGCCCAGCCGTCCCTGGGGAAGCCCTGAGCGGGAAGCCAACCCAGCCAGACGGCGAAGACCAGGATGAGCATCATGCCGGCCCAGACGACGGGGACCGCCGCCAGCGCCTGTGCGCCGAACGAGAGCGCGGTGCCGCCGGCGCGGCCGCGGAGCACGGCGGACAGGATGCCGAAGGGGACGGCGATGAGCAGGGCGATGGCCAGAGACAGGATGCCGAGCGGAACGGTCACCTGCGCCTTCAGCACGAGCTCCTCGCCCACGGACGCGCCGGAGAGGAGTGAGGTGCCGAGGTCGCCCCGCAGAACGCCCCCGATCCACTCCGCGTACTGCTGGGGGAGCGGGCGGTCGAGCCCCAGGGACTCCCGCAGCGCCTGCACCTGCTCCGGTGTGGAGTTCGTGCCGGCGATGAGCTGGGCCACGTCGCCCGGCAGCACGCGCAGGGTGAGGAAGATGATCACGCTCGACACGAGGAGCCCCGCGATCAGCAGGGCTCCTCGTGTGAGCGTGTAACGCAGCATCCGGTGTCAGTCGGCGGCGACAGTCACGCCGGCGAGGTTGATGCGCGAGTTGATCGAGTCCTGCGGGAAGCCGGAGACGATCGGACGGACGGCGGTGATGGTCTCGCCGTTGTAGAGCCAGTCCGCCGCGTGGTCCTCGGAGACGATCCTGGCCGCCTGCGCGAGCAGCTCGGCGGAGGCATCGGGGTCGAGCTCCGCGAGCGCCTCGGCGTAGAGCGCCTGCACCTCGGGGTTGTCGTAGCCGAAGTAGTAGTCCGGGTTGGCGAAGTTCGCGAAGTCGCGCGGCTCGACGTGCAGCACGAAGCTCAGGTCGTAGTCCTTGTTCGTGTAGACGTCCTCGAGCCAGGTCGCGAACTCGACCGATTCCACCTTGAGGGTGACGCCGACCTCGGCGAAGTCCGAGATGAGCACCTGGGGGACGGTCGTGCCGTAGAAGTTCGGGATCGTGAGCGTGAGCTCGAGGTCCTCCTGGCCTGCCTCCGCGAGCAGCTCCTGCGCCCGAGCCGGGTCATGGGGGGCGACGTCGGAGAGGTCCTCGAAGCCGGGATCGAGCTCCGGGATCGGCCCGTACAGCGTCTGCCCGGCGCCGACCGCCTCGATGAGCGCCTCGTGATCGATGGCCAGGCGCAGCGCTTCGCGGACGCGGACGTCGTCCAGCGGCGCCTTGGCGTTGTTGAAGGCCAGCGTCGCCTTGTCCGTGGTCTTGCCCGAGGTGAGCGAGAACTCGCCGGACTCCTCCAGCTGAGGGGCGAGCTGCGGGTCGACGGCGGTCAGCACGTCGAGGCTGCCGTCGAGAGCGGCGTTCACGCCGGAGGTGAAATCGGGAATGTACTCGAGGTCGACCTCGGCGACGCCGGCCGGCTCGCCCCAGTAGTCCTCGTACCGCGCGAGGGTGATCGAGGAGCCCTTGCTCCAGCGGGTGAGCGTGAACGGACCAGTGCCGTTCTCCGCGGTCTGCAGGTCGGTGTCGTCGCCCGCGGCGAAGACGAGGCCGGCCGGGCCGGTGAGCGCGAACAGGAAGTTCTGGTTCGGGGCGTTCAGCGTGATGACCACCGTGGAGGCGTCGGGCGCGCTGATGGAGGCGACGCCCGCGAACTCCGCATTGCCCTGCACGGTGGCGTCCGTGCGGACGGTCTCGTAGGAGGCGACCACATCGGCGGAGGTCAGCGCTGCGCCGCTGTGGAAGGTGACGCCCTCGTTGAGCGTGAAGGTGTAGGTCAGCCCGTCCTCGGAGATCTCGTAGTCCGAGGCGAGGCGCGGCTCGATCTCGTTCGTCTGGGTGCGCGTGACGAGGCCCTCGTAGATGTTGTCGATGAGGATCTGCTCGAGGGCGGCGCCGCTGGTGTGACGGATGTCGAGGTTGGTCGGCTCGAGCACGAGGCCGACGGTGAGCGTCGCGTCCGGATCGGGGGCGCCCACCGACGTCTCCTCCGGTGCGGGTGCGCCCGTGCAGGCGCTCAGGACGATCGCCGATGCGGCGAGAGCGGTGACGAGAACGAGTCGTCGTCTGGTGCGGGTGAACATGGGAGTCGGGTCCTCTCGTGCGGCAGGTGCTGTGTGCCGGTGGGTCGAGCCTATGGGCGGGTGCGGATAGCGGGGACGGAGGCGGAACGCAGCGTCACATTCCGTGATCGATGCGCTCGCGGATCAGGTCGGCGAGCGCTGCCGGTGCCGTCTCCTGGACGTTGTGGGTCGCGTCGAACGACACGATGCGGGCGGCCGGCAGACGGCGGAGGTACTCGGCGGCATCGTCCTCGCTGACGAAGCCCCGCGTGCCCCGCACCAGGGTGAGGGAGGTGCGCACGGCGGCGAGGTCGTCCCAGCCGGTGTCGTCGAGGACGGCGCCCGCCGCGGGCGTGCCGTCGTGCTCCGGTGCTGCGAACACCTGAGCGGCCAGGTGGGCGAAGTGATGCTTCCATTCGACGCGGCCGTCCTCGCGCACGCGCGAGTTGAAGAAGACCCCGCGTTCGGTGTCGGCGCGGCTGCCCCCCAGGCCGAACGACATGGCACGCTCGACGAGCTCGTCGCGGCTGGCGAAATCGGACACGCGATAGAACTCGCGCAGCGCCGCCGGCCCGGCGGAGGTGTCGATGCCGGGGGTGATGTCCACGATGATGACGCCGTCGACGAGCTCAGGGCGTGAGGCGGCGAGGGCTGCTGCGGTGAGGCCGCCGAGTGACTGACCGACGACGAGGACAGGGCCGAGTTCCCACTGTGTGAGAGCCTCGGCGACGTCAGCCGCGAGGGCACGAGGCGCGTACGCGGCGTCGGGGCGCCAGGAGGAGTCGCCGTGGCCGGCCAGATCGATCGCGAGCGCCGCACGACCGAGGTGGAGGATGGTGGTGTCCCAGGTGTGCGCGTTCAAGCCGGCGCCGTGGAGCAGGACGACCTCCGGGGTGCTCTCTCCGAAGCGCAGCGCGCTGAGCGTCCGACCGTCCGAGAGGACGACGTGCTCTCTGGTGGCTGGAGGGAGCGGGGCATCGATCGCCTGGGCCTGCGCGGGAAGATAGCTGAACTCGCTGATGTCGGTCGGCACGCCCATATTCTGCTCCGGAACGCGGTTCGAGAGAAATGCCGGAGCAATGTGACAAATGTGCGATGTATTCATTGGGCATTTAAATCACTCTGATCCCGATATGTTTGGCTTCGTGCATTTCAACCGTTCAGCGACGCGCTCGACGGACGTCGTAGGCTGGATCTCATGAGCGAGACCAGGGTGCATCTGTCCAAGACTGAACCGGATGCCTATCAGGCGCTGGACGCCTTCGCCAGGACGGTCGGCCGGATCTGCGCCGAGAACGGCATCGACGACCGCCTCAAGGAACTGGTCATGATCCATTGCTCGCAGCTCAACGGGTGCGCGTTCTGCACCCGGGTGCACGTCGATCGAGGTGTCACGGCGGGGCTCGGAGTCGATGAGATGACGCAGCTCGCCTCATGGCGGGAGAGCGGGGTGTTCTCGGATCGTGAGCGCGCAGCCCTCGAACTCGCGGAGGCGTTCACGTTCATCCATGAGGATGGCATCCCCGACGATGTGTACGACCGGGTCGGAAGCGTGTTCACCGAGAAGGAGTACGCGGCGCTGAGCTGGGCGATCATCTCGATCAACGCCTTCAACCGTGTCGTGATCGCGGGCCGCTACCCCGTGCCGCCCCGCGGCCCGAAGGCGGATGCGTGAGCATCCTGTCGATCGACGGCGTCTGGAACGTCAGGGACGTCGGAGGGCTGACGGCGCGGACAGGACGCATCAGGGCGGGGCGGCTGCTGCGTTCCGCAAACCTCGCCGGGGCGACGCCGGGCGGAGCGAAGGCGCTCGGCCTGCTGGTCGATCACATCGTCGATCTGCGCGCGGATGACGAGGTCGCCGCAGACCCTTCGGCGGTCACAGGCCCCGTCGTCACCCGGCTTCCGCTGTTCCTCGGATCCGTGGCCTCCTTCTTCGAGGAGGACAGCAGTCTGGACGAGCTTTACCGCCACCTGCTCGAACAGAGCGGGGCGCGCCTGGTCGACGCTCTGCGCATCATCGCCAGGGGCGAGCGGACGCTCGTCCACTGCACGGTCGGGAAGGATCGCACCGGCGTCACCGTCGCGCTCGCCCTCGACGCCGTCGGGGCCGATCGCGAGGAGATCATCGCCGACTACGCGCTGACGGAGACCCAGCTGCCTGCGGAGCGCAATCGTCGAGTCGCGGAGTACCTGCGTGCGCGGCATCCCGATGCGCAGCACGTCGTGGCCCTCGCCACGCTCTCCCCGGCTCCCGTGATGCGTGCGCTGCTGGAGGCGATCGATGCCCGCTGGGGATCGACGGGAGACTATCTGCGCTCCCAGGGCATGACGGAGGAGGAGCTGGCCGCCCTGCACGCGGCACTCGTCGAGTCTTCCTGAATCCTCAGGAAGGTTAGGCAACCCTTCGCGCGGTGTATGATGGGGACATCATGACCGCCTCCGTCGAGTTCCGTACCGCACGCGCCGAGCGCCGTGCGGCGCGTCAGCGCTCCCATCACCTGGTGGCGGCCGACGAGAACTCGCTCACCGACCTCGAGGTCTTCCTCGCGACGCTGCCGCTGTGCGCGAGCGGGCGGATCTTCATCGAGGTTCCCGCGGTGGCGGACATCGCAACCATCGAAGCTCCGCCGCGCATGACCGTCACCTGGCTGGCGCGGGAGAGCCGCAGCGGGGCGCCGGGATCCGGGCGCAGCTGTGCTCCCGGCACGGCCGTCGCGCGGGCGACCACCGCTTGGGCCGACGAGATGTTCTGCGACGGGGACGCGGGGAGCACGCGAGTCACGCTGCTCGGCGGCTACCTCGGCACGGCGGAGATCGTCGAGCACCTGACGGATCGTCTCGGGATCGCACCTGGCGCGATCTGCGCTCCTGCGCGCTTCGGCCTTCTGCCCGTCTCGGACTGAGGGCGCTCAGCGCGAGGACGCACGACGGCGACGCACATAGCCGCCGTCTTCGAGCCCAGCCTCGATCTCGAAGCGGTTGCGCAGCGGATCCCTGCCGGCGAAGAGATACAGCACCGGCATGAGGAAGCCGTAGCGCAACCACTGAGCCTTGTGGACCGCCTCGTGGCGCAGCACGGCGTCGCTGGGTTCGCGGTCTCCGGTGAGGAAGCATCCCCCCACGCACACACCGCCACGGTTGAACGTCCACGAAGGCATGCCGCGGAACACCCAGAGGCCGTGCCGACGTTCGACCGGGCCCGTGCTCCACAACGAACCCCAGATCCAGCCGACGGCGGTGCCCCAGGCGTAGCCGATCCGACTGATCGGAGAGCGGAGCAGAAAGGACGGGATCCTGCGGTCGAAGCGACGGCCACGGAGGAGTGCGGCATCGGCGGCGATCCGCCATTTATCCGCTGTCGGCGGCGCGGACGCGCTCACGCGACGGCGCCGATGAGGCGGAGGATCGCCCCGAGATCGTCCACGGCTGCGGCGGGCGTGCGGGGTGCGAATCCTGCGATGGTCGCGCCGGCGAGCGGAACGCGCTGGCGCAGAGCCCGCAGAGCGGCACTCAGCTGCGCCGCTGCCGCGCCGAACGGGGCGGGATCCGACACCCCCGCGAGCTCGGAGGGGTCGAGCACATCCACGTCGATGTGCACCCAGGCGCGTGCGGCACCGGTGGCCTCGACGGCTCGTGCGATCGAATCCGCGTCGATGAGCGCCTCTGGTTCAACCGCGGCGACGGTCTCCAGAGGAGCCTCCTCGGCGGCATCCACCGACCGTGCGCCGACGAGCACCACGCGCTCGGACGGTACGCCGGGGGAGAGGATCAGGCGGGACTCGCCCTCGCCCATCACCGCCCGCAGGGACATGCCGGAGAATGCGCCGGACGGCGAGGTTCCGGGGAGGTGAAGGTCGGGATGCGCATCGCACCAGACGACCGCGAGGTCATCCGTACCGCGGGGGAGCGCGGCGAGGGCGGCGACGGTGATGCTGCAGTCCCCGCCGATGACGACCACGCCCTCGTCGATGTGATCGCGCATCAGCTCTCGGACGCGCTGCAGAGCGCTGAGACGCTGCACGCCGCTCTCGAGCGATTCACCGGCCTCGAGCGGGACATCAAGCACGGTGGTCGCGGCGCTCGGCAGGTCACCGGCGATCGCGGCGGCCCCGTCGGTGAGCAGCATCGCCCGAGGTGCGGGTGAACCCTGCCACTGCGGGACGACGAGGAATCGGGCCATGGGGTCCTCCGATCAGAGAGGAGAGGGCGGATGCTCCTTGTCGCCGACCCGGAGCATCCGCCCGGAAGATCAGGACTCGAGCTGGCCCTGGGGAGCGCCGCCGGCCTTGAGCTCGGCGAGGCGCGCCTCGACCTCGGTGAGCTCGCCGAGGTCGTCGAGGCTCTCGAACTGGGCGTCCAGGCTGGAAGCCGCGAGCTCGATCTTGCCCTGTGCGATGGCCTCCTGCCGGCGCACCTTGTCCTCGAAGCGGCCCAGCTCGCTGGTGGGGTCGAGGACGTTGATCGAGGAGACGGCATCCTGGACCTTGGTCTGCGCCTCGGCGACCTTGGCCCGCGCGAGCAGTTCGCTGCGCTTGGACTTGAGCTGCTCGAGCTTCTCCTTCATGCCGTTCAGGCCGCTCTTGAGCTTGTCGACGATCTCGGTCTGCGACGCGATCGTCGGCTCGGCCGCCTTCGCGTCGCGCTCCTCGCCGATCTGGCGCTGGAGGGCGATCTTCGCGAGGCTGTCGAACTTGTCGGCGTCCGCGGTGTTGCCCGCGGAGCGGAGCTCGTCGGCCTTCTTGCTCGCAGCGAGGGCCTTGTTGCCCCAGTCCTTCGCCGCCTGGATGTCTTCCTCGTGGTCGCGCTCGAGAAGGCGCAGGTTGCCGATCGTCTCCGCGATCGCGGCCTCGGCATCGGCGATGCTGTTGGTGTAGTCGCGGACGAGCTGGTCGATCATCTTCTGCGGGTCCTCGGCGGAGTCGAGGAGCGCGTTGATGTTCGCGCGGACGAGGGTCGAGATGCGTCCGAAGATGGACTGCTTGGCCATGGTGTTTCCTTTCGGTTGGCTGTCGTGTGTGTGGTCGATGTCGGATCGGTCAGAAGCGCCCGCCTCGAGACCGGCCTCCGCGCGATCCGCCGGAGAAGCCGCGTGAGGAGCTTCGAGAGGAGCCGCCGAAGCTCGAGGGACGATAGCCGCCCCCGCCTCCGCCGAACAGCCCGCCCCCGGATGGGCGACCGCCTCCGCCTCCGCCGCTGATCAGGCCGCCGAGGATGCCGCCGATGATCGCGCCGCTGAGGTCGCTGCCTCCGCCTCCGCCCCCGTAGCCTCCGCCCCAGCCGCTCACATCGGACTGGGCGGATGCCGTCGCGCTCTGCGCGAGGTCGTAGGCACGGGTGGCGTAGCCGAGCGCCTGGCTCGGATCGGCGGCCTGCAGGGCCAGCGCCTTGGAGAGGGCGGCCTGCGCTTCTGCGAGGCGGGTGCGCGCGGTCGCGCCGACGCCGCCGCGCCGGGTCGTGATGAACTGGTCGGCGGCGGAGATCTGCGCCTGGGCCTGCGCGATGCGCTGCTGCAGGATCTGCGCATTGCGCTGCGTGAGCGCGATGGCGTCGCGCACCTGCCCGACGACGCCGTCGATCTGCGTGTTGGCAGCGGTGAGCACGTCGAGGGTGCGCTGCGGATTGCGCGGGGTGACGTGAAGCGCACCCTTTCCCTCCGACACCTGCGTCCGCGTCCCGGCGATGACGGAGGCGAGCTGCCCGTGCGGATCGGGGAGCTGGGCTGCGGCGGCGAGATCGGACTCGAGCTCGGCGATCAGCGCGGTCGCCTGCGTCTCGATTGCTGCCAGGTCGCTGCCACGCGTCGTGATGGCGGCGCTGAGCTGCTCTCCCTGGGCGAGTGCCTGCTCGGCGGTTCTGATCGCGAAGGCCGCCTGACCCGTGGCACCGGCCGTGAGGGCGGACGTCGCCTCGTCGATCTCGCGGTCGGCGAGTGCGAGCCGTTCCTGTGCCTGCACGGGGTTCTCGGCGACGGTGCTCAGCGATTCGGCGTCGTATGTCTGGGCGAGTGCCGCGAGTGCCGCCGGTGCTGCCGCGATGATCTCGGCGGTCTGGGCGCGTCGTGCCGTGACCCTGGCGAGAGCCTGAGGCGCCTCCGCCGCGAGCTTTCGGAGGTCTTCGAACTGCTGGGCGTTCTTCTCGAGGAGGTCGTCGGCGGCGTCGCAGAGCTGGATGATCTGGATGTGCCAGGCGCGGCGCTGCTCCGGGGTGTCCGGGATCTCGTCATCGAGCTGCTGCTTGATGGTGAACGCCTGTCCGAGGCCGGCCTTGGCCGCGTCGACGGCCTGCGCGTAGGCGGCGGTGGAGTCTTCGCCGAACTCCGCGACGGCGAAGCCGAGCTCCTCGCGGCTGGCGGTGACGGCGTCATCGGTCGCGACGAGGGCGCCTCCAGCCTGCGTCTCGAGGTCCGCGTCGCTGATCGCGGAGAACGGATCGTTCGGGTCGGGGACGGCGGGCTGGGCGCCACGGCGCTTCTTCTTGGCGCGCTGCACGAGCAGGACGATCACGACGATGACGGCGACAACGATGACGAGGCCGAGCAGGATCCACCCGATGGGAGAGGGCCCTGGGTAGGCATCCGCGGCTGCGATCGCCGCCCCTGCCCAGTTGCCGGAGCGGAGCTCGGCCTGCGCAGCGCTCTCGATCGCGCCGAGATCGCCATCGGAGAGCGGGTTGGCCGGATCGATCGAGAGCGCGAACTGCTGCTCCTCGACGGCCACCGCGAGAAGAATCTGATCGACGCCGAGACCGTTGTCGATCGCGGTGTCATCAGCCCACTGGGTGGCATCTGTCGGGTCGGTGAACGCGTCGACGAACACGACGTAGAGATCCCCGTTGCCGGCATTCGAGAGCTCGCCGAGGCGCGCATTCGTGGCGTCGATCTCATCCGCGCTGAGCACACCGGCGTGGTCGGTCACGAATCCTGATTCGAGCGCCACCGGTGGCGTGGCGACGGCGCTGGACGCGGCCCACCCGGAAGCGAGGACCGCCCCGATCATGCCAAGGGCGACCAACATCCGAGACCGCATCGTGCTCCCTCCACGGAGCCGCTGAGCCCCCATGCGCCTGAGTCTATTCACTGTCGCCGACAGACGATAGCGACTCTAGGGAAACAGTCTGTGTCATCGCCGGGAACCGCGTGACGGACACATACGCTGGAAGGCATGGACGACAGGTACGGGGCGGACGTGCTCGCCGCCGGATGGCGGGAGCGGAACGAGAAGCAGATTCCGCAGGTCGCCGCCGAGCTCGATCTCGTCGTCGAGGTCGCACAGGACGGCTATTGCGGCGCGGTCGTGAAAGTGCAGGGCGGCAATGTCGAGCTCGAGGATTGGAAGGGGCGCAGGAGGCTTTTCCCTCTCGGCGGAGGTTTCCTCATCGACGGGCAGCCGGTGAAGCTCGTCGTACCGGAGGCCAAGGCGCAGGGTCCGCGCCGCACCGCTTCCGGGTCTTTCGTCGTCGACGACCAGCGAGCCAGGGTCGCACTGCCCAGCCGGATCCTCGTCGAGGGCAGGCATGACGCGGAACTCGTCGAGAAGGTCTGGGGCGCGGATCTGCGCGTCGAGGGCGTCGTCGTCGAGTACCTCCAGGGCGTCGACCTGCTGGACGAGCTGCTCGCGGATGAGCCTCCGAGCGCGAAGCGGCGTTACGGAGTGCTCGTCGATCACCTCGTGCCCGGCTCGAAGGAGACCCGCATCGCCGAGGCTGTCGCCCGCGGCCCGCACGGCGCTCACGTGCGGATCGTCGGCCATCCCTACGTGGATGTCTGGCAGTGCGTGAAACCGGAGGCGCTCGGAATCGCGCGTTGGCCCGAGATCCCGCGGGGCATCGAGTGGAAGGTCGGCATCTGCCGCGCCTTCGGCTGGCCGCACGAGGATCAGGCGGACATCGCCCGTGCGTGGCAGCACATCCTCAGCAAGGTGACCACGTACCGGGACCTGGAGCCTTCTCTGCTCGGACGCGTCGAGGAGCTCATCGACTTCGTGACCGCATCCGCGTAAGGTCGCCGCCCACCGCTCTGGTGCTCACACGAATGCCACGCGCGGGCTCGGCCGGTCGGTGAAGACCCTGCCTCGGGGGCTGATCCATTCGATGACGCCGTCGGCCTGCTGCCGCACACTCCATCGATGTCGATCATCGAGATCGGGATGCTTCAGCGGATGATGGCTCGTGCAGAAGCACGCGAGATTGCCCACCTCGGTGCGCCCGCCCTTGGCGTGATCGTGATTGTGGTCGATCTCGCACCGTTGAGCAGGTCGCACGCAACCGGGGAACCGACAGCGCTGATCTCTTGCGCGCAGGAACCGTTTCATCTCGGCGGTCGGGGTGTACGCGGAGGTCGCGGTCAGCATCCCGCTCGGGGTCAGGAGCAGGCGGGACCACGACGATGTGCGGCCCGCGAGATCTCGCACGATCTCGGGCAGGACGGGCCCCGTCCCATCGATCTCCGCCATGCGGTCATCGTCACCGGCGAGCGTCGAGGATGAGATGGTCACCTGAACGGTCGCGCGTATCGCTTCGGCGGGCGTGCCGATGAGCGATTCTGCGCCGCCCGCGAGGAGGAGTTCGAGCATGATGTCGGCGCGGACCTGAGCAAGGGATCGATCGTCGCCGTCGCCGCAGGCATCTGGTCCGGCATCGTCGTCACCAAGACGAGACGTCCCGACATCCGTGCGCGAGGAGATCAGCGCCTTCGCCATCGCATCGGCTCGGTCGTACGCGGCGCGGACGAGGAGCTCGGAGCCCGTGATCTGCAGCTCTCCCAGCCCGTCCGCCCGTGACCAGACGTGCACGCCGTGGAACGAGCGCGCCCGACGGTGGCGCTCAGCCAGATCCACGGGCGCGATGTCGGCGGCGATCATCCGGGCGGCGCTCTCCGTGCGCCCGGCCGACTCGTTCAGCGCGACGTCGAGAGCACGGCGCTCGTACTCCGCGCGAGCCGCATCCGGGGCGTCGTCGAGCGCCGCGCCTGCGGCAGCGATCGCCTCGGCGTGACGAAGGGTGACGAGGCCGGTCTCCATCGCCGCCAGAACGGAGGGGTAGCAGTGCACGATCGTGTGCGCGCGGTGCAGCATGCCTTCGGCGACGCCCGATGAGATGTGCCCGGCTGCCGCGACCTCCGCGGCGAGAGACCGGACCGCCATGTCGTGGTAGCGGGAACCGAAGGGGTCGACCTCGAGCATCAGGTCGAAACGATCGGAGAGCGCCTTCACCCGGCGCGCGTCGACCGAAGCCGCGTGCCGGCTCGACAGCTCCCAGATCGCGAGGAGGGAATCCTCTTCGCGAGTGCGGATGTCTGGGGGGCTGGCCATACTCAAGCTTAGAACAAAAATACGAAGAAAGGCAAGGTGGATGAACTCTGATCTGGGAAGAAATAACCGATGCGGCGCACACGACGGCTGCGCCTCGACCGCGCAGGCTTATACGCTGGAGGAATGCCTGAACCCCGCACTTTCCGTGACGAACCCGTCTCCTTCGTGCGCCGCAGCGGCCGCATGTCCGAGGCGCAGGAAAGGGCGTTCGACGAGCTCTCCGACCGCTACCTTCTCGAGGTTCCCCGCGACGTGGCATGGACCAGCGTGCATCCCGAAGCCCGACTCGACCCGGCATCCGAGTACGGGCGCACAGCGCCGCTCATCGTCGAGATCGGATCCGGCCAGGGGCACGCGATCGTCTCGGCCGCCTCCTCGCGCCCGAGCGATGACTTCCTCGCGGTCGAGGTGTTCCGCGCGGGGCTCGCCCGCACCATGCTCGACGCGGACAAGGCCGGCGTGCGCAATCTGCGTCTCGTCGAGGCCAATGCGCCGGAGGTGCTGGCCACCTACCTGCCCGAGGGCGGCGCGGCTGAGGTCTGGGTGTTCTTCTCCGACCCGTGGCACAAGAAGCGTCACACCAAGCGGCGCCTGATCCGAGAGGGGTTCGGTGCGGTCGCGGCTCGCGCACTGCGCGACGGAGGCATCCTGCGCCTGGCCACGGACTGGGAGGACTACGCCCTGCAGATGAGGGAGGTCCTCGATGCGGAGCCGCTCTTCGAGCGCGCATTCGATGGCGAGTGGGCGGAGCGTTTCGAGGGCAGGGTGATGACCGCTTTCGAGCGCAAGGGGCTGAACAAGGGCAGGGACATCCGCGATCTCGCCTATCGCCGGATGCCCCGCCCGTGACGCCGCAGACGGCCACCTGGCGCACGGCCATCGCGCCGGCCGCGCTCGTGTGCCTGGCGGCTCCCGCGATCTTCGTCGTGCATCTCCTCTGGCTCGGCTGGCTGCTGCTCGCGGCAGGTATCGCGCTCGCTGGGATGCAGGAACGAAAGCGGGTCACCGCTTCCGATCCGTCGCTGACCCGTGATCTCTCGTTGATCGCGATCGGGATGCTCGTCGTCAGCGCGATCCCGCTCGCCGCCGAACTCGACGATCTCGCCATGCTGCGGTTCACGATCGCACTCGGCGGCGCTGTCGCTGTCCCGTATCTGATCTCACGGTTCGTGTACCGGGACAGGGCGATCTCGTTCCCGTGGCGCACAGGGAGGCGCTGGGGCCGGCTGCACTGGGGCTGGCTGATCGCCGTGCTCGTGCTCGGCTGGCTGATCCTGCCGTTCTACTTCATCACCAGCGGTGTCTATCTGAACTGGCCCGTCGTCGATACGCCCGATCTCATCGCGCGCCTGTTCGTGGGCGTCGGCGCCGTGGGCATCTGGGATGAGCTCTTCTTCATCTGCACGGTCTTCGCGCTGCTGCGCAGGCACCTTCCCGATGGGCTCGCGAACGTCCTCCAGGCGGTCGTCTTCGTCTCGTTCCTCTGGGAGCTCGGCTATCGCGCGTGGGGGCCGGTGCTGACGATCCCGTTCGCCCTGCTGCAGGGGTTCATCTTCCTGCGCACGCACTCGCTGGCCTACGTGGTCACCGTGCATCTGCTGTTCGACGCCGTCGTCTTCGGGGTCCTCGTGCATGCGCACAATCCCGGGCTGCTGCCGATCTTCCTGCTCTGAGCGCGGATGCGGGATGATGGGGGCATGCTCATCGTCGGTCTCATCCTCGCCGCGGCCGCCGCGGCCTTCCACGTGTTCATCTTCGCGCTCGAGTCGCTGAAGTGGACCGAGCCCGAGACGCGCAAGATCTTCGGCGTCGCGAGCGAGGCGGATGCCGTCACGATGAAGCAGCTCGCCTTCAACCAGGGCTTCTACAACCTGTTCCTCGCGCTGACGGCTCTGCTCGGGGTCGGGCTCCAGATCCTGGGCGCTTCGACGATCGGGCTCACGCTCGTCTTCGCCGGAACGGGCATGATGCTCGCCGCTGCGCTCGTCCTCCTGCTCTCGGACCGCACGAAGGCGCGCGCCGCCCTCATGCAGGGAACGCTCCCGCTGCTCGCCGTCGTCGCCACCGCGATCGGCGTCGTCGTCAGCTGATCCGCGTTACCGGCTGGCGCAGGAGTGTGCGGCGCTTCGCGGGGTCGCCCTTTCGAGGATCGCTGAAGTAGATCTCGTGGTGCAGCCCCGTCATCGCGAGACCGTTCTGCGGGATGAACTCCTCGTGCATCCGGGCGAGGAGCGGGGCCTCGTCATCGAAGGCGCCGACGTGCAGGGTCTGGACGCAGAGTCCTTCCTCGAGCGTTGCGAATCGGACCTCGGCGAAGCGCCCGAGCGGGTTCTTCGCGGCGGCCTTCGTCAGCGCCTCGTCGAACATGGCGTGCGTGATCCAGTCGGGTTGAAGGAGCATCAGCGTCCAGCTCCACGCGGACTTGTCCCTCGCGCTCGTGAATGCCGTGTGATCGTCTGCCCACCAGAGGCCCTCCAGCGGCATGACGACGTAGTCGCGGCCCAGGAGCTGCTTGCTCGCGAACTTCAGCCCGTAGGCGAGGGGATACAGCGCCTCGATCGCCGAGGCGAAGGAGGGCGAGCCGTTCGGGTCGCCGCTGCCATCGATCATCACGTACCGCAACGCGGGGATCTCGACGATGCGGAACTGGCCCTTGCGAGCCCGATAGGAGTCGAGCTCCTTCTTCAGATCGACCTTCGTCATGGTGCGATTGTGTCAGCGGCATCCGACATCTGCGCGGCGGTCGGCAGCATCACCGCCTGTAGCCGATGCGCAGTCTTCCGCCGGCGCGCTCGAGCTCGCGCTCCGCGACATCCGCGAACTCGTCGAGACGCCCGGCGAGGTACGGCGCCGCGAGGGCCGTGGCCCGCGCGTCATCCAGGGCCCGGAGATGCCGGGGGAGTCTCTTGCCCGAGGCGATCCATTGCCCTGCCGAAAGCAGCATGAGCTCGGCGGTCTTGTCGAAGACCGTCGCCGCCAGATGTTGTCTTTCCAGCGGATCGGTGGCGTCGCGGAGGTCGTCGATGGCGTCGGTGAGATGGTAGCGGCGGGACTCGACCTCCTGCACGGAGATCACCGGGCCCGCGGCGAGACGGTCTGCCCAGGTTTCGCGGAGGGCTTGGCCATCGGCGCCGGAACGGAACATCAGTCCGTCGACGAGCATGTGGGCGATCACGGGCCGGTGCTGGGCGATGCCGCGCATCGCCCACGTCTCGAATCCTGCCGGCGTGTAGGCGAACACCTCGAAGGCCTCGCCGTCGAATCCATAGGTCGCAGCCAGCGAGGTGGCGGCGTCACCGTCGAACAGGTGCCCGCCGATGAGCAGCAGATCGATGTCGCTGGTCGCGGTCCGTTCGCCGCGCGCGGTGCTTCCCGCGAGCACCGCGATGTCGGCTGCGGGGAAGCGCTCGGCGACGAATCGCTCGGTGTGGGAGAGATAGTCCATCGGTTCCTCAATCCAGGACGCCTGCTGCGCGTAAGGACTCTCGAAGGTCGTCGATCGCGGTGAAACGGTGAGAAGGCATTCCGAGCGCTCGGGCGCCGGCGACGTTGTCCGAGGAATCATCCGTGAAGAACACTTCTTCCGGTTCGTGACCCAACGCTCTCAGAACGTGCTGGAAAGCCTCGGAGTCGGGCTTTCTCCGGCCGATCTCGGCTGAGTTGTAGACGGCATCGAAGTGGGCATGCAGTCCCATGGCGGAAACTTCCGTCGAGATGGTGTCGGTGCCGTTCGTCAAGACCGCGGTGACCAGGCCGCGCGCGCGTAGCTCATCTGCCAGAGCGAGCACCTCGTCGTCGACGGTGAAAGGCTGGCGCCCCCATTCTGCTGCCGCATCGCGGTTGCCCAGAGCGGCGCCGATACGTTCGATCCACGCATCGCGCGTGATCGTGCCGGTCGTGACGGCCTCGAGCAGGCCAGGCTCGAACGCGACTGCTGCGATCGCGTCGGTATCAAGCCGATGCCGACGTTCGATCTCGACGGCATGAGCAGGGAGGAAGCGACGCACGACGCCGTCGAGATCGAAGAGGACGGCTTTGATGCTCGGCATCGGATCACGTTACCAACGCCACGTCGGCCTCGTCCCGCCGGGACATCCTGCCGCCATGCCGGCGTCACAGCCACTTCTTCGCCTTGAAGACCGCGAACAGCCCTGCGCCGACGCCCACCATCAGCAGCATGGCGAAGGGATAGCCCCAGGCCCAGTGCAGCTCGGGCATCACGTCGAAGTTCATCCCGTACACGCTGCCGACGAGGGTCGGGGCGAAGAGGATGGCTGCCCAGGACGAGATCTTCTTCACCTCGTCGTTCTGAGCGAGACCCAGTTCGGTCATCCGACGCATCTCGTCGTTCTGACGCTGGGCCACGAGCGTGGCGTTGAGGGTCAGAGCATTCTCGAGGATGGCGCGGAACGCATCCGCTCGCTCGACGATCCGCAGGGTGTGGTCCAGGACGTCGCGGAGGTTGCGCTGCAGCTCGAGATCCACCTCGTACTTGTCCGAGCCGCGCCGCAGCGCCTCGAGCATGTCGACGAGCGGGTGGGTCGCGCGCTGGAAGTCGATGACCTCTCGGGAGAGCCCGTAGATGCGACGCGACACCGCCTCATCGGCGGCGAAGAGCTGGTCCTCGATCTCGTCGATGTCGTTCTCGAGACCGGCGATGACGGGGGCGTACTCGTCGACCACCTCGTCGAGGATCGCGTAGAGCACCGCTTCGGGGCCCATGGCGAGCAGTTCGGGGGCGGCCTCGAGGCGACGCCGTACGACGCCGAGGCTCGGGGACTCCGCGTGCCGGATGGTCACGACGAAATCCGGGCCGACGAAGAGGTGCAGCTCGCCGAACTCGACCTCTTCCGATTCGTCGAGGTAGCGGGCAGGCCGGAGCACGACGAAGAGAGTGTCGCCGTAGCGCTCCAGCTTGGAGCGCTGGTGGCCGGACAGAGCGTCCTCCACGGCGAGGGGATGCAGGCTGAACTCGTCCGCGATCGACTGCACCTCCTCACGGCTCGGCCTGTACAGCCCGATCCAGGCCATGCCGTTGCGTTCGCGCAGGATGTCGTACGTCTCGGTCAGGCGGGTCGGGTTGCCCGTGCGGTGTCCGTCGACGTACACGGCGTTGTCGATGAGAGCGGTCATGATTCACCTCGATTGCTCGCTGCTGACGCGGCGCCGGAGCGGCGCAGCGGTGAGTGCGCGCAAGAACGCGCGAAGACGCCACCGCCTGGTCGCGGGAGTCAGCGCATCGAGATGACGACCGGACGACCGTGAGCGGTGGCGTTGCGACTATCACTGGACATCGCGCATCACCTGCCTTCGGTCGGGTCGGGGCCGGATCGGCCTCCGACAGGTTACACCCGGCGGAGGCCGCATCCGATTCAGAACTTCAGGAGCACTTTCCCCACACGTCCCGGTGTGTTGCTGGCCCGCACGGCCTCGGCGGCATCTGCCGCATCGAAGACACCGGAGACGGGCAGTGTGAGGGTCCCGTCGGAGGCGCGCTGGATGAGCTCGCCGAACAGGGCGCCCCGTGTGGCGGCGTCCATGGTCTGGCTGACCTTGCTGCCCCAGAAGCCCTTGACCGTCGCCTGCTTGAAGATCACGTCGCCGGAGGCGATCTCCATGACCGGCGAGTTCATCGCGCCGAAGGCGACCAGCGTGCCGTTCTCGGCGAGGAGCGAGAGGACATCGCCGGATGCGGTTCCTCCGACGGAGTCGACGCCCACCGCGATCGGTGCGCCGCCGGTGACACGGGCCACCTGATCGCGCCAGTCGTCCTGGTCGGTGGCGACGACGTTGCCGATGCCCTGGGCGCGCAGCTCCTCGATGCCTGCCGTACGTCGGACGAGGCCCAGCACGTTCACGCCTCTCGCGGCGCCGAGCTGCGCCAGCATCCGCCCGACGGCGCCGTTGGCGGCGTTCTGCGCGATCCAGTCGCCCTCGTGCACATCGAGGAACTGCAGCAGGCTGATGGTGCTGAACGGCATCGAGATCAGCTGTGCGGCCGCCTCGTCTGGCAGCGCCTCCGGCACGGGGATGAGTCCGGCGGCCTTCGTCACGACGTACTCGGCCCAGACGCCGAAGGTGCCGCCGGTCGCCACGCGCTGGCCGACCGTGAGGTTCTCGACACCGTCTCCCAGTGCGTCGACGACACCGAGCGCCTCGGTTCCGGATGCTGCGGGCAGCTCGGGCTTGAAGCCGTAGGTGCCGCGGATGGTCCAGATGTCGTGGTTGTGGATGGGGGAGAGGACGATGCGCAGGCGCACCTGGCCCGGACCGGGTTCCGGCACGGGCCGCTCTTCGATGGCGAGGACTTCTTCGGCCGGACCGAAGCTGTGGTGGATGAGGGCGCGCATCAGTCCTCCGAGACCGTGATGACGACGTCGATGTTGCCACGCGTCGCGTTGGAGTACGGGCACACCTGATGGGCGGCGTCCGCGAGGGACTGCGCCCGGTCGTGCGGCAGCTCGGGGATGACGACCTCGAGCTCCACGGCGAGGCCGAAGCCGCCCTGGCCGTTCGAGCCGATCTGCACCCTGGCTCCGACAGAGGAGTCGGCGATGGATACCTTCTGCGCGCGGGCGACGGACTGCAGGGCGGAGTGGAAGCATGCCGCGTAGCCGGCGGCGAAGAGCTGCTCGGGGTTCGCTCCGTCGCCGGATCCGCCCATCTCGGCGGGAACGGCGAGGTCGAGGTCGAGACGTCCTTCGCGGGTGACGACGCGACCGTTGCGGCCGGCGCCGGTGGCGAGGGCCTCGGCGGTGTAGAGGGCTTGCATGGGTGCTTCCTTTCGAGGGGGTCAGCGGGTGCGGTCGGCGGTGACGGTCTGCAGGAGCGCCGTGAGCGCCTGGAGCTCGGCGATGAGGCGGCGGCGCTCGCCGTCGTCATGGACACCGGCGAGCTCTGCGACCTCGGCATGGACGGGTGCGAGCTCGGCACGCAGCGCGAGGCCTGCGGAGGTTAGACGGACGATGACGACCCGTTCGTCATCGGCGCTGCGTTCCTTGGCGACGAGCCCCGCCTGCTCGAGACGGCGCACGAGGGGGGAGAGCGTGCCAGAGTCGAGTTGCATCGCGTCACCGAGGGATCGGATGCTCTGTTCGCCGTCGTTCCAGAGGACGGCGAGGACGAGGTACTGCGGATAGGTGAGGTTCCACGGCGCGAGCAGCGCGCGGTAGGCCTGCGTCGTGGCGCGCGTCGCGGAGTAGAGGGAGAAGCACAGCATCTCGTCGGTCACGCTCATGAGATCAATTGTGCACAACCGGGTTGTGTGCGAGCTGAGTATCGAACCGAAGTTCTGGCGCCGGGACGTCGCGGGCGCCGTCCCGGTGCGTGTTTGGCATGATCTCCTCATGGGCCAGGAGACGATCGACGCGGCGGTGCAGAAGTACTACGGCGAACTCTTCGACGAACGCCTTCGGTTGACGTCTCGTTCGGCGCAGGGAAGGCTCGAGTTCGAGCGAACTCAGGAGGTCGTCCGCGCAGCGACACCCGCGCCGGCTCGGATCCTCGATGTCGGCGGAGGAGCGGGCGTTCACGCCGCCGCCTTGGCTGCGGACGGCTACGAAGTCGTGCTCGTGGATCCGGTGCCACGTCACGTCGCTGCTGCTGCGCGCCACGGCACGTTCGTCGCCGAACTCGGCGACGCGCGTCGATTGCGCTTCGAAGATGACTCTTTCGATGCCGTCCTGATGGCTGGTCCTCTCTACCACTTGTCCGAGCGCGCCGAGAGGGCGCGGGCATTGAACGAAGCTCGGCGGGTCTGCCGGCCCGGCGGAGCGGTTCATGCCGCGGCGATTCCTCGGCTGGCCGCCTTCGCGGGAGCGGCGCTGAGCCCGGCGGTTCTCGACGCGAACACGCAGGGATGGCTCGACCTGCTCCGGCACGGCACTCCCGCACCCGTGGGTCGGTTCCCCGGAGGGCATTTCCACTCGGCAGAAGAACTTCAGAGGGAACTGGAAGACGCCGGCCTGCACGACGTGACCGTCGTCGGCATCGAGGGACCTGCGGGCCTCGCCTTCGAGACTCGGGAACGGACGTCAGAAGCGGACATCGCCGCCGCACTGCGGCTGGCGCGTCTGTTCGCTGCCGATCCCGGCATCCGCGAGTTCAGCAATCATCTGCTCGGCTCGGGGACGCCCTGAGCACTCAGTCGAAGGAGCTCCACGCCTCCCGTAACCGACTGACAGTGTTGACGAGCGCGGCCTCGGGCGGGATCGTCGGCCCGTCCGAGATGTCCACGTTGCGGATGGGATCGTCGCCGGCGTGCTGGGGGAGGAGATGGCAATGAAGATGGGGCATCCGATGTCCCATGATCAGATAGTCGATCTTCCGGGGCGCGAAGACCGAGGCGATGCTGCGTCCGGTGCGCTGGACATCGGCCCAGAACGCGTTCAGTGCAGCTGAGGTCAGATCCGCCAGGTCTGTCGCGTGGTCGCGGAGGATCACCAGCGCATACCCGGGATGCGCCTGATTGCGCGACAGCCGCACGTACGTCGCCGGAGTCGAGGTCACCAGCAGACTGTGCGCGTTCTTGACGAGGTGGGCGTCCGCGCACATCCCGCACTCTGCGGCATCCGACATCGCCGCCCATTCCTCATCCGACCACCACATAGCCTCAGCGTACGACGCGCCCGGGAGGCATGGCTGTGTTCTCGGACGGGTCAGCGCAGGTGATATCGTCATTCGGTACGCCTCCGTAGCTCAGTGGATAGAGCGCCGGTTTCCGGTACCGTAGGTCGCAGGTTCGACTCCTGTCGGGGGCACGATGAACAACACGACGAAGGCCGCTCTCTCCGAGCGGCCTTCGTCGTCTCCCACGCGTGAACCTGGTGCGGCGGTCGCCGAGGCATCCGCGCACCTCAGCCGGATGCTGCGCGAGGAGCCGCACCGCCTCCGGCGGCGGAGCATCTCCCTCGGCATCCCCGTCGTCGACGCCGACGACGCCGCACAGAACGCCGCCCTGCGCGCGTGGCGATCGCTGAGCTCGCTGCGCTCGCCGGATGCCGGCCCTATGTGCGCGTGGCTGGACGCCATCGTGCGCACCACGGTCATCGACATGCAGCGAGCACGCAAGGACGACCTCGGAGAGGTGCTGTGCGAGCGGCTGCAGTCACCGCAGGACGTCGAACACGAGGCGGAGGTTCACGAACACCTCGCAGCGGTACTCAGAGCCATCGAAGACCTTCCGCCGCAGCTGCGACGGCCGCTCGAGCTGAGCGCCGTCGACGAGCTGAGCGCTGAGCAGATCGGGGAGCGACTGGGCATCACGCCCGCCGCCGTGCGGCAGCGCATCTCGCGCGCGAGGCGTGCACTGCGCGGCTGAAACGATCGGACGGATCTGTCACACCGGTGCCTATGGGCCGTCCTTCTCTCTGGATCGCATCCGCGTTCCGAAGAGAAGAAGGAAGACTCGCATGTCGTTCACCAAGGTCACGTCCCTCGACCAGCTCAACCTCGCCTTCGCGGAGCGCTTCAACGCCCGCGACATCGACGCGCTCATGGCGCTGAACGCGCCGAACGCGGTGTTCGTCCCGGCGCCCGGCCAGCCCGTCGAGGGCGAGGAAGGCATCCGCGGCGCACTGGGCCAGTTCCTCGCACTGGAGCTCCCCATCACCATGAACGTCCGCCACGTCTTCGCCTCCGGGGCGACGGGGCTCGCCATCGCGGACTGGACGCTGACGGGCACAGGCCCCGACGGCTCGGAGGTCGCGCTCGCCGGAACCACCGCGGACGTCGCCGTGTACGACGATGAGCACGGCTGGCGCTACGTCATCGACAACCCGTTCGGCACCGCCTGATCCGCGCCGCCTGATCCGCGCTGTGCGACGGCTCCTCCGCGAGCCGTCGCACAGGCGGGCCACGGTCAGAACAAGCCGGCGATCCGCTTCTTGCGCAGGTTGCTCGTGACGATCCAGTCGACGTCGCGATCAGCGCGGTCGAGTCGTTCGAAGGCCTCGCGCCCGTGCTCCGGATCCGCCGCGATCGCGACGCTCCAGCAGTAGCCGAGCGCCTTGCGCAGCGTCTTGGCCTCCGGGGTGCGCCGCACCTCCCCGGGGAGCGCTGCGAGGTGCGCCGTCGTCCGCGCGCACACCTCCAGCGCGATCGCCGCATCGCCCGGCGCGCGCAACAGCCGCGGCTCGCAGATCGCCGCCACCGCAGCCCGCTGCACGAGGAGGTCCTCGTCGTCGGCCCAGGCGAGGACGATCTGTCGCAGGGCATCCGGCTCCGCATCCCCGAGCCTCTGCAGCCCGGTCGCCACGGCCTCGCGCACCCGCCAGCGCGGATCGGACGCGAGGACGTGCAGGCGTCCGAGAACGGATGCATCCCGCGCCCTCGCTCCCAGCGCGAGCGCGCCGCAGAACGCGCGGAACTCATCCTCATCCTCGGACGCGGCGATCGTGACCGCGGACGGCGCGAGATCGGCGAACGCCGTCGCGAGCTCCAGATTCGCCCTGGGGCCTGGGAGGCCCGAGTTCGCATCGAGGAGCGCCGGCCACTCCGTCTCGGGAGTAGCCGCCAGCTCTTGCCGCCACTGCTCCGCGCGCGTCATCGTCGGAGAACAGTCACGGCCTGGCGTCGTCCTCGGACACGCCGGCCTCTGTCACCGGCGCTGCGGCGAGCTCGTCGAGAGCGGCGGCCAGCTGCTCGGCGAGATACCGGTGACCGGCCGTGGACGGATGGCGTCGGCCGAGGTCCGCATCGATGACGTCGTCGTAGTTGACCTCGGTGATCCACTGGCGCTCGATCGGAGAGACGTACCACCAGCCGCGGGCGGCGGCGAGCTCGGACAGATCGCGGTCGATCCTCGCCGTCTCGGCGCCGACCGGCAGGACGTGCGGCGCGGGCCCCAGGACCACGATCTCCGCCTCCGGGTACGTCGCGGTCAACGCATCCCAGGCCGCGTTCACCGCGTCGCGATAGCCGCGCTCGCCCTGGGCGCGATCGTTGATGGAGCCCTGAACGATCACCAGGTCCGGGGTGAGCGACGCATCCAGCGCGGCGATCCGCTCGCCGTACGAGGGCCCGTCGATACCCGGCTTGAGGTAGCCGCTGCCTCTGACCCCGTTCACGATCGTCTCCGCGCCGATGAGATCGGCCAGCACATAGGCGTAGCCCTGAGTCGGGAAGAGCGCGGCCGATCCGTACGTCCATGAGTCGCCGAAGACCAGCACGGTCGGATGCTCGGGAAGCGCCAGTGGGGCGGGAGCCGCAGCGGCGGGGATCTCGCCGTCGGAGGCACCTGCCGGAAGCGAGGCGGTCAGCGGGGCCCAAGGGCGCCACACCCCCAGGATCACGGCGGCGACAGCGAGGAGCACTCCGATCGCGAGCACGATGGCACGCAGGGAGCGGCGGGAGGACAGGGCCTTCATGGCATGAGAGTAGATCACCGTGCGCTCAGCGCAAATTCGCACGCGACCAGAGCCGTAAACTGAGACGGCTATGAACCCTGAAACGCTTGCCGAAGCCCTCCTCGCCGTCCTCGCGCCGATCGCCGAGGAGCGACGTCCCGGAGAGCCTCTGGGCCTTTCTTCGGCAGACATCGTGTTCGAGCGCCCGCGCAACCGCGACCACGGCGACTGGGCCTCCAACATCGCGATGCGCCTGGCGAAGCCGTTCGGCGCGAACCCGCGCGAGCTCGCACAGCAGATCGTCACCGGCCTCGCGGCGGTCGACGGCGTCGCGAGCGCGGAGGTCGCGGGGCCAGGGTTCATCAACATCCGCCTCGACGCCGCCGCGGCCGGCGCCCTGGCGAAGCTCATCGTCGACGCCGGTCCGGAGTACGGGCGCAACGACTCGCAGCGCGGCGTGAGCGTGAACATCGAGTTCGTCTCGGCGAATCCCACCGGCCCTCTGCACATCGGTCATACCCGCTGGGCGGCGCTGGGCGACTCCATCGTGCGTCTGCTCCTCGCGAGCGGCGCCAACGCCGTCCGGGAGTACTACATCAACGACGCCGGCGCCCAGATGGACAGGTTCGCGCTGTCCATCGTCGCGGCTGCCAAGGGCGAGCCGACCCCCGAGGGCGGCTACCCCGGTGAATACATCACGACCCTCGCGGGCCGCGTGCTCGCGGCTCGCCCCGACCTGCTCGGGCTGCCGACGGACGAGCAGCATGTCGTCGCACGTGATCTCGCATACGAGTACCAGCTCGCCGAGATCACCGCGTCGCTGGAGCGGTTCAACGTGCCCTTCGACGTCTGGTTCTCCGAGCGCACCCTGCATGCCAAAGGCGAGGACGGCACGAGCCTCATCGACCAGGCGGTCGATCGCCTCCGCGAGCAGGGCCACGTCTTCGACGAGGACGGCGCCGTGTGGGTGCGCACCACGGATTTCGGAGACGACAAGGATCGCGTGATCCGCCGCTCCAACGGCGAGTACACCTACTTCGCCGCGGATGCCGCGTACTACCTCAACAAGGGCGACCGCGGCTTCACGGACAAGATCTATCTGCTCGGCGCCGACCACCACGGCTACGTCCACCGTCTCAAGGCTGTCGCCGGTGCGGCGGGGGATGACCCGGACAAGAACATCCAAGTCCTCATCGGCCAGCTGGTGTCTGTGCGCGGTGCGCGTCTGAGCAAGCGCGCAGGCAACATCATCGAGATGGACGATCTGCAGGCGTGGATCGGCACGGATGCACTGCGCTACGCCCTGGAGCGCTCGCCCGCGGATTCGCCGCTGGACCTCGACCCCGAGCTGCTGCAGAAGCGCACCAACGACAACCCCGTCTTCTACGTGCAGTATGCGCACGCCCGCACGCACAACGTCGCGCGCAACGCGGCGGACTCCGGCGTCGACCGCAGCGAGTTCGCGCCGGAGACGCTCACGCACGAGACCGAGGCCGCGCTGCTCGGTGCGCTCCAGGAGTTCCCGCGCATCGTCGGCTTCGCCGCGGAGGTCCGCGAGCCGCACCGCATCGCCCGGTACCTCGAGGAGCTGGCGGGCCTCTACCACCGCTGGTACGACAACTGCCGGGTGATCCCGCAGGGGGACGACGCGATCGAATCCGTGCACCGCACCCGCCTGTGGCTCAACGACGCCGCGGGCCAGGTGTTCCGCAACGGACTCGATCTGCTCGGCGTCTCGGCCCCGGAGCGCATGTAACGCACGCCGACCGGGCAGGATGGTGGCATGAGCGACGACAACCCCACGCTGCCGTACCCCGAGGCATCGACCGAGCATCCCACCCTGGTCATCCCCGGGGAGGATGACGCCGTGCAGAAGCCGCGGCGTCGGCGCTGGCCGTGGGTCGTCCTCACCGTCGTGATCCTCCTCGCCGCGCTCGTGGTCGCCGCCGAGTTCATCGCGCGCAGCATGCTGCCGGGGATCGTGAGAGGCATCGTCATCGAGCAGCTCGAGCTCCCGGCCGATCAGCAGCTGGATGTCGACGCCTCAGGCATCCTCCTCCCGCAGCTGATCGCCGGCTCGCTGGACCAGCTGAACCTGTCGACGCAGTCCGTCACGGTCGGGGGCATCACCGGGGCGGCGGAGGTCACCGCACGCGGCGTCTCGCTCCGCGGCGAGGATCTCGCGGGCGCCGAGGGGACGCTGCGCATCGATCAGGCGCAGTTCGAGACGCTGCTGGCGGGAACCGATCTTCCCATCGAGTCGATCTCCTTCGAGGCGCCGGACGTCACGGCGTCCGGATCGATCGACGTGCTCGGCTTCGCGCTGCCGATCTCCTTCACCGCGACGCCCGGTGCCACCGAGGGAGACCTCACCCTCACCCCGGTACGGCTGCTCCTGGGCGGTGTCGAGCTGGACGCGGCCCAGATCGCGGACCGGCTCGGGGATCTCGGGGATCGACTCACCGAGACGCAGCGCATCTGCATCGCCGACCAGCTGCCGGCCGGCCTGCATCTCGCAGGCCTCGCGATCGACGGCACCGAGGCCGTCGTCGATCTGACCGTCGATGGTGCCATCATCTCGGATGCCTCCCTGCAGGAGAACGGGACGTGCGAGTAGCCATGCAGTTGCGGACGACGACGCTTCCCACCGCGTTCGCGCAGATCTGGCCGAGTGCGTCGACAGGGGAGTGGGTGGTCAGAGAAGGGACCGTGGGCAAGGCGGGGACCCTGCGCGAGACGGGGCTCGACGCGGCCACGACCCCGATCGGCGGCCTTGCCGCGCCCTTCTTCGACCGCGGGTTCGTGGAGGTCGACGGGGAGGCGCTCGACCACCTCGTCGTGCAGTTCCCGATGCGAGACGCGGCCTCTGATCGTCGGCTGATCGGGCACGCCACCGAGTGGCTGGACGCGGTCCTCGACGAGCGAGGGCTCGGTACCACGACGGGCCACGACCGTGGGAAGCGTCTGAGTGACGGCAGGATCGTCGTCAACGTGTTCGCACGGGTCCTCGACGCCGAGCGGGGCGCGTCGGCTGCGATGTCGGCGCTGCGCAAGGGCAGGGCGGATGCTTCGCGCGCCACCATCGCCACGCGCGCGCCCGCTGAGGATGAATGGGAGGTGCGCTACGAGCGCACCTCCGGCCGGCTGCCAGGCGCGTTCTCGCTCTGACCGCCACCGACCGCGTCGCGCGCCGCAGCGAGTGCGGCGACCGCGACGCCGACCTCGCGCTCGGCGCGACGCACCGCGTGCTCGGCGAGGGTTCGTGCGCCGTAGCGGGCGCGGACCCTGTCCTCGGTCTCCTCGATGCCCGTGACGATGTACGCGCACGCGAACAGGATCACCTGGGTCGAGAAGTTCAGCCAGATCAGCAGGGCGAGCAGCGCGGCGAACGATGCCAGCAGGGGGTTGGAGCGGGCGCCGCTCACGAACAGGCCGGAGAGCTCCTGCAGGATGATCAGCCCGACGGCGCCGAGGAGTGCGCCGGACCACAGCGTCTTCGCCGGGGCGCGTCGGCCGGCCAGCAGGAGGAAGACCGCGATCACGAGCGCGGTGTCGAGGGCGAACACCACGACGAGCGACACGACGCGCACACCCCAGGCGGCGAGCGGAGAGTCCGGATCGATCCCGACGACATCGGCGATGACGCCGACGCCCGTCCCGCCGAGGACGGTGAGCGCCGCCGCCGCAGCGAAGGCCGCGGCGATGCCCGCGGCGAGCAGGAGATTGCGCAGCATCACCCAGACGATCATCGCGTCCGTCATCGCGGTTCCGGCGATCGTCCGGACCGCCGTGCGCAGCGAGCCGATCGCCCCGAGCGCCGCGCCGAGGAGTCCGACGATCGATGCGATCCCGGCGATCGAGAGGCCGGGGAGCTCGGGGACGCTGTCGAGATCCGTGATCACGCCGTCCTTGCCGAGCAGGCCCGGCACGGCTGCCTCGACAGCGCGCAGCAGGGCACGCCAGGCGTCTGGATTGCCGGCGAGCCAGAGAGCGGCGAGCCAGAAACCGAGCAGGACGCCGGCGAAGACGCTGAACAGGGCCCGGTAGGTGACGCTGTCTGCCAGCATCGGTCCTCGGCGATCGGTGTAGAGCAGAGCCGAGCGGACGAGTCGGCGTTCGAGCGCCCAGGCGATCAGTGCGTTCACGACCTTCATGCCGCCACGCTAGGGGAGTCGGGCAGGATCCGACGAGGGGCTTGCGCAGGGCGACGCGTATCGCCCCCGAACGGGAGCCGCATGGCGGGCGGGCTGCGCCGCTTGCCATAGAATCGGGGCATCCTCGCCGCGTGCAGCTCCGCGCGAGGCACGCCTCCACGATTGGTTCTCCCGTGCTCCACCCTGCCGACGCTCCAGCCCCTGGCTGGCTCACCGTCCCCGAGGACGCGAACGACCTCGCCGATGGGGTGTGGCCGGCATCCGCGCTCCGTGATGACGACGGCGAGCTACGCATCGCCGGGCTCGCCGCGTCCGAGCTCGCACGCTCCCACGGCACCCCGCTGCTCGTGCTCGACGAGGACGAGGTGCGCTCGCGCGCACGCGCCTTCCGTGCGTCCTTCGACGCGGCAGCCGCCGCGCACGGCACCACAGCCCGCATCTACTACGCCGGCAAGGCGTTCCTGTCGACGGCCGTCGCCCGGTGGGTGACGGACGAGGGGCTGAACGTCGACGTCTGCACGCGGGGTGAGCTCGAGGTGGCGCTCGCCGCGGGCGTCGAGCCCTCGCGCATCGGGTTCCACGGCAACAACAAGTCGTTCTCCGAGCTCGAGCGCGCGGTGGCGGTCGGGATCGGCACGATCATCGTCGACAGCACGGACGAGATCGAACGTCTCGCGGCGGTGACGGCCGCCGCAGGTGTCGTGCAGGACGTCCTCATCAGGGTGAACAGCGGCGTCCACGCCGAGACCCATGACTTCCTCGCCACCGCGCACGAGGACCAGAAGTTCGGCTTCGCGTTCGCCGACGCCGAGTCGGCGGCCGCACGCATCCGCGACATCGCGGGTCTGCGCCTCATCGGGCTGCACTGCCACATCGGCTCGCAGATCTTCGGCGTGGCCGGCTTCCGAGAGTCCGCCTCGCGCGTGCTGGAGCTCCACGAGAGGTTGAGCACGGAGGGCGCGCTCCCGCTCCTCAATCTCGGCGGAGGGTTCGGCATCGCCTACACGCGGATCGATGATCCGACCCCGATCGCGACGCTGGCCGCGGAGATCGTGGATGCGGTCGCCGAGGGGTGCGCAGCCAGGGGGATCCCCTTGCCGCAGCTCGCCTTCGAGCCGGGGAGGGCGATCGTCGGCACCGCGGGCGTCACCCTGTACGAGATCGGCACCACCAAGGACGTCGCCCTCGACGGCGGCGCTCGGCGCCGGTACGTGAGCGTCGACGGCGGGATGAGCGACAACGCACGGCCCGCGCTGTACGGGGCGCAGTTCTCGGCGCGCCTCGCCTCGCGCGCCGGTGTCGGCGAGCCCGTGCTCGTGCGCGTCGTCGGCAAGCACTGCGAGTCCGGCGACATCGTCGTCGATCATGAGTACCTGCCGGGGGATCTGACACCGGGCGATCTGCTCGCCGTTCCCGCCACCGGCGCGTACTGCGCGTCGCTGTCGAGCAACTACAACCACGTCCCGCGTCCCGCGGTCCTCGCCGTCTCCGGCGGTGCATCCAGGGTGATCGTGCGTCGCGAGACCATCGAAGACCTCCTGGCCAGGGATGCCGGGATCGACCAGGTGCGTCCCGGAGGACGCACGGCAGAAGGAGAACGATGACCCAGCTCCCGAAGAGCGACGCAGGACAGTATCGACGGCTTCGGGTGGCGCTGCTCGGCGCCGGGGCGGTCGGCTCTCAGGTCGCCTCGCTCCTGCTGCGACACGGCGACGAGCTCGCCGACCGCGCCGGTGCTCGACTCGAGCTGTCCGGCATCGCGGTGCGTGACATCGATGCGCCGCGTGACGTCGAGCTTCCCCGCGAACTGCTCACCACCGATGCCGAGTCGCTGATCACCGGGAGCGATATCGTCATCGAGCTGATGGGCGGGATCGAGCCGGCGAGGACGCAGGTGCTGCAGGCGTTGAACTCCGGCGCGGACGTCGTCACCGCGAACAAGGCGCTGCTGGCAACCCACGGACCCGAGCTCTTCGAGGCCGCAGATCAGGTCGGCGCGTCCGTGCACTACGAGGCCGCCGCGGCCGGTGCGATCCCTATCATCCGTCCGCTTCGCGACTCCCTGGCCGGCGACCGCGTGGTGCGCATCATGGGCATCGTCAACGGGACGACCAACTACATCCTTGACCGGATGGACACGGAGGGCGCCGACTTCGGCGAGGTGCTGGCTGACGCTCAGCGTCTGGGCTACGCCGAGGCCGACCCGACGGCGGATGTCGAGGGTTACGACGCCGCGCAGAAGGCGGCGATCCTCGCGAGCCTTGCCTTCCACACCACCGTCCCGCTGGACGCCGTGCACCGCGAGGGCATCACCGGCGTCACCGCAGCGATGATCGCGCAGGCGCGTGAGGCCGGCTACGTCATCAAGCTCCTCGCGGTGTGCGAGCGGCTCACCGTGGATGGCGCGGAGTCGATCTCCGTCCGTGTGTACCCGGCGCTCGTCTCGCGCAGCCACCCGCTCGCCTCCGTGCACGGGGCGAACAACGCGGTCTTCGTCGAGGCCGAGGCGGCCGGCTCGCTGATGTTCTACGGCGCAGGAGCCGGCGGGGTGCAGACGGCCTCCGCTGTGCTCGGCGACGTGGTCTCCGCCGCCCGTCGGCACATCGCCGGCGGGGTCGGCGTGGGCGAGTCGACGAGGGCGAACCTGCCCATCGTCCCGATCGGACATGTGACGACCCGCTACCAGATCACCCTCGAGGTCGTCGACCAGCCGGGCGTCCTCGCCGCGGTGGCCGGGGTCCTCAGCGAGGGCGGCGTCTCGGTGGCGACCGTGGTGCAGAGCGTGGACGACGCGGCGGACGGCGCTGCGCTGCTCGTGATCGGCACGCACACCGCCGCCGAGAGCGCCTTGGCCGCGACCGTGGAGCGGCTCGCCGCATCCGACGCCGTGCGGTCGGTGGTCTCCGTGCTGCGCGTCGAGGGCGAGTGAGCATGCGCTCCGTCTCCGTCAGGGTCCCTGCCACCAGCGCCAACCTCGGTCCGGGGTTCGACACCCTCGGGCTCGCCCTGAGCGTGTACGACGACCTGGTCGTCACGGAGCTCGCCGAGGACCGCCTCGAGATCGAGGTGGAAGGCACGGGTGCGGATGAGATCGCCAGGGACGAGTCGAACCTCGTCTACCGCTCGATCCTGCACGTCTACGCGGATGCCGGACGCGAAGCGCCCGGTCTTCGCATCCAGGCCCGCAACGGCGTTCCGCACGGGCGCGGCCTCGGCTCGTCCGGGGCGGCGGTCGTGGCCGGCATCCTCGCCGCCAAGGGCCTGCTCGCCGGTGACGTCGAGCTCGACGACGCCGCCCTGCTGCGCCTGGCGACCGAGCTGGAAGGACACCCGGACAACGTCGCCCCTGCTCTGTTCGGCGGCCTCACGATCGCCTGGACGGGCGAAGACGGTCCGCGCCACAAGAAGCTGCTCGTGCACCGCGGCGTGGCCCCGCTCGTGCTCGTGCCGGAGCACACGCTCTCCACGGCGCTCGCGCGCTCGCTGCAGCCGACGCAGGTGCCGCGCGAGGACGCCGTCTTCAACGTCTCGCGCTCCGCGCTGCTGATCGCCGCTCTCACGCAGAGTCCCGAGCTGCTCCTGGACGCCACCGCCGATCGACTGCACCAGGACTACCGGGCGGAGGCGATGCCCGAGACCTCCGGCCTCGTCCGCGCGCTGCGTGACGCAGGCTTCGCCGCCGTGGTCTCCGGCGCAGGCCCGAGCGTCCTCGTGCTCTGCGACGGACCGGGAGGACGAGCGGATGCCGCGGCGCTGGCCGCCTCCGTCGCCGACACCCCGTGGGACGCCCTCATGCTCGCCGTCGATGTGCGGGGTGCTACAGTAAGGGATCGAGCGGAGGGGTCCGCGACATCCTCGTGAATCTGGCCCCGATCGCGATCTGCGATCTCCGTACTTCACTCCAGAGCATCCAACGCTCTGGCTCGTGAGCGCCAAGCGCTCACCGGTACGACCGTGTTCGGCACCCGTCGACCACGTCTGACGCTCACGTCCCACGACAGATCAAGGGAGTACTCGTGGAGAACCTCTCCGAGACCCAGAACGACCAGACCGCTGCCCAGGCCGAAGCGCCGGCGGCGGCTCCGCGCAAGCGCGCTCCGCGCCGCGCCACCACAGCGACTGCCGCGGCCAAGGCAGCGGAGACGCCCACTGCGGATGCGGCGCCCGCTGCAGAGGCCGCCGAGGCTCCGGCCGAGGCAGCACCGAAGGCGCCGCGCCGCACCCGCGCCAAGAAGGCCGATGCTCCTGCCGCCGAGGCTCCGTCCGAGGCTGCGCAGGCGGTGTCGGATGCTCCCGCTGCAGACGCCGCCGAGGCCGGCGCAGCAGAGGCGGCGACCAAGGCGCCGCGCAAGCGTGCGCCGCGCAAGAAGGCCGATGCGCCGGCTGAGACCCCCGCCGCATCCGGCGAGGAGGCCCAGAGCGCTGACGCGTCCGCCGCAGCGGCGGACAGCACGCCGTCCGCGTCCTCCTCCCGGCGGAAGGCGTCGGCGAAGGCCGACAGCGCAGCGAACGAGGCGGCGAAGGACGAAGCGCCCAAGAACGACGCCGCGAAGGACGACGCGCCCAAGAACGACGGCGACGCCGCCGAGAGCACCCCCGCCGAAGGCGAGGAGGGCACGGGCCGCAGCCGCAGCCGCAGCCGCAGCCGCAACCGGGGACGCGGCCAGAACGGCTCCGCCCAGGAGCAGCAGCAGGCGTCGCAGCCGGCGGATGACGAGGGCAACGGCCGCAACCGCCAGCGCAACAAGCGCCGCGGAGGTGGCAACACCACGTCCGATGAGTTCGAGACCGAGGTCTTCGAGGACGACGTCCTCATCCCGATCGCCGGCATCCTGGACGTGCTCGACAACTACGCCTTCGTGCGCACCACCGGCTACCTGGCCGGCGCCAGCGACGTCTACGTCTCGCTCGGGCAGGTCAAGAAGTACAACCTGCGCAAGGGCGACGCCGTCGTCGGATCCATCAAGCAGCCCCGCGAGGGCGAGCAGCAGGGTCGCCAGAAGTACAACGCCCTGGTCAAGGTCGACTCGATCAACGGCCTCTCCGTCGAGGATGCCGCCGCGCGCGTCGAGTTCGGCAAGCTGACCCCGCTGTACCCGCAGGAGCGTCTGCGCCTGGAGACGGCGCCGGAGAAGCTCACGCAGCGCATCATCGACCTCGTCGCCCCGATCGGCAAGGGTCAGCGCGGCCTCATCGTCGCGCCGCCCAAGGCCGGAAAGACGATCGTCCTGCAGCAGATCGCGAACGCGATCGCGCAGAACAACCCCGAGGTGCACCTCATGGTCGTGCTCGTCGACGAGCGCCCCGAAGAGGTCACCGACATGCAGCGCTCGGTGAAGGGCGAGGTCATCGCCTCCACCTTCGACCGTCCTGCGGAGGACCACACCACGGTCGCCGAGCTCGCCATCGAGCGCGCGAAGCGGCTCGTCGAGCTCGGCCGCGACGTCGTCGTGCTGCTCGATTCGATCACGCGCCTCGGCCGCGCCTACAACATCTCCGCTCCGGCATCCGGCCGTGTGCTCACCGGCGGCGTCGACGCCTCTGCGCTGTACCCGCCCAAGCGCTTCTTCGGTGCTGCGCGCAACATCGAGAACGGCGGATCGCTCACGATCCTCGCCACGGCGCTCGTGGAGACCGGCTCCAAGATGGACGAGGTCATCTTCGAGGAGTTCAAGGGAACCGGCAACAGCGAGCTGCGCCTGTCGCGTCAGCTCGCCGACAAGCGGATCTTCCCGGCCGTCGACGTCAACGCATCCAGCACGCGTCGCGAGGAGATGCTCCTCTCGGCCGACGAGGTCAAGATCACCTGGAAGCTGCGTCGCGCCCTGGCGGGCCTCGACACCCAGCAGGCCCTCGAGGTCGTGCTCGGCAAGCTCAAGGAGACGAACTCGAACGTCGAGTTCCTCGTGCAGATGCAGAAGTCGATCCCTGCCCCTGCGACCGGCTCGAGCCACGGGCACGAGAACAACATCCGCTGAGCGAGTCGAAGCCTCAAGCCGTGTTCGAGTCCGTCCAGGCGCTCATCGACGAACACCGCCGGGTGCAGGAGGAGCTCTCCGACCCGGCGGTGCACGCCGATGCCGCGCGTGCGAAGCGCGTGAATCGGCGCTATGCCGAGCTCTCCCGGATCGTCTCCGCGCATGAGGCGTGGGTCGCGGCATCCGAGGATCTGGATGCTGCCCGGGAGCTCGCCCGTGAGGACGAGGTCTTCGCCGCGGAGATCCCCGAGCTCGAGGCGGGTCTCGCGCAGGCGCAGGAGAAGCTGCGGCGTCTGCTGATCCCGAGGGACCCTGACGACGCGCGGGACGTGATCATGGAGATCAAGGCGGGGGAGGGCGGCGCGGAGAGCGCGCTGTTCGCCGCAGATCTGCTGCGGATGTACGTGCAGTACGCCGCCTCCAAGGGCTGGAAGACGGAGCTCCTGGAGCGCAACGAGTCCGATCTCGGCGGCTACAAGGACGTCCAGGTCGCGATCAAAGGCTCATCCAGCGACCCCGCTCAGGGCGTCTGGGCGCACCTGAAGTACGAGGGCGGTGTGCACCGCGTCCAGCGCGTGCCCGCGACCGAGTCCCAGGGGCGCATCCACACCTCGACGACGGGCGTGCTCGTCTTCCCCGAGGTGGACGAGCCGGAGGAGATCCAGATCGATCAGAACGATCTGAAGATCGATGTCTTCCGCTCCTCCGGGCCGGGCGGGCAGTCCGTGAACACGACCGATTCGGCGGTGCGGATCACGCACGTCCCGACGGGCATCGTCGTCTCCATGCAGAACGAGAAGTCGCAGCTGCAGAACCGCGAGGCGGCCATGCGCGTCCTGCGGGCACGGCTGCTGGCCAAGCAGCAGGAAGAGCTCGATGCCGTGGCATCCGACGCCCGCAAGTCGCAGATCCGAACCATGGACCGCTCCGAGCGCATCCGCACCTACAACTTCCCGGAGAACCGCATCGCGGATCACCGCACCGGCTTCAAGGCGTACAACCTCGATCAGGTGATGGACGGCGCCCTCGGCCCGATCATCGACAGCGCGATCGCGGCGGATGAAGAGGCCAGACTCGCCGCCGTCGGACAGGACTCCTGACCACCCGAGCCGCGCGCTATGCTCGGCCCGTGATCACCTTCCTCTTCCGCTCGCTCATGTACGTGGTCTCGGCGGGCCTCGGCCTCATCGTGGCCGACCTGCTCCTCGACGGGTTCCAGATCCAGTGGGACAAGTGGTGGGGCTTCGTCATCTGCATCCTCATCTTCGCCCTCCTGCAGAGCATCCTCAGCCCGTGGGTCGCCAAGCTCGCCGACCGCTACGCTCCGGTGCTCATGGGCGGCATCGGGATCTTCTCGACGCTGATCGCGCTCGTCGTGGTCGTCCTGCTGCCGATCGGCGGTCTGCGCATCGTCGATGTGACCGGATGGCTGCTCGGGGCCGTCATCGTCTGGCTCATCACCGCGATCGGCAGCGTCCTGCTGCCGCTGATCTTCGTCAAGAAGCAGACGGAGAAGGCGAAGAGCCGCCGCTGAGGCCCGTCAGATCGAGTACTCGGGAGCCGTCAGCAGCGCCCGGGTGTCCTCGTGCGCCTTGCGCATGCGCGGTTTCGCAGGCACGCCGACGAGGACGCTGTCGGCCGGTGCATCCCTGGTGACGACGGCGTTCGCGCCGACGACGGAGCCGGCGCCGATCGTTATCGGGCCCAGGATCTTCGCACCCGCACCGACGGCCACGCCGTCGCCGAGGGTGGGATGGCGCTTGCCTGCGTCGCGGGTGCGTCCACCGAGCGTCACTCCGTGATAAAGCATGACGTCGTCGCCGATCTCTGCCGTCTCGCCGACGACGACACCCATGCCGTGGTCGATGAAGAAGCGTCGACCGATCCGTGCACCGGGGTGGATCTCGATGCCGGTGAGCCAGCGGGTGACCTGCGACCCGGCGCGCGCGATGAACCGCGCCCTGCGGCGCCACAGACCGTGCCAGACCCGGTGCGCCCAGATGGCGTGCAGCCCGGGGTACAGGAGGGCGACCTCGATGCCGCTGCGGGCTGCGGGGTCTCTGAGGCGCGCGGCGACGAGGTCCTCGCGCATTCGACCGATCAGGCTCATCGACGGATCAGCTCTCGCGCAGGTCCTCGAACAGCGCCGTGGAGATGTACCGCTCTCCGGTGTCGGGGACGATCACGACGATGGTCTTGCCCGCGTTCTCCGGACGGGCCGCGACCTTCAGTGCGGCGGAGACCGCAGCACCGGAGGACATGCCGACGAGGAGTCCCTCCTTGGCGGCGAGATCGCGGGCGACCGAGAGGGAGTCCTCGAACTCCGCGGTGAGCACCTCATCGAGCACGTCGCGGTCGAGGACGGCGGGGACGAAGTTGGGACCGATTCCCTGGATCTTGTGCGGGCCGGGGTGACCTTCGGTGAGCACAGGGGAGTCCTTCGGCTCGACGGCGATCACCTGCACGGAGGGCTTCGCGGCCTTCAGCGCCTGACCGGTGCCCGTGACAGTGCCGCCGGTGCCGATGCCGGCGACGAGGATGTCGACGGCGCCGTCGGTGTCGCGCAGGATCTCCTGTGCAGTGGTCTCGCGGTGGATCTGCGGGTTGGCCGCGTTCTCGAACTGGCGGATCCAGATCGCACCGGGCGTCTCCTCGACGATGCGCTTGGTCTCCTCGATGGCGCCAGACATGCCCTTGGTGGGGTCGGTCAGCACGATCTCGGCGCCGAAGGCCTTCAACAGGACGCGACGCTCCTTCGACATCGATGCAGGCATCGTGAGGATGACGCGGTAGCCGCGCGCCGCGCCGACCATGGCCAGGGCGATGCCGGTGTTGCCGCTGGTCGATTCGACGATGGTGCCGCCCGGCTTCAGCTCTCCAGATGCCTCCGCCGCGTTGATCATGGCGATGCCAATGCGGTCCTTGACGCTGGACGCGGGGTTGTAGAACTCCAGCTTCGCGAGCACGGTCGCGCCGAGGCCCTCGGTCACGCGGTTCAACCGCACCAGCGGCGTGTTGCCGAAAGCGGTGGTGATGTCTGAGTGGATGCCGGGCATGGTGCAGGCCTTTCGTGGGCTGACTCGGTGCGGCTCCAGCCTACTGGCGCTCCCGGACGCCAGGACGAATATGACCACGGCGCCCCGCGCCCTACCCTGGAGGGATGGCCCGTTCCCTCGCCGCAGCGCTCCGCAGCGCCGCGAACCTGCTCGCCGAAGCGGGCGTCCCTGATCCGCTCGTCGATGCGGAGCTGCTGATCGGGCATGTCCGCTCCCAGAGCAGGGGAGAGGTGCAGGCCGCCGTCGTGCGTGGCGACGAGCTGGGTGAGGAGGACGACGAGCGTCTCGCCGAGCTCGTGTCCAGGAGGGCGGGCAGGGAACCGCTCCAGCACATCACCGGAACGGCCCCCTTCCGTCATCTCGAGCTCGCTGTCGGCCCCGGAGTCTTCGTGCCTCGGCCGGAGACCGAACAGGTGGTGCAGTTCGCGATCGACGCCCTGCTGAACGCCGCGGACCCGGCGCCGATCGGCGTCGACCTCGGCACGGGCTCCGGCGCGATCGCGCTGGCGATGGCGACCGAGGCTCCGCACGCGAGGATCTTCGCCGCCGAGCTCTCCTCCGACGCCTATGCGTGGGCGGCACGCAACACCGCGGATGCCCCGAACCTCACGCTGGTGAACGCGGATCTGGCGGATGCCTTCCCCGAGCTCGACGGCACAGCGTCCGTCGTCATCTCGAACCCGCCCTACGTGCCGGATGAGGCGATCCCGCGCGATCCGGAAGTCCGCCTGTTCGACCCGCCGACGGCGCTGTACGGCGGACCAGACGGCCTGGACGTCGTCCGGGTGCTCAGCTCGCGCGCGATGGAGCTCCTGCGCGGTGGCGGACTGCTCGTCATCGAGCACGGCGAGCTGCAGGGTTCGGAGATCAGGGCGCTGCTCACCGCAGACGGTTGGCGGGCCGCGGCGACCCACCCCGATCTCGTCGGACGCGACCGCGCCACGACCGCCGTTCGTCCCTGAGCGGGCTTCGGCCGGCATCCGCGTAGAATCGTTCCGTCATGTCCCCCGTCTTCGACTGCCGCGAGCAGGAGCAGCTGCTCTCCGGAATGCGCCGCGCCCGCCAGGCCATCGGCCGCGGCGAGCTCATCGTCATCCCCACCGACACGGTCTACGGCGTCGCGGCCGATGCATTCTCGCCGGCCGCGGTGCAGCGTCTCCTCGATGCGAAGGGGAGGGGTCGCAACCAGCCTCCGCCTGTCCTCGTGTCCGGCCCTGCCACGCTCAACGCGCTCGTCCAGGAGGTCCCCGAAGCGGTGAGCCGCCTCGTCGAGGCGTTCTGGCCCGGCGGGCTGACCATCGTCCTGCCCGCGCAGCGCTCGCTCACCTGGGATCTCGGCGAGACCCAGGGCACGGTCGCCGTGCGGATGCCCGATGACAAGGTCGCCCTCGAACTCCTCGAGGAGACCGGACCCCTCGCCGTGTCCAGCGCGAACCTCACCGGCAAGGACGCGGCGCTGACCGCCTACGACGCCAGGGACATGCTCGGCGACAGCGTCGCCGTCTACCTGGAGAACGGCATCAGCAAGGACGGCATCGCCTCGACGATCGTGGACGCGACCTCGCTGGTCTCCACGAGCGCTCAGGCCCCCGTCGTCCGGATCCTGCGCGAGGGCGCCGTCACCCGCGAACAGCTTGAAGACGTGCTCGGAGACCTCCTCGAGCCCGAGGAGAAGCCGGGCGACGTCGTCCCGGACGATGAGACACCCGGCGACGGCGCCGACCCGAGCGCGTGAAGCAGTATCTGTTCATCGTCATACTGACGGCGACGATCACGTTCGCGCTGTCCTGGGCGGTGTGGCAGATCAGCCTGCGGTTCAAGCTCTACCCCGGGATCAGGGAACGCGACGTCCACAAGAACCCCACGCCCCGGCTCGGCGGTGTCGCGATGTTCTTCGGCATCGCCGCGGCGATCGGCGTCTCCGCCGTGAACCCGTTCTTCGGCGCCCTGTGGTTCCCCCCGCAGCAGATGTGGGCGATCCTCGCGGCGATGGCGCTCATCGCGGTCATCGGCGTGATCGACGATCTCATCGACCTGGACTGGATGATCAAGCTGGGGGCGCAGTTCCTCGCCGCGGCGATCATCGCGGTCTGGGGCGGTCTGCAGATCCTCGCCCTGCCGTTCGGTGAGATGGTGCTGTTCTCGAGCTGGGTGAGCATCGCGGTGACGATGTTCGCGATCGTGATCGTGATGAATGCGGTGAACTTCATCGACGGCCTCGACGGCCTCGTCGCCGGGGTCTGCCTCATCGCGAACGGCGTCTTCTTCGCCTACTCCTACATGCTCACCCGGGACACCGGGGCGAGCTCGTACTTCAACATCTCGACGTTCCTCGCCGCCGTCCTCATCGGTGCCTGCCTCGGCTTCCTGCCGTTGAACTGGAGCCCGGCCAAGCTCTTCATGGGCGACTCGGGCGCGCTCGTGCTCGGGCTGCTCATGGCGACCTCCTCGATCGCCCTGACGACCCAGACCCCGGCCTCGGCATACGATCCGGACCTGTTCGGCCGGTCGCAGCTGCTCGGCGCGTTCATCCCCGTGCTGCTGCCGCTCGTCGTCGTCGTCCTGCCCCTGCTCGACTTCGGTCTCGCCGTGTTCCGGCGCATGGGAGCGGGCAAGTCGCCGTTCGCGCCGGACCGCAAGCACCTGCACCACCGGATGCTCGATCTCGGCCACCGCGATCGCGACGCCGTGCTGATCTTCTATTCGTGGACCGCCGTGATCTCCCTCGCTGTGCTGCTGATGTACGTCGGCACACGCGAGGACTGGTACGGCGAGTACTGGGGAGGCGTGCTGTTCGGCGTCCTCGGCAGCGCAGCGTGCCTCGTCCTCACCCTCCTTCCCAGCCGACGCGTCCGCCCGGAACCCGTCGTCGAGACCACCCCCGAGACCCTGGAGCCCCGATGAGCCCCAATCCCGTGTCCAGCAACCCGATCCTGCGCAAGACCCTGGTCTGGTCGGGGGTGACCGCCGCGGTGCTCGCGATCCTCGCCGGCGGGATCGGCTTCGCCGTGGCCGGGGGAGAGGGCGCGCTCAGCGGCCTCCTCGGCGTGGCCATCGCGGTGCTGTTCCTGGCGATCACGGGGCTCAGCATCCTCATCGCCAACCGCTGGTACGGCGAGCCCCTCTACGTGCCGTACTTCTTCGCGATCGTCCTCGGCGGGTGGCTGCTGAAGTTCGTCGTGTTCTTCGTACTGCTGCTGATCATCAAGGACCAGCCGTGGCTGGTGGACATGGTCTTCTTCCTCGCGCTGGTCGCCGGCGTCCTGGCGTCGCTCATCATCGACGCCGTCGCCCTGCTGAAGATGCGACTGCCCGTCGTCAGCGACGCTCAGCTGCCCGCGACGAACCCCGAGGACGAGCAGGACGCGAACTTGCAGAATCCGTGATTCTGATAGGGTGGGACATGTGCCCCGCTCATTCTTGAGCGATGTGGCGAACCGCATCACCGACCATCGTCGCCCCGGTTCTGAACCGGTGCCCCGAAGCTGGAGCCCGCGCTGTCTAATCTCGCTGCGACCCTGATTCCCCGCCTGGCCTCCGACGGCGAGTTCCACGGCCCTTCGATCGACGAGTTCTTCCCGGATGCCGTCTTCGAGTTCGCCGGCATGGAGATCACCCGGATCCACCTGATCCAGTTCCTGGCGACCGCCGTCGTCGTGCTCCTGCTGTGGCTCGGCACGCGCAACATGCGCGTGATCCCCGGGCGCTTCCAGAGCGTCGTCGAGATGGGCCTGGACTTCGTCCGCGTCAACGTCGCCGAGGACCTCCTCGGGCGCAAGGACGGCCGCCGGTTCATGCCGATCCTCGCGACCATCTTCTTCATGGTCCTGTTCATGAACATCACGGGCATCATCCCGTTCCTGAACATCGCCGGGACGAGCATCATCGCCGTGCCGCTGCTGCTCGCGGTGGTCAGCTACGTGACGTTCATCTACGCGGGCGTCAAGAAGAGCCCCAAGAACTTCTTCAAGAACGCACTGTTCCCCTCGGGCGTCCCGCCGTTCCTCTACATCATCGTGACGCCGCTGGAGTTCATCTCCACCTTCATCATCCGCCCGGTGACCCTCACCCTGCGACTGCTGATGAACATGATCGTCGGGCACCTCATGCTCGTGCTGTTCTTCTCGGCCACGCAGTTCTTCGTCGTCACCCTGGGCGGCTGGTGGACGGCGCTCGGCGCCGGAACCCTCGCCTTCGGCTTCGCCTTCACCCTGTTCGAGGTCCTGGTGGCCTTCCTGCAGGCCTACGTCTTCACCATCCTCACCGCGGTCTACATCCAGCTCGCGGTCGCAGAAGAGCACTGAGCGGGTCGGCAAACACCTGCCTTCCCACCCAACGAAAGGAAAAACCCGTGGACGCAACTACGGTTCTCGCTGAAATCTCCGGCAACATCGCCACTGTCGGTTACGGTCTCGCCGCGATCGGCCCGGCCATCGGCGTGGGTATCGTCGTCGGCAAGACGATCGAGGGCGTCGCCCGTCAGCCCGAGCTGGCCGGTCGCCTCCAGGTCCTGATGTGGATCGGTATCGCCTTCACCGAGGCGCTCGCCTTCATCGGCATCGCGACCTACTTCATCTTCACCAACTGACCCGCCGGCTTCGATAAGGAGACAGGATGCTGAACGCTCTTGTCACGTACGCGGCGGAGGAAGGTGCGGCACACAACCCGCTCATCCCCGCGTGGTACGACATCATCTGGTCCGCGGTCTGCTTCATCGTCATCCTCGTCGTGGTGTGGAAGGTCGCTCTTCCCAAGCTGTACGCGCTGCTCGACGCACGCTCGGCAGCCATCGAGGGCAACATCGCCAAGGCCGACGAGGCCCAGAAGCAGGCTGAGGCCGCGCTGGAGGAGTACACCCGCCAGCTCGCAGAGGCCCGCACCGAGGCCGGCGAGATCCGCGAGGCCGCCCGTGAGGACGGCAAGAAGATCGTCGCTGAGGCCAAGGAGACCGCGACCAGCGAGGCCGCGCGTCTGACGGCCGCTGCGCACTCGCAGATCGAGGCCGAGCGCCAGGCCGCCTTCGTGTCGCTGCGCTCCGAGGTGGGAACCCTCGCCCTCGACCTCGCCGGCGGCGTGGTCGGCGAGACCCTCTCCGACGACGCACGCGCGACCGCGGTGGTCGACCGCTTCCTGGCCGACCTCGAGGCATCCGAGGCGGCCAAGTAATGGGCAGCGCGACCACTCAGGCACTGTCGGCGACGACGGCGGCTCTCTCCGCGGCCAAGGGCGTGACCCTCGGCACCGCGGAGGAGCTGTTCGCCGCCGCGCGGCTCGTGGGAGGCTCGTCCCAGCTGAGCGGCGCGCTCGCAGATCCAGCGGCTCCGGCCGAGGCGCGCGAGAAGGTCGTCCGCAGCGTGTTCGGCTCGCTGTCGGCAGGAGCGCAGGATGTGCTCGCCGTGGCATCCGTCCAGCGCTGGTCCGACGCCTCCGACCTCGTCGACGGCATCGAGGAGCTCGCCATCCGCGCGGTGGCGATCGCCAAGCCGAAGGACGACATCTCCGGCGAGCTGTTCGGCTTCCTGCGCGTCGTCGCGGCGAACCCCGAGCTGGAGCTCGCGCTGGGAAGCCGTCTCGGCGACTCCTCGGCCAAGGGCGATCTCGTCGAGCGTCTGCTCGGCGGCGCAGCGGGAGCACCCGCGACGCTGATCGTCTCCTCGCTCATCCGTCAGCCCCGTGAGCGCCGGGTGCGCCAGCTGCTGAACCGCGCCATCCGGATCGTCGCCTCGCAGCGCGGTCTGATCGTCGCGACGGTTCAGACGGCGTCTCCGCTCACGGATGCACAGCGGACCCGCCTGACCGATGCCCTCTCCCGTCGCTACGACGGACAGGTCACGATCAGCGAGGTCATCGACCCTCACGTCGTCGGAGGCCTGCGCGTGCAGGTCGCGGACGACGTCATCGACGGCAGCATCTCCGCGCGGCTCGCCGATCTTCGACAGAAGCTCGCGGGCTAATACGACTTCGCGCGGGGAACCGCGCACCCAGATACAAAGGGAAGACAATGGCAGAACTATCGATCAGCCCCGACGTCATCCGTGACGCGCTGAAGGACTTCGCCGCCGCTTACGAGCCGACCACCGCCGGTGCGACCGAGGTCGGCACGGTCATCGACGCCGCCGACGGCATCGCGCACGTCGAGGGCCTGCCGGGCGTCATGGCGAACGAGCTCGTCACCTTCGCGGACGGCACCAAGGGCCTCGCCCTGAACCTCGACGAGCACGAGATCGGCGTCGTCGTCCTCGGCGACTTCACGGGCATCGAGGCCGGCCAGGAAGTCACCCGCACGGGCGAGGTGCTCTCGGTCCCCGTCGGTGACGGCTACCTCGGCCGCGTGGTCGACCCGCTCGGCAACCCGATCGACGGCCTCGGCGCGATCGCCACGGAGGGCGTCCGCGAGCTCGAGCTCCAGGCGCCCGGCGTCATGCAGCGCAAGTCGGTCCACGAGCCCATGCAGACCGGCATCAAGGCCATCGACGCGATGATCCCCGTCGGTCGTGGCCAGCGCCAGCTCATCATCGGCGACCGCCAGACCGGCAAGACGGCCATCGCGATCGACACGATCATCAACCAGAAGGCCAACTGGGAGTCCGGCGACGTCAACAAGCAGGTCCGCTGCATCTACGTCGCCATCGGCCAGAAGGGCTCGACCATCGCTTCGGTGAAGGGCGCGCTCGAGGAGGCAGGCGCCCTGGAGTACACCACGATCGTGGCGGCTCCGGCATCCGACCCCGCCGGCTTCAAGTACCTGGCTCCCTACACGGGTTCCGCCATCGGCCAGCACTGGATGTACGGCGGCAAGCACGTCCTCATCATCTTCGACGACCTGTCGAAGCAGGCCGAGGCCTACCGCGCCGTGTCGCTGCTGCTGCGCCGTCCGCCGGGCCGCGAGGCATACCCCGGAGACGTCTTCTACCTGCACTCCCGTCTGCTGGAGCGTTGCGCGAAGCTGTCCGACGAGCTGGGCGCAGGCTCGATGACCGGTCTTCCGATCATCGAGACCAAGGCGAACGACGTCTCGGCGTACATCCCGACCAACGTGATCTCGATCACCGACGGCCAGATCTTCCTGCAGTCCGACCTCTTCAACGCCAACCAGCGTCCTGCGGTCGACGTGGGCATCTCGGTCTCCCGAGTCGGCGGTGACGCACAGGTCAAGTCGATCAAGAAGGTCTCCGGAACGCTGAAGCTGGAGCTCGCGCAGTACCGCTCGCTCGAGGCGTTCGCGATGTTCGCATCCGACCTCGACGCCGCATCGCGTCGTCAGCTCTCCCGCGGTGCGCGTCTGACCGAGCTGCTCAAGCAGCCGCAGTACTCGCCGTACCCCGTCGAGGAGCAGGTCGTCTCGATCTGGGCCGGAACGAACGGCAAGCTCGACACCATCGAGGTCGAGGATGTCCTGCGGTTCGAGCGCGAGCTGCTGGACTACCTGCGTCGCAACACCACCGTGCTCGACACCCTGCGCGAGACGAACGTCCTCGACGACGACACCGTCGCCGAGCTCGGCAAGCAGACCGACGCCTTCATCCTGGAGTTCCAGGGCGGCAAGGGTCACGCGATCGGGGCCCCCGGCCACGAGGAGCACGCTGCGGCTGAGGCCGAGGACGTCAACCAGGAGAAGATCGTCAAGGGTCGTCGCGCGTAATCGCGTGAGGTACTGATACATGGGCGCACAACTCAGGGTCTACAAGCAGAAGATCTCTTCTGCTCAGACGACCAAGAAGATCACGAAGGCGATGGAACTCATCGCGGCTTCGCGCATCCAGAAGGCGATGGCACGCGTCAAGGCGTCCAGCCCCTTCGCGCGGGCCGTGACGAGGGCCGTCTCCGCCGTCGCGACGTACTCCAATGTCGACCACCCGCTCACCCGTGAGCCCGAGACGATCCGCCGCTCCGCGGTCGTGATCTTCTCGAGCGACCGCGGTCTGGCCGGCGCCTTCAACTCGCAGATCCTCCGCGAGGCGATGGAGCTGGCGGAGCTGATCCGCGAGAGCGGCAGCGAACCGGTGTTCTACCTCGTGGGCCGCAAGGCCGTCGGCTACTTCCAGTTCCGCGGCATCACCGCGGCGGCGGAGTGGACCGGCGACACCGACACCCCGTCCTTCTCCACGGCCGAGGCGATCTCGGCCACGCTGCTCGAGGCCTTCTCGCGCGGCGGCGAGAACGGGGGAGTCGACGAGCTCCACCTGGTGTACAACCGCTTCGTCAGCATGATGACGCAGTCGCCGGAGACGGTCCGTCTGCTTCCGCTCGAGATCGCGGAGTCGGATGCGTCTGACGCATCCGGTGCCGTGTACCCGCTGTACGAGTTCGAGCCGGATGCCGAGACCGTACTGGATGCGATCCTTCCGGTCTACATCCAGAGCCGCGTCTTCAACGCTCTCCTGCAGTCGTCCGCCGCCAAGCAGGCGGCCACGCAGAAGGCGATGAAGTCGGCCAGCGACAACGCGGACAAGCTCATCACCGACTACACCCGTCTGCGCAACAACGCGCGTCAGGCGGAGATCACGCAGCAGATCGCAGAGATCGTCGGCGGCGCCGACGCCCTCGCGTCGAGCAAATAGACCATCAGGAGAGAGACGAAAATGACCACCACCGCCACGGCTGAGACGCCGGCGACCGCGGTCGTCGGGCGCGTCGCACGCGTCAACGGTCCGGTTGTCGACATCGAGTTCCCGCACGACTCGATCCCCGACATCTACAACGCGCTGAAGACCACGATCACGATCGGCGAGGAGTCGACCGAGATCACGCTCGAGGTCGCCCAGCACCTCGGTGACGACCTGGTCCGCGCCATCGCCCTGAAGCCGACGGACGGCATCGTCCGCGGCCAGGAGGTCCGCGACACGGGCGAGGCCATCTCGGTTCCCGTCGGTGACGTGACCAAGGGCAAGGTCTTCAACGTGATCGGCGAGGTCCTCAACGGCGAGCCCGGTGAGACCGTCGAGATCACGGAGCGCTGGCCGATCCACCGCAAGGCCCCGAACTTCGACCAGCTCGAGTCGAAGACCACCATGTTCGAGACCGGCATCAAGTCGATCGACCTGCTGACCCCTTACGTGCAGGGTGGAAAGATCGGTCTGTTCGGTGGTGCAGGTGTCGGCAAGACCGTCCTCATCCAGGAGATGATCCAGCGCGTCGCGCAGGACCACGGTGGTGTCTCGGTGTTCGCCGGTGTCGGTGAGCGCACGCGTGAGGGCAACGACCTCATCCACGAGATGGAGGAGGCCGGCGTCTTCGACAAGACCGCCCTGGTCTTCGGCCAGATGGACGAGCCGCCGGGGACGCGTCTGCGCGTCGCCCTGTCCGCGCTGACGATGGCGGAGTACTTCCGCGACGTCCAGAAGCAGGACGTGCTGCTGTTCATCGACAACATCTTCCGCTTCACGCAGGCGGGTTCCGAGGTGTCGACGCTGCTGGGCCGTATGCCCTCCGCCGTGGGATACCAGCCGAACCTCGCCGACGAGATGGGTCTGCTCCAGGAGCGCATCACCTCGACGCGCGGCCACTCGATCACCTCGCTGCAGGCGATCTACGTTCCCGCCGACGATTACACCGACCCGGCACCGGCCACCACCTTCGCGCACCTCGACGCGACGACGGAGCTTTCGCGTGAGATCGCGTCGAAGGGTCTGTACCCGGCCATCGACCCGCTGACCTCGACGTCGCGCATCATGGACCCCCGCTACTTGGGCGAGGACCACTACCGCGTCGCCACCACGGTCAAGCAGATCCTCCAGAAGAACAAGGAGCTGCAGGAGATCATCGCCATCCTCGGTGTCGATGAGCTCTCCGAAGAGGACAAGATCGTCGTGGCACGTGCCCGTCGCATCCAGCAGTTCCTCTCGCAGAACACCTACATGGCGAAGAAGTTCACGGGTGTCGAGGGCTCGACCGTTCCGCTCAAGGAGACGATCGAGTCGTTCGACGCGATCACCCGCGGTGACTTCGACCACGTCGCCGAGCAGGCCTTCTTCAACGTCGGCGGCATCTCCGACGTCGAAGAGCGCTGGGCGCAGATCCAGAAGGAGAACGCCTGATCATGGCGCTCAACGTCAGCCTCGTCTCCGCCGATGCGGAGGTCTGGTCCGGTGACGCCACCCTCGTCGTCGCCAAGACCGTCGAGGGTGAGATCGGCATCATGTCGGGTCACGAGCCGGTGCTCGCGATCCTCGCCCAGGGCGAGGTCCGCATCACCCGCGAAGACGGCTCGAAGGTGCTGGCCAACGCGCAGGACGGGTTCCTCTCCATGGAGGGCGACACCCTGACGATCGTGGCCGGCAACGCCGCCCTCATCGCCTGAACACTGTTCCGCATCGTCCGCCTCGGGCGTCCTGACCTCGTCAGGGCCCCGGGGCGGACGTGTTTCTGCCTGCCGGAGTACCCATGAAGCTGCTGCTGCCCCCATCCGAGACGAAGCGCGAAGGTGGCGAATCCGGCCGTTTCGCGCCCGCAGCGGTCGCGATGGCGAGCCTGGCTCCCGCTCGTCGGGCGGCCGTCTCGGCGCTCGTCGAGCTCGCCAAGGATCCGGATGCTTCCCGGCGCGCTCTCAAGCTCAGCGATCGCCAGCTCTCGGACATCGCGCACAATCGTCGCCTCCGCACCGCGCCCACCATGCCCGCAGCCGATCGTTACACAGGCGTCCTCTACGACGCCCTCGACGCCCGGAGCCTGGGCGAGGCTGCCAGGGCCCATCTGCATGAGAGCGTCTGGATCCACTCCGCGCCGTTCGGCCCGCTCGCGGCCCTCGACCCCATCCCGATGTATCGGCTCGCGGCCGGGACGTCTGTGCCGGGGCTGTCGCCGTTGCGACGGCACTGGGCAGAGGCGGTCACGGCGGCCATCGCGAAGGAGGCGCCTTCGTTCCTGCTCGATCTGCGCAGCGAGGCCTATGTCGCGCTCGGACCGGTTCCCGACACCGTGCCATCCGCTTATGTGCGCGTGGTGACGGAGGAGGGGAGGGCGCTGAACCACTTCAACAAGACGACCAAGGGGCTCTTCACCAGGGCATTCGCGGAAGACGGAGTGTCCACGGACTCGCCCGCGGAGTTGAGACACTGGGCTGCCGGTCGGGGCTTCGTCTTCCGTGACAGCGCGGACGACGGCGTCTGGGAGCTGCTCGCGGTGGCGTGAACATTGTGAGACATTCCGCGATACCCGTGCGGGCGGGGCGCCTGTCGCGCTAGGGTTATGGGCGCGGCGGAAGCCGTCCGACGTCCAGATCCGGAGGGGATCATGAGCAGTTACTATTACGACGCCAGTGCCGCAGCGGCCCTGCTGATCATCGGCCTGGTGGGCCTGGTGTTCGCTCTCGCGGGCTACATCATCCTGGCGATCTTCCTGTCGAAGATCTTCGACAAGGCCGGTGTGCAGGGCAAGTGGCGCGCCTGGGTTCCCGTGTACAACTACATGGTGCTCGCGAAGCTCGGAGACGTGTCGCCCTGGGTGGTGCTCATCGCCTTCGCGGTCGTTCTGATCCCGGTGCTCAACTACATCTCCTGGATCGTGACGCTGGCCGTCGTCGTCATGGTCCTGTGGCGTGTCGGTCTCAAGCTCCAGAAGGATGCCGTCTGGCTCCTCCTGCTGCTGATCCCGGGTGTGGGAAGCCTCGTCTGGCTCGGCATCAACGCCTTCGACAAGTCGCGTTGGAACACGCAGATCGCTCCTGCGCCGTGGGCGTCGAACGGATTCCTCTCCGACCGCACGGTCTGGGAAGGCGTCCCCTCACAGGCCACGAGCGTTCCGCCGGCGAACGCCTACGGCGCCGCTCCCGGCTACGGCCAGGCCCCCCAGGGCTACGCACCCCCGGCGCAGCCCGGCTACACCCCGCCCGCGCAGCCCGGCTACGCTCCGCCGGCTCAGCCTGGATACCCGCAGCCCGGGTACGGTCAGCCCGCGCAGCCCGGTCAGGTCCCGCCGGTCACGCCGCCTCCTGCGGCTCCTGCCGCTCCCGCTGTGCCGCCGGTGACCCCGCCTCCCGCGGCACCGCCCGCGCCGCCCGCTGCCCCCACGCAGCCGCCGGCAGCCCCGACGGATCCGACGCAGCCGCCGGCTCCGCCGACCAACCCGCCTGCCTGATCGACACGATCCTGGAAGAGCCCCTGAGAGATTCTCAGGGGCTCTTCTACGTCATCCACAGCGGATCATCGCGGTAGCGTGCCGACACGATAGCGTTGAGACATGACCTCGTTCCTTCCCCCGCGTCGCTTCGCCCCGCTGGGGGGAGCCTTCCGTTCCACTACGATGTTCGAGAGCCAGGCGGCCGCCCGATCCGCCGCTCGCAGCACGGAGGACGCACGTGGCTGAGACCGCATCGCAGACGATCGAGGTCGATGACCGCTATGTGCTCGTATGGGCGGGCGCAACGGATCAGGGACGGCGTCGCGACTCCAATCAGGACGCCTTCCTCGCCGAGTATCCGCTCTTCGTCGTCGCAGACGGAATGGGCGGTCACGCCGGCGGAGAGGTGGCGAGTCAGAGCACGATCGAGCGCCTCAAGGCGGTCGTCGACGCGGGGGAGGTCTCGGCCGAGGGGATCGAGCGGGCGCTCGCTCTCGCCGTGGAGGACATCGCATCCCACCCCGAGACCACGGACGAGGGCACCGGCACGACTCTCACCGGAGTCTTCCTCGATCTCGTTGCGGAACCGGCTCGATGGGTGTCGCTGAACATCGGCGATTCGCGGGTGTACCTGCTGCGGGGCGATCGTCTTGCCCAGGTGACGACGGATCACTCCGTCGTGCAGGAGCTCATCGCCTCCGGTCGCCTGAGCCCTGAGGAGGCCGAGGGGCATCCCTACAGCAATGTCATCACGCGCGCCGTGGGCGTCAGCGAGCTGTTCCCTCCGGACTACCTCAGCATCGACATCCAGGACGGCGATCGCTTCGTGATCTGCTCCGATGGCCTCACCAAGGAGCTCACCGATTACGGTATCCAGCATTTCCTCCGGGAGCACGCGGACCCAGCGAAGGCCGTCGACGCCATGCTCGCGGCGGCACTGGAGAACGGCGGGCGCGACAACGTGACGTTGATCGTGGTCCAGATCTCCGCCGTGTCCGCTCACGAGGGCGAGGACCAAGAGGACGACACGTCCTCCACAGTCCGTTGATCGGACAGCACAGTGTGAAGAGCGGTCTACCGGGCCACTGATCGCGTCGAATGGTCGTATGACCGCTGAACCGATCATCCTCCCGCCCGTTGCATCAGAGCCGCGTCGGCCTCCCGTCCCCTTCGTCGCCGCGCTCGTCCCCGTCGTCGCCGGTGTCGTGCTCTGGCAGGTGACCGGTTCCGTGCTCGCGCTGTGCTTCTCTCTGCTGGGCCCGCTGATGATCACCGGCTCGGTTCTGGACGGCGTGCGACAGCGGCGCAAGGAGCGTCGGCGGATCATGGCTGAGAGCGAGGCCGCCTGGGAACGCGTCGACGACGAGATCGAGCAACGTCTGGCTCTCGAGCGAGAGGCGCTCTGGCATCGTCATCCCGATGCGCTGCACTGCCTTCTGGAGGCGCCTCTGCGTGGGGTCGATCCTCCGGGGCCGAGCACCACGATCGTGCTCGGGCGCGGCAGTCTGCCGAGCGCTCTCCGGGCTTCGGGGGGTGAGGGGGATCGTGCCAGAGCGGCGCGCCAGCGCATTCGGACGATCGATGACTCCCCGATCGCCGTCGCGCTGGGGGCGGGCGTGTGCATCAGAGCGCTGCCGCCCATCGGGGAGGCGGTGGTGAGGGCGCTCCTCGCGCAGCTCTGCCTTCGTTTCTCGCCCTCACAGCTGACTCTGTGCGGTGAGCTCGGGGAGGCGAGCGGCTTCGCTCACGCGACAGTGGGAACGCGAGGCGCCTTCCGTCTCGCCGTATCGCATGACGCCGCGAGCTCTCCGCCGGCGGAGGCCACGATCTGGCTGCTGCCGCCCGGCAGCCCTGTTCCACTCACCGCGAGCGTCGTCCTCGACATCGTCGACCCGGTGACGGCGTCGTTGCGCAGCGCCGACGGCGTTCAGCCCCTGGCGGTCGAATGCGTCTCGCATGCCCAGCTCGGTGCGATCGCGCGACGAACCGCCGAATGGGTTCGTCAGGATGCGCGTCTTCCGGAGCGGCTCGGCCTCGCGGAGCTCTCCACAGCGGCGAGCGGCGGTCTCGCAGCGGTCATCGGCAGAGGCATGCTGGGCGAGATGACCGTGGACCTCGTCGCGGACGGGCCGCACGCGGTCGTGACCGGCATGACGGGAGCGGGAAAGAGCGAACTCCTCGTGACCTGGGTCAGCGCGATCGCCTCGGTCCACGGGCCGGATGCGGTCGCCTTCGTCCTCGCGGACTTCAAGGGGGGAACGGCGTTCGATCCGCTGCGCGCGCTTCCGCAGGTCAGCGCCGTCATCACGGATCTCGACGAGGGCGAGGCCGCGCGCGGTGTGCGCAGCCTCACCGCCGAGCTCAGGCGCCGTGAGCGCGTCCTGGCGCAGGCGGGAGCGAGAGACATCGATCACGCAGCCGTCGAGATGCCGAGACTCGTCATCGTCGTCGACGAGTTCGCCGCCCTGCTGCAGGACCATCCGGATCTCGCCGGGGTCTTCACCGACATCGCCGCACGCGGGCGCGCGCTCGGGATGCATCTCATCCTCGGCACCCAGCGCGCGGCAGGCGTCATCAGGGATGCCGTGGCGGCGAACTGCCCGCTCCGCATCAGTCTCCGGGTCTCGGATGCCGCGGACAGCCGACTCGTGATCGGCTCCGACGAGGCCGCCCTTCTGCCGGGAGGCCCGCAGGGCAGGGGCATCGCACTCGTGCGGCGCCCCCAGGACGACGAGGCGCTCCCGATCCGGGTGGCTCTCACCGCTGCCGAGGACGTCGACGCTCTTCGGAAGCGATGGCAGAGCGAGGCGCGCCGGGCCAGCCCATGGCTGCCTGCGCTGCCGACACTGCTCCGCGTCGAGGAGCTCGCCGGTGGCCAGGGAGAGGTCCTTCTCGGACTCGCCGACGAACCGGAGCGTCAGCGCCAACGGGTCATCGGTCTGCGTCCGGGGCGGGACCGGGGCATGGCGATCATCGGCGGGCCGGGGGCGGGCAAGAGCACCGCCGTGCGAACCCTGCGACGGCAGGACCCGACGGCGACCACCGTGCCGAGCGAGCCGGAGGACGCGTGGGACGTCGTGCACGCGCTGAGCCCGACGCAGCGGGGGCTCCTGCTCTGCGACGACGCGGATCGGATCCTCGCCGCGTTTCCGGGGGAGTACGCCCTGGCGTTCGCCGAGCGCCTCGAGCCGTTCCTGCGCTCCGCGGATGCGTGCACACCCGTGCTCACCATGGCCAGGATCTCCGGTGTCGCGGGCCGTCTTGTCGATGCGCTGCCGAACCGGATGCTGCTCAGGACCTCGAACAGGGGCGAGCACCTCGCCGCCGGAGGTGAATCCTCGGCGTTCGCAGCGGACCGTGCCCCCGGTCGGGCGCACCTGGCGGGAACCGAGGTTCAGGTCGCGTGGACGGACGAGCTACCCGAGCGCTCATCGGAGGACAGGAGCGCGTCGTCGTGGTGTCCCGGCCGCCGAGCGGTCGGGATCGTCAGCGCAGGGGGAGCGCGGATGCGTGCGGTGCTGGCCGAAGCCTTCCCGGATCGGGAGATCCGCCGCCCCGGCGAGCCGCACGAGGAGAGCGCGGTGCGCGGGTTCGTCCTCATCGGCGATGCAGAGGAGTGGCAGCGGGAGTGGGCTGTCCTGCAGCGAATCCGCCAGGAGGGGGAGATGCTCGTCGCCGCGGAGCATCCCTCTGCGCTGCGGGTGCTGCTCGGGCACCGGGATCTGCCTCCTTACGCGCGCACGCACGCGGGACGCGCGTGGCGGGTCATCGACGGCGGACCGCCCGAGCGAGTCGTCCTCCCCGGTGCCCCGGGTGCGGAGACGGTCCGGTGAAGGATCAGAGCGCGGCGGAAACCCGGATACGGCCGACTTCACGGCCGCCGCCGAGCACCTCCAGAGCGAGTGCGTCATCGAGCGTCTGCACCTGCTCCTGACTCAGTGCGCCTGCGCGCTGGAGCAGGGTCGCGGCCACGATCGTCGAAGCGCGCGGAGAGCCGTCGAGTATCTTCAGAGCGACCGTCGTGCCGTTCGGAGCGGACATGACCATGACACCCTCCGCGCCGCCCTTGGCGAAGACACCGAGCGTCTCGATCGCGATCGTGTCCGGGCGCGAGGGGCCCTCGATGGTCCAGGCGTTCTCACGGACGGTGCGCACGAGCGTTCCCGCCACGCGGTGCAGGGCGAAGGGCGACCGATCGGATGCGGTCGCGATGCGGTGGATCGCACGCGCCAGACCCGTGAGGGAGATGGCGTGCACCGGTGCGCCGCAACCGTCGATCGCCGTGTGGGCGACCTTCTCTCCGGTGAGCCGTTCGACGACCTCGCGGATGTGGATCTGCAGCGGATGGTCCTGATTGAGGTAACCGGCGATCGGCCACCCCGTGGCGACGCACGCACGCAGCATCGCCGCGTGCTTGCCGGAGCAGTTCATGCGGATGCGGGCCGGCGCGCCGTGTTCCCGCACCAGCTCGTCCCTCGCCGCGGAGTCGGACGGCCAGGCGGGGGGACACGCGAGATCGTCCTCGTTGAGCCCTCCCTCGACGAGGATGTCCCGCACCACCGCGACGTGCCGGTCGGTGCCGACGTGACTGGCGGTGGAGAGGGCGAGCTGCTCGCCCTCGAGCGCCGCGCCGGCCGTCACACAGGCGACCGCCTGCAGGGGCTTGAGGCTGGATCGAGGCAGCACGAGAGCGTCGGCGTTGCCATGCGAGGCCACCACCTCGCCTTCGGGAGACAGGACGACGGCGACTCCCGCGTGCCGTGATTCGATGAAACCGCTCCGCTCCACGACGGCGAGTTCGACGGCATCCGCGAGCGTGATTGTCTCCAGCATCCTTTCAGCCTAACGCGGGAGCGATCCCGTCCCCGGTGCCGGTGGCAGACTGGCGGGATGAGCATCGGAGAGCATCGATACGCATTGACCACGACCTGGACGGGTAACCGTGGAACCGGCACGAGCGGCTACCGGGAGTACGCCAGGGACGTCACGGTGTCCATCGAGGGCAAGCCCGAGCTCCTGGCCTCGGCGGACAAGCCGTTCCGGGGCGACCCGACGCGCTGGAACCCGGAGGACATGCTGCTCGCGGCGTTGTCCGAGTGCCATCTGCTCTCCTATCTGCACGCCTGCGTCACCGCCGGGGTCGTCGTCGTGGACTATCGCGACAGGGCGACCGGTCTCATGCGCGAGGACGGAGCGGGCGGCGGATCGTTCGCCGAGGTCGTGCTCCGGCCGGAGGTGACGGTCGCCGACCCCTCGATGATCGAGGCGGCGGAGCGCGCGCACGTCCAGGCGAACGCCTGGTGCTTCATCGCCAACTCGGTGAACTTCCCCGTCCGGCACGAGGCCACGGTCACCGCGGCATGACGAGGATCAGCGGCGCTCGTGGGGGAGCGCCTGCTTGATCTTCTCGATCGTGCCCTGGGCAGGCGCCTCGTTGTAGGCATCCGCGAGCTCCTGACCGGAGAGGGCATGGATGGCCGTCATGATCTCATCCGTCGCGAGCCGCCGTGCGCGTCCGCTGTTCGCCGGCCCGTGAGCCGAGAGGTCCAGCGGGGTGCCGAACTTCACGGTCACTCGCTCGCGCAGGGAGGGCATCTTGGCGCCCTTGGGCATGACGCGGTCTGTGCCGATCAGGCCGACCGGAACGACAGGGGCGCCCGTCTGCAGGGCGAGGAAGGCGACGCCGGTGCGGCCCTTGTAGAGGCGACCGTCGGTGGAGCGCGTTCCCTCGGGGTACAGCGCGACCGCGAGGCCGTCGTCGAGCAGCATCCGCTGCTGGTCCAGTGCGTCGAGTGCGGCCTGTCCTGCCCCTCGCCGCACCGGGATCGCACCGATCGATTCGAAGAACGTGCGCTGGAGGGCGCCGGAGATGCCGGTGCCCTCGAAGTAGCTCGACTTGGCGAGGAAGTGCACCGGTCGCGGTGCAGCGACCGGGATGGCGATCGAGTCGATGAACGAGAGGTGATTGCTCGCAAAGATCACGGCGCCCGTGCGCGGCACGTTCTCCCTGCCTTCGACCCGCGGACGGTAGATCATCCTGGCCAGGGGGCCGATGACCGCCCGCCCCAGAGCGTATGCGGCACCCGCCTGCTTGGGCTTGGGCGCCTCCTCGGCATCGGTTTCGACAGCATCGGAGGAGGCAGAGGTCATCGGATCAGGCTAGCGCGCGGACCATTCCGTTACCGGAATGCAACGCGGTGTGGCTCGGTGCGACCGTGTCTCCCAGCGAGGGCAAAGGCGGATGCGACAGGATGGGGAGGTTCCAGCTCCCGAGCCCGAGGTTTCACTGTGCGCACCCGCCCGTTCGTCCTGCTTTCCACCGTCGCGGCAGCGACCCTCGTCCTGGCCGGCTGCGGCTCGAGCGGCACGCCGGAGTCCACGAGCACCCCCGATGCGGGCACCGAGACCCAGTGCGCGCTGGACGCGCAGCCCGGCGAGACCTCCGACGCCATCACGCTCGAGGGGGAAGGTGCTGACGCGACCGTCACGATCCCCGCGGACGCCGCCTTCGCCGATGTGGAGCGCACCGTCGTCTCCGAGGGCTCGGGGGTCGACGTGCAGGTGAACGACCTCGTCTCGGTGCAGTACCGGATCATCGATGCGGCCACCAACGAGGTGCTCGATTCCTCGGAGCGCGGCACGGACGGCGTCCTGCCCGTGCTGCTCGAGACCTCGCAGTCGTCCCTCTTCGTCGCGGCCCTGGAGTGCATCCCGCTCGGCTCGCAGGTCGTGCTCGCCCTGCCCAGCACCGTGCTGGGCGAGGGCGCGAGCAACGTCGTCGTCGTCGCAGAGGCCATCGAAGAGCTGCCTCTCGTCGCCACTGGCGAGGACGTCGCTCCCGTCGACGGCATGCCGACCGTCGAACTCGCCGAGAACGGCGAGCCCACGATCACGATCCCCGACGGGGATGCTCCCGCGGAGACCGAGATCGCCGTGCTCAAGCAGGGCGATGGCACGACGGTCGGGGCCGGCGACCTCGTCGCGGTGCAGTACATGGGTGTGAAGTGGAGCGACGGCGAGTCGTTCGACTCCTCGTGGAGCAGGGGGGCGGCTACCCAGTTCCAGACCACCGGCGTGGTCACGGGCTTCCAGAAGGCGCTCGAGGGGCAGAAGGTCGGATCCCAGGTTCTCGTCGTGATGACGCCGGCAGACGGCTACGGTGCGGAGCCCTCGGAATCCAATGAGCTCGCCGGAGAGACGCTCGTCTTCGTGATCGACATCCTGGCGACGACGCCCGTCCAGCAGTGACACGCGCCTAGGCTGTGACCATGCGTCGCGTCATCGTCCTCGGCTCCACCGGCTCCATCGGCACGCAGGCCCTCGACGTCATCAGGGCCAATCCGCGTCGCTTCGAGCTGGTCGGCCTCGCCGCGGGATCGAATGCGGCGCTGGTCGAGGAGCAGGCCGCCGAGTTCAGGGTCGAGCACACCGCCCTCGGCGCCGATGAGGCAGAGCAGCTCGTCCGCGAGGTGGAGGCCGACGTCGTCCTGAACGCGATCACCGGCTCCATCGGGCTCGGGGCGACGCTCGCGGCTCTGGAGACGGGCAGGACGCTCGCGCTGGCGAACAAGGAGTCGCTCATCGTGGGCGGCGCACTCGTGAAGGCCCTCGCCGCCGATGGCCAGATCGTCCCCGTCGACTCGGAGCACTCGGCGATCGCCCAAGCGCTCCGCTCCGGCGGCCGGGATGAGGTGCGAAGGCTCGTCGTCACGGCATCCGGCGGCCCGTTCCGCGGACGCACGAGAGCGGAGCTGGCCGATGTGACGCCTGATCAGGCGCTCGCGCATCCCACCTGGAACATGGGCCGCGTGGTCACGACCAACTCGGCGACGCTGGTCAACAAGGGGCTCGAGGTGATCGAGGCGCATCTGCTCTTCGATGTCGACTACGACGACATCGACGTCGTCGTGCACCCGCAGTCGATCGTCCACTCGATGGTCGAGTTCGTCGACGGCTCGACGATCGCACAGGCATCCCCTCCCGACATGCGTCTGCCGATCTCGCTCGGGCTCGACTGGCCGCATCGCGTGGGAGGCGTCGGCCGGCCGCTGGACTGGACGACGGCGACCAACTGGACCTTCGAGCCTCTGGACGACGAGGCATTCCCCGCTGTCGCCCTGGCCAAGAGCGTCGGACGCGCCGGATCCACCTATCCCGCGGTGTACAACGCCGCCAACGAGCAGGCCGTGGACGCCTTCCATGACGGACGCCTCGCGTTCCTCGGCATCGTCGACACCATCGCCGCCGTCGTCGACGCGCACGAGCCGCCTGAGACGCTCACCGTCGCCTCGCTCGCCGAAGCGGAGCGGTGGGCGCGCGAGCGGGCCGATCGACTCATCGCCCGCGGGTGAATCGACGTCCGCCGCGTCCCTGAGGCGGGTTCGAACGCGTGCGGCCCGGCAGGCTCACGCAGGCCAGCCGGCCTCCGTCAGAGCCTGGCGGGCGAGCTCGCGCGCAGAGAACGGCGTCCGCACGCCATCGATCTCCCGGTAGTCCTGGTGGCCGGGACCCGCCCAGAGGATGGCGTCACCGTCTCCGAGCATCCCGACCGCCGCGCGGATCGCGTCCTCCGGTGCGGGGATCTCGAGGATCTCCGCTCCGCTCTGCGCGCTGCGTGCTCCCTCGAGCAGGGCGGCGCGGATCGGTGCCGGCGCCTCGTAGCGGGGGTGGTGGTCGGTGATGATGACGATGTCCGCCCCTTCTGCCGCGATCCGTCCCATCGCCGGGCGCTTGAGCGCGTCGCGATTGCCGGAGGCGCCGAACATCATCAGCACGCGCCCCGGAGTGATCTTGCGCACGGCGGCGAGCGTCTTCTCGAAGGAGTCCGGCGTGTGCGAGAAGTCGACGTACACGGCAGGGCCCGATGGGCCGGAGACGAGCTCGGTGCGTCCCGGGAGATTCGCATCGATGCGTCCGTCCCGCTCGAGTGCAGCCGCGATGTCGGCGACGTCGAAGCCGCCTTCGACGAGCATCGCGATCGCGAGCCCGGCGTTCGCCGCCATGTGAGGGCCGATCACGCCGATCGATGTCGTGATCTCCCGGCCGTCCGGCGCGCGGACCGTGAAGCGGGTGCCGCGCTGATCCTCGTCGAGGATCGCGACCGTCCAGTCGGCCCTCGACGCGGCATCCGGATCGGCGGCGAGCTGCGGAGCACCGACGGTGACGACGGGGATCTCCGCGCGATGCACGACGTCCCAGCCGGAGGCGGTGTCCACGCAGACGACGCCGCGCCGCGCGCGGTCGGGGCGGAAGAGGGCGAGCTTGGCCTCGAAGTACGTCTCCATGTCGCCGTAGTCGTCGAGATGGTCGTGCGTCAGACTCGTGAAGCCTGCGACGTCGAAGACGAGCCCGTCGACGCGGTGGCGTGACAGGGCCTGGGCGCTCACCTCGACGGCGACGGCCTGCACCTCGCGCTCGCGCATGAGGGCGAGCAGCGCGTGCAGCTCGGAGGACTCGGGGGTGGTGAGCCGCGACACGATGGTCTGACCGGCGATGTGCCGTTCGGCCGTGGAACTGAGCCCGGTCACGACGCCGAGCTGGCCGAGGATCCCCTCGAGGATGTGCGAGACGCTCGTCTTCCCGTTGGTTCCGGTCGTGCCGTAGAGCTGAGGGAGATACTCGTCGGTGCCGTACAACCACGCGCTGACCTCACCCAGAACCGCACGAGGGTCCTCGGTGACGAGGACCGGGAGTCCGCTCGCGCGAGCGATCGAGGCGCCCTCGGCATCCGTGAGGATGGCGACGGCTCCCCGCTCCGCGGCCGCCGAGGAGTACTCGGCACCATGCGCGCGCGCTCCGCGGATGCCGACGAAGACCTCCCCGGCGCGCAGGTCCGCGGTCGCCAGAGTGATGCCCAGGACATCGACGGCGCTCGCGTCGCCGACGAGGTCGAAGCCGAAGCGTTCGGCGAGCTCGCTGAGCGGTCGGCGGCGGGGATGCTCCGGTCGCAGAACGGGAGGAAGGGGTGCGGATGCGGTGCTCATGGCGCCTCCAGTTTCTCACGGGCCGCTCGCGCGTCAGCCGTCTGCCCGGCCGCGAGCGGCCGACTCAGGCACCGCGGGCCGCTCCGAGACGGCGCGGACCCCCCCTCGGGGCAGATCTGCGCCGTCTCACCAGGAAGGAGGCGGAGCCTTGATCAGGCTGTGCGACGCCGGTAGGCGAGGATCGCGACGATGAGGGCGGCGAGCCCTGCGACAAGACCGCCGGCGCCGAGGGCGATCCCCACGGGGGCCGAGGCGTCGGACGTGTCCATCCCGGCGTCGGAGGCCTGCGCACCGCCAGAGGCCGCGTGATCGCTGTGACCGGCATCCGCGATGTCCGCGTCGGCGGCCTGCAGGCTCACCACAGGTGCGGGCGAGTCCAGCTCGTGCGGGTCCTCTCCCTCGGCGGCGAGTTCGGTCCATTCGTTGACGCCCGTCTCGCAGAGCTGTTCGACGGGGAACGCGAACGATTCGGGTGCATCCTCCGCGGGCCGCACCTGCATGCTGACGGCTCCCCGGAGATCGCTCGGGATCGGGGTGTTCGCGGTGTAGGTCACCGCGGTCACGAGGCCGTCATCTCCGCGGTCGACGGCGATCTTCCAATCGCCATCGACGGTGGGCGAGACGGACGCGAGCCCCTCCGGCATCGTGATGCGCAGCGCGGTGGTCGGCGAGGTCTCGCAGCCATGGGTGAAGGAGAACGTCAGCACCGTGGCAGCGTCGGGCGCGAGCGCGTCGGGGGAGACTCCGACGTGTGCGGAGGCGAGGGAGGGGACGGCCAGCGCGAGGCCGGTGCCGATGAGGGCCGCGACGGCGCCGCGGCGGAGGGTACGGGTGGTACGGGACATGAGTGTCGCTTTCTGGTCTGCATGATGCGCCGTCAGAGGGCGCGATGATCATCGCCGCGCACAGCGCGGCAGGCGTCGCGTCGGCGGTGTACCGGGTACGCGACGAGCGATCATGCCAGGGGCGGACCACGACGCACGACGCTCGAACGCAACGGCGCGAGCGACGGCGGGAGCAGAGGAGCGGTGGGGATGCCGGGAACGTCATGTCGGGCAGCTGGCACACGCAGCGGTGCGAGGAGCCGCGCCTGGACCCAGGCGAAGACTCGACGAACCGCTCGTTCTCCGTGCCAGAGCAGGAGAGCGGTCAGCACGGCGGCGCAGATGTGCGCGAGCACCATCGGCGCATCCGCCGGCGCCACGGCGACCACGGGGCCGAGGACGACGGGGGCGTGGTCGTGCACGGCCGTGATGCCCCCGGGGGCGGTCGAGAGACCACCGCCGAGGGCATGGAAGAGGAGATGGAAAGCGAGCTGCGCGACGAGGACCGTCAGTGCGAGCCGTGCCGCGGAGAGGCGTCCGCCGACCAGTGCGGCGGCCGCGGGGACCAGCAGGACGGAGACGGAGAGGACGAGCAGCGGATGCGGTGGCATCCCGCCGCCCAGCGTGTGAGAGACGGCTGCGAGGATCGTCGCGATGCCGGATGCGGCGGCAGCGCGCACGAGTCTGAGCTGCCTGCGGGTCACCCGACCAGTCTATTCAGCCGATTCCTCGCTCGAAGCCAGTACGGTGATCTGGTGGAAATCCTGCTCTACGTGGCCGGCATCGTGTTCATGCTCGTCGGTCTCGGCATCTCGATCGGGCTGCACGAGATCGGTCACCTCGTCCCGGCGAAGCTGTTCGGCGTGCGCGTGGGGCAGTACATGATCGGCTTCGGGCCACGGCTGTGGTCCAAGCGGATCGGAGAGACGGAGTACGGCTTCAAGGCGCTGCCCGTCGGCGGCTTCATCTCCATGTCGGGGATGTACCCCGCATCCGCATCGGGAAAGCCTGCGCGCGGCGTCTTCCGCACGCTCGTGCAGGAGGCGCGCACCGCCAACGACGAGACGATCGCGGACGGCGCGGAGGAGCGGGTCTTCTACCGGCTCCCGGTGTACAAGCGGATCATCGTCATGCTCGGCGGGCCGTTCATGAACCTCGTCCTCGGCGTCCTGATCTTCACGGTGCTCGCCTCGGGGATCGGCCTGCAGCAGGGCACGACCACGATCGCCGCCGTGTCGGAGTGTGTGCTCCCGGCAGGGACCACACAGACGGAATGCGCGGCGGACGATCCTGCGACCCCGGCCGCCGAGGCGGGGATACTCCCCGGAGACGTGCTCGTGTCGATCGACGGTGCTCCGGTGTCGACGTTCGCAGAGGCGACCGAGATCGTGCAGGCGTCCGCAGGACAGCGGCTGGACGTGGTGGTCGATCGAGACGGCGAGCCCGTCACGCTCGCCGTCACCCCGATCTCGGCCGAGCGCGCGCTCACCGACGCCTCCGGCAGGCCCCTGCTCGACGACGCCGGCGAGCAGCGCGTCGCCGAGGTCGGCTATGTCGGCATGAGCTCGCAGATGGGGTTCGTCCCTCAGCCGATCACGACCGGCTTCGAGCAGACGATGGAAGCCGCGGGACGCGTCACCAGGATGATCGCGACACTGCCCGTGCGGCTCTGGGAGGTCGCCGTCTCGACCTTCACGGGAGGGGAGAGGGACCCGGACGGACCGCTCAGCGTCGTCGGCGTCGGGCGGATCGCCGGCGAGGTCGCTGCGACCGATGCGCCGGTGCTGAACCGCTTCGTCGTGCTGCTGAACCTGCTCGGCTCCCTGAACGTCGCCCTGTTCGTCTTCAACCTCATCCCGCTGCTCCCGCTGGACGGAGGGCACGTCGTCGTCGCGCTGTGGGACGGCATCCGCCGGGCGTGGGCGAAGCTCTTCCGGCGCCCTGCGCCGGCGCCGGTCGACGCCACGCGCCTCGTTCCGCTCACGGTGGTCGTCGCGACGCTGCTCATCGCGATGGGCGCCCTGCTGCTCGTCGCGGACCTGTTCAACCCGGTCGACGTCCTCGGGGGCTGACGTACGCTTCGACAGGCTCAGCGAGCGGGAGGCGCAGGCTCAGCGAGCGGGAGGCACGGCTAAGCGAGCGGGAGGCGCAGGCTCAGCGAGCGACCGCTCAGCTCAGGCCAGTGCGTGGGCGACGAGGCGCTCCAGGGTGCGGATGCCGTCCTTGGAGAGGATCGACTCCAGGTGTCCCTGGACGCTGGCGAAGCGCTCGCCGCGGAGGGAGTAGACGTCGCCGGTCGTGGCATCCGCCGACACCTCGGCCTCGAACGATCCCTGTGCGCTGCCGTCTGTCGCACCCCAGAACACCCCGACCGTCTCCGTGCCCGGGGCGACGCGCGCCGTGAACGTGTTGTAGAAACCGATGGACGCGTCCTCGCCGAACACGGGGACGGTCTTCTGCAAGCCCTGGTGGGGGCTGTCCAGGGGGACGAGATCGATCCCGAACGAGTCGGCGAGGATCTGGTGGCTCAGGCACACCGCGACGAGCGGTCGCCCCTGGATCCTGCGGCGTGAGACCACGTCGCGCATCCTGGTGATCCGCTGGCTCGTCTCATCGCGAGGGTCGCCCGGTCCTGGGCCGGCGACGACGAGGTCGGCGGCATCGACATCCGCATCCGTCGCAGCGCTCCACGGCAGGATGCGCACGTCGAGACCGAGGTGTCGCAGCTGGTGCGCGAGCATCGTGGTGAAGCGGTCCTCCGCGTCGACGACGAGCGCGGTGCGGCCGGCGAACGGACCGGCGGTCCCATCATCGGTCTGCGGATTCAGCCAGAAGTCGGCCAGGCGCGCATTGCGGGAGGCGAGCAGCTCTGCGACATCGTCGTCCGCGGCGAGGTCGACGGGCCGAGCAGGAGCATCCGCGTCCGCCGCGGGCCCGGCATCCCGAGCGATGGCGCCGATCGCGCCGAGCACACCGGCCGCCTTTCCGTGCGTCTCGCTGACCTCTCCTTGCGGATCGGAGTGGCGCACGAGGGTCGCGCCGACGGGCACGCGCAGCGCACCGTCTCCGACGTACACGGTGCGGATGAGGATCGGGGCGTCCAGATCGTGACCGCCGTGGGCGTTCGGGGTGAACAGCGCAGCGACGCCGGAGTAGTAGCCGCGCGGCTGCCGCTCATGCCTGCGGATGACCGCGCAGGCGTTCTGCATCGGGGAGCCCGTGACGGTCGGGGCGAACATCGTCTCGCGGAGGATGTCGCGCGGGTCGAGGCGGCTGGAACCGCGGAGCATGTACTCCGTGTGGGTGAGGCGGGACATCTGCTTCAGATGCGGCCCGGTGATGCGGCCGCCGTCCGAGCAGACCGCGCTCATCATCTTCAGCTCTTCGTCGACGACCATGAATAGCTCCTCCGTCTCCTTGGTGGAGGAGAGGAATTCGACGAGCGTCTCCTTCGTCGCGCCGCCCGCCGGATGCCGGAAGGTGCCGGAGATCGGGTTCATCGTCACGATGCCGTCTTGCGCGACCACGTGCGCCTCTGGGCTGGCGCCGACGGCGATGTGGCCAGGCGTGATGACGGCGAACGTCCAGTACGCGCCGCGCTCGTGCTCGAGGAGGGCTCGGAACCAGGTCAGTGCGGCGATGCGGTCATCGCCGTCGAATCGCGCCGTGTAGTCGCGTCGGATGACGAAGTTGGCGCCTTCTCCGCGCCCGATCTCCTCGGCGATCACGGTCTCGACCGTGGCGGCGTACTCCTCGTCCGAGATGTCGAAACCCGCCTCGTGCAGGGCGATGGGTGCGTCGGGCAGCGCCGTGACCAGCTCGGGCGTCGGGATGCTGTCATGCGCGTCGACGATGAGGCAGCGCAACGGCGTGCCGTCGTCCTGCGCCTCGAACCCGCGTTCGCGTACCTGCCGGTACGGCACGAGGGCGAAGACCTCCTGCGGTCGTCCGTCGGCGTCGAGGGGGATGTCGGCGAGGAGGTCGACGTCGGTGACGGAACCCGTGAGGAGCTCGACGCTCTCCGCACCGTCGCGTGCGATGAGCACGAACGACGCGTTCGGGTCGGCGGTGAGCTCGGCGAGCTGTGTGATCATCGACGTCTCCTGAGGATCGGGCATCCGGCTCGGCTCAATGAAAAGACCGCCCCGGAGGCGGTCTTGATTCGTGCGAACGCGAAGACACCGCCTAGGAGGCGGGCCACCAGCTGATGCGCACGAGCATGCGCCGAAACTATCACACTGCGCGCATCCAGCCTGGCCGGGTGTCGGCGGCGTAATCTTGTGGGGTGCCTGCAGTCAATCTTGGAATGCCTCGCGTCCCCGAAGTCCTGAGCCCTCGCCGAAAGTCCCGGCAGATCAGGGTCGGCAAGGTCCTCGTCGGAGGCGATGCGCCGGTGAGCGTCCAGTCGATGACGACCACCAAGACGACCGACATCAACGCGACGCTGCAGCAGATCGCAGAGCTGACGGCATCCGGATGCGAGATCGTGCGCGTCGCCGTTCCGCACCAGGACGACGCGGATGCGCTGAAGATCATCGCCATGAAGAGTCAGATCCCGGTCATCGCCGACATCCACTTCCAGCCGCGGTACATCTACACCGCCATCGATGCCGGGTGCGGCGCCGTGCGCGTGAACCCGGGCAACATCCGGGAGTTCGACGGCAACGTGGGCAAGATCGCCGAGGCGGCGAAGGCCGCCGGCGTCTCGCTGCGCATCGGTGTGAACGCCGGCTCGCTGGACAAGCGCCTGCTGCAGAAGTACGGGAAGGCGACGGCGGAGGCGCTCGTGGAGAGCGCCGTCTGGGAGGCCTCGCTGTTCGAGGAGCACGACTTCCACGACTTCAAGATCTCGGTGAAGCACAACGACCCGATCGTCATGGTCAAGGCGTATCGGATGCTCGCCGAACGAGGCGACTGGCCCCTGCACCTCGGCGTCACCGAGGCGGGGCCGGCCTTCCAGGGCACGATCAAGTCCGCCACAGCGTTCGGCATCCTCCTCTCCGAGGGCATCGGCGACACCATCCGTGTCTCGCTGTCCGCGCCGCCTGCCGAGGAGGTCAAGGTGGGGCACCAGATCCTGCAGTCTCTGAACCTGCGCGAGCGCACCCTGGAGATCGTCTCGTGCCCCTCCTGCGGGCGTGCCCAGGTCGATGTCTACTCGCTCGCCGAGAATGTCACCGAGGGGCTCAAGGACATGAGCGTTCCGCTCCGCGTGGCTGTGATGGGGTGCGTCGTCAACGGGCCGGGCGAGGCGCGCGAGGCCGATCTCGGCGTCGCGAGCGGCAACGGCAAGGGGCAGATTTTCGTCAAGGGCGAGGTCATCAAGACCGTCCCTGAGGCGGACATCGTCGCCACCCTGATCGAGGAGGCGAATCGGATCGCCGACGAGATGGGGCCGGATGCTCCGCTCGGCACGGCCCAGGTCATCACGGCCTGATCATCATCGACGGCGTGGGGCGCCGCACGGACCCGGGGAGTTCGACACTGATGAAAGCAGGAGCAAGAGATGGCTGAAGTGATTGTGCCAGCGCCGGTGCAGGCGATGGTGGATGCGATCAACACCGCGGACACCGAGGCGTTCGTCGCCGCGTTCACGCCCGACGGCTACGTGAGCGACTGGGGGACCGTCAATTCCGGTCCTGAGGGCGTCCGCAGCTGGGCGGGTAGCGATGCGATCGGCGCCGGCGCGAAGATGACGGTGCTCTCCGCCGAGACGGAGGGGGAGACGACCCGCATCCGGTTCGGGTGGTCGAGCAGCGTGTTCAACGGCGAGTCGGACGGGATCTTCGTGGTCTCGGCCGGCAAGCTGGCGAGCTTCACGATCCCGCCGGGCCACTGATGGCTGCGACGCGCGTGACGTTCGCCTCCGGTGCGATTCATGGTGACGCGGTCGTCACGCGCGTCGAGTCGTCTCCGGCCGGTGCGGTGGTCATCGTCGACGAGACGCCGTTCCACCCGGTCGATCACACCTGGCCGGATCAGCCGGGCGACACGGGGACGCTGCTTGTCGGTGACGCCAGGGTGGACCTCGCCGATACCGTGATGGCCGCGGCCTCGGATGAGGGCGCGTTCGCGCTGGACACGGATATCCCCGTCAAGCGGGGTGGCGAGGGATGGACCTGGTTCGTCGCGCACATCCTCGCAGGAGCGGCGCCGGCCGGGCTCATCGAAGGCGCGGAAGTCGTGCTGGAGGTGGATGCGCCGCGCCGCGCGGCGCTGAGCCGGGCTCACACCGCCTGTCATCTGGCCTCGCTCGCGCTCGATCTGTCGGTCGCGGATCTGTGGCGCAAGGATCCAGGCGCGGACGCGCTGGGAAACCCCGATTTCGAGGGGCGCGCGAATCAGACGAGCCGCATCGCGCCGGATGGGAGCGTGGACACCTATCGGCTGGGCAAGAGCCTGCGCAGGGCGGGCTTCGACACCGAGACGTTCGCGGCCACGCTCGCCGAGCGCGAGGCGTCGATCAACGACCGGCTCGCGGGGTGGGTCGCCTCAGCGGCGACCAGCCGTATCGTGACCGAGGGCGAGACGATCATCGATCGCCGCCGGTGGGAGTGCGACCTGCCGGAGGGGACGGCCTCGATCCTGTGCGGCGGAACCCACGTCGCCTCGCTCGCGGAGTTGGCTGCCGTCACGGTCGCCCTCGATCTCAGCGATCCGCAACTGCTCGTCATGACGACGACCGTCGTTCCTGCGGGCTGATCAGCGGGGCGGACGCCCACGGCACCCATAAAGTGTCGTCATGGATGATGCCGAACTGTCCCGCCTGTACGGACCGTGGGCGGCGCGGCGGCCGGAGCATCTCGCCGAGGTTCTCGCCGATTACCCGGGTCCGTGGTGGATCGCAGGGGGCTGGGCGATACAGGCTTTCACTGGTGTCGAGCGAGCGCATGCCGACATCGATCCGAGTGTTCCTCGCCGACACGCGGGAACGCTCCGTGCCCATCTCGCGGGTGTCTTCGATGTCTGGGCGGCGGATCGCGGAACCCTCACGCCTCTGATCGAGGCGACGACGTCGCCGTCGCCGACGTGCAGCAATCTGTGGCTCCGCCGCGACGGCCGTTCGCCGTGGGAGTTCGACGTCATCCTGATGGATACCGATGAGGACATGTGGACATACAAGCGGGACCCGCGGATCCGTCTGCCGTTCGCCGACATCCTGTGGGAGAGCGAGGGATTGCTCTGGCTGCGACCTGAGATCCAGCTCCTGCACAAGGCGCCCGGCATGCGCCCGAAGGACCAGAAGGACTTCGACGACACCGTGCCGATGCTGGAACCGCGCTATCGGGAATGGCTGTCCTCCGCGTTGCAGACCGCTCACCCAGGGCATCCGTGGATCGCACGTCTCGGCGACTGAACTCGCTCAGAAGGCCCCGCCGAGCACCTCGGCCAGCATCCGATGTCCCTGGGCCTCGAACGCCTCGTCGCCGACACGGAACGCCCAGCACGCCGTGCCGATCGCCTCCTTGAGCAGATGGAGGCGCCATTCCTGTGCCTGGCGCGGGTCTTCGCCGTAGCCGACGAAGAAGGCTTGCTCGAGGTCCGGCCGTCCACGCCACTGCTGCGCCGCGAGCCGGGTCAGATCGCTCGCCGCGGGGCGGAAGGCGAAACGGCCGAAGTCGATGATGCGCACGACGCCGTCATCGATGAGCCAGTTGCGCGGCTGCCAGTCCCCGTGCGTGGGAACCACGGTCACCGGTGAGGCGTCCGCGGCGAGGAGAACGTGCCTGGCCACGGCAGCGGTCGAAGCATCCACCCTGTGCGGTCCGTCGAGCCACGACAGCGCCCGCGCCGTGGTGCGGGACGTGTAGTCCGCATCCTCGCGGGTTTCGACGCCGTGCAGTCGTCGTAGCAGCGCTCCGGCCTGTCGATGGGTCTGCGGATGCCGCTCGGCATCCGTGCCCTCCACGAGCTCGCCCGGCAGATGATCGAGCAGCAGGATGCGCAACGCCGTCGACGAATCCCTGAGTCGTGCGGCATGTCCTGTCCGGGCGAGTTCTCGCGTGTGATCGGGGTGTGCGGACGCCTCTCGGGCGATGTGGTGGTTCGTCGCACCGCCGGCCTTGATGACGGCATCCCCTTCGTCCGATCTGACGTGCAGCACGATCGATTCGACGAGGTTCCAGGACATGTCGGAGACCAGGGCTGCATCGGGAAGACGCTCCTCTGCCCATGCACGCTGCGCGGCGTCGAGGCGCGACCACACGGTCACAGAGAGAACTCCAGCTCGCCCTTTGTGATGTCGGCGCGGAGCAGGCGCAGCGAGACCTCGTCACCGGGCTTCACGTCCTCTGGCAGCGATGCGGTCGCCGTGACAGCGGGATCGGCGATCTGGATCGTCGCCCTGCCTCCCTCGCGCCGCTCGATCACGGTGGCGGCGATGCGGGAGCCGAGGAGCGGCGTCATCAGCGCTGCCTCGACGCAGTTGATCGTCGCGGAGTTCAGCCGGGAAGCGCGCTGGGACGAGGCCTGCATGAGACCGGGAAGCTCCGACAGCGAGGTGCGTGCCCACCCTGGAATCTCCGTTCCCTGCGACACAGCGAGGCAGATCGCGAGCGACCATCGATCGACGAGGCGGCGCAGCGGTGCTGTGGCATGCGCGTACGGGGCGGCGATGGCTGCCTGATCGCGGTCCTCGGGAACCGCACCGTCGAAGACGACGTATCCCGCGCCGCGGAAGAGCATCGAGGCGGCTTCGAGCACCGGGAGGGTGAGCGGATCCGCTCTGTCGAGCCCGCGCAGGTACTCACCGTAACGGCCGGTGGTCCACGGCCGCCCGAGTGCTTCCGTCTGCCGTCGGAAAGCGGCGAAGGATCTGTCATCCGGTTGCGGCATCGTCCGCAGGATGCCGGTCTTCGCCTCGATCATGAGGTTCGCCGCGGCCATCCCCGTCATGAGGGACAGCTGTGCGTTCCACTCCTCGACGGGGAGCGGGCTGCGGCGCTCGATCGCATAGCCGTCCTCGGTGCGCACGACCTCCTCGTCAGGGAGATTGAGGCTCGCGCCGCCGCGGGCGCTCTCCTGGGCGATCCGCAGCTCGCCGATCTCCCTGAGCAGCCGCGCGGGCGTCTCCTCGCCCGCATCCAGTGCTCGTTGCGTCCCGGCGTAGTCCAGCTGCGCGCGGGAGCGGATCAGTGCACGTTCCAGCCGGAAGCCGTCGACGGAGCCGTCTGCGGCCAGGGAGAAGGTCCAAACGAGAGCGGGGCGATCGACACCGGGGAGCAGCGACGCCCGGTTCTCGCTCAGCTCGCGGGGATGAAGCGGGATGGAGCCGTCGGCGGCGTAGAGCGTCTGCCCGCGCTCGCGCGCGGCGGCATCCAGCGCTCCGCCGGCCGCGACGAAGGAAGGCACGTCGGCGATCGCGTAGCGCACCTGATAGCCGTTCCCCGAGCGAGAGAGCTCGAAGGCCTGGTCCAGATCCTTCGAGCCGACAGGATCCAGGGTGACGAACGCCGCGTCGCGAAGGTCGAGCTCGGGTGCCTCGGGTCGTACGGCGGATGCTTCGGCGATCGCCTCCGGGGAGAACTCGACAGGAGCATCCAGCTCTGCGCGCAAGGCGGCCAGGGCATCTGCCAGCTCGCTCTGCGCGGCGGACGGGGCGACATGAGACCGGCGCTGGGGCATGCTCCGAGACTAACGGCCCCGCGGGCGGCGAGCCGGGATAGCGTGGAGGACATGACCGTTGCAGAGAAGGCCCAGCGCCTCGTCGCGCTCCACCGTGCACCCGAGATCCTCAGGGTGGTGAACGTCTGGGACGTCGTGTCCGCCCAGGCCGTCGCCGCGCTTCCCGAGACCACAGCCCTCGCCACGGCAGGGCATTCGATCGCCGCGACGCTCGGCTACCCGGATGGCGAGATCCCGCGTGAGCTGATGCTCGACATGGTCTCGCGCATCACCGCGGCAGTCGACCTCCCGGTGTCGGCCGACCTCGACGACGGCTACGGCGACGCGGGGGAGACCACACGTCTCGCCATCGCCGCCGGTGCCGCGGGCGCGAACATCGAGGACAGGCTGAAGCCCCTCGCCGAGTCCGTCGCGGCCGTCGAGGCGATCGTCAAGGCCGGTGAGGCGGAAGGCGTCTCCTTCGCACTCAACGCGCGCACCGATGCCTTCGTGAGGGCCGGAGACCGCCCGCTCGAGGCGAGCATCGCCGACGCGATCGAGCGCGGACGGGCGTACCTCGACGCCGGCGCCACGACCGTCTTCGTGCCAGGCATCCTCGATGCGGCCGTCACCGCGCAGCTCGTGGAGGGGATCGGACAGAACCGGATCAGTGTCATCGGGCTCCCCGGTGCGCTCGCCGCGGCCGAGTACGAAGCGCTCGGCGTCGCCCGCATCTCTTACGGTCCCATGACCCAGCGCGTGGCTCTCACGGCTCTCCAGGACCTCGCCTCGAGCCTGTACGCCGATGGAGTCATCCCCGCGACGACCCGCGCGCTGAACTGAGCGCCGCAGACGAGTGACCACGCGCCATAGACTTGACCCGTGGTCACTCGTCTCTCCAACTTCTTCCTCCGTACGCTCCGCGAAGACCCGGCAGGCGCCGAAGTCGCGAGCCACAAGCTGCTGATCCGCGCCGGGTACATCCGACCGCAGGCCGCCGGCATCTTCGCCTGGCTGCCGCTGGGGCTGCGCGTGAAGGCGAAGATCGAGACGGTCATCCGCGAGGAGATGGCCGCCGCCGGTGCGCAGGAAGTGCACTTCCCTGCCCTCATGCCGCGCGAGGCCTATGAGGCGACCGGGCGGTGGGACGAGTACGGCGACCTGCTGTTCCGTCTGCAGGACCGCAAGGGCGGCGACTACCTGCTCGCCCCCACGCATGAGGAGGCCTTCACCGGGCTCGTCAAGGACCTCTACTCCTCGTACAAGGACCTCCCGCTCACGATCTACCAGATCCAGGACAAGTACCGCGACGAGGCGCGTCCTCGTGCCGGGCTCCTGCGTGGGCGTGAGTTCACGATGAAGGACGCCTACTCGTTCGATTCCTCGGATGCGGGACTCGAGGCGAGCTACCAGCTGCAGCGCGACGCCTACGAGCGCATCTTCCAGCGCCTCGGGCTCGAGTACGTCATCGTGCAGGCCGACGCCGGCGCGATGGGAGGATCCCGCAGCGAGGAGTTCCTGCACCCCACGCCGGTCGGCGAGGACACCTTCGTGCGCTCGGCCGGCGGCTACGCGGCCAATGTGGAGGCCTTCACGACGGCCACCCCTGCGCCGGTCGATTTCTCCGGTGTCGTCGAAGCGACGGTGTTCGACTCGCCGAACACGCCGACCATCGACACGCTCGTCGCGCACTCCAACGCAGTCCTCGACGGCGCGTACACCGCTGCGGACACGCTGAAGAACGTCGTCCTGGCGCTGACGCACCTGGACGGTACCCGCGAGCTCGTCGTCGTCGGCATTCCCGGTGACCGTGAGGTCGACGAGAAGCGCGCCGAGGTCGCCTTCGCGCCGGCCGAGGTCGAGACCGCGACTCCGGAGGACTTCGAGAAGCATCCCCTGCTCGTGAAGGGATACATCGGCCCGTGGTCGCCGACCGGAGCCGTCCTCGGTGAGGAGTCCGCGACCGGCATCCGCTACCTCGTCGACCCCCGCGTGAGCGAGGGCACGAGCTGGATCACCGGAGCGAACATCGACCAGAAGCACGCGCACTCCGTCGTCGCGGGGCGCGACTTCTTCGCCGACGGCGTGGTCGAGATCGCGAACGTGCGTGCCGGCGACCCTGCACCCGATGGATCCGGCCCGGTGGAGCTCGCCCGCGGAATGGAGATCGGGCACGTCTTCCAGCTCGGACGCAAGTACGCAGAAGCCCTCGGGCTCAAGGTGCTCGACGAGAACGGCAAGCTCGTCACGGTGACGATGGGCTCGTACGGCATCGGGGTCACGCGTATCCTCGCGATCATCGCCGAGCTCAACAACGACGACAAGGGTCTCATCTGGCCGGCGTCCGTCGCGCCGTTCGACGTGCACGTGGTCGCAGCCGGCCGTGATCAGATCGCCTTCGACGTCGCCGCGCAGGCCGCCGCCGACCTCGAGGCGGCGGGTCTGGACGTGCTCTACGACGACCGGCCGAAGGTCTCGCCCGGCGTGAAGTTCGGCGACGCGGAGCTCGTGGGCGTCCCGCGCGTCCTCGTCGTCGGCCGCGGCGCGGCCGACGGGCAGGTCGAGCTCTGGGATCGGCGTACGGGCGAGCGCGACAGCGTCGCCCTCGCCGAGGCGATCACACGGCTGACGGTCTGAGCGCGATGAGCGACGCGGTGCCGGAGCCGATGGACGCGGCGATCGATCGATTGGTCGAGGATGCGGGGATCACGGCGAACCGGTCGCTCATCCGCCGCATCCTCGGTGCCGGCGTCCTCCTCGGACAGGACGGCACCGAGCGTCTCAACCTCAAGATCGTGTCATCGGCGCTGGCGGAGATGCGCGATGCGTTCCGTCTGTTCCAGCCTTATGCGGACGTCTCCAAGGTCACCGTGTTCGGTTCCGCGCGTACGCGTCCCGAAGATCCGCTGTACGTGCAGGCCCGTGCGGTCGCCGCGAAGCTCGCCGACCGCGGCTGGATGGTCGTCACCGGCGCAGGCCCTGGCATCATGCAGGCCGCTGCGGAGGGTGCAGGAGATCAGATGGCCCTCGGCGTCTCGATCCGTCTGCCTTTCGAGGAGAAGCCGAACGCGGTCGTCGCGGAGAACGCGCACTCGGTCGAGATGAAGTACTTCTTCACGCGCAAGCTCATGCTCGTGAAGGAGTCCAGCGGATTCATCTGCCTGCCCGGAGGCTTCGGGACGATGGACGAGATGTTCGAGCTGCTGACCCTGCAGCAGACCGGCAAGGCGGAGCCGACGCCCATCGTGCTGCTCGACGAGCCGGGAGGCACGTTCTGGACGGGTCTGAAGCGATTCGTCGACGAGCAGCTGATCCCTACTGGCGTCATCTCCGCCGATGACTTCGACAGGGTCCTCGTCACGGATTCCGCGGAGGATGCGGTGGCGGAGATCACCGGTTTCTGGCGGAACTACCGCTCGCTGCGCTGGGTGGGCGATCTGCTCGTGCTGCGTCTTGCGCACGCTCCGACGGATGCCGAGATCGAGGCGTTGAACGAGCGCTTCGCGCCGTTGATCGCCTCGGGGCGCATCGAGCGGACGGATCCGCTCGCGGTCGAGGTCTCCGATCGCGACAGCATCGACCTGCCGCGTCTCGCCCTCCGCCTTCGGCAGCGGGAGGTCGGAGGCCTGTACCGCCTCATCGACGCGGTCAACGCGCTCGACTCAGCCCGCTGATCAGGCCTGTGCGCCGCGAGCGCGCTCGGTGGCAAGGATCGCTTCGGCGAAGCGGTCCAGATCGACGCGCTCGCCGAGGACTCGCTCGGCCGCGCGCAATCCCGAGTCGAACGCTCCGCTGACGGTCGCCGGGTCCTCGCCCCAGGTCGCCTCGCCGGCGATGTGCAGCACGCCCTCGACCGGATCGGCCAAGCCGTCGACGTCGTCGTGGGGTGCACCCGCTGCGAGGTACGAGTACGACCCCCGGGTGAAGCGCTCGTGGCCCCATCTGGTCACCCAGTGCGCGCTCGGCTCCGGGACGTCGCCGGCATACAGCGAGCGCAACGCAGCAACGACCTCGTCGACGATCACCTCGTCGGAGAGCTCCTGGATGCGCCGCCCGAAAGGGCCTGCAGCGAAGGTCAGCAGCGTAGGGGACCCGCTCACCGCGGAGACGTCGTACCAGGAGTGCCAGTGCTCACCGGCATCGCCGAGAGCGCGCAGGACGTAGCTGCCCTCGTCCCAGAAGCGCTCGGGGAACTGCAGGAAGATCTTGTTGAACACGCCCATGCCGAGCCTCTCGATCGGCCCGGCTGCCGAGGAGGGGAGCGCGGGGGAGAAGGCGATGTCTCCTGCCTTGAGCACACCGAGTGGCACCGTGAGGATCGTTTGCGCGGCGCGGAACGAGCCGCGGTCCGTGACGACGGTCACGCCATCGGGCGCATAGGCGATCGCGGTGACGACGTGCTCCCGTCGGATGTCCAGCCCCGCACCGATCCGGTGCGGGATCTCGTCGTAGCCACGGGGGAACACCACCTCGTCGCCGGAGATGGCGTCCTCATCGAGACCGTGCGCGTCGAGATCCCCGATCCACGCTCCGCACTGCTCCTCGACGCGGTGTCGGAAGAACTCGCGGATCTCGTCGATCCGTTCCGGGTCCAGCCCCGAGCGGTCGAGGGCGCGCTCGGTGACATCGAGATAGGTGGCACCGGGGACGGAGGCCGCGATCTCCTCCACGAGCAAAGCATCCGCATGCTCCACATTGGCGACCCACCGCGCGATGGCGTCGGCGTCCATGCGCCGGCCGTCGCCGGCGAAGTACTCCATCGGACGCCCGCCGGCCTGGAACGTGCCGACGGTGTATTCGAGGGTCGGTATCCCGAGGGCCTGGACCAGTTCCCAGATCGCGGCATCCTGGATGCCGTGGATCCACGAGGCCCCGCGATCGACCGGGAATCCGGCGGTTCGGTCGGTGTGCATGCGACCGCCGATCCTGTCGCGCGCCTCGAGCACGACGACGCGCTGCCCGGCATCCGACAGCGCCCTTGCGGCCGTCACGCCTGCGATGCCTGCACCGATCACGATGGTGTCGAACTCGAACATCCGTCCTCCTCGGGCTCGGGGCCTTCCACGAAAGCTCGCCTCGTGGCACGCCGCTTCAGGCACAGGGTATCGTTGTACGGATGCCGCGCGTGAGAACCTGCGCGGCGAGAGAGCTGAATAGGGAGGCCGTCATGGACATCGAACTGGGGCTGCTGCGCGGGATCGAGAAGGAGAAGGCGATTCCCTTCGACGAACTCGTCGCGATCATCGAGCAGGCCGTTCTCACCGCCTACGGCAAGCACATCTCCGCAGATGGCGCGATTCCGGAGGGCGTGCGCGTCGAGCTCGACCGCAGGACGGGGCACGTCGCCGTGCTCCAGCCCGTGACGGACGACGAAGGCGCTGTCATCGGAGAAGAGGATGCGACTCCCGACGACTTCGGACGAATCGCGGCCTTCGCCGCCAAGCAGGTCATCGGTCAGCGGCTGCGCGACATCGCCGACGACGCGGTGCTCGGCGAGTTCAAGGGCAAAGAAGGCGACATCGTCGCCGGTGTGATCCAGCAGGGGCCCAACCCCCGGATGATCCACGTCGACCTCGGCTCGGTCGAGGCGATCCTTCCCCCCGAGGAGCAGGTTCCCGGCGAGGACTACGCGCACGGCTCCCGCCTGCGGGTGTACGTCACGAGCGTCGCGAAGGGCCTCAAGGGGCCGCAGATCACCGTCTCGCGCACCCACCCTGGTCTCGTCCGCAAGCTGTTCGCGCTCGAAGTTCCTGAAATCGCCGGGGGACTCGTTGAGATCGTGTCGCTCGCGAGGGAGGCGGGGCACCGCACGAAGATCGCCGTGAAGGCGAACGACCCCTCGATCAACGCCAAGGGGGCGTGCATCGGCGAGCTCGGTCGTCGTGTGCGGGCCGTCACCGAGGAGCTGGCCGGCGAGAAGATCGACATCGTCGATCACGATCCGGACCTCGCGACGTTCGTCGCGAACGCCCTTTCGCCGGCGAAGGTGACGAGCGCTTTCGTGCTGGATGCCGGGACCAAGGCCGTCCGCGCCCTCGTGCCCGACTACCAGCTCTCGCTCGCGATCGGCAAGGAGGGGCAGAACGCCCGCCTCGCTGCGAAGCTCACCGGCGCCAAGATCGACATCCAGCCCGACAGCATCCTCGACGAGTGACCCTCGGGCCGTCCGTCGGCGCGGGGCGATCGCGTCCCGGTGCGGAGGTGTAAGATGGAACCTGTACGAACGTGCGTCGGATGCCGCGCACGTGCCTCCCGGTCCGTTCTTCTCAGAGTGGTCGCCCAGGACGGCGTCCTCGTCCCCGACGAGGCGGCCGTGCTTCCGGGGAGAGGCGCGTGGGTGCACCCGACGCAGGAGTGTCTGGACAAAGCCCTAGGGCGCCGGGCCTTCGCACGCGCGCTTCGTGTCTCAGCCGCGCTGGACACGCGGACCATCGAACAGTACCGCCCGAGAAACAAAGGCTGAACGGCTATGGAAACAAAGTGAACGGCTCGAAATGAGACCCGTCCGCGACTAGTGGTCTGCCCTGTCTGGGTGGACCGACCCAGACAGGAGAATTGTGGCTGCCAAACCACGTGTGCACGAGATCGCCGCTGAACTCGGCGTCGACAGCAAGTTCGCTCTCGCCAAGCTCAAGGAGCTGGGCGAGTTCGTGAAGAGTCCCTCTTCCACCATCGAGCCCCCGGTGGCGCGGAAGCTCCGCGCCGCGATCGAGGCCGATGGATCGGCCAAGCCGGCCGCAAAGCCCGCGGCCGCGCCGGTCAAGCCCAGCGCCCCGAAGCCCGCAGGCTCCGCGCCCACCCCGGGGCCGAAGCCCGGCCCTCGTCCCGCCCCCAAGGCGGAGGCGCCCGCACCCGAGCCCGCTCCGGCTGCGCCCGCACAGGAAGCCCCTGCTTCTCCCGAGAAGCCGGCCGCGAAGCCGGCGGACGGCGGCGCCCCGAAGCCCGGTGCTCCGCGCCCGGGCAACAACCCGTTCGCGTCCGCCCAGGGCATGGGCCAGCGTCCCGCCGGTCCGCGTCCGGGCAACAACCCGTTCGCGTCCGCCCAGGGCATGGGCCAGCGTCCGACGCCGGGCAACATCCCGCGTCCGCAGGCTCCGCGCCCCGGCGCTCCGCGTCCTGGTGCTCCGCGCCCCGGATCTCCTCGTCCCGGCGCTCCGCGCGGTGGACAGGGAGGCCGTCCCGGTGCTCCGTTCCAGCAGCGTCCAGGCGGTCCCGGTCGCCCAGGCGGTGCCGGTGGCGGCGGCTTCCAGCGCCCCGGCGGCGCTCCGGCCGGCGGCTTCGCCGGTCGCCCAGGCGGTGGCGGCGGTCGTGGTCGCGGCCCCGGCGGCGGTACGGCCGGAGCCTTCGGCAAGGGCGGCGGCAAGAGCAAGCAGCGCAAGTCGCGGCGGGCGAAGCGGCAAGAGTTCGAGATGCGGTCGGCGCCGGTCGTCGGCGGCGTCAACGTCTCCAAGGGCAACGGCGAGACGATCCGTCTGCGTCGCGGCGCATCGATCGCCGACTTCGCCGACAAGCTCGAGGCGCTGAGGGGCTACACCGTTCAGCCCGGAACCCTCGTCACGATCCTCTTCAACCTGGGCGAGATGGCCACGGCCACCGAGTCGCTCGATGAGGCCACGTTCGAGATCCTCGGCGAGGAGCTCGGCTACAAGATCCAGATGGTCTCGCCCGAGGACGAGGACAAGGAGCTCCTCGAGGGCTTCGGCCTCGACCTCGAGCAGGAGCTGCTCGATGAGGACGAGGACGACCTCGAGATCCGGCCTCCTGTGGTCACCGTCATGGGCCACGTCGACCACGGTAAGACGCGACTGCTCGACGCGATCCGTCAGACCAACGTCATCGAGGGCGAAGCCGGTGGCATCACCCAGCACATCGGTGCGTACCAGGTCTGGACCGAGCACGAGGGCATCGACCGCGCGATCACCTTCATCGACACCCCTGGTCACGAGGCGTTCACCGCCATGCGTGCCCGTGGTGCCCAGGTGACCGACCTCGCGATCCTCGTGGTCGCCGCCGACGACGGCATCATGCCGCAGACGGTCGAGGCGCTCAACCACGCCCAGGCGGCGAACGTGCCGATCGTGGTCGCGGTGAACAAGGTGGACAAGCCGGAGGCGAACCCCGCCAAGGTGCGTCAGCAGCTCACGGAGTACGGCCTGGTCGCCGAGGAGTACGGCGGAGACGTCATGTTCGTCGATGTCTCGGCACGTGCGGGCACCGGCATCCAGGAACTGCTCGACGCCGTCCTGCTGACCGCGGACGCGGGTCTCGACCTCACCGCCAACCCGAACAAGGCCGCTCGAGGCGTCGCCATCGAGGCGAAGCTCGACAAGGGCCGCGGTGCGGTCGCGACCGTGCTGATCCAGTCCGGAACGCTGCGCGTCGGCGATGCGATCGTCGCGGGAACGGCCTACGGCCGCGTCCGTGCGATGGCGGACGAGAACGGCGACGCGGTCGCGGAGGCGTTCCCGTCCCGCCCCGTGCAGGTGCAGGGTCTGAACTCCGTGCCCCGTGCCGGTGACGTGTTCATCGTCACCGAGGAGGACCGCATGGCGCGCCAGATCGCTGAGAAGCGCGAGGCGGTCGAGCGCAACGCCCAGCTGGCGAAGGCCCGCAAGCGCATCTCGCTCGAGGACTTCACCCGTGCCCTCGAAGAGGGCAAGGTCGAGACGCTCAACCTCATCATCAAGGGCGACGTGTCCGGTGCCGTCGAGGCGCTGGAGGAGTCGCTGCTCAAGATCGAGGTCGACGACTCCGTCCAGCTGCGGATCATCCACCGCGGTGTCGGTGCGGTCACCGAGTCCGACGTCAACCTGGCCACGATCGACAACGCCATCGTCATCGGCTTCAACGTCCGTCCGGACGCGAAGGCCCGCGAGGCGGCGTCCCGTGAGGGCGTGGACATCCGGTTCTACTCGGTGATCTACAACGCGATCGACGAGATCGAGAACTCCCTCAAGGGCATGCTCAAGCCGGAGTTCGAAGAGGTCCAGTCGGGCGTCGCCGAGATCCGCGAGGTGTTCCGCTCCTCGAAGTTCGGCAACATCGCCGGTGTCATCGTGCGATCGGGAACGATCACGCGCAACGCCAAGGCGCGCGTCATCCGCGATGGCGTCGTCATCGCGGACGGTCTCGCGATCGAGTCGCTGCGCCGCTTCAAGGACGACGTCACCGAGGTCCGCACGGACTTCGAGGCGGGTATCGGCCTGGGCAAGTACAACGACATCCAGATCGGCGACGAGATCGAGACGACAGAGATGGTCGAGAAGCCCCGCGGCTGATCGAGATCCGCAGATGAGGGGCGTCCGGACGGGCGCCCCTCATCCGTCACAAGGAGAAGGAAATGGCTGGAGAACGACAGGCACGCCTCGCGGACCGCATCCGCGTCATCCTTGCGGAGCGTCTCGAGAAGGGGCTGCGCGATCCGCGACTCGGATTCGTGACCATCACGGACGTCCGCGTCTCCGGGGACCTTCAGCACGCGTCGGTGTTCTACACCGTGCTCGGGTCTGAGGAGGAGCGCGTGTCCAGCGGCGCTGCGCTCACGTCGGCGACGGGGATGCTGCGCAGCGAGGTCGGGCGTCAGCTGAGCACCCGTCTTGTGCCGACCCTGGAGTTCATCCCCGACGCGCTGCCGGAGAACGCGGATCACATCACCGCGCTGCTGCGGGAAGCGCAGGAGCGCGACGCGGAAGTGGCGAAGCTCGCTTCCACCGCGACGCACGCGGGTGATGCGGATCCCTATCGCGCCGACGAGGAGACCGAGCAGGTCTGACGGGTACAGGTACCCTCGCCCCACCACGCCCTGGTTGCTAGCCTGACCGGCACTGCGGCTCGCCGCAGCGCTCGGGGGGAGCAGAACGTGGGTTATCTGGGGACCCGGCGCGGAGGACGCCCCGGCATGGGGGACGCCGTCGTCGATGATCTCGGCGTCGACATCACGCCGACGATCGACATGCTCGTCGCGGCAGGACATCCGGTCGCACCGCATGTCCTGAGGCGCGTGCACCGTGCGCTCGGCGACGACCGCATCGCGGTCGTCGAGATGGCGGCGGAGCTCGCACAGGAGCAGCGATCCGGTGTGCGCCCGCTGCCGGACCCTCTGCCGTGCACTGCGGGAGTCGAAGCTGCGTTCGCAGGCCTCCTGCTCGACGAGCGCGACCGCGAAGCGCTCCTCATCGTGGCGCTCTCCTCGCGAGACGAGAGCGCTCCGTTGCTGAGTGCGATCGGACGAGGCGCCGAGGAACTGCGCTCCTCTGCCCTCGCTGATCTCCTCGCGCTCGGTCCATCCGGCTTCGGGCTGCGCGATCCGCGGCTGGCCGTTTGGATCATCGATCGATCGGGTGAACGTGCGCGAGCGGCCGCCCATGAGCGGCTGAGCGCGGCCTTTGACGACGTCGGAGATCATCACGCTGCGGCGTGGCACGCGGCGCGGGCCGCGGCGCAGAAGGTGCCCTCGCTCGTGCCGACGCTGCTCTCGATCGCCAGAGCACGAGCGCTGCGCGGCGATGCCTACGCGGCCTTCCGAGTCGCATCCGAAGCGTTCCACCACGCTGCAGGCGGCGATGTCGATGCCGCACGCCTTCTCGCGGGAAGGACCGCGCTCGGGGCAGGGCTGATCGAGGAGGCGGCGGACTGGCTGGGGAGTCTGTGGGCTGCCGGGCCGGGTGCCGCACGCGAGGACGGTCTCGCGGCGCTCGTCGTCGCGGGGTCGATCCTCACCGGCTCGGTGCCCGTGCAGGACCCGTCGGCACGGCGTCCGCTCGGTGCGCAGCGTCGCGCGTGGCGTTCGTGGGGACGCACGGCCGCGATGGCGGCCATCATGTCCGCGGAGCGTCACGATACCGCGGCCATGCGGATCTGGTTGCGAGAGACGAGGGACGCGGATCGGCGGGCGGGTGCCGGTGGCGTCCTGCTGGATCAGGCGACGGCCCTGTGCGACGTCATGAGCGCTGAGCGACCGAGATCGGACGGCAGACCGGGGACGGCGATCCACGCCGTTGCCACGGGCATCTCCGCAGGACTGCACGGAGACGTCTCAGAAGGGCTGCGCCTGCTCGGAGCGGCCGACCCCGGAAACGAGCCGCTCATCGTCGGCTCGGAGCACAGCCCGCTCGCCGCCGCATATCGTGCCATCGCCGAGGTCCTGCTGCACTACTGGGAGGGCGACCTCGCGGCAGCACGGCGCCTGCTCCAGCACGCTGCGGAGGCGTATCCGGTTTCGCTGCCCTTCGCCGGGCTCGGCGTGCACCTGGCGCGCCGGCTCGACATCGCGATCCTGGGCGAAGAGGGCGCCCTGTCATCCGCGCTGGCCGCGGGGCTGCCGCAGAGCATCCGCCTCGACGCGCACCTGGACCGCTCCATCGAGGCCTACCTCGCCGGAGACGTCGAGCAGGCCGAGGCCCACGCCAGGCTCTGGTCCGACCTCGGTGCCGCGGCGCCGGTGTTCGGCGGGGGCGGGATCGTCGAGGTCGGGCCGCCTCAGGCCCCCGTGGTCCCCGAGGGGGAGGAGGCCGCACTCGCGAGAGTGCTCTGCCATCGGATCAGGGTGGTGGCAGCCGCATCATGGAACCACGAATACGCCGCGATCGCGGAACAGACACGGCGCGTGCGGTCGCCGTTCCTCCGCGGCCGGGTGGAGGCGCTGCTCGGCACCACCTGCGCGATCCGGGGCGATCCGGCCGCGGGCCGCAGGCATCTGCTGCTGGCGCGGAATCTCTTCGAGGACGCCGGCGCGGACGCCTGGCGGGCATCCGCGGACGCACGCCTGGAGCGCCTTGCAGACGAGCACGACGCCGCGGCGGCTGCGGTGCCCGATCCGCTCGCAGCATGTCGCGCGGTCTGGGCCGAACTCCTCACGGAGCGCGAGCTGCAGGTGGCCATGCTGATCGTCAGCGGAGCCGCGAACAAGGATGTCGCCGAGACGCTGGGCGTCTCCGTGCGGACGGTCGAGGTCCACGTCGGGAGGATCTTTGACAAGCTGGGAGTGCGCAAGCGCGTCGAGTTGACCGCGCTCGCGCACCGAACCAATCGCTTCGTCTGAGCCTCACGAAGGCAGTGCGAGGACGCCGTCGATGGCCTCGGCGAGGCCGTCGGCGATGAGCGAGTCCACCGCCCGGTCCCGTTGGGCGGAGTCCGGCCAGTCGGGGATGATGCGAGCGAGCGGGACGCCGGCCCCCGCCTCGCGGAGGGCCCGCAGGATCGCCCCGCGCGCCTGCCGGTCCGAGCCCTCGTACTTCGCCTGCTTCCGGCGCGTGTCCTCGCCATCGGGGCGTCCGGAGGCGAGCCAGCGGCACGACGCGGCGAGCGGGCAGCCGTCGCAGAGCGGGACGCGCGCCGTGCAGACCACGGCGCCGAGTTCCATCATGGCTGCGTTGAACAGGGCGGAGTCGGCGTCGGATGCGGGCAGGAGAGCCGACATGGCATCCAGATCCCGTCGCGAGGGAGGGCCCGGCTGCGCTGCTCCCTCCACGGCCCTGGCGATCACCCGGCGGGTGTTCGTGTCGACGACGGGGTGCCGATCGCCGTAGGCGAAGACCGCGACGGCTCGTGCGGTGTAATCGCCGATGCCGGGGAGAGCGAGCAGATCGGGCACGTCTCGGGGGACGACTCCGCCGTGACGGAGCGTGATCTCCCTCGCCGCCGCATGCAGCCAGAGCGCCCGCCGCGGGTAACCGAGATTGGCCCACTGCGTCACCACCTCCGCAGGCGACGCCGCCGCGAGATCGGCCGGAGTCGGCCAGCGCTCCAACCACGCCTCCAGATGCGGGATGACCCTCGCCACCGGTGTCTGCTGCAGCATGAACTCGCTGACCAGCGTGCCCCAGGCGGCGTATCGGCGGTGGAAGTCCTCGGTGCGCCAGGGGAGATCCCTCGCAGAAGAGAGGTACCACGCCGAGACCGCGGTCAGCGGCGATGCGGATGAAGCGGCGGCGGGCACCACGTCAGCCTAGACGCCGTCTCTGGTCGGGGACGCACAGCGGATCGGTAGGCTGGGGGAATGGTCTCATCAGGCATCCTGCTCGTCGACAAGCCGGGAGGCCTGACCAGTCACGACGTCGTGGCGCGCACACGGCGCGCCTTCGGTACCCGCAAGGTCGGCCATGCGGGCACCCTCGATCCGATGGCCACCGGGCTCCTCGTCATCGGCATCGAGGCGGCCACGCGGCTTCTCACCTACGTGGTCGGCGCGGACAAGACGTACATCGCCACCATCAGGCTCGGACAGAGCACGACGACGGACGACGCCGAGGGGGAGCAGGTGTCGGCCGTCGACGCCTCGGCCGTCGCCGAAGCCGCGGTCGATGCAGGGATCGCCGCGCTCACCGGGCGGATCTCCCAGGTGCCGAGCGCCGTGTCCGCGATCAAGGTCGACGGCCGTCGCGCGTACGACCGGGTGCGCGCGGGGGAGCACGTCGAGCTCGCGGCGCGCGAGGTCACGATCTCGCGCTTCGAGGTCCTCGAGCGACGTGGGGGCGACGGCATCCTCGATCTCGACGTGATCGTGGACTGCTCCTCGGGCACATACATCCGGGCGCTCGCGCGTGATCTCGGCGCTTCGCTCGGCGTCGGCGGACATCTCACGGCGTTGCGACGGACGCGAGTCGGGCCCTTCGACGTGGCGGATGCGGTGTCGATCGACGCGCTCGAAGGCGCCACCGTCGTCGCCCCGGCCGTCGCAGCGAGCGCCATCATCCCGCGTCTGGAGGTCAGCGCGGAAGAGGCGCAGGACCTGCGCCATGGCAAGCGTCTGCCTGGGGCGGCTGAGCGTCTCGGCGGCGCTCGCGCCGCAGCGATCGATCCCGACGGCGCACTGATCGGCATCGTCGAACGACGCGGGCAGGACGTCAAGAGCGCCATGAACATGCCGGAGGGCGCCTCATGATCCTCTGGTTCACGATTGTGCAGATCGCCGTCGCCGTCGCCGCGGCGCTCGTGTGCCTCACGGCGGGATTCGCGGGTCGCCGACCGAGCGACCTCACGGTCGGCTCGCTCGCGCTGATCGAACTGCTCCTCGTGGTGCAGATCGTCGTCGCGATCGTCGCGCCGCTGACGGGGAACCCTCCGACCGGCGATCTGCTGGAGTACTGGGTGTACCTCGTCTCTGCAGCGCTGCTGCCCGTCGGCGGCGTGATCTGGGCTCTGCTGGAGCGCAGTCGGTGGAGCACGGTCATCCTCGGTGTCGTGGCGATCGCCATCGCGATCATGGTCTGGCGGATGCACGTGATCTGGACGATCCAGCTCGCCTGATCCTGTGCGTCGCCGCGTGACCGCGCACGGCGTCGACCGCTCCGGGACGGTCCTAAACTGGAAGGCGCTATGAGCAACACCGTCACACGCGCCAGGATGACCGGAATCGGCCGGGTCCTCGTGATCGTCTACGCCGTCATGGCGCTGGCTGCGACCGGCCGCAGCTTCGTGCAGATCGTCCAGCGGTTCGACGAGGCCCCGCTCAGCTATGGCCTGTCGGCCGGTGCGGCCGTCGTGTACGTGCTCGCCACGCTTGCGCTCGTGCTCTCAGGACGCCGTGGCTGGTATGCCGTCGCCTGGATCGCGATCGTCTTCGAGCTCTCCGGCGTCCTCGTGGTCGGTACCCTCAGCGTGCTGCTGCCCGAGCTGTTCCAGCACCAGACGGTGTGGTCGCTGTACGGGCAGGGCTACCTGTTCATCCCCTTGGTGCTCCCTATCGCGGGCATCTGGTGGCTGCGCACCCATCGTCCGCGAAAGGACGCGGCATGATCGTCTTCCGCGACCCCGCCGAGATCCCCGCGGACTTCGGCCCTTCCGTCGTCGCGATCGGCAAGTTCGACGGCGTGCACGCCGGACATCGCGCCGTGATCGCCCGCCTGCTCGAAGAGGCGAAGCGCTCCGGCGCGCGCGCCGTCGCCGTCACGTTCGACCGCAACCCGCTCGCCGTGCTCCGTCCTGAGCGCTGCCCGGAGAACGTCGTCGATACCGAGCGCAAGCTCGAGCTCCTCGGAGAGCTCGACGTCGACGCCGTCCTCGTCCTGACGTTCGACGCGGAGATGGCCGCGCGAGAGGCGACGGCGTTCGTGGAGAAGATCCTCGTCGACGCGCTCCACGTGAGCACCGTGCTCGTCGGGAAGGATTTCCGGTTCGGCAGGGGCGGGGCGGGAAACCCCGAGCTGCTGCGCGAGCTCGGACCGCGATTCGGCTTCGGCGTCGAGATCGTCGACGACGTCTACCTGCCCGGGTCGGAGCGTCGCGTCTCGTCGAGCTGGATCCGCGAGCTGCTCGCCGAAGGCGATGTGACCACCGCTGCCGGCGTGCTCGGACGCCCTGTCGACGTGCGCGGAGAGGTGGTCCACGGGCTCAAGCGCGGGAGGGAGCTCGGCTTCCCGACGGCGAACCTCTCGGAGACCGTCGATGCGATGGTGCCCGCCGACGGCGTGTACGCGGGGTGGCTGACCGATCACGACACCGGCGCGACGTACCCTGCGGCGGTATCGGTCGGCACGAATCCGACCTTCGACGACGTGCCGGTCCGACAGGTCGAAGCGCATCTGCTCGACGTCGACGGTCTGGATCTCTACGGGCACGACGTCTCCGTGCGGTTCACGTCCCGGTTGCGCGGCATGGTCGCCTTCGAGGGCGTCGAGACACTCAAGGAGCAGATCGCCGCTGATGTCCGTGACGCCAGGGTGGTGCTGGCGCTGGGAGGGACGACCCGCTGAGCGCCTTGCAGCGAACTCCTGTCCGCGATGGCGTAAAATGTCCTCAGGCTCAGCCGGCGTCCTGTATCCGAGGGACCCGGCCGGAGCCGCAGATACACGTCCGCACGGTCCTGGCTGGCGCCACACGCGGATTTCGAGAACGGCCCCGACGCCCGTTGGAGCGTTGGGGGATTCACGCTCAGGAGGAGCATGCCGACTACGGCGACCGCTGGTACACGGCGCAGGAAGACGTCCCGTCGAGAAGACGAGGCGCCGCTGATCCCGATCCTCGCGCGCAAGGTCCGCGAAGTGGAGGCGAAGGCGCAGCGCGGGAAGCTCGGGCCGACGAACAGGGTGAAGTTCCAGGTCATCGCGTTCCTCGTGCGAGAAGAGCGCGCACGGGTCAAGGCGGATGCCGAGATCGCGGATTCCGCACGCGCCGAGCTTCTCAAGCGCCTCGACGGCGTCGCCACGATCCTGGCGAAGACCGCTGCGCGGGACACCTCGCTGATCCAGCTCCTCGAGGCCGACTCGGCAACCTCTCCGGTGGCCAGGCGCATGCGCAGGGACTGGTTGCTCGAGTCCGGGGCCGAGCTCGCACCGGAAGAGCTCATCATCGCGGATGCCGCACCGGTCGTCCAGGTTCCCACGGTGGTGCCCGCTGCGGCGGCGGAGCGGCAGGTGACGCCTCCGTCGGTCGAGTCCCGCCAGCTCGCCAACCCTTTCCTCGCCCCCGATCTCACCCCCCGCGCTGCGTCGACTCCTCGTCGACGCCTCGACGGGTGGGAGCTGATGGGGCCGCTGTACAAGGCGTTCGAGACCGGAGCCGGGGGAGCATCCGCCACGATGGAGCTCCCGCCGACGCCCGAGTTCGACCATGTCTCGCCCAAGGGGCTGGAGATCATGGCGCATCAGTCTCGTTTCATCGAGGCGGTGCGCTCCGGTCACCGCAGCTTCCTCCTGGCCGACGAGCCCGGTCTCGGAAAGACGGCTCAGTCGGTGCTCGCCGCATCGGTGGCCGGGGCCTACCCGCTGCTCGCCGTGGTGCCCAACGTCGTGAAGATGAACTGGGCCCGTGAGGTGGAGCGCTGGACGCCGCAGCGCCGCGCGACCGTGATCCAGGGCGACGGAGCCGATATCGACGCCTTCGCCGACGTCTTCATCGTCAATTACGAGATCCTCGACCGTCATCTGTCGTGGCTGGGCTCGATCGGTCTGCGCGGAATGGTGGTCGATGAGGCGCACTTCATCAAGAACCTCACCTCCCAGCGCTCCCAGAACGTACTGGCTCTGGCGTCGAGGGTGCGGGCGCAGACTCCCGGTGGCGACCCGCTCATGCTCGCCCTCACCGGCACGCCCCTCATCAACGACGTCGAGGACTTCGATGCCATCTGGCGCTTCCTCGGATGGACAACGGGTGACAAGCCCGGCCCGGAGCTCATGGAGAAGCTCGACGCGACCGGCTTCACTCCTGCGGACAAGGCTTTCTACGCCGAGGCGCGCGATGCGGTGATCTCGATGGGCATCGTCCGGCGCAAGAAGAAGGATGTCGCGGCGGATCTCCCGGACAAGCTCATCGCAGATCTTCCGGTCCAGCTGGACGACGAGTACGGACGGGGCATCCGGCAGGCGGAGCGGGAGCTCGGGGAGCGCCTGGCCGCGAAGTACCGCCGGATCATCGAGGCCCGCGGCGACCGCGGGCTCGCACCCGGTGAGATCGACGACGACATCGTCCGCCTGGTGGCGCACAACGAGCTCGAGGAGTCCAAGGCCGCCGGCACCGGGGGAGACAACGTCTTCACGATGGTGCGCCGGATCGGTCAGGCCAAGGCGCAGCTGGCCGCGGACTACGCGGCGCAGCTGCAGCGCTCGGTCGGCAAGGTGGTCTTCTTCGCGAAGCACATCGATGTGATGGATCAGGCGGAGGCGCATTTCGCGGCATCCGGCATCCGCTATGTCTCGATCCGCGGCGATCAGACCACGCCGGCCCGCCAGCAGGCCATCGACGACTTCAACGGCGAGGAGGGCGTCGGGATCGCGGTCTGCTCGCTCACCGCCGCCGGCGTCGGTCTCAACCTGCAGGCGGCGTCGAACGTCGTGCTCGCCGAGCTCAGCTGGACCGCCGCCGAGCAGACGCAGGCGATCGATCGCGTGCACCGGATCGGTCAGGACGAGCCTGTCACGGCGTGGCGGATCATCGCCGCGCACACCATCGACACGAAGATCGCCGAGCTCATCGATCAGAAGCAGGGCCTGGCGGCGCGCGCGCTGGACGGCGAGGCGATCGACGAGACGGCGAGCGAGTCGGTGCAGCTCGCGGCCCTCATGCACCTGCTTCGCGAGGCGCTGGGCGGCGAGTAAGGCTGCAAAGAATGCAGGTTCTTCAAGCTCAGGGGTCTCTGTTCGACGCGATCTGAGCCAAGATCGCCGAGATTGCTGTTTCTCGGAGATAAGAAGCGTGGTTTTCAACGCATCGAATGGCTTCTCCCGTCGTGGGGCGCTAGGGTCGGAGGCGGGCAGCGTCGCCTCATCCCCCTCTCCCGAACGCGTGAAGGCAGCAGCATGAAGATCGGCATCCTCACCTCCGGCGGCGACTGCCCCGGGCTCAACGCGGTCATCCGCGGCATCGTCCTCAAGGGCACGACGACCTACGATCTGGAGTTCGTCGGCATCAGGGACGGCTGGCGCGGCGTCGTGGAGGGCGACTTCATGCCGCTCACCCGCCACGAGGTGAAGGGCCTTTCCAAGGTAGGCGGAACCATCCTGGGTACCAGCAGGACGAACCCCTACGAGGGCGAGCGAGGCGGCGCCGAGAACATCGCCAAGACGCTCTACGGTCACAAGATCGATGGCATCGTCGCGATCGGCGGCGAGGGAACCCTCGCGGCGGCCGATCGCCTGGCGAAGGACGGCATCAAGGTGCTCGGCGTGCCGAAGACCATCGACAACGACCTCCAGGCGACGGACTACTCCTTCGGCTTCGACACCGCGGTGAACATCGCCACCGACGCGATGGACAGGCTCCGCACGACGGGCGACTCGCACCAGCGCTGCATGGTGGCGGAGGTCATGGGACGCCATGTGGGCTGGATCGCCCTGCACGCCGGTATGGCCGCCGGCGCCCACGTCATCTGCATCCCCGAGGTGCCCATGTCCATCGACGAGATCGCCGCTCTCGTGACGAGCGCATACGACCGCGGGCGCGCCCCGCTCGTCGTCGTCTCCGAGGGCTTCAAGCTCAAGGGCATGGACGAGGCATACAGCGACAAGGGCATGGATGCTTTCAACCGTCCGCGCCTCGGCGGAATCGGCGACCAGCTCGCGCCCGAGATCGAGCGGATCACCGGCATCGAGACCCGTGCGACGATCCTCGGTCACATCCAGCGCGGCGGTTCGCCGTCGGCGTTCGACCGCGTCCTCGCGACCCGCCTCGGCCTGCACGCCGCCGATGCGATCGTCGACGGTGCGTGGGGTCAGATGGTGGCCATGCAGGGAACCGACATCGTGCGAGTTCCCTTCGCCGATGCGCTGGGCGAGCTGCACACGGTGCCGCGCTACCGCTACGACGAGGCCGCCGCGCTCTTCGGCTGAGACAGCGGGCGGGCCGGTCACGATTCGGGCGGGTCTGCCGGGTCGAATCGGCCGTTCGTGCGACAGGCCGAGCGGGCCGGTCACAACTGCGGCGGGCACACCCAGCGGGGACCGGTGTTTCGCGTGACCGATCCGCGACCGGTGCGGCGGCGGATCTCGGCGGGTCAGTCGCGGCCGGGCCGCCAGCCGGCGTCGATGAGGGCTCTGCTGACCTTGTCGACAGCGACCTGCGGATCCGGATAGAGATGATGGCTGAGAATCCGCACGGTACGCCAACCCGCGTTGAGGATCTCCTCCCACCGGTCAGCATTGCGGGCGAACTGTGCGTCGTCGAAGGCATGCCCACGACCGTCGTACTCACCGGCCACCCGGTAGCGCCGCCAGGCGAGGTCCAATCGTGCGACGAAGCGTCCGTCTTCGAGGCGCAGCTCTTCGTTGAGCGTCGGATGCGGGAGGCCGGCACGCGTCAGGACGAGTCTGAGTCTGGTCTCGCCGGGGCTCTCCGATCCGACGCGGATCTCGGAGAGGGCCCCGCGCAGCGGCGCATTCCCGAGGGGGACGGCGAGGATCTCCTCCTCTAGATCGGCGAGCGTGATTAGCTTCCGTCGCGGAAGGACCAGATGATCACCCGCGGCGATCACGTCGTCGATCGGCCACTCCGCGGCCGCTTGTCGCCAGAGTCGTGCCGGATGCTCGATGGGCAGACCCCTGGCTCGCCAGCGACGCGGAGCGCGCTCGGCCAGGCGATGCCCGATCGTGCCGGCTCTGCGCGGCTTCCCGGCCGGATGCCTGGCGGCGACATGGAGTTGCAGACGATCCGCTGACGTGTAGGGAATGGGTGCGCCGAGGATGGCGAGGCCCGTGCTGCCGCTGTAGAACTGATCCGGCGTGAGCGCGGGAGCGAACTCGAGCGCTCGGGTGATCAGGTCCTCCGCGAGGCGCTGCATGCGCTGAGACGGTGACTCGGGCGCGCCCGGCTCTTCCGCGGCCTCGACATGACGGACGCGCACGCCCCGCGTGGGAATGCGGAGGTCTTTGGCGCGCAGCCGGGATCGGCTCACCCCCTGCTCCAGGGCTTCGCCGACGCCGAAGGGCCGGTCGTGCAGGTGGGCGGGAAGCGGATGCGGGCGCGACATGGCATCCATCCCACTCCATCGGGACCCTCCAAAACGGCGGACCGCGACGATGCGTGCCCATGCTCACCTGTGCAGGACCAGTCGCCGGTCACGCCTTCGGCGGGTTGTGGGCCGGCAGGTGTGCGCTGACGCGACCACCTTCGCGTCCGGTCACAGCATCCGCGGCATCCATGCCGACGGACCCGCACGAAGCGTGACCGAACCGGCGATCGACCTCAGGGAAGGCGCCGAGCGGGCGCGACGCCCTCCGACGTAACCGGGCTGCTCGCCCTCCGGCGGAACCGGACTACTCGCCCAGGCCGAGCACGTCCAGCATCCATGCCAGCTCGAACGCCCGCTCGCGCCAGGAGTTGTACCGCCCGCTCACGCCTCCGTGCCCGGCCACCATCTCGCACTTCAGGAGCACGTCGGACGCACCGGCGTCGCGCAGGCGTGCCACCCACTTCGCCGGCTCCACGTAGTAGACGCGGGTGTCGTTGAGCGAGGTCATCGCCAGGATCCGTGGGTAGGCGACACCGTCGCGGACGTTCTCATAGGGGGAGTACGTCTTCATGTACGCGTACACATCGGCGTCGTGCAGCGGATCGCCCCACTCGTCCCATTCGATGACCGTGAGCGGCAGCGAGGGGTCGAGGATCGTCGTCAGCGCATCCACGAAGGGGACGGACGCGAGGACGCCGGCGAAGAGCTCTGGCGCCAGGTTCGCCACGGCACCCATCAGCAGCCCGCCCGCACTGCCGCCCTCGGCGACCAGCAGCGAGGGGGAGGTCACCCCGGTCTGGACCAGGTGTGCGGCGACGGCGACGAAGTCGGTGAAGCTGTTGCGCTTGTGCAGGAGCTTGCCGTCCTCGTACCACTGCCTGCCCATCTCGCCCCCGCCGCGCACATGCGCGACCGCGAAGACGACGCCGCGGTCGAGCTCGCTCAGGCGCGCCACGGAGAAACCGGGGTCGATGGAGTGCTCGTACGAGCCGTAGCCGTACAGGTGCACGGGGCGCTCCGCATCGCCCGGCGCGCCGAACGAGCGCTTCCAGACGAGCGAGATCGGCACCCTCGTACCGTCGGACGCCTCGGCCCACGCCCGCTCCTGGCCGTATTCCGCAGGGTCGTAGGCGCCGAGGACGGGCTGCTGCTTGCGCAGCAGGAGCTCGCGCGTTCCGAGATCCAGGTCGTAGACGGTGCCGGGGGTGACGAACGAGCCGTAGCCGAGGCGGAGGAAGGGCGAGTGCCACTCGGGGTTGCCGCTGACGCCCGCCGAGTAGAGCGGCTCGTCGAAGGCCAGCTCATCGACGGCGCTCGTGCCGTAGTCGAGCAGACCGATCCGCTCCAGCCCCTCGCGGCGGTATTCCAGCGTCGCGAAGTCGCGGAAGGCATCCATGCCGAGCAGGCGCCGCCCAGGCAGGTGCGGAACCACCACGCGCTGTTCGCCCTGCGGATCGGATGCCGGTACGGAGACGAGCTCGAAGTCCAGCGCGTCGCGATTGTGCAGGATGAACAGACGGTCCTCGCCCTCGACGACGGCGTGCTCCAGCGAGTACTCCACGCCCTCGGTGCGAGGCCAGACGAGGGCCGGCGCCGCGGTGATGTCGCCGTGGAGATCGATCAGGTGCTCTTCGCTCGTGATGCTCGAGCCCAGGCCGATCACGAGATACCGGCGGCTCCTGGTGATACCGGCGCCCAGCCAGAACTTCTCATCCGGCTCGTGGAAGAGCACGACGTCTTCGGTGACGGGCGTGCCGAGCCGGTGCAGCCAGAGCGTGTCCGGCCGCCAGGCATCGTCCATCGTGGTGTAGACGATCCCAGTGCCGTCCGGCGTGAAGAACGCGCCGCCGGTGTTGGGGATCTCGTCGGTGAGCTTCTCGCCGGTGACGAGGTCCCTGACGTGGACCGTGTAGCGCTCGTCGCCCTCGAAATCCGTCGACCACAGCAGCCGCGTTGCGTCGTCCGTCGTCGCGAAGGCGCCGAGCGAGAAGAACTCGTGTCCCTCCGCTTCCGCGTTGCCGTCGAGCAGTATCTCCTCGCCAGGGACGGGTGCCCCCGACTCGAGCACGGGCGGTGTCCAGTCGTCCTCACGCGCCGCGGCACGGCAGTGGATGCCGTACTGCGCGCCCTCCTCCGTGCGGCTGTAGTACCACCAACCGCCTCGCCTGGTCGGGACGGAGAGATCCGTCTCCTGGACGCGTCCGCGGATCTCCTCGAAGATCCGCTCGCGCAGCGGGGCGAGCCGGGCCGTCGCCTCATCGGTGTAGGCGTTCTCCGCCTCGAGGTGTGCGATGACCTCGGCGGAGTCCTTGTCCCTCAGCCACTCGTAGGGGTCCTCGAAGACGTCGCCGTGATGGGTGCGGAGGTGGGTGCGCCGAGCGGCGCGAGGAGCTGCAGTCACCCTCCTACGCTATCCCGGGCCGAGTTGACCAGCGCCCAGGAGGGTGGGAGGATTTTCCGGGGCCGGTTAACGGAAGTAAAACCCACGGTGAACTCTTCGTTCACCACGCCGATCACGTCGGCATCTCCCTCTTCCTCAACGACCGAAAGCGAACGGTGGAAACCGCAGCCCTCATCGTCGTGCTGGTGATCCTGCTGGCACTCTTCTTCGACTTCACCAACGGCTTCCACGACACCGCGAACGCGATGGCGACGCCCATCGCGACGGGTGCCCTCAAGCCGAAGACCGCCGTCCTGCTCGCGGCCGTCCTGAACCTCGTCGGTGCGTTCCTGTCCACCGAGGTCTCCAAGACGATCTCGGGTGGCATCATCCGAGAGGATGCGATCGCGGATGCCGGTGCCGAGCTCTTCCTCGCCCTGATCTTCGCAGGCCTCATCGGCGCCATCACCTGGAACATGCTCACGTGGCTGCTCGGGCTGCCCTCGAGCTCCTCGCACGCCCTGTTCGGCGGCCTGATCGGCGCGACCCTGGTCGGTGCGGGCCTCGGCGGCATCGACTTCGGGATGGTGCTGTCGAAGATCGTCCTTCCCGCGCTGATCGCGCCGCTGACGGCCGGCATCATCGCCTTCGCGGCCACCAAGCTCGCGTATTCGATCACCCGACGGTACGACAACAAGCCGGACGGACGAGACGGCTTCCGCTGGGGGCAGATCTTCACCTCCTCGCTCGTCGCGCTGGCCCACGGCACGAACGACGCGCAGAAGACCATGGGCGTGATCACGCTCGCCCTCATCACGATCGGCTGGCAGTCGAGCGCCCACCATGAGCCGGAGTTCTGGGTCATCTTCGCGTGTGCGTTCACCATCGCCCTCGGCACGTACCTCGGCGGGTGGCGGATCATCCGCACCCTCGGCAAGGGGCTCACCGAGGTCAAGCCTGCGCAGGGCTTCGCGGCGGAGAGCTCGACAGCCGCGACGATCCTCGCCTCCAGCGCCCTCGGCTTCGCGCTGTCGACCACCCAGGTGGCATCGGGCTCCGTGATCGGCTCCGGTCTCGGCCGTCGCGGATCCTCCGTGCGGTGGCGCACCGCCGGTCGGATCGCCATCGGCTGGCTGCTGACCCTTCCCGCCGCAGGAGCGGTCGGGGCCTTCGCCGCGCTGCTCGTGCTCTGGCTCGGGACATGGGGCGTCGCCATCGACGCCGTCCTCGCCGTCGTGATCATCCTCGGGCTCTTCCTCCGCTCCCGCCGCAATGCGGTCACCCACGCCAACGCCATGAGCGATGTCGCAGAGTCCGGCCTCGCCGTGGACCTTCCCGACAGCCCTCCGCCGACGCGGCGCCAGCAGCGCATCGAGGCCGCGCGCGAGGCGCGCAAGGCGAAGAAGCAGAAGAAGGGGGAGAGCGCATGAACGTCTCCATCGACTGGCTCGCCTTCCTGCAGGTCTTCGCGGCGGCCCTGATCGGCGCGACGGCCGTGGTCACCTTCTACGCGCTGGGGCTCCGTCTCCTCGTGCGCAGCGGACATGCGCCGGTGGTCAGCCCCGCAGAGTTCACCGACGCGATCACGGTCATCAGCGAGAAGGAGCTGAAGCGGGCCGAGAAGCAGGCGGCCAAGGCGGCGAAGAAGAGCCCCTTGACCGAAGCGCAGAGGCGCGTCTCCCTCTACGGCGCGTACGGATGCTTCGCCCTGTGCGCCGCGGCCGTCGTCGCCGGCATCCTCATCATCGTCATCGGTCACTGACGGCGTCCCTCACCGACGCACGACGCCTCGATCGCCTCTGGCGGTTGAGGGAGCCTAGGCTGGGGGCCATGCCTGGCCCCTACGTCTTCGGCCGCCATCAACCGGCCTCGCACACGATCATCCATCTGAGCGATCCGCACCTGCTTGCGGGGGGAGCGCGGCTGGGCGGACGCTTCGATGTCGACAGCATGCTCGACAGGACGATGCAGGCGATGCGTCGCATCGTGCCGGCGCCGAGTGCGATCGTCATCACGGGCGACCTGACCGATCTGGGTGAGGCCGACGCCTATCGGCGTCTCCGCGCCGCGGTCGAGCCGGTGGCCGAGGAGCTCGGCGCTCCGGTGATCTGGGTCGCAGGAAACCACGACGAACGCCCGACGCTGCGCGCCGAGCTCCTCGGCGAAGCACCGACGGAGGAGCCGGTGACGAGCGTCAGGCACCTGGACGGACTGCGGATCATCGCCCTCGACACGACCGTCCCCGGCTGGCATCACGGCGAGATCGACGATGCGCAGCTGGCCTGGCTCGAAGGGGTGCTCGCCGAGCCGGCACCGCACGGCACCCTGCTGGCGATGCACCATCCGCCGCTCCCGAGCCATCTGCCTCTCTTCGACATCCTCGAGCTGCGCCGCCAGGACGAGCTCGCGGCGGTGATCCGGGGCAGCGACGTGCGGGGGATTCTCGCGGGGCACCTGCACTACTCGTCCGCCGGGACCTTCGCAGGCATCCCTGTGAGCGTCGCGAGCGCGACCTGTTACACGATGAACGTCGCGCTCCCGGCCGCAGAGGTGAACGGCATGGACGCCGCACAGTCATTCCAGTTGGTGCACGTCTACGAGGGCGTCATCACGCATACGGTCATCCCCGTGGTGGATGCCGAGACGGGTGACTTCTTCTCTCAGGAGTGGCTGGAGAGGATGGCGGCGCTGAGCCCTGACGGACGTCTCGAGGCGTTCTCGCGGAAGCCGGGCTGGCGGAGCGCGGCGGGCTAGGATGGAGGCATCCCCCTCCTTTCCAGCCATGACCCACAAGGATGTGACGAATGAGCGCTGATGCGCCTGCCCAGACCCGTGTCGAGACCGATTCCCTCGGCAGCATGGAGATTCCCGCGGATGCCTATTGGGGGATCCACACCGCACGCGCGGACGCGAACTTCCCCATCTCGAAGCGCCCGATCTCGGTATATCCGGACCTCATCAGGGCGCTGGCGATGGTGAAGCAGGCGAGCGCGCGGGCGAATCGCGAGATCGGCGTCCTCGACGCCGAGCGGGCGGACCTCATCGACAGGGCCGCGCAGCGCGTGATCGACGGAGAGTTCCACGATCAGTTCACGGTCGGCGTCATCCAGGGCGGGGCCGGCACCTCGACGAACATGAACGCCAACGAGGTGATCACCAACATCGCCCTCGAGATGGCGGGGCGCCCCAAGGGCGACTACGCGTTCCTGTCGCCGATCGATCACACCAACCGCAGCCAGTCCACCAACGACGTCTACCCGACCGCGATCAAGGTCGGGCTCTCGCTCACCCTGCTCTCTCTGCTCGATGAGCTCGATCTGCTCCGCCGCTCGTTTCTGGCGAAGTCCGTGGAGTTCCACGACGTCCTCAAGGTGGGGCGCACCCAGCTCCAGGACGCAGTGCCGATGACGCTCGGACAGGAGTTCCACGGCTTCGCGACGACGCTCGGCGAGGATCACAGCAGGCTCACCGAGAACGCGTCGCTCATGTACGAGATCAACATGGGAGCCACGGCGATCGGCACGGGCATCACGACGCATCCCGACTACGCACCTGCCGTGCTCAAGCACCTCAGGGAGATCACCGGGATCGATCTGGAGACGGCGACGGATCTCGTCGAGTCGACGAGCGACACCGGCGCGTTCATGTCGTTCTCCTCGTCCCTCAAGCGCAACGCCATCAAGCTGTCGAAGATCTGCAACGACCTTCGGCTGCTCTCGTCCGGTCCGCAGGCGGGTCTCGGCGAGATCAATCTGCCGGCGAAGCAGGCGGGGTCGAGCATCATGCCGGGCAAGGTCAACCCGGTCATCCCGGAGGTGGTGAACCAGGTCGCCTTCGCCGTCGTCGGCGCCGATGCGACCGTGACGATGGCAGTGGAGGGCGGCCAGCTCCAGTTGAACGCCTTCGAGCCGGTGATCGCGCACTCGATCTTCCAGTCGATCACCTGGATGCGTCAGGCGATGTGGACCCTGCGGGTGAACTGCGTGGACGGCATCACGGCGAACCGTGATCGTCTCGGCGCGATGGTGGGTGCGTCCGTGGGCGTGATCACCGCGCTGACGCCCTTCATCGGATACGCCGCGGCCGCCGCGCTCGCCAAGACGGCGCTCCTCACCAACCGCAACGTCGCCGATCTCGTCGTCGAGGCCGAGCTGATGACGCGCGAAGAGGTCACCAAGCAGCTCTCGCCGGCCCGGCTCTCGGGGCTGGAGACCGCGACGCAGGCGATCCCGATCATCAAGAGCTGATGTTGTGCGAGGGGCGGTGGAGGCCGCCCCTCGCTCTCAGCCGACGATGCGGCACCGGGTGGTGAGCTCGCCGATCCCGTCGATGCCGACGGTGACCGTCGATCGGTCGCGCAGGAAGATCTGCGGGTCGCGGGAGTATCCGGCCCCGCCAGGGCTTCCGGTCGAGATGAGCGTCCCTGGCTGGAGGGTCACGGATTGCGAGAGATGCGCGATCAGCGTGGCCACGGAGCGGACCATCTGGCCGGTCGATGCATCCTGGACCGTCTGGCCGTCGACGACGGCCCAGATGTGCAGGTCCTGCGGGTCGGGGATCTCGTCCGCGGTGACGACGAAAGGGCCGGTCGGCGTGAAGCCGTCGAAGGACTTGCAGCGCGACCACTGGGCCTCTGAGAACTGGATGTCGCGGGCCGTGATGTCGTTGACGACCGTGTAGCCCCAGACGTGCGCGAGCGCCTCGTCCTCGGTGACGTCCTTCGCAGGGGTGCCGATCAGCACGCCGAGTTCGGCCTCGTAGTCGACGGATTCGCTGAGCGTCCTCGGCCATGCGGTGGTGTGCTCGTGACCGGTGAGGGAGTTCGGCCAGAGCGTGAAGACCGTGGGTGCGGTATCGGTCTTCAGGCCGAGCTCGCTCGAGTGCGCCGCATAGTTGAGGCCGATCGCCAGCACGATGGGCGGGGACAGCACCGCCGAGGCGAACCCGAATCCGTCCAGGGGATGCCGAGGCGCATCGCCGCGTGAGACTGCGGCTCGGACCTCGTCGAGGAGCGCCGGGCCCGCCTCGATGAGCTGCTGGAGTGTCGGCGGCGCAGGGTTCACGAGGTCTGAGAGCAGGATGGCGTCCGATCCGTCGATCACCGCGAGGGCGGGTTCGGCAGAGGCGGCGCGCTGCAGATGGGCGAAGCGCATGCTCCCACGCTACCCGGAGGACTGTCCGGTTCGCGGGAGCATGCCCATAGGATTTCCCCATGAGCACCGGAGGACCGTACCAGCCGCAGCAGCCGTATACACCGCCGCCGGCTCAGCAACCGCCCGCGTACCAGCAGCCGCCGGCGTACGCGCCGCCGCAGCCCGGTCATCCGCAGGCATCCTTCACAGCTCCCGCGCAGCGGCCCGTCTACGCCTCCGCGCTCGCTCAGCCGATGTCCTACTCTCCGCCCGCAGCCCCGGTGCCGCCCGGGCCCGCGGCCGCGATTCCGGCGCTCCCCGTCCCGGTACGCAAGGGGCGCACCGTGTCGGTGTGGCTGTTCGGGATCCTCGGTTTCGTGCTCCTCGCTCTCATCGCCTACTTCGTCTGGGCACTCGGCGCGGTCGCCTCCTCTGTGGGGCTCATCCTCGCTCTCATCCCGCTCGCGATCGTCTTCCTCGGCGTCCGGCTCATCGACCGGTGGGAACCGGAGCCGAAGGCGGTGGTGTTCTTCGCCATCGCCTGGGGAGCCATCGCGGCCGTCGGGTTGACGCTGCTCGTCGACGTGGGCATCGGGATGCTCGTCGGCCCGCTCTCCGACGAGGCGTCGGCGGTGGTCCAGGCGCCGATCGTGGAGGAGCTGTTCAAGGGGCTCGGCGTGCTCCTCATCTTCGTCATCGCGCGACGGACGTTCGACGGGCCGGTGGACGGCATCGTCTACGGCGCCCTGGTCGGTGCGGGGTTCGCGTTCACCGAGAACATCCAGTACTTCGCCATCAGCCTGTTGGACGGCGGAGGGGAGCAGCTCACCATCACCTTCGTGCTGCGCGGTCTGATGTCGCCGTTCGCGCACGCCATGTTCACCTCGCTGACCGGGTTCGCGATCGGCCTGGCCGCACGCAGAGGCGCGACCGCCGGCGGTGCGCTGGGAGCCGGTCTGCTCGGCCTGTTCGGGGCGATCCTGTTGCACGGCTTCTGGAACGGCTCGGCCACCTTCGCGGACTTCTTCCTGCTCTACGTCACGCTGCAGGTGCCGCTGTTCGTCGGGTTCATCTTCGGGATCATCGCGCTGCGCAAGGAGGAGGCCAGGCTCACCAGGGAGCGGCTCTCCGAGTATGCCGCCGCGGGCTGGTTCACGCCAGAAGAGGTCACGATGCTCGCCACCCCCGCCGGACGGAAGGTCGGTCTGGCCTGGGCCGCCCAGCTGCGCGGTGACCGGCGTCCTGTGATGCGCGGATTCATCAAGGACGCGACCGCGCTCGCCGCCGTGCGCCAGCGCGCGATCAGCGGTAGAGACGCCTATGCCGCAGCGGACGAGCGGGCGCTGCTGATGCGCACGCGCTCCGCGCGAGCCGCGCTGCTCGCGTACTGATCTCCTCGACCTCTTGACAGGCGGTGCGCCCGAGCGCATCCTGGTGTCAGATCAACTCAGCGCCCGGGAGACATGCAGGCATCGCCGCAGCACCGGGCGCTGAGTCTTGTTATCGGGGCCCGTGCGATGCTGTTCGCTCTCGGCGGTGCCGTCCACGTTGACCCCGCCTCGAGGCTCGGGTTGTATGGAGACATGACTGATCGCACCAAGCCCGAGTTCGACGCCCCCACCGGTCCTGCCCCCGCTGAACTGGTCGTCCGCGACCTCATCGAAGGAGACGGTGCTCAGGCGAAGCCCGGCGACACCGTCACCGTGCACTACGCCGGGGTCGAGTTCGATTCCGGCGAGGAGTTCGACTCCTCCTGGGGTCGTGGCGAGACCATCGAGTTCCCGCTGCGCGGTCTCATCCAGGGATGGCAGGACGGCATCCCCGGGATGAAGGTCGGCGGACGTCGTGAGCTCGTCATCCCGCCGCACCTGGCGTACGGCCCCGCCGGAAGCGGGCACTTCCTCTCCGGCAAGACCCTCATCTTCATCATCGACCTCGTCGCGGTCGGCTGACCGACGGCGTCACGCGAAACCCTCGCTCCCTGACGGAGCGGGGGTTTCGGCATTCTCGGAGACGTGGAATATATTCATACGCATACGAGTTGTGATCTCAAGAACGCCGCGCAGCGGCCCCACCCATCGAGGAGAATCCCCATGACCACGATCGACATCCCCGGCTACCGTGCGGGCACCTGGGTGCTCGACCCCGCACACAGCGAGGTCACCTTCAGCGTCCGTCACATGATGATCTCGAAGGTTCGCGGAACCTTCGGCGTCAAGAGCGCGACACTCGTCGCCCCGGAGAACCCGCTCGATGCCACCGTGACCGCGAGCGTCGACGTGACCTCGATCGACACCAAGGACGAGGGTCGTGACGGGCACCTGCGCTCCGCCGACTTCTTCGACACCGAGAACTTCCCGACGATGGAGTTCGTCTCCACCGGCGCTCGCGTGGCGGACGGAGACTTCTTCGTCGACGGAGACCTCACGATCCGCGGCATCACCAAGCCGGTCAGCTTCGCCTTCGACTTCGGCGGATTCGGCAACGACCCGTACGGCAACTACAAGGCCGGGGCCTCCGCGACCACGACGATCAACCGTGAGGACTTCGGCCTCACCTGGAACGCGGCGCTGGAGACCGGCGGCGTCCTCGTCGGCAAGGACGTCACGATCAACCTGGACCTCCAGGGCGCGCTTCAGCAGGACTGAGCGAGAACGAAGAGAGGGGCGGATGCGACATACGGCATCCGCCCCTCTCGCGTCAGCGGCGTCGTCGCAGTCGGCCCTGCGTGAGAAGGATGCCGAGGAAGACGACGAGGGCTCCGATCGGCTCGTTCCAGCTGAGGCGCTCGCCGAGAACGAGCACGCCGAGCGCCACGCCGACCACGGGTGTGATGTAGGTCACCGTAGAGGCGCTCGTCGGACCCCACGCGCGGACGGTGTTCTGGTTCCAGATGTAGGCGACGCCCGTGCCGAGGCATCCGAGGACGAGGATGCTGGCGATGATCCAGCCGTCGAGAGAGACGGGGGCGATCGCGACCGCAGGCGTGAGGATGAGCATCATGACGGCGGCGAGGCCGATGTTCAGGAACGAGAACACGAGTGCGCTCATCCCGGTGCTCGCGACGAACCTGCGCATGTACGCGAAGCTGAACCCGTAGCAGGCCGTCCCGCCGAGCAGCGCGAGCTGGGCGACGAGGCTCTGCGACGGGTCCAGCCCCTGCCAGGGACCGACGATCACCACGACGCCGGCGATGCCGACGGCGACGCCGAGGATCTGCACGCGCGTGAGCCTCTCGACGCGGAACAGCAGCCCGGCCATGATCGCGGTCATGATCGGCGTCGTCGCGTTGTAGATGCTGCCGAGTCCTGAACTGACGTACTGCTGAGCCCAGGCGAAGAGCAGATACGGGGCGACGCAGAACGTGAAGGCCAGCACCGTCATGTGTCCCCAGATCGCGAGACGGCGTGGCAGCTGCTCGCGCCGTGCGAGCACGAAGATCGCCAGAGTGAGTGCACCGAAGACGAGCCTGGCCCATACGACCTGCGCGGGGGAGAGCCCTCCCAGCGAGACCTTGATGAACAGGAAGCTCGCACCCCAGACGATGCCGAGCAGGCAGAACTGCGCGGTGATCATCGCCGCAGACGGCGATCGGACGCCGGTGGATGGGGATGCAGTGGTGGGGGAATCGGGCACGTCGCGACTCTATCCGCGGCATCCGCTGCGGTGGTGGGGAAAGGGATGTGACGTCCGAAATCCGCCGAACGACGACCGGATCCGCCTTAAGGCTCCGGGGCCTCGGCGTCGTACGTGCGGAACCGAGGGGTCAGCCTCACCAGCACCGCAGCGAGCACGATCACGAGCAGACCTCCGAGAAGCGGCGGGAACCACAGCGCCGTCACGGTCGCCAGGGTGCCCGCGTAAAGCGCGCCGAGGCGCGGGCCGCCCGCGACGACGACGATGAACACCCCCTGCAGCCGCCCTCGGATGCTGTCCGGAACCGAGGCCTGCATCATGGTGTTCCGGTAGATCGAGCTGACGTTGTCGGCCGCGCCCGAGATGGCCAGCGCGGCGCACGCGGCGATGATCAGTGCGACGTTCGGCGCATCCTCCGCCGCTTCCGGCATTCCCACTCCGAGCAGCAGGATGAGCCCGAAGGCGAGGATCGCCGCTCCGTACACCTGGACGGCGCGCTGGATGCCTCGGCCGTGCCAGCGGTAACGCACCACGCGCCCGGAGAACAGGCTCGACAGGAACGTCCCGACGGCCACCGCTGCGGTGAGGGCGCCGGTGGTCACCGCGCCGCCGCCGAGGAGCACCGTGCCGAGCGCGGGGAAGAGAGCGAGCGGCTGCCCGAACGTCATCGCGATGATGTCCATCAGGTACTGGGCGCGGATGTTGCCCGCTCGTCTCAGGAAGCGCCAGCCGTCCACGAGCGACTCGAGTCCCGGCCGCACGACCTCGCCCTCCGGGCGGAGGCGGGGCAGGGTCCACAGCCCGAGGAACATCGCCAGCATCAGGAAGACATCGATCGTGTAGGTCCACCCGTAGCCGGTCGTGGCGACGAGGACGCCGGCGAGTGCAGGGCCGACCATCACCATGAGGCCGAAGGTCACGCCGTTCAGCGCCGATGCGGCGGCGAGGAGGTCACGGGGGATGAGGCGGGGGACGATGGCCGTCCGCGTCGCCATTCCCACCGAGTTCGCGGCGGAGTTGATGATGCTGAGGGCGTAGAGCCACCAGATCGTCTCCAGCTCTGTCCAGGTGAGCAGGGCGAGGAGGGCCGTGGAGGCGAAGGTGACGACGGCGGCGATGAGCGCCACGGCGCGGCGGTCGAAGGCGTCCGCGAGCATGCCGCCGTAGAGCCCGGCGAGGATCATCGGGACGAGACCGGCCACGGCGATCATGGACACGGCGAAGGTGCTTCCCGTGAGATCGAACACGTGCAGCATGATCGTGACGAGGGTGAGCTGGCCGCCGAGTCCGGCGAGCGTCGAGCCGATCCACATCCGGGTGAACGCTCCGCTCGCGCGGAACGGGCGGAGATCGATCAGGGCTGACGGCATCCCTGTAGGTTACTGGTCCGCAGCATCCGCTCCGGCTGGTAGACTCGTTCAGTTGCCGTTCGATCGGCCGCGGATAAAGAGAGCCCACGCATCAGGCGTCGGGCGCCGCGCAACAAGCAGAGAGGGGATCGAATCTATGGCACTGGAAGCAGACGTCAAGAAGGCGATCATCGAAGAGTACGCGACGCACCCCGGTGACACCGGATCCCCCGAGGTGCAGGTCGCGATGCTGACGCAGCGCATCAAGGACCTCACCGAGCACCTGAAGGAGCACAAGCACGACCACCACTCGCGTCGTGGTCTGTTCCTGCTCGTCGGTCAGCGCCGTCGCCTGCTGGGTTACCTGCAGGACATCGACATCAACCGCTACCGTTCGCTCATCGAGCGTCTCGGCCTGCGTCGATAAAGGCATAGCGACCAGCGTTCAATCGCGCAAAACGTTCTTGGAAGGCCCCCTCACGGTGTGAGGGGGCCTTCGTCGTCCGCGGATCAGTGCGGACGGTTGCCGTCGGGGATCGTGATCGGCGTCGTCTGCGTCGACCCGCCCCGGTTGAGGAACGCCATCGCGATGCCCTTGATGAGCTTGTCGAAGATCGTGAACGAGGTCGGGGCGATCGGGGACAGCCCCTCACGGAAGGCGATGTACGCCGGCCATCCGGCCTTGATGGTCGCCGCCGAGATGTAGTCACGCTTGAGGTCGAGCCAGTCGCCGATCTGGTGGCCGAGCTGATAGCGCACGAACTCGTTGAGGAATCCGCGGGTCACGCCGAGGTCGATCTGCGCCGTCAGGCCGAGCAGCACTTCGGCCAGGGCCTTGCCCTCCATGGTCGGATTCAGGATCGGGGTGAGGATCTGCGCGGACTGCGCGTGCGCATCCGCCCAGGTGGCGGGGATGTACTCGTCGCGGACGCCCAGCAGGTGCAGCGCGACCTGCCAGTGGTGCAGGAACGCGTCCTCGTCGGCGGCGGACATCGGGATGCGCCATTCCTTCATCTTCTTGTGGGCGAAGGTTCCCGTGCTGTGGAACGTGACGAGGATGTCCGCGTTGCTGATCGGGATGCTCTCGTCCGCGACGGCCTTCCAGTACGGCGACTGCGGGAGGAAGTGCCGTACGGCGGAGTGCACCATCCTGGTCTTGTTCCCCGTCACGATCATCTGACCGCTCGGCTCGTAGGCGTCGATGTCCGTGAGGTCGTAGCCGAAGGTGAAGGTCTTGGCTGCGCGGTCCTGCATATCGGCGCCGCCCTTCGACCAGTAGACGGACTTCGCCTCCCTGGGGATCACGGTGCTCATGATGCCGCCGCCGACGCCGTAGATCATGAAGAGGTACAGGTCTCGACGGCGGTTGAACTGCGCTGCCCGCCGCAGCTTGGTCATGTCGGCCCAGGCGGGGAGCTTCGTCGAGGTCTGCAGGAACGAGGTCAGATCGGCGGGGAGACCGGCCGGCAGCGGATCGTTGTTGTCGACCCAGTCTGCGATCGCGGCGTTCACCGCGGGCACCTGGCCGTTGGTGATGACATCGGCCATGATCCGGTCGATCTCGTCATCCCAGACCCATTGCGGATCTGTGCCGTTCCCGCTGCCGAGGACGGAACGCGCAGGTGACCAGGACCAGGCGGCGGAGGGGGCGACGACCCCGGTCAGGCCGAGCGCGGCCCCCAGGGTCAGGACGGTACGGCGGGTCATCTCAGGCATGGCGAAACTCGTTTCCGGAGGGGGATGGACCCTCGGCGCCCGTCATCCTCGACGATGCGCCCTCACTGCGGATCCATCCGGATCGATGTGATTGCCCGTTAACATATGAGAGTCTCGGCGCGACCGCAAGAGGCGCTGCGCAAAAGAAGGAACCCGGCCCGCAGCGCGGCGGACCGGGTTCCTCGTAGCCGGAGCGTTCGTCAGGCGGATGCTCCGACGAGGTCGGCGTGATGGATGGCCGCCACGTCTGGATGCGCCCGCAGGCGCGACTTCAGTGCGTTCTCCCCGTACAGGCTGTGGATCGGGTTCGCCGGATCCTGCGTCACGCCGCGGGCCTGGGCGGCGAGGTCGGCCGGCAGCTCGATCAGCGGCAGCTTCTTGTCGAGGGCGGGGTTGAAGAAGAACGGGACGGAGATGCGCTCGTCCGGTGCCGTGGGGGAGATGACCCTGTGGTTGGTCGCCTTGAGGTACCCGCCGGTCGCGTACTCGAGGAGCTCGCCGATGTTCACGACGAAGGCGCCGTCGACGGGCGGGGCATCGACCCAGGTGCCGTCGCGCTCGACCTGCAGGCCGCCCTTGCCCGGCTCCACCCAGAGCAGCGTGAGCACGCCGGAGTCCTTGTGCGCGCCGACGCCCTGCTGCGGCTCCGGCTCGTCGGTGCCGGGGTAGCGGACGATCTTGATCAGCGTAGAGGGCTCTCCAAAGTTCGATTCGAAGTAGTCTTCGTCCGCGCCGAGCGCCAGAGCCCAGGCGCGCAGCAGCTTGCGGGCGACGTCGCTGAGGCGTGCGTGCCATTCGAGCACGACCTCCTGGAGCTCGGGCTGGGCGGCGGGCCAGAGGTTGGGGCCGATGAGGCGGTTGAAGGCAGGGCCGCCTTCGACGGTCTCGCGCTCGGGGCCGATGTCGATCTGCTCCCGCCAGTCGATCTTTCCCTGGGTCCGCTCGCCGCCGATGCGCGTGTAGCCGCGGAAATGAGGGCTCTTCACGTTCTCGATCGCGAGCTTGTCCTCTTCGGGCAGCGCGAAGAAGTCCAGAGCGGCCTGGTGCAGGCGCGCAGACAGCTCGGCGGAGACACCTGTCCCGGTCAGGTAGAAGAAGCCGACGTCGTGCGTCGCGGCGCGCAGATCATCGCGGAACTGTGCGGCGGCGTCTTCGCCGGCGTCGAGGCGGGAGAGGTCGAGGATCGGAAGGTTCAGATCAGCCATGTTCCGAGGCTATGACGCGACGCGCAGAGGAGGGTGCACTGTTGCGTCGCATTACCGCGTGGAAGGAGTAGAGTCTCCGAGGTAAGGAATGCCTTACCTATTCGATCGACTGGGGATTCTCGCACGTGTTCGCCACTTTCCTCATCGGCCTTCGCGAGGGGCTGGAGGCCGCGCTCGTCGTCGGCATCCTCGTCGCCTACCTGAAGCGACTCGATCGTCGCGACGTGCTGCCGCGGTTGTGGATCGGCGTCGGACTGGCCGTGGCCCTGGCGCTCGGCATCGGTGCCGTCTTGACGTTCGGTGCGTACGAGCTCACCTTCGTGGCGCAGGAGGCGATCGGGGGAGGGCTGTCCCTCCTGGCCGTCGCCATGGTCACCTGGATGATCTTCTGGATGCAGAAGGCGGGGCGCTCGATGAAGCGCACCCTCGAGGGCGGCATCGACAGGGCGCTGACCCACGGCGGGCTGTGGGCGATCGTCGCCATCGGCTTCGTGTCCGTCGCCCGCGAGGGGATCGAGACGACCCTGCTGCTGTGGTCGATGGTCCAGTCGTTCGGAGACGCGCCCAATGCGCTCCTGGGTGCGCTGCTCGGCCTGCTCTGCGCGATCATCGTCGGTGCGCTCATCTCCCGCGGCGCCGTCCGCCTCGATCTCGCCCGATTCTTCGCCTGGACAGGTGGTTTCCTCGTCATCGTGGCCGCCGGGGTGCTCGCCTACGCGATCATGGACCTCCAGGAGGCGGGCGTCCTCCCTGGACCGTTCTCCCCGCTGGCGCCGATCGACGGCACAGGTGCCGTCGCGACGGGGCTCGCCGGCCTCCCCTTCGGCTGGGCCTTCGACGTGAGCGCGGCGATCCCGCCTGGTCAGGCGCTCGCGGCGATCCTGCAGGCGACCGTCGGCTTCATGCCCGCGATGACCTGGCTCCAGGTGATCGCCTGGGCGCTTTATGTCCTCATCGTCGGTGCGCTCTTCCTGCGGGGCCTGCGTTCCCGTCGGCGTCGCCCCGATTCCTCGTCGACGGCCGAGGCGGCCGCCGACCCTTCCGTCAGACAAGGAGCATCATGACCCCCTCCCTCCGACTGCTCGGCGCGGTCGCCGCGACCGGTGTCGCCGTCATCGCGCTGTCCGGATGCGTCGCCAAGAGCGACGCCGCCGGCGAAGACGCCTTCTCGGTGGCCTCCAGCGATGATGCGTGCACGGTGTCCGCATCGTCCGCGACCAGCGGCACCCTGACCTTCGACGTCACCAACGACTCCGGCCAGGTGACCGAGTTCTACCTCCTCGCGGAGGACGGCCTCCGCATCGTCGGCGAGGTCGAGAACATCGCTCCTTCGGCATCTCGCACCCTCACCGTGGTCGCCCAGCCCGGCGACTACTTCACCCTGTGCAAGCCGGGCATGATCGGCGAGGGTGTCGGGAAGGCCGCGTTCACCGTCACCGGCGATGCGGTCGCCATCGACGGCGAGGATGCCGAGCAGAAGCAGCAGGCCGTCGATCTCTACGCCGCCTTCGTGAAGGATCAGGTCGAGAACCTCGTCCCCGCCGTCGACGAGTTCGTCGCGGCCTACCAGGCGGGCGACGACGACACCGCCCGCGTTCTGTTCCCCCAGGTGCGCGCCTTCTACGAGCGCATCGAGCCCGTCGCGGAGTCCTTGGGAGACCTCGACCCTCGCATCGACTATCGCGAGGTCGACGCCGTCGCTGAGGGCCTGGACTGGACGGGTTTCCACCGCATCGAGAAGGACCTCTGGGTTCCTGCGGAGAATGCGTTGAATGCCGACGGGGAGACGCCGGCCTGGCAGGATTGGGCGCCGTCCACGACCGATGAACGGGCCGACTTCGGCGACCTGCTCATCGCCGACATCGCTGAGCTCAACGAGTACGTGCACTCCGACGATTTCACCCAGGCGCTCGATGACCAGGGGATCGGCGGGATCTCGAACGGCGCGATCGGCCTGCTCGACGAGGTCGCGACGGGCAAGATCACGGGTGAGGAGGATTGGTGGTCGGGGACCGACCTCTGGGACTTCGCCGCCAACGTCGAGGGCTCGAAGATGGCGTTCGACCTGGTGAGCGCGTTCGCCGAAGCTCAGGGCGACGACGGTGCGGCGCTCGTCGACGACATCGACGAGGGCTACGCGGCGCTGAACGCCGCGTTGTCGGTGCATGGTTCGCTCGCCGACGGTTTCATCTCCTACGCGGAGCTGACCGACGAGGACAAGCGGGAGCTGACGGATCTGCTCAATGCGCTGGCCGAGCCGCTCTCGCAGCTCACGGGAACGGTACTGTCCTGACGTGACCGATCGTACGCACGCTCCGGAGGCGGAGGGGGCTGCTGACGCCCCGTCCGCTTCCGGGCTGAGCCGCCGGGGTCTCCTCGGGCTCGCACTCGGCGCCGGCGCGGCGGGGCTCGCTGTCGGCGGCGTCGCCGGCGTCCTCGGTGGCAGAGCGCAGGCGGAGGCGTCAGCTCCCGTTGAGGCGCACGCCTTCTTCGGCGAGCATCAGGCCGGCATCACGACGCCTGTGCAGGAACACCTCCACTTCGCCGTCTTCGACATGATGCCGCGTACGGACAGGGGCGATCTCATCGAACTCCTGCAGGACTGGTCCTATGCGGCATCCCGAATGACGCAGGGTCTTGAAGTCAGCGCGACGGGGGCGGTCGGCGGCGATCCGCAGACACCTCCGGACGACACCGGCGAGGCTCAGGGTCTGCCTGCGAGCAGCCTCACCATCACCTTCGGTCTCGGCCCGACCCTGTTCGAGAACGAAGAGGGCGATCGTTACGGCATCGCCGATCGGCGGCCGACGGCGCTGGAGCGGTTGCCGGCCTTCCTGGGCGACGATCTCGACCCGGACGCCTCCCATGGCGACCTGTGCATTCAGGTCTGCGCTGACGACCCCCAGGTGACGGTGCACGCCATCCGCAACCTGTCCAGGATCGCCTTCGGGAGGGCGAGGCTCCGCTGGTCCCAACTCGGTTTCGGCAAGACCTCGCGCACCACGAGCGATCAGGCGACGCCGCGGAACCTCTTCGGGTACAAGGACGGCACGGCGAACATCCTCGCCGACGACACAGCAGCACTCGGCGAGCACGTCTGGGTGGCGGCCACCGATGAACCTGCGTGGCTGGCCGGCGGCTCGTACCTGGTCGCTCGCAAGATCGCCATGCTCATCGAGACCTGGGATCGCGTCCGGCTCGCCGAGCAGAACCGCATCATCGGACGGGACAAGGCCGAGGGAGCGCCTCTGTCCGGCGGTGATGAGTTCACGGAACCGGACTTCACGGCCGCGGCGATCGATGAGGACAGTCATGTGCGCCTCGCGCACCCGGACCTCAACGACGGCGTCCGCATCCTTCGTCGCGGCTTCAACTATGTGGACGGCAACAACGGCCTCGGCAGGCTGGATGCGGGCTTGTTCTTCCTGTCGTACCAGCGCGACCCTGCGCAGTTCGTCGCGCTGCAGCGATCGCTCTCCACTGATCTCATGAACGAGTACATCCGCCATGTCGGCACGGGGATCTGGGCCATCCCGCGCGGCGCGGCGACCGGCTCGTTCGTCGGAGCCGAGCTGTTCGACTGATTCCGGACCTGCGCCGGATCAGGCCCGTGGTCGGCGGGAGCCGGTCGGGTCGTTGCGCCGGGTCGGCTTCGGAACGAGCGTCCTGTCGGCGAAGAGCCAGTGGGATCGCGGCTCGATGAGCGGCCGGAACAGCCACCGCACGGGCCGGGTCGCCAGCACGACGGCGATCGCCACCGAGAGCAGGATGACGCTGGGCAGCCAGAGCCAGGTGGGCTCGGCGTTGCGCAGGATGCCGGATTCCCGGAACGGGTAGAGCACGAAGGAGTGCAGCAGGTAGACGTACATCGTGTACTGGCCGAACTGCGTCCACCAGGTCGTCCGTCGGGGGATGAGCACGAAGAAGGCTGCGGTGAGCAGCAGGCCGAGGGCGATCAGCGCCAGCCGGACGCCGCCGGACCACCACGCGTCCGCGCCGAGGTCCGAGTACGAGTCGTCGTAGAAGAACCAGGTGTCGAGATCGACGTGCCTCCACAGCTCGACCCAGTGCCAGGCGACGAAGACGTCGACGGCGAGGACGATGGCCGCGGTGAGGCGGAGCCACCACGGCCGGAAGTCGATGAGGCGGAAGCGGTCGACGATGTCGTGCTCGCGGAGCCACCAGCCCAGCAGGAAGAACGGCAGGAATCCGAGGGTGCGCGAGAGCGAGAAGGTGCTGTTCACGTTCGAGAGGTAGCCGGCGCCGATCGAGATGAGCAGGCCCCACAGCAGCGGCCAGCGCAGCAGGGCGAGGTAGGGGAGGACGAGCCGGAAGATGCCCAGCGCGAGCAGGAACCACAGCGTCCACGACGGGCGGGTGAGGTTCGGGTCGGCCTGTCCCTCCACGAGCCACTTCGTGAGGGTCCACAGGAGTTCGAAGATCACATAGGGGACGATGATGTCGGTGATGACGCGGGCCATCTGCCGTCTCGTCGGCGGGGCGGATTTCGAGAAGTAGCCCGCGATGATCGCGAAGGCCGGCATGTGGAATGCGTAGAACGACAGGTAGAGCGCCATCGCGATGTCGGAGTCGTAGGTGAGGCGCTGGATCGCATGCCCGAGTACGACGAGAACGATGCACGCGTAGCGTGCGTTGTCCCAGAAGGGCACACGGCGCCGCGGCCTCGCGATGCCGCCCGTGACGGGGCCGGTGGGCGTCTCCGCGGCAGTGCTCATCCCCTGAGGCTACCCGGCGGGAATAAAGTTGTGCGCGTCGCGTTGACTCAGATACATTCAAATGAATAGAAACGGATGCCACCGCATCCGTTCGACGAACACGGAGCACACCATGAGCGAGCAGGCCGGTACCGCGGGGATGCAGTTCGGCATCTTCAGCGTCAGCGACATCACGCAGAACCCCGTCACCGGCGAGACGCCGAGCGAGGCGCAGAAGATCAAGGACGCGATCACCATCGCGAAGCACGTCGAAGAGGTCGGTCTGGACGTGTACGCCATCGGCGAGCACCACAATCCGCCGTTCTGGTCGTCGTCGCCCTCGACCACCCTCGCAGCCATCGCAGGGCAGACCGAGCGGATCGTGCTCTCCACCTCGACCACGCTCATCACGACGAACGACCCGGTGAAGATCGCCGAGGACTTCGCCATGCTCCAGCACGTCTCGGACGGGCGCACCGACATCATGATCGGGCGCGGCAACACCGGGCCGGTGTATCCCTGGTTCGGCAAGGACATCCGGCAGGGGCTGCCGCTGGCGATCGAGAGCTACAACCTCCTGCACCGGCTGTGGCGCGAGGACGTCGTGGACTGGGAAGGCAAGTTCCGCACACCGCTGCAGGGATTCACCTCGACCCCTCGTCCGCTGGACGGCGTCGCGCCGTTCGTCTGGCACGGCTCGATCCGCACGCCCGAGATCGCGGAGCAGGCGGCCTACTACGGCGACGGCTTCTTCGCGAACAACATCTTCTGGCCCAAGGAGCACTACCAGCGCCTCATCGAGCTCTACCGCCAGCGCTACGCGCACTACGGACACGGCACGCCCGAGCAGGCGATCGTCGGCCTCGGCGGTCAGGTGTTCATGCGGGCGAAGTCGCAGGATGCGGTGAACGAGTTCCGGCCGTACTTCGACAACGCGCCTGTATACGGACACGGCCCGAGCATGGAGGACTTCACCGAGATGACTCCGCTGACGGTCGGCTCGCCGCAGCAGGTCATCGACCGCTACGCGGCGATGCGTGAGACCTTCGGGGACTACCAGCGCCAGCTGTTCCTCGTCGACCATGCAGGCCTTCCGCTGAAGACCGTCCTCGAGCAGCTCGACATCCTCGGTGGCGAAGTCGTCCCCGCCCTGCGCAAGGAGCTCGCGAAGGACCGACCTGCCGACGTGCCGGATGCTCCGACGCACGCCTCCCTCGTGAAGGCCGCCTACGGTGACGGGCCGACGCGCGAGGCGCGCCCCGGGGCGAACCGCGGTGACAACCTCACCGCCGGCTCGCCGTACCAGGACACGCCGGCACCGGCCGGTGCTGCGTTCGGCATCAGCCGGAAGGAGGCCTGAGATGACCATGCGTCGCATCGCCGTCGTCTCGGCCGGGCTCTCCAACCCCTCGTCGACGAGGATGCTCGCGGATCGGCTGGCCGCGCAGACCGTGGCCGAGCTGCAGAAGCACGGCGGCCAGGGAGGGATCGAGGCGTCGGTGGACGTGATCGAGCTGCGCGACTTCGCGCACGACATCACGAACAATCTGCTCACCGGGTTCGCTCCGCCCGCGCTGGAGACGGCGATCAACACCGTGGTGTCCGCGGATGCCCTGATCGCCGTGACGCCGATCTTCTCGACCAGCTACTCGGGGCTGTTCAAGTCCTTCATCGACGTGCTGGACCCCGATTCCCTCAGCGGCATGCCGGTGCTCATCGGGGCGAACGCGGGCACCGCACGCCACTCGCTCGCGATCGACTACGCGATCCGCCCGTTGTTCGCCTACCTGCACGCCGAGCCGGTCTCGACGGGCGTGTTCGCGGCATCCAGCGACTGGGGTTCGACCGCGGATGACGTCGCACCGCTGTCGGCGAGAGTCGAGAAGGGGGCCAGGGAGCTCGCGGAGGCGATCGCCCGCCGGGACGCCTCGGCAGCGGGAGACCCCTTCGACCCGGCGACCTACCTCGGCGAGGGGCGCTCGTTCGGGCACCTGCTCGGCGGGCTGGCGGGGGAGTGACCGCCGGGCGGTGAGCCGCCACGCGCTCGCATGACGAAGGCCGCCCCGATCGGGGCGGCCTTCGCTGCGGTCAACCGCTCTTGCGCCGGAACTCGCGGTGCGTCTGGGCGGCGTGCGTGCCGTGGATGGCGGAATCCCCATCCAGGTGCGCCTCGCCCTTCCTGCTCTGCGCGTTCTTCTTCGCGAGCGCTTCCTGGAACTTGCGCTTCATCTCATCCTGGGGAGAGACGGCGTCGTCTGGCGTGCTCATGGCGTCAGCCTAGTCGGATGCAGGGTCGGAAGGGGAGGGTGTCGTTCGCCTGCGGCGCAGACCAAGGTCGATGAGCGCTCCGACGCCCACAGCGACGACGATCGAGACGATGACCGCGACGAGGGGGCCTCCGGGGATGAGGGCCGCGACGACGGCGCCCACCGCGGCTTGATACGCGGCCCAGCCGGTGGCCGCGACCGCGACGAGGGCGGCGTAGCGCGGGAAGGAGATGCGTGTCGCTCCGGCGACGAGGTTGATCGCCAGCCTGGCGAACGGGATGAACCGTGCCGTGAAGAGCACGGCCGCCGTGCCCGCGTCCAGTCTCCGTCGTGCCCAGCGTTGAGCGGCCCTGAAGCGTTCCGTCCGCATCCAGCGCCAGCGCTCGAGGCCTGCCCAACGTCCGATCCCGTAGCAGAGCAGGTCGCCCGCGGCCGCCGCGACGGCAGCGCAGACGATCACCGCCCACAGCGGGGGTGCGCCAGCCGACAGGGCGAGAGCGCCGAGCGCCGTGACGGCGATCTCCCCTGGCACGACGACGAAGAACGCATCGCCCAGGACGAGCAGGGACATCACGGCGAGAGCCCACGGGCCGGTGGCGGCCTCGGCGACGGCATCCGGGATCATGCTCCGAGACTCGCGCGCCGAGGTGAACGGAAGCCGACGTGCGGATAGCGGGTGAAGGGCAGCCGTGCAACAGGTGAACTCTCGGTGGTCGGGCCCGGATCGGCGCCGCGACGCCTCGGACGCGCGGCATCCTGGCACCGTGAGAGTCGCGATCGTGACCGAGTCCTTCCTGCCGCACATGAACGGCGTCACGGGATCCGTCCTGCAGATCCTGCGCCACCTCGAACGCACGGGACACGATGCCCATGTGATCGCGCCCGACGCCGTCGGCATCCCCGCCGCCGTCCACGGCACCCGCGTCGAGCCGGTGCCGAGTCTGGCGCTGCCCGGGTACCGGAACGTGCGCGTCGGGGCGGCGACCGCTCACCGCGTTGCCGCGTCCCTGCGGGCGTTCCGCCCTGACGTCGTGCACCTCGCGTCTCCGTTCGCGCTCGGCTGGCGCGGCGCGCTCGCGGCGGAGCGGCTCGGTGTTCCGGCGGTGGCGGCCTACCAGACCGACGTCGCGGCCTACACCGAGCGCTACCGGGTCCCCGCCACGACGGCGTTCGCGCAGAGCCATCTGGTGCGCCTGCACCGCAAGGCTGCGCTCACGCTCGCCCCGTCGAGCGAGTCCGAGCAGCAGCTCGCCGCGCTCGGCATCGACAGGGTGCGCCGATGGGGACGTGGCGTGGATGCCGAGCGCTTCCACCCGGACAAGCGCGACGATGTCGCCTGGCGGAGACATCCAGACGAAGTGCTCGTCGGATACGTGGGACGCCTCGCCGCCGAGAAGCAGGTCGAGGACCTCCGTGTCCTTCGATCGGTCCCCGGAATCAGGCTCGTCATCGTGGGCGATGGCCCTGCCAGGCCACGGCTCGAGAGCCTCCTTCCCGAAGCGGTGTTCCTCGGACACCTCGACGGCGACGCGCTCGCCACGGCCATGGCCGCCCTGGACGTCTTCGTGCACCCTGGCGAGAGCGAGACCTTCGGGCAGACGCTTCAGGAGGCGCATGCGAGTGGCGTGCCGATCGTCGCCACCGGTCGTGGGGGCCCGGTCGATCTGGTCCGCATGGGCGTGGACGGCTGGCTCTATCGGCCAGGCGATCTCGAGGACCTGCGGATGAGGGTGAGCGACCTGGCCGGAGATGCGCGAAAGCGACGCGCGTTCGGGGAAGCGGGGCGTGCGGCCGTCGAAGGCCGCAGCTGGCGCGCGGTCTGCGATCAGTTGATCGGGCACTACGGCGAGGCGCGGGAGCTGTTCCGGGTGGATCGGGCGCTGCGCTCGCGGCGTGCAAGGCGCCCTGAGCCGTCGAGAATGCTCGAAGGACGGCGCTGGCAGCGGTACGTGGCGCTGGGCGACTCGCTCACCGAAGGGCTCTGTGACCCTGGTCCGGACGGAATGCTGCGCGGTTGGGCCGACCGACTCGCGCTGCTGCTCGCCGCGGACGGCGGCCTGCACTACGCGAATCTCGCCGTGCGTTCTCGCCGCGTGCACCACGTCGCGGGGGAGCAGCTCGCCAGGGCGCGAGCGCTGCGACCCGATCTGGTGTCGATCCTCATCGGTGCGAACGATCTCGTCCGCTCGCACGTCGACATCCCCGCGCTCGCCGCATCGGTGGAGGAGACCGTTCGTCTGCTCCGCAAGGACGGCGCGGATGTGCTGCTCGTCACGCCGTTCCTGCCGGATCGCCGGGCGGCACGCATCTATGCCTCCCGCTTCGCGGCGTTCGCGGTGCAGCTCGCGCAGATCGCCGAGCGCACGGGCGCGATCCTCCTGGACACCGACCTGCACCCCTCGCTCGCCGATCGGGAGAACTGGGGCGAGGACATGGTGCACCTCGGCAGCCGGGGCCATCGCTTCCTCGCCTATCGGGCGGGCGAGGTGCTCGGAGTACCGCACGCGCACGCGCTCGGTGCGCTCGACGCGGTGCTCCATGACCATGAGGTGCACATCACCCGCGCGGCGTGGTGGCGCGAGCACGCGCTGCCATGGGTCTGGCGGAGGCTGAACGGCCGAGTCGCCGGCGACGGCCGTGTCGCGAAGCACGACGACTTCGTCTACATCGGCCGTTCTTCGCGCCTCACGCGCATCGAGGTGCGCTGAGGCGTGTCCTCAGCTCCCGAACGGAACGATGAACAGCACCAGGGCGACCGCGGCGGCGACCGTGATCGACAGGCCCCAGATCGCGAGAGCCCTCGGCCGGCTCAGCGCGACGGCCAGGATGCCCAGCACGAGCGCGACCATCCCGATCATCAGGACGGCCATCACGGCGATGGCCGCGACGCCCAGCGCCTCGATGCCAGGAGTCGCCGCCGCGACGAGGTATCCCGTGACGGCCACGACAGGCATCGCGATGGCCGCGACGAGCGCGGAGACCGCGAGCCCCCGCCGTCTCGGGGTCGTCTCGGCGCTGTGATCGTCCATGGCACGACCATACGGGTCGCGCCCGATCGGCGGGAGCACGCGAGCGTGGACACGCTGCGACGGTCGCTCGGTACGAGACGGACAGCAGGGGCATGCGCTGGTAGGCTGAAACGGAGTGGAATCAGCGAGAAGCTGGTCCCCTGTGGTGGGTTCCTCGGCACGGATGCCGGGTGATCGTCCACTGGTGGCCAGCGCAGGTGAGATTCGCGGGAATGCCCGCGCGCCCGGACTCGCAGGGTCCGCTCCGTGAATGAGCTCGCCCGTCACACGGACGGACGAGTCTAAACAAAGAAGGAGAGACCTCTTGGAAGGTCCTGAAATCACCGCCACTGAGGCCGTTCTCGACAACGGCCGCTTCGGCACCCGTACCATCCGCTTCGAGACCGGCCGGCTCGCCCAGCAGGCGCAGGGATCGGTCGCGGCCTACCTCGACGGCGAGACCATGCTGCTGTCGGCGACCTCGGCGAGCAAGAACCCGCGCGAGGGCTTCGACTTCTTCCCGCTGACGGTCGATGTCGAGGAGCGCTCGTACGCCGCGGGCAAGATCCCCGGATCGTTCTTCCGTCGCGAGGGACGCCCCTCCACCGAGGCCATCCTTGTCTGCCGTCTGATCGACCGTCCGCTGCGCCCGTCCTTCGTCGATGGCCTGCGCAACGAGGTCCAGATCGTCATCACGGTGCTGTCGATCGCTCCCGGTGAGTTCTACGACGCACTGGCCATCAACGCGGCATCCGCGTCCACGCAGATCTCCGGCCTGCCGTTCTCCGGCCCGATCGCCGGCGTGCGCCTGGCGTTCATCCCCGGCAACGGTCAGCACGCCGACCAGTGGGTGGCGTTCCCGACGGCCGAGCAGGTCGCCGAGGCCGTCTTCGACCTCGTCGTCGCCGGTCGTGTGGTGACCAAGGCCGACGGCACCGAGGACGTCGCGATCATGATGGTCGAGGCCGAGGCGACCGAGGGCAGCTGGAACCTCATCAAGGCGGGCGCCACCAAGCCCAACGAGGAGATCGTGGCCCAGGGCCTCGAGGCCTCCAAGCCGTTCATCTCCCAGCTGGTCAAGGCCCAGGCGGAGCTCGCAGCGACGGCCTCCAAGGAGCCCGGCGTGTACCCGGTCTTCCTGCCGTACAGCCAGGAGACCTACGACTTCGTCTCCGCGCGTGCGTTCGCCGAGCTCAGCGACGTGTACCAGATCGCCGACAAGGTCGAGCGCCAGAACGCGGACGACGCGATCAAGGATCGTGTCAAGGCCGAGCTTATCGAGGCCACCGAGGCTGGCACCCTGCCTGCTGCGGCTCCGCTGGAGTTCTCCGCCGCGTACAAGTCCGTCACGAAGAAGATCGTCCGCGGACGCATCCTCACCGAGGGACACCGTATCGACGGCCGCGGCCTCGCCGACATCCGTCCGCTCGACGCCGAGGTCCAGGTCATCCCTCGCGTGCACGGCTCGGCGATCTTCCAGCGCGGCGAGACCCAGATCATGGGCGTCACCACGCTGAACATGCTCAAGATGGAGCAGCAGATCGATTCGCTGTCTCCCACCACGAGCAAGCGCTACATGCACCACTACAACTTCCCGCCCTACTCGACCGGTGAGACCGGACGCGTCGGTTCGCCGAAGCGTCGCGAGATCGGGCACGGCTTCCTCGCCGAGCGCGCCCTCGTGCCGGTGCTGCCCAGCCGCGAGGAGTTCCCCTACGCGATCCGCCAGGTCTCCGAGGCGCTCGGCTCCAACGGCTCGACGTCGATGGGCTCCGTCTGCGCCTCGACCCTGTCGCTGCTGAACGCGGGCGTGCCGCTGCGCGCACCCGTCGCCGGCATCGCCATGGGCCTGGTGTCCGACGAGGTCGACGGTGAGACCCGCTACGCGGCGCTCACCGACATCCTCGGTGCCGAGGACGCCCTCGGCGACATGGACTTCAAGGTCGCGGGCACGAGCGAGTTCGTCACGGCGATCCAGCTCGACACGAAGCTCGACGGCATCCCCTCGTCGGTGCTGGCCGGGGCGCTGACCCAGGCCAGGGACGCCCGTCTGACGATCCTCAACGTGCTCAACGCCGCGATCGACGCGCCCGACGAGATGGCGCCGACCGCGCCGCGCGTCATCAGCGTGCAGATCCCGGTCGACAAGATCGGTGAGCTGATCGGGCCGAAGGGCAAGACGATCAACGCGATCCAGGACGAGACCGGCGCGCAGATCTCCATCGAAGAGGACGGCACCGTCTACATCGGCGCGACCGACGGCCCCTCGGCCGAGGCCGCACGCGCTCAGGTCAACGCGATCGCCAACCCCACCAACCCGGAGGTCGGCGAGCAGTTCCTCGGAACCGTCGTGAAGATCGCCACGTTCGGTGCGTTCATCTCGCTGCTGCCCGGCAAGGACGGCCTGCTGCACGTCACCGAGGTGCGCAAGCTCGCCGGTGGCAAGCGCGTCGAGAACGTCGACGACGTCCTCTCGGTCGGCCAGAAGATCCTCGTCAAGATCACGAAGATCGACGACCGCGGCAAGCTGTCGCTGGAGCCCGTCCTCGACGACGCTCCCGCAGAGGCCGCGCCCGAGGCGGAGACCGCCGAGGACTGATCCTCCGCACCATCCCGCAGGCCCGGATTCCTCGCTGACAGCGATGGGATCCGGGCCTGCGGCGTATCGGCGTGATCAAACCGTTATGGCGAATTCTCCTGCCGTTCGCGTGAACGGCAGGATGGTTCGATTTCGTCGCTTACCCTCGAAGAAAGCACCGGGGGGTGCTCATAGGGCAAAGCAGTGCAGTACTACTCGCGGGGGTGAGAACATGCGTCTCTTCGGCGTCGGCACGACCGGCCAGACCGGGCCTGCCGAGAGCGCGCTCGCGCAGCATCCGTCCTCGCCCATCCCTGTCGTCGGGCCGGGAATCGGAGAGCAGCTCAGGGTGCCGCTGGGGGAGACCGGATACCAGACGTTCCCGCTCATGCTCGGCGCGGCCGAGTTCGGCTGGAACGTCGACCTGGAGACCAGCCACGAGATTCTCGACCGCTATGCGGAGTTCGGCGGAAACGCCGTGCACACGGCCGACGGCTTCTCCGGCGGGCGCAGCGAGCACATCATCGGTCAGTGGCTCCGCTCGCGCGGGCGCCGCGACACGACGCTGCTGAACGTCCGGATCGGCGCGCATGCGGACAACCCCGGCCTCGGCTCGGTCAATCTCGTCCGTGCCGTCGAGGGATCGCTCACCCGCCTCGGTGTCGAGCGTATCGACGTGGTCACGCTGGATGCGACCTTCGATGCCACGACGAACATCGAGGACACCCTGGCCACCGTCGAATGGCTCAGGGACACAGGCAAGATCGGCGTCATCGGAGCGTTCGGCTTCACGCCTGAACGTCTGGTGGAAGCCAGGATCCTCGCGGCAGCCGGATACCCGCGCATCGAAGTGCTCGATGCGCCGTACAACCTGGCCAGACGCCATCCGTTCGAGGGCGACATCAGGCTCGTCGCCGGTGCGCAAGGGCTCGCGGTGACTCCGTCGCACGCGCTCGAGCACGGCTTCCTCTCCGGCCGGCACCGCGACAAGGCGGTCGTCGCCCGTGGCGTGCGCGGCGTGCAGCTGCGAGAGCAGCTCAACCGGCGCGGCATCAAGATCCTGCGTGCGCTCGATCAGGTCGCGGCCGAGATCCAGGCGCCGGTCGCCGCGATCTCGATCGCGTGGCTGCTCGCGCAGCGCACCATCACCGCGCCGATCGTGAACGCCTTCGCCACCCAGCACGTGGACGAGCTGATGCAGGGTGCAGGCATCGCCCTGACCAGGGCTCAGCTCGCCGACCTCACGAAGGCATCCGACTGGCGCTGATCCGCGCGTCACAGGCGTGCCCGTGACCGGTTCGTGACATAGGGTGGAAGTGCCCGTCAACGGACGCTGGCGACGAAGCGAGTGATATTCAGTGACGCACTACATCTATCTGGTCAGACACGGCGAGCATCAGGATGCCGAACACGGCGTCGATGACGGACCCCTCTCACCGCGAGGCCAGCGACAGGCGGAGCTGATCGCGGATCGGTTGTCCGGTCTCCCGCTCGACGCGGTGTGGCATTCTCCGCTGCTGCGGGCGACGGAGACCGCGCGCGCCATCGCGGAGCGCCTGCCGTCCGTGGATCCCGAGCCCTCCGCGCTGCTGTTCGACTGCGTGCCGACGGGGGTGACGGAGGACACCCCCTCCGCCTTCGAGCCGTTCTTCGGCTCCGTGACGCCTGCGGAGATCGAGGCTGGTGCGGCGCAGATGTCGGATGCCGTCAACGAGTTCCTCGTGCGCAAGCAGGGCGATGTCCACGAGGTGCTCATCACCCACAACTTCGTGATCTCCTGGTTCGTGCGCGAGGTCCTCGCTGCCCCGGAATGGCGATGGATGACGCTGAACCAGGCGCACTGCGGGCTCACCGTGATCGCGCAGAAGCAGGGAAGGCCATGGACCCTGCTGACGCACAACGACCTCGGTCACCTCCCCGTCGAGCTCAGGACGGGTCTGCCTGACGCGATCCCGGTCTGAGATCCTGACCTGCGTGCAGGTCTCATTCCTCGCGGAGGAGCTTGCGATACCACCGCGTCGCGTTCGGGTTGTCGTTGTAGGGGTCGATCGAGACGAAGCCGCTGCGTGCATAGAGGGCGCCGGCCGCCTCGAGGCTGTGATGCGTGTCGAGGACGAGCTCCGCGGCGCCCGCGTTCCGCGCCAGCCGCTCCAACTCCTCGAGGATCGCGCGGCCCCAGCCGCGGCCTCTGGATCGCGCGGCGAGGAAGAGGTGCTTGACCTCGTAGCGGACGCCTTCGTTCGAGTCGGGAAGTCGGCGGATGCCGCCGCAGCCCACCGCCTCCCCGGCGGGGCCTGCGAGCAGGAACACGCCGGCGGGAGGAGTGAAAACCTCCGGGGCGGGGAAGACGGGGCGGTACCCGCCGCCCGGGAACTCCTCGGCGCGCAGGGCGAAGTACTCCGTCAGGATGGCGTGCGCTTCCGGCTCGGCAGGGGACACGGCGCGGAACTCGAGCATGCGTCAACGCTACTCCGCTCGGCGCCCGTACCGTGCGTCTGCATGCCGTTCATCGCATACGCGAAATAGGATGGGACTCATGACCACGCAGGTAGCTCTCGTCGGTGGTACCGGCAAGCTCGGTTCGATCATCCGCACGGTGATCGATGAACTCGACGGATTCGTCGTGTCGCGAGTGCTCACCAGCGCCAGTGACCTCTCGGAGCTCGATGGTGCCGATCTCGTCGTCGACGCATCCACGCCGCAGGTGAGCGTCGACGTCGTCCGAGCGTCGGTCGAGCGGGGCCTCAACATCCTCGTCGGGACGTCGGGGTGGTCGAACGAGCGCATCGCTCTGGTCCGCCCGCTCGTGGACGCGGCGGAGACGGGAGCAGTGTTCATCCCGAACTTCTCGCTGGGCTCCGTGCTGGGCTCCGCCTTGTCGGCGGCTGCGGCGCCGTTCTTCGACTCCGCGGAGATCGTCGAGGCCCACCGCGAGACGAAGATCGACTCTCCGAGTGGAACGGCCGTGCGCACCGCAGAGCTCATCGCCGCCTCTCGTGCCGAGAGGGGCCCCGTCAGCGCCCCGCATGCCGACCAGCGCGCCAGAGGACAGCAGGTGGCGAGCGTGCCCGTGCACTCACTGCGTCGGCCGGGCGTCGTCGCCAAGCAGGAGGTCATCCTCTCAGGTCCAGGGGAGTCGTTGGTGATCACCCATGACACCGTCGATCCCGCGCAGGCGTATGCGCCGGGGATCCGACTCGCGCTGCCCTACGCGCTGCAGGCGCGCGGAGTGGTCGTCGGCCTGGAGAACATCGTCGACATCGGCATCCGAGCCCGCTCGTGACCGCGCGCATCGGCGTGGCCGTGATGACGGTCTGCCTCGTGCTGTACTTCCTCGTCGCGGGTCAGCAGGCGTTTCTGCTCATCGGTACGGGGGAGCCCGTCGCGATCGTGATGGGCGCCGCCCTCATCGTCCTGCCGCTCATCGGCGTCTGGGCCGTCGTGAGGGAGATCCAGTTCGGCGTCGCCGCCGATCGGCTGGGGCGTCGCCTCGACGCCGAGGGGGGGATGCCCGCAGCGGAGTCGGAGCTCACCCCGAGTGGGCGGCTGGCGAAGTCGGATGCAGAGGTTCTCGTTGCGCGCTACGAGGCAGAGGCAGCAGCGGACTCGGGGGAGTGGCGTGCGCAGTACCGCTTCGGAGTGGTGCTGGACGCCGCCGGACGCCGCAAGGATGCCAGAGCGCGCATCCGTACGGCGATCCAGCTGGCGAAGGACGCCGGCTGACTCAGGCCAGCGTGGCCTCGAGGGTGATCTCGATACCTGCGAGCGCCTGGGATACCGGGCATCCGGTCTTCGCGCCCTCGGCGATCTCGTGGAACTGCTCGGGGGTGAGGCCAGGGACGCTGGCGTTGACGTTCAGGTGACTGCCGGTGATGCCGGTGCCCGGCTTGAAGGTCACGGAGGCCGTCGTGTCGACGCGCTCCGGCGGCGTTCCGTTCTCGCTCAGCGCGTGCGAGAGAGCCATGCTGAAGCACGACGCGTGCGCGGCAGCGATCAGCTCCTCGGGAGTGGTCGTGGTCGAGGACCCCTCGCTGCGGGCCTTCCAATCGATCGGGAACGTCCCCAGATGGGAGGACGAGAACGAGACCGTGCCCGAGCCCTCGGCGAGGGATCCGGTCCAGGTCGTGGTGGCTTCGCTGGTGACGGGCATGTGTCCTCCAAGGGGTTGCGGCGGGTGTCCGGCCCAGCCTATCGACCGCCGCGCCCCGGGGGAACGGTCACGCCGTCGCGGAACGGCCGAGGATGCCCGCACGCTGCAGCAGCAGGTAGAGCTGGCAGCCGAGGCAGAACGAGAAGACGGCATTGAGGAACGCGGCGATGAACGCCGCCGCTGCTGCGATGGGCAGCGCCCACGGCACGCCGGCGAGGTGGAGCAGCAGCCCGACGCCGACGACGAACAGCCCGACACCCTGCGCGAACCGCGGCGGCCGCGGGTCCTCCAGCTCCTCCGGCGGGGACAGTCGCGGACGGATGAGGCGCCGGAACACGACTCCCCAGGGTGCGGTCCTTGGGGACACGACGCTCCAGAGGAACAGCAGCGCGACGACGACGAGGAGGAGGAAGCCGGGATCGAGCGCGCGCTGCGCGATGGATGCTGTCGCAGCAGCGGGAGAGATCCCGACGAGCGCCAGGAGCACGGAGGCGAGCAGGAGGACAGCGGTGATGCTGGCCGCGAAGCGCGGGCCGCGGGGGTCGATTCCGGCGGGGGAGGTCATCTCTGCTCCTGGAGGGTGGGGACGGCGCGGAGCGCCTCGATGATCGCCGACCGATCGGGCACTCCGCCCCATCGGCTGAGCACCGTCCCCGACGCGTCGACGAGGAAGGCGGTCGGGGTCTGGAGCACGTGGTAGCGGGTGGCGAGGTCTGCGCGGTCGGTGAGATCGACGTCGATGTACGCGACGTCGTCGACGGATTCTGCGATGCCGCCGAGCATCCGCCGCACCTGCGGGCACCGTGCGCACAACTCGGTGCTGAACTGCACCAGGGTCGCGCCCGTGCCGAGCGGGGAAGGAAGATCGCGCTCATCGACGCGCAGTCCGCCTCCGGCTCGGCGCCGGCCGTCTCTGGATCGCAGCAGGAGGCCGATCGCCGTGGCCAGCACGATCACCGCGATGACGATCACGACGGCGGTTGTCAGCGGCATATCAGAAGCGTAGAGGCCCGGAACCGACCCTGGCCCCGATGTGTCTGCGAATGACACCCCCGCTCGCCCCCCGTGTCGGTGGCGGGAAGGTATCCTTGCGGGCATGAGCGAAGTCGTTCCCACGCCGTACGAAGACCTGCTCCGCGATGTGCTGGAATCCGGCACGCACAAGGACGACAGGACCGGTACCGGCACGACGAGCGTCTTCGGGCGGCAGTTGCGCTTCGACCTGTCTCAGGGCTTCCCGCTGGTCACCACGAAGCGCGTGCATTTCAAATCGATCGCCTACGAGCTGCTGTGGTTCCTGCGCGGCGACTCCAACGTGAAGTGGCTCCAGGACAACGGCGTCACGATCTGGGACGAGTGGGCGGATGCTGACGGCGATCTCGGGCCGGTGTACGGAGTCCAGTGGCGCTCCTGGCCGACGCCGGACGGCGGGCACATCGACCAGCTCTCGCAGGTGATCGATCAGATCCGGCAGACACCGGACTCCCGGCGCCTCATCGTGTCGGCCTGGAACCCCGCCGACATCCCCGACATGGCGCTCGCGCCCTGCCACGCGCTGTTCCAGTTCTACGTCGCAGACGGACGGCTGTCCTGCCAGCTCTACCAGCGCAGCGCCGACCTGTTCCTCGGGGTTCCGTTCAACATCGCCTCCTATGCCCTGCTCACGCTGATGATCGCCGAGCAGGCGGGGCTGGAGCCCGGTGATTTCGTCTGGACGGGCGGCGACTGCCACATCTACGACAACCACATCGCTCAGGTCCGTGAGCAGCTCACCCGCGAGCCCTACCCCTATCCGACGCTGCGCTTCGCGCGCACGCCGTCGTCGGTCTTCGACTACACGTACGACGACTTCATCGTCGAGGGATATCAGCACCACCCTCCGATCCGCGCGGCGGTGGCGGTATGACCTGGGTCGGGCTCATCTGGGCAGAGGCGCGCGGCGGCGTGATCGGTGCCGAGGGCGGCATGCCGTGGCATGTTCCCGAGGACCTCGCCCATTTCAAGGAGATCACTCTCGGCGCCCCCGTGATCATGGGGCGCAAGACCTGGGACTCCCTCCCGGAGCGGTTCCGCCCGCTCCCCGGGCGGGACAACGTCGTGATCACGCGGCAGCAGGACTGGACCGCCGATGGCGCCCGCCGGGTCTCGACGATCGTCGAGGCCGTGCGCGGTCGCGAGGAGGCATGGGTGATCGGCGGGGCGGAGATCTTCGCCCAGGTCATCGCTGACGCCGATCGGCTGGAGGTCACAGAGCTCGACCTCGATGTTGCGGGAGATGCCTACGCTCCCTCGAAGGAGGGCTGGCGCCTCATCGACGAGGGGGAGTGGCAGACCTCGCGCACCGGCATCCGCTACAGGTTCCTGCGGTACGAGCGCTGATGCCGCTCGCACTCGTCACGGGCGCCAGCGCGGGACTCGGCGCGGAATTCGCCAGGCAGCTCGCCGCACGCGGAGCCGATCTCGTTCTGGTGGCCCGTTCCGCGGAAGCGCTGGACGCCCTGGCCGATGACATGAGGTCCAGGTACGGCGTCGCTGTGCAGGTGATCGTCGCGGACCTCGCCGTGCAGGATGATGTCGAGCGCGTCGCCGCGCGGCTGAGCGACACTGTCGATCCCGTCGATCTCCTCGTGAACAATGCCGGGTTCGGGTTGCCGCTGCAGTTCGCCGACAACGCCGTCGAGGATGAGGTGCGTCACCTCCGTGTGCACGTCGAAGCATCCCTGCGCCTCATGCACGCGGCGCTTCAGACGATGCGGGGCCGCGGGGGACGCATCATCAACGTCGCCTCCGTCGCGGGATTCATCTCACGATCGACGTACTCCGCCTGCAAGGCCTGGCTGATCGGTTTCAGTCGTTGGGCGAACGCGGAGTACGCGGGTGATGGCGTGAGCGTCACCGCGCTGTGCCCCGGATTCGTGCACACCACCTTCCACGAGCGCATGGGACTCGAGAAAGGTCAGGAGGGCGTGCCGGGGTTCCTCTGGTTGAACGCGCCGTTCGTCGTCGAACGGGGCCTGAAGGATGCGGCACGAGGCCGATCCGTATCGATCCCCTCGCTGCGCTATCGCCTCATCGTCGCGCTGACCGGGGTGCTCCCGCGTGCTCTGACCGCCGGCGTCGCCCGGCGGGGGAGGATGTGATGCCTCGGTCGCCGCTCAACGGAACCGCCCGAGCCGGATGCCTGCGAAGGTCAGCGCCCCGATCGTCTCGCCGTCCGTGATCCGGCCGTCGGCGACCATCCGCAGCACCTCTTCGAAGTCCACCCATGCGACCTCGACGATGCCCTCCTCGCCCTGCGTGTGGACGGCGTCGGCCGCGGACGAGAGGCCTCGGGCGAGGAAGACATGCTCCGGCGCCCGCGCGATGCCGTTCAGCGCGTTCATGGATCCGAGCAGTGTCCACTCGGACGCCGTGAGACCCGTCTCCTCCTCGAGCTCACGTCGGGCCGCGGTCAGCGGGTCCTCTCCGTCCGTGCCGCCGGCCGGGATCTCGATGCTGCGGCCTGTCGTGTAGCGATCGAGCGTGACGAGGCATACTCGATCCCGCTCGTCGAGCGCCACGACGAAAACCGCGGGATTGCGCATGGTCACGACACCGTAGATGCCGTCGCCGGCAGGCCCGGACACGGCATCCTCCCGCACTGAGATCCATGGGTTCTCGTAGACGAGACGAGTGCCGCGGGTATGCCAGGTCATGCACGTGACTCTATCCGGCGCCGTGACGGGCGCCTCCGACCCGATACGCTGGAGACATGACGCACTCGGGCAACCCATTCGGACAGGTTCTCGTCGCGCTCGTCACACCGATGACGGCCGACGGCGAAGTCGACTGGCCCGCGGTCGAGAAGCACATCGATGACGTCGTCACCGCGGGTGCGGACGGCATCGTCGTGACAGGGACGACGGGTGAGACGTCGACCCTCACGGATCCCGAGAAGCTCAAGCTCGTCGAGGTCGGTAAATCGGTCTCCGCCGGCCGGGCGAAGATCATCACCGGCGGCGGCTCCAACGAGACCGCGCACGCGATCGAGCTGTACAAGGCCAGCGAGAAGGCCGGCGCAGACGGCATCATGATCGTCACACCGTACTACAACAAGCCCACTCAGGCGGGCATCCTGACGCACTTCCGCCTCGTCGCGGATGCCACGGACCTGCCCGTCATCCTCTACGACATCCCTGGGCGCACCGGCGTTCCGATCCGTTACGAGACGATCCTCCGGCTCGCCAAGCACCCGAACATCCTCGCTGTGAAGGACGCCAAGGGCGACTTCTCCGAGGTGAGCCGCGTGCTCAACCAGACGGATCTGATGTACTTCTCCGGCGACGACGCGAACGTCCTCCCGCACCTGGCGATCGGGGCGGCCGGGCTGATCGGCGTCACCGCGAACATCACGGCGGCGCCATACCGCACCATCGTGGATGCGGTGAACCGTGGCGACCTCGCCACGGCGACGGCCGAGCACAAGCGCCTTGAGCCGCTGGTGCGCGCCGTCATGACCCACGTGCCCGGAACGGTGTCCGCGAAGTACATCCTGCACGGGCTCGGCCGCATCTCGAGCCCCCGCGTCCGTCTGCCCCTGGTGGGGCCGGAGGAGTGGGAGGCCGCACTCATCGAGGACGAACTCGCCCTCGTGAACGGCGTGCCAGGGGCCGATTTCTCGAACTTCCGCCCCGACCGCAATGCGGCCGCCGGTGGAGCGTTGCCGAAGGTGCACGGCACGACGCGCTGAAACGATACGGGCGCGGAGCGCGCCCGACGCACGAACGGGCGCAGAGCGCTCGACTGAGGAGAGACCATGTCCATCCCGATCGCCGAACCGGAAGCTCTCGCGGAAGGGACCCTGCGCGTCACGCCGCTCGGCGGTCTCGGCGAGGTCGGCCGCAACATGACCATCTTCGAGTACGACGGCAAGATCCTCATCGTCGACTGCGGTGTGCTGTTCCCCGAGGAGCACCAGCCGGGCGTCGACCTGATCCTTCCCGACTTCGAGCCGATCCGCGACCGGCTGGATGACATCGTCGGCGTCGTGCTGACCCACGGGCACGAGGACCACATCGGCGCCGTGCCGTATCTGCTGCGCCTGAAGAACGACATCCCCCTGATCGGCTCCGGGCTCACGCTCGCCCTCGTCGAGGCGAAGCTCAAGGAACACCGGATCAAGGCTTTCACCCTCACCGTCGCCGAGGGGCAGCAGGAGAAGGTCGGGCCGTTCGACCTCGAGTTCGTCGCCGTGAACCACTCGATCCCCGATGCGCTCGCCGTGGCGATCCGCACACCCGCCGGGCTGGTGCTTGCCACGGGTGACTTCAAGATGGATCAGCTGCCGCTGGACGGCCGGATCACCGACCTCAGGGCGTTCTCGCGCCTGGGTGAGGAAGGCGTCGACCTGTTCCTCGTCGACTCGACCAACGCCGACGTCCCTGGCTTCACGCCGACGGAGCGCTCGATCGGGCCCGTGCTCGACCAGGTGATCGGCAAGGCGCCGCGCCGCGTCATCGTGGCCAGCTTCTCCAGCCACGTGCACCGCGTCCAGCAGGTCATCGACGCCGCGCATGCGCACGGTCGACGGGTGGCCTTCCTCGGCCGCAGCATGGTGCGCAACATGACGATCGCCGAGCAGCTGGGATATCTCCAGGTGCCGGACAACGTGCTCATCGACTACAAGAAGGCGCGCGATCTGCCCGACGACAGGATCGTCTACATGTCGACCGGTTCGCAGGGCGAGCCGATGGCGGTGCTCAGCCGCATGGCCAACCTCGACCATGCGATCGAGCCCGGCGAGGGCGACACCGTCATCCTCGCCTCGAGCCTGATCCCCGGCAACGAGAACGCCGTCTACCGCGTCATCGACGGGCTGACCAAGCTCGGTGCGAACGTCGTGCACAAGGCGAACGCGCGGGTGCACGTCTCGGGGCACGCCGCGGCGGGCGAGCTGCTGTACTGCTACAACATCCTCAAGCCGAAGAACGTGCTCCCTGTGCACGGCGAGTACCGGCACCTCATCGCCAACGCGAAGCTGGCCCAGGACACCGGCATCGCAGAAGAGAACACGATCATCGGCTCGAACGGGACCGTGATCGATCTCAAGGACGGCGTCGCACGCGTGGCCGGTCAGCTGGATCTCGGCTTCGTCTACGTCGATGGCTCGACCGTCGGCGAGATCACCGATGCCGACCTGAAGGACCGCCGGATCCTCGGCGAGGAGGGCTTCGTGTCCGTCATCGTCGTGGTGGATGCCGCGACAGGGCGCATCATCACCGGTCCGGAGATCCATGCGCGAGGAATTGCGGAGGACGACTCCGTGTTCGACGACGTCACCCCGAAGATCGTCGCCGCCCTCAAGGAGGCGTCCGGCAACGGCGTGCGGGACACCCACGCGCTGTCGCAGGTCGTCCGGCGCACGATCGGCCGCTGGGTGAACCAGAAGCTGCGTCGGCGTCCGATGATCGTCCCGCTCGTCATCGAGGCGTAACACGCGGCGCGTAGACTCCCGGCATGTCGGGTGCCTACGCGATCCGTCCGGCTGTCCAGTCGGACGCGACCTTCCTCGGCGACATGGTCGTCGAGGCGGCGAACTGGCGCGCGGGAGGCGCCCGACCACGGCATGAGGTGGTGGCCTCCTCCGAGCATCGTCGGTACATCGCGGGGTGGATGCGTCCGGCGGATGCCGGTTTCGTCGCCGTCGACGAGGTGGGGGTGCCCATCGGTGCAGCCTGGTACCGGATGCTGCCGCGCACGGAGCCCGGCTTCGGCTTCGTCGGCACGGCGGTGCCGGAGCTCATCATCGGTGTGCGCCCCATCTGGCGGGCCCACGGCATCGGCCGGGTGCTGCTGCGCTCCCTCGTGCGCCGCGCGGGGGAGGAGGGCTACGCTCGCATCAGTCTGAGCGTGGAGCGCGACAACTTCGCGCGTACGCTCTATCGTTCCGAAGGTTTCGCGGTCACCCAGCGCGGCCTGCTCCGGGACACGATGGTGCACAGGATCGCATGAGGCCGAGGGCGGTGATCCGCTCGAAAGCCGCGTCATTGCGGGACGATGTCGGCCCGTGGCCGTAACGTGATGGCATGGCCAGGAGCACCACCAAGACTCAGAGCGCCCCGGCGAAGCCGGCATCGCGCTCTCGTGCTGCGACGGCTCCCACGAAGAAGCTGCCGCCCGCACCGAAGAAGTACATCGACGACGCCGATCGGCCGCCGCTGGCCGTCAGGGCCTGGCACGGTATCGGCCATGCCGTCGGAGGGCTCTTCCGCGCCTTCGGACCGGAGACTCTCGAGAAGGATCAGCGCCGAGACGGGTTCCCGCTGCTGCTGGTGCTGCTCGCCTGCCTCGGTGCGGTGAACGAGTGGTTCTTCATCGGCAACGAGGTCGCGCAGAACATCAGCGCCTACAGCGTCGGTCTGCTCGTCGGGCGGGTGGCGTTCTTCATGCCCGTCCTCCTGCTTCTCCTGGCCGGCTGGCTCTTCAGGCATCCCTCATCGGTGCATGACAACGGTCGCATCGGGATCGGGTTCGGGCTCTTCGTGCTCACCGTGGCCGGCATCTGCCATGTCGCATCCGCACATGCGGGGGCCGCCGGCGAGCTCGTGCGCGCGCAACCGCGTGACGGCATGCTCGCGCTCAGCGCGGCAGGCGGCCTGTTCGGCTGGATGATCGGCGAGCCGTTGTCGTATCTCACACCGGTCGGGGCGTACATCGTGCTCGTCCTGCTCGGTGTCCTGAGCATCCTGATCCTCACGAAGACGCCTCCGAATCGCATCGGGCGCCGTCTGGGCGATCTCTACGCCTGGATGTTCGATGCGGAACGGGTCGAGAAGCCCGTCAAGGAGAGCGCTGCCGTCGACGAGGCCGACCAGGTCGACGATCCTGACGTCCTGCCCTGGTGGCGTCGCAACAAGACCGGCCGGGAGGAGGACCCGGAGGGGGCCTCCGACTCGCAGGCGATCACCGAGCTCTTCACGCAGCCGACCACGCCGGCCTACGACCAGGCGATCATCGTCGACGACGCGCAAGATGCGGCAACCGAGGTCCTCACCGATGTGCAGGCCCTGACCCAGAAGCTCTCCGAGAAGAACACCACCGCTCTCATGGACGACAGCGGCGACACCGGAGAGCAGCCCGAACTCCCGGGGCTCGACGGATTCGGAACCGAGGGATCCGGCGATCGAGGACCGCAGGCCCCCGTGGCGCCGTATCATCTCCCGTCTGCGGCCCTCCTCAAGGAGGGGCCGCCGCCGGTGATGCGCTCCGAGGCGACGGACCGCGTGATCGAGCAGATCACGAGCGTGCTCTCGCAGTTCAAGGTCGACGCGAAGGTCACCGGGTTCTCGCGCGGGCCGACAGTCACGCAGTACGAGGTCGAGGTCGGTCACGGCGTCAAGGTCGAGAAGATCCTCCAGCTCAGCAACAACTTCGCTTACGCCGTCGCGTCGAACGACGTGCGCATCCTCTCGCCGATCCCTGGCAAGAGCGCGATCGGCATCGAGATCCCGAACGCCGACAAGGAGATGGTGGCCCTCGGCGACGTGCTGCGATCGCCTGCAGCGATGAAGAGCACGCATCCGATGACGATCGGCGTCGGCAAGGACGTCGGCGGCAACATCGTCGTCGCGAACCTCGCGAAGATGCCTCACCTGCTGGTGGCCGGTTCCACGGGATCGGGAAAGTCGAGTTTCGTGAACTCGATGATCACGAGCCTGCTCATGCGTGCGAAGCCCGCCGATGTCCGCATGGTGCTGATCGACCCGAAGCGCGTCGAGCTCACCAGTTACGCCGGTGTCCCGCACCTGATCACGCCCATCATCACGAACCCGAAGAAGGCGGCCGAAGCCTTGCAGTGGGTCGTGAAGGAGATGGACATGCGGTACGACGATCTCGCATCGTTCGGATTCCGCCACATCGACGACTTCAACCGTGCGGTCCGCGCGGGCGAGGTCGAGGTGCCCGTGGGCAGCGAGCGCGTGCTCAAGCCCTACCCTTACCTGCTGGTCGTCGTCGATGAGCTCGCCGACCTCATGATGGTCGCGCCGCGAGACGTCGAGGACTCGATCGTCCGCATCACCCAGCTCGCCCGTGCATCCGGCATCCACCTGGTCCTCGCGACCCAGCGCCCGAGCGTCGACGTCGTGACCGGCCTGATCAAGGCCAACGTGCCGTCCCGTCTGGCGTTCGCGGTGACGAGCGTGACCGACAGCCGTGTCATCCTCGATGCCCCAGGCGCAGACAAGCTCATCGGACAGGGTGATGCCCTGTTCTCCCCGATGGGCTCGTCGAAGCCGTTCCGGCTCCAGGGCGCCTGGGTGGACGAGAAGGAGATCGAGTCGGTCGTCAAGCACGTCACGGCTCAGGCCCGCCCCGAGTACCGTCCCGATGTCGCCGAGTCGGCGGAGACCAAGAAGAAGGAAGTCGACGAGGACATCGGCGACGATCTCGAGCTTCTGCTCGCCGCCGCGGAACTGGTCGTCTCGTCGCAGTTCGGATCGACGTCGATGCTTCAGCGCAAGCTGCGTGTCGGATTCGCGAAGGCGGGACGGTTGATGGATCTGCTGGAGTCGCGCGAGATCGTCGGACCGTCCGAGGGCTCCAAGGCGAGGGACGTCCTGGTGACGGCAGAGCAACTCGGGGGCGTGATGGCGAAGCTGCGCGGAGAGGATCCCGAGCCCGCCTCCAAGCCCGTCGACGCCGCACCCGCCGGCGCTGCACCGACGGGGTTCGACCCGATCGAGGCGCAGTTCGAGGGACTTCCCGTCGTCGAAGCCGAGGGCGATGAGGACGCCTGGGGCCTCACCGGGAGGGACTGATGGCGATTCCGCGGCAGCTTCCCAACGCGATCACGGTCGCGCGCATCCCCCTCGCCGTCGTCTTCTTCGTGCTCCTGCTGATCGGGGGCTCGTACGGGCTCGATGACATCATGGTGCGCTGGATCGCGGGGATACTCTTCGTCGTGGCGATCTCGACCGACTGGGTCGATGGCTATCTCGCCCGCAAGTACGACATCGTCAGCGATTTCGGAAAGCTCTGGGATCCGATCGCCGACAAGCTGCTCACCGGTGCCGGGTTCGTCGGTCTCGCCGTCCTCGGCGAATGGCCGTGGTGGATCGTCATCGTGATCCTCATCCGCGAGTGGGGGATCACGATCCACCGGTTCATCGTCGCGAAGCAGCACATCGTCGCCGCGGCCTGGATGGGCAAGCTCAAGACCGCGCTTCAGGGCGTCGCGCTGAGCTGGTGGCTTCTGCCGCTGCACGTGTGGATGGGGATGGACATCTGGTCGGGCGTGGGGATCGTCCTCATGTGGGCGACGCTCGTCCTCACCGTGGCCAGCGGCATCGATTACGTGGCAGCCCAGGTGCGGGGCGCCCGTGGAGCGAAGGCGTGACGACGGCGGCTGAGGTCGTCACCGTGCTGCTGGCGCGGGGCTGGACGCTGGGGGTCGCGGAGTCCCTGACCGGGGGAGCGCTGTCGTCGGCCATCGTCTCCGTACCCGGCGCGTCCGACGTACTCAACGGTGGTGTCGTGGCCTATGCGACCCCGGTGAAGCACTCGGTGCTCGGCGTGGATGCAGGCCTGCTCGCCGAGCACGGCCCGGTTCATTCGGGTGTCGCCGAGCAGATGGCGCAGGGCGTCAGGACGACGCTCGCGGTCGACGGCAGGTCCGCGGACGTCGGAGTGTCCACGACGGGGATCGCCGGGCCGGAGTCTCCGGACGGTCAGCCGGTCGGAACCGTCCATGTGGGAGTCTCCACGCCGCACGGCACGACGTCCTCCTCCTTCCGGTTCGGCGGTGACCGCGACGAGATCCGGCGACAGACGGTGGATGCCGCCCTCACGGCTCTCGGCCTGGCTCTCGCGGAATAGAGCGCGGCGTCCGCAGGTTGTCTCTGATGTGCTGAATGCTCAGGATGCAGTGCTCACAACCAAACCACAGAGTGAAACGGTAGATTCAACCCCAGCCGGTCGGGTTAGACTGGCGATCCGCTCGGCGTCGATTCCGACGACGGGGAACGAGAGGAGGTTCCGATGATTCTTGTCCGCCAGGAGATCGGCGATGTGCTGAGGGACTTCCGCCTTCAGAAGGGGCGCACGCTCCGTCAGGTCGCAGGCAAGGCCTCTGTCGCACTCGGTTACCTCAGCGAGGTCGAGCGTGGTCAGAAGGAGGCTTCGAGCGAGATCCTCGCTTCGGTGGCCGAAGCCCTCGATGTCCCCATCTCGACCATCATGCGAGAAGTCGGCGATCGCATTTCGGTGCTCGAGGGCCTTCAGGTGTTCCCGGACGTCGTGCCGGACGACCTGGTCGCCTCCATCGAGCCCGAGCTATCGCTGCACTGAGCGTCGGGTGGTGAATCTGCGCGATGCGACGCAGTGAGTTCCTTCGTGCCGTCGACAGCGAGTTCGGCGCCAGAGGCGCCTCGCTCGTGAACGACCTCGTCCTTCACGAGCTCGGCGGCAGGACGCCGGAGCAGGCGCTGGACGCCGGCGTTCCGCCCCGCGAGATCTGGCTGACGCTGTGCGCCGCGACGGACGTTCCGCTGGCGCGACAGCACGGCGCGGGTCGGCTCGAGCCCCGAGGGCGCTGAGCCGATTCGAGCGCATCTGCGCCCCGTCATGCCTTCCCTGCGGCGTGTCGTCGAAGATGTGTTCGAGATGCGCGTATCGTTCTGCACAAGTGGTTGAACGCCATGTCTTTCCACGGTTCGTGGGAGCTGACGACGCGATGTCGGAGGCTCGACGTACCGTGAATGCCATGGCACCAAGCCATACGCCTTGTCGGAGAGTTTGCCCCAGCCGGGGGAGGCCGCGACAGCCTACAGGCGGCAGCAGCGCGAGCAGAAGGAGCACGTCATGCCATCACCCGCAGACCGCGAGAAGGCCCTCGAGTCGGCCCTCGCACAGATCGACCGCCAGTTCGGAAAGGGCTCGGTCATGCGACTGGGCAGTGATGAGCGCGCGCCGGTCGAGGTCATCCCCACCGGCTCCATCGCCCTCGATGTCGCGCTCGGCGTCGGAGGGCTTCCGCGCGGCCGCATCATCGAGATCTACGGGCCGGAGTCCTCTGGTAAGACGACCCTGACGCTGCACGCGATCGCGAACGTCCAGCGGGCGGGCGGTATCGCCGCCTTCGTCGACGCGGAGCACGCGCTCGATCCCGACTATGCGGCCAAGCTCGGCGTCGACATCGACCAGCTGCTCGTGTCGCAGCCCGACACCGGTGAGCAGGCTCTCGAGATCGCCGACATGCTGATCCGTTCCGGGGCCATCGACCTCGTCGTCATCGACTCCGTGGCAGCCCTGGTGCCGCGTGCGGAGATCGAGGGCGAGATGGGCGACTCGCACGTCGGCCTCCAGGCCCGACTGATGTCGCAGGCGCTCCGCAAGCTCACGGGTGGTCTGAATCAGACCAAGACCACCGCGATCTTCATCAACCAGCTGCGCGAGAAGATCGGCGTGTTCTTCGGCTCTCCGGAGACCACCGCCGGTGGAAAGGCGCTGAAGTTCTACGCTTCGGTCCGCCTCGACATTCGCCGGATCGAGACGCTGAAGGACGGCGCAGAGGCCGTGGGAAACCGGACGAGGGTCAAGGTCGTCAAGAACAAGATGGCCCCGCCGTTCAAGCAGGCCGAGTTCGACATCCTCTACGGCGTCGGCATCTCCCGAGAGGGAAGCCTGATCGATTTCGGGGTCGACCACGGGATCGTGAAGAAGTCGGGCTCGTGGTACACCTACGACGGAGATCAGCTGGGCCAGGGCAAGGAGAACGCTCGTACGTTCCTCATCAACAATCCCGATGTGGCGCTGGCGATCGAGACCCAGATCAAGCAGAAGCTCGGGATCGGCGGCGCTGCGGCACCGGAGGCCGCTGACGAGCTCGCGCAGCGCCGTCCGGCGTGAGAATGCCCGGTCATCGGTGAGTCATGACTGAGGAGAACGAGGAGCAGATCGCTCCTGTGATCCCGCTCTTCGGTTCGGGAGACGTTGCGGCGGCTCCCGGCCGGAGAGAGAGATCACGAGGCACCGGCGAGGATGCATCGAATGAGCATCATCCTGCGGGCAAGGGAGCATGGGCGTCGGCAGCACGTGCTGCGTCCTCGGCCGAATCGCCGGGCGCTGCGTCTTCGGCCGAATCGTCGGGCGCCGCATCCGCGCAGCCGCGGCTGAGGGCGCTCCGGCAGCGAGGCGATGACTCCCATGAGGACGCCGACGACGTTCCTCTGGATCCGGCTGAGCAGGCCGAGAAGGCCACGGAGGCCTTGGTCCGCAAGCTGAGGACGCGCTCGCTGTCGGTGGCTGAAGCGAGCGTCTTCCTTCGCGGACAGCACCTCGGACGTGCTCAGGTCGAGCAGATTCTGGATGAGTTCCTGGCACGCAAGTATCTGGACGACCGCATGCTCGCGAGCCACCTCGTCGTCTCGGGCCATGAGCGCAAAGGGCAAGGACGAATAGCGCTGTCGAGAATCCTCGCGCAGCGCGGCATCCCTCGAGACATCGCAGACGCCGCCCTCGAGGAGCTGCCCGACGACGACTTCGAGCGGGCCCTCGAGTTCGCCAGAGGGAAGATGCGGTCGATGGCGCGCCTCGACGAGGAGACGGCGAAGCGCCGGCTCTCGGGTCAGCTGGCGCGCCGTGGGTATCCCGGTGCGCTCGTCGGGAAGGTGGTTCGCCAGGCCATGCAGGAGCAGTCCTTCGGCAGCGGATCCACTCGAGTCCGCTTCGACTGAGGCGCGGACGAGGAGAGCCGGAGGGCCGCACCGCTGAGGTGCGGCCCTCCGGCTCCGCATTCCCGGTTCTGCGTGCGTGGTCGATCGGGTCAGCTCCCCGGCGGGGTGAATCCGCCGCCGGCGGGGAAGTCCCCTCCTTGCGGGAAGGTGAACTCCTCATCATCGGAACCGCCGAGGCCGGCGAGTCCGGTGCTCGCGCTCTCCTCGTCGGAGGCGATCTCCTGGTCGAGGTCGGCGAGCACGACCTCATCACCGGAGGACAGCCCTTCGGTGATCTCCGTGCGCTCCGTGCCGACCGCTCCTACCGTCACCGCGACCGTCTGCGGTTCCCCGTTCACGAGACGCGTGACCGTCGTCGAGGTGTCCGTACGGGTGACCGCCGAGGTCGGCACGGTGAGCACGTCGACGGCATCCGCGATCTGCACGTCCGCATCGGCAGTCGCGCCGATGCGGGGAGACTCCTCTCCGGGGTCGACGACGACTGTCACGGTGTAGGACGGTGTCGAACTCGTCGAGACGTTCAGCACGCCGATGGACGAGACCTCCCCGGCGTACTCCGAGCCGAAGGCGGGGAGAGAGACCTCCGCTGACTGGCCGACGGCGACGCCCGCGATCCTGCTGAGCGTGACGGTCGCCTCCACGATGTATCCGCTCGACCCCTGAACCGTGATGACGGCCGTATCGGATGCAGCGGAGACGCTGTCGCCTGCCGCCATCGCGACCGAGACCACCGTGCCGTCGATCGGGCTCGTGAGGTTCGCGAACGTGAGATTCTGCTGCGCGATCGCCAGTTCGGCCTCGGCCAGATCGATCTCGGCACGGTCCGCGAGGATGCGCTCCGCCGTGATCGTCCCCGCGGCGCCGGACAGCGAGTCCCCGGTTCCCGCAGTGCCCGTCGAGGACGAGCTCGCCGATGGCGAGGACGCTCCGCCTGCGCTTACGTCGTTCGTGCCCGTCGAGCCGGTGCTCCCGGAGCCCGATTCGGTGTCACCAGACGTCGAAGGCCTGCTCGTCGAGGGCGTCCCCAGCACCCCTTGCAGAACGGCGACCTTCTCGTCCAGAGCCGTGGCCGCATCGGCGAGTGCGGTGTTCGCGGTACTCGTGGTGGCCTGGGCGGCCTCGGACGCGGACACCGCCGTCTGACACTCGTTCAGCTGCGCCTGGACGGTCTGGAGAGCATCTTGGAGAGCGTCGGCGGCGCCGGTGCCGTCGTCGGAGTCGTCCGTGTCGAGCGACGCATCGGTGGCAGGGTCATCGTTCTGCTCTGCGCCGGCTTCGTTCTGCTCCAGGCCGGCGCCGGCGGTCTCCTCGCTCTCGGGTTCCGTGGAGTCTTCCTGCGTCAGCGAGGCCTCCAGGAACGGAGCGCAGGTCTCCTCCGCGACGGCGACGGCTGCTGAGGACGCTTCTCCTGCCGACATCGCCTCCGTGTAGCGGGCGAGCAGAGCCTGCTGTGCGTCCGTGACCGCGGCAAGCGCCTCCTGGGCGCCCGCGTCTCCGGTGCCGGCGGAACTGCTCGTTCCGGTTCCGTCCGCGGCTCCGGTGCTGCCGGTCGACCCCGAGCCGCCCGTCGACGCTGCGTTCGACGAGGATGCGGAAGACGCGGACGAGGAGCTCGAAGCCGAGCTGCTCGACTGCGCCTCGAGATCGTCCTCGAGGGTCTGCTCGGCATTCGCCACCGCATCCTCGGCCGCGGTGACGGCCTGATCGAGATCGGCAGTGTCCAATGTCGCGAGTTCCTGCCCGGCAGAAACCTGATCGCCCAGCGCGACCAGCACGGAAGAGACTGTTCCCGACACCTGGAAGGCGACGGCGCTGCTGCTCGAGGAAGCGAGCTGCCCGCTCAACGAGAGGGTCTCGGCGACATCGGCGACCTCGGCGAGAGCGGTCCGGTAGTTCCCGCCCGAGTCCTGCGTCGCCGCGTACACGGCGCCCGTCCCCGAAGCGAGAACGACCGCGGCGACGGCGATGCCGGCGAGCACTCTGTTGCGCGGGCGGGCGAACACGGACCCCCATCCGTCGCGCAGGCGGGCACTGATCGGTGCCCGTGCAGCGCGCTCATCCGGCACGGCAGGGTCGAGGATGCCGTCCTGGCTCATTCGCTGTCCTCCGTGTCGTCGCCGCTCGTCCCGTCGGTGCCGAGGAACCCGTTGCCGCCGCCCGGGAAGCCGCCGCCGAGACCCGTGCCGCATTCGCCATCGTCATCGGGGTCGGACAGGGCGAGCGAGGTGGCGTCGTAGCCGCCGGCATCGTCCGCCTCGCCGCGGGCAGTGACGCACAGGCCCGTTGCGATATCAGCCGTCGTCGCCGCGACGGTTCCCGTCACCGCCGTGTCGTCGGAGACGGTGACATCGGTGGTCGTGGTCTCGGCATCATCCCCGAACCCGGTGGACTCGACCGTCAGTGCTCCTTCATCGACGGCGGTCACCGCACCGCTGATGAACTGCCCGAAGCCTCCAGGCGTACCCTCGGCACCGCCTGCTCCCTCTGGGGCGTCGGTGGGCATGCCCGAAGGCGCGCCGTCCTGCCGCTCGCCGTCACCCTCGCCGCCGGTCGGGGCCTCGCCGTCTCCGCCGGGAAAGCCGCCGCCGAATCCGAGGCTGCATGTCCCGTCCTCTGCGGCATCCGACACGGTCACCGAGGTCGCGGTGGTGCCGTCCTCGTCCGTCACGATCGTGACGCAGTCCCCGACGACGATCGTCGCGGCATCCACGGACACCGTCTTCGTCACCGTCGTGTCATTCGTGTAGCGCACCGCCGTCTGTTCGTCGTCCCCCTGCACCTGCAGAAGGCCGTCCTCGGAGTAGGCGATGAGCCCGCTCACCCCGGCGGGGGTCTGCGGCATCTGCTGATCAGTGGAGGGCTGCGTCGTCGATGCGGCCTGGTTCTGCTCGGTGGCCGAGGCGCAGCCGGCCAACAGGATTCCGCCGACGATGAGCATCGATGATGCCGCCAAGACGGTGCGCAGGCGTGAGGTGGTGGTGATCATGAGTTGTTCCTTGTCGGTGCGGGTCATTCGCTGCGAAGAGCGTCGATGGGGACGAGCCGCGCGGCCCTGGTGGCCGGATACACGCCGAAAGTGAGACTGATCGCGACGGCGACGCCGAGCGCGAGGAAGACGGTCGGGATCGAGACGACCACCGAACTGCCGATGAGGGCAGGGAGCGCGAGGGCGGCGACGATGCCGAGGACGACCCCGACGACACCTCCTCCCAGGCCCAGCACAGCGGCCTCCAGAAGGAACTGGTTGCGGATCGCTCCCGGAGGGGCTCCGAGCGCCTTGCGCAGACCGATCTCCCTCGTTCGCTCCGTGACGGAGACGAGCATGATGTTCATCACGCCGATGCCGCCGACGAGCAGCGAGAGCGCGGCGACGCCGGCCAGCAGCACGGTGAGCGTCTGATAGATCGCGGTCGCGGTGCTCACGAGGGCGTCCTGGCTCTCCAAAGTGAAGTCCGCGCTGTCGACGTCGGTGATGCCGTGCACGTTGAGCAGGATCGATTCCACCTCCTGGTAGGCCGCGGAGAGCACCTCGTCGGATGCGGCCTTGACGTAGATGGTGCTGACGGCCGATGCGGTCGTGCCGCCCATGACGGTGCTGGTCGCCGTGGAGAGCGGGATGATCGCGGCGTCGTCGAGATTCGTGGCCGAGCTCGACCCGGCCGTCTCCAGCACGCCGATGATCTCGAAGGTGCTGCCGTCGATCGTCACCGACTGCCCGACGACGTTCGTCGTGCCGAACAGCTCCTCTGCGGTCTCCGAGCCGAGGACGACGACGCTCGCATGCGTGGAGTAGTCCTCCTCGGTGAAGAACTCTCCGATGGCGACGTCGCGGGAGCGGACCTCGGTCCAGGACGTGGTCGTGCCCGTGACCGTCGTCGTCCAGTTCGTGTCGTTCGCGACGAGCGACAACGAGGAGGTCTTCTCCGGTGCGACGCTCTGCACGTCTGGTGCGGATACCGCGGAGTCGAGGGCTTCGGCATCGGCTGCGGTCAACGTCGTCGAGGTGCCGAATCCGCCGCGGATGCCGCTGGAGTCCGTGCTCGATCCGGGCGACACGATGAGCAGGTTGCTGCCCAGCGAGCTGATCTCCTCGCTGACGTCCTTCTGCGTCCCGAGCCCGAGCCCGACGGTCACGACCACGGCGGCGACGCCGACGAGGATGCCGAGCACCGTCAGCAGGGAGCGCAGGGTGTGCGAGCGGATGGCGTGCCACGCCGTGGCGAGGGTCTCGGACCCGTTCATGCCGAGACCTCGCCGTCGTCGATCCGTCCGTCGCGGACCAGGGCGATCCGCCCTGCACGTTCGCCGACCTCTGCCTCGTGCGTGATGAGCACGATCGTGCGCCCGGAGGTGTTCAGCTCGTCGAAGAATCCGAGGACGTCGTTCGTGGAGGCCGAATCGAGGTTTCCGGTCGGCTCATCGGCCAGGATCATCGTCGGATCTCCCACGAGGGCTCGCGCGACGGCGACACGCTGCTGCTGCCCCCCGGACAGCTCGTTGGGGTGGTTGCCGAGCCGGGACTCGAGTCCCACACGGGTGAGCGCGGCGACGGCCCGGTCGCGGCGCTCCTCCTTCCCGACCCCTGCATAGACGAGGGGGAGCTCGACGTTGCGGAGCGCGGACAGCGAGGGGAGCAGGTGGAACTGCTGGAAGACGAAGCCGATCCTGCGGTTGCGGACCTGCGCGAGTGCGCTCTCGCTGAGTCGCGCGACGTCGTCTCCGCCGAGTCGGTAGCTGCCGGAGGTGAGGACGTCGAGGCATCCGAGGATGTTCATCAGGGTGGACTTGCCCGACCCGGATGGCCCCATGATCGCAAGGTATTCGCCCTCGTCGACGCGAAGGTCGATCCCGCGGAGCGCCTCGAACTCGATGTCACCCGTGCGGTAGGTCTTTCGGGCGTCGACGAGCTCGATGACGGCATCGGGCCTGCCGTCGTCACGAGCGTCGACGGCATCGTCGATGAGGAGCCCGCTCACGGCCGGGCTCCGTCGCCGCCGGGCATCTGGCCGCCGCTGGGGAACTCCCCGCTGTCTCCGCCGGGGAAGGTGCCCGTGCCCCCGCCGGGGAAGGAACCAGTGCCGGAGTTGCCCTCGCCGGGCGTGAAACTCGCGACCAGGACCTCGTCGCCCTCCTCGATACCGGACAGGATCTCGGTGTAGTCCCCGCTCGTCTCGCCGACCTCGACGTCGACCTCGGATTGCGATCCGTCGTCCGCGATCACGATGACGGTGCTGGTGCCATCGGTCGTGGTGACTGCGGCGGAGGAGACCGCGAGGACCTCGGTACGACGCTCGTACACGATCGAACCGGTCAGGGAGACGCCGTCGTACAGGCCCTCGCCGTCGCCGGTGAGCGTGACGGTCACGGTGTACTGGGCCGAGCCGTCCGTCGTACTCGGCAGCAGCCCCACCTCGGAGACGACACCGAAGTACTCCGTGCCGTCGTCGGAGGCGAGCTCGACCTGCTGACCGTCCGCGACGTTCGCGATGTCCGTCTCGCCGACCGACACGGACATGCTCCAGTCATCCGTGCTCACGAGAGAGAACCCGGCCGTGCTCGAGGCAGTCGAGCCGTCGGTGCTGGAGCTCGTCGAGCCCGGCGTCGAGCTCGATGCCGCGGATCCGCTCGATCCGGAGGACGAACCGGAACCGGAGGAGCCGCTGACCTTGTCGCCCACCGCGACGCCGACGCTCGTGATGAGGCCGTCGGCAGGCGCCAGGAGGGATGCATCATCCATCGCCTCCTCGGCTGCATCGACGTCCGACTGCGCGACATCGATAGCGGCGGATGCTGCGGCGATGCGGGTGTCGGTGGCGTCGGCATCCTCGGCATCCGCGAGGCTCGCCCTGGCCTCGGCGAGCGTCGCCTCGGCGTCGAGCAGGTCCGCTTCGAGCTGAAGGGTGTCGACGGTGGCGAGCACATCGCCCTTCGACACCGTCTGACCTGCCTCCACGTTCACGGACGTGACGGTGCCTGACACCTCGAAGCTCACATCCTCCTGCACGGCCGGGGTGACGGTGCCACTCGCGGCGACGGTCTTCTCCAGCGTCTGCAGACTCGCCGTCTCGGTCTGGGTGATCGCCTGAGCGGACGTGTTCTGAGACGGGATCAGGAAGCCGAGCACCCAGATCGCGGTGGCGGCGACGATGATCACCGCCGCGGCCACGATGATCTTGGTGCGCAGCCGGAGGCGTGCGAGGAATGTTCGGGCGCTCATGTCTGGCGTCGTCTCCTGTCGGGTCAGAGGGGGTGGTCGCTCGCGGGAGCGGAAGTCGACGTGTGAGACGTTAGGGACGCGGATGAGGGGGGCATTAGGGGATTCCGATGAATCCGCTGGGACTCCCGTACGCATCCCGGCGGCGGAGGCGAACGTAGAATGTCTTCATCATGAGTACTCCGCGCAGTGAACCGACGATCATCGCGTCCTCCGCCGCGGCTGTCGGCATGGACGGCCGCCAGCGCTCCTACGAGGTGCGCACCTTCGGCTGCCAGATGAACGTGCATGACTCCGAGCGGCTCTCCGGCTCGCTGGAGAGCGCCGGCTACGTGAAGGCGGGTGCCGGCGAGGAGGCCGACGTCGTCATCATCAACACCTGCGCCGTGCGAGACAACGCCGCAGGCAAGCTGTACGGCACCCTCGGGCACCTGAAGTCCATCAAGGACAAGCACGACGGTATGCAGATCGCCGTCGGCGGGTGCCTCGCGCAGATGGACAAGGACGTCGTCCAGCAGAAGGCACCCTGGGTCGACGTCGTCTTCGGCACGCACAACATGGGGTCGCTCCCCGGGCTGCTTGAGCGCGCACGCCACAACGGCGACGCGGAGCTCGAGATCCTCGAGTCCCTCGAGATCTTCCCGTCGACGCTTCCCACCAAGCGCGACTCAGCGCACAGCGGCTGGGTGTCGATCTCGGTCGGATGCAACAACACCTGCACCTTCTGCATCGTCCCGAGTCTGCGCGGTAGGGAGAAGGACCGTCGTCCCGGCGACATCCTGAACGAGATCCGCCTGCTCGTCGAGGACGGCGCGATCGAGGTGACGCTGCTCGGGCAGAACGTCAACTCCTACGGCGTGGAGTTCGGCGATCGCCACGCCTTCGGAAAGCTCCTGCGCGCGGCGGGCGAGATCGAGGGCCTGGAGCGGATCCGGTTCACCAGCCCGCATCCTGCCGCGTTCACCGACGACGTGATCGACGCGATGGCGGAGACGACCGCGGTGATGCCGCAGCTGCACATGCCGCTGCAGTCCGGCAGCGACCGCATCCTCAAGGCGATGCGCCGCTCGTACCGGAGCGAGAAGTTCCTCGGCATCCTCGACCGCGTCCGTGAGCGGATGCCGCACGCGGCGATCTCCACCGACATCATCGTCGGCTTCCCCGGCGAGACGGAGGAGGACTTCCAGGACACCCTGCGCGTGGTCGAGCAGGCCCGCTTCGCGAACGCGTTCACCTTCCAGTACTCGATCCGCGAGGGGACGCCGGCCGCGACCATGGCCGATCAGGTTCCCAAAGACGTCGTGCAGGAGCGGTACAACCGGCTGATCGCGCTTCAGGAGCGCATCTCCCTGGAGGAGAACCAGAAGCAGGTCGGGCGGACCGTCGACGTGCTGGTCTCCGTCGGCGAGGGCAAGAAGGATGCGGAGACGCATCGTCTCACCGGCCGGGCGGAGGACAACCGCCTCGTGCACTTCGAGCTGACGGAGGGCTCTGAGCTGCCGCGACCGGGCGATGTCGTCACGGTGACCATCACGCACGGCGCTCCGTTCCACCTCCTCGCGGACGACCCGACGGGTGCTCCGTTGAGGATCCGCCGCACGCGCGGCGGAGACGCCTGGGATCGCGCGCAGGCGGAGTCGTGCGGAGTGCCCGCCCCAGCAGGAGCCGCCTCCGGCGCGCCGCGCGCGGTGTCGCTCGGGCTGCCCACGCTGCGCGCCGGCGTCTGATCGACGCCGGATGCGGGGGATGGGATGACGAGTCCGAGGCTGTGGGCTGTCGTCGGCGCCACCGGCACGGGCAAGAGCGACCTCGCGCTTCGGCTGGCCGAGAGCCTGCGGGCGAGCGGGAACCCCGCGGAGATCGTGAACGCCGATGCCATGCAGCTGTACCGCGGCATGGATATCGGCACGGCCAAGCTGACGCTCGAGGAGCGGCGCGGCATCCCGCATCATCTCTTCGACGTCCGTGAGGTGACCCAGGAGGCCGCGGTCGCCTGGTACCAGCCGCTCGCCCGTGCGGCCGTCGAGGAGATCCATGCGCGCGGCGGGGACGCGATCCTCGTCGGCGGTTCCGGTCTGTACGTCTCGAGCGTGATCTTCGACTTCCGGTTCCCGCCCAGGGACGCTGCGACGAGGGAGCGACTGGAGCGCGAGCTCGACGAGCTCGGGGCCGGAGTCCTGTTCGAGCGGTTGCGTATCGCCGATCCGCTCACCGCCCAGCGGGTGGACCCGAAGAACGGACGTCGCATCGTCAGGGCCCTCGAGGTGCTCGAGCAGGGCGAGGCGACGCACGGCGCCGCGTTGCCTGCGGCGCCGGTGCTCTGGCGGCCTGGAACGAGGATCATCGGCGTGCATGTGGAACGGGCGGAGCACGTGCAGCGGCTGGACGAGCGCGTGGAGGGGATGTGGGCGGCCGGTCTTCTCGACGAGGTGCGGATGCTGCGCGAGCTCGGCCTGGAGCGTGGCGTCACCGCGAGCAGGGCGATCGGATACGCGCAGGCGCTGGCTCAGCTGGACGACCGGATGACGCAGGATCAGGCGATCGCGGAGACTCAGGCGTTGACCCGCCGCTATGCGCGCCGCCAGGTCTCGTGGTTCAAGCGGTACCCGACGATCGAATGGCGCGACCCGATGTCGGAGGCTGCTGACATCCTGAACGCATGACGACGCACTTCTACACCGCCACCAGTCTCGATGGCTTCATCGCGACGCCCGAGCACTCCCTCGACTGGTTGCTGAAGCAGGAGATCGACGAGAACGGGCCGATGGCCTACCCGGCCTTCATCGAGGGAATCGGCGCGCTGGCGATGGGCGCATCGACCTACGAGTGGGTCATGGAGCACGAGAACGGGGTGTGGGGCTATGCGCAGCCGACCTGGGTGTTCACGCATCGCGATCTGGCGGCGCCGACGACCGGTGATGTGCGCTTCACACAGGCCGATGTGCGCGATGTGCACGCAGAGATGACGGCCGCAGCAGGCGAGAAGGACGTCTGGATCGTCGGCGGGGGAGAGCTGGCGGGTCAGTTCGCAGACGCAGGGCTGCTCGACGAGGTGTGGGTGCAGTACGCGCCGGTGACGCTCGGCGCCGGGGCGCCGTTGCTGCCCAGGGCGATGGATCTCGAGCTCGTCGATCACGCCCGGAACGGAGCGTTCCTCTGCGGCCGGTACCGGGTCGTGGGCGCAGGCGCCGCATAGCGCGGATTCCATAGACTGGGAACATGGTCGCATTCACCAAGGGGCACGGTACCGGCAACGACTTCGTCATCATCGCCGACCCCGATGGAGAGCTCACGCTGAGCGCTGATCAGGTGGCGGCGATCTGCGACCGTCACTTCGGCATCGGAGCGGACGGTGTGCTCCGCGTCGTGCGCTCGAACGCCCTTCCCGAAGGCGTGGCCGCGCTCGCGGAGGAGCCGGCGGCCGAGTGGTTCATGGATTACCGTAACGCCGATGGATCGATCGCCGAGATGTGCGGAAACGGCATCCGCGTCTTCGCGCACTATCTGGTGCGGGCAGGGCTCGCGGTCATCGAACCGGGTTCCACGCTGCCGATCGGCACGCGCGCCGGCGTTCGCGATGTGACCCGCAGCGAGACCGGCTACCAGGTGGACCTCGGTCGTTGGAAGCTCGCCGGCGGTGAGCCGCTGGCGAGGGTACGCGGGCTGCCGGTCGCTCGGCCTGGGCTCGGCATCGACGTCGGGAATCCGCATGTCGTGGTCGCGCTGGCCTCTGAGCAGGAGCTCGCGGCTCTCGAGCTGGAGTACGCGCCGCAGCTCGACCCCGCCCCGGAGGCGGGGGCGAACGTGGAGTTCGTCGTGCCGGGGGAGCCGCTCGTGCGCGATGGCGTCGGGCACGTCTCGATGCGTGTCTTCGAGCGCGGTGTGGGGGAGACGCTGAGCTGCGGCACGGGTGTCGCCGCGACCGCGCTGGCCGTGCGGTACTGGGCCGGAGCTCAGGCTCCGGACCACTGGCGTGTCGAGGTGCCCGGTGGCACTCTGGGCGTACGGATGTTCCCCGCCGAGGACGGCGAGCACGTCGCACTGTCCGGCCCGGCGCAGCTCGTATTCCGCGGCGAGATCGATCTCGTCTGACGCCGTGTCGACGTGGCTCGCATGGGGGAGGACTCGGTGTGTCAGCCCCGCTGAGCGGAGCCTCAGAACGGCGAGGTGCTGGTGTCGCCGAGGACCCAGGGGTCCGCGGTGGTCACGCGCTGCTGGATGTCTGTGAAGGTCACGTGGGCGGGAGCGCCCGGAGGGCGGTCGGTGTAGACGCGTCCGGTCGGGCTGGTCCACTCCAGAACGGCGCCGGGAAGGTGCTTCACCGTCCAGGGCGTGTGGTGCTTCATCATGTGGTGGCGCCGGCACTTGCCCGACAGGTTCGCTGCATCCGTCGGGCCGCCGAGGGCCCAGTCCACGTCGTGATCGTCGTCGATCTTGCGCGCAGAGATGTTGCATGCCATGAATCGGCAACGACGATCGCGGGATCTGAGATGTCGACGCAGCTCGGAGGTCGGTCGGTACCTGTCCGTCGCGAGAACGGCGCCGGAAACAGGATCGGTCATCACCCGATCCCACCCGGGCGCGTCCCTGGCGAGCAGGCGCGCGGTCTCGGGATCGATCGGGCCGACCCCGGTCAGATGGGCGGGCGGTGCGATGGACAGGGGATCGACGATGGTGAGGAAGGGCACCGTGATCTCCACGATCGCCCGGATCTGAGCGAGAAGGTGCTCGAGGCTCTGGTGGGCGCTGGGCACGCCGGTGAGCAGGAGATCGCAAGCGAGATCCGAACGGAGTTCGCCAAGCGAGCGGGTGTCGCGGGCGTGCCCGTCGACGGTACCTGCATCCGCGCTCGCAGCACCCGCATCCGCCTCCGCGGCTCGCGCGGCGCGGTCGTCCTCGGTCTTCACCGCATGCGCCATCTGCGTGAGGCGGTCGTGGACGCCGTGGATGATCGTTGACGCGCCGCGCACATGCAATGTGCTCTCGCCGTCTTCCTCATCGGTCACCCAGACCTGCCGCATCCTGCGCGCCTCGTCCTGGCGCTGCTGGAAGGACACTCCCCGCACGCGTTCGGCGATCTGCTTCGCGTACGGGCGCACGCGGTTCACGGACTCGTGCACGGCTCTGGCGAGCACGTGTTCCTCGAACACGGCACGCCCCTGCGTCGTCTCGATCGGAGCGCCGGCGGCCAGGATCATCCGCACATGCGCCTTCGAGATCCGCCCGGAGCCGAACGCGGCCGCCGTGGCGGGAAAGCACTCCGTCAGGAGCATCGCCTCGGCCATCTGCGCTTCGATCGTGCGATCGGGAACATGCAGGGCGGCGCCGATCTCGGTCGCGACCGCGCGATGCGCCATCTCCCGCGAGGCGAGATCGGTCAGCTCGACGGCATCGTCATCGGCGATCCGATGAGCGACGGTGAGAAGGGCCGCGCGGGTCGCCTCGAGCTGGTGGATCGTCTGCTCGACGCCCTGAAGCGTGGACACCACGTCGTCCAGCAGCATGTGCTGCCCGACCGGGCTGACCTCGTCTTCGTTGGACACGCTCCCATTCAAGCGAGGGCCACCGACATCGGCGCGCGAGATTCCGCGGATACGGCGTATACCTTCGACCCAAGGTTGAACCGAAGTTCAGGCGTGACCTATTCGGCGAGCGTGATGGGTTCCGTCGGCGGGGTGCCGTGCTTGCGCACCTTCAGGACGCGGTAGCCCTTGCCCGTCGCCGCGCGGAAGACGCTGTAACCGGGGTGGAAGGTCGAGCCGATCCAGCGCTGAAGGGAATCGGCTCCGAGATTGCGCTGCACGACCAGCCAGGCGTCGCTGCGCTCGTCGAGGCGGGGGATCCACTTCTCCAGCATGTCGTGCAGGATGTCCTTGCCGACGCGGATCGGGGGATTGGAGCGGATCGTGCGGAAGCGCACCTCGTCGGGAACATCCTCGGGGCGCACGGCGTTGATGTTATTGAGACCCAGGGAATCGGCGTTGCGACGGACGAGGTCGAGAGCTCGATCGTTGACGTCGACGGCCCACACGGTCGCATGAGGAGCGGCGAGGGCCATGCTGATGCTGATCGGTCCCCAGCCGGAGCCGAGGTCGAGGAAGTCGCCGCCGGGTGGGACGGGCGGCATGTTGGCGAGCAGGACGGCGGTGCCGGCATCCAGCCGATCGGGGCTGAAGACGCCCCCGGCCGTCGTGACCTTGAGCGGACGGCCTGCGAGAGTCACCTCTATGGTGCGCAGGTTCTCGGGGCTTGCCGGGGCCGCGGTGAAGTAGTGGTCAGACCCCATAGGGCGAGCGTACCGGACACCGGGGGTTAAGGTTAAGGCGCTCCTGCCGAGACGCAGACACAAGACAGAACAGGATCGGATGACCGACACCACGAACGACAACCGCACCGACGAGACGCTGGATCGCGTCCTGTCGAACGCCGAGAAGCGCACCGAAGCGCACGTGTTCGGTGCGGCGCAGGCGATCCAGGATGCTGCGACGGCGGCGCACACGGATGCGGACGGGGCCCAGTGGGATCTCGAGGACAGGCACGCTCTCCGCCGTGTCGTCGGCCTCTCCACCGAGCTCGAGGACGTCACCGAGGTCGAGTACCGGCAGCTCCGGCTCGAGAACGTCGTGCTCGTCGGCGTGTATCCGCAGGGAGCGCAGGACGACGCGGAGAACTCGCTGCGGGAGCTCTCGGCCCTTGCCGAGACCGCCGGTGCCGTCGTGCTGGACGGCCTGCTGCAGCGCCGCCCGCACCCAGACCCCGCGACCTACCTCGGGCGAGGCAAGGCGCAGGAGCTCAAGGACATCGTCGCCGCGGTCGGCGCCGACACGGTGATCGCCGACACTGAGCTCGCACCCAGCCAGCGGCGCGCGCTGGAGGACGTCGTCAAGGTCAAGGTGATCGATCGTACGACGGTGATCCTCGATATCTTCAGCCAGCACGCCAAGAGCCGTGAGGGCAAGGCCCAGGTCGAGCTCGCACAGCTCGAGTACCTGCTTCCCCGGCTTCGCGGCTGGGGTGACTCGATGAGCCGGCAGGCCGGTGGCCAGGTCGGCGCCGGTGGCGCGGGCATGGGATCGCGCGGACCGGGTGAGACGAAGATCGAGCTCGATCGTCGGCGCATCCGCACAAAGATGGCCCTGCTGCGCAGGCAGATCCGCGACTTCGCGCCCGCGCGCGATGCGAAGCGTGCGGAGCGCAAGCGCAACACGATCCCGTCCGTCGCCATCGCCGGTTACACGAACGCCGGTAAGTCCAGCCTGCTCAACGCGCTCACCAACGCCGGAGTCCTCGTCGAGAACGCGCTGTTCGCGACGCTGGACGCGACGGTGCGCCGGACCGAGACGGCGGATGGGCGCGTGTTCACGCTCACCGACACGGTGGGCTTCGTGCGCAACCTTCCGCACCAGCTCGTCGAGGCGTTCCGCTCGACGCTGGAGGAGGTCGGCGACGCAGACGTCGTCCTGCATGTCGTCGACGGGTCGCACCCCGACCCAGCCGGCCAGTTGCAGACGGTGCGCGACGTGCTCGGCGATGTCGGCGTGCGGGACATGCCCGAGATCATCGTCTTCAACAAGGCGGATCTCATCGACGACGACGAGCGGCTCGTGCTGCGCGGTCTCGAGCCGCGCGCGCACTTCGTCTCGTCGAGGTCGGGGGAGGGTATCGCCGAGCTCCGCCTCGCCGTCGAAGAGGCTCTGCCCAAGCCTGCGGTCGAGATCCGGGCCCTGGTCCCGTACGACCGCGGCGATCTGGTCGCGGCGATCCATGAGACGGGGATGCTGCTCTCGGCCGAGCACGGTGAGCACGGAACAGCCGTGCACGCACGCGTCTCAGAGCGCCTGGCTGCGGATCTCGCGCGCTACGTCGTCGCCGATTGAGCGCTGCGGCCGTCAGCGGGCCAGGAAGCGCGCTTCGACGGTCGCAGTGACGGCGATGTCCTCGGGCTCGTACTCCATCGCGGGCCCGCCGGCTGCATCGGCGGCCGCGAATGCCATCATCCTGCCCTTCGCGAGCGGTGCGTTCTCGGGACGTCCGCTCGAGATCAGGCCGACGTCGGCGATCTCGACCGGGGTGACCGTGCTCAGGTGCAGGGCGCCGGCGTAGGCCTCGGCACGTGCGACCGCGACTCCGACCGCCGCGGCGGCGACGTCCCGCTCCACGCGCGCGAGCGTCTCGGGAGTCAGGTGCCAGTTCACTCCTCCGACCTCGACGGCATCCCAGGCGGAGACATCGGACACCCAATCGGAGAGTTCGGAGGCCTCAGCGAAGGTGGCGGTGAAGTCGATGCTCGCATAGTGCACGGGTGCGAGGCGCTTGCCTTCGTTGTTCCACGGCCGTTCGGCGCGCACGGACAGGCGCGTGCTCGTCCAGTCGATGAGTGTTCCGGCATCCGACCTCGTGGTCAGGCTGACTCTCACCGGCTCGGACAGGCGCAGGGCCTGCTCGACGACTGCCGCGCGCTCTGCGCCTTCGGTGCGAATGGTGACGTGGATGGTGGCGCGCTCCGGCGCGATGCGCGCCTCGCTCTCGCCGCGGACGGTGATGGTGACGTCGCTCATGCTGGTGACTCTACGCGAGCGGCGAGGAATGGCGTGGAAGCGGGATACGTTGTAGTCTGTAATGCTCGGGTGCGTAAGCATCCGAACTGGTAATTCCACAGTGCGACAGCGGCTCCTTCGAGAGAAGGACCACGGGGCTGATCGGTTTCGACAGCGCCTGTGAATCCACGAGAAGCGGGCCGAGGATGCAGGGTTATCTCGTGAACGCTCCCTGCGAAAAAATAGTTGCCGAATCCAAGCGCAACGACTTCGCCCTCGCTGCCTAAGCGAGCCCGATAGTCCGTCAGACCGTATGTGATTCCGATACGGATCCTGGCGTCATCTAGGAATCTTGCTGCGTGACGGCGTCTGGACGTCACGCGGGACTCTTCCCAGGCTGGGCTTGTCGACTTAGGTGTCTGTGACAAAGGTCGGAGCCGAGCAGAACGTCTTCACAGACTGCGCCCGGAGAAGGCGTGGAGACTCAGCGTTGGACGGGGGTTCGATTCCCCCCAGCTCCACCATGTCGCTGTCGCAGAGGAAGCCCCTCGATCCCTTGGAAACACGGGGATCGAGGGGTTTTTCGTGTAGTGAGGCGTGCTCAGTCGGTCACGCGGGACGTTGCTGCGACCGCACGAGACAGCAAGGATGAAAGGAGCAGAGGGGGAGTAATGAGATCCAGCGCACCGCTACCGGGGAACCCGTGGCCGCACGACATGTCGATCACCGTCGACGAGTCGCCCAGCTTGCTCATGGAGCTGCTCTGGATCCGGGAGGCGCATGGGCTCCGGCCCGGTGGCGAGGACCTGCCCCCGTTGCTCACGGCTACGCCTCCGACGGCCAAGCACGCCTCGGTTGCGACTGACACACGCGACACGTGGGAGGCGGCATGGCCCCAGGTCTGGAGCGCTGCTGTGGCGCACGTGGGTCAGGAGGACCATGACCCGCGATGGTTCGACGAGCTTGACGGCACCGCCGACGGCTCGCTCGCGCGCGCTGAGCTTCTGCGCCGAATGGTCGGGCCGGGCTGGCGCGACTCCTTCGGCGACGGCGCATTCGCCGATGACCGGTACAGCATCTGGCTTCGAGGGCCTGCGAACGCTCGCATCCGGTCGATCCCGAAGAGTCTCGATGAGAGTCCTGAGTGGAGAGATCTGCCGTCTCTGATTCCTGCGTGGCGCGCGGGTCTGACGAAGATCGTGACCATTCCCTGTTCCGGCGTCTTCGCGCGCAAGGTCGGATCGAACGCTCTCCTCATGACCGATCGAACGCGAGAGGACAACGACAGCTACCGGCGCGCGTTGGACAGTTTCGTCTGAGTCCGGCTCAGGGCCAGTCGATGAGGATGAGGCTCTGCTTCGTGTCCGCGAACTTCACCCAGCCGTCGCCGAACAGGTAGGTCATGCCGTAGCCGTCCTCGTCCGTCTGGAACGCGGCAGAGGGGTCCTCGGTGAGGTAGGAGCCTTCGGTGCCGTCCTCGCGGATCCAGCCCTCGGCGACGAGCGTGCTCTGCGCCTGGGCGGCGGCAGAGGCGTCGAGGGGAGCCCAGGCGAAGAACTGCCCATGATCGGACGGCTCCTCCCAGTTCGCCCACGCGCAGTAGATGCCGCCCTCCAGCGGGCCGTCGATGAGGACGAAGTCCGACTTCTCAGCCGACCATCCGAGATCCTGCAAGGCGCTGACTGTGCCCTCGGAGATGATCGTCTCGCAGGTCGGATCCTCTGCGGGGGCCTCGGGTTCCGGCGTCTCCTCGCTCACGGGGGCCGTCGTCTGAGTCGGCGCCGGTGCAGGTGCACTCGCCGTCGGCTCCGGCGTCTCGGGGGCGGCGCACGAGGCGAGGGCCAGCACCAGGACGAGGGTGGATGCTGCGGCGAGGGGGATGCGGGGGATCATCTCGGGCCTTGTCGGTGTGGCGGTCAGTCGGAAGGGTGGAGCAGGGCGAGGAAGGCGTCGTGCAGCACGCCGTTGGTGGCGAGCGCCGAGCGTGCGGCGAGGGTGTCGACGCCGTCGAAGGAGGTCATCCGGCCTCCGGCCTCGCGGACGATCGGCACGGCAGCGGCGATGTCGTATTCCTTCACGTCGAACTCTGCGACGAGCTCGATCCGGCCCTCTGCGAGGAGCATGTAGGAATAGATGTCTCCGTAGGCGCGGTCCCGCCAGACCCGCTCGGCGAGGGCGAGAAGTTCACGCGTCTTCCCGGCATCCGCCCACTGCGTGATGCTCTGGAAGCTGACGCTCGCGTCATCGAGGCTGTCGACGGAGGACACCCGGATCCGCCGCGGGTTCTCCGGTGTGCCGGTCCATGCGCCATCGCCCGTGCTGGCCCACCAGCGCCGGCCGGAGAACGCCGGCATGCTGACCACGCCGACCTGCGGGACGCCGTCGATGGCCAGTGCGATCATGGTGCCCCACAGGGGGACCCCACGCAGGAAGTTCGCCGTGCCGTCGATGGGATCGATGATCCACTGCCGGCGCGCGTCTCCCTCCGTGCCGTACTCCTCGCCCAGGATCCCGTCGTCGGGACGTTCGGCGGCGAGGATGCCGCGGATCGCCCGCTCGGCCGCCAGATCGGCGTCTGTGACGTGCGAGCGGTCCGCCTTGCGTGAGACCTCGAGGTCGGTGGCGTCGAACCGGGGGAGCGTCTCCGCATCCGCGGCATCCGCGAGCCGGAGCGCGAGCGCGAGGTCGTCGCGGAGGTCTGATGCAGAGGGGGAGTCTGTCACCTCACAAGGATACCTTCGGGCTCGATCGAGGCGTGCCCGGCGTCGCCGTGTGACGGGCGGCCTCGATTTCGCATGCGAGCGAAGAACTGGTAACGTAATTCCTCGGCCGGGGAACACCGGCCAACGCACCTCTAGCTCAATCGGCAGAGCAACTGACTCTTAATCAGTGGGTTCTGGGTTCAAGTCCCAGGGGGTGCACGGACAAGCCCCAGTAGATCTCGCCATCTACTGGGGCTTCTCTGTTTTTCGGGCAGCCGCCTGCAGAATCAGGGCGCTGCCGTCGACCGCACGTGACGTGGTCCGGCACGAGAGCAAGCGATCGGCCACCGTCAAGGGCCTGGCCGCGCCGGCACGATGCGACGACGCTCGAGGCATCGACCGAGAGGAGAGCCGACATGAGCGACCCGCAGAACACCCGTGGCGTGCCGGGCGAGAACGAGGAGGCGGACACGGCCTCCGGTGGCGCGCCGGAGCGCGCGGACGAGAGCAGCAAGGCCCACACGACCGACCGCGCATCTGAGTCGCGCGAGAGCAAGCCTCGCGCCGAGGAACAGCCGCGCGAGGACTGACGCGGATGCGGGAAGACCCGCCACCTCTGGGTGACGGGCCTTTACACCGGTCCTCAGGCGCTCAGCGCTGCGCGGGCGCGGGGCCCGTGCTGTCCGAGACCGGCTCTGGCGCCTCCGATGATCCGACGCCGTCTGCACCAGCCCCCGCGCGCAGCTCCGCCTCGAGCCTCTCGGCCTCGTCTCCGCTGATCGCCTCCCCGCGGGCGACGAGACCTGCCTGATCGGACAACGGGATCTGCTTCAGGAACAGCGAGAGGATCAGCGCCAGGGCCACGAACGGGATGAGATACCAGAACACCGGCGCGAGAGCATCCGCGTAGGCCGTGACGATGCCGTCTCGTACCTCGTCGGGGAGCGTGCTGAGGGTGGCGGGATCGATCGTCGACGCGGCCTGGGATGCGGCATCCGGGGACGCGCCGGCATCGGCGAAGACGCCGAGCAGGTTCTCCGTCAGGCGGGTCGTGAAGATGGTGCCGAACACCGCCGTTCCCAGAGACGCCCCGACCTCTCGGAAGTAGTTGTTCGTGCTGGTGGCCGTGCCGATCTCACCGGCGGGCACCGCGTTCTGCACGACGAGGACGACCACCTGCATGATGAGGCCGAGACCCGCACCGAAGAAGAACAGGAACACGCAGATCAGCCAGATCGGCGTCGACGCCGAAAGGGTTGTGAACGCGACCATCGCGAGACCGGTGACGATCGTGCCCATGATCGGGTAGACCTTGTACTTCCCGGTCTTCGAGATGAGGATTCCCGAGGTGATGGAGGTGCCCATCAGGCCCACCATCATCGGGATCATCAGCAGGCCGGATGCCGCAGCCGATGTCCCGGACGACATCTGCAGGAACGTGGGGACGAACCCGATCGCGGCGAACATGCCGATCCCGAGGACGAGGCCGATCGCGGTCGCGTTGACGAAGATCGGGTTGCGGAACAGGCTGAGCGGGATGATCGGGTCCTGTGCGCGCGCCTCGGTGATCACGAACGCCGTCGCAGCCACGACGAGACCCGCGCCCCACGCCCAGGTCGCAGCGGAGTCCCAACCGAACTCCTTGTCGCCGCCGAAATCGGTGAAGAAGATCAAGCAGGTCGTCGCGATGGAGAGGAAGACCACACCGAGGACGTCGATGCGCTTCTCCGCCTTCTTGCTCGGCAGCTGCAGGGCGACGAGCGCGATGATGAACGCCGCGATGCCGACGGGGATGTTGATGTAGAAGGCCCACTGCCACGTCATGTGGTCGACGAAGAACCCGCCGAGCAGCGGCCCGGCGACGGCGGAGAGGCCGAAGACGGCGCCCAGCGGCCCCATGTACTTGCCTCGCTCGTTCGCCGGGACGATGTCGGCGATGATCGCCTGCGACAGGATCATGAGACCGCCGCCGCCGAGGCCCTGGAGCGCGCGGAACACGACGAAGCTCCAGAAGTCGCCGGCGAAGGCGCAGCCGACGGAAGCGAGGGTGAACAGCGCGATCGCGACGAGGAACAGGTTGCGCCTGCCCAGCACATCGCCGAACTTGCCGTAGATCGGCATGACGATCGTAGTGGCGAGCAGATATGCGGTCGTGATCCAGACCTGGTGGTCGACGCCGCCGAGCTGCCCGACGATCGTGGGCATCGCTGTGGACACGATCGTCTGGTCGAGGCTGGACAGCAGCATCCCTGCGATGAGGGCGCTGAAGATGATCCAGATGCGGCGCTTGGTGAGCAGGAACGGCGCATCCTTGGTTGCGGTGGCGGACATTCAGTCGGCTTTCTCTGACGGGGCGAAGGAGGAACGGGCGATGCGGACGCGACGCAAGAGGAGGTCGCGGAAGGAGTCGGGGGAGTGGTGGTGGAGGAGCTGGTCCATGCAGAGACGCACCAGGGCGCCGACGGTCTGCACCATCACCTCCGCGCGAAGGGCGTTCTCCTCGTCGTCGCCGATGCGGCGCAGGATGAGGTCGGCATCGCGACGTTCGTTCTTGCCGAGCTGCTCGAACGCAGCCTTGAGCAGGCGCGGTTCCTGCTCGATGACGGCGAAGAGGGCCTCAGCGTCATCGAGCGGATTGAAGAGGTCGAATCTCCTGGCCATCATGTCGACGAAATCGTCGACGAGATCGCCGTCCGCGGCCACGAACTCGGCTTCTATGATCTCCTGTCGCGGATCGACGACCGCGAACCCGAAGACGGCGTTCTCCTTGCTCTCGAAGTAGTTGAAGAACGTCCTTCGGGACACTCCCACCTCGGCGCAGAGCTCTTCGACGGTGAAGCCGGCGAACCCGTGCTGCGTCGTCAGTCGCCTCGCCGTGTCGGCCAGGGCGCGGGTCGTCTCGCGTCTGCGTTGCTCGCGCAACGACTCTGCACTCTCGCTCATAGAGTGCAAGTTTGCACTCTGAACCTAAGAGTGCACTGTGAAGGGGGTCAGTTCACGTCGATGACGGTGCCTGCGGTCAGGGCCTGCAACTGTCGGAACGACAGCGGCATCACCGTATGCGGGTGACCCGCGGCCGCCCACAGTACCTCGTGCCCCGCGAGCGTCGCATCGAGATACGTCGGCAGGGGAGCGGGATGGCCCGTCGGCGCGACTCCTCCGATCGCCTGACCTGTCGCTTCGCGCACCACGGACGCCGGCGCCATCGTCACCTGATCGGCGCCGATCGCCGTCGCGAGCGCATCGACATCAGCGCGGTGCCCGCCGCTCGTCATCACGAGAACGGGGCTGCCGTCCGCGAGGAAGACCAGGCTGTTCGCGATCGCCGACACCGTGCATCCGATCGCTTCGGCTGCTTCCGGAGCGGTCCTGGCCGAGTCTGGAAGCACGCGGATCGCCGGCGTGATCCCGGCCTCGACGAGCCGCTGGTGCACGAGGCGGGAGCGCTCCGGTAGGGCGGTGATATCGGTCATCGCCCCACCGTAGCGCTCCGCCCCGGGCCGGGAAGGCGCTCTCAGGTCGCGTCGCCGACGGTGATCGCCTCGGCGTCCTCCACGGCATCCGATGCTTCGTCGTCGATCCGCGCGAGGATGCGCCGCCCGAGGAACACGGTCAGCGTCGCCAGGAGCACGGATGCTGCGGCGAACAGATACGGCACCGTGGCGGTGAAGGCGTGCCAGAGAAGGGCTGCCACGGGCGGCGCGATCGCCCCGCCGATGAACCGGACGGCGGAGTACGCGGACGACGCCACCGAGCGCGGCAGGTCGGTCGCCTCCATCACGGCTTCGGTGAGGACCGTGTTCATGACGCCGAGCAGCAGCCCTCCCACGATGATGCAGATGACGAGACCCGTGGGGTTCTCCGCCAGCAGCCCCGCCGCGATGAGGTCGAGCGCGAGGAGGGGGAGCACGGTGAGGATGATCGTCGTCCGCCGCATCCGCCGCATCATCCACGGGGCCACCCAGACGCTCGTGATCGCGAGCGCGACGCCCCAGCCGAAGAACGTGAAACCGATGCCCATCGCGCCGAACCCGAGCGGGAAGGGCGAGAACGCGAGCAGCACGAAGAAGCCGATGTTGTAGAACAGGGCCGTGACGGCGAGCACGGCCAGTGCCGGACGGCCGAGCGCCCTGAAGGGTGCGGAGAACGGGATGGGAGTGCGCTTCTCATCCGGAGTCTTGAGCAGTGTCAGCACGGCGATGAAGCCGATCGCCATGAGAGCGACGACTCCGAAGAACGGCCCCCGCCAGCTGATCTCCCCGAGGACTCCTCCGACGAGCGGCCCGATCGCGATGCCGAGGCCCAGGGCGGCCTCGTAGAGAACGATGGCCGCGGCGCTGCCGCCGGATGCCGATCCGACGATCGTCGCGAGCGCCGTGGAGATGAACAGGGCGTTGCCCAGGCCCCAGCCCGCCCGGAAGCCGATGATCGCGTCCACGCTGCCGCTGAGGGCACAGGCGAGAGCGAAGGCGACGATGAGCGCCAAGCCGATCAAGAGCGTCCTCTTCGCCCCGATGCGACTGGACACCCAGCTGGTGATGAGCATGGCGAGACCGGTGATGAGCAGGTAGCTGGTGAACAGCAGTTCCGTCTCGGTGGGGCTGGCCTGCAGCGATTCGGCGATCGCGGGAAGGATCGGGTCGACCAGGCCGATGCCCATGAAGGCGACGACGCTGGCGAACGCCACCGCCCATACCTGCGCGGGCTGCTTCCAGACCGATCCCGTCGCTTGCGCGCTGCTCATTCCTGCACTCCTGTCTTCGTGTACGGCTCTTCGATCGCGTGGGCGGCGAGGATCTCCGCGGCGCGTGCGAGCACGCCCCAGTCATCGTCGGTCAGCCCGGCGAATCGGGGGGCGAGCGTCTGGCGGAACTCCGCTCTCCATGCGGACATCGCTGCTCGCCCGGCCGACGTGATGTCGACGACCGTTGCTCGCGAGTCGGCAGGATCGGCGCTGCGGGTGACGAGGCCGGCTTTGTCGAGCTCGCGGATCAGCCGGGTCATCCCCGGCTGTGTCGTGCGTGCCGCGGTGGCGAGCGTGCCGATGCGGAGGCCGTCGGCGTGCTCGAGGATGCCGAGTACCCGCCACTGCGCGGCGGGCGCGTCATTGCGCGCATCCTGCGCGGCGATGCGGGCCAGGGCGTGCGCGGAGAGGACGAGGGAGGGGATGACGTCCACGCGATTCATACCACACAGTATATACCTGTTGGTATGTATCGGGGTCAGTGCCGGGAGGAGGCGATCCTCGCCGAGAGCTGATGGGCGTGCGCGAGAAGCGTGCGCCCGAGCTGGGGGAGCCGATCCGGCCCGAACCGGAACTCCACACCGGTCAGGCTCAAGGCCCACTCCGGCCGGCCAGCGCCGTCGAAGACCGCAGCTCCGAGCCCCCAGCTCCCTTCCACGATGAGACCGGGGTTGACCGCGTAGCCGCGTTCCCTGGTCTCGGCGAGGCGCCGACCCAGTCGATCGCGATCATGGGGACGTCCCCAGTCGTCTGCCAGTTCGGGATGCCGATCGAGATAGGCATCCACATCGTGGTTAGGCAGGAACGCGAGGATGGCGAGCCCTGCGCTCGCGACGCCGAGGGGGAATCGCACGCCCTCGCTCAGCACGAAGGAGCGGATCGGGAAGGCGCCCTCCTCGCGCAGCAGGCACACCGTCTCGTCCGCCCGGCGCGCGGAGAGAAACGCGCTCTCCTCGGTCTTCACCGCCAGCGAGCGCACGATGTCCTTGGCCAGCGCGGTGATGTCGTAGCGTGCTGCGGCGACCGTGCCCATCAGGAAGAGCTCTGGTCCCGGCATCCACGCGGCTGAGCCCTCGTCCCGGTCTACGAGTCCTTCCGCGCGGAGCGCCGTGAGCAGCCGGTGCGCGGTGGATCGCGACAGGTCCGCCGCGGCGGCCAACTCGGCAAGGCCCGCACCACGGTCCCCGGCGGCCGTCACCAGCCGCAGCAGTCTGGCCGCCCTGGCGATCGCCTGAGCGCCTGGCACGGATCGACGTTGTTCCACATCGTGGACGCTATCCTCGTGATCCGCCATATCGCAAGCAGCGGTTTCCTCCGCGGGGTGCAGAGGCGGATGCTGGAGAAAGGCGTGAGCGAAGGAGCGACGTGATCGACAAGCACTGGGCCTCGGCCGCGGAGGCCGTGGCGGACATCCCTGACGGCGCATCGCTGGCCGTCGGCGGCTTCGGACTCTCCGGGAACCCGATCGCCCTCATCGAGGCACTCCTCGCGCAGGGCACCACAGACCTGGACGTGGTCAGCAACAACTGCGGAGTCGACGACTGGGGGCTCGGGATCCTGCTGGGCGCGCATCGCATCAGGAAGATGACCTCCTCGTACGTGGGCGAGAACAAGGAGTTCGAGCGGCAGTTCCTCACGGGAGAGCTCGAGCTCGAGCTGACGCCGCAGGGGACGCTGGCCGAGAAGCTGCGCGCCGGCGGATCGGGGATCGCGGCGTTCTACACGCAGACGGGTGTCGGCACGCAGGTGGCAGAGGGCGGTCTGCCCAGGAGATACCGGAGTGACGGCTCCGTCGAGATCGCCTCGCCGCGCAAGCACGTGCAGAGCTTCGATCTGCGCGGCGTCCAGACGGAGTTCGTCCTCGAGGAGGCCATCACCACCGACTTCTCGCTGGTGCACGCGGCGGCGGGCGACAGGCACGGGAACCTCGTCTTCAACAAGGCGGCGCGCAACTTCAATCCGCTCGTTGCGATGGCAGGGCGGATCTGCATCGCCCAGGTCGAACACCTGGTCGAACCGGGCGAGATCGATCCGGACCGCGTGCACCTCGCGGGCGTGTACGTGCACCGCGTCGTCGAGGTCGGCCCCGACGTCCCGAAGCGCATAGAGAAGCGCACCGTCACCGGAGGGGGAGTCTGACATGGCGCTCACCCGCGAGCAGATGGCGGCGCGCGCCGCGGCGGAGTTGCGCGACGGCTCCTACGTCAATCTCGGCATCGGCCTGCCCACACTCGTGCCCAACTTCGTGCCGGAGGGGGTATCGGTCGTGCTGCAGTCCGAGAACGGCATCCTCGGTGTCGGTCCGTACCCGCGGGAGGACGCGGTGGACCCCGACCTCATCAACGCGGGGAAGGAGACCGTGACGGTGCTCCCCGGTGCCGCGTTCTTCGACTCCGGCGTGAGCTTCGGCATGATCCGCGGCGGAAAGATCGACGCGGCGATCCTCGGCGCGATGCAGGTGTCCGCATCCGGCGATCTGGCGAACTGGATGATCCCCGGGAAGATGGTCAAGGGCCCAGGAGGGGCGATGGACCTCGTGCACGGCGCGGGTCGGGTCATCGTCCTGATGGAGCACGTCGCGAAGGACGGCTCGGCGAAGATCGTGAACGAGTGCTCCCTGCCGCTCACCGGTCGCGGGGTCGTCGATCGCATCATCACGGACCTCGCCGTGATCGATGTGACCGACCACGGGCTCGTGCTCGTGGAGACCGCACCGGGGGTCTCGGTGGACGAGGTCCTCGCAGCAACGGAACCTGCACTGATCCTCCAGGGAGGAAGGGAATCATGACCGACATCGTCATCGTCGCCGCGGCGCGCACACCGCAGGGGCGGCTCAAGGGCCGTCTCGCCTCGTTCAGCGCCGTGCATCTGGGCGCCATCGCGATCCGTGGCGCTCTCGCCCAGGCATCCATCGACCCCGGAGAGGTCGACGCCGTCATCGTGGGCCAGGTCCTCGCTGCAGGATCCGGACAGAACGCCGCGCGCCAAGCCGCGATCGGCGCGGGGATCGGCTGGGACGTTCCCGCGCACTCCGTCAACAAGGTGTGCCTGTCCGGGCTCACCGCGATCATCGATGCGGCCAGGATGATCCGCACAGGCGACGCGACGACGGTGGTCGCCGCGGGGATGGAGTCGATGACCCGTGCGCCGCATCTGCTCATGGGATCGAGGGACGGCTGGACCTACGGCAGCGTCGAGGTCCTCGACCACATGGCTTTCGACGGCCTGACCGATGCCTACGACAAGGAGAGCATGGGGGCATCGACGGAGCGGCACAACGACCGCTACGGGCTGACGCGCGAAGCGCAGGATGCTGTCGCGGCGCTCTCGCATCAGCGAGCCGCCGCCGCGCAGGCGGCCGGAGTCTTCGACGCCGAGATCGTCCCCGTCGAGGTGCCGCAGCGCAAAGGCGAGCCGGTTCTGGTGACCCAGGACGAGGGTGTTCGCCCCGAGACGACGGCTGAGACCTTGGCCGGGCTCCGGCCCGCCTTCGCCGACGGCGGATCGATCACGGCGGGGAACTCCTCGCAGATCTCGGACGGAGCCTCCGCCGTCATCGTCACCACGCGGGAGAACGCGCTGTCACAGGGATGGCCCGTGCTCGCGACCGTGGGCGCGAGCGGCCAGACGGCGGGGCCGGACAACTCGCTGCAGGCGCAGCCGGCCAGGGCGATCGAGCGTGCGCTGGAGAAGCAGGGCATCGGCGTGGCGGATCTCGACATGGTCGAGATCAACGAGGCCTTCGGCGCCGTGGTCGCCCGCTCGCAGGCCGAGCTCGGAGTGACGGAGGAAGTCGTGAACATCCACGGTGGCGGCATCGCGATCGGTCACCCTATCGGCGCGAGTGGAAACCGGCTGGTGGTCCACGTCGTCCATGAGCTCGCCCGGCGCGGGAGCGGCACGGCAGTGGTCGCGCTCTGCGGCGGCGGCGGTCAGGGAGAGGCGCTCGTTCTCACCCGCTAGCCATGGCTCAGCGCTTGGACGCCGCCTTCTCGGCCTTCTTCGCGCGCTTGGCCTGCGCAGGCGCGAGGGGGGAGTCCGGCGAGACGGCGAGACCCTTCTCGTCACGGCGGGTGTCGACGACGGCGCCGATGGCGAGGGCGAGCGTGATGCCCCAGCTCAGCCATGCGAGGACGGCGCGCCAGGTGATCGGCGCTTCGCGGCTTCCCTTCAGCAGGGTGATCCCCGCCGTGATCGCGGCGAACAATCCGGTGCTGAACAGATAGCGCATGCGCCAACGCTACCCGGTCGCACGCTCGGCGGAGCAGCCCTGGCCGCATTCAGGCTCGAACGGTATAATCGTCCAGGCGCTCCGGCGCCCCAGCTGTGTATCTACCGGCCGTCGGCACCCCGACGGACAGCGGCGGCACCCGATTCCCGCGTCCGTCCGACGCGCGTGAGCCAATGACCCAGACACAGATCTCCTCCGCGGCGAGCCCGAGCCTGTACCGCCTCGTCGGCCTGCCCTACTTCCTCATCGCCTTCATCGCCCGGCTGCCCTTCGCCATGATGGTGGTCGGCGTGCTGACCGTCGTCGTCTCCGCGCGCGGCTCCCTCTCCCTGGGAGGCCTGACCTCCGCTGCCGTGGGGCTCGGCACCGCCGTGGTCGGACCGCTCCTCGGCGCAGCCGCCGATCGCTATGGACAGCGCATCGTGCTCACGGCATCCGCCGTCGTCAACGGCGCAGCGCTCGCCGTGTTCGCGCTCGTCGTGTACAGCACCGCCGCCGATGCGATCGTCCTCCTCACGGCGCTGATCGTCGGCGCCTCTGCGCCCCAGGTCTCGCCGATGTCCCGTTCGCGGCTGGTCTCGATCATCTCGGAGCGCATGCCGGAGGCCGTTCGGCCCCGCACCGTGTCCGGCACGCTGTCCTACGAGTCGGCCGCCGATGAGACGGTCTTCGTCTTCGGCCCGTTCCTCGTCGGCATCCTCGCCTCGGCGATCGCCCCCTGGGCGCCGCTGGTGGGCGCGTCGGCGCTCACCTTCGTGTTCGTCGGCGCCTTCGCGCTGCACCCCACCGGTCGGCACGTCTCGTCTGCGCGCCTGGCCGACGGCTCGGCGCCCTCTCCGGTGCGAGAGCTGTTCCGGGCGGAGCTGATCGTCGTCGTGATCGGAATCCTCGGCGTCGGCCTCTTCTTCGGAGCGATGCTCACCTCTCTCACCTCGTTCATGGCCGATCGCGGCGATTCAGAGCAGGCCGGCCTCCTCTACGGCGTGATGGGCATCGGCTCCGCTGCCCTTGCACTCGGCGTGGCCTGGCTCCCGGCCCGGTTCACCCTGCGGGCGAGGTGGCTCGTCTTCGGCGGCATCCTCTTCGCCGGCTCGCTCCTGGTCGCGGTGGCGGGATCCGTGCCCGCCATGATCGTCGCGCTCGCCGTGATGGGCATCGGCATCGGCCCACTGCTTGTGACCCAGTACAGCTTCGGCGCTGCCCGCAGCCCGCTCGGTCGTTCGGCGACGGTGATGACGATGCTGGGCTCCGGTGTCGTGGTCGGCCAGGCGTCCGCATCGGCGATCACGGGTGCCGTGGCGGAGTCGTACGGCACGGTCGTCGCTCTCATGCTGCCTGCGGCATGCGCCGCGCTCGTGCTCGTGTGCGGTGTCGCGAACTGGTTCCTCTCACACCCGGACCGCGGACGGGCGCCGGCGGTCTGACCCGGGCGTCCGATCCTGCGCCGGGCGGTCGGCTCGGGGCGGCGGGCTACTCTGGAGATACCGATCACGGTGTGAGGAGCCTCCATGACCGCTGCGGAATTCGTCGTCGTCGCCAATCGACTTCCTGTCGATCGAGTTCAGGGGGTCGATGGCGAGGAGTCGTGGCGGACCTCTCCTGGTGGTCTCGTGGCTGCCCTCGAGCCGGTGATGCACTCCGTCGACGGCGCCTGGGTCGGATGGCCGGGGCAGGCCGATCTCGAGCTCGAGCCCTTCGAGGTGAACGGTCTCAGACTGATTCCGATCGCGCTCAGCGAGCAGGAGGTGGCCGAGTACTACGAGGGCTTCTCCAACGACACGATCTGGCCGCTCTACCACGACGTCATCGCGCCGCCGCAGTTCCATCGGGAATGGTGGGAGGCGTACGTGACCGTGAACCGGCGGTTCGCGGAAGCCGCGGCCTCGGCCGTCGCCGAGAACGGCACGGTGTGGGTGCACGACTATCAGCTGCAGCTCGTACCTGAGATGGTGAGGGCGCTGCGACCCGACGTGACGATCGGGTACTTCCATCACATCCCGTTTCCGGCGCACGGCCTGTACGCGCAGCTGCCTTGGCGGGACCAGGTGCTGCGAGGGCTGCTGGGCGCCGATGTGATCGGCTTCCAGCGCACACAGGACGCCAGTTACTTCCTCGCCGCGGTGCGGCGGCGGCTGCGCTACGAGGTCAAGGGGGCCAGCATCACGGTGCCAGGGGAGGACGGGGCGCGCACGGCGACGGCGAAAGCCTTCCCGATCTCGATCGACACGGCCCCGTACCTGGAGCTCGCCGCGCGCGAGGACGTGCAGGCGCGCGCGGCGGAGATCCGCGAGAGCCTCGGCAACCCGAAGACGATCCTGCTCGGCGTCGACCGCCTGGACTACACGAAGGGCATCCGGCACCGGATCAAGGCGTACGGCGAGCTCATCGCGCAGGGCGAGCTCAACGTGGAGGACGTCACGCTCGTGCAGGTCGCGAGCCCGAGTCGCGAGCGGGTGGACTCCTACGTGCACCTTCGCGATGAGATCGAGCTGTCCGTCGGGCGCATCAACGGCGACTACGACACGATGGGGCACACGGCGATCCGCTACCTCCACCAGGGCTTTCCCCGCGAGGAGATGGTCGCGCTCTATCTCGCGGCCGACGTCATGCTCGTCACGGCGCTGCGCGACGGCATGAACCTCGTCGCCAAGGAGTACGTGGCGACCCGTCGGGACAACCGCGGTGTCCTGGTGCTCAGCGAGTTCACCGGCGCAGCCGATGAGCTCAGGCAGGCGGTGCGCGTCAACCCGCATGACATCGAGGGCCTCAAGGACGCCATCATGACGGCCGTCGAGATGACGACGGGGGAGCAGAGCAGGCGGATGCGCGCGCTGCGGCGTCGTGTGCTGGAGAACGACGTGCAGGCATGGTCGTCGTCGTTCCTGTCCGCCCTGCGCGACGCCCGCTCCTGACGCGCGGCGCGCTCCGCGGTGGGGCGGCGTGGCCATCCATGACAGGCTGGATGCACCAGACACCGAAGGAGACCCGCAGTGACCCGTACCTGGACGCCCGGAACGCCTGATGCCGAGCTCACCGCCCTCGCGACGACGCCTCGACTCGTCATCGCGCTGGACTTCGACGGCACGGCGTCTCCGCTCGTCGCCGAGCCGATGGCGGCGCGCGCGCTCCCCGCGGTGACCGAACAGCTCGAGCGCCTCGCCGGGCTTCCTGACACGTTCATCGCCTTCGTCTCAGGGCGGAGCATGGCCGATCTCCGCATCATCACCGAGCATGCCGACGACTCCCCGGTGGCGCTCGCCGGATCGCACGGCGCGCAGTACTGGTTCCCCGGAACGGGCGACGCCGCGCTCACCGGTGAGGAGACCGAGCCCGGCGCCCGTGAGGCGCTGTGGGCCGCGGCCCAGCCGATCATCGACCGCTACGAGGGCGCCGAGCTGGAGCCGAAGACCTTCGGCATGGGCGTGCACACCCGTCGTGCCACCGCCGAGGCCGAGGCGGCCGTGTTCGCGGAGGTCGATGCGCTGGTCGCCGAGCGCTTCCCGCACTGGCGGCGACGCTCCGGGCACCGCGTCCTGGAGTTCTCGTCTCGCGCAGAGGGCAAGGATGCGGCGATGGGCGTGCTGAGGGAGCACTTCGCCGCCACAGGCATCCTCTTCGCCGGTGATGACGTGACCGACGAGGACGCGATGCGCGTGCTCGAGCCCGGCGATCTCGGCGTGCGCGTCGGACCGGGGGAGACGGCGGCGGCGCTGCGGGTGCAGGATCCTCAGCAGATCGCCGAACTCCTGGCGCAGGTCGCCGACGAGCGCGCGGCCGGACGGGAATAGACTGCCCTCTATGGCCCCGCAGGAACCGTCGAACACGCCCATCGACATCAAGCCCCGCAGCCGCGTCGTCACCGACGGGATCGAGGCGACGACCTCGCGCGGCATGCTCCGCGCCGTCGGCATGGGGGACGCCGACTGGGACAAGCCTCAGGTCGGCATCGCGTCCAGCTGGAACGAGATCACCCCGTGCAACCTGAGCCTTGACCGGCTTGCCCAGGGCGCGAAGGAGGGCGTGCACTCCGGTGGGGGGTACCCCCTGCAGTTCGGCACCATCTCCGTCTCCGACGGCATCTCGATGGGCCACGAGGGCATGCACTTCTCGCTCGTGTCCCGCGAGGTCATCGCCGACTCCGTCGAGACGGTGATGATGGCGGAGCGCCTCGACGGATCCGTGCTGCTCGCCGGCTGCGACAAGTCGATCCCCGGCATGCTGATGGCAAGCGCCCGCCTGGATCTCTCCAGCGTCTTCCTCTACGCCGGTTCGATCGCACCGGGGTGGGTGAAGCTCTCCGACGGCACGGAGAAGGACGTCACGATCATCGACTCCTTCGAGGCCGTCGGCGCGTGCCGTGCCGGTCTGATGAGCGAAGAGGACCTCAAGCGCATCGAATGCGCCATCGCGCCGGGCGAGGGCGCATGCGGCGGGATGTACACCGCCAACACGATGGCCTCGGTCGCCGAGGCGCTCGGTCTGAGCCTTCCCGGCTCCGCCGCCCCGCCCGCCGCCGATCGCCGCCGCGACTACTTCGCGCACCGCTCGGGAGAAGCGGTGGTGAACCTGCTCCGTCAGGGCATCACCACGCGCGACATCCTCACGCCCGAGGCCTTCGAGAACGCGATCGCACTGGCCATGGCGCTGGGCGGTTCCACGAACGTCGTCCTGCACCTGCTCGCCATCGCCCGCGAGGCCGAGGTCGAGCTGAACCTGCACGACTTCAACCGCATCGGCGACAAGGTCCCGCACGTCGCCGACATGAAGCCGTTCGGGAAGTACGTCATGAACGACGTCGACCGACACGGCGGCATCCCCGTGATCATGAAGGCCATGCTCGACGAGGGCCTGCTGCATGGCGACGCGCTGACCGTCACGGGAAAGACGCTCGCCGAGAATCTCGCCGAGCTCGACCCGCAGCCGATCGACGGCACCGTCATCCACACCTTCGACAACCCCATCCACGCGACCGGCGGCCTGACGATCCTGCACGGCTCGCTCGCCCCCGAGGGCGCCGTGGTGAAGACGGCGGGCTTCGACGCCGCCGTCTTCGAGGGCCCGGCCCGCGTGTTCGAGCGCGAGCGCGCGGCGATGGATGCGGTCGCCGAGGGCTCCATCGAGGCGGGGACGGTCATCGTCATCCGCTACGAGGGCCCCAAGGGCGGGCCGGGGATGCGCGAGATGCTCGCGATCACGGCGGCCATCAAGGGCGCGGGGCTCGGAAAAGATGTATTACTCTTGACAGACGGACGATTCTCAGGCGGCACAACCGGCCTGTGCATCGGCCACATAGCACCCGAAGCGGTGGACGCTGGTCCCATCGCCTTCGTGCGCGATGGTGATCTGATACGGGTCGATATCGCAGCTCGCTCTCTCGATCTACTCGTCGACGAGGCAGAGCTCGCCTCCCGCCGTTCCGGCTGGGAGCCGCTTCCTCCGCGCTATACCCGTGGCGTTCTTGCCAAGTACTCCCGACTCGTGCGCTCCGCTGCAGAGGGCGCGACGACCGGTTGATCCGCTGGCAGCTCTCGAGCGTTCGCGCTCGGCTCACCTCCCTTCTTTCAGATCGCAAGGAACTCCATGACTGCTGATTCCCTGTCGGCCGTGCCACGGCCGCCGTCCGCCAAATCCGCCGCCCCAGAACTGACCGGTGCGCAGGCGCTGGTCCGCTCCCTCGAGCTGCTCGGGGTGACCGACGTCTTCGGCCTGCCAGGCGGCGCGATCATGGAGGTCTACGACCCCCTGCTCGATTCCACCGAGCTGCGCCACATCCTCGTCCGGCACGAGCAGGGCGCAGGCCACGCCGCCGAGGGGTACGCCGCGGCGTCGAACAAGGTGGGCGTCGCGATCGCGACGTCCGGCCCCGGTGCCACCAACCTCGTGACGGCGATCGCCGACGCGTACATGGACTCCGTGCCGTTCGTGGCCATCACCGGCCAGGTCTTCTCCACGCTGATGGGCACGGACGCGTTCCAGGAGGCGGACATCGTCGGCATCACGATGCCGGTGACGAAGCACTCCATCCTCGTGAAGGATGTGAACGAGATCCCCGGTGCCGTGGCGGCCGCCTTCGAGATCGCCTCCACCGGTCGCCCCGGCCCCGTGCTCGTGGACATCACGAAGGACGCCCAGCAGGCGAAGGCACCCTTCATCTGGCCGCCGAAGTACGACCTGCCCGGCTACCGTCCGGTCACGAAGGCGCACGGAAAGCAGATCCAGGCGGCGGCCGCGCTCCTCGTGGAGGCGCGCAAGCCCGTTCTGTACGTCGGCGGCGGTGTCATCCGTGGCCGCGCTTCCGAGGAGCTGAAGAGCTTCGCCGAGGCATCCGGCGCACCCGTCGTCACCACTCTGATGGCCCGCGGCGCCTTCCCCGACTCGCACCCGCAGCACCTCGGCATGCCGGGCATGCACGGCACTGTCCCCGCCGTCCTCGCCCTGCAGGAGTCCGACCTGATCGTGGCGCTCGGCGCCCGGTTCGACGACCGCGTCACGGGCAAGGCGGCGCTCTTCGCGCCGAACGCGAAGGTTGTGCACGTCGACATCGACCCTGCGGAGATCTCGAAGATCCGCACCGCAGACGTGCCGATCGTCGGCGACGTGCGCGATGTGCTCGTCGACCTGGAGACGGCCTACCGCAGCGCGGTGGTCGACACGACGCCGGACATCGCCGAGTGGTGGTCCTATCTGGACGGTCTGCGCGACGAGTTCCCGCTCGGGTTCACCCCGACGACGGACGGCCTGCTCTCGCCCCAGCACGTGATCCAGCGCATCGGCGAGCTGACCGGACCGGAGGCCGTCTACGCCGCCGGCGTCGGCCAGCATCAGATGTGGGCCGCGCAGTTCATCAAGTACGAGCGCCCGAACGCCTGGCTGAACTCCGGCGGTGCGGGCACGATGGGGTACTCGGTTCCCGCGGCGATGGGAGCCAAGGTCGCAGAGCCCGACCGCGTCGTGTGGGCCATCGACGGCGACGGATGCTTCCAGATGACCAATCAGGAGCTCGCCACCTGTGTGATCAACAACATCCCGATCAAGGTCGCGGTCATCAACAACTCCTCGCTCGGCATGGTGCGCCAGTGGCAGACGCTGTTCTACGACGGACGCCACTCCAACACCGACTTGAACACCGGGCACGGCACGGCCAGGATCCCCGACTTCGTCAAGCTCGCGGACGCCTACGGCTGCCTCGCGATCCGGGTGGAGAAGGAGGAGGACGTGGATGCGGCGATCCAGCTCGCGCTGGACACCAACGACCGCCCCGTGGTGATCGACTTCGTGGTCTCCGCCGACGCCATGGTGTGGCCGATGGTGCCGCAGGGCGTCAGCAACAGCTACGTCCAGTACGCCATCGACCATGCGCCGTCCTTCGAAGGGGAGGAGTGACAGACATGTCCAAGCACGTTCTGAGCCTCCTGGTCGAAGACCGGCCCGGTCTCCTCACCCGCGTAGCGGGGCTGTTCGCCCGCCGCGGCTTCAACATCGAATCCCTCGCCGTCGGCGTGACCGAGGTGCCGGGGATCTCCCGCATCACGGTGGTCGTGGACGTCGAGGAGCTTCCGCTCGAGCAGGTGACCAAGCAGCTGAACAAGCTGATCAACGTCATCAAGATCGTCGAGCTCGACTTCGCGACCTCCGTGCAGCGTCACCACGTGCTGGTGAAGGTTCGCACCGACAACTCGACGCGTTCCAATGTGATCGAGATCGTGAACCTGTTCCGCGCCTCCGTCGTGGACTATGCCGCCGATGCCCTCGTGATCGAGGTCACCGGCGACAAGGGCAAGGTCGACGCGATCCTGCGCGCGCTGGAGCCCTTCGGCATCAAGGAGCTCGCCCAGTCGGGTCTGCTGGCCATGGGCCGCGGCGGCAAGAGCATCACTGAACGCGTTCTGCGCGGCTGACCATCCGACCTTCGAAGACCACCATCAAGGAGAAACACAAGTGAGTACTGAGATCTTCTACGACGCCGACGCCGACCTGTCCCTCATCCAGGGCAAGAAGGTCGCGATCGTGGGCTACGGCTCGCAGGGCCACGCCCACGCGATGAACCTCCGCGATTCCGGCGTCGAGGTCGCCATCGCGCTGAAGGACGGCTCGAAGTCCATCGTCAAGGCGGAGGAGGCCGGCTTCCCGGTCAAGAATGTCGCCGACGCCACGGCCTGGGCCGACCTCATCATGATCCTGGCGCCCGACCAGCACCAGCGCACGATCTACAGCGAGTCGATCGAGCCGAACCTCGCCGCAGGCAAGACCCTCGCCTTCGCGCACGGCTTCAACATCCGCTTCGGCTACATCGACGCCCCAGAGGGCGTCGACGTCATCCTCATCGCCCCGAAGGCTCCCGGCCACACCGTGCGCCGCGAGTTCGTCGCCGGTCGCGGCATCCCGGACATCATCGCCGTCGAGCGCGACGCGTCCGGCCACGCCTGGGACGTCGCCCTGTCGTACGCGAAGGCGATCGGCGGCACGCGCGCCGGCGTCATCAAGACGACCTTCACCGAGGAGACCGAGACCGACCTGTTCGGCGAGCAGGCCGTCCTCTGCGGTGGCATGAGCCACCTCGTCCAGGCCGGCTTCGAGACCCTCGTCGAGGCGGGCTACCAGCCGCAGATCGCCTACTTCGAGGTGCTGCACGAGCTCAAGCTCATCGTCGACCTCATGTGGGAGGGCGGCATCGCCAAGCAGCGCTGGTCGATCTCCGACACGGCCGAGTTCGGCGACTACGTCTCCGGCCCCCGCGTCGTCGACGCCGCCGTCAAGGAGAACATGAAGGGCGTGCTCGCCGACATCCAGTCTGGCGCGTTCGCCAAGCGCTTCATCGACGACCAGGACAACGGTGCCACCGAATTCCTCGCGCTGCGCGCCAAGGAGCAGGAGCACCCCATCGAGGTCACCGGCAAGGAGCTGCGTTCGCTGTTCTCCTGGAAGCAGACCGACGAGGACTACATCGAGGGCAGCGCTGCGCGCTGACCCCCGATGCAGTCCTGAGGGCTGTGACAGAAAGGGCGCCCCTTCGGGGGCGCCCTTTCTGCGTGCGAAAGACCACTCAGCGGGTGAGCTCCTCGAGGATCTCGACGACGTGTCGGTACGGGCGTCCCGTCGCCCTGGTCATACCGATCTCGCACGTCCTGTTGGCCGAGACGTAGGCGTCGAACCCGCCGTGCTCGGCGTCCGCGGCCGCGATCTCCGCCGACTCGACGGCGGTCGCACTGGCGGTGAGCTCGGGATGCAGCATCCCTCGGTCGCCGGCGAAGGCGCAGCATCCCCACCCATCCGGGATGAAGACCTCCTCCGAGACGGCCGCGGCAATGGCTGTGAGGGCCCCTGTCGCACCCAGCGCGGTCGTGGAGCAGGTCGGGTGCACGGCGAGGCTCTTGACCCGCTCGCGCACCGTCACGCGCGGCAGCACCTCCCGTGCCACGTAGGTCGTCGCGTCCTCGATGACCAGCTCCGCGTACTCAGGATGCGCCGTCAGCGCCTTCGCGAGCATCACGTGCAGACCCTCCGTGCAGGATGCCGCGTCGCACACGACCGGTATCCTGCCGTGTCCGCTGGCGTCCCAGAGTGACGCGAGCACGCGGCCGGTCATCCGTTCGTACCCGCTCAGGTGCCCCTTGGATTTCCACGGAGTTCCGCAGCACAACCCTCCGGCGTCCTCGGGGATCACCACGGGGATGCCCGCACGGTCGAGCAGCGACATGACGGCATCCCGAGACCCCTCGCCGTGCTCTTCCGGACCGAACATGGTGCCGATGCAGGCTCCGAAGAAGACCGCCTGCGCATCAGAGCGGGCAACGGGCGCGGGAGCTCGCGTGCCGCCGCGCGGGAGACCTGCATCGTAGAGCGGCACTGTGTCTGCGCCGAGGACGGCGCGACCGAGCTTCGTGACACCGGTCACCAGGGGTGCAGGCAGGGCGTCCGCGACCGTGAGCGCCAGACCGCCGACCCGCGTGACCGCGCCCCAGCCCTTGGCCGCGGCGTCCCACAGACCGTCCTCGACCTTCGATGCCTCTTCGGCTCTGAGGCGCCGAACCAGATCGCCGGTGTTGATGTCCACAGGACACGCGACCGCGCACATCCCGTCGACGGCGCAGGTCTGCACGCCCTCGTAGTCGTAGTCGGCGCGGAGCTCCTTCAGAAGCCTCGTATCGCCGCTCTGCTCGGCCAGTGCCATGTCGCGGCGCAGCACGATGCGCTGGCGAGGTGTCAGCGTGATCGCCTTGCTGGGGCAGGTCGGCTCGCAGTATCCGCATTCGACGCAGCGGTCGACCTCGTCCTCGACCGTCGGCACGCGCTTGAGGTCGCGCAGATAGGACTCGGGATCCTCGGAGAGCACCACTCCTGGATTGAGGATGCCTGCCGGATCCAGGAGTCGCTTGATGTCCCACATCAGGTCGGTGAGGAAGTCGCCGTACTGCCGACGCACGAACGGAGCCATGATGCGTCCTGTGCCGTGCTCTGCCTTCAGTGAGCCGGCCTGGCCGAGCACGAGATCGACGAGATCGGCTGTGAAGCGTCGGTAGCGAGCCAGGCTCGCCTCGTCGTCAAAGCGCTCGTTGAGCAGGAAATGGACGTTGCCGTCCTTGGCGTGGCCGAAGATCACGGAACCGTCGTAGTCGTGTTCCGCGAACAGCTCGATGAGCCGCTCACAGGTCACGAGCAGGCGGTCGACCGGTACGACGATGTCCTCCAGGAGGGCGGTCGTGCCGGAGGGCCGTGCGCCTGCGACGGCGGTGTAGAGCCCCTTGCGGACGTGCCAGAGCGACGCCCGCTCCGCGGCATCCGTCGTGAGGCGCGGCGCGACCGCCAGCAGAAGCCCGTCGAAGTGGGCCAGGGCCGATGCGGACGCCTCGGCCAGCGCGTCCGCATCGGATGCGTGGACCTCGACGAGCAGGGCGGCGTGCCCGTCGACGGCGATCTCCGCGATGGCTTCGGGGACGTCGCTCAAGCCCTGCGCGACGCGCAACGATGCGGCGTCCATCAGCTCGATGGTGGCGAGGCCCAGCTCCACCAGGGAGGGGAGTGCGGCCATGGCATCGGCGAGGGTGGTGAAGACCAGCAGGCCCGTGGCGATCTGCGGCCGGATCTCGATCGTGCGGAATCGCGCTTCGGCGACGAAGGCGAGCGTCCCCTCAGAGCCGATGACGAGATGCTCGAGGATCTTCACGGGATCCTCGAAGTCGAGGAGGGCGTTGAGGCCGTAGCCCATCGTGTTCTTCATCGAGAACTGCTGCCTGACGCGCTCGACCGCGTCCTGGTTGGAGAGCAGCCGCTCGCGGAGCCCGCGCAGGCCGGACGCGATCTCCGGTTCGGCTGCCTCGAGGCGCGCGAGGGCATCCGGTGCCGCCGTATCGATGATGGTCCCGCTGGGCAGGACGAGGAGCAACGAGTCGACGGTGCGGTAGGAGTTCTTCACGATGCCGCAGGCCATGCCGCTGGAGTTGTTCGCGATGACTCCGCCGATGGTGCAGGCGATCTCGCTCGCGGGGTCGGGTCCGAGCTTGCGTCTGTATCGTGCCAGACGCGTGTTCACCTGCCGCACGGTGGCTCCAGGCCCGACGCGCACCAACGCGCCGTCCTGTTCGACGGAGATGTCCCTGAATGCGCTGCGGGTGTCGACGAGGATGTCGCCCGTGACACCCTGCCCGGAGAGACTCGTGCCGCCCGAGCGGAAGGTCAGCGTGCGCCCCGCGACGCGGACGGCGTCGAAGGCGCGCGCGACTCCGTCTGCATCCTGCGGGGACAGCACGGCGTCGGGGATGAGCAGGTAATGCGAGGCGTCGTGTGCGCGCGCGAATCGATCGATGGACCGTGCGGAGATCGTGGTGTCCTGACCGAGCAGTGCGGCGTCCAGGGGAGAGGTGAGCGTCGTCGACACGGGAGCTCCTTCGCTAGGATTGTCTGACAAGTGTACCGACGTGAGGAGCATCCTCTACGCTGGGAAGCATGACCACCGCCTCCGCACTCGCTGTCGTCGGCGTCGTCGAGGCCGTGACCAGACAACTGCGCGCCGGGATCCTCCGCGGAGAGCTGCGCCCTGATGCGCCGATCACCGAGGCCAGGGTCGCCGAGGCCTATGGAGTCGCTCGCCCGAGCGCGAAGGCGGCGATCGAGCAGCTCGTCTCCGCAGGACTCCTCGTGCGCACTGCTCATCGCAGCGCGCGCGTCGTCGCCATCGACGCGGACATGGTCCAGGATGTCTACCGCACCCGCGCCCGCCTCGAGAGTGCCGCGCTTCGCGAACTCGCAGCTCACGGTCGCGTTCCGGTGGCGGCCGGCGACGCGAACGGCGAGATCCTCGCCATGGCGCCCGGCCCCGACCCGGCGACGGTGGACCCGGACCTGCGCTTCCACACCGCCCTCATCGATGCGCTCGGCAGCGAGCGGACCTCGCGGATGTACCGGAGCGTGATCGACGAGGTCCGGCTCTGCATGGCGCAGGTGCAGGGGAGGAGCCTGTTGGATGCCGCGGACATCGGGGCGCAGCACGCCGCGATCCTGGACGCCGTCGCCGGCGGCGATGGCGAGCGGGCCGCCGCACTGCTCGCCGACCACCTCGGGGCAGCGGAGCAACGCCTCGTCGACGCCCTCGGGTGACGTCCCGGACTACTCCGCCGGGGCAGTCTCCGTCTCGATGAGGATCGGCGCATCCTCCGGATCGGCCCACTCCGGCGCGGGGAGCAGCGTGTCGACGTTGCCCGCCTGAATCTCGCGCAGCGCGTCGGCGATCTCGTCGGCGTTCTCGGGGACCGTCAGACCGCAGGCGGTCAGTTCCGAGGCGAACTTGAGCGTCAGGCGGGTCTTTCCGGCCGCGACGGCCTCGGCGGTCGTGCCGTTGAAGATCTCACTGCCGGTCTGGATGTCGGAGACGCTGTCGCACACGTGATAGACCGAACCGCCCTCGACCCAGAACACCTCATCCTCGCCGAGCAGCTGGATGACGGCGGACTGGTCGGCGGTGTACTGCTCGACCGACGGCGGGTTGAAGCTCGTGCCGAAGTACGCCGCGACGAGAGCGAGGACGATGCCGACGATGCCGGCCGTGGTCTTCTGCCCCTTGTTCATGTCCTTGTTCAGGAACACGAGGATGATGAGCGGAAGGAAGGCGATGATCGCGATGATCGCGCCGAGCTGGTTCTGCACGAAGAAGCGCACGGTGTCGGACTTCTTCGCAGGATCGAGCCGGTTCGCCTTCTTCCAGAGGACCGAGCCGGTGATCGACAGTGCCGCGATCACGACGAGGAGCACCAGCAGTGTGATGAATGCCCACTGCGGGAACGTCGCCGTGACGCCCGGCTCGGAGAGCAGACCCGTCTCGGCATCCCGCACCAGCGCGCCGTCCTCGCCGACGAACTCGCGCTGGCGCAGCAGCCAGAAGATCGCGACGGCTTCGGCGGCGATCGCCACGAACCAGAGGGCGGCCGCGATCCAGCGGAAGGTCGTCGCCTTCTTCTTCGCCTCGACGGTCGGCTTCCACTCCCTTCCGGCGGTCGCGGATGGCTCTTCGGTCGTGCTCTCGCGCTCAGACACTGTGCGATGTTCCCCTCTGTCAGTGCTGGCACCGAGCCTAGTGGGCGCGTCGACGGCGTCGCTACGCTGGAGACATGACATCGGATGCGGATGACGCGCTCTCCTGGGAGGGCGATGAGGAGCGGGAACCCGCGAAACCTGCGCTGCCGCAGGGCTGGAACGCCGTGGGCAAGGGCAGCGAGCAGGTCGGCCGTATCGAGAAGGACGGGGCGGTCCTGCCATCGCCATCCCCGGCGCAGCCCGCTCAGGAGAGCACGGGGATGCTGCTGTTCCTCGGGCTCATCGGCGGCGTGTACCTGCTCTATTCGATCGGCTGGGTGATCGGCGGGCTGAACCTCCGTCCGCTGGCCGGTCTGATCGTCTCGGATGCGATGTACCTGCCATGGCAGATCCTCGCGGTTGCCGCTCCCGCGCTCTGGATGCTGACGGTGTGGGTGCTCACCCGCCGCAGCGCCACCTGGATCCGCGTGCTGCTGCTTCTCGTCGGCGCGGTGCTGCTCGTGCCGTGGCCCTTCGTCATGGTGGGGGTGAGCGGAGCATGAGCGGGCTCGCAACGACCGAGCGGCTCGGGTGGCTGCGCGCCACGGCGATCGGCATCGCCGGGCTCTTCTACGCGTATGCGGTCTGGAACGCCCTGGCGCACCTGATCTCGATGGTGCAGGGGAGCGGGCTCACGGCGGTGGGGTGGTTCACCCTGCTGTTCGGCGTCGTCTTCCCGGCGATCGTCTTCGTGCTCGCCGTCGTCATCGGGCGTCGGCGACCCGCGGGCGAGCTGTCGCTGGTGCTTCTCGCGGGGCTCGGGATCGTCGCCGTGTTCTGGCTCAGCCTCGTCGGCTACAGCATCCTGAACATGGACGCGCTGGTGAACCTCGAGCTGTAGCGTCACACGGATCGGCCGCGCCTCGGCGCTGGGCTAAAGTGGAAGCGATCGCGTCCCGAAGGCGTGCGGCGCATCGATCCCATCCGCGTACTGACGCTCACCCCGAAGGATCCGCTGTGCCGAAGCCCGTCGTGCTCATCGCCGAAGTTCTCTCGCCCGCCACGATCGAGGCCCTCGGCCCCGACTTCGACGTCCGCAACGTCGACGGCACGGATCGAGAGGCGCTGTTCTCGGCGCTGTCCGACGCGGACGCCGTGCTCATCCGCTCCGCGACCCGCATCGACGCCGAAGCTCTCGCGCACGCCCCGAAGCTCAAGGTCGTCGCCCGTGCAGGCGTCGGCCTCGACAACGTCGACATCAAGGCGGCGACGACGGCCGGAGTGATGGTGGTCAACGCGCCGACGTCGAACATCATCTCGGCGGCCGAGCTCACCTGCGGCCACATCCTGAGCCTTGCCCGCCACATCCCGGCCGCCAACGCCTCGCTGGCCGGAGGTGCCTGGAAGCGCAGCGCATACACGGGTACGGAGCTCTTCGAGAAGACGCTCGGTGTGATCGGTCTCGGTCGCATCGGAGCTCTCGTCGCCGCACGCATGCAGGGCTTCGGCATGAAGGTCGTCGCCTACGACCCGTACGTCACGAGCGCCCGCGCGCAGCAGCTCGGCGTCGAGCTGCGCACCCTGGACGAGCTGATCGCGGAGAGCGACTTCATCACGATCCACATGCCGAAGACGCCGGAGACGACCGGCATGATCTCCACCGCGCAGTTCGAGGCGATGAAGAAGACCGCCTACGTGATCAACGTCGCCCGTGGCGGGCTCATCGACGAAGAAGCGCTGCACGCCGCGCTCGTCGCCGGAGAACTCGCCGGCGCGGGGCTGGACGTGTTCACTTCGGAGCCGCCGGCCGAGGGCGGCAGTGCGCGTCCGCTGCTCGATCTGCCGAACGTCGTCGTGACGCCCCACCTCGGCGCCTCCACCGACGAGGCGCAGGAGAAGGCCGGGGTGTCCGTCGCCCGGTCCGTCAGGCTCGCGCTCGAGGGCGATCTCGTTCCCGACGCCGTGAACGTCGCAGGCGGCATCATCGATCCCTTCGTGCGGCCGGGCATCGACCTCGTCGAGAAGCTCGGTCAGGTCTTCAGCGGTCTCGCGACGTCGGCTCTCACGAGCCTCGACATCGAGGTGCGCGGCGAGCTGGCCGACTACGACGTGAGCGTGTACAAGCTCGCGGCGCTCAAGGGCATCCTCTCCAACGTGGTCAGCGAGAACGTCTCCTACGTCAACGCCCCGCTCTTCGCCGAGCAGCGCGGCATCGAGGCGCGCCTGGTCGTCGAGAAGGAGAGCCCCGAGTACCGCAACCTGACGACGCTGCGCGGCGCGCTGGCGGACGGCACGGTCCTCATGGTGGCCGGAACGCTCGCGGGCACCCGCATGGTGCAGAAGATCGTCGGCATCAACGGTCACGACATCGAGGTCCCACTCGAGAAGCATCATGTCGTGATGCTCTACACGGATCGTCCTGGCATCGTGGCGGTCTACGGCCAGAAGTTCGGCGACGCGGGCATCAACATCGCAGGCATGCAGATCGCCCGTCGTGAGGCCGGTGGCCAGGCTCTGTCCGTGCTCACCGTCGACTCGCGGGTCCCCGATGAGCTGCTCGCCGAGGTCGGTGCGGACATCGATGCCTCGATCATCACGCAGATCGAGATCACCGAGGACTGATCAGGTCGTCGCCGACGTCACCAGGGCGATGAGGCGGGAGAGCGCGTCTCCGCTGGGCGCGGGGCCTGCAAGAGCTGCGGCCTCGTGCCCTGATGCGTCCAGCACGTTGTTGTAGTACAGCCCGTCGCTGACCAGGAGGACGAGGTCCAGGGCGGTCTCGTCCTTGACGTAGGGGCGGAGGGCGTCCGCCCATTCCTCCCTGATCCGTCTGAGCGCCTCGCCGGCAGGGGAGTGCCCGCCCTGAGCGAGCTTGGAGGCGGCGACGAGCGCGCGGTCGAAGGCGCTGTCGTCCATCACGGACGTGCGGATGAAGTAGGCGACGGCGCCGTCCGGTGCGCCTGCCATGTTCGCCAGGTCCTCGTCTGCGAGGGTGCGCAGGCGGGCGAGGAGGCCGGTGGCCAGCTCGTCCTTCGAGGCGAAGTGGTAGAGCAGGCCGCCCTTGGAGACTCCGGCCGCCCGCGCCGTGGCGTCGAGGGTCGCTGCACGCTCGCCGTCGTCGATGAGGAGGGCTTCGAAGGCATCGAGGACGCGTTCGCGGGCGAGCGGTGGTCGGGGCATTCTGTTACTATACCAACCGGACGGTATAGTTTCGTGCCAGGAAGTTTCAGAGGTGGAAGATGGTCACGGCGTCGATTCCGACGACGGAAACGGATGCGCCCCGCGTCGGGGCGCGGGGATGGTGGGCGCTCGTCGTCCTCATGCTTCCCGTCCTGCTGGTCTCGGTGGACAACACCGTGCTCAGCTTCGCGTTGCCCGAGATCGCGATAGCGCTCGCACCTTCCGGGGCCGAGCAGCTCTGGATCATCGACGTCTACCCGCTCGTGCTCGCCGGCCTCCTGGTCACGATGGGCACGCTGGGCGACCGGTTCGGTCGGCGCCGGATGCTGCTCATCGGTGCCACCGGCTTCGCTGCCGTCTCGGTGCTGGCCGCCTTCGCGCCGACGGCCGGGCTGCTCATCGCCGCGCGTGCCCTGCTGGGGTTCTTCGGTGCGATGCTCATGCCGTCGACGCTTTCTCTGCTCCGATCGATCTTCCGCAACCGTGACCAGCGCCGGATGGCGATCGCGGTCTGGGCATCCGCGTTCTCCGCAGGATCCGCGCTCGGGCCGATCGTCGGAGGCTTCCTGCTCGAGCATTTCGACTGGGGCTCGGTCTTCCTCATCGCCGTGCCCGTGCTGATCCCGCTCCTCGTCGCGGCACCGTTGCTGGTGCCGGAGAGCCGCGACCCCGCCCCGGGACGCATCGATCCGATCAGCATCGTGCTGTCCATGGCTGCGATGATCCCGGTGGTCTACGCGATCAAGTCGCTCGCGGTCGATGGACCGTCCTGGACGGTCGCCGCCTGGGCGGCGCTCGGGGTCGTCATGGGCGTGCTCTTCGTGCGACGTCAGCTGCGGGCGGACATCCCGATGCTCGACATGGCACTGTTCCGTCGAGGGTCCTTCTCCGGAGCGATCCTCGTGAACCTCCTCAGCGTGGTCGCGCTGGTCGGATTCCTCTACTTCGTCTCCCAGCACCTCCAGCTCGTCCTCGGCCTCTCGCCGATGGTGGCCGGCGTCGCACTCGTTCCGGGCATGGTCATGATGATCGTGGCGGGGCTGCTCGTCGTGCCGATCTCGCGGAGGGTCAGGCCGCACATCCTCGTGCCCGGTGCACTCGTGTTCTCCGTCGCCGGATACCTGCTCGTGGCGTTCACGACGTACGATCACGGCGTCGCGCCGCTGATCATCGCCTTCGTCGTGCTCGGCATCGGGATCGGCGCGGCGGAGACGATCTCGAACGAGCTCATCCTCTCCAGCGCCCCCGCGGAGAAGGCGGGAGCCGCCAGCGCGGTGTCGGAGACGGCATACGAACTGGGAGCGGTGCTCGGCACAGCGATCCTCGGCGGTCTGATCACCGCGTTCTATCGCGGTGCGCTCGTGATTCCCGAGGGTGTGCCAGCCGACATCGCAGAGACGGCGAGGGAGACGCTCTCCGGGGCGTATACGGCTGCGGCCGAGCTCCCCGGAGCCGTCGGCGAGGCGCTCTGGACGGCAGCGGCGTCGGCGTTCGGCTCCGGCGTCACGGTGACCTCGCTCATCGGCGCAGGGCTCGTCGTCGTCGCTGCGGTGATCGCCGGGGTCACCCTGCGCACTCCGCGTTCGCGCTGACCAGTACGCTGGGGGAGAATCCCCGATGCAAGGAGTGTCATGTCGCGTGTCGTGAAGCTGGCGGTCATCCCCGGTGACGGAATCGGCCCCGAGGTCATCGCAGAGGCGGAGCGCGTGCTCGATGCCGTGACTGCCGAGAGCGATGTGGTCTTCGAGAAGACCCGCTTCTCGCTCGGCGCCGCCCGTTACCTCGAGACCGGTGACACCCTCACCGACGAGGACCTCGCGGCGATCAGCTCCCACGACGCCATCCTGCTCGGCGCCGTGGGCGGTCAGCCGGGGGATCCACGTCTGAAGGATGCGAACATCGAGCGCGGTCTCCTTCTGAAGCTGCGCTTCACGCTGGACCACTACGTGAATCTCCGTCCGTCCAAGCTCTTCGCCGGCGCCCCCGGTCCGCTGGCCGAGCCGGGGGAGATCGACTTCGTCGTCGTCCGTGAGGGCACCGAAGGCCCGTACGTCGGCAACGGCGGGGCGATCCGCAAGGGCACGCCGCAGGAGGTCGCCAACGAGACCAGCGTGAACACCGCCTTCGGCGTCGAGCGCGTCGTCCGCTACGCGTTCGAGCTCGCCGAGCGCCGCAGCAAGCGCCTCACCCTCGTGCACAAGACGAACGTCCTCGTGCACGCCGGCGGGATCTGGCAGCGCGTCGTGAACGAGGTGGCCGCTGAGCATCCCGGAGTGGCCGTAGACTATCTGCACGTCGACGCGGCAACGATCTTCCTGGTCACGAACCCGTCCCGCTTCGACGTCATCGTCACCGACAACCTCTTCGGCGACATCCTCACAGATCTGGCCGGCGCCGTCACCGGTGGCATCGGTCTCGCAGCATCCGGGAACATCAACCCGGACGGCGCGTTCCCCTCGATGTTCGAGCCCGTCCACGGCTCGGCCCCGGACATCGCCGGCCTGCAGAAGGCCGACCCCACCGCAGCGATCCTCTCCACAGCGCTCCTGCTCGATCACCTCGGGCTCCGCGCCGAAGCCGCCCGCGTCAACCGCGCGGTCGAGGAGGACATCGCTTCGCGCGACGGCGCGCGGACCACCAGCCAGACGGGCGACGCCATCATCGCGAGGCTTCAGGCGTAATCTGAGAGCACGCGAGCGACGCCCGCACCCGACCGCAGAATGTGACATCACCATGACGCTGACCGACACCGAACTCGCACCGCTCGAGTTCTCCGTGACCCGCAACCTCGCCGCCAAGTCCCCGGCGGAGCGCGACGAGCTCCTCAAGAACCCGGGCTTCGGCACGGTCTTCACCGACCACACCGTCGACATCTGCTGGTCGGCGAAGGGCGGCTGGCACCGTCCGCGCGTGCAGCCCTACGGGCCGATCTCGCTCGACCCCGCCGCGGCCGTCCTGCACTACGGTCAGGAGATCTTCGAGGGCATCAAGGCGTACCGTCACGCAGACGGCTCGATCTGGACCTTCCGTCCGGAGAAGAACGCGGAGCGCCTGCAGCGCAGCGCACGCAGGATGGCGCTGCCCGAGCTGCCGACCGAGTACTTCATCCAGGCGCTGCGCGAACTGATCGCCGTGGACGGGGCCTGGACGCCGCCCGGTGCGGACCAGAGCCTGTACCTTCGTCCCTTCGAGTTCGCCAAGGAGGCGTTCCTCGGCGTGCGCCCCGCGCAGAAGGTGGCGTTCTACCTCATCGCGAGCCCGGCCGGCTCGTACTTCACGGGCGGTGTGAAGCCGGTGCGCATCTGGCTGTCGGAGACCTACGCCCGTGCGGGCAAGGGCGGCACGGGCGCGGCGAAGACGGGCGGCAACTACGCATCGAGCCTGCTTCCGCAGGCCGAGGCGTATGAGAAGGGATGCGACCAGGTCGTGTTCCTCGATCAGGACGGCAACGTCGAGGAGCTCGGCGGCATGAACGTCGTGTTCGTCTACAAGGACGGCCGGATCGTGACCCCGCAGTCCGACAGCATCCTCGAAGGGATCACCCGCGACTCGATCCTCCAGCTGGCCGAGGACCGTGGGCACACGGTGGAGCGTCGTCCCGTCTCGCTGCAGGAGTGGCGTGACGGCGTCGCGTCCGGCGACATCGTCGAGGTCTTCGCATGCGGTACTGCCGCGGTGGTGACCCCGATCGGCGCCCTTGTCGCCGAGGGCTTCGAGGACGCCCAGCCCACCGGAGAGCTCGCGCTGTCGCTGCGGGAGGAGCTCACCGACATCCAGTACGGGCGTCGCGAGGACACCCACGGCTGGCTGCTCCGGCTGGACGCCTGAGCACGGCGTCTTCACGTCGAAACCCCGCCGGTCGCACCGGCGGGGTTTCGACGTGAAGGGAGCAGCTCGTCACGTCCAGGCGAGCCAGTCCCGCTTCGGGATCAGGCAGTGCACACCCATGACGCCGTCGACGACCTGCGACACCTCGAAATCGCCGGCGGCGGACAGGTAGGCGAGTGCCGACTGCCGCGGAAGGTCGAATCTCTCGGCGAGGAAGCGGATCGCCTCCCGCACGGCCGCGCGCATCGCCTCATCGAGGGTCGGAGCCATGCCCGTAGGGATCCAGTGCTCTCCGGTCTCGCCGAAGGGCGTGGTCAGAGCTCCGAACAACCCGGCGCTCTCGGCGGCCGGCACGACCGTGAGCGTGAGCGTCGCACGCAGCGACGCCTCCAGCGCGGTCAGGGCCACCTCGCCGTTGCCCTGGGCGAAGTGCGGATCGCCGGCGTAGAACAGCGCTCCGTCGGTCTGGATCGGAAGGTACAGCGACGTTCCCGCGACCAGGTGCTTGATGTCGACATTCCCGCCGTGCGGGCCAGGCGGTACGGAATGGGTCGGAGTGTCATCGACACCGGCAACACCCATCAGCCCGAGGAACGGGGCGAGCCGGAACGATGCCGATCGGTCGGCGTCGACGCGGAAGCGGCCACGCGCCGTGCCGCACCCGTCGTCCTCGACCCAGCAGAAATGCGACACCGTTCCCGAATCCGGCTGCAGATCCGGTCCCCACGGATGCTCGTCGCGCAGCGGGTACTCGCCGGGAAGTGCCCCGAAGCCGTGCCGGTTGCTGATGAAGCCGTACTCCACCCGGCGATCGAGAGCACGGATGTCCACCCGCAGGACGTCCCCACGCCGTGCTCCGGAGACCGCGATCGGACCGGTGACGACGTGTGGCCCGTCGAGATCCGTGTTCGACACGTCGCTGGCCGCCAGCTCCGTGGCGTCGCGCAGGACGTCGTCGCGCCCGTGCGCGGCGAGGAAGGCGACGGGATCCCGGCCCTGATCGGCGAGGAGGCCCTCGTGCGACAGGGTGTCCATCGTGACGCTGTCTCCGGATCGAACCGTGAGGGCGGGGGTGCTCGCCGCAGTGGGGAGCCATCCCCAGCCGACCTCGTCCACCCGGCAGGGGAGGTAATTGTCGGCACGGATGAGTCCGTGCCCGGGGTCCAGGATCGTGCTCATTCGTGGCTCCCTTCGTCGATTCCGACGATGAGGTCGATCTCGATCAGCGCGCCGACCGCCAGACCGGTCACGCCGACGCAGGTGCGCGAGGGGAGGGGCGCTCCGAACCAGCGCCGGTACACGGCGTTCACGGCGTCGAAGTCATCGAAATCCCGCAGATACACGCGGACCATGAGGGCGTCCTCGAGGCGTGCCCCGCACCCGCCGACGACCGCTTCCAGGTTGCGCAGCACCTGTTCGGTCTGCTCCTCGACGCCGCCGGAAACGAGTTCTCCCGTGCCGGGCACGGTCGGCATCTGGCCGGTGACGAACAGCAGGTCGCCCCAGCGGGTCGCGTGGGCGAACGGGCCGACCTGCATCGGGACCCCGCTGGTGCCGTTCAGGTCGTAGGTGATCTTCGTCTTGCTCGTCATGGTCATACCTCCGCCGCGTTCATAGCGGTCATGAATGTCACTGTCTGGGGGGATCGGGGTGCGCCGATGACCTGCTCTGCAGGGCCGGCCTCGACGACGCGGCCGCCCGCCATGAACACGGCCGTGTCTGCGACCTGGCGTGCGAAGCGCAGCTGATGCGTCGCGATGATCATGGTCAGGCCCTCGTCGCGGGCGAGCGCCGTGATCACGCCGAGCACCTCGGCGACGAGCTCGGGATCGAGCGCGCTCGTCGGCTCGTCCAGCAGCAGGAGCCGAGGACGCGACGCGATGGCGCGTGCGATCGCGACGCGTTGCTGCTGACCACCGGACAAGCCGGACGGGTCTGCGTCGGCGAACTCGGCGAGGCCGACGAGCGCGAGCAGCTCGTGTGCGCGCTCGGCGGCCGCCTCCGGCGACCAGCCGTGCACCCAGCGCAGCGGCCCCGCGATGTTCTCGGCGACGCTCAGATGCGTGAAGAGTGCAAAGTTCTGGAACACCATCGAGACTCCGGCATCCACGCGCTCGGCGGCCAGTCGTGATTCCGAGTGACGGCGTCCCGACGAGCCGATGCCGAGCTCGGCGCCGTTGACGGTGACAGTTCCGGCATCGCGCTCCTCCAGCTGGTTGATGATGCGCAGCAGCGTCGATTTGCCCGACCCGCTCGGTCCGAGCAGTGCGAGGACTTCGCCGGGTGCGACGGTGAGGTCGATCCCGTCCAGAACCGTGCGGTCGCCGTAGCGCTTGACGATGCCGGTGAGCTCGAGCGCGGCTCCGCTCTGTCCGCGGGCGGCCGGACCGGCGCTCTGTCTCGCAGCACGCGAGGGCGTCCGTGGAGTCGTCTCGGCATCGCCGGACCGGATCGCTCGGGTGCGCCGCGCGGTGGTGGGGCGGATCCCGCTGATGCGCGCCGAGCGGCGCTCCACGAGCATCTGCAGGAGCGTGATCGCACCGGTCAGCAGCAGGTACAGCACGGCCGTGGCGAAGTAGATCTCGAAGTAGTCGAACGTGGAGCTCGCGAGCTGCTGTGTCCGCAGCGTGAGCTCCGGCACGGCGATGATCGATGCCAACGCGGAGTTCTTCATCGTCGAGATCGCCTCGTTGCCCAGCGCGGGCACCATCTGCCGGAAGGCCTGCGGCGCGGTGATACGGCGCATGAGCGCCGCGGGTCCGAGACCCAGAGCACGGCCGGCCTTCCCCTGCGCCTGATCGACACCGCGGATGCCGGAGCGGAAGATCTCGGAGAAGAACGTCGCTTCGTTCATCGCGAGTGCCAGCGAGCCCGCCACGATCGGCGTCAGGACGATGCCGGCGTGCGGCAGCACGGTGAAGGCGAACACGAGCTGAAGGATGAGGGGCGTGCCGCGATACAGGGTCGTGTAGCAGCGTGCCACCGCGCTGAGTGCGCGGAAGCGGGTGAGCTGCATCGCGGCGAGCAGCGCGCCGAGCACCATGCCGCCGAGGAAGCCGTATACGGTCAGCTGCAGCGTGACGAGCACACCGTCCAGCAGATACGGCAGGGTGAGGTAGTGAAGGAATCCGGTGAAGTCCATCAGCGAGGCCCGCTCAGCCCACGCTGAGGATTGTCGGCTCGGCGTCCTCGCTGGACTCGAGCTTCCAGCGCGCCGCGAGTTCCTGCTGGATGCCTCGGCTCTGGATCTCGGTGAGGGCAGCAGCCACCGCGGTGCGGAAGGCGTCCTCTCCCTGCGGGACGGCGATGCCGATCTCGTAGTCGAGCATCACCGTCTCCGCGGATGCGAGGGCGTCCGGGTGCTCGGCGATGTAGCGCATGACCGTGTTGATGTCGTTCATGTAGCTGTCCGCGCGACCCGAGAGGATGGCCTGGACGCAGTCGGCGCTGGAGTCGAACAGGCTGACGATCGGCGCATCCAGGCCCTCGGCCTCGCAATCCGGTCCGACGGCTTCCACGAGAGGCACCTCGACGTACCCCTTGTTCAGAGCGACCGTCGTCCCGCACAGGGACGTGTCGATCCCGGTGATCTCCCTGGGGTTCCCGGCAGCGACGAGGATGCCGTCGAACACCTTCGAGTAGCTGATGAAGTCGACGCCGCCGGCAGCACGATCCTCGGTCGCGTAGAGGTTGGAGACGATCCAGTCGGCCTGACCGCTCGCCACGGTAGGGATCATCTCGGCGAAGCCGACCGGGATGTAGTCGACGGAGAAGCCGAGGCAGGCGCCGATCGCGTTGCCGAGGTCGATGTCGAAACCTTCGTAGGTGTTCGGGTCCTCGGCGCTCACGGTCTCGTACCCCGGCGTGTGCGGATTGAGGGCGTTCGTCTGGGTCGTGCCGACGAGGTCGGGGTTCTCCTCGCGGAGCGTGACGCAGGCCTCGCTGGCCGCGAGCTCCGCCCACTCGTCGCTCGCGTCTCCGGCGGGGTCTGCGTCCGGGCTGCAACCGGTGAGGGCGAGCACAAGGGCAGCGCTGGTTCCGATGATGCTGAGGGTGCGTGTGCGGGTCACGAGGCGTCCTTCGTCTGGGGATGGGTGCGTCCGTTGAGGGGAGCGGCGGAGAACTCGGTTCGAATTGGTCCGACCAAGTGGCGCCAGACTATGACGCTCGAGGAGTCCGCCGAGTCCGTTTCGAACACTCGTAATGGCCTCTTTACGCCGCCGAAACATTCCGTCCTGCGCCCCTGGAATGCGGTCGGACCAATGAGCCGGAGCCTGCTAGCCTGTTGGGCATCCAGCGCGGAAGGATCGCAATGACAGCCCAGAACGCCGTGTCACCGCGCCGCCCAGAGCGGGAATCCGTCGCCGTCACGGCGCACCTGGAGCGCCTCATCGCCACGGGGGCAGTCGCCCCCGGCGAGAAGCTGCCCCCGGAACGAGCACTGGCGGAGCAGCTCTCCGTCTCGCGCACGACCGTGCGGGAGGCGATGCACGAACTCGAGAACAGGCGGTTGATCGAGCGGACCCCTGGGCGAGGGACGCGGGTGCGCGAGCGGGGAGCCCAAGCGCGCGATCTCGACGCGCTCGTCGCCTCGGCCGGACGGCAGGACGACGTCGCCGAGCTCCGCTCCGCGGTCGAGCCCCTTCTCGCGCGTCTCGCCGCCCAACGCGCCACCAGCGCGTCCATCGCCGCCCTCGAAGAGCTGGTGGTCGCATCGGCAGGGCCGATCACGGCTGCTCGTTCGTTGGAGCTCGATACGACGTTCCACCAGACCCTTGCCAGTGCGGCGGGAAATCCTCTGCTCAGCGAGCTGCAGCGGCTCGTGATCACCTGGACCACCCCGCTGCGTCGAGACTCCCACGCCCATCGCAGCGGCCGTGCGATGTCGGCGGAGGGTCACCTCGCGATCCTGGTCGCCGTCCGCGACGGCGACCCCGATGCAGCGCAGCGCGCGATGGAGGAGCACCTGCGAGAGGTCCGCGAGGCCATCACGACGGAGGGCGAGCGCAGAGACCGGTCCGATCCTGGCGGGGGAGCAGCACGCGCTGAGTAGGCTGAGGGGGTGAAGATCGCTCGGTTCAGCCACAACGAAGCCATCCGCTACGGCATCCTCGACGAGGGCGAACTCGTCGTCCTCGCCGGAGACCCGATGTTCACGGGTTACGAGACCACCGGTGAGCGCGTGCCGCTCGCCGACGCCGCACTGCTGGCGCCGGTGATCCCTCGCTCCAAGGTGGTCTGCGTCGGCAAGAACTATCACGACCACGCCAAGGAGATGGGTGGCGAGGCCCCGGAGGAGCCCCTCCTGTTCCTCAAGCCGAACACCGCGGTCATCGGCCCTGGCGATGCCATCGTGCGTCCGACCATCTCGGAGCAGACCGACTTCGAGGGCGAGCTCGCCGTGGTGATCGGTCGGGTCGCGAAGAACGTCGCGGCCGCGGATGCCCTCGACTACGTCTTCGGCTACACGATCGCCAACGACGTGACCGCGCGCGATCTGCAGCGCAAGGACGGACAGTGGACGCGCGGCAAGGGCTTCGACACCTTCTGCCCGCTCGGACCGGTCATCGACACGGAGTTCGATGCGGAGAGCGCGACCGTTCAGACCAGAGTGAACGGCGACGTTCGGCAGCAGGCGCCGCTCACCGACATGATCCACTCCGTCGCCGAGATCATCGCCTACGCATCCGCGGTCTTCACCCTCCTGCCCGGCGACGTGATCCTGACGGGCACGCCGGCCGGCGTCGGTCCGTTCGTCGCAGGCGACACCGTCGAAGTCGAGATCACGGGTCTCGGCATCCTGCGCAATCCGGCGCGCGACGCGGCACCTGCCGCATGAGCGCCGTGACGGCCTTCGAACAGGCGGCCGTCCAGCGCCGCACCGTTCTCGTCCTCTCGCTCGGGCAAGTGCTCGGCGGTATCGCATTCGGCGCGACCGTCTCCCTCGGCGCGTTGCTCGCCGCGGACATCTCCGGCGACGATGCGCTCTCAGGGCTGGCGACGGCCTCGGTCACGCTGGGGGCTGCGCTGTGCGCGATCCCGCTCGCACGTCTCGCCGCCAGGGTCGGACGTCGCCGGGCGCTCACCCTGGGCAACCTGCTCGCCCTGGCGGGCATCGGAATCGTGATCCTCGCGGCGGCGCTGCGGGTCTTCCCGCTCCTGCTCGCAGGCATCCTTCTCATCGGTGCGGGCAACGCGGGAAACCTGCAGTCCCGATTCGCAGCGACCGACCTCGCCGCACCGCATCACCGCGGCAGGGACCTCTCCGTCGTCGTCTGGGCGACGACGATCGGGGGCGTCGCAGGGCCGCTGCTCCTCGGGCCCGGAGAGGTCGTCGGACAGGCGATCGGGATGCCGCCGCAGACCGGTTCCTACCTGTTCTCGCTCGTGGCGCAGACAGCGGCGTTCCTGCTGTACGTCGTCGCCCTTCGACCCGACCCGCTCCTGACCGCTCAGCGGATCGCGGCCGCCGCCCCGGCGTCCGAGGTCGTCGAGCGCGTGGACCGGCCAGTGGTCGCACGGTATGCGATCTTCGCCATCGCCGCGTCGCACGTGGTGATGGCATCGGTGATGGCGATGACCCCGATCCACCTCTCGCACATGGCGCACAGCATGCATGCCGGCCACGCGAGCACCTCCGACGTGTCGACGCTCGTCGGAGTGACGATCGCGCTGCACGTCGCTGGCATGTACGCCCTGTCGCCGTTGTTCGGCATCCTCGCGGACCGATGGGGCCGGCTCCGTGTCGTGCTCCTGGGGCAGGGACTGCTCGGTCTCTCGCTGGCCTTCGCGATCACCGTGAACGATCAGGCATGGGGCGTGATGGTCGCGCTCATCCTGCTCGGCCTCGGGTGGAGCGCGGCCACGGTGGCGGGCGCCGCACTGCTCACGGAGGCGTCTGCGCCGGAACTGCGCACCCGCAGACAGGGACGCAGCGACTCGTTGATGAGTCTGTCGGCCGCGGCTGGAGCGGTGCTCGCCGGCGTTGTGCTCTCGAACTTCCAGTACGCCGGCCTCGGGGTGGCTGCTGCCGTCCTCGTCGTCGCCATCGTGGCGCTCTCGCCGCTCGGGCGATTGACGCGACGATGAGCACGTGGGCCGGGGCCGGCCCCGCATATGCGGCCTCCTATGCCGAGCTCTGTGCCGGCACCGTCGAACGCATGCGGGAGATCGCTGGTCCCGCTCGCGGTCGGAGCCTTCTCGATGTCGGTGCCGGTGAGGGAACGCCGGCTTCCGCGTGGATCGCGGCCGGTTGGGATGTCGTCGCCTGCGAACCGGAGGCCTCCATGCGTGCGCAGGCTGCGCGGAAGCATCCGTCCCTCCCGATGATCGATGCGAGCCTTCCCGCGCTGCCGCTCGGGGGCGGCTCCTTCGACGTCGTCACCGCGAACTTCGTGTTGAACCATGTGCCGGATCCTCGAGCAGCCGCCGCGGAGTTGGCCCGTGTGTCTCGGGCCCACGTGATCGCGACGATCTGGACGGCATCGCCGTCCTGGTTCTGGGCCGAGGTCGTCGAGCGCGCGGAGCTCGAGCCTGCCACCGGCGGCCGGCTTCCGCAGGAACTCGACTTCGATCGCACGGCCGCCGGATTCGTCCGGATGCTCGCAGAGGCCGGTCTGCCGGGTGCCGTCGTCGTGGAGCAGTCGTGGACCTGGAAAGTGACTCCCGCGACGCTGTGGACGGCCGTCGAAGGCGGCGTCGCGGGAATGGGTGCGTTCTACCGCGACCTGTCCTCGGCGGACCGGAGCGCATTCCGCGCGGCATTCGATGCCGTCGTCGCAGATCGTGAGCAGCAGGGCAGGCTGCCGCTCGACCATCGTGCAGCGCTGGCCTCCTGGACGCGTGACGACGCCGCTCCGGCGGCCTGAGGGCTCAGAAGCGACCCCGGAGTCACCTCGCGGCCGAAGGCACCTCGTCGCCCGTGCGCTCCAGCTCGGCCTCGAGCTCGCGGACGATCGGGATCACCTTCGTCCCGAACGCCTCGACCTCTTCGATGAAGTGCAGGAATCCCAGCAGCATGAGGTTCACACCGCGCTTCTTGTACTCGATGATGCGACGGGCTACCTGCTCCGCATCTCCGATGAGCTGGGTGCGGAAGCCGTCGTTGTACTGCACGAGATCTTCGAAGCTCGAGTCGGCCCACATGCCCTTCTTGTCCCCGGTCGAGGCGCCGGCCTGCTGCACCGAGGCGCGGAAGCCCTTGACGGACTCGACGTCGGCCTTCGCGACGATCTCGCGGAGCTGTTCGCGCGCCTCCGCCTCGGTGTCCCGGATGATCGCGAATCCGTTCAGGCCGAACCGCACGGTGCGGCCGTGCTCTGCAGCGACGCGCGTGACGTCGTCGTACTGCTCGGTGAATCCGTCGAAGTCCTTGCCGTTGGAGAAGTACCAGTCGGCGTATGCGCCCCCGTTGAAGCGGGCCGCCGTCGAGTTGCCGCCCTGGAAGATCTCGGGATGCGGGCGCCCTTCGACGGGGTACGGGCCGGGGCGCAGAGTGAAGCCGTGCGACCGGTAGAAGTCGCCGTTGAAGTCGAACTCCTCCTCGGTCCACAGTCCGCGCAGCATCTGCATGAACTCGGCCGAGCGACGGTAGCGCTCGTCGTGCTCGAGCCAGGGCAGGCCGAGGTCGACGAACTCGTCCTTGAACCAGCCGCTGACCACGTTGACCGCCGCCCTGCCCTTGGAGAACTGGTCGGCGGTAAGGATGAACTTCGCCAGCACAGCCGGCGCCCAGAACCCGGGGTGCACGGCGGCGATCAGCTTCAGCTTCTCGGTGGCCAGGAGCAGCGCGAGACTGATGCTCGTGGACTCGTGCTGCTGAGCGGCGCCGTAGCTGGAGGCATAGCGGACCTGGCTGAGGGCGTACTCGAAGCCGACGCGCTCAGCCGTCTGCGCGAGCTTCACGTTGTAGTCGTAGTCCCACGAGGTGCGCTGCTCGATCGAGCTGACGACGAGGCCGCCGCTGACGTTGGGCACCCAGTAGGCGAACTTCAGCGGCTCGTGAAGGAGCGATTGTGACATCGGCGGCGTCCTCTCTCGACAGGCGGACGCTGCAACCATACGAGCAGCGCTCGCCCGCCCGAGGATCGGCGGCGCGTCTGTTACTCCGGATGACGTGAAGCGGCCGGCGGAGGCGGGATCGATGGCGACGGTCGCGCAACTAGAATCGAAGGGCTATGGCTACTCCTCATCCTCAGACCACGACCGCGACGGGCGCCGATGTGCGCGTGCGGTTCTGCCCGTCGCCCACCGGCCTCCCGCACGTCGGTCTCGTCAGGACCGCCCTGTTCAACTGGGCATACGCCCGCCACAACGGCGGCAAGCTCGTCTTCCGCATCGAGGACACGGATGCTGCGCGCGACAGCGAGGAGAGCTATCAGCAGCTGCTGGACGCGCTGCGCTGGCTCGAGATCGACTGGGACGAGGGTGTCGAGGTCGGCGGCCCGCACGCCCCGTACCGCCAGTCGCAGCGCCACGACATCTACCGCGAGGTCATCGACAAGCTCCTCGCCGCCGGTGCGATCTACGAGAGCTACTCGACAGCCGAGGAGATCGACGCGCGCAACGAGGCGGCGGGGCGCGCGAAGCAGTTGGGCTACGACAACTTCGACCGCGACCTCACGGAGGAGCAGAAGGCGGCGTTCCGCGCCGAAGGGCGTCAGCCGGCGCTCCGCCTGCGTGTGCCGGACGAGGATCTCACCTACGTCGACCTCATCCGCGGCGAGGTGACGTTCCCCGCCGGGTCCTTCCCCGACTTCGTCGTGGTGCGCCCGAACGGCATCCCGCTGTACACCTTCGTGAACCCGGTCGACGACGCGCTGATGGGCATCACCCATGTGCTGCGCGGCGAGGACCTCATGCCGTCCACGGCCCGCCAGCTCTCGCTGTACGCGGCGCTCATCGAGGCCGGTGTCACGGACTTCGTGCCCCGGTTCGCGCACATGCCGCTTGTACTGGGGGAGACCGGCAACAAGAAGCTCTCCAAGCGCGACCCGCAGGCGGATCTGTTCCTGCATCGGGAGCGCGGTTTCATCCACGAGGGTCTGCTGAACTACCTGGCGCTGCTGGGCTGGTCGATCGGCCCGGACCGCGATGTCTTCTCGCTCGACGAGTTCGTCGCCGCGTTCGACATCGAGAACGTCAACCCGAACCCCGCCCGCTTCGATCAGAAGAAGGCGGAGTCGATCAACGGCGACCACATCCGGATGCTCACCGAGAAGGATTTCGCCGAGCGGATCGTGCCTTATCTCGCCGCGGCCGGACTCTTCGACGAGCCGACGCATGAGCAGCTCGTCCTCGCCTTCCGGGCAGCGCCCCTCGTGCAGGAGCGCGTTCAGCTCCTCGGCGAGGTGCCTGGGATGCTCGGTTTCCTCTTCACGGACGAGGTGTCCTACGAGGCCGACGCGCTGAAGGGGCTGCCCGCGAACGCGGGTGAGGTTCTCGACGCCTGCGTCGCAGCGCTCGAGCCCGTGGCCGAGTTCACGCCGCAGGCGATCCAGGACGCTCTGGCGGCCGCCCTGGTGGAGCGACTCGAGCTCAAGCCCCGCGTCGCGTACGGCCCGCCGCGGGTGGCGCTCACGGGTCGCCGGGTCTCGCCGCCGCTGTTCGAGTCGATGGAGCTCCTCGGCAAGGACGCCACGCTGGCCCGGCTTCGCGCGCTGTCCGCGCACCTCGCGGCCTGACGACACGGACGCGGGTGGGGAGGGACTCCTTCCCGCCCGCGCCTCGGTTCAGCGCTGCTCGGTCGCCGGAACCAGCCGAAGACCTCGCTGCTCGATGGCCGTGGTCATGTGCGCCGCATACCACTGCGGCCAGGCTTCGTCGTAGACGCCGCCGAGGTCCTCTCGCTCGTGGATGCCGTGCGCCTCTGCCGCGCCGAGGAGCAGCTCGAGGATGAGGTCGTTGGTCCGGGTCATGGAGATCTCCCTCGTCTCGCAGATCAGCGCCCGGGCAGGCGGTCGACGACCTGCTGGATGATCCACTCGTTGCCGTCGGGGTCGTCGAAGGAAACGTACGAGGCGTAGCTGTCGTGCGTGTCGTCAGCACCCCAGACACGGTTGGCCTCGCCCGCCCAGTGGAAGACGCCGTCGGCATCGTGCCAGGGGCCGCTGACATCGGCGCCGCCTGCGATCAGTTCGGCACGCGCACCCTCGAGGTCGGGTGTGACCAGGTGCAGGCCCCTCACAGAGCCTGGTGCTGCGTCCGTGAGGTGTTCGCCGAAGATCACCGAGGCGGCGCCTGCGCCGGGAGGTGTGACCTGCACCACGCGCAGACCGCGACGGGAGGTGGCGTCGGCATCGAGCCGGAATCCCAGGCCGGTGTAGAAGGCCTTCGCGCGGTCGACGTCGGCGACGGGGAGGACGATGATCTCGAGGTTCAGTTCCATGATGATGTGTTTCCTTGTCGGGTGCGGGGTCAGCGGGCGTGCAGCGGGCCGGCGAAGGCCTTGCGAAGGCTCGTCGGTGCGATGAGGGGGAGGAGAGCGGCCAGCGTCTTGCGTCGCATGCCTCGAGGCGTGCGCACGAGCTCGACGTCGATCCGTGTGCCGGCTTCCTCAGCGGGGGAGAGCTGGAACGTCCAACCGCCACCAGGGCCGAAGACCTTCGAGTCGAGCGTGGTGATGTCGACGCGTCCTTCCTCGGCGCTCCACTCGTACCGTGCCCGTTCCCATGCGGCGGCGGTGCCCTCGGTCACCTCGGCCCAGTCCGCTCCGCGCCGGTGGACCTTCAGATGCTGCGCGTCGATCGTCGGCCACGCTGCTGCGCGTGCCGCGCTGAAGTCGGTGAGCACCGACATGACGTCGTGCGGGGCGAGTGTCGAGGTGAGCTGGAAACGAATGCTGGGCACGATGTCCTCCTAAGGTAACCGGTTGGAATGGTTACGACTGTGGCAGACGAATGAGTAACCTGTCAAGACGGTTACTTGGGATTGTCTGCGTCGTGATCACCTGTCAGAATGGTTACGTGATCCATGCCTTCCCTTGCGGGACTCCTGTCCTCGACTTCGTGGGCACTCGGCGCGCCCGTCGCAACTCCCGACCGACCGAGATGCTGGATGAGCCGGGGGCGCTGGACGCGTGGTTCGTCGAGGCTGAGCTCGTCGATGCGGCGCCTGGCGCATCGACGCAGGACCTCGACGCCGCCATCGCGTTGCGCGAAGCGGTGTATGCGCTGATGGATGATCGGCGTCGTGGACGTCAGCTGGACGCCGACGCCGTGGCCGTGCTGAACGAGCATGCGGAAGAACTCCCGATCGGGGTTCGTCTCGGGGGGGAGGTCGAGCGGTCGGGGAGTGTCCCACAGGGGCTTTCTACGCTGGCGCGGCAGGCCATCGAGATCCTCGGGGGCGAGGATGCCGCGCTGCTGCGTGAGTGCGCACGCCCTGAGTGCACGCAGGTCTATCTCGACCGTTCACGGGGGCGTCGCCGTGAGTGGTGCGCGATGAAGACCTGCGGCAATCGGGTGAAGGCCTCGAACTTCCGTGCCCGTCAGCGCGCGGACGCCTCGTGAACGACGCGCCCGGCACGCGGCGACCCGCCGACGTTTTGGCGTTCTCGTCCGCCCTCGGGTAAGCTTGAACCTCGGTGCGAGACTCCGGTTTCGCCCTTGGGGTATGGTGTAATTGGCAACACGGCTGATTCTGGTTCAGTTGTTCTTGGTTCGAGTCCAGGTACCCCAGCACTTCTGAAAGGCCCGGTGATCCCGCAGAAAGCGGATCACCGGGCCTTTCTGCATCTTCGTGCAGATAGGGAAAGGGGCCCTCCCGCCGAAGCGGAAGAGCCCCTTTCCTGAAGTGGTCTCAGAGGGCGCGGATGTTCGTCGCCTGCGGGCCCTTGGGGCCCTGCTCCGTGTCGAACTCGACCTTCTGCGCCTCTTCGAGGTTGCGGTGTCCGCTGCCCTGGATCGCGCTGAAGTGCGCGAACAGGTCGGCGGATCCGTCGTCGGGGGCGATGAAGCCGAAGCCCTTGTCGGAGTTGAACCATTTGACAGTGCCGGTGGCCATGCGTTTTTCCTTTGTTTTCTGGGCCGATGGTCGACCCGTCCCGCACCGCAGGTAGCGCGGAGCAAGTGATGGTCCCTCGGGGCGGCGGCGATCATTGCGGCCGTGATCAGGAGGGGAGAGGCGGAGGAGGAGGTGGCAGGTGCCCCGAGCGCGAAGGCGATGCGCGGGCGGATGCACAGGCGGAGATTCCGGCTGGCAACATGTGAGATTGAGCAAGCCTACCGCAACGCCTGAGGTTCACCGCACCGGCGTCGTGGAACGATGGATGCATGTCCTCTGCGAACCTCACCCGTGAGGAGACCGCTGCGCGATCCGCAGCAGTCTCCGTCCACAGCATCCGTGTCGAGCTCGACCTTCGCGAGGCGCGGGATCCCGCGCGCTCCGGGTTCGGCACCACGACGACGCTCGAGTTCGAATCCACTGCGGCGGAGACGTGGCTCGACTTCATCGGGGAGAGCGTGGAGGAGGTGGTCGTCAACGGCGCGAGCCGGCCGGTCGTGCACGACGGGTCCCGCATCGCGCTCACCGGCCTGCGCGGCTCGAACGTGGTGCGGGTGCGCGCGGTCGGAGCTTACAGCCGCTCGGGCGAAGGGCTGCACCGCTTCGTCGACCCCGTCGATGGCGAGACCTATTTGTACACGCAGTACGAGCCGGCGGATTCGCGGCGGGTGATGGCCTGCTTCGAGCAGCCCGATATGAAGGCCGCGTACACCTTCGTCGTTCACGCCCCCGCCGGATGGCAGGTGCTCTCCAACCAGCGCGTGATCTCGTCGACGACGGCGGATGACGTCCAGAGCGTCGAATTCGCGCCGACCCTCCCGATCTCCAGTTACATCACCGCGGTCGCTGCGGGGCCGTACCACCGCGTCGACGGGGAGTGGAGTCGCGGCGATCAGCGCATCCCGCTCGGGGTGCTCTGCCGAGCATCGCTCGCGCCGCACCTGGAGGCGGAGGAGATCCTCGAGGTCACGCGGCAGGGTCTCGACTTCTTCACGGACGCGTTCGCGTACGCGTACCCCTGGGGGAAGTACGACCAGATCTTCGTCCCCGAGTACAACCTCGGCGCGATGGAGAACCCAGGACTCGTCACCTTCACAGAGGCGTACATCCCGCGTGGCGCGGCGACCGACGCTCAGCGCGGGGGACGTGCGAACACGATCCTGCATGAGATGGCGCACATGTGGTTCGGCGACCTGGTGACGATGAGCTGGTGGGACGACCTCTGGCTCAAGGAGAGCTTCGCCGACTACATGGGCTCGCATGCCTCCGCCGCGGCGACACGTTTCACCGACGCCTGGGTGCGCTTCGCGGCCAACCGCAAGGCCTGGGCGTATCAGCAGGATCAGCTCCCCACCACGCATCCGATCGTCGCCGACATCCCCGACCTCGAAGCCGCGAAGCTCAACTTCGACGGCATCACGTACGCCAAGGGCGCAGCCGTGCTCAAGCAGCTCGTCGCCTTCGTGGGCGAAGAGGCGTTCTTCGAGGGCGCACGACGCTACTTCGCCGAGCACGCGTTCGGCAACACGACCCTCGAGGACCTCCTTCTTCCTCTGGAAGAGGTGTCGGGCCGCGAGGTGCGCTCATGGTCGCGGGCCTGGCTCGAGACGAGCGGCGTCTCGACGATCGAGTTGACAAGGGATGCCGGGGGAGCGCTCGCGATCCTGCAGAGTCATCCCCGGCCGCATCGCCTGCGCGTCGGTCTGTACGACCTCGTCGACGGACGTCTGGTGCGGCGGGGGCGGACCGAGATCGACGTCGTCGCCGAGAAAACGCCCGTCTCGTTCGGCGACGCCGATCTCGTGCTGCTGAACGACGACGATCTCACATACGCGAAGGTCCGCCTCGACGAGCGTTCGCTGGATGCTGCGGCGGAGGCGCTCTCCACGCTGGAGCCGCTCCCGCGTGCCCTCGTATGGTCCTCGCTCTGGAACGCGGCTCGAGACGGGGTGCTGCCGGCACGCCGCTACCTGGACATCGTCCGCGCGCACGCGCCGGCGGAGGAGAACATCGGATTGCTCGCCGGCGTCCTCGCGAACGCTGCCTTCACGCTGAGCAACTACATCCCCGAGAGCGACGCGGTCGAGCAGCGGTCCGTGTGGTTCCGGACGACCGAGCAGGCCCTTCGAGGCGCGGAGCCGGGCAGCGACGCGCAGCTGAGCTGGGCGAGGGCGTTCGCCGCTGCTGCCGCGTACGCGCCGGAAGCCGGACCCACGCTGGCGACGATCCTCGGCGGCGATGCGCCCCAGGGGCTGCCGGTGGATGCTGAGCTGCGCTGGTCCCTCGTGATCGCGCAGGCAACCATCGGCGCCGTGAACGACGCGGAGATCACCGTCGAATCGGCGAAGGACGAGACAGCCGACGGTCGCACCGCGGCTCTGAGGGCAAGGACGTCCCGGCCGGATGCCGAGGTCAGAGCCGGTGCATGGATCGCGGCCTGGGAGGACGAGGCGCTCTCCAACGACCAGCTGGACGCCACGATCGCCGGTTTCCGCGCAGGAGGCAGGCGTGACCTGATCGCCGATCGCGATACGGAGTACTTCGCCCGCATCCGCCCGGCGTGGACGCAGCGGAGCATCGAGATCGCCCGGCGCCTGGTGGTCGGGCTCTTCCCGGCATCCGACTCCCTCGACCTCGTCGACGCATGGCTCGAAGCGAACGAGGACGCGCCTGCCGCGCTCCGCAGGCTCGTGATCGAGCAGCGCGATCATCTCGCGCGTGCGATCAGGGTGCGTGCTCTTCAGAGCTGAGCATCGGTCGCGAGCTCGGTCGCGGTAGAGGCGCCGAGCTCGCGGTGATCGTCGCGGTCATCGCTCTGGGTAAGCATGATCGCCGCGAAGGCGGCCGCCTGGGACTCAGAGATCGATCGCGTCGCCGGGCTCGAGCTCGAAGAACTCACCGCCGTCCTGCTCGGTGGCCCACTTCAGCCGCGCGCGGTGCATCGTCTTGCCGCTCACGGACAGCGTCATGTCGTGCACGCCGAAGGCGCGGCGGGGTGCGACGGCGAGGACGAAGTCCATCGCCTCGCCGATCTTCAGCCATGGCGCGCCCAGCGGAGCGGCGAGAGTGTCGACCGTGACGCCCTCGGGAACCGCATAGGAATCGCCGGGGTAGTAGAGCTCGTCGTTCACGAGGACGCCGACGTTCTGGACGAGGGGGAGCGAGGAATGGATGACGGCGTGATCGCCGCCGAAGAACCGCAGCGTGAACCGGCCTGCCGTGACGGTCTCGCCGGGGGAGACGGTCGTGATCTCGTAATCGGCTGCGGCTGCTGCGACACCCGCCGGTGCGAAGATCGGCGTTCCCGGGGCGTCGCGGAGAATGCGATCGAGGTGCTCGGGCGTCCAGTGGTCCGGATGCTCGTGGGTCAGCACGACGGCGACGAGGTTCGTGAGCGCATCCAGCGGGGAGGTGAACGATCCCGGATCGATCAGCAGGGTGTCTCCGCTCTCATCGATGCGGAGGGTGGCATGTTCGTACTTCGTGACGCGCATGAGAAGAGTCAACTCCGATCCCTGCCCGCCGGCAAACCCGAATCGCTGCGCCACGCCCGGGAAACGCCTCGGCGCGGGCTCGATTTGGTGAGGCGAGAAAACGCGTGGCATACTTGAACAGTTGTCGCGGGACGGAAACGCTCCCGCAAGACGGCCCCATCGTATAGCGGCCTAGTACGCCGCCCTCTCACGGCGGTAACGCGGGTTCGAATCCCGCTGGGGTCACCGCAACACCGAAAACCCCCGGTTCGCCGGGGGTTTTCGCGTATCCGGACATGGTCCGACCGGTGGCGCCGCATCTACGGTGTGAGCCGGCGTCGCGCGCCGGTCATCCAGACGGCAACCGCGGTCGTCACCAGCGCGAGGGCGGCGAGCGGGAAGTCCAGGCCGTAGGCGGTGATCGCCAGGATCGGGATGACGAAGAGGAGGACCGCGACGACGGTCGTCGTCGTGCCCCGGTACCGCGGCGGCTCTAGCGGCGGGACCTGCTCGAAACGCACGAGCCACAGCGACAGCAGCCAGACGACGGCGAGCACGACGAGAAGGAAGGGCGCCCGCGTCCACCACCATGCGGGGCTCCCCGGCAGAGGAATGGGAAGGGGAAGCAAGAGCTGGATACCTGTGATGATCATGATGACCGGGAGGTGCCACAGATAGATCGTCATGAGTCTCGAGCCGAGAAGGAAGACGACGCCCTGGGCGCCCCTCATCGTCATCAGCGCGGTCAGCGGACGGTGCAGCAGGGCGAGCGCGGATGCCTGGATGACGGCGAACACAGCCATGGGCGCGCTCGGCGGCCACTGGTTCGCGAGCATGCTCCACGAGTAGCCGCCGAGGGAGACGAGGCCCCACACGGCGAGGTAGCCGATGGCGATGAGCGCCACGAGCTGCCATCGGGCGCGCGCAGCGAACCACCCGTCGTGGAGGAAGAAGCCGATCTGCTGGCAGAACAACCAGACGAAGACGACGTTGGGGATGCCGAAGAGCTGTTGGCCGAGTCCGTATCCGGAGGGCCCGATCGGCTCGATCCCGAGCATCCCACCGGCCACGATGAAGCGCAGCGCATCGGTCGCGATCGACGCGGCGAGCAGCACGAGCAGCACCACCGCGCCGTGCCGCTCGTGCCAGCGGATCATCCTGGGTGCGAGCGCCTGGGCCACCATGTAGGCGGCGAGGAACCAGAGCGGGGAGCCGACGCCGATCGCGATGCCGTCCACGAGCGCGGCATCCACCCCGACCAGTCGCACCGCTCCGAGCGCTACCGTGAAGAACACGAAGACGGGAAGCGCCGGTCGTGCGAGACGCGCGAGACGGACGCGTACGAACGCATCAGCGCTCGTGCCCTTGCGTTGTGCCGAATGCCATCCCGCCATCGCCGCATATCCGCCGACGACGAAGAACAAGGGCATGATGTTCGCCACCCAGGTCACCGCGTCGAACCATGACTGCAGTTCGACCGTCTTCTCGATGAGGAGCGTGCCGTCCGCGTTGCGGCCTACGCCGGTGAAGAGGATGTGGACGAAGACGACCAGCAGGACGCAGAGCACCCTGGCGAGATCGAGCGTGAGGTCGCGCCCCGCCGGGACGGTGCGGGTGCGGGCTTCGTCGGCGCGGCTCATGACGTGAGACTAGCGCCAGGGCGGGGCGTCAGCCGGCATCCGCCGGGGTGCGCAGAGAGAGCCGTTGGAACACCGGATTGCTCAGCGGCACGATCATGAGCGCCGCCATCGCGCCGCCGAACAGTGCGAAGGGCACCCAGATCGCTGTCACCGAGGCGAGCGCGCCGAAGGCGGCCATCGCGAGCGGCATGAACACGTCGTCGCCGAGTCGCGTGAGCGATCCCATGCGCCCGAGGTACGCGGTATCCACCGTCGCCGCGAACGTCGCGCTGAGCAGCACGGAGGCGTAGCCGGCGGTCGCGCCGATCACGAAGCTGCCGGCGCCCGTCACCCATGCGGGGCCGAGACCGAGCGCCACGATGCCCGCGCCCTGGACGATCAGGCCGATGAATCCAGCCCTCGCCTCGCGTCGAGGACGCCAGCGGGCGACGGATACGGCGCCGAGTGCCGCACCGAGTCCGAGGAGCGCCTCGAAGATCCCCACCGCCTGAGCGCCCCACCCCTCGTCATGCGCCCGCAGGGCGATGCCGATGCCGACAGCGGGGCCGACGGCGAGGTTGAGTCCCGAGAGTGCGATGACGAGCGTCCGTGTCGTCGGCGCCTCACGCAGATGCGCGAATCCGCGGCCGATGCCACGCAGCGCAGTCTCGCGTTCTGCGCGCGGAAGGGCGTATCGCGGCCGGAGCATGAGCGCGATGAAGGCGATCACCAGGACGAATGTCACCGCGTTGAGCGACGCGCTGCCGCCGAGCCCGGCATGGGCGACCAGGAATCCGCCGACGGCCGCCCCGCCCATCGTGCCCAGCCGTGAGGCGGTCTGGGCGAATGCGCCGTACGACGGCAGATCGGATGCTCGCACCATCTGCCTGGCGATCGTTCCCGCGGACGGCTCGTAGAAGGCGTCGCAGACGCCGAAGGCGATGGCGGCGAGCATCAGCACGAGGACGGAGGGCGGCTCGGCGAGCACCCACAGGGCGACGCCCACGAGGACGATGACGCGGAGGGCGTTGAACGCGAGCATGACATGCCTCGCGTTGGCGCGGTCGGCGATGACGCCGCCGAACAGGAGCACGATCGCACGGGGCACCGTTCCTGCGGCCACGATGAGCCCGGCGACAGCGGGCGTGGCGATCTGCACGGCCGTCCACGCCAGCGCGATGGTCCAGATCGCGTCGCCCGCGTCGGAGAGCGCTTTGACGATGATCCACGCGTGGACCGTCACATCGCGAGAGAAGCGGGGCGGCTCGCGGAGGAGAGTCGGCTCAGTGGAGGTCATGGCGCCGTGGGGAAGCCGTGCGCGAAGAAGAACACCGGGCGACGTTCGGCGCCGTCCTCGCGATCGATGCCCGCTCGCCACGCGTCGACCGTCTCGCGGATCGCGCTGGACAGGGCTGTGAGCTCGTCGGCTGTCGCCCAGGCGAGCGTGTCGGTGCTGAACGCGGCGTTCGTCCACTCCGGCGCGGAGCCCGCGTGGCGATGCCAGGCCTGAAGACGGCCGATCTGGGTCGCGATGTTGACCCGCTCCGCCTCGCGCGCGAGCATCGCGGAGGCCGGGGCATCCTGGAAATCGTCCACGGACCATGTGAAGCTGCGCCGGACCGCCTGCCACCAGCTCGTCCGACGGTCGCCGTCGGGGGCGTCCGCGCGTTCCACGACCCCTGCACGTTCCAGCATCCTGAGGTGATGGCTGATGCTGCCGACCTGCTGCCCGAGCGCGCGGGCGAGGGTCGTGACCTGGCTGGAGCCGTAGAGCCCGAGATAGTCGACGATGCGTCTGCGCACCGGATGGTGCAGGGCCGTGATAGTGCTGATCTCTTCCATGCAGGCCACGCTATGGCGGGACCAACGTTTCTACAAGACTTCTTGTATACCCCGGAAAATCAGGGTTCTTCGGGATTCGAGCGGTGACGCCGGCGACGAATCAGCCAGATGGCGAGCAGGATGACGCCGGCGATCGCGGCCCAGGGCAGGAGGAAGCCGACGGCGACCACGAGGGCGTTGAGCGAGACGATGAGCCCGTTCCAGCCCGCGACCAGACCATCACCGAAGCCTGCCGGATCCGCGGACGTCACAGCTTGCTCCCGCACGAGCTCGACCTGGAGCGATGACATCGCGATCTGATCCTCGAGCGCGGTGAGCTGCTGCTGATACGACTCCAGCTCGGCCTGTCGGTCGGTGAGCGCGACCTCCGCCTCGATGAGCTCCGATACGGAACCGGATTGCGACATGAGCTCCGTCAGCCGCGTCACGGATGCCTGCAGCGCATCGACTCTGGCGCGCAGATCGATCGCGGTCGACGTCACATCCTGCTTCGAGACCGACGACGAAAGGACCTCCCCGCTTCCGCTGAGCTCCTGGATCACCGAGCTCAGATCCGCCGACGGCACGCGGACGCTCACCCATCCGTAGCCGGAGTCCTGAACGATCGGGGCGCTCGCGTCATCGATGGCCATGGGCTTGGCGATGCTCGTGCTCTCGACGTATCCGCCGTACTCCGCGGCGAGCTCGCCGATCGCCTCGACAGCCTCGGCGATGTCCTCGACCTCGAGCTGCGCGGACGCTGTGGCGACGATCTCGCGACCCGCATCCGGATCAGCGGCGGATGCCGAGGCATCATCACCCGTGACCGCGCTCTCCTCGGAGCCCGCCTCCGTGATGCCCATGTCTGGCAGTGCTCCGCCGCCGTCCGACGCGCCCATGACCGGCGAACCGGCGGTCGTCGCGGTGCCGACGCTGCCGAGGATCGGGGGAGTGACGAGCACGCCGACCGCGAAGGCGGCCGCGATCCCCGCGCCTGTCAGCCAACGGCGTCTGCGCCCTCGTCTCTTCGAAGCGGGAGAGGCCGGAGCGCCTCTCTCCGGTTCATCCGCGATGCGGTCGAACACGGCGTGCTCCATCCTCGCGACCGCCTGATCGGACAGCTCCGGAAGATCAGTGCTCTGCTCGTTCATGCGTCTCTCGCCTCCTTCACGGCGCCTCGCAGCTGCGTGCGCACTCTCGAGAGACGGTTGCGGACGACGGCGTGACTCACGCCCAGCTCCTCGGCCGCCGCCTGATAGGCGTAGCCCTCGGAGGCGCACAGCCGGAAGATCTCGCGGTCGAGGTCTCCGAGCGTGCCGATCTCCGCGGCGATCCGTGCGGCGAGCTCCGCCGTGATGACCTGCTCCTCGACGCTCACCGTGTCGGCGATCAGCGCGTCGTCGGCATCCGCGGTGTGCGCCTGCTCCCGAAGCCTGCGTCGCAGACGGTTCGCCGCCTGGAACCGGCAGATCGTCGCCAGCCACGGCAGGATCGACTCTCCGGCCAGCTCGAGCTTCGGCAGCTTCCGCCAGGCCACGACGAAGGTCTCCTGCGTCACGTCCTCGGCATCGACGGGGGATCCGAGGATGCCGTGGGCGATCCAGTAGACCGGACGAACGTTCTCCCGGTACAGCTCGCGGAATGCGCTCTCGTCACCGGACGCGGCTCGAGCCGCCCGTATCTGGTCCTGCGATCGCTGAGGCATACCGCTTCCATTCCGTGTCTCTCACCGGGGAAGTGTCGAGGGATGCCCCATCGTCTCAGATCAGTGCGCTGCTTCCGCGTGCGCGGCGACGATCGTCTTCTGGGACATCCGATCGATCCAGGCGAGGGCGAGAGCCGAGACGATGAAGACCATGTGGATCACGACCTGCCAGAGCACGCCGGTGGGGGTGTAGCGGGTGCCCTCGAACGTGCTGCCGCCCTGATCGAGGTCGCCGACGGCGATGAAGGTCTTGAGCAGGTGGATGGAGGAGATGCCGATGATCGCCATCGCCAGCTTGACCTTCAGCACGTTGGCGTTCACGTGCGACAGCCATTCCGGCTGGTCGGGGTGGCCGTCGGTGTCGATGCGCGAGACGAAGGTCTCGTAACCGCCGATGATCACCATGATGAGCAGGTTCGCGATCATGACCACATCGATGAGGCCGAGCACGGCCAGCATGATGACGGCCTCGTTGATCTCGGTCGGATGCGCGATCACCTCATGGATGAGGTGCCAGAGCTCCACCATGAAGACGACGACGTACACCAGCTGGGCGACGATCAGCCCGATGTACAGCGGAGCCTGCAGCCACCGGCTCACGAAGATGAGCGAGCCGATGGAGCGGGCCCAGGGATTGCGCGGAGGCGTCGCGAGAGGGCCGGTTGCCGTGTCGGTCGAAGAAGTCACGGCGACTATTCCACCATGCCGACGGGGCAGCGCCGAACCTCGGCTAGAATCAACGCTGCGAGAGGGAGTATCCCGTCATCGCATCCTCGTCATCACGGGCACCGGCGTCGTTGCCCCGGGGATGCGGCGCACACCGTGCGAGGGAGAGACTTTCGGACCTTTTCCCTACCCTTTTGCGAAAGGTGCCGTGCGCCCTTGAACATCCCCGTCTGGTTCGAGATCACGTCCCTGGTGGTCCTGACCCTCATCCTCATCGGCGATCTGCTCCTCATCCTGAAGAGGCCGCACATCCCCTCGACGAAGGAATCCACGCTCTGGGTCGTCTTCTACGTCACCCTGGCGCTCATCTTCGCGGGCATCCTGTTCCTCGTCGGGGATCCGAAGGACTCGATCGACTTCCTCACCGGCTGGGCGATGGAGTACAGCCTCTCCATCGACAACCTCTTCGTCTTCGTGCTGATCATGACCCAGTTCTCGGTACCGCGTCGGTACCAGCAGGAAGTGCTCATGGTCGGCATCATCATCGCCCTCGTGCTCCGGGCGATCTTCATCCTCATCGTGGGGGCGGCGGTCGAGCACCTCAGCCCGATCTTCTACCTCTTCGGCGCCTTCCTCATCTTCACGGCGATCCGCCAGGCGCTGCCGGAGAAGCACGAGGACGACGCGCAGACGGAGAACTTCATCATCCGGATGCTGCGCCGCGGCATCGACATCAGCGAGGACTACGACGGGGCGAAGCTGCGCACGGTCGTGAACGGCAAGAAGATCTGGACGCCGATGCTGATCGTGTTCGTCTCGATCGGGGTGACCGACCTCATGTTCGCCGTCGACTCGATCCCCGCGATCTACGGCGTCACTCAGAACCCCTTCATCGTGTTCACCGCGAACCTGTTCGCACTGATGGGCCTTCGACAGCTCTACTTCCTGCTCGGCGACCTCCTGGAGAAGCTGAGGTACCTGCACTACGGTGTGGCGTTTATCCTCGGCTTCATCGGGGTGAAGCTGATCCTGCACGCGATGCACGAGAACGAGCTTCCCTTCATCAATGGCGGGCACCCCATCGAGTGGGCGCCGGACATCAACAACTGGGTCTCGCTCGGCGTCATCTTCGGCTCCATGGCCGTCGCGACCATCGCGAGCCTCATCTCGTCCTCGCGGGAGAAGAAGCAGGCCTCCGTCACGGAGTGACCCCGCGGGCCGGACCACCCGTCGCAGCGGTGTAAACTGACCGACATGCGGCGGGTGGTTCTCCTTCTTAGCGGCCGCGACGAGACCTCGATCTAGGCCTTTCTCGTCGCGGAGTCCAGCGTGGGCCGAACCGCCATCACAGGAGACAGAGAACACGCATGAGCACTGATGTGACCGACATTCCGCGCCATCCGCGCACCCTGGCCGAGAAGGTCTGGGATGACCACCTCGTGGTCAAGGGCGAGAACGGCGAACCAGACCTCATCTACATCGACCTCCATCTGGTCCACGAGGTCACGAGCCCTCAGGCATTCGACGGGTTGCGCACGGAGGGGCGGCCGTTGCGTCGCCTGGACCTCACGATCGCGACCGAGGACCACAACACGCCGACGCTCGACATCGACAAGCCGATCGCCGACCTCACCAGCCGCACGCAGATCGAGACGCTGCGTCGCAACGCCGAGGAGTTCGGCGTCCGCATCCACTCGCTCGGCGACGCGGAGCAGGGGATCGTGCACGTCGTCGGCCCTCAGCTCGGTCTGACGATGCCGGGCATCACCGTCGTCTGCGGGGACTCGCACACGTCCACCCACGGCGCGTTCGGGGCGATGGCCTTCGGCATCGGAACGAGCGAGGTCGAGCACGTCATGGCGACGCAGACCCTGCCGCTGAAGCCGTTCAAGACCATGGCGATCACCGTGGAGGGGACCCTCCGGCCCGGCGTGAGCGCGAAGGACATCATCCTCGCCGTCATCGCGAAGATCGGGACGGGCGGCGGACAGGGTTACGTCCTGGAGTTCCGCGGCAGCGCCATCCGCGCCCTCTCGATGGAGGGGCGCATGACGATCTGCAACATGTCGATCGAGGCGGGTGCCCGCGCAGGCATGGTGGCGCCGGACGAGACGACCTTCGCCTACGTCAAGGACAAGCCGCACGCTCCGAAGGGGCGGGATTGGGACGATGCGGTCGCCTACTGGCGCACGCTCCCCACCGATGAAGGAGCGGTCTTCGACGCCGAGGTCTTCATCGACGCCGACGAGCTCGAGCCGTTCGTCACCTGGGGCACCAACCCAGGGCAGGGCAGTTCGCTGTCGGCGTCCGTGCCGAATCCGGAAGACATCGCGGACCCCAACGAGCGCGCCGCAGCCGAGCGCGCTCTGGAGTACATGGACCTCGCGCCGGGCACGCCGCTGAAGGACGTGCACGTGGACGCGGTGTTCATGGGCTCGTGCACGAACAGCCGCATCGAGGACCTCCGAGCCTTCGCCTCGATCGTCAAGGGGCGCAAGAAGGCAGAGGGCGTGCGCGTCATGGTCGTCCCCGGATCCGCGAGGGTCCGTCTGGAGGCCGAGGCCGAGGGCCTGGACAAGGTGTTCACGGACTTCGGTGCGGAGTGGCGCTTCGCCGGCTGCTCGATGTGCCTCGGGATGAATCCGGACCAGCTCGCCCCGGGCGAGCGCTGCGCCTCGACCTCGAACCGCAACTTCGAAGGCCGCCAGGGCAAGGGGGGCAGGACGCACCTCGTCTCGCCGCTCGTCGCGGCGGCGACCGCGATCCGCGGCACGCTGTCCAGCCCCGGTGACCTGGATCCGGTTCAGCCGATCGCTGAGCCCGTCGAAGCGATCGGAGCCTGATCATGGAGAAGTTCACCACGCACACCGGCATCGCCGCTCCGCTGAAGCGCTCGAACGTCGACACCGACCAGATCATCCCCGCGGTCTTCCTCAAGCGCGTCACCAAGACCGGTTTCGATGACGCCCTGTTCCACGGGTGGCGGCAGGATCCCTCGTTCGTCCTCAACCAACCGGAATTCCAGGGCGCGTCCATCCTCGTCGCCGGCCCCGACTTCGGAACCGGATCGAGCCGCGAGCACGCCGTGTGGGCGCTGCGAGACTACGGGTTCACCGTCGTGCTGAGCCCGCGCTTCGCGGATATCTTCCGCGGCAACTCGGGCAAGCAGGGTCTGCTGGCCGCGACGATCACCGAGGACGAGCTCGAGACGATCTGGGCGCTGATCGACGAGGAGCCCGGTCGCACCCTCACCGTCGACCTCGAGGCCCGTACCGTGTCGGTCGACGCGCCGGGAGGATCGGGGCTGGAGCCCGTCTTCCAGGCCGGTATCGGTGTGGACGATTACACTAGATGGCGGCTCCTCGAAGGGCTCGATGACATCGGGCTCACGCTGCGCAACGAAGACAAGATCGCGCAGTTCGAGGCCCGTCGCGAATCGTGGCGGCCGCGGACCCTTCCCGTTCTCTGAGAGCGCGGGGGACGCGAGCCGGGGGCATCCGCCCCACCGGCCGCGGCCGTGATCAGTGAATGAAGTGAGGCCCCTCGAATGACGACACCCCTGCGCGACGTGCTCCAGGATGGAATCCCTTCGATGACCGGGGACGTCATCGCCATTCGAGGAGGACACCCGCTGCGGGGCCGCGTCGACGTCAAGGGCGCGAAGAACCTCGCCACCAAGGCGATGGTCGCGACCCTGCTCGGCGAGACGGCCAGCACGCTGCGTGACGTACCCGATCTGAGCGACGTCGCGGTCGTGCGCTCGCTCCTCGAGGTGCACGGCGTGCGCGTCGAGGTCGGTGATGAGCCAGGGTCGCTCGTGTTCGACCCCAGCGGGGTCGAGTCCGCCCACATGGAGGAGATCGACGCGCACGCCGGAGCGTCGCGCATCCCGATCCTGTTCTGCGGACCGCTGCTGCACCGCCTCGGGCAGGCGTTCATCCCGGATCTCGGCGGATGCCGCATCGGCGACCGTCCGATCGACTTCCACCTTGATGCGCTGCGCAAGTTCGGCGCCGTCGTCGAGAAGCTGCCCAGCGGCATCCGGCTCTCCGCTCCGCGCCGCCTGCATGGCGCCAACATCCACCTCCCGTATCCGAGCGTCGGTGCGACCGAGCAGGTGCTGCTCACGGCCGTGCGGGCTGAGGGGACCACGGAGCTGCGCAATGCGGCCATCGAGCCGGAGATCATGGATCTGATCGCCGTCCTGCAGAAGATGGGCGCGATCATCTCCTACGAGCCCAACCGGGTGATCCTCATCGAGGGCGTCGAGACGCTGCGCGGCTACGATCACCGCTCGATCTTCGACCGCAACGAGGCCGCGTCCTGGGCATCCGCCGCACTGGCCACCGATGGAGAGATCTTCGTCGGCGGGGCCAAGCAGCAGGAGATGCTCACCTTCCTCAATGTCTTCCGCAAGGCGGGCGGATGGTTCGACATCCAGGAAGACGGCATCCTGTTCCGCCGTGGCGGTGAGCTGCAGCCCGTGGTCGTCGAGACCGACGTGCACCCCGGATTCATGACGGACTGGCAGCAGCCGCTCATCGTCGCGCTCACCCAGGCGAAGGGCCGCTCGATCGTCCACGAGACGGTCTACGAGAACCGGTTCGGCTTCACCCAGGCCCTCGTGAAGATGGGCGCGGACATCGTCGTGCACCCGCACGGCCTGCAGGACGGACCGCGTCGCGTCCCCCGTCGGGAACTGGAGCAGGCCGCGGTCATCACCGGCCCCACCCCGCTGCACGGCGCGGACATCGTCGTGCCCGACCTCCGGGGCGGGTACAGCCACGTCATCGCGGCGCTCACGGCATCAGGGGAGTCCCAGGTCTCCGGCGTCGACATCCTGAGCCGCGGATACGAGAAGTTCCTCGCCAAGCTCGACGCGCTCGGCGCCGACTTCGACGTCGTCCGGTGAGCGGCATGGGCTCCCGGTCTCCCGAGAAGTCCAGGCCGAGTCTGTTCTGGCCGCTCGCGATCGTCGTCGTCCCCATCGTCTCCCTCCTCGCGAAGCTGCGATTCGTCGGTCGGGAGAAGCTTCCGCGCGACGGCGCCTTCGTCCTCGCGCCGAACCACTACTCGGAGTTCGACCCGCTCATCGTGGCGGTCGCCGTGTGGCGGCTCGGCCGCGCCCCCCGGTTCATGGCGAAGGAGAGTCTGTTCCGGATCCCGGTGGTCGGTGCCGCGCTGCGAGCGACAGGCATGATCCCGGTCGCCAGGGCGTCCTCCGCCGCCTCGGCAAAGCAGACCATGGCCCAGGCCCGAGAGCTCGTGGAGCACGAGCGCGGCGTCATCGTGTACCCCGAGGGGACGCTCACGCGCGATCCCGATCTATGGCCGATGCGGGGCAAGTCTGGCGCGGTGCGCCTGGCTCTCGCCGGTGACATCCCGCTCATCCCGATGGCGCAGTGGGGCACCCAGGAGATCATGGGCCGGTACCAGAAGGGCCTCAGCCTCTGGCCGCTGCGCAAGCCCGTGCAGATCGTCTTCGGGGACCCGATCGACCTCTCGGATCTCCGCGGGCGCGCCGGCGACCCCGCCGCCCTCAACGAGGCGACGAAGAGGCTCATGGACGCCATCACCGCGCTGCTCGAGCAGGCTCGTGGCGAGAAGGCCCCGGCTGAGCGGTGGAACCCCGCCGCGCACGGACAGAAGGAGACCGGTCGCCTTGACTCCTAGACGAAGCCAGGCGGCTGGGCCACGGGTGGCCGTGGTCGGAGCCGGCAGCTGGGGGACGACGTTCGGCAAGATCCTGGCCGACGGCGGATCCCAGGTCACCATGTGGGCCCGTCGTGCCGAGCTCGCGCACGAGATCGCCGAGGCGAAGCGGAACTCCCGCTACCTTCCCGGCATCAACCTGCCTCGCACGATGGATGCCACGCACGAGCTCGCCCTCGCTCTCGACGGCGCCGAACAGGTGTACCTGTCGGTGCCCAGTCAGACCCTGCGGGAGAACCTCAAGGCGATCCGCCCGCTGCTCGCAGGCCGCGAAGTCCCGATCGTGAGTCTGATGAAGGGCGTCGAGAAGTCGAGCGGCCTGCGCATGAGCCAGGTCATCGAGCAGGAGCTGCGCTGCGATCCGGCTCTCGTCGCGGTCGCATCCGGCCCCAACCTCGCGCTCGAGATCGCCCGCGAGCAGCCGACGGCAGCCGTGATCGCCTCCCGCAGCCAGGAGACGGCCGAGGTCGTCGCACGCGCGGCGCGCAACGGGTATTTCCGCACCTTCGTCAACACCGACGTGATCGGAACAGAGTTCGGTGCGGTGCTCAAGAATCTCATCGCGGTGGCGATCGGCATCGTCGACGGAGTGGGGTACGGGGAGAACACCAAGGCATCGATCATCACCCGCGGTCTCGTCGAGATGACGGACTTCGCCGTCGCGAACGGCGCGCAGCCGGAGACCCTCCAGGGCCTTGCCGGGCTCGGTGATCTCATCGCGACCTGCCAGTCGCCGCTCAGCCGCAACAACACCGCCGGGCGCCTGCTCGGCCAGGGATACAGCTACCAGGACGTCGTCAAGCAGATGCAGCAGACCGCGGAGGGGCTGGCGTCGGTCGCGCCCATCCTGCAGCTCGCGCACGAAGCCGATGTGGACATGCCCATCGTGCAGCAGGTGAAGATGGTGCTCGACGGGGCGATGGATCCCCGCGACATCGCACCGCACTTGACGACGGACGACGACACCCCGCAGGGGGAGAGGACCAATCATGGGCAAGCAGACGGTGGTGGTCCTCTTCGGCGGGCGCTCCAGCGAGCATTCGATCAGTTCCGCCACGGCGGGAGGGGTGCTTCGGGCGATCGATCGTGACCGCTTCCGGGTGATCCCCGTCGGCATCACCCGCGAGGGCGCGTTCGTGCTCGAGGACGACGACCCGGCCAAGTTCGCACTGGACGCCGCACGCCTTCCCGAGGTCGCCGACAACGGCACTCGGATGCTCTGGCCGGAGCCGGGCGGCAATCGTGCCCTCCGTGTGGTCCGTGCGGGCGGCGAGACCGAGGACCTCGGCGAGATCGATGTCGTCCTGCCGTTGCTGCACGGCCTGCACGGCGAGGACGGTGCGATCCAGGGCTTCTTCGACGTGCTCGAAGTCCCGTATGCCGGCTGCGGCATCCTGGATTCCGCCATCTGCCTGGACAAGCACTTCACGAAGCTCGCGCTCACGGCGGCGGGAATCGCCGTGTCACCGGGGATCACCGTGCGCCGCGCCGAGTGGGATCGCGATGCGGATCGACTCCGCGCCACGATCGATGGTCTCGGGTCGGTCGTCTTCGTGAAGCCGGCGAGCGCCGGGTCCAGCGTCGGGGTCTCGAGGGTCGAAGGAGGCGAGGGGCTGGATGCCGCGCTGGAGCTCGCCTTCGCCGAGGACGAGAAGGTGCTCGTCGAGGCGCAGGTCACAGGACGCGAGATCGAGGTCGGCGTGCTCGCGGGCAAGGACGGCGGCAGGGCGCGCGCGTCGCTGCCCGGCGAGGTCGTGCTGACGACGCGGAGCTTCTACGACTTCGAGGGGAAGTACCTCGGTGGCGACGGCGTGGAGATCGTCTGCCCCGCGGAGGTCGACGAGTCGCTCATCGAGCAGCTCAGGGAGACCGCCGTGCGTGCTTTCGAGGCCGTGGACGGCAAGGGGCTCGCCCGTGTCGACTTCTTCGTCACCCCGGACGGCGATCTGATCGTCAACGAGCTGAACACGATGCCGGGGTTCACACCGATCTCGATGTTCCCCAAGTGCTGGATCGCGTCGGGCCTCGGCTACGGCGAGCTGATCACGGAGCTCATCGAGGGCGGGCTCACCCGCTGAGAACGCTCAGCCGGCGGCGTCTGGGTCGTAGTCCTCAGGCAGTTCGTCAGGTGCCGTGCACCCGCCCTCTGCGGGGATGGCGGTGACCGCGCCGACGAGGTTGCGGTCACTGATCACATCGTTGGAGCTGACCACCGTCGTGTCGACGTAGAGCTGGATCGCCGGCTCTCGCCCGTAGGTGGTGAGGCGCAGATACGGGGTCTCCGAGGCATCGACGAGCCAGTCGACGCCTTCGAGCGTGACGCATTGCAGCTCGCTCGTGGGCGCCGGCTTCTCGAGCCCGCACGTGAGCAGGATGGCCGAGCCTGACGAGCCCCAGGCGCCGGTGGCCTGCGCATCGGTCCAGAGCCGGTCCTGTCCGGCGAGGCTCGTGAGGTTGCGCAGCCCGACGGTCACCTCCGCGCACAGCGGGTTGTTCGCGTCCGGTGCCGGCTCGAGGTGCACGGTCGTCGAACAGCCGGCGAGAAGGCCGGCTCCGAGCAGCAGCACGCTGGCCATGGCGAGACGGGAACGCATGCTTCCAGGCTACCTTTGGGAGCATGCCCTCCCGTTCAGCCGACGATGATCCGCGCCTCGAGGAGATCTCCGAGGGGCGCGTGCTGCGCGCCATCCTGGCCAGGACGAGTCCTGGCAGCCACACACTTCTCGGCCCCGGCGATGACGCCGCGGTGGTCGCGGCGCCCTCCGGCTCCGTCGTCGCCACCACGGACACGCTCGTGCACGGGCCGGACTTCCGCCTGGCCTGGTCCGACGGCTACGACCTGGGGTGGAAGGCTGCAGCGGTGAACCTCGCCGACGTCGCCGCGATGGGAGCGCGACCTACTGCGCTGCTGGTCGCGCTGGCCGTGCCACGGCACCTCCGGCTCTCCTTCGTCGAGCGGATGGCGGACGGGTTCCGCGAGGCCTGCGAGGCGCTCGCGCCCGGCTGCGCCGTCGTCGGCGGCGACCTGACCGTCTCCGATGTTCTCACCATCGCGGTCACGGCGCTCGGTGACCTCGACGGCCGTTCTCCCGTCACCCGCGGAGGCGCTCGCACCGGTGACGTCGTCGCTGTCGCGGGGGAGCTGGGGCACGCGGCACGCGGCCTTGCTGTGCTGTTCGGACGATTCAGACGCGACGGTGAACCCGTGCCGGTCGATGCGGCGCTGCTCGCCGAGGGGGAGGCGGATGCCGTTGCAGCCCAGCTGCGACCTCGGCCTCCCATCGGCCTCGGCGCCGTCGCTGCGATGGCGGGCGCGACGGCGATGATGGACCTGTCCGACGGGCTCGCGCTGGATGCGGGCCGCATGGCCGACGCCTCGGGGGCGACTCTCGCGCTCCGCGCGGACGCTCTCGGCTCAGACCCCGCCCGCGCGTTGGCGGGGGGTGAGGATCACGCGCTGCTCGCGACATTCCCGCCGGACCGGCTCGCGCCAGGGTTCAGGGTGATCGGCGAGGTGAGAGACAGGGGAGTCGCTGCCGTCCTCTGCGACGAGGAGCCGGTCGATGCCCTCGGCTGGGACCCCTATCGGGATTGGGACTCGGCGGCGGGCTGAGCCCACCAGACGGCCGTGTCCCCGTAGCGCTTCTCTCGGGCCTGCTCGAGGCCTGCTGCCTCGAAGTCCGGTCTCGTCGAGCGCGCGGCCCGCTCGACGACCACGACGGCGTCCGGCGAGAGCAGAGGCGCCAGCGCGATCAGGTCCGCCGTCATCGCGGTGTCATCGAGATCGTACGGCGGGTCGGAGAAGACGAGGTCGAACATTCCGTGCCCTCGGCGGAGGAAGGCGATGACGGCTGCGGTGTGCACCGTGGCCGTGCGCCCCGTCGCGGAGGACACTGCGCGGGCGTTGCGTCCGGCGACGCCCGCCGCTGCGCGTGCGGATTCCACGAGCTCGGCAGATGCGGCGCCGCGACTCAGTGCTTCGAGTCCGAGCGCCCCGGATCCCGCGTAGAGATCGAGAACCCGGGCGCCGTGCACGGCGTCCGCCGACTCCAGTGCGCCGAACAGGGACTCCCTGACGCGGTCGCTCGTGGGCCGCGTGCCGCTGGTCGGCACCGTCAGGCGCAGGCCGCCGGCGTCTCCCGCGATGATCCTCGTCACCCGTTCAGCCTAGGACAGCGGCGGTCAGGACAACGATGTCCGCGGTCGGAGAAGGTCGGAGGCGTTCTCTAGACTCGTGTGCATGTCCCTGGGTCTCGATACGCCGCTCAGCGAGGGGCTCGGCGACAAGGCGGCCAAGCCCCTGGAGAAGGCGTTCGGCATGCAGACCGTCGGCGATCTCCTCACTCATTACCCGAGGCGCTACGCCGATCCGGGGGAGCTCACCCCCATCCTCGACCTGCCGCTGGGGGAGATGGTCACGATCGTCGCGGAGATCCGCACTGCCGCGGTGCGCGTCATGCGCAATCGGCCAGGTGCGATGCTCGAGCTCACGATCAGCGATGGCGCAGGGCAGATGTCGCTGACCTTCTTCGCGAAGAACAAGGGGCAGGCGGAATGGCGTGCGCAGGAGCTGCGCGTCGGGCGGCGCGGGATCTTCTCCGGCAAGGTCGGCGAGTACCGCGGGCAGATGCAGCTGGCCAATCCCCAGGTGGAGCTCTTCGATGACGAGGACGAAGCGCGCAGGCGCGCGGATGCGCGTTCGACCAGGCCGATCCCGATCTACCCCGCAACGGCCGCCGTCCCCAGCATGGTGATCCAGCGGCATATCGAGCGGCTGCTCCCGCTCGTCGACGATGTGCCAGACCCGCTGTCCGACAGCATCCGGCGCGAGGAAGGGCTGCTCGACGCGCGCACGGCCCTCACGCAGATCCACCGCCCTGAGACGCGCAACGACATCGATCCGGCTGTCAGGACGCTGCGCATGCACGAGGCGATCGTGCTGCAGGCCGCGCTGCTGCAGCAGCGCGCCTTCGTGCGGATGATGAGCGCCACCCCGCGTCCAGCCGCGCCTGGAGGTCTGCTCGAGCGTTTCGACGCAGCGCTGCCATACGAACTCACGGCGGACCAGCAGGTCGTCGGCGACCAGGTGGCGAAGGACCTCGTCGCTGAGTGGCCGATGAACAGGCTTGTCCAGGGCGAAGTGGGCTCAGGCAAGACCTTGGTCGCGCTCAGAGCGATGCTGCAGGTCGCCGAATCGGGCGGTCAAGCCGCGCTCATCGCGCCCACGGAGGTGCTGGCCGGACAGCACCTTCGCTCGATCACCAAGATGCTCGGGCCACAGCTCGCGCCGCTCGTGATGCCGACCCTGCTCACGGGGCAGATGTCCGCGCCCGAACGCCGCAAGGCCGCGCTGCGCGTCGCCTCTGGGCAGGCGCTCATCGTCGTCGGCACGCACGCTCTGCTCGGCGAGAAGACCACCTTCGCCGATCTCGGTCTCGTGGTGGTCGATGAGCAGCACAGGTTCGGAGTGGAGCAGCGCGAGGCGCTGCGCGCCAAGGGGTCGAGCCCGCATGCGCTCGTCCTCACCGCGACGCCGATTCCCCGAACCGTCGCCATGACGGTCTTCGGCGACCTGGACACCTCGATCATCCGGACGATGCCCGCAGGGCGTGCGGGCATCGAGACCTTCGTCGCCCCGCTGGCCGAGCACCCCGGCTGGTTCGCCCGCGTCTTCGAACGCGCGGCGGAGGAGGTGGCGCAGGGCAGGCAGGTCTTCGCGGTGTGCGCGGCGATCGACACGACGGCGAAGACATCGGAGACCGGAGACCAGCCGCCCGCTCCCGAGGGCGCCCCTGGTCCCCGATGGGGCGTGGTGCAGCTGAACGAGGCGCTGTCGACGCACCCGCGCATCGGAGGTCTCCGGCGCGCCGTGCTGCACGGCCGTATGCCGGCCGACGAGAAGGATGCCGTGATGCAGGCCTTCGCGAGGGGCGAGATCGACGTGCTCGTGGCGACGACGGTGATCGAAGTCGGCGTGGACGTTCCCAACGCATCGACCATGATCATCCTGGACGCCGATCGATTCGGCGTCTCCCAGCTGCATCAGTTGCGAGGTCGTGTCGGGCGAGGCGGAGTGCCAGGCCTCTGCCTGCTCGTGACGGAGGCGGAGGAGGGCTCCCTCGCCCGAGAGCGCGTCGAGGCCATCGCCGCGACGCTCGACGGGTTCGCGCTCGCAGAGGTCGATCTCGAACTGCGAGGCGAGGGGGACGTCCTCGGTGCCCAGCAGTCGGGTGTGCGGTCGTCGCTCAAGCTGCTGCGCGTGGTGAAGGACACCGGGCTGATCGCGCGTGCGCGCGGCCTCGCCGAGGGCATCCTCGACGCCGATCCGCTCCTGGATCGCCACCCCGGTCTCCGCGCGGCCATCGAGCGCCGGGTGAGCGCGGAGGATCGCGCGGCGCTCGCGAAGAACTGAGCAGACCGTGCCCTAGGCTGGAGACATGAGCAGCCGCATCGCTGTCGTTCCTGGCTCCTTCGACCCGCCGACACTCGGTCACCTCGACGTCATCCGCCGTGCTGCGGCGCTGTACGACGAGCTGCACGTCCTGGTCGTGCACAACCCGGGCAAGGAGGCGATGCTTCCCATCGCCCAGAGGCTCTCGCTCCTCGAGCGATCGATCGCCGACGACGGGATGCCGGGGAAGATCGTCGTCGGGTCCTGGAGCATGGGATTGCTCGTCGACTATGCGCGCGAGGTCGGGGCAGGCGTCCTCGTCAAGGGCATTCGCTCGCAGATCGACGTCGCGTACGAATCGCCGATGGCCATCGTCAACCGGCACCTGGCAGACATCGAGACGGTGTTCCTGCTGCCAGACCCCGCGCATGCGCTGGTATCCAGCTCTCTCGTGCGGCAGGTCGCGGGTCTCGGGGGAGATGTATCGCCGTTCGTGCCGCCGGCCGTCGCCGAGTTCCTGGACACCGGGGCTCGCGGCATCTGACGCCGGTAGGATCGCAGGGTGAGATCCCGACTTAACGGACCCTTCGTCCTGCCTGTGCGCGACATCGTCCACCACCCCGGTGAGATGCGCGAGCACGCCTTCTCCGTTCCGCTCGCAGAGCAGTGGGGAGAGGGGATCGTGGCCTTCCCCGCCGGTTCCGAACTCGACCTGGACGTGCGTCTCGAGTCCGTCCACGAGGGGATTCTGGTGTCCGGATCGGCCGATGCTTCCTATGTCGGAGTGTGCGGAAGATGCCTCACAGACATCTCTGCGCCTGTCGAAGTCGAGTTCCAGGAGCTTTTCGCGTATCCTGGTGAGGAAGAAACTGACTTCGAGGTTCAAGACGACCACGTGGATCTTGAAACTCTTGTCAGGGATGCGACCGTATTGGCGCTTCCATTTCAGCCGGTGTGTCAGCCGGATTGCCTGGGTCTTGACCCGATCACGGGCGAGCGGCTGACCGAGAGCACCGGGGCGGAGAATGCCGCTCCCATCGATCCTCGATGGAGCGCGCTCCAGAAGATCGCAGACCAGGGGAGTGCGGAAGACACCCGCGCGCCCGAGAACACAGAAGAGAGTTAGCCATGGCTGGTAACCCCCCGAAGCGCAAGGTTTCCCGTTCCAACACCCGCTCGCGTCGTTCGCAGTGGAAGGCGGAGGCTCCCGCCCTCGTCAAGACCGTCGAGAACGGCAAGGTCGTGTACAGCCGTCCTCACCAGGCCAAGGTCGTCACCGACTCGCAGGGCACCGAGCTGTTCCTCGAGTACAAGGGCCGCAAGGTCGCAGACGTCTGAATCGCGACTTCGCGATCGTGACGCAGCCCCTCAGCGGGACCGCGCCCCTCATTGCCAAGCTCAGGGTCGATATCGACCCTGAGCTCTTGGCGTTGGCGCTGACCCATCGTTCCTACGCCTACGAGCACGGCGGCATCCCGCACAACGAGCGGCTCGAGTTCCTCGGCGATTCGGTGCTGGGCCAGGCCGTGACGGTGATGCTGTTCACGACGCATCCCGAGCTCGATGAGGGCCAGCTCGCCAAGCGGCGCGCCAGTGTCGTGTCGACCGTCGCGCTGGCGGAGGTGGCACGGGGCATCGGCCTCGGCGACTTCCTGCTGCTGGGACGCGGCGAGGAGCAGACCGGTGGAAGGGACAAGGACTCGATCCTGGCCGACACCATGGAGGCCGTGATCGGAGCGACGTACCTGTCTGCCGGGCAGCAGCCGGCCACCGAGCTCGTCCTCCGGCTCACGGAGCCGCTGCTCGCGGATCCCGAGCGCTACGGCGCTGCGATGGATCCGAAGACCAGCCTGCAGGAGCTCGCCGCGCGTATCGGTTCGACCCCACCGCAGTATTCTGTGGAATCCAGCGGTCCGGATCACGATCGCAGGTTCGTCGCGACCGTGGTGGTCGGCGATGTCGCAACGACGGGCGAGGGCACGAGCAAGAAGAGCGCTGAGATGGCAGCCGCGCTGACCGCGTGGCGCACCATCAGCGAGCATGCCTGAGCTGCCGGAGGTCGAGGTCGTCCGCTCCGGTCTCGCCCCTGCCGTGATCGGATCGACGGTGACCGCCGTGGCGGTGCTCGATGAGCGGGCGCTGACCAGGCATCCGACGGGTGCAGCCGATTTCGTCCGGCTTCTGGAGGGTGCGTCGATCGCGGATGCCTGCCGTCGGGGCAAGTTCCTCTGGATGCCTCTTCGCGATCGGGATGCCGCGCTGACGGCGCATCTCGGTATGAGCGGCCAGATGCTGCTGCGGGCGCCCGATGCCGTGGCGGAGCGCCATGAGCGGATCAGGCTGAGCATCGAGCATCCGCAGCACGGCGAGTTGGCCGTCGTCTTCGCCGATCAGCGCACCTTCGGGTCCCTCGCCGTCGACGGGCTCGTGCACGACGGGCCCGACCTCGTTCCCTCGCAGGTGCTGCACATCGCGCGGGACCCGCTCGACGCCGCTTTCGACGACGATGCCTTCGTCAGCGCGGTCCGCCGGCGCGCGAGCGCGATCAAGCGCATCCTGCTCGATCAGACCCTCGTGAGCGGCATCGGCAACATCTATGCGGACGAATCCCTGTGGGCCGCGCGGATCCACCCAGAGACGCAAGGCAGGATGCTCTCCGCACAGGCTGTTCGCCGCTTGCTCGGTGAGGTGCGCCTTGTGCTCGAGAAGGCCCTGGCCGAGGGCGGGACGAGCTTCGACGCCCAGTACGTGAACGTCAACGGGCAGGCCGGCTACTTCGCCCATTCTCTGAACGCGTACGGGCAGACGGGAAAGCCCTGTCCGAGGTGCGGCGCGGAGATCCGCCGCGAGGCGTTCATGAACCGATCGAGTCACTTCTGCCCGCGGTGTCAGCGGAGGCGCTGATCCCGCTCGGTCACTGCTGCGGGGACTTCGGGTCGCGCAGCGAAGTCATCGCTTCCAGCAGCGAGTCGTGGATGTAGGCGAGCTCAGGCGACACCTCACCCCAGCCTTCACCGCTGTCCTCAGCCGACCATTCGTCAGCGCCGCCCTCGGAGGACCAATCCGCCTCGCCGTGCTGCCAGATCCACCACAGATTCGCACTCGCGTCCTGCACACGCGCGAACGTCGTGCCGAAGAAGTCGGTCGGCCTCGTGACCAGACGAGCCCCGCGCGAGAGCGCGCGTTCCAGCACGGCGTCGAGATCGTCGACATAGACCTGGAGCAGGCTCGGTGTGAAGGGCCAGTTCGGCTTGCGCTCGGCGAGCATGATCGTCGTCGTGCCGACGCGAACTTCGGCCTGGAGCAGAAGACCGTCCTCATCGATCGTGCGGGCCTCTGCGCGTTCCTGACCGTCGAAGACCTCGATCACGAACCTGGTCAGCTCATCGGCGTCGGTCGTGATGATGAACGGGTTGACGGTGGCGTAGCCCTCGGGGGCGGTGGGTACCGGCATGGTTGCTCCTCGTGATGGTGGATGCGATGGTCTCAGACCATCACACGCGACCGATCCGGTATTGAACGTTTCCGCCGTCACCGAGCGGACAGCACCTGGGCCGGCGTCTGTCCGTGAAACGCGCTCAGCGAGCGGGTCAGATGGGCCTGATCCGCGAATCCGCATCGCGCGGCGCACTCGCTCGGCGCTACCCCCTGCAGCAGCAGTTCGAATGCATCGCGCGCGCGGGAGAGCTGCTCGATCTGCTTGCGCGTCAGCCCCGTCACCGCACGGACCCGACGCTGACGGTGGCGCTCGGAGTAGCCCGCTTCATCGCCGGTGAGCATGCGACGGACGTCGTCGTCGCTGCGCAGCACGTCGAGCTCCAGAAGGCGATCGACGAAGACCTCGAGGTCCGCGAACTCCGGGAACGGCACGTCGTGCCCTGCGATCACGACGCGCCCGTTCTCGACAGCGAGATGCTCTTCCCCGCCCAGCAGGAGCTGCTTGCGCACGCCCGGCACCGAAACATGGGCCCTCAGCTGAACGCCCCAACTGTGCTCGCCGACCGTCGACCGAATCCATCGATGTCCAAGAGTCGGGCCCGCCATGCCCGCGCTCATCTCTCCGAGGGCAGAGCGAGCGAACCACAGATCCCAGTACTCGACCGCCGCGACGAGATAACGTTCGTCCTTCACCGCTCGCGCCTGCCAGAGGCACTCCACCACCGGCGAGTCAGGACGTCGTTCTTCGTACATGACGTCAGGATGCCACCACCAGACCCCGCGGATGAACTCCGCGAGTGCGCGGGCAGACCGCTCAGCCGCTGAAGGCACGAGCCAGCGCCGGCCTCGTCACCCGAGTGCCGAGCCAGACCATCCCGATTCCGACCGCGACGACGACGGCGATCGTGGCCAGGGAGATCGGAGTCACGATGAGCGCGAGTCCGATCAGCGGGAAGACGAGCACGCCCGCGCAGAGTGCGGATCCGATCGTGGCGAGAAGCAGCGGTGACATGATCGCCCGGCGTCGTGCGCGATCGACCGTCGACAACGGCATCCCCAATCGGTGCAGGCTCCGGTGCAGGTCCTCGTGATCGAGCACGTCGGACGCCTGGCTGATGCCGATCGATGCCGCGACGGACACGAAGGTTCCGGCCAGAGTGATGACGAGTCCCGTCCGGATGTCCGCGGCGAGCATGATGTCCGCGGGATTCTCCGACGCGCTCATGGTGTCGAGGAGTGACGCGCCCGTACCCGCGAACACGGCGATGAAGCCCGCCATCGCCACGCCGCTCAGCTGCCGCCAGATCGCCTTCGGCGATTCCAGAACGAGGCGGGCGGAAAGCAACTGCTCAGGCCGCTGGGCCCGCCTCACCTGCCTGCGCGCCTGTACGGAGACGGCCCACGGGCCGATGAGGTTCAGTACTCCGAGGGCGGCAGCGAACAACGCGGCGATGATCACGATGGTGACGATCAGGCCCGCAGCGCCGGGGATGATCTGCATACCGAGCAGAGCTACGCCGACGACCGCGACCGCGATCACGGCCCGAACCCAGTGCATGCGCGGGGTGTCTGTGCGCAGGCGCACCCCGAGAGGCGAGATGATCACTCGACGCAGGCCCAGCACGGCGCTCATCGCGGCGATGGCCACGACACCCGCGACGACGAGCACGATGGCGGACGGCGGCAGCAGCACCCCGTCGAGGCCGAGCGGTTCGCCGCGGAAGGCGATCAGGGAAACCGCGGGTGAGAGGGCGAGATAGCCGAGCATGCCGCAGATCGCACCGACGGACGCCAGGGTGACCGACTCGATCGTCGTCGCGACGATGACCCCGGCCGGGGTGACGCCGAGCAGCCGGAGCGTCGAGAGCCTCTCGTCGCGTCGGCGTGCGGCGAGTCGTGCGGCTGCCCCGCCGAGCGTCGCCAACGGCACCACCAGCAGTACCAGGGCGATTGCGGCGAGGATGTGATAGATACCGGCTTCCGGATCCGTCCAGCTCCAGAACGTCTGCGCGCCGCCGAGCACGGTGAGCACGAGTGCAGTCACCGATCCGAACGCGATGATCGGCAGCGCCAGTGCGATGTTCTCTCCGTTGCCGGGCCTGAGCAGCAGCCGGAGGACAGCGGGACTCACGCGGCCACCTCCTCGCCGACGACGACGCCGTCACGAACGTGAACGGTGCGTGAGCAGCGGGCGGCGACGTCCTGATCGTGCGTGACCACGACGAGACTGCGTCCCTGACCCGTGGTCGACCAGAGCAGGGCGTTCATCACCTCGACGGACGTGTGAGAGTCGAGCGCTCCGGTGGGCTCGTCGGCGAAGACGAGCTCAGCGCCGGTCACCTGCGCACGCGCGATGGCGACGCGCTGCGCCTGCCCGCCGGAGAGCTCGCCGATGCGGCGCTCCTCCATGCCGGCGAGCCCGAGGGCGGCGAGCCAGCCGGAGGCCCTGTCGACGGCGTCTCGCCGCGGCGTCCCCGTGATCATCAGCGCGAGCGCGACGTTCTCCACCGCGGTGAGCTCAGGGATCAGAAGGCCCTGCTGGAAGACGAATCCGAAGGACTCCCTGCGCAGTCGCGAGCGCCCGCCCTCGCCGAGCCCTGACACGTCCACCGCCGAACCGGCGGAGGGGTGGAAGGCGACGGTACCGGCATCCGGCGTGGTGATGCCGGCGAGCATGTGCAGCAGTGTCGTCTTGCCTGAGCCGGAGGAGCCCATGATCGCGACGGACTCGCCGCGCTGGATATCGAGCTCGATTCCGGCGACGGCCCTGGTGGGGCCGAAGGACTTGTGCAGGGCGCGGGCGACGAGGACAGGAGTGATCATGACTCCAGCCTCGTCGCCCGCGCAGCGGGCTTCATCGGCCACGGGGATGATCCGACTACATCGGGCGGATGAGCTTCACAACCGCTTCTGCCATGCGGCACCGTACGAGACGGGAACGAAGCCGATGGCCTCGTTGATGTCGAGCATCGGCCGGTTCTCCTCGGCGTTGAACGTGGACACCTTGGGCGAGAGCGGTGCGATCGTCCTCCAGCGCAGCAGATTGGCGCATTTCACGACGGTGCCCAGGCGACGTCCTCGGTGCTCCTTCACCACGAGGGTGCCGAACTGGTGGGTGACCCCGGTGAGGTCGGCGCCGATGACCAGTTCGTTGTAGGCGACCAGGCGTCCTGTCGGTACGTGCTCCACGGCCGCCACGGAGACCGTCTGACCTCCGTCCGCGAATCGTTGATCGCGTCGTGCGATGCGGTCCTCGTCCCAGGTCTCCTCATCGATCTCGAGGTCCCCGCTGGGGACGTCGGTCGCCATGCGCGCGATGACATCGGCATAGCCGGAGCGCAGGTGCTCCGGTGTGGGAAGGGTCCATTCGACCACTCGATACTCCGAGCCGGCATGCGCCAGCGAGGCGGCGAGCATCTCCTCGACGAGAGGGAGCGGGCCGTTCAGCGCCAGCGCGCTGTTGCGCTCGACCTGTTCGAGGACGAACCCGGACGATGTGAGGAAGTCCGACAGCGCGGAGGCCGGCACCGATCCCCAGCCCGTCGGAGGCACGAGCATGCGCTCCGTCTGCTGGGCGCGATGGAGCGTCCAGATCTGCAGCGATGTCCGGTTCCTGCGCTGAGCCTCCTCCTCCACTCTGGCGAGGAGGGCGTCTTCCACGCCATCGCCCCAGTGCTCGGAGGGGACCATGAGGTCGAGCTCCGCGCTCTGGGCGTCCTCGTCGTTCGCGCAGATGAACATCACCATGCCGACGATCTTCGTCCCCCGCCTGGCGACGAAGGTCAGATACGTGCGGTCCGTCTGGTCGAGCCAGGCGGGCAGCATGTCCTCCGGTGTGCGAGAGAGGTCGGGGATCCCGGTCTCCTGCAGACACAGCGCGTTGTTGAGGTCCACCATGACGTGGAACTCTCCGGCATCCGGTGCGTCGACGGACGCCGGCACGACCATCTCGGTGATCGTGAGCTCAGCGGCCCTGATGTTCATGCGAGGTCCTTCTTCCACGCGCCCTCGTAGCCGATCGGCACGAATCCGAGGGCTTCGTTGATGTCGAGCATGGGCCGGTTCTCCTCCGCGTTGTAGGTGATGACCCGTTCGGAGGCGGGGCGGATGCCGCGCCAGGCGAGCAGCCCTGCGGCCTTCACGAGCGTGCCCAGCCGGTGGCCCCTGTGGCTGGACAGCACCAGCGTGTCCTCCTGATGCGTCGTCGATGCGGGGTCAGTGCCGATGGCGAGCTCGTTGTAGGCGCACAGCTCGCCGGTGGCGATGTGCTCCGCCGCGGTGACGAGGACGGTGTCGCCCTTCTGCAGGTAGCGGGTGTCATGGCGGCTCACGCGCTCGGCGTCCCAGACCTCCGCAGGCATGTCGAGGTCTGCGTCTGGCGCGTCGGTGGACATGTGATGCTTCATCCACGCGTAGCCGTCGACGCGTTCGGGCGGTGTGGGAAGCATCCACTGCACCACCCGATATCCCACGGCGTGCTGCTCGGCATCCGACAGCAGTTCGCGCAGCCGCGTCGCCGTCGCCGATGACCAGACGAGCGCGCTCACCCGCTCTACCTGCTCGAGGGCATAGCCGTGTCGGAGCAGGAAGCGTGCGACGTGGTCGCGCGGGACGCTGCCGAACCCGGTGGGAGACGCCAGCGACGGCTCGCCGCCGTCATGGTGCTCGGCCCACACGAGCAGCCGGCGCACGCCGGCCTCCTTCGCCGCCTCCTCCACATGGGCGAGCGCCGCCGTGCCGATGCCGCGGGTCCATGCGCGCCGCAGCAGGTTCACGGTGGTGAACGCCGTTCGCCCGCCCTCATCGGCGAAGATGTTGAGCACGGCGACGCCGATCATCTCGTCGGCGTCGTGAATGCTCCACTGGCGCTTGTCCATGTCGGCGTCGGAGAACAGGACGGGAAGGAGCGCCTCCGCCGTGAGCACGTCGTCATCGCGGCCGGAGATCTCCAGGAGACAAGCGTTTCTGACATCGGCGTAGGCGCGCACCTCGGGCGAGGGGGCTGCGTCCGCCCGTGCCGGGAGCACGAGCGGACGCAGCGTCGCGGTATCGGTGAGGGGAATGCTCATCAGGGACCTCCTGGTCAGCGCAGCTGACGCTGCAGGTCGTTGGTGAGGATGGCGAGCGCCTCGCGCTGCGAGAGCAGCGGAGCGCCAGGGAAGTGCGAGGGCACGTCGATCGGTGCGGCGGCGGAGCGACGCCTGGCGCGCCGTGCACGCAGGAGCAGCCAGAGGCCGATCCGCAGCGAGAGCCGATCGGTCAGAGCGAGCTCGGACCGGTCGACGGGGACGGGGATCTCCAGGACGTCGATTTCCTGGGGACACGGGGGATGTGCGGTGCTGCGGTGCAGCTGTGCGATGGTCACGATGTACTCGTTTCAGTGAGATGGTGCGGATGGTTGTGAGCCGGTGGGGTCCACCTGCGCGTGCATGCGAGTCCGCCAGGGCGAGAGGACGGACTGCGGGCGCGGGACCCGGCGATGCCGGAGACGGCGCCCTGCGGAGGGGAGGGAACCCGTGCTCCGAGAGGGGAGCGGCGGGTGGGAGCGCGGAAGAACGGAGCGAGGACGGATGCCCTGAAGAGGGCGGAGTCCTCCGGCTGCGGTTCTAGGAGATCGCGTTGCGTCGCGACACGAAGGTATCGGTCACCGAATGCGCGAGGCGCGCGGCAGAGAAGCCTGCGAGCGTGGCGTTGAGCTGAATCATCATCGGTGACCTCCTTTCGTGTCGTGATCCGGTGTGCAACCGTAGCGAACCCGGGCGCATCGCGTCAAGCATCCTCCATCGCTCCCGGCGTGTCGCGTCGGCGGGAATCGTCTGCTGCACCGTGTGGGATGCCTGTCGATCCGCGGGATTCCGGTAGCGTGATCGGCGTGATTCTCCGCGGACGAACGGTGCGCCCATGCATCTGAAGAGCCTGACGCTCAAAGGCTTCAAATCGTTCGCGCAGCCGACCTCTTTCGTCTTCGAGCCCGGGGTGACCTGCATCGTCGGGCCGAACGGCTCAGGCAAGTCCAATGTCGTCGATGCGCTCGCCTGGGTGATGGGGGAGCAGGGTGCGAAGACCCTGCGCGGCGGAAAGATGGAGGACGTCATCTTCGCCGGCACGTCCACCCGAGGGCCGCTCGGCAGGGCGGAGGTGCAGCTGACGATCGACAACGCCGACGGAGCGCTTCCCATCGAGTACGCCGAGGTCACGATCAGTCGGACGCTGTTCCGCAATGGCTCGAGCGAGTACGCCATCAACGGGTCCAGCTGCCGTCTGCTCGACGTGCAGGAGCTGCTGAGCGATTCCGGGCTGGGCCGCGAGATGCACGTCATCGTCGGCCAGGGTCGCCTCGATACCGTCCTGCAGGCGTCGCCGGAGGACCGCAGGGGCTTCATCGAGGAGGCGGCGGGGATCCTCAAGCACCGACGGCGCAAGGAGAAGACCCTCCGCAAGCTCGACGCGATGGAGACCAACCTCACGCGCCTCAGCGATCTCGCCGGCGAGATCCGTCGTCAGCTCAAGCCCTTGGGGCGTCAGGCGGAGATCGCCAGAGAGGCCCAGACGATCGCCGCGGTAGTCCGCGACGCGAAGGCGCGGATCTTCGCCGACGATGTGGTCGCGCTGCGCACCGCGCTCGCGGATCACACCCGCACCGAGCAGGAGCGGCATACCGAGCGTCTCGTGCTCACCGATCAAGCGGACACGGTGCGCGCCGAGATCGCCCGTCTCGAGGCATCGCAGAACTCCGCGGCCGTGGATGCCGCACGCAGCATCGCCTTCGGCCTGGAGCAGGTCCAGGAGCGCATGCGGGGCCTCTACACCCTCGCCAACCAGCGTCTCGCGCTGCTCGGCTCCGAGGACGACGATGCCGCTGTCTCGGCGGTGACGGTGACGCAGGCCACGATCGACGAGGCCAAGGACGAGATCACCGCGATCTCCGAGGGACTCGGCGACGCGCAGGATGCCGCGCTGGCCGCGAGTCGCGAGGTCGTGGCCGCACGCGCCGAGCTGGACACCCTCGACGTCGACATCGCCGAGCAGAGCGCGCTGGTCTCCGAGTACGACATGCGCGTGAACACCCTTCGCGGCAACGCCGATGCGGCGGCATCCGCTCTCGCTGCGGTGCGGGGCGCGGTGCTGCGGCAGGAGAACGCGCTCGAGGCGGCGCACGTCCGACGGCGCGAGGCGGCCGAGGCCCTCGAAGCCATCGAGGACGCCGAGGCTCCGCAGGGAACGGCGGCCGAGCACGCCGCCGACTACGAGACCGCGCAAGCCGCGTCATCGTCGGCCGAAGCCGAGCGTGAGGCACTGCGTGAGCGCCTGCATGTGGCGGAGCGCGAGGTGGACGCCCTCACCGCCAAGGCCGCGGCCCTGAGCAGCGCGCTGTCGATCTCCGGCGGCGCCGCGGAGATCGTAGCCGCCGGCGGGCTGGGCATCCGCGGCCTCGTCGGAGACTCCGTGCAGGTCACGCAGGGGTATGAGGCGGCGATCGCCGCCGTCCTCGGTCCGCTTGCGGAGGGTGTGCTCGTCGACACGCCGGAGCACGCCTTCGCGCTCGCGGCGGGTGATGCGACGCGCGGCGTCGTGGACTTCGTCATCGCCGACTCTTCGCGAGCCGAGGCGACGCTCCCCGACGTCCCAGGGACGACGGCCGCCGTCGAGGTGGTCACCGCCCCTGACGGCGTGCTCGGCATCCTCGCACACGTTCTCGTCGCCGATGATCTCCGTGCAGCGCAGGGTGCGCGAGCGGCCCTCGCCGCCCTGGGCGACACGACGTCGACGATCGTCACCGTGGGCGGCGAGGTCATGACCGCGCACACGCTGCGCTCCGGATCCGGGGGTGAACGCTCGAGGCTCGAGCTCGCCGCAGAGCGCGACGCCGCCAGGGACCGCCTCGACGAGGTGCGGGTCATCGTCGATTCGCTGAGAGAGGCGCGCGCGGACGCCGATGAGCAGGTCGAGCTCGCTCGTCGCCAGGCCAAGGAGGCGCTGCGCGCGCTCCGCGAGCACGACGCCGCCCTCGCCGCCTTCGCCGAGCAGATGAACAGGGTGACGGTCCAGCACGAATCGGCGGTGGCCGAGTGCGAGCGTCTGGAGTCCGGCCTCGCACAGGCGCAGGCAGCCGTGAGCGACGCCGAGGCGGCGGCAGAGACGGCGAAGACCGAGCTCGCAGACGCCGAGTCGGCTCCGCGACCCGTGCTCGACGCCTCGGCGCGCGATGGCCTCCTGGAGGCGCTGGAGGCGGCCCGCGAGGGTGAGGTCAGTGCACGGCTCGAGATCGAGACGCTCCGCGAGCGCGTGCGCGCCGCGCAGGCGAGGGTCGTGAGTCTCGAGCGCCAGCGGGAGCAGGAGCGCGCGGCGGCCGCCGAGGCGGCACGGCGTGCGGTGATCCGACGCGCGCAGCGCGAGGCCGCGGCCGGCGTCGCGGGAGAACTGCCGCGCATCCTCGACTCGCTGGACCGATCGGTCGCAGAGGCAAGGCTCGCCCTCGCGGAGGCCGAGGCCGCACGATCGGCGCAGAATCAGGAGCTGGTCGCCCTCCGTGCCCAGGAGACGGCACTGCGCGAGCGCCTCGCCGGGCTCACCGAGAGCGTGCACGGCCTCGAGCTGCAGATCCACGAGAAGAAGCTGCATCTGACCAGTCTGCTCGAGCGCGTCTCGAGCGAGCTCGCGCTCGACGAAGATATTCTCCTTGCGGAATACGGCCCGGATCAGCTCGTGCCGCGGGATGCGACAGCGGAGGAGAACGAGGAGAACGGCGTCCCCTATGACCGCCGTGTGCAGCAGCGCCGCCTCGCCGAGGCGGAGCGGAAGCTCGCTCAGCTCGGCCGCGTCAATCCACTGGCGCTCGAGGAGTTCGCCGCCCTGGAGCAGCGGCACGCGTTCCTCACCGAGCAGCTCGCCGACCTCACCAGCACGAGACAGGATCTGCTCACGATCATCGCCGACCTCGACGAGCGGATGCAGACGATCTTCGCGGCGGCCTTCGAGGACACCAAGCAGGCTTTCGGCGAGGTCTTCCCTCTGCTCTTCCCTGGCGGCACAGGCAGCATCTCGCTCACGGACCCGGACAACATGCTCACGACCGGCATCGAGGTCGCTGTGCGCCCGGTGGGAAAGAAGATCGAGCGGCTCTCGCTGCTCTCCGGTGGCGAGAGGTCGTTGGCGGCCGTCGCCCTGCTCGTGGCGATCTTCAAGGCGCGACCCAGCCCGTTCTACATCCTCGACGAGGTGGAGGCCGCTCTCGACGACGCGAACCTCGGTCGACTGCTGACCGTGTTCGAGCAACTGCGGGAGAGTTCGCAGCTTCTCGTGATCACGCACCAGAAGCGGACGATGGAGATCGCTGACGCGCTGTACGGCGTCTCGATGCGTCAGGACGGCGTGTCCGCGGTGGTCGGCCAGAGGGTCGGAGACAGGGCCGCCGCGGCGAGCTGAGGCGCCAGGGTGCTCAGCGCGGGCGGAGGGAATGCTCGAACTGCTCGACCACCCCACGGAAGCCGGGAAGGTCCTGCGGTCGGTGCTGCGCACCCTGGAGCACTTCGTGTCGTGCGCCGCGCGCGGCGAGTGCAGCGGCGATGAGCTCGTACTCGGCGTTCCAGCCGCCGGTCACGACGAGCGTCGGGACGCCGTCGAGCATGTCCGCGCGCACGCCATGACCCCACGGCAGGTTCGTCGTCGCCCAGCGTTCCGCGACGGGGCGCTCCTGTTCCCAGACCTCGGCATCGAAGGGGCCGCCGAACATGAGGGGACGCAGGATCGTCCAGAAGGCGCGGAGGTCGCCGACTTCAGCCTGCGACCTGGCCTCGGTGACGATCGCGATGTGCCGTTCGATCGCGTGTTCTCCCCGCGCGATGTCGTAGAGCGCCGGCTCGACGAGCACGACGCCGCGGGGGCTGCACGCGCGCGCCGCGATCGCCGTCGGAACGGCTCCGATCGAGTGCGCGAACACCACGGCGTCGGCGCCCGACTCGATCATCCGCTGCGATTGCGCGGCGATGGTCGAGCCGGGGGAGAGGGCGAGGAACTCGCCGTCACCTGTGCTCCGCATCGGCCACGCGGCGGAGCCCGCCCGGCCCGACCCATGGACGAACACCCTCCGGAGGCCTGTCTGCATGCCGCGATGCTACCCGGGCCGTAGGCTGGACGCATGGCGGAGAAGTCCTGGTCCCTCGGTCGTGCGCTGCGCGGCATGTTCGTCAAGCCCACGATCGATGAGACCACCTGGGAGGACCTGGAGACCGCGCTGATCACCGCCGATTTCGGCCCGGACATCTCCGATCGCATCGTGGAGGAGCTGCGCGAGAAGGTCGAGCGCTACCGGACGACGGATCCTCGGGACCTCCAGCGCATGCTTCAAGAGACGCTGGAGGAGCATTTCGCCGCCTTCGACACCACTCTCAAACTCTCCGAGCGGCCGGCGGTCGTCCTCGTCGTCGGCGTCAACGGTGTCGGCAAGACCACCACGATCGGGAAGTTCACGAAGTTCCTGCGGGGCTACCAGCGCTCCGTCGTCGTCGGCGCAGCGGACACCTTCCGGGCCGCGGCCGTCGATCAGCTCGCCACCTGGGCCCAGCGCGCCGGCGCGGCGATCGTGCGTCCGCAGCAGGAGGGCCAGGACCCGGCATCCGTCGCGTTCCAGACCGTCGAGTACGCGAAGAACCAGGGCATCGAGATCGCGATCATCGACACCGCGGGACGTCTGCACACCAAGGGTGGTCTCATGGACGAGCTGTCGAAGATCCGCCGCGTGGTCGAGAAGCAGGCCCCCATCAGCGAGGTCCTGCTCGTCCTGGACGCCACCACGGGGCAGAACGGCGTGATGCAGGCGGAGTCCTTCCTGCAGCATGCGGGTGTCACCGGCCTCGTCATCACGAAGCTGGACGGATCGGCCAAGGGCGGCTTCATCCTCGCGGTGCAGGAGCGCACGGGCATCCCCGTCAAGCTCCTCGGTCAGGGAGAGGGCATCGACGACTTGACCGGCTTCACCCCCCATGCCTTCGTCCAGGCGCTGGTCGGCCGGTGATCGGGGCTATCGTGAGTGCTCCGAGACTGGTTTCATAGCGGTATGGCGATCGAACACGACTACTTCGGGCTCCTCTCCTCCGGACCGGACGGCTCGATCTTCTGGTCGGAGACGGTGGATCTCGGCGATCAGTCCGTGACGGTGGACCTCACGGCCCCCGATCAGGACGACGTGTCTCAAGACGCACTCGACATCGCCGCGGCGCTCATCTCCGGACTCGAGGACGTCGATGCGACAGCGCGGCGGGGGATGCTCGCCGAGGTCGACGATCGCACCAGCGAGGTGACCGAGTACATCCTCCAGCAGCAGGAGACCTACGGTGACGATCTCGCCGATGTGCTGGTGGATTTCTCCGGCGATGCTGCGGTCGACATCATCCGTTCGCTCCGCCTGATGAGCATGACCATCCTCGCCGACGAGCACGGCGGCTCCGAGCCGTTCGCGGTGCTCGAATACGCGCTGGACGCCGATGACACGGACGATGTGCTCCTCGTGAATCTCTCCTCCGACGGGTCCGTGCAGTCCGTCATGAGCGCGGACTGAGGGCGGCGCCTCACACCGCCTGCGCGAATCCCCGTTCGACGTCGACGGCGATGTGCGCGAGATGGGCGGGGATCTCCCTGCCCTTGGAGATCATCGACTGCGCCCAGAGCCTCCCCGCCCGATACGAGGAGCGCACGAGCGGGCCCGCGAGCACTCCCAGGAACCCGATCCGCTCCGCCTCCGCCTTGAACGCGACGAACTCGTCGGGCTTCACCCACCGCGAGACGGGCAGGTGCCGGGGGGAGGGACGCAGGTACTGCGTGATGGTGATGATGTCGCAGCCGGCGTCATGCAGGTCCTGCAACGCCTGGACGACCTCCTCCGGCTCTTCGCCCATGCCGAGGATCAGGTTGGACTTCGTGATGAGCCCGGCATCCCGCGCCTGCGTCAGGACGTTCAGTGAGCGCTCGTAGCGGAAGGCCGGCCTGATGCGCTTGAAGATCCGCGGCACGGTCTCCACGTTGTGCGCGAAGACCTCGGGGCGGGCGTCGAAGATCTGCCCGAGGAAGGCGGGGTCCGCGTTGTGCTCGTTGGCCAACAGCTCGACCCCGGTGTTCGGGTTGACGGCGTGGATCCGCCGCACCGTCTCGGCATTCAGCCATGCTCCGGTGTCGGGGAGGTCGTCACGGGCCACACTGGTGACCGTCGCGTAGCGCAGGCCCATCCTGGCGACGCTCTCGGCGACCCGGCGAGGCTCATCCGTGTCGTAGGCATCCGGCTTGCCCGTGTCGATCTGGCAGAAGTCGCACCTTCTCGTGCACTGCGAACCGCCGATGAGGAACGTGGCCTCCTTGTCCTCCCAGCACTCGAAGATGTTCGGACAGCCCGCTTCCTGGCACACGGTGTGCAGATCCTCGCTCTTCACGAGCGACTGGAGGGCGGTGTACTCCGGCCCCATCTTCGCCTTGGTCCTGATCCACTCCGGCTTGCGCTCGATGGGGGTCTCGGCGTTGCGGATCTCCAGACGAAGGAGCTTACGGCCCTCCGGCGCTGCGGCGCTCACGCGACGACGCCCGCGTACTCGGCGGTGAAGGCATCCGCGACCGCCGCGAAGATGTGCGCGGGGGAGACGTTGGCCCCGACCACCTCGCTGACGGTCGTCACTCCGGCATCCGTGATGCCGCAGGGGACGATCCCGCGGAACCCGGCCAGGGTGTTGTCGCAGTTGATCGCGAATCCGTGCATCGTCACGCCCTGCTGGACGCGCACGCCGATGGCGGCGACCTTGTCCTCGCCGAGGGGGCGCCGAACCCAGACGCCGCTGCGACCTTCGACCTGATAGCCGTCCACTCCGAGCGGACGGAGGATCTCGATGAGCAGACGCTCCAGGCGGCGCACGTGCGCGACGACATCCATGGGCTCGGGCAGGCGCACGATCGGATAGCCGACGAGCTGTCCCGGCCCGTGCCAGGTGATCTTCCCTCCCCGGTCCACATCGATCACGGGTGTGCCGTCGGTCGGACGCTCCTGCGGTTCGGTGCGCTTGCCCGCCGTGTACACCGCCTCGTGCTCGAGGAGGATCAGTGTGTCTGCGCGGGTGCCGTCCACGACATCCGCGTGGATGCGGCGCTGCAGGTCCCAGCCGTCCAGATAGGGGACGTATGCCGGTGCGAGCCCGGCCGTGACGATATCGAGCACGATCATCCTTCCGTGAATTATTGGATGCGGTCTAACAATACCTCGGCGGTACGGTGGGAGGGTGACCTCCGACTCCAGAGCAGGCCGTCCCCGCGCCTCATCCCGCGAGACGCTCGCCGAGGCGGCCTGCGAGCTCTTCCTCGAGCAGGGCTATGAGGCGACGTCGGTCGCGGACATCACCCGCAGGGCGGGTGTGAGCCGCTCCAGCTTCTTCAACTACTTCTCCTCGAAATCCGACGTGCTGTGGTCCGGGATCGACGAACGCCTCGACCACGCCATCCGCTCCCTCGACGTCCTCGGCAGCGGCGCGACGGGCGATGCCGTGCGTGCGATCCTGCTGCTCGTGGTGCGAGATTTCGCGCCCGATCCGCTGGCGCTCGCGCTGCGCAACGCGCAGGCCATGGGGCTCACGGAGGAGCTCGTCCGAGATACGGGATTGCGGCACGCGAGGCTGGCGGGTGCGGTCTCCTCTGCCGCCGCCTTCGCAGGAATCGATGAGATCAAGGCGGACATCCTCGGCGCTGCGCACGCGGCCGCCGTACTCTCCTCGTTGCGCGTCTGGGCGGAGCAGGGCGCAGGTCTGAGCTCCCCAGAGGCTGTTCTCCTGGAGGCCCTCGCCACGATCCACGATCTTCCCTGGCGGATCTGAGCGCTCCGCGGACGAAAACGCGGATGCCGGACATGTCATGAGTGAACCCACCACGGAGGAGGAACTCATGAACGGGGATCGACTGGATCAGCTCCTGGATGCATCGGCACCGGCGGCGGCCGAGGTCGCGCAGGCGGAGTTCCGCGCGATGATCACGGATGCGCGAGCGGAGGTCGTGCCGGATCGACCTTGCGCGAAGAAGACCGCGCTGGCCACCGGTGTGCTCGCGCTGCTGATGCTCGGCGGGGCGGGAGTCGCGACGGCATCCGGAGATTGGCTCTGGGGCGAGGGCCTGAACAACCCGGACCGCAGCTACACCTATACGGCTCCCACATGGGGCCAGTGCGAGATCCGATTCAGTGGTTACGAGACCCCCGACGTCTTCATCCAGGCCGACGTGAACCGGATCATCGACGAGTGGTTCGCGACGACGGACGTCGAGGCCGCCGCTGCGCCCTTCATCGATCATCACCTCGACGTCCTGGAGGCGAGCCAGACGGAGCAGATCGCCTCCGGCGAGCCGACCGATCCGCGTCTTCCAGACCTCAACGCCTGGACGGCGCACGAACAGGCGCTGGGCGAGGCATTGCATGCCGAGCTCGTCGCCCACGGCTACGACAGCGAGGCTCTGGCCGGAAGCGAGGCGCACAGCCAGCTCCACTGCGAGAACGAGGACTGGGGCGGAGAGGGCGGCGAGGAGTGAGCCGCCGCGACGAGCCGCTGACGATGGTGCTCGAAGCATCCGCCGCCGATCTGCTCGCCTACCTGCAGCGTCGCACGGACGCCGACGAAGCGCCGGACCTCCTCGGCGAGACCATGGTCATCGCCTGGCGGCGCGTGCGCGAGCTCCCTTCCGACCCCGAGCGGGCCAGGATGTGGCTGTTCGGCATCGCCAGGGGGACACTCCAGAACCACGCCAGGGGCCAGCGGCGTCGATGGGCGCTGGCGGATCGCATACGCGGTCACAACGCAGGCGCGGGTACGGCCCCACCGGCGGACGAGGGCGCCGAGGTGCGCGACGCCATCGAGCGCCTCGGTCCGGAGCTCGCCGAGCTCGTGCGCCTGGTGCACTGGGAGCGGCTGAGCATCGCCGATGCGGCGGAGCTCCTCGGCATCCCCGACTCGACCGCGCGGGGGCGGTACCAGCGCGCGCGAGAGCAGCTCAGGGCCGCGCTGAGCGTGGAGGCGCCGCTCGCGTAGAATCGAGAGCACCATGGCTACCTTTGGCACGCTCTCCGATCGGCTCACCGAGACCTTCCGCAACCTTCGCACGAAGGGAAAGCTCACTGCGGCCGACGTCGACGGCACCGTCCGCGAGATCCGGCGGGCGCTGCTCGACGCCGACGTCGCGCTGCAGGTGGTCAAGGACTTCACCGCCAAGGTGCGCGAGCGCGCGCTCGGCGATGAGGTGAACAAGGCGCTCAATCCTGCGCAGCAGGTCGTGCAGATCGTCAACGAGGAACTCGTCGGCATCCTCGGCGGCGAGCAGCGCCGGCTCGAGTTCGCCAAGACGCCGCCGACGGTGATCATGCTCGCCGGCCTCCAGGGTTCGGGTAAGACCACCTTCGCCGGCAAGCTCGCCAAGCAGCTCGAGAAGGACGGTCACACGCCGCTGCTCGTCGCGGCCGACCTCCAGCGTCCCAACGCCGTGAACCAGCTGCAGGTCGTCGCGCAGCAGGCCGGAGCGACGATCTATGCTCCGGAACCGGGCAACGGCGTCGGCGATCCGGTCAAGGTATCCCGTGACGGCGTCGAGCACGCTCGTCGTCAGCAGCACGACGTGGTCATCATCGACACCGCCGGCCGACTCGGCGTCGATGCGGAGCTCATGAAGCAGGCCGCCGACATCCGCAAGGCCGTTCAGCCCGACGAGGTGCTCTTCGTCATCGACGCCATGATCGGTCAGGATGCCGTCAACACGGCCAAGGCGTTCCAGGAGGGCGTGGACTTCACCGGCGTCGTCCTCTCGAAGCTCGACGGCGACGCGCGAGGCGGTGCGGCGCTGTCGGTGGCCTCGGTGACCGGCCGCCCCATCATCTTCGCCTCCACCGGCGAGAATCTCGACGACCTCGAGCCCTTCCACCCCGACCGCATGGCGAGCCGCATCCTCGACCTCGGCGACATCCTCACCCTCATCGAGCAGGCGCAGCAGGCCTTCGACGAGGAGGAGGCGCGAAAGGTCGCCGAGAAGCTCGCCAACGAGGCCTTCACGCTCGAAGACTTCCTCGACCAGCTTCAGCAGATGAAGAAGATGGGCTCGATGAAGAAGATGCTGGGCATGCTCCCCGGCATGGGCCAGATGAAGCAGCAGCTGGAGGACTTCGACGAGCGGGAGATCGACCGCACCGAGGCGATCATCCGTTCGATGACGCCCGGCGAGCGTCGCAACCCGAAGGTGCTGAACGGCTCGCGGCGCCTGCGCATCGCGCGTGGTTCCGGCATGACGGTGACCGATGTCAATCAGCTCGTGCAGCGTTTCGAGCAGGCCGCCAAGATGATGAAGACCGTCGCGCGCGGGGGCACCCCGAACATCCCCGGCATGGGTCCCGTGCCGGGCATGGGTCGCCCTGGTGCCTCGTCCAAGCGGGGCAAGAAGGGCAAGTCCTCCGGCGGCTCGCGCTCGGGCAACCCGGCCAAGCGCGCAGCGGAGAACGCCGGTCGTGTCGCGAACGCGGCGCCCACCGGCTCGGGCTTCGGGCTCGGCGGAGGACAGGCCGCCCCGAGCGAAGCCGATCTCGCGGAGATCCAGAAGCTCTTCGGTAAGAGCTGAGAACGCGAAGGGCCGACCGGGAGAAACTCGGTCGGTCCTTTCTCATGCGGGCGTCACCGCACGTCGTCGTCGACCCAGTCCATGGACTTGGTGACCGCCTTGCGCCAGAGGCGAAGCAGGCGGTCGCGCTCGGCCGCCTCGAGGTTCGGCTCCCATCGGCGATCCTCCTGCCAGTTCGCGCTGAGCTCTCCCAGGTCCTTCCAGAAACCGACGGCGAGGCCCGCGGCGTACGCGGCACCGAGCGCGGTCGTCTCGGCGACCACGGGACGCACGACGGGCACTCCGAGCACATCCGCCTGGAACTGCATGAGCGCATCGTTGGCGACCATGCCACCGTCCACCTTGAGCTCGGTGAGATCCACCCCGGCATCGGCGTTGACCGCGTCCAGCACGTCGCGCGTCTGATACGCGACCGCTTCCAGCGCGGCGCGGGCGATGTGGCTCTTGTTCGCGTAGCGGGTGAGACCGACGATCGCGCCGCGGGCGTCCGAACGCCAGTACGGCGCATAGAGCCCGGAGAAGGCGGGGACGATGTACACGCCCCCGTTGTCGTCGACTTGCTCGGCGAGCTCCTCGACCTGCGGGGCGGTCTCGATGATCCCCAATTGGTCGCGCAACCACTGGATCAGCGAACCGGTCACCGCGATGGAACCCTCGAGCGCATAGTGCGGGGCCTGGTCGCCGAGCTTGTAGGCGACGGTGGTCAACAGCCCGTTCTTCGAGTGCACCATCTCCTCGCCGGTGTTGAAGATCAGGAAGCACCCCGTGCCGTACGTGTTCTTGCTCTCCCCGGCGGCGAAGGCGGCCTGTCCGAACGTGGCCGCCTGCTGGTCGCCGAGGATGCCGGCGATGGGCGTCTCCCGCAGCAGGGAGGAGCTCTCCGCGTGGCCGTAGATCTCGGAGGAGGAGCGGATCTCCGGCATCATCGAGCGGGGAACCCCGAAAGCCTCGAGGATGTCGTCGCGCCACTCGAGGGTCTCCAGATCCATGAAGAGCGTGCGTGAGGCGTTCGTGACATCCGTCGCGTGGACGCCTCCGTCGACGCCTCCGGTCAGGTTCCACAGCACCCAGCTGTCGGTCGTGCCGAAGATCAGGTCGCCGGACTCGGCCTTCTGCCTCGCGCCGTCGACGTTCTCCAGGATCCAGGCGATCTTCGTGCCCGAGAAGTAGGTCGCGAGGGGAAGACCGGCGATCGATTTGAAGCGGTCGAGCCCGCCATCGGATGCGAGCCGGTCGACGATCTCCTGGGTGCGGGTGTCCTGCCACACGATCGCGTTGTACACCGGCTCGCCCGTCGTGCGGTCCCACACGACGGCGGTCTCGCGCTGATTCGTGATGCCAACGGATGCGATGTCGTGACGAGTGAGGTGCGCGCGGGTGAGCGCGAGCCCGATGACCTCCTGCACGTTCCGCCAGATCTCGGCGGCGTCGTGCTCGACCCAGCCTGCTCTGGGCAGGATCTGCTCGTGCTCCTTCTGGCCAGCGGCGACGATGGTGCCGCTCTTGTCGAAGATGATCGCGCGGCTCGACGTCGTGCCCTGATCGATCGCGAGGATGTGGTCGGCCATCTGTGGTTCTCCTCTGAACGTGTTCGATTATGCCCCTGCCCGGGGCGGCCGGTTATCGTCCGATCAGCGTGTGCTGACGGCGGGGATCGAAAGGCCGTGGCGCGTGTTGAGCAGGACTCTGGTCGACTCGACCTCCTGGCGGCGGCGTTCCTCGTCCCAGCCGAGCAGTCCGGCGAGCGCGACGCCGATCTCATCCAGTGCTGCCGCGTCGGCGTCCCCGGTGAACGCGATGCTCGTCCGGCGCAGGACCACGTCCTCGAGCCGTGTCACCATCTCGTTCTCGACCATCCACGCCAGCTCACCGGTCGAGAGGGCCCCCGAGGCGAGTCCTTCGTCGTCAGACCGAGCGATGCGTTCCCAGACATCCGCCGCGCGGGTTCCGTAGCGCACGAGGAGCTGCTCTCCGCGCTCGCCCGCTCCGGCGAGGCGCTCGCGGATCCAGGAAAGACGCGCGCGAGGCGTGCGGGGATATTCCCTGCCGCCGCCGATCTGCATGCCGAGCGTCGAGACGGATCGCTCGCGTCCCAGCAGTTCGAGCACCACGTCGCCGACCGACTCGCCCAGGGCGCGGAACGTGGTCCACTTCCCGCCGATGAGGCTCACGAGCGGAACGGGGCCCGAGGCATCCACCTCGATGCGGTAATCCCGGGAGACGAAGCCCGGGGCCGTGTCCTCGTGACGGGGGAGCGGGCGGATGCCCGAGAAGCTGAACACGATCTGCTCGCGCGATACGGCGATCTGCGGGAAGACATGGTGGATGAGATCGAAGAAGTAGTCGATCTCCTCCTCCGTGCACACCGGCGTCTCGCGGGGATCGGCGTCGATGTCGGTGGTCCCGACGAGCACACGGCCCTTCAGCGGGTAGATGAGCACGATCCGGCCGTCGGAGTGCTCGAAGAAGATCTCCCGCCCGGCCGTCGCCTCGAGGAGCTCGGGATGATCGAGCACGATATGAGAGCCCTTGGTGCCTCCCATGAACCGCGTGGCGGCGCCGAGCGCTTCGTTGGTCAGATCGGTCCAGGGCCCGGAGGTGTTCACGACGACGTCGGCGGACACGGTGAACTCCGTGCCGCTCTCGCGGTCGCGCAGCACGATCCCCTCAGCCGTCCGTGCGACGGCCTCGACGTAGTTGAGGGCGCGTGCGCCGGGGTGCGCGGCACGAGCATCCTGCAGCACGTCCAGCGCAAGCCGTTCCGGGTCGTGCATGGATGCGTCGAAGTACGTGGCGGTGTACTTGACCGCGGGGTCGAGCGCGGGCAGCTCCTGGAGCGACTTCGTTCTGCCGAGGAAGCGGTGACGGGGGACCGTTCCGCCGTCGCGCGAGAACAGGTCGTAGAGGGTGAGCCCGATCTTGATCAGGAACGCGCCGCGCTCCTGCGGTTTGCCGCTGCGGTGCGTGAGGAAACGGAGCGGAGCGGCGAGGATTCCGGAGAACGTCGAGTAGATCGGGATGGTCGTCTGCAGGGGCTTCACGTAGTGCGGAGCGATCCGTAGCAGCCCGTTGCGCTCCTGGACGGACTCGCGCACGAGGCGGAACTCGCCGTTCTCGAGGTAGCGGATGCCTCCGTGGATCATGTGGCTGGACGCCGCGGACGCGCCAGAGGCGAAATCGCCGCGCTCGACCAGGAGCACGTCGACGCCCTGCAGCGCGAGGTCGCGGAAGGCGGAGATCCCGTTGATGCCTCCACCGATCAGCAGCACGGTCGTGCGACCAGCCGTCCTGACGCTTCGGACTTCTGCGCGCTCAGGTGCGTCGTCTGCCGCCTCGGTCATCCCGGTCCTTCCCCTGCTTCCTGCGATTCTGCTCCAGCCTCGACCCGATGAACAGGAGGCGCAAGCCGATTGCACGTATGTGCAAGAATTCCGGAGGAGGACGCCCATGAGCCAGGATTCCGCACGGTCCGGTGACGCGCGGCTGCACGCCGCGCTCACGGCTGCGCAGCTGTACTACATGCAGGACAAGACGATGGAGGTCATCGCCGCGGAACTCGGCACGTCCAGGTCGACGGTCTCCCGCCTGCTCGATCTCGCCCGCGAAGCGGGTCTCGTCGACATCAGGATCGTCTCGCCGTTCGAACGTCTCGGCAGCCTCGAGCACCGGGTGCGGGAACGGTTCAAGGTGGTGGCCCACATCGTGCCGATGGCCGACATCGTCAGCGAGGTGGAGCGGCTGGACAGGGTCGCACGCACCGCAGGCCACGTGCTCTCGCAGCTCGTCGAGTCGAACATGATCATCGGCGTCGCATGGGGGTCGACGATCAGCGCCGTCAGCAGGGCGCTCACTCAGAAGGAGACCGGGAACACGCACTTCGTGCAGCTCAACGGCGCGGGGAACACGCAGACGAGCGGCGTCGAGTACGCCAGCGACATCCTGCAGCGGTTCGGCTCCGCCTTCGGCGCACAGGTCCATCAGTTCCCGGTACCGGCATTCTTCGACGACCCGCTCACGAAGGAGGCCATGTGGCGCGAGCGCAGCACGCGGCGCGTCCTGAACCTGCAGTCCAAGATGGACGTCGCCGTGTTCGGGCTCGGCTCGCCCACCGCATCCGTGCCGAGCCGTGTGTATGTCGGCGGCTATCTCGGACGTGAGGACTATCGGAGTCTTCGCGAGGATCGGGCGGTGGGCGACATCGCCACTGTCTTCTACCGCGCAGACGGCTCCTGGGAGGACATCAGGCTCAATGCCAGGGCTACCGGTCCTGGCCTGGACAGGTTGCGCCGGGTTCCCCGCCGGCTGTGCGTCGTGTCGGATCCGGCGAAGCTCTCAGGGCTGACGGCCGCGCTGCGCGCCGGACTGGTCACGGACGTCGTTCTGGACGAGGGCCTCGCGCGGCGCCTCGTGGAGGATCACGACGGCTGAGAGCCTCCGTCACGGCGTCGTCGGGGCGGAGGGCCCCGATCGGAACTCGCGGATCAGATGGTGGACGATGCCGCGCAGGTCTCCACCGGCGGCATCGGCCACGGCGAGCTGGCGCTCATAGCTCGCCCCGGATGCCAGGATGCTTCCGATGCTCGCGAGCTCCGCGTCGCATCCCAGATCGCGCGCCACCGGCGCGAGCCGCGACACCAGCTCGGCCAGATGCTCGCGCACCGGCGCCTGGGCGCCGGTGCCATCCACGATGAGTCGCGCATCCATGCCGTAGCGGGCGGCTCTCCACTTGTTCTCGCGATGGAACCAGGGCGGCATCGTCGGCAATGCTTCGCCGGCGTCGAGCCGGCGCGAGAAGTCCTCGACGAGCACCTGCACGAGCGCCGCGACCGAGGCGAGCTCGCGGAGCGTCGACATCCCGTCGCAGGCGCGCACCTCGATCGTCCCCCACCGGGGGGCGGGCCTGATGTCCCAGCGGACTTCGGAGGCGTCGGCCATCACACCGGTGCGGATCATGTCGTCGAGATAGCGCTCGAAGGACGCCCAATCGGGCAGCGGCCACGGCAGGCCGGCCGTCGGCAGCTGCTGGAAGACGAGCGCGCGGTTCGACGCGTATCCGGTCCGCTCGCCGGCCCAGAACGGGCTCGACGCCGACAGCGCCTGGAGATGGGGGAGATAGCAGGACAGCGCGGCGATGAGCGGGAGGACCTTCTCGCGATCCTCCACGCCGACGTGCACATGGATGCCCCAGATCATCATGTTGCGGCCCCACCACTGGGTGCGCTCGATGAGCTTGTGGTAGCGCGTCTTGTCTGTGATCTGCTGGTCGAACCACTGCGCGAAGGGATGGCTCCCGGCGGAGAGCAATGCGATCCCCGCCGGATCTGTCGCCGATCGAACCGCGGCGATGGCCGCCGAGATGTCGCCGATCGCGTGCGCGACCGTCTCCCCGATGCCACTCGTCACCTCGATGGTGTTCGTGAGCAGTTCACCGGTGACGGTGTGGCGCTCGGGGGCGCTCGCCTCCTCCAGGTCGGCGAGCATCTCCGGCGCACGGCCGACGAGGTCGCCGGTCTGCGGATCGGCGAGCATGATCTCCCACTCGATGCCCACCGTGGAGCGGGCGGAATCGGCGAACTCGATGGTCACGACCAAAGTCTCGCACGCACGCGGGCGCAGGCCGACGCGCAGGGACACACCGCGTTTCGCGCACCGCCGTCCCATCTGGCAGAATAGAGGGTCGGACGGCTCGCTCGACCCTCTATCCAGCGCGCATGTCCTCCCGCAGAGCTTCCGCCGGGAGTGCACCCCACTCTCCAGGCGATCGGTTCATACTTCCTTCCACACCATTCAGGAGAATCGTGGCTGTCAAGATTCGTCTCAAGCGCCTGGGCAAGATCCGTGCGCCCTACTACCGCATCGTCGTCGCCGACTCGCGCACCAAGCGCGATGGTCGCGTGATCGAGGAGATCGGCAAGTACCACCCCACCGAGGAGCCCTCGTTCATCGAGGTCGACTCCGAGCGCGCGCAGTACTGGCTGTCCGTCGGCGCGCAGCCGACCGAGCAGGTCGCGGCGATCCTCAAGATCACCGGCGACTGGGGTCGGTTCAAGGGCGACAAGGACGCGAAGTCCACCCTCAAGGTCGCCGACGACAAGGTCGCCTTCGAGGCGGACTCCGCCAAGAAGTCGGTCATCAAGCCCAAGGCGGAGAAGAAGGAGGAGGCTCCCGCTGAGGAGGCTCCCGCCGCCGACGCGGAGGCCGCTGAGGCTCCCGCCGCGGACGCAGAGTAATCCGTCGTGCTGGCCGCCGCGCTCGAGCACGTCGTCAAGGGGATCGTCGATCATCCTGACGACGTCCGCATCACCGAATCCACGTCGCCGCGAGGCGATCTCCTCGAGGTGCGTGTGCACCCCGACGATCGTGGACGCGTGATCGGGCGCGGCGGTCGCACCGCGAAGGCCCTTCGCGCACTCATCACGGCCCTCGCCGACGGGCGTCGCGTCCGCGTCGACGTCGCGGACGACTGACGTGGTGGCGAAGGACCGGAACCAGGGCAAGAACCAGCTGCGCGTCGGTCGCCTGGTCAAGGCGCATGGTCTGAAGGGCGCCCTCAAGCTCGAACTGTACACCGACGATCCCGAAGGACGCTTCGTCCCGGGGGCGGAGTTCACGTTGCAGGTGCCAGAGGCATCTCCGTGGCACGGCAAGACCATCACGGTCCGCGAGTACCGGGTGATGAACGGCAACTCGGTCGTGTTCTTCGAGGACATCGACGACCGCACGGCAGCCGAGGGCCTCGTCAGGGCGATCCTCTGGATCGACCACGAGGACGCGGAGCCCGAGGAGAACGCCTGGTACGACCACCAGCTCACGGGACTCGACGTCGTCCGTGACGAGCAGATCGTGGGCCGCGTCGTGCGCGTCGAGCATCTCCCCGCGCAGGATCTCCTCATCGTGCGACCTGTCTCGGCATCCGACGGTGATGCGGAGATCATGGTGCCTTTCGTGGAGGCCATCGTCCCCACCGTCGACATCGCGGCCGGACGTGTCGTCGTCACGCCTCCTGCCGGGCTCTTCGAAGAGCTTCCCGACGTCGACGAGCAGCCTGCCGTCGAGTCCTGACCCGGCTATCCTGAACCCGTGCGCTTCGACGTCGTCTCGATCTTCCCGTCGTATTTCGATGCGCTGACCCTCTCGCTGCTCGGCAAGGCACAGGATGCCGGAATCATCGAGCTGAACGTGCGCGACCTGCGCGACTGGACGAGCGATCGGCATCGCACCGTCGACGACACCCCCTACGGGGGCGGCGCCGGCATGGTGATGAAGCCCGAGCCCTGGGGGCTCGCGCTGGACGAGCTCGCGGGCGCCTCCGATTCGCCGCCGACCATCATCTTCCCTTCGCCGGCCGGGGAGGTCTTCACGCAGGCGACCGCACGCGATCTCGCCACGCGCGAGCACCTCGTCTTCGGCTGCGGCCGCTACGAGGGCATCGATGAGCGCGTCTTCGAGTACGCGGCCGACCTCGGCGAGGTGCGACTGGTCAGCCTCGGCGATTACGTCCTGAACGGGGGAGAGGTGGCGGTGATGGCGATGATCGAGGCCATCGGCAGGCTCATCCCCGGTGTGGTCGGCAACCCTGAGAGCCTCGTCGAGGAATCGCATGAGGACGGCCTGCTCGAGTACCCCTCGTACACCAAGCCCTCGATCTGGCGGGACAGAGGCGTGCCCGAGATCCTGTTGAGCGGGAACCACGGGGCGATTGCGACCTGGCGACGCGAACAGCAGATCGAGCGCACCCGATCGCGGCGTCCCGATCTGCTCGCCGAGGACGATCGGACCGGCGTCCGCGACGCGTGATCGACGGCGATGTGCGGGTTGCCGTCGCCGCGCGCACGCTGTTCCGCCGCCGGCCCGCCGCGTGGTCGTGTCAGTCGACGCCGAGGAACGAGCGGTCGGTGAGGATGATCGGCCCGTCCGCGGTGATCGCGACCGTGTGCTCGGAATGCGCTCCGCGGGATCCATCGGCGCTGCGCAGTGTCCAGCCGTCCGGGTCCGTGATCAGTTCGTCCGTCGTCGCGAGGAACCAGGGCTCGAGGGCCAGGACGAGACCGTCGCGCAGGGGGAAACCGCGACCGGCCCTGCCGTCGTTCGCGACGTGAGGGTCGCCGTGCATCGTGCGGCCGACGCCGTGACCGCCGAAGTCCGTGTTGATCGAGTAGCCCTCGCCGTGCGCGATCTGGGCGATGGATGCCGAGATGTCGCCGATGCGGTTGCCGACCACGGCGGCGGAGATCGCGGCATCGAGAGCGCGCTCGGTCGTCTCGATGAGTCGGAGATCCTCCTCGCGGGCCGTGCCGACGACGAAGGAGACCGCGGAGTCGGCGACCCACCCGTCCACGGAGACCGCGAAGTCGAGGGTGACGAGGTCGCCGTCGCGCAGCGTGTAGTCGAAAGGCAGCCCATGGAGCACGGCGTCGTTGACGGAGGTGCAGATGACCTTGCCGAAGGGGCCACGACCGAAGGAGGGCGCGTAGTCGATGTAGCAGGATTCCGCGCCCGCCTTGCGGATCAGCTCGTGCGCGCGCCGGTCGATCGACAACAGGTTCGTCCCGACCTTCGTGTCGTTCCTCAGCGCTGCGAGCGTCTCGGCGACGAATCGCCCTGCTGCGCGCATCTCATCGATCTCGGCTGGAGTGCGCAGTTCGATCATGGTGTTCCTCTCGTCCTCTCCATTCTCCCCGATCATCCGGTGTGCTCCTCCGCCCGCTCTCAGCGAACACCTCGATACGCGAGCGTACGGCGACGTACGATCGGAGCATGTGGGTGCGACAGGCGTTCTTCCGGTGGCTCTTCCCGGCCGCATTCGTGCTGCCGCTGTGGCTGCTGATCGGCTGGGGCGTCTTCAACGCCGGCGGCTGGGCGTTCCTCGGCACCATCTTCATCGCGATCCCCTCTGTCTTCCTCGGTCAGCTCGTGCTCACCCTCCTCGTCCGCTCGCGGCCGTCCGTGCGCGTGAGCAGGGCGGTTTCCTGGTGGGACGTCGCCGGCTTCGGCCTCTGGCATGCTCTGACGATCACGGTCGGCTTCTATCCCCAGGCATGGTTCGGCCTCGCCCTCACCGGCGCGATCATCGCAGCGCTCGCCCTGTTCTGGCTCTCGCTCTGGCAGCTGTGGAGCGAGGCGCGGGGCGCCGGCGGCATCCGTGTCGAGACCGCGGCGTGGAACACCCGTATCGATGAGGAGGCTCAGCCGGAGCGCAGCGGTGCCAGCGAGGTCTTCATCATCCAGGAGAAGCCGTCCTCCGAACGCTGAGCCGCGTTTGGTGGGCCGTGGGATCCATGGCAGAATAGTTCCTTGTGCCGTGACCGGCTCTGCCTCAGGGGAGCCCGCGGACGCATCCAGCGCCGTACGGCACACCACCAACGTATTCCTTCCAGCTTGCACCCGACCTGTGGCGGATGCAGAGAGTAGACGATCATGCAGATCCTCGATGCCGTCGACGCGGCTTCGCTCCGCTCGGACATCCCCGAGTTCTTCCCCGGTGACACCGTCAAGGTGCACGTGAACATCACCGAGGGCAACCGCTCCCGTATCCAGGTCTTCCAGGGCGTCGTCATCGGCCGCTCCGGCGACGGCGTGCGCGAGACGTTCACCGTCCGCAAGATCAGCTTCCAGGTCGGCGTGGAGCGCACCTTCCCCGTGCACTCGCCGGTGATCGACCACATCGAGGTCGTCACCCGCGGTGACGTCCGCCGTGCGAAGCTCTACTACCTGCGTCAGCTGCGCGGCAAGAAGGCGAAGATCAAGGAGAAGCGCGACCGCTGATCAGCGCCGCTTCCTCGAAGCACCCCGGGACGTCCTCGTCCCGGGGTGCTTTCTTTCAGCCCGAGTATGCGAACCTTGAGTGTGCCGCCCGTGCGGCGTGTATCCCCGTGAAGGAATGCGATGACGTCTGAGCCCACCCCCGCACCGGTGCTGAAGAAGCGGCGTGGCTTCCTGATCTTCCTGCGCGACATCCTCGTCATCGTGCTGATCGCGGCTCTGGTGTCGTTCCTGGTCAAGACCTTCGTGGTCCGCTCGTTCTACATCCCGTCCGGTTCGATGGAGCGCACTCTGCTCGTGAACGACCGGATCCTCGTGGACGAGCTGACTCCCCGATGGACGGGATACGAGCGCGGCGATGTGGTCGTCTTCCAGGATCCGGGCGGATGGCTGCCCGCCGCGGTGCAGGAGCCGGCTCAGCCCCCGCTGATCGCCGCCGTCGACGCCGTGCTGACCTTCATCGGCCTCTCCGCCTCCGACTCCCAGGATCATCTCGTCAAGCGGATCATCGGTCTGCCCGGCGACCATGTCGTCTGCTGCAACGAGCTCGGCCAGGTCACGATCAACGGGGCTCCGATCGACGAGTCCTCCTATCTGAACCTTCCGGAGGGGAGCACACTGGCCTCCGAGCAGCCGTTCGACGTCACGGTGCCGGAGGGGATGCTCTGGCTCCTCGGCGACAACCGCAACCGCTCCCAGGACGCGCGCGCCCACCAGGATCTCCCCGGCGGGGGGTTCGTGCCGCTGGAGAACGTCGTGGGCAAGGCATTCGTGACCACGTGGCCGCTGAACAGACTCGGTGCGATCGACGGTCATCACGACGTCTTCAACGGGGTGCCCGAGCCGTGATGTCCGTCGCCGTCCCCACGCTGCGCCTGGAGCGGTCGCTGCTGAAGGACCATGCGCTCGTCATCGGGCTCGATGAGGTGGGCAGGGGAGCGCTTGCCGGACCGGTCGCCGTCGGCGCTGCGGTGATGGATGCCGCGGGGGCCCGCAGACGGGTTCCGGAGGGATTGCGGGACTCGAAGCTCGTCAGCGAGAAGCGCCGGCCCGATGTGGCATCCCGTGCGGCGGCCTGGGTCCCGGCGTCCGCCGTCGGCTGGGCGAGCGCCTCCGAGGTCGACGAGGTCGGGATCATGCGCGCGCTGGGGCTCGCAGCATCGCGAGCCGTGCTCGCCGTCGCGGCCCAAGGAGTGGCTCTGGAAGGCGCGCTCGTGCTCCTCGACGGCAACCACGACTACGTCTCGGCCGTGCACCCCGATCCGCTGCGTGTGCGGCCGATCATCAAGGCCGACCGCGACTGCGCATCGGTGTCGGTGGCCTCGGTGATCGCCAAGGTGGCCAGGGACGATCTGATGACCCGGCTGCATGAGGAGCATCCCCCGTACCAGTGGAATCGGAACAAGGGATACGCGAGCGCTGAGCATCGGGCCGCCATCCGCGCGTCCGGCCTCTCGCCGTTCCACCGGGCGTCCTGGGCGATCGGCGATGCGGCGCCGACGCTGTTCTGATCTCGGCGGCGTACGAGGTGCGGTGCGCCTCGTAGGATGGAGGAATCATGGATGAGGAAGCCTTCGACGACTACGACCGCGAACTCGAGCTCGCGCTGTTCCGCGAGTACCGCGATGTCGTACAGCAGTTCCAGTACGTCGTCGAGACGGAACGCCGCTTCTATCTGGCCAACGAGGTCAACGTCGTGCGTCGCGACACGGAGCACGATTTCTATTTCGAGATCTCCATGAGCGACGTCTGGGTGTGGGATATCTACCGTGCCGACCGCTTCGTGAAGGCCGTGCGCGTCCTGACGTTCAAGGACGTCAACGTCGAGGAGCTGCAGCGCCGGGAGTTCGAACTGCCTGAGGAACTCTCGCTCGACGGCAAGTGACCCGCTCTGCACAGACGATTCCGCGCGGCCTGTTCTTCCCGCGTGCCGTAGATCCGGCGGATCGCCCGGGGTGACGTTTCTCGTCGTGATCGCATGCTGTGCTCATGGCAGCGAAAGACGACCTCGGCAGAGCGGGTGAGCGACGAGCGGTCCGGCATCTCGAATCGATCGGATACGAGATCCTCGATCGCAACTGGCGGTGCCCCGATGGCGAGATCGACATCGTGGCCCGCGAAGGCGGATGCCTCTGCATCGTCGAGGTGAAGACGAGGACCAGCACCCGCTACGGGCATCCCTTCGAGGCGCTCGACGACCGCAAGCTCCGCCGCCTGTGGCGGCTCGGTCATTCGTGGGTGCTGGCGCACCCCGTGCAGACGCGCTACACCCGCCTTCGGTTGGAGGCGATCGGGATCATCGGCGCCGATGTCTCCTCGGCCGCGCTCGAGCACCTGGTCGATCTGCGATGAGCGCCGTGCGGACCTGGGCGGTCGCCCTGACAGGTGTGGAGGGACACCTCGTCGAGGTGGAGGCGGATCTCTCGAATCAGAGGCCGGACTTCCACATCATCGGCCTGCCGGACAAGTCGTTGGGGGAGGCGACCCAGCGCGTGCACAACGCGTGCAAGAACGCCGGCCTCGAGCTGCCCGCTCGTCGACTGACGGTCAACCTCTCCCCGGCGAGCCTCCCGAAACAGGGCTCGGGTTTCGACCTCGGCGTTGCGACGGCGGCGCTCGCGACGAGCGGCGCCCTCAACGCGGCATCGATCGCCGACACCGTGCACATCGGGGAGCTGGGCCTCGACGGACGAGTCCGTCCGGTTCCCGGCATCCTTCCGGCGGTCTTCGCCGCCCGGCGAGCGGGCTTCTCCCGCGTCGTGGTGCCGCACGCCAATCTCGCCGAGGGGCGTCTCGTGAGCGGTATCGACGTGCGCCCGGCCGTCTCCCTGGCGCAGGTGGCCGCGTGGCACGGCGCCGATGTGGACGTGCCGGACGTCGAGCCGTTCGCCTCCTCGGAGCGCCCGGAGCCGGAACGGCCGGTGCTCGATCTGTCCGAGGTGATCGGTCAGGAGGACTCGGTGGAGGCTCTCATCACGGCGGCGGCAGGCGGACACCATGTGCTCATGAGCGGACCTCCGGGAGCAGGCAAGACGATGCTCGCCCAGCGGATTCCAGGGATCCTTCCCGAGTTGACCGAGCAGGAGGCGCTCGAGGTCGCGTCGATCCGATCGCTGTCCGGGATGCCCGTCTCCGCGCTGAACACGGTGCCGCCGATCGAGGCGCCGCACCACACCGCCTCCGCCGCGGCGCTGGTCGGGGGCGGATCGCGGGCAGTCCGCCCCGGGGCGATCGTCCGTGCGCACAGGGGCCTGCTGTTCCTCGACGAGGCGACGGAGTTCGCGCGCAGCGCGCTGGATGCCCTGAGGCAACCGCTCGAATCCGGGGTGATCGACATCCACAGGGCGGGCTTCACCGCACGATTCCCTGCGCGTTTCCAGCTCGTCCTGGCGATGAACCCGTGCCCCTGCGGCAACTACGGAGTCCGTGGTGCCGAGTGCGCATGCCCGTCGATCGCGATCCGTCGATACGCCATGCGTCTCTCGGGACCGCTGCGGGACCGGGTGGACGTCGAGCTCAGGATCGCCAGAGTGTCTGCCGCCAGGGCGACATCCATGGAGGGCGGGTCCGTGAGTTCCGCCCAGGCCAAGGCACGCGTCGAGGAGGCGCGGGCGAGAGCCGCGCACAGGCTGCGCGAGACGCCATGGAGGGTCAACGCCGAGGTCTCGGGCACTTGGCTGAGGCAAGGCGATCTTCGGCTCGCGTCTGATGTGAGGGCGCCCCTGGACCGGGCGCTGGAGCGTGGTGCGCTCACCCTCCGCGGCTACGACCGCACGCTGCGATTGGCCTGGACGCTCGCGGATCTCGCGGGAAGAGATGCGCCCGGGCACGGTGAGCTGGGCAGAGCCCTGTTCTTGAAGAAGGGAGCGAGCGCATGATCAAGGACCTGTTGCGTGATCCAGGCCTCGAGCGGCTGGCAGCGCGCGTGCATCCGGACGGCGACCCCGATGAGGTCGTCGCGCGAGCAGCGTGGTCGGTCGTCGCGGAGCCGGGCGACGGAGTGGCGGGCGGGCTGGTCGCCGGGCTGGGGGCCAGACGCGCGCTGTTCGTGGGGATGGCGCAAGCGCCTGCTCCCCGCGAGATCGAAGAAGCCGTCTCGGCGCTGGGGGGAGCCGGCGGAGAACGGATGCTGCGCGAGGCGCGTGCCCGCTGGCAGCCGAGGGCCGATGCGACGGCGGTGCGGTCTGCCCTCGCGACCGCCTCGGAGGCCGGCGTGCGTCTCCTGCTCCCCGGAGACCCCGAATGGCCGACCCCGCTCGATGACCTCGGCGCCCATGCGCCGACCGTCCTCTGGGTACGCGGCGATCCCGGACGGCTGCGCGGCGCGAAGCTGGCATCGATCGTCGGGGCGAGGGCGTCCAGCAGCTACGGCGACCAGACGACGGGGGAGATCGCCGGTGATCTCGCGGGAGGCGGCGTGGTCATCGTCTCCGGCGGCGCGTACGGCATCGACGGAGCAGCGCATCGCGCTGCGTTGAGCGCGGGGGGCGGAACCGTCGCGGTTCTGGCGGGAGGCGTGGATCGGCCGTATCCGATGGGCCATCACCAGCTGTTCGAGCGGATCGCCGTCTCCGGGGCGGTCGTCGCCGAGGTCCCCTGCGGAACAGCCCCGACGAAATGGCGGTTCCTCTCGCGCAACCGCCTGATCGCCGCGCTCGGAGATGCCACGGTTGTCGTCGAGGCCGGCATCAGAAGCGGCTCCCTGAACACGGCAGGTCATGCCGCTGCGATCGGACGACCGCTCGGCGCGGTGCCCGGCCCTGTCTCATCGCCGGCTTCAGCGGGCTGTCATCGACTGCTCAGGGAGTACGACGCCCGTTGTGTGACCTCGGCGTCCGAGGTGCGCGAGCTCTGGGGCGATTCCTCCGGCGTCGACGTGCGCAGCGCGCCGCCGCGGGACGCGGCATCGATCCGCGTGCTCGACGCCCTGAGCTCTCGAACGGGCCTCGACGTGCACGAGATCGCGCGTCGCGCGGGGATGTCGCAGGCGGAGGTGCGTTCGGTGCTCGGGATGCTCGAACTCGACGAGGCCGTCCGTCGGATGCAAAGCGGGTGGGTGCGGTGCGCTCAGACCAGACGGTAGCCCACGCCGCGCACGGTCTCGATGCGGCCCGAGCCCAGCTTCTGGCGGAGGTAGCCGATGTACACGTCCGCGACGTTCGAACCGGGATCGAAGTCGTATCCCCAGACCCGGCTCAGCAGCTGCTCTCGGCTGAGGACCTGCCCGGCATGCCGCACGAGCTCCTCGGCGAGGGCGAACTCCCTGGCCGAGAGCTCCACGGCGTGCTCGCCGATCCGCGCGCGCCTGCTCCGGATGTCCAGGTGCAGGTCGCCGTGGACGAGGTCGTTGCTCGCGCCCGGCTCGTCCCTGCGCATCCGAAGACGGATGCGTGCGAGCAGTTCGTCGAAGCGGAACGGCTTGCCCAGGTAGTCATCCGCCCCGCCCTCCAGGCCGGCGATCGTGTCGTGCAGCTCCACACGGGCCGTGAGCATGATCACGGGGAGCCTCGATCCCGATCCGCGGAGCTGGTCGAGAACGTGGAAACCATCGAACCCTGGCAGATTCACGTCGAGCACCATGAGATCGAACTCATCGCTCAGCGCCAGGGCCAGCGCCTCGGGACCGGTGCCGGCGACGCGGGTGGCGAAGCCCGCTGCGCGCAGACCCTTCTCGATGAATCCGGAGATCCTGGTCTCGTCGTCGGCGATGAGGATGGAGGCCATCCGTCAGCTCCTCTCGTCGGGAAGCGGTGGGCGGGGAGGGACGATGAGGACATCGGTGCGATCGGGGACGTCCACGACACCGCGGGGGAGGTGGAGCGTGAACACCGCTCCACCGCCTTCGGCATCTGCGACGGAGGCGATCCCATGGTGGGCCTTGGCGATCACCTGGACGATGTTGAGTCCGAGCCCGCTGCCGACGCTGGTCTCCGCCCCTGGGCCGCGGTGGAAGCGATCGAAGACGCGCTCCTTCATCTCGTCGGGGACGCCGGGCCCGAAGTCCCGCACCCAGAGGTGGACGTGCGACGCATCGGCGCGTCCGCCGATCTCGAATCTTCCACCGCCGTGGGTGGTCGCGTTCTGCGCGAGCTGCAGCATCGCCTGGGTGATCCGGGAGGAATCCAACAGGGCGACCGTCGGCGCAGCGGCGACGACGGTGACCTCCGCGCCGACGATGCCCTGCGCCTTCCTGGCGATCTGCGCGACGAGATCCTCGAGATCGACCGGTGCGGGGCGCACCGGGCTCGGGCCGTGGAGGGCGGCAGCATTGGCGAGGTCCTGCACGAGCCGGCCCATCCTGTCGAGCTCATCCAGGACGAGAGCGCTCGTCGACCGGGTGTCGTCGGCATCGTCCGGGTCCATGACCTCGATGTGCCCGCGAACGATCGTGATCGGGGTCTTCAGCTCGTGCCCGACATCGCTGAGCAGCCTGCGCTGAGACTCCACGGCGTCATCGAGCCGGTCGAGCATGTCGTTCATCGTGGATGCGAGCTCGGCGACGTCGTCGTTGCCGACGATCGGGATCCTCTCATCCAAGGACTGCGCGGAGACGCGAAGCGCCGTCTCCCTCATGTGACGCAATGGCCGCAACAGCCGGCTCGCGACGATGATGCCGGTCGCCGCGACGACGAGCAGCACGAGCACGGACGCCAGCGCGAACACGCGCGCGGCGCCGTCGAACTCACTGAGTTCGGCATCGAGGTCGTACACGAGGACGAACACGGCATCCGTCGGAGCCGAGGACTGCGCCACCTCGATGGGAGCGGCCAGATAGCGCCACGCGACGCCCTGCTCGGCCCAGGTTCCGATGATCGGCTCGCCGGCGCTCATCTGGGCGTGGACGTGGTCGGCGAAATCCACCGCCTGACTGAGATCGAGGTCCAGATGGACCCCCGGCACCATGCTGATCCGGCCGTCCAGCATGCCCATCGCACCGGTGTTGTCATCGGGGCTCATCCGCTCGACGACGGCGCGCAGGGCATCCGTCGAGGATGCCCACGGCTGGCGCTGAGCGCTTCCGGCGACGGTCGCGTCCCCCTCGGCCACGATGAATCGGGCCGAGTCGAGGTTCGCGTGCAAGCGGGCGTCGACCTGCTCGAGATTCGCCTGACGTTCGACGAGAAACACCGCAGCGCCCACCGCGAGCAGCCCGAGCGCGGTCACCGCCGTGATCGCCGCGACGATCCGCGTGCGTACCGAGACGGCCCATCGCGCGCGGCGCGGCGGCTCAGGAGCGTTCTCGGTCATGTGTCAAGTATCGCGAGAGCGCCGCCCCGGCGAAGCGAATCTAAGAGAGATCTCACCCCGCGTCGGCGCGGAACATGATCGAATCGAGGGATGCGCAGCATCCACGCCGAGGCCGCCGACGCGTCCCAGCACGTCGTCGACGGGGAACTCGCGCTGCTTCGGGACGCCCTCGACATCGACGGGGCGCGGGCGATCGGCTCAGAGCCGCTCGGAGACGGCGCCGTCGCCGGATTCGCCGTCGGCGCCGAGCAGCCCGCACAGATCTACTACGTCGACACCTCCGGTCTCGCTGTCACGACGGAGACGGGCCTCGTGCTCGCCGACGACGAGGGGAGCGTGACGGCACGCATCTGGCTGCATCCCGCCGATCCGCATCTCCCGACGCTCGCCACGATCGCCTTCCCCCATGCGCTGGAGCTCGTGCTCGAGCGCCTGGGTATCGCACCGACCGGCGACGCCGAGCTCATCGGGTATCGGCCGGGGCGTCGCGCCGTGCTCAGGGTCACGACCGACACGGGAACCGTGTGGCTGAAGGCCGTCCGCCCCTCCCGCATCGACAGAGTCGTCCGTGCCCATCAGGCATGCGCCGACGCGGGTCTTCCGATTCCGCTGCTTCGCGGCTGGTCAGCGGAGGGTCTGATCGTCCTCGACCCGGCCGAGGGCGAGCCGGCCGCGGACGTCGCCTGGGAGCCGTCGCGGCTGCTCCAGGAGACAGACCGGTTGCGCGAGAGCATCCGCGCCTTGCCGTGGTCCGAGCCGTCGCGCCCGCTCACCGATCGCCTCGACTGGTACCGGCGACGCATCGGGGAAGCCCCTGCTGCGCGCGCACTGCTCGAGCGCGTGGCGATGGGAGCCGCCGCGGCCGAAGGCGCGGAACGAGAAGTCGTGCACGGCGACCTGCACTTCGGTCAGCTGTTCCTCTCGGAGGATCGCGTATCGGGATTCATCGACGTGGACACTCTCGGCGTCGGCACAGCCGCGGAGGATTCCGCAGCGTTCATCGCGCACGCGATCGCGAGCGCACGACGGACCGCACCCGAGAACGCGCCACGCGTCTGGCGCCTCGCCGACATGGCGATCGACCGATGGGGCGGGCACTCCGGTCTGCGGCCGTTCATCGGCATCCACCTCATCGGCCACGCGCTCAGCGCTCGTCTCGATTCGGATCCTGAAGGCGAAGCCGACTTCCTCTCGATCGCCGCGCGAATCCTCGATGGCGGCGACGCCGAGGCCGGCCCCGGCTAAGAACGCTCTCACGATGCTTTTCGGGAGCGCTTAGAGCGCGGCGGGAAGCTTGAAACATCAGATCGGCGGTACGTCGATCAGAACGGAAGATCTGGAGATCGACATGAACACGAAGAAATGGATCGTATACGGGGTGACCGGTCTGGTCGGTCTCGGAGTCATCGCCGGCGGAGCGGCCGCGACGGCGAGCACGATGGACCTGAACACCACGGAAGGCACCGTCGTCCCCGGTGGAGCGGTGACCAACCGCGGTGCCGTGCTCGACACCGCGACGGTGCGCCTGCAGCAGACGAACTCGTCGGTGACCGTCGTCACGGCGCCGTCCGCGGCCACGGTCGTCACGGCCCCGACGCCGGCATCCGCGCCGTCACCGGTCACCGCACCGTCCCCCGTGACCCCGCCGAGCCCCGTGACGCCGCCGAGCCCCGCGACACCCGCGTCCCCCGCCTCCGTGGCGTCCGCGCCCTCGTCCTGACCTCCGCACGACGATGCCTCCCGTTGCCTCGCAGCGGGAGGCATCGTCGTGTCCGGCGAGGCGTCTCGTCTGCGTCGACGAGGAGGGCCACGATGGATCACATGGAATTCGGGGCAGCGGTCGACGCGTTCACGACGCATCTGTCGACGGTGCGCCGGCTCTCCGCATCGACGGTGCGCGGCTATCGTGCCGACCTCGCCGATCTCGCTGCGGCATCCGGGGCGGCGTCCCTGTCAGACATCGACCTGGATGCGCTTCGGGATTGGCTCTGGGCGGCCACCCAGCGGGGTGAGGCACGAAGCACGCTGGCACGGCGGGCCGCGGCCGCGCGCTCCTTCTTCTCCTGGGCGAAGGACGCTGAGCTCATCGCGGCGGATCCGAGTCTGCGTCTCGTCGCTCCCAAGCGCGGCAAGACCCTGCCGAGGATCGCTTCGCAGGAATCGATGGCGCGACTGCTCGATGGCCTCCGGGCTGCTGCCCAGCAGGGCGATCCCGTCGCGCTGCGCGATCACGCCCTCCTCGAACTGCTGTACGGATCGGGGATCCGCGTCTCCGAGCTCTGCGGTCTCGATATCGACGATCTCGATCTGGACCGTGCGACCGCGCGCGTCCTGGGAAAGGGTGCGAAGGAACGCGTCGTGCCCTTCGGGGCGCCGGCGCGCGACGCGATGGCTGCGTATCTCTCCCGGGGGCGAGGCGTCCTGCGCGCGCGCTCCGAGAGCGGGGGAGCCGCGGTCTTCCTCGGGATCCGTGGCGGACGCATCGGACCGCGGACGGTCTATGCGCTGGTGTCGGATGCCGTCGGTCCGATCGTGGGCGCCGAGAACATCGGGCCTCATGCGCTTCGCCACTCCGCGGCCACGCATCTGCTCGACGGCGGCGCCGACCTCCGCGCCGTGCAGGAAATCCTCGGTCACGCGAGCCTCGGCACCACGCAGATCTACACGCATGTCTCGGCCGAGCGCCTCACCGCGACGTACAAGCTCGCCCATCCGCGAGCCTGACCCGCTCACCCGCAGCACGGCAGCAGGACCGCTCGCGCAGGCCTGCCGAACAGCAGCAGCGGATCGACGTAAATGCCATCGCGTCGCACGCCGATGTGGAGCGAGCCGACCGCCGCATGTCCGCCCGAGGACAGGATGCCGATGACGTCACCGGCCTCGACAACGTCACCGGGGGAGAGCTCGCTCGTCAACGGCTCGAACGTCGAGACGAGACCGCCGCCGTGATCGATCGTGAGGAGCGGCCTGTCGACCACGGTGCCGCGGAAGGCCACGACGCCCGGGGCGGGGGAGCGCACGACGCCGGTCTGCCCAACGGCGATGTCGATGCCGCGATGGCCGGGACCGTAGTGGTGCGACGGTGCACGGAACGGCTCGATCACGGTGCACCGGCCGCCGACGGGCCACAGCCACGTTCCGGCCGCCTCGCCGTGCGCAGCGTCCTCGTCCGTTGCAGCATGCGCCGAGACCTGGCCTGCGAGCAGCAGGATGGCGAGGGCGAGTCCTGCGAGAATGCGGTGCACAAGCGGGGCGGTATGGAACATGACACCCATCGTGCGCGCATCGGCCGATGCGGGACGCCGACGAGACGGATAGCGGTCAGGCGCGCACGTGTGCAGGACGAGTCACGCGCGCGTGATCCTGTACACTGGACGGGCACCTCGGTTTCGGGGTGACTACGCATGCCCAGAGCGACTCGCGTCGCGGCATCCGCACCCACAGGTCCCCTCATCAGAGCGGCGGGTGCGTGCCGGGCATCAGGATCGCCGATCATCGGATCGGCGGGATCAACCTCAACGGCGCCCCGCGCCAGAACAAGGAGACGACCATGGCTGTGGTCACCATCCGCCAGCTGCTCGACAGCGGCGTTCACTTCGGACACCAGACCCGCCGGTGGAACCCGAAGGTCAAGCGCTTCATCCTCACGGAGCGCAGCGGCATCCACATCATCGACCTGCAGCAGTCCCTGTCGTACATCGATAAGGCCTACGACTTCGTCAAGGAGACGGTCGCCCACGGCGGCACCATCCTCTTCGTCGGCACCAAGAAGCAGGCGCAGGAAGTGCTCGCAGAGCAGGCCACCCGTGTCGGCCAGCCCTTCGTGAACCAGCGCTGGCTCGGCGGTCTGCTCACCAACTTCTCTACCATCGCGAAGCGCCTCGCCCGCATGAAGGAGCTCGAGGAGCTCGACTACGAGAACCCGTCCGCCTCCGGCTTCACCAAGAAGGAGCTCCTTCTCAAGAAGCGCGAGCTCGACAAGCTGCACAAGTCGCTCGGCGGTATCCGCAACCTCACGAAGACGCCGTCGGCGCTGTGGGTCGTCGACGCCAAGCGCGAGCACCTCGCCATCGACGAGGCCAAGAAGCTCGGCATCCCCGTGATCGGCATCCTCGACACCAACGCGGACCCGGACGACTTCCAGTACCCGATCCCCGGCAACGACGACGCGATCCGCTCCGTCTCGCTGCTCACGCGCATCATCGCCGACGCAGCGGCCGAGGGCCTGCAGCAGAAGCACAACCCGGAGTCCGGCGAGGTCGAGCCCCTGGCCGAGTGGGAGCGCGAGCTCCTCGAGACCCCGGCCGAGGAGGCGCCCGCCGCTGAGGTGCCCGAGGCTCCCGCTGCCGACGCCGCCGAGGCTCCCGCTGCCGACGCCGCCGAGGCTCCTGCTGCTGAAGCGACCGAGGCTCCGGCCGAGGGCGCCGAGGCTGCTGACGCCAAGTAAATCCCGCGAACACACACATCACGAAGCAAGGAGCCACCACACATGGCCAACTTCACCATCGCCGACATCAAGGCGCTGCGTGAGCAGCTCGGCACGGGAATGGTCGACACGAAGAAGGCGCTCGAAGAGGCCGACGGCAACGTCGAGAAGGCCGTCGAGATCCTTCGCCTGAAGGGTGCGAAGGGCAACGCGAAGCGCGCTGACCGTTCCACCAGCGAGGGCCTCGTCGCCGCACGCGAGCAGGACGGCGCCGTGACGCTCGTCGAGCTGGCCTGCGAGACGGACTTCGTCGCGAAGAACGCCCGTTTCATCGCGCTGGCCGACAAGGTCGCAGATGCCGCAGCAGCCGTGAAGGCCGACTCGGTCGAGGCGGCCCTCGCCGCTGACGCCGACGGCCAGAGCGTCGAGCAGCTCATCGCCGACGAGGCCGCCATCATCGGCGAGAAGGTCGAGCTGCGCCGGGTGCGCACGCTGTCCGGAGACCACTTCGAGGTCTACCTGCACCGCACGAGCAAGGACCTGCCGCCGCAGATCGGCGTCGTGGTCGCCTACTCGGGTGACGACGCAGAGACCGCGCGTAGCATCGCCCAGCACATCTCGTTCGCCAACCCGTCGTACCTCTCGCGTGAGGACGTCCCGGCTGCCGATGTCGAGAAGGAGCGCGAGATCGTCACCGAGATCTCCCGCAACGAGGGCAAGCCGGAGGCCGCTCTCCCGAAGATCGTCGAGGGCCGCGTCACCGCGTTCATCAAGCAGGTCGCCCTGCTCGAGCAGGACTACGCCAAGGACAACAAGCTGTCCGTGGCCAAGGTCGCGCAGGACGCCGGCATCACGCTGACGGACTTCGCGCGCTTCAAGGTCGGCGCGTAATACCGTCGAAGGGGTTCGGATCCGCAGGGTCCGAACCCCTTCTTCATGCCCGGAAGGCACTATCTTGAATTCGGACGAGAGGAACCACCCCATGACGGAACGAACTGGACGCCGCCGCGTCCTCCTGAAGCTCTCCGGCGAGGCCTTCGGTGCCGGGCAGCTGGGCGTGAACCCCGACGTCGTCAGCCAGATCGCCCGTGAGATCGCTGCGGCCGTCGAACAGGTCGAGATCGCCGTCGTCGTCGGAGGCGGCAACTTCTTCCGCGGCGCGGAACTCAGCCAGCGCGGCATGGACCGCGGACGAGCCGACTACATGGGCATGCTCGGCACCGTCATGAATGCTCTCGCTCTGCAGGACTTCCTGGAGCAGGCGGGCGCGGCGACCCGCGTGCAGTCGGCGATCGCCATGACTCAGGTCGCGGAGCCCTACATCCCGCGCCGTGCGGAGCGCCACATGGAGAAGGGCCGCGTCGTCATCTTCGGCGCCGGTGCGGGCCTGCCCTACTTCTCTACCGACACCGTCGCTGCACAGCGCGCCCTCGAGATCGGCGCCCAGGAGGTTCTTGTCGCGAAGAACGGCGTCGACGCCATCTACACGGCCGACCCGAACAAGGACGCCAGCGCGACCCGCATCGACCGGGTCACCTACCGCGACGCCCTCCAGCGCGGGCTCAAGGTCGTGGACTCCACGGCATTCAGCCTCTGCATGGACAACAACATGGACATGCGGGTGTTCGGCATGGAGCCCGCCGGTAACATCACGCGGGCCCTGCTCGGCGAGACCATCGGCACCCTCGTCACGGCTTGAGCTGAGCCTCCGTTCCGGGCGGCACGTCCCGGATAGACTTGCAAGAACACCCCAGATGATTGGAGTCGCCGTGATCGCGGACGTCCTCGCAGATACCAGCACCCGGATGACCAGGGCGGTCGAAGCCGCGAAGGAGGACTTCGCCACGGTGCGCACCGGACGCGCGAACCCGCAGCTCTTCCAGAAGGTCCTCGTCGACTACTACGGATCGCCGACCCCGCTGGCGCAGCTCGCCTCGCTGGCCAACCCCGAAGCGCGCTCCCTCCTCATCACGCCGTACGACAAGTCGGCTCTGAAGGCGATCGAGCAGGCGATCCGCGATATGCCGAACCTCGGAGCCAACCCCACCAACGACGGCAACCTCATCCGCGTGACGATGCCGGAGCTGACGGAGGAGCGCCGCAAGGAGTACGTGAAGCTCGTGCGCTCGAAGGGCGAGGACGCGAAGGTCCACGTCCGCGGCATCCGTCGCAAGTCCAAGGACGAGCTCGACGCCCTCAAGTCCGAGGTCGGCGAGGACGAGATCGCCCGTGGTGAGAAGGAACTGGATGCTCTGACGCGGCAGCACGTCGATCTGATCGACGAGGCGCTGAAGCGCAAAGAGGCTGAACTGCTCGAGGTGTGAGCGCGGATGACTGACGACCCGGGGCGCGCAGGCGACGATCCGGCGTTCCCTCCGAGAAGGGACGCCGTCTCGCCCGCGCCTCTCGACGACTCCGCCTTTCCCCAGTTCGACGCCGAGCAGGTGCCTCCCCGTCCGCCCCTGCCCGCTGACGAGATGACGACGGGTGAGCACAACGCCATCCGCGATCAGTGGCGGCACGCGAGGGACGAGCTGGACAATCGGGTCTCCCAGGCGCGCGACCAGTTCGACAGCAAGGTCTCGCACGCGCGAGACCAGCTCGATCAGGCCAATGAGCGCATCAAGCAGCGCACGGGGCGCGACCTCGTCGTGGCGATCCTCATCGGCGTGGCCTTCGGGGCGGTGCTGCTCGGATCCCTGCTGTTCATCAAGTGGCTGTTCGTCCCGATCGCGGTGGCTGCCGCGCTTCTCGGGGTGTACGAGCTCTCACTCGCCCTTCGAGGTGCCGGACGCAGGATCGACATCGCCCCTCAGCTCGTCGCCGGAGGGCTGCTGGTGCTCAGCGGATACTTCGCGGAGCCCTGGGTGTGCTGGGTCGTGCTCATCGTCGCCGTGGCGCTCGTCATCGTCTGGCGGCTGACGGCGCAGATGATCGCCAAGGACGGCCGTACCTACGGCGATGTACTCGGCGACGCCCTGGTGAGCGGGTTCGTCCAGGTCTACGTCCCGTTCCTCGCGAGCGTGGCCCTCATCCTCCTCGCGCAGGAGGGCGGTCAGTGGTGGGTCCTCGGCTTCATCGCCATCGCCGTCGCGGCCGATACCGGCGCCTACGCGAGCGGTCTGGCCTTCGGGAAGCATCCGATGGCGCCGCGGATCAGTCCGAAGAAGACCTGGGAGGGCTTCGCCGGCGGTGCGCTCACCGCGATCGGTGCGGGCGTGCTCCTGGCGATCTACCTGCTCGAGATGCCGTGGTGGTCCGGGGCGATCCTTGGCGCCGCCGTGCTCGTGTCCGCCACCCTCGGCGACCTGGCGGAGTCCATGCTGAAGCGGGACATCGGGATCAAGGACATGAGTTCCTGGCTGCCCGGCCACGGCGGGCTCCTCGACCGTCTCGACAGCATCCTGCCGTCGACGATCCCCGCACTCCTGCTCTACTTCCTCCTCTCCCCATGGGCGGTGCTCTGATGACCTCCGATACCGTTGTCGATGTGACCGAGAACCGCAGCGATCCGCAACCGGCCGCTTTCTCCCTGACGTCGGGACGGAGCAGGGGATACCACCCTGCCGCCGTGGACGCCTTCCTCGCCGCGGCGAAGGAGACGTTCGAGCGCGATGATGACGCGCTCTCCGCCGCCGACGTCCGGGAGGCATCGTTCCCCCTCGTCAAGAAGGGCTACGAGATCGCCGAGGTCGATGCGGCGCTCGGCCGGATCGAGGATGCATTCGCCGCACGCGCCCGCCAGCGTGCCGTCCGCGCCGACGGGCCGCAGGCGTGGGTCGAGCAGGCGAGGAACGAGGCGCAGCTTGTGCTCGATCACCTCGCGCGCCCTCGTCGTCAGCGGTTCGCACGCACGGGCCTGCTCACCTTCGGGTACCGGATCGACGAGGTCGATCACGTCGCACGACGCATCGTCCGCTATCTCAGGGACGGCGAGGAGCTGTCGGTCGAGCAGCTCCGCTCCACCGCGTTCCGCATGCAGCGGCGGGGATATCGCGAGGAGCAGGTGGATGCGCTCCTCGACGCGACCATCGAGGTCATGCTCGCGGTCCGCTGAGTGTTCTCATGGCGTGCTCAGCATCGACTGGCTAAACTGACGATATTGTGACTTCATCCCACGAGCATGACGTGATCGAGGTCGGCGGATCCTCGAAGCCCGTCGCCGTGCGATCCGCCGCCGGAACGGCCGCCGCTCCGCGTGCGCGCTGGTCTCGTCGTCGCGGTGTCGTCGGCGTCTTCGCCTCGGTCGCAGTGGTCGGGTTCGCTGCGGCGATCGTCGCTCCCACCGGCATCGCGCTGGCGGATCCGGCAGAGCCCGCTCAGGCTCAGACGGTGTTCTCCTTGGCAGCCGAGGATTCTCAGGATCTGACGGTGACGGTCGAGGGTTCCTCTTTCGCTCCCGTCGAACGCGGTGCCTTCGAGGTCTACGTCACACCGACGCCCACTCCTGAGCCCGAGCCGGAGGTCGCGTCCTCGTCGTCCGGATCCGGCAGCAGGCCGAAGTACACCGGAGGCGGCTCGCCCGCCGAGTGGATGGCGGCGGCCGGCATCGCGGAGAGCGACTGGGGCTACGTCGACTACATCGTCTCGCGGGAGAGCGGCTGGAACCCGAACGCGACGAACAAGTCGTCCGGTGCCTGCGGTCTCGTGCAGGCGCTCCCGTGCAGCAAGGTCCCCGGAAACGGATACAACCCTGTCGACAACCTGCGTTGGGGTAACGGCTACGCCACAGGCCGCTACGGCAGCTGGGCGGACGCGTACAACTTCTGGCGCAGCAACCACTGGTGGTGAGAGCGGCCCGCCATGCCACGTTCGCGTAGGCGGCGACCGGAGCGCTCCGGAGCCGACGAATCCTTCGACCGACTCCTCGCGGGCTGGAAACGTACCGAGACCCGCGGAGGTCGCGACTGGGTGGTGCAACCCGTGTCCGGCGTGCAGGCGGTGAAGGAGTACACCTGCCCCGGTTGCGGACGGACCATCCCGCCTGGCACGGCCCATCTGGTCGCGTGGCGAGGCGACGGAGTGCTCGGGGACAGCGCGGATCTCGCCGCGCGGCGCCATTGGCACACGCACTGCTGGAAGATCACGTGAGCATCGAGATCCGCGGCCCGCTGGAGCTGCCCGCGCGGCGCAGCGACATCGAGCTGCGCACTGCCGACGGGCTCCGGCTCGTCGGACAGCTGGCGCTCCCTCCGGACGGCGATCCCGTCGCCACTCTCGTGACGCTGCATCCACTGCCGACGGCCGGCGGGTTCATGGACTCGCACATCATCCGCAAGGCCGCTGCGCGCCTTCCGGCTCTCGCGGACCTCGCCGTGCTCCGCTTCAATACGCGGGGCACGTCCTCGCCGCGGGGGACGAGCGAGGGAGCCTTCGACGGCGGCCACGCGGAGCGCCTCGATCTCGCCGCCGCGATGGCATTCGTCGAGGCGAACGGTTTGCCGTCGCCCTGGCTGGTGGGCTGGTCGTTCGGCACCGAGCTCGCGCTCAAGTACGGCCGGGATCACGACATCGTCGGGGCCGTCCTCCTCTCGCCGCCGCTGCACAGAGCGACGCCCGCGGACGTCGCCTCCTGGGCAGACGATCCCCGCAGGCTCATCGCGCTGATCCCCGAGTTCGACGACTATCTGCGCCCCGATGAGGCGAGCGAGCGCTTCGCCGCCGTCCCGGAGGCTGTGCTCATCCCGGTCGAGGGCGGCAAGCACCTCTGGGTCGGCGAGGGCCAGACCCGTCGGGTGCTCACGGAGATCGTCGCAGCGGCGAATCCCGCGGCGCTTCCGCTTCCGACGACCTGGGGCTGAATCGGCTCCGCCTCAGCGCTCGTTCATCCGAGGGATGAGCACCTGCCGATAGATGATCAGGATGCTCGCTGCGACGGGGATCGCGATGAGGGCGCCGAGCAGCCCGAGGAGGGACCCGCCCGCGAGGGCTGCGACGACGACGACGGCGCCTGGTACCGCGACGGCGCGACTCATGATGCGCGGGGAGAGCACGTAGGCCTCGACCTGCATGTAGATGAGGTAGTACACGCCGGCGGCGATCGCCGTCGCCGGGGAGCCGAGTCCGGGGATGAGGCAGGTGAGGACGATGATCGTCGATCCGGTCAAGGTGCCGACGAGGGGGATCAGTGAGAAGAAGAAGGCCACCACGGCCAGGACGGCGGGGAACGGCGCCTGGATGATGCTGAGGAAGATCGCGCTGAGCACGCCGTTGATCACGCCCTGAGTGACCTGCCCCATGACGTAGTAGCCGACCGAGTCCGTGATCTGGTCGGCGAGATCGATGAAGCGCGGGCGCTTCGACGCGGGAACCAGCTGATAGACCGAGCGCTTCAGGGACGGTGTGGAAGCGGTCAGGTAGATCGTCAGGATCAGCACGATGAACGCGCCGAAGAGGCCGTTGGCGACGGCGAAACTGGCGTTGATGACGCCGTTGGTGATGCTCCCGACGTTCGCGAGCAGCCAGTTCTGCGCCTCGGCGAGGACGCGCTCGACGTCGAGCGCGGGGAAGAGGTCGCCCAGCCAGGTGTTCAGGTCGCCCCAGATGTCGTTGCTGCGCTGCATGAGCGCGGTGATCTGCTCGACGAGCTGCGAGACCTGGGAGATGATGATCGGCAGCACGATGAGCACGATCCCCGTGAAGACGCCGAGTACGGCCACGATCGTGATGAGCACGGCGAGCCAGCGGGGGAGTCTGCGTCGCTCCAGCCAGGAGATGAGCGGATCGAGGCCGAGGCTGATGAACAGCGCGGTCCCGACGTACAGCAGCACCGTCGACAGCGTCTGCACGCTGTTGATGAGCAGAATGCCCAGCCCGACCCCGAGCGTCGCGACGAGCGCGGTACGGAACGGATTGTGGACCTTCATGGCGTGCTCCCTGATCGTCGACGGGTGCTGCAAGCGTACTGGGAGCCCTGTCGACGAGCGTGCCGACGGGGCCGTCCTGGGCAACACTCAGGTCGGTTCGATAGTCTGAAATGTCGAGCGATGGCCCGAGAACCGGATCGGGTCGCGTAAGGAGTCTTTTCGTGCGATTCGTCTGGGCCGTCGTGGCCTTCGTCCTGGCCACGCTCCTCATCGGTGCTGGCATCGCTCAGCGAACCCTCTTCGTCGGGCCGTCCTCCCAGGAGATGTCTCTGGAGACCACCGAGCCGGCGGCGTTCACGCTGATCGACAGCGAGGTGCTGCGCACGCAGGCGGGTCAGCAGACGCTGATCATCCGCGGCGAGGGCGAGCTGTTCGCGGCGTACGGCCGCACCACCGATCTGGAAGCCTGGCTCTCGGACACCGAGTACAACGCGATCACCCTCGGAGACGAGGGCGAGCCCGTATCCGCCCTCGTCACGGCGGAGGTCGAGGAGGAGTCCGAGGGCGGCGAGACGGCGGCGCCGAGCGACGACGAGGAAGCGGCCGTCGGCAGGAACCCCGCAGGCTCCGACCTCTGGCTGGCGTCCTTCGCCGAGCAGGACCAGATCATCACAGACACGCAGCTGCCCGAGGGGATGAGCTTCCTCGTCGCCAGGGACGGGACGCAGGACGCGCCGGACGACATCGTCGTCTCCTGGCCGCTGGACAACTCGACGCCGCTCGCCGGCCCGCTCGTCGCCGGCGGTGGTCTCGTGCTGCTCATCGGCATCGTGCTCTACATCCTCGCCATCCGGCATCAGCGTCGGGGACGCGGGCCGCGGCGCAAGGGCCCCGGCCCGTTGCCGGTCACGGAGCCGATCGATCTCTCCGTGGAGAGCCCTGCGGATCGGGCAGCCATCGAGGGGCCTGCCGAGGACGCATCGCGACCTGCCGAGGACGCTCGGCCGGACGACGCGTCCACACCGGCGCCGTCGAGCGACGAGCGCACGGGCAGGGCGGAGCGACGCTCCTCCACGCCGCGTCGCCGCCTGGCGATTCCGGCGCTCGCGCTGACAGCCATCATGATGACGGGATGCTCCGCGGACTCCTGGCCGCAGTTCGGTGCGGAGTCCGCCACGCCGACCCCCACACCGACGGTCATCGCGCCGGAGAATCAGAAGCCGCCGGCCGTCACGGAGGTGCAGGCAGCGCGCATCCTGCAGTCCATCTCGGAGACGCTGGCGACGGCGGATGCCGACCTGGACATCGATCTCGCCGCGACGCGCCTCGACGGCGTCGCGCTGGACGCGAGGCGCACGGATTACACGCTGCGGGAGAAGCTCAGCGACCGGGCGCTGCCCGCCGCCATCCCCGTCGACGACATCGAGATCCTGCTTCCGCAGGCGAACGACGGCTGGCCGCGCACGGTTCTCGCGCTGACCCAGAGCGCAGGGGATGACTCCGTGGCCCCCGTCATCCTCACCATGACCCAGCTCGACCCCTGGTCGAACTACAAGATCACCGACATCGCCGAGATGCACGCATCCGTCGAACTGCCGGAGGTCGCACCGGCGTGGCTCGGAACGACACTCGTTCCGCCGGACTCGACGTTCCTCACCGTGTCGCCCGGCGAGATCGGCGCGGCCTTCTCCGACGTCGTCGACGCGGGGGAGAAGAGCTCCTGGTACGACGCCTTCGACGAAGCCGCCATCGAGGTCGCCACAGCGATCCAGGCCAGCCGTCAGACGGTGGTCAAGAGCCTCGCGGATGCCGGAGCGGCAGAGACCTCCAAGACCGCGTTCGGCATCGAGCCCACGGACCTCGACCCGGTCTCCCTGGCCACGCTGGACAGCGGAGCGATCGTCGCCGTCTCCTTCGTCGAGACCCAGACGATCACCCCCACCAGCGGCGATGCCGCGATCCGCTTCGGCGACAACCCGGAGATCAAGGCGCTGACCGGGGTCGAGGAGTCCGCCAAGGGAGTGACCACGACCTACAGCCTGCAGGCGTTCTTCGCCGTTCCGACGCAGGGATCCGGGGAGCAGATCCGACTGCTCGCCGTGCATCAGGACATCCTCGGAGCGAAGGTGATCAAGTGAGCGACATCTCAGCATCGGCCCTGCGCGGCGCCGTCGACCTCTCATCGCTGCGGAACCGCCCGACGCCGCCCCAGGGGCAGTCCGCCCCCGCGACGCCGTCTACGACCGGTCTGGTGCGCGACATCACGGATGACACCTTCGGCGAGATCCTCGAGCTGTCTCGGACCGTTCCCGTGGTCGTCGACCTCTGGGCGGAATGGTGCGGGCCGTGCAAGCAGCTCAGCCCGATCCTCGAGAAGGTGACCGAGGAACTCGCGGGTCGGGTGCTCCTGGCCAAGGTCGACGTCGACGCCAACCCGCAGCTGTCGCAGAGCTTCAGGGCCCAGTCGATCCCTATGGTCGTGGCGCTCGTCGCCGGCCAGCCGGTGCCGATGTTCACCGGCGCCGTGCCGGAGGAGCAGGTCCGCCAGGTGTTCGCGCAGCTCCTTCAGCTCGCGGCCCAGCACGGTGTGACGGGCACGCTCGCCGTCGAAGGCGCGGAGGCGGCGGACGCGGAAACCGTCGAAGCCCCGATGCCGCCGCTGCACGCGGAAGCCTTCTCGGCGATCGAGGACGGCGACTACCCGCGGGCGATCGCCGCCTACGAGAAGGCGATCGCCGAGAACCCCCGAGATGAGGACGCCCGTGCCGGTCTCGGCCAGGTGCGGCTGCTGGATCGGGTCCAGGGGCTGGACCTCCAGCAGGCCAGGGCCGCCGCCGCTGCCGCCCCGACGGATGTCCAGGCGCAGTTCGCGGTCGCGGACCTCGACATCGCCGGAGGGCATGTGGACGATGCCTTCGGGCGACTGCTCGACCTCTTCGCCGGGCTGCCGTCCGAGGAACGCGCACCCGTTCGGGAACGCCTCGTCGAGCTCTTCGGGCTCATCGGAGACGCCGATCCGCGCGTCGGCGCTGCGCGCACGAGACTGGCGTCGCTGCTGTTCTGAGCCGGCAGGGCATCGTGCCCCCGGCCATGGATCACCCGTGCGTGATGGTCGGTACGTGCGGGGCCGGCTGGTAGCGCAGCCATAGGGTCGAGAGCGCGGGAAGGGTCACGGGCGCGGTGATCTGCGCATCCTCGCCGTCGCGCTGCGCGACCACCATCCCGAGATTGCCGATGCCGTAGCCGCCGTACTCGGCCGCATCGGAGTTGAGGATCTCCTGCCAGACGCCCTCGGCCGGGAACTCGAGGGGGAAGGCGTGCCGGGTGACCCCGGCGAAGTTGCTGATGACGACGACGCGCCCGCCGTGCGCATCCCGGCGTTCGAAGGCGACGACGGTCGGATCCCAGTGCGGGGCCCCGAGCCGACGGAAGGCGGTGGCGTCCCCGTCGCGCTCCCACAGAGGCGCCTGGGCGCGATAGACGCCGTTCATCGCGCCGACGAACCCCTGCAGCTGACGGTGCGCCGGCTGATCGAGCAGCCACCACTCCAGCTCGCGGGATTCGGACCACTCGGAGAGCTGCCCGAACTCCTGACCCATGAACAGGAGCTTCTTGCCGGGATGGCCCCACATGTAGGCGAGGTAGGCGCGCGCGTTCGCGAGGCGGTGCGCGTGATCACCCGGCATCTTCGATACGAGACTGCGCTTGCCGTGCACGACCTCGTCGTGGCTGATGGGCAGGACGTAGTTCTCGCCGAAAGCATAGACGAACGAGAAGGTCATCTCGCCCTCGTGGTGTGAGCGGTGGATCGGATCGCGCTGGATGTACGAGAGCGAGTCGTTCATCCATCCCATGTTCCACTTGAATCCGAAGCCGAGGCCGGCATGCTCGGTGGGCGCGGTGACCCCGGGGAAGCTCGTGGACTCCTCGGCGATCATGAGGATGCCGGGATGCAGTCGGTAGGCGGTCGCGTTGACCTCCTGGAGGAATCGGATCGCCTCGAGGTTCTCCCGACCGCCATGGACGTTCGGCTCCCATTCGCCGTCCTTGCGGGAGTAGTCCAGGTAGAGCATGGACGCGACGGCGTCGACGCGCAGCCCGTCGATGTGGAACTGCTCGAGCCAGTACAGAGCGTTGGCGACGAGGAAGCCGCGCACCTCCGGCCGCCCGTAGTCGAAGATGAGCGTGCCCCAGTCCTGATGCTCCCCGCGCCGCGGATCCGGATGCTCGTACAGCGGCTGGCCGTCGAAGCGGGCGAGGGCGAAGGCGTCCTTCGGGAAGTGTCCTGGCACCCAGTCCAGGATCACCCCGATACCCGCCTGATGCAGCCGATCGATGAGGTAGCGGAGGTCGTCCGGGGAGCCGAAGCGGCTCGTCGCCGCGTAGTAGCCGCTCACCTGGTACCCCCAGGACCCCCCGAAGGGATGCTCCGCGAGGGGCATGAACTCCACGTGGGTGAAGCCCGTGGCCTGGACGTGCTCGATGAGGGGCTCGGCGATGTCTCGATAGCCGAGGCCTTCGCGCCAGGATCCGAGGTGCACTTCGTACACCGACAGCGGCTGCGCTACCGCGTGGGTGGCCGCTCTGCGCGTCATCCACGCGCCGTCCTGCCAGGAGTGCGCTGATGCCGTGACGACGGACGCGGTCTCCGGCGGGAGCTGGGCGGCCTGCGCCATCGGGTCGGCCTTGAGGATCCACCGACCGTCCCGTGTCAGGAGCTCGTACTTGTACCGCGTGCCGACGGCCACTCCGGGGATGAACAGCTCCCAGATGCCGCTCGATCCCATGGAGCGCATGGCGTGACCTGCGCCGTCCCAGTCGTTGTGGTCGCCGACGACGCGCACGGCCTGCGCGTTGGGAGCCCAGACGGCGAACGCGGTGCCGAGCTCGGAGCCGTGCGCCCGCGGATGCGCGCCGAGGACGTCCCAGAGACGCTCGTGGCGTCCCTCCGCGATGAGATGCAGATCGAGGTCGCCGAGCGTGGGGAGATGGCGGTAGGGGTCGCCGACGATGCTCTCCGCGCCCTCGCCGTACACCGTCGCGATCCGGTAGGGAACGCTCGGCCCGTCGTATCGCCCCTCCCATATGCCGTGCGCGGCATGCGAGAGTCGGAGGCGCTCACCGTTCTGGAAGACGAGCTCGACGGTGGTCGCGAGGGGGCGTCGGACCCGCACCGTGGTTGTCATGGCGCCTGCGGCATCCTCGGAGGGATGAGCACCGAGAACCGCGTGAGGTGCATGGTGCGAGCCCGATGCGACCTGCTCCCACCCCTGCGAAGCCGTGATGTCCTCGATGTAGCTCATGATCGCTTCCTCACTGCCAGGATGTGGACCGGGTGCGTGAAAGCATCCAGACGCACGTAGTCGTGATCGGCCCAGGTCCACACCTGGCCGGTCATCAGGTCCTCGACGTCGAAGAGATCGCCTGGTTCGACGCCCCAGACGCGGGTGTCCAGGTGCACGGTCGTCTCACGGACGGAATGCGGGTCGACGTTGGCGACGACGATGATCGTGTCGGACGCACCCGTCCCCGTGAAGGCGGCGTCGAGGTGCTTGGAATAGACGAGGATGCTGTCGTCGTCGCTCCAGTGCACGGAGAGATTGCGCAGCTGGCGCAGCGCGGGGTGTGCCGCGCGGATCTCGTTGAGGCGCCGAAGATAGGGAGCCAGCGAATCGCCGGCCTTCTCGGCCGCGTCGAAGTCGCGGATCTTGTACTCGTACTTCTCGTTGTCGATGTTCTCCTCGGATCCGGGACGTGCGACGTTCTCGTACAGCTCGTATCCGGCGTACACCCCGTACGAGGCAGCAGCGGTCGCCGCGATGGCGGCGCGGATGCGGTACGCCGCCCTGCCGCCGAACTGCAGATACTCGGTGAGGATGTCCGGGGTGTTCACGAAGAGGTTGGGGCGCAGGAAATCGGCGGTCTCCTCGGCGAGCGAGGTGAGGAACTCCTCGAGCTCCGTCTTGGTGTTTCGCCAGGTGAAGTAGGTGTAGCTCTGCTGGAAGCCCGCGGCGGCGAGACCGCGCAGGGGAGCGGGTCGCGTGAACGCTTCGGCGAGGAAGACCACGTCGGGGAACTCCGCGTTCACCGCGGCGATCAGCCATTCCCAGAACCAGAGCGGCTTCGTGTGCGGGTTGTCGACCCTGAAGATGCGCACACCCTGCGCGATCCAGTGCCTGACGACACGGAGCACCTCTGCGCTGATGCCGTCAGGATCGTTGTCGAAGTTGATCGGGTAGATGTCCTGATACTTCTTCGGCGGGTTCTCGGCATAGGCGATGCTGCCGTCCGGAAGGGTGGTGAACCACTCCGGATGCTCGCTCACCCACGGATGATCCGGCGAAGCCTGCAGAGCGAGATCCAGCGCGACCTCGATGCCCGCCCTTTCGGCTGCCCGCACGAAGGCGCGGAAGTCCGCGAGTGAGCCCAGATCGGGGTGGACGGCGTCGTGGCCGCCCTCGGCCGCACCGATCGCCCACGGCGACCCGGGGTCGCTCTCCGCCGCATCCAGCGTGTTGTTGGGGCCCTTGCGGTTCGTCCGTCCGATCGGATGGATCGGGGGGAGGTACAGCACCTCGAAACCCATCTCCGCGATGGCGGGCAGCCGCTTGGCCGCGGAGCGGAAGGTGCCGCTGACGATGGTCCCGTCCTTGCGGCGCTTCGCGCCCTCCGACCGAGGGAAGAACTCGTACCAGGCACCGACGCCCGCCCTCGTCCGCTCGACGAGGATTCGCTGCGGGGCGGTCGTGGCGGTGAGCGAGCGCACCGGACGCTCGGAGAAGAGATCGGCGACGTCCGTGCTCCTGGCGGTGGCCAGCGCCGCATCCGGGGTCGTGAGCGATGCGGCGAGTTCCGTGAGGCGCGTGCGCTGCGCCGCGGGGCGATCTCTCTCGCCCGCCGCGCGGGCGAGGAGATCCCGGCCGAGCACGGTCATCACCTCGGCATCCACACCGGCGGCGATCTTCACCGCTGCGGCATGCGCCCACGTGGCGAAATCATCGGAGAACGCCTCGAAGCGATAGCGCCAGATGCCGCGTGCGTCGAGGGCCACCTCCGCACGCCATCTGTCCGTGCCATCGCCCAGCGGAGTGAGACGGTGCAGGCTCTCGGCGCCGTCCGGTGCCGTGAGGTGCAGGTGCACGCCGATGAGGTCATGTCCCTCCCGGAACGCGACGACGGAGAACGGCACGACCTCGCCGGCGAACGCGCTCGCATCGAACCCGCCCTGGACGCTCGGCCGAGGATCGACGAGCGGGATCCGACCTGTTCGCAGACCATCGGTCACCTGCGTGAAGGCGAGAGCCCTCAGCGGGATCTGGGAGGGACTCCGAAGGTCCGCGGGACGGGAGAGCGTACGTGCAGCCACATCCTGAATCTACCGCTCCGGCATCCGCTCTGACAGACGTTCGCACGCCGTTCCCGCGCGTGTCACTCCACGCGGAACAGATGCATCGATGTGCCGGGGATCGGCAGCACGTCACCGGGGGAGTAGACCTCGTCGGCAGCCCCTGGTCGCTCGTCCGCGCTGGACCACAGCGGGATGAATCGCGTCGCGCCCTCGATCGCGTCGGGGAGCGTGACATCGATCGGAGCCTCCGTGCCGTGCACGATCAGCAGGATGCGGTTGAACGCCTCGGTATCCGGCGTCGACGCCGCCACGTACTGGAGGGTGCGGTTGCCCGGATCCGTCCACTGCTGCTGCTCCATGGTCTCGCCGTTCTGGTCGTACCAGTCCATGACGCTCGCGTTCGGGATGTGCTCTCCGAGCCTGGCGTACTTGCTCGGCCGCAGGGCGGGATTCTCACGACGGAGCCTCGTGAGCGTCGTCACGTGCGCACGCAGATCCTCCTGCCACGGCTCGAACTCCCAGCTGAGCCAGGTCAGTGCCGAGTCCTGCGCGTAGGCGTTGTTGTTGCCGCGCTGCGTGCGCCCGGTCTCGTCGCCGGCGGTCAGCATGGGGATGCCTGCGGAGAGCAGCACGGTTCCGAGGATGTTGCGCATCGCCTTGCGCCGCGCGGCGAGGATGGCGGGGTCGTCCGTCGGTCCTTCTGCGCCGTGGTTGAACGCGCGGTTCATGTCGGCGCCGTCGTGGTTGTTCTCGCCGTTGGCCTCGTTGTGCTTGACGTCGTACGACACGAGGTCGTGCAGGGTGAAGCCGTCGTGGGCGGTGACGAAGTTGATGCTGGCGAGCGGGCCGCGATCCTCGGAGAACGTGTTCGACGAGCCGGCGAGGCGCGTGGCGAACCCGCCGATGCCGACCGGCGCCGACGCGCGCCTGGCGTAATCGATGTCGCTCAGCCAGAAGTTGCGGACACGATCGCGATAGCGGTCGTTCCACTCCAGGAATCCGTCGGGGAAGTTGCCGGTCTGCCAGCCGCCGAGACCCACGTCCCACGGTTCGGCGATGAGTTTGACGTCTTGCAGGGCGGGGTCGTCGCGGATCGCGAGCAGCAGCGGGTGCTCGCGATCGTATTCGTGGTTCGCGCCGCGTCCCAGCGTGGTCGCGAGGTCGAATCGGAATCCGTCGATCTGCATCTCGTTCGCCCAGTAGCGCAGCGAATCGAGGACGAGGCGCGCGGCAGCGTCCGTCGAGGTGTTGAGCGTGTTCCCGCACCCTGTCGTGTCGATGTAGGCGCCGTCCGGCTGCTGGCGGTAGTAGCTCGCGTTGTCGATCCCCCTGAGGCTCGACCGTGGTCCGCCGATGCCCTCCTCCGAGGTGTGGTTGTAGACGACATCGAGGATGACCTCGAGGCCGGCTTCGTGGAGCAGGCGGACCATGCCCTTGAACTCGGAGAGGATCGCCTCCGGGCCCTCCTTGCGTGCCTCGTCGCTCGCGTAGGCGGCGTGGGGCGTGAAGAAGTTCAGCGTGTTGTAGCCCCAGTAGTTGGTCAGCCCGCGCTCCAGCAGGCGCGGTTCGGGGACGAAGGCGTGGATCGGCAGGAGCTCGATCGACGTCACGCCGATGGAGTGGAAGTACTCGATCATCGCCGGGTGCGCGAGCCCGGCGTAGGTGCCGTGCAGCGCCGGGGTGACATCGGGATGCCGCTTGGTCATGCCCTTGAGATGGCCTTCGTAGACGACGGTGCGATCCAGCGGGATGCGGGGCTTCGCGACGCCGCCCCAGTCGAACCCGTCGGCGATGACGACGGAGCGCCACTCCTCGTAGCCGTCTCCCTGGGCGAGGCCGCGGGAGTACGGGTCGAGCAGGAGCGTCTCGGGATTGAACGTGTTGCCTGGGCCGTGCGGTCCTCCCACGCGCAGGGCGTAGCGCGTGCCGGGCTGCAGAAGCGGTGTGGTGACCTCCCAGACGCCCCCGGGACGCCGCTCGAGGGACACCGTGTCGGTGACCCAGTCGAGGTCGGTCTCGTCGAAGGTGACCAGTTCGACGGACGAGGCGTTCTGAGACCAGACACGAAGGGTGGCGACTCCGTCGTGCAGGCGCACGCCGAGATCGTCGAGGGCAGTGCCGCCGGGGGCGGCGAAGGCACGGGACGCGGGCATGGGTAATACCCTAAGCGCGATGTGTTGCAGTCTCATGTCACGTCGTACCCGGTTCCACCCCGGAGCGTGCGAATCCGGGGGAGAATCGTAGGATGCGCCATTATCTCGACCATGCGGCGACGACGCCTCTGCGGCCGGAGGCGAGGGATGCCTGGCTCGCGGCGGCCGAGGTGACCGGCAACGCCTCATCGACGCATGGCGCGGGACAGGACGCCAGGCGGCTGCTCGAGGAATCGCGCGAGTCGGTGGCGTCCATCCTGGACTGCGACCCGATCGAGGTCGTGTTCACCTCCGGCGGTACAGAGGCGATCAACACCGCCCTTCGTGGCCTGTGGACCAGCCGTCCGGAGGGGACCGGAGCGATCGTCCTCCCTGACGGCGAGCATCACGCGACGCTCGACACGGTCGCCGCGCTCGTCGCCGACGGGGCTCTCGAGCGCGTCGTCACCCTGACGCGGACGGCGCGCATCGAGCCGGAGGCGTTCGCCGCGGCGCTGCCCGGTTCGGCGTTCGCGACAGCCCTGGTCGCGAACAACGAGGCAGGGACGATCAACGACGCACCGGCCCTCGCGCGCGAGGCATCCACGGCCTCGGTCGCCCTGCACCTCGATGCCGTCGCGGCGTTGGGGCACGTGCCGATCTCCTTCCGGTCATGGCGCGGCGACGCGCGCCCGGCCGAAGGGCTGGTCGCGATGAGTACAGCGGGACACAAGATCGGCGCGCCGGCGGGCGTCGGCGCGCTCGTCGTGGCCCGCACGGCGCGGCTCGCGCCGCTCCTGCACGGCGGGAAGCAGCAGCGCGGCCTGCGCGCGGGGACGCAGGACGTCGCGGGAGCGGCCGCCTTCGCGGTCGCGCTGGAGCTCGCAGAGCGGGAGCGCGTGAGCGAGGGGGCCCGTCTCGCAGCTCTCAGAGACCGCCTCGTCACGGGGATCCGCGAGCGGGTGCCGTCCTCCGAACTGCTCGGCGACCCCGCCGAGCGCCTGCCGGGGAACGCGCATGTCCTCTTTCCCGGTGCGGTCGGGGAGAGCCTGCTCTTCCTCCTCGATGCCGCTGGCATCGCGGCGTCGACGGGATCGGCATGCCAGGCCGGCGTCGCCGAGCCCTCCCACGTCGTGACGGCGATGGGCCGCGGCGATCAGGACGCGCGCAGCGTCCTTCGCTTCAGCCTCGGGCGGACGTCGACGGACGCCGACGTGGATGCCGTACTCGATGTCATCGCCGACGCGTACTCGCGCGCCTCTGCATCCCGGTGATCGCCGCGGAGCGGAGCGCTCGCTGAGCCTGTCGAAGCGCTGTCGTGGGGCTGCTCGCTGAGCTTATGAAGCCGCTGTCCTCGGGCTGCTCGCTGAGCCTGTCGAAGCGCGCAGGGCCGTCGCCAGGAATCCGCTCGTAGACTGGTGGCATGCGGATACTTGCGGCGATGAGCGGAGGAGTGGACTCCGCCGTCGCGGCCGCGCGCGCGGTGGAGGCCGGCCACGACGTGGTCGGCGTGCATCTCGCCCTCTCCCGTGCCGGAGGGACGCTGCGAACGGGCAGCCGGGGATGCTGCACCATCGAGGACGCGCTGGACGCGCGACGGGCCGCCGATCGCCTCGGCATCCCGTTCTACGTATGGGACTTCTCCGAACGCTTCCGGGACGACGTCATCGACGACTTCATCAGCGAGTACAAGGCGGGGCGCACCCCGAATCCCTGCATGCGCTGCAACGAGAAGATCAAGTTCGCGGCCCTTCTCGAGCGGGCGATCGAACTCGGCTTCGACGCCGTGTGCACCGGGCACTACGCCACGCTCGTCGACGGCGAGGACGGGCTCGAGCTGCACAGGGCGTCCGACAACGCGAAGGACCAGTCCTACGTGCTCGGGGTGCTCACCGCCGATCAGCTCGCGCACACGTACTTCCCGCTCGGCTCGACGCCGTCCAAGGCGCTCGTGCGGGCCGAGGCGGCCGAGCGCGGCCTCAGCGTCGCGCAGAAGCCGGACAGTCACGACATCTGCTTCATCCCGGATGGTGACACCCGCGGCTGGCTCGCGGAGAAGGTCGGCACGGCGACGGGCGAGATCGTCGATCGCGCGGGTGCCGTGGTCGGTTCCCACGAGGGTGCCCACGCGTACACCGTCGGTCAGCGTCGTGGGCTTCATCTCGGGGTGCCGGCGGCGGACGGCAAGCCGCGGTTCGTCCTCGAGGTGCGCCCGGTGTCGAACACGGTGGTCGTCGGCCCGAAGGAGGCGCTCGCCATCGCCGAGATCTCCGGGAAGCGGTTCAGCTGGGCCGGATCTGCGCCGGCATCCGACGAGTTCCGCTGCGACGTGCAGATCAGAGCGCACGCGGAACCGGTGCCCGCGACGGCGTATGTATCGGAGGAGGGCGTTCGGGTGGTTCCCTCCGTGCCCCTCGACGGCGTCGCCCCGGGACAGACCGCGGTGATCTACACGGGAACCCGCGTGCTCGGCCAGTTCACCATCGATCGGACGGTATCGGCGGTTCCTGTCGGCGCGTAGTGCGCCGGCACCCGGTCCCTGAGATGTCGGAGCCCACTCGTAGACTCGACGTGTGCCGGAGAACATCTCGCTGGAAGCTGCTCGTATCGAGTCGACCGAGCTGACCGAACGCATCCTCGAGGCGAAGGACGCGTACTACGGTCGCGATACCTCGCCGGTGGATGATGCCACCTACGACGGCTGGATGCGTCGGCTCGAGGAGCTCGAGCGGCTCTACCCCGAGCTCCAGGGTCAGGATTCGCCCACGCAGATGGTCGGGGCAGCGCAGACGACGGGCCTCGCGACGATCGAGCACGCCGAGCGGATGCTGAGCCTCGACAACGTGTTCTCGCTCGATGAACTGCGTGAGTGGGCGGCGAAGACCCAGAACTCCGCTGGTCGCGACGTCGCCTGGCTGACCGAGCTGAAGATCGACGGGCTCGCGATCAACCTGCGCTATGAGAACGGCGTGTTGACGTCCGCGGCCACGCGCGGCGACGGGCGCGTCGGCGAGATCGTCACCGAGAACGCCCTTCGGCTGCCGGAGATCCCCGAGCGGCTGAGTGGCGAGGGACACCCGGCGATCGTCGAGGTCCGTGGCGAGGTGTTCATCCCTGTGGCGGCCTTCGAGCGCCTCAACGCCGCGCAGGCGGCTTTCCGCGAGCGGGCCTACACGGACTCGCTCGCCCGATGGGAGACCCGAAGCGGTGCGAAGCGGCCCTTCGACGAGGAGAAGGCCAGGGCGGCTGCTGCGCGCAGGTTCCCCGCCTTCGCCAATCCGCGCAACGCCGCCAGTGGAGGGCTCCGCCAGCAGCTCGACAAGAAGGACGGCCTGGAGCTCGAAGCCGGGTTGCTGCGCACCGAGTCGCTCGCGATGTACGTGCACGGCATCGGCGCGTGGAGCAATCCGCCGGTCGCTGCGCAGAGCGAGATCTACGGTCTGCTCTCCGGTTGGGGGCTGCCGACGAGCCCGCACACGAAGGTCTGCCGGAGCGTCGACGAGGTCGCCGACTTCGTCGCGCATTTCGGCGAGCACCGGCACGACATCGAGCACGAGCTCGACGGCATCGTGGTGAAGGTCGACGAGTTGGATCTTCACGATGAGCTGGGAGCGACGAGCCGTGCACCGCGCTGGGCGATCGCCTACAAGTACCCGCCGGAGGAGGTCCAGACGCGGTTGCTGGACATCGTCGTCTCCGTCGGTCGTACCGGGCGGGCGACGCCGTTCGCCGTGATGGAGCCCGCGCATGTCGCCGGCTCCGTCGTCCGGCAGGCCACCCTGCACAACAAGGATGTCGTGAAGGCGAAGGGCGTCCTCATCGGCGACACGATCGTGCTCCGAAAGGCGGGCGATGTGATCCCCGAGGTCCTCGGCCCGGTCGCGGACAGGCGAGACGGCAGCGAGCGGGAGTTCGTCATGCCCGAGAACTGCCCGGAGTGCGGTACGCCGCTGCGCGCGATGAAGGAAGGCGACATCGACCTGCGGTGCCCGAACGCGCGCTCGTGTCCTGCCCAGGTGCGCGGCAGGGTCGAGCACATCGGCTCGCGCGGCGCGCTGGACGTGGAGGCGCTCGGCGAGGTGACCGCCGCAGCGCTCACCCAGCCCACCACGCCGTCCATTCCGCCGCTCGTGACCGAGGCCGGCCTGTTCGCACTCACACTCGAGCAGATCGTCCCGATCGAGCTGTTCGTCCGGGACGCCGAGACGGGTCTTCCCAAGGAGGACGAGGACGGAAAGATCGTGACGAGGGCGCCGTTCCGTCGCAATCCCACCGCTGCGGAGCGCAAGGCGGGGCTGGAGGGGCCTCAGCCGTCATCACAGGCCCTCACCCTGCTCGCGGAACTCGAGAAGGCGAAGACCAAAGATCTCTGGCGGCTGCTCGTCTCGCTGAACATCCGTCACGTCGGGCCGGTCGCCGCACGTGCCCTGGCGCAGTGGTTCGGTTCGCTCGACGCGATCAGGGCGGCGTCCCGCGAGGAGCTCGCCGCGGTCGAAGGCGTCGGCGGGATCATCGCGGACTCGCTGCTGAACTGGTTCGAGGTCGACTGGCACCGCGAGATCGTGGAGAGCTGGGCCGCGGCCGGGGTGCAGTGGAGCACACCGGGCCACCCCGGCCCTGGCGCCGCCGCCGCAGGCGGGGGCGTGCTCGACGGGCTGACCGTGGTGGCGACCGGCTCGTTGGACGGTTACACGCGGGACGGTGCGCAGGAGGCCATCATCCAGGCCGGGGGCAAGGCGGCGTCCAGCGTCTCGAAGAAGACCGATTTCGTGGCGGCAGGCCCTGGCGCCGGATCCAAGCTCGCCAAGGCTGAAGAGCTCGGCATCCGCATCCTCGATGCTGCACAGTTCCACATCCTCGTCACCGAGGGGCCGGACGCGCTGGCATGAAGCGGTACGGCCCCCTGATAGCGGTGTCGGAGGCGCTCGCTCTCGGTGACCCAGGCAGACACCATCTGCGGCTGACGCCGGACGCGGTGATCATCCGGGATGGCAAGGACAGCGAAGGGATGCTCTCGTGGGAAGAGATCGAGAGCATCGCCATCGAGGTTCCGACGACGCGCTTCCGGCTTCCGGGGCTCGTGAGCACGCTCGTCCTCGGCGCTCTGACCGTCCTGACGCTGGACTCGCTGGATCTCGACCCCGATGATGGGGCTGTCGAGCTCGTCGTCCGCGGCGAGATCAGGCGGATGCCGCTGAGCAGACACCACGTCGGCGGGTATTGGGCCCCCACGGTGACCGGCGCAGACCGGCTCCTCACCCACCTCATCAGCACCCCCGCACAGCGGACTCTCCTCAGCCGCCCAGAGGCGCTCATCGATGTCGCCGCGCGACTCGCTCGAACCGCCGCGGACGACGATGGCTGAGCGGCTCATCGTGCTCAACGGCATGGCAGGTGCCGGGAAGACGACGCTCGCGCGGCCGTTGGCCGCAGCTCTCGGCGCCGCGCTGGTTTCGAAGGACGCCATCAAGGAGGCGCTCGGGGACGCAGTCGATGCGCCTCTCCCGACACGTGCGGTCGGAGCGCTCGCCTCCGATGCCTTGTGGCGCATCATCGGGATGCTGGACGGCCTCGTCGTCGCGGAATCGGTCTGGCTTGCTGATCGAGACGAGGAGTGGTTCCGACGCGGGTGGGAATCCGTGGGATCGCCGCCGGGCATCGAGGTGTGGTGCGAGGCGCCGCGATCGGTGATGCGCGAGCGCTACCTCACCCGCCCGCGGCATCGTGTCCACGACGACACCGCACGGATCGCGGAATGGGAGCAAGCCGCCGGTGCGGCGCGGCCGATGACGGGGCTCCCCGTGATCAGGGTCGATACGACATCACCTGTGGACGTGGATCGGCTGGTGTCGACCCTCTCCATTCGCGGAAGAGGGAGATGAGCCCTCTCCCTCACCCGGGCAGAACACGGACGTGCCGCAGCTCGTGGAGGCCCGTCGCTCCTCCTGCGTCGTCGATCTTCTCACCGCCGTCGGCGATCCAGCCATGACGCTCGTAGAAGCGGATCGCCCGGTCGTTGCCGGCGAGCACCCACAGGTACGCCTCGGCGAAGTCTTCGCGGCGCAGTTCGTGCTCGGCCCGCTCGATCAGCGCGTGGCCGACGCCCGTCGACCACGCGGAGGGATGAACGTACAGACCGGCGAGCTCGCCGCGACTCGGTTGTCCTGGATCGCGGGCCGGCCCGAACCCCGCCCAGCCGAGGATCTCCCCGGCATCCTCGGCGACGAGCATCCGATGCGCGGCATACTCGTACCCGCGCGGCGGCAGACCGTCCAGGGAGCGCGAGATCCACTCCTGCCACATCGTCGTGCGCCGGGACACGTCCAGCGCGTCCAGCACGTCCTGCGCGATCAGCCCGCGATACGCGGCACGCCATCCATCGACGTGGACCCTCGCGACGCCTGCTGCATCCTCGGGCCTCGCCCACCGCACCTCGACCATTCCGTCACCGTAACGTGCGACCGCGTGTCGAGGGTCAGGCCTTGTGACGCGGCTTGCGGTACGGACGCTCATCGCGGTCGTCGCGACCGCGCGAAGACCGCTCGAAACGGTCGCCGTTCTCGCGCCGTGCTCCGCCGCGCGGGCCGCGATCGGGCTTGATCTCGATGAGCCGCCCGGAGATGCGCGTGTCGCGCAGTTTCTCGAGCACCGAGGCGTCGAGATTCGCCGGCAGCTCGACGATGGAGAAGTCCGGCTTGATGTTGATCGCGCCGAAGTCGTCGCGGCCGAGCCCGCCCTCGTTCGCGAGCGCCCCGACGATCTGACGCGGCTCGACACGGTGACGGCGGCCCACCTCGATGCGGTAGGCGGCGTAGTCGCCCCGACCTCGGCGCTCCGTGCGGGGCTGGCGCGGTTCGCGAGTGCCCTGCTCGCGAACCGGACGATTATCGCGCTCGACGGAGCGGGCGAGAGCGTCGTCGGAGGGGTCGAGGAGCAGCGGGGTCTCGCCCTGCGCGACGACGGCGAGGGCGGCGGCCACATCGGCCTCGGGGACGTCGTGGTGACGCACGTAGTGGTCGATGATGTCGCGGAACTTCTCGATGCGCGCCGTCTCGGCGAGGGCCGTCGTGATCGCATCGTCGAAGCGCGCGAGACGCGTCGTGTTGACATCGTCCGTGCTGGGAAGCTGCATCTGCGACGGCTGCTGCCGGGTGGCCTTCTCGATGTGCTTGAGGAGGTAGCGCTCGCGCGGCGTGATGAAGCTGATCGCGTCGCCGGTGCGGCCGGCACGGCCGGTGCGGCCGATCCGGTGCACGTAGGACTCGGTGTCGGTGGGGATGTCGAAGTTCACGACATGGCTGATGCGCTCCACGTCCAGGCCTCGGGCCGCGACGTCCGTGGCGACGAGGATGTCGAGCTTGCCGTCCTTGAGCTGATTGACGCTGCGCTCTCGCTGCACCTGGGGCACGTCGCCGTTGATGGCCGCTGCGGAGTAGCCGCGTGCTCTGAGCTTCTCTGCGAGTGTCTCGGTCTCGTTCTTCGTGCGGACGAAGACGATCATGCCGTCGAAGTTCTCCACCTCGAGGATGCGGGTGAGCGCGTCGACCTTCTGCGCATACGACACCACGAGATAGCGCTGCGTGATGTTCGTGTTCGTCGCGGTCTTGGAGGTGATCGTGATCTCTTCTGGGTCGTGCAGGTACTGCTGCGCGAGTCGCCTGATCTGAGCGGGCATGGTGGCCGAGAAGAGTGCGACCTGCTTGTCGTCCGGCGTCTGCGCCAGGATCTGCTCGACGTCCTCCGCGAAGCCCATCTTGAGCATCTCGTCCGCCTCATCGAGCACGAGGTACTTCAGCTCGGAGAGATCGAGCGTGCCCTTGGCGAGGTGATCCATGATCCGGCCCGGCGTGCCGACGACGACGTGCACCCCGCGACGCAGGGCGGAGAGCTGGACACCGTAGCCCTGGCCGCCGTAGACGGGAAGGACGTGCACGCCCTTCATCCGCGTGGCATACGACTCGAAGGCCTCGCAGACCTGCAGGGCGAGCTCGCGCGTGGGGGCGAGGACCAGCGCCTGCGGGGTCTTCTGGGCGAGGTCGAGGCGCTCCAGCACGGGCAGCGCGAAGGCCGCCGTCTTCCCGGTTCCGGTCTGCGCCATGCCGACGACGTCGCGTCCGCTCAGAAGGGTCGGGATGGTCGCCGCCTGGATGGGCGATGGCGTCTCGTACCCGAGATCCTTGATCGCCTTGAGGACGGCGCCGGTGATGCCGAGCTCCTCGAATCCGGGGGTCTGCGGGGCGTCGGTGGTCGCTTCGTCTTCAGGGGTCACTGATCAAAGGTAGCGCTCCGCGCCGGATTCCGCCTCTGAGGGCACCCTTCAGGCTCCGGTCGTGAGCGCGACGAGCTTCTCCTTCACCTGCCGGCGCAGCACCTTGCCGATCAGAGACTTCGGCAGCTCGTCGACGACGAACAGGCGCCGGGGAACCTTGTACGGCGTCAGGATGCTTCGGGCGAACTCCCTGATCGCCTCCACGTCGACCTCCTTCGCGCCGTCGACGACGATCGCGGCGACGACCTCTTCGCCGGAGTGGTCGCTGTCCAGACCCACGACGGCGGCGTCGATGACATCCGGATGCTGGCGCAGCGCGTTCTCGACCTCGGTCGGCGCGACGTTGAACCCTCCGGTGATGATGAGTTCCTTGATGCGATCGACGATCCGCACAAAGCCGGCGTCGTCGATGGTGACGATGTCGCCGGTGCGGTACCAGCCGTCGATGAACGCTTCCTCGGTCGCCTCCGGCTTGCCGTAGTAGCCGGAGAACACCTGCGGGCCGCGGACGACGAGCTCGCCTGCGGCGCCGGGCGCGACGTCCTGCCCGCTCTCCGGGTCGATGACGCGGCATTCCGTGCCGGGGAGCGGCAGACCGACCGTGCCGGGCACCCGATTGTCGGCGACGGGATTCGCCATGAGGACGGGCGAGCACTCGCTCAGGCCGTACCCCTCCACGAGGAATCCGCCGGTCGCCTCCTCGAACGGGACCACGAGCTCATGCGGAAGCGCCATGGCGCCGGAGATGGCGACCTCTGTGCCCTTGAGCGAGATGCCCTCCGCCGTCGCCGCGGCGAGCAGGCGCTCGGCGATCGGCGGGACGAGCGGCAGGAACGTGGCGGGGTGCTTCTTGGCGACCTCGAGGACGAGGTCGGGATCGAACTTGGGGAACAGCACGAGGCGCGCGCCCATCGACATCGCGAAGGTGAGGCACAGCGTGAGGCCGTACGCGTGGAACATCGGCAGGACGGCATAGACCACGCAGCCCTCGCCGCGGTGGATGGAGGGCACCCAGGCACGCGACTGCGCGGCGTTGGCGAGGAGGTTCCGGTGCGTGAGGGCCGCGCCCTTCGGCGTGCCCGTGGTTCCGGAGGTGTACTGGATGATCGCCAGGTCGTCGGTCTGCGGCCTCGGATGCGACGCCGGCAACGGGTCGGCCGATACGACGCGCTCCCATGCCACGGCGCCGCGCACCCGTTCGGTGAGCGCCGCACGGGATTCGCGGGCTTTCGCGATCGGCAGACGGAGGGCGAACTGCGTGAGCCGGGGCATGCCCTTTGTCACGTCGACGGAGATGAGGGTGGACACAGCCAGGTCGGCGGGAAACTCCTGCACCGTCTTGACGACCTTGCTCCACACGATCGCGTGCGTCGCGCCGTGGTCCTCGAACTGCTTGCGGAGCTCGCGCGGCGTGTACAGCGGATTGTGTTCGACGACGACGGCGCCGAGGCGGAGCACCGCGTAGAAGGCGACGATGTGCTGCGGGCTGTTGGGGAGCACGATGGCGACGGGGTCCCCGGCCTTGACTCCGAGATCCTTGAGGCCCGCTGCGGCGCGCTCGATCGCCTCCTGCAACTCGGAGTAGCTGGTCTCCCGGCCGAAGAACTGCAGCGCCGGTGCATCCGGGTAGTCCCTGGCGGATGCCGCGACGATGTCGATGAGCGAGCCGTCGACGGCGGGAAGGTCTTCGGGAACGCCCTCGGCGTAGCTGGCGACCCAGGGACGAGGAGGATCGTACGTCGTCATGGAACACAGCCTATGGGGATGCGGGGCACGCAGAGCGGCGCCGACGGCGAACTAGACTGTCCTGGTGTCTGAAATCACCCCCGAACTCGTACGCCACCTCGGCGTGCTCGCGCGCATCCAGCTGAACGACGACGAGGTGACCCGGCTCACCGGCCAGCTCGATGCCATCGTCGACAACATCGCGAAGGTCGCCGAGGTGGCCACGCCGGATGTCGTCGCCACGAGCCACCCGATCCCTCTCGCGAACGTCTTCCGCCCCGACGTCGTCGGGCAGACGCTCACGCACGAGCAGGTGCTGCAGAACGCTCCCGATCAGGCTGATGGACGCTTCCGCGTCACCGCGATCCTGGGGGAGGAGCAGTGAGCGACATCATCCGTATGACCGCGGCAGAGCTCGCGGCCTCGCTGACCGCGGGCGACGTCTCCAGCCGTGAGGCCACGCAGGCGCATCTGGACCGCATCGCCGCCGTCGACGGCGACGTGCACGCATTCCTGCACGTGAACGAGGGTGCGCTCGCGGCGGCGGATGCCGTCGATGCGGCGCGTGCGGCGGGCGACCAGCTGCACCCGCTCGCCGGTGTGCCCCTCGCGATCAAGGACGTCCTCGTGACGACCGACCAGCCGACGACCAGCGGTTCGCGCATCCTCGAGGGCTACCGCTCTCCTTACGACGCGACCGTCGTCGCGCGCTCGCGCGCTGCGGGCCTCATCCCGCTGGGAAAGACCAACATGGACGAGTTCGCCATGGGCTCGTCGACCGAGCATTCGGCATACGGTCCGACCCGCAACCCCTGGGATCTCGACCGGATTCCCGGCGGCTCCGGCGGCGGCTCGGCAGCCGCGGTGGCAGCCTTCGAGGCGCCGCTCGCGCTCGGGTCCGACACCGGCGGCTCGATCCGTCAGCCAGCGCACGTGACCGGCACCGTCGGCGTGAAGCCGACCTACGGCGCGGTCAGCCGATACGGCGCGATCGCGCTGGCATCCAGCCTCGACCAGGTCGGCCCCGTCACGCGCACCGTGCTGGACGCCGGCCTGCTGCATGACGTCATCGGCGGGCACGACCCCAAGGACTCGACGTCGCTGGCGGATGCATGGCCCTCCTTCGCCGACGCCGCGCGTGAGGGCGCGACCGGTCAGGTGCTCAAGGGGCTGAAGGTCGGCATCATCAAGGAGCTCCCGGATTCCGGCTTCCAGCCCGGGGTCGCGGCTTCCTTCCGCGAATCGCTGGCGATCCTCGAGGCGAACGGTGCGGAGATCGTGGAGATCTCGACGCCCCACTTCGAGTACGGCGTCGCGGCGTACTACCTCATCCTCCCCGCTGAGGCATCGAGCAACCTCGCGAAGTTCGACTCCGTCCGCTTCGGCCTTCGCGTGACTCCCGAGGGCGGCGCGACCGTCGAGGACGTCATGTCGGCCACGCGCGAAGCCGGCTTCGGAGATGAGGTCAAGCGGCGCATCATCCTCGGCACCTACGCCCTGTCAGCCGGCTACTACGACGCGTACTACGGCAGCGCGCAGAAGGTGCGCACGCTCATCCAGCAGGATTTCGACACCGCCTTCGCGCAGGTCGACGTCATCGCCACGCCCTCGGCGCCGACCACGGCCTTCAAGATCGGGGAGCGGATCGACGACCCGCTGCAGATGTACTTGAACGACATCACCACGATCCCGGCGAACCTCGCCGGTGTGCCAGGCATCTCGATCCCGTCCGGCCTCGCCGCGGAGGACGGGCTCCCGGTGGGCATCCAGTTCCTGGCTCCGGCCCGTGAGGACGCCAGGCTGTATCGGGTCGGGGCGGCACTGGAGGCCGCGCTCGTCGACTCGTGGGGTGCACCGCTGCTGACGAGGGCACCGCAGCTCGACGGAGGGAAGAACTGATGGCCGCCGCCACGCTGATGGATTTCGACAAGGCGCTCGAGCTGTTCGAGCCGGTGCTCGGCTTCGAGGTTCACGTCGAGCTGAACACTGAGACCAAGATGTTCTCGGATGCGCCGAATCCGGCCAACGAGAAGTACCACGCCGCCGAGCCGAACACGCTCATCGCGCCGGTCGACCTCGGCCTTCCCGGCTCGCTCCCGGTCGTCAACGCCACGGCGATCCGGTCATCGATCAGCCTCGGGCTCGCGCTCGGATGCTCGATCGCTGAGTCCAGCAGGTTCGCGCGGAAGAACTACTTCTACCCGGACCTCGGCAAGAACTATCAGATCTCGCAGTACGACGAGCCGATCGCCTACGAGGGATCCGTCGAGGTGGAGCTCGAGGACGGCACGCTCGTCACAGTGCCCATCGAGCGTGCGCACATGGAGGAGGACGCCGGAAAGCTCACGCACATGGGCGGGGCCACCGGTCGCATCCAGGGCGCTGAATACTCCCTCGTCGATTACAACCGCGCCGGGGTGCCGCTCGTGGAGATCGTGACGAAGCCGATCTTCGGTGCGGAGCACCGCGCTCCCGAGATCGCGAAGGCGTATGTCGCGGCGATCCGCGACATCGTCCGCGGCCTCGGCATCTCGGAGGCCCGGCTGGAGCGCGGCAATCTCCGCTGCGATGCGAACGTCTCGCTGCGCCCGCGCGGCCAGGAGAAGCTCGGCACGCGCACCGAGACGAAGAACGTGAACTCGATGCGGTCGGTCGAGCGCGCCGTGCGGTATGAGATCCAGCGTCAGGCGGCGATCCTCGCCGAGGGCGGGACGATCACCCAGGAGACCCGGCACTGGCACGAGGACACCGGCACCACCTCGCCGGGGCGTCCGAAGTCGGATGCCGACGACTACCGGTACTTCCCCGAGCCCGACCTGCTGCCCGTCCAGCCGGCTGCGGAACTGATCGAGGAACTGCGTGCGGCGCTGCCGGAGCAGCCGGTCGCCCGTCGTCGCCGGTTGATGACGGAGTGGGGCTTCACCGACCTCGAGTTCCAGGATGTCCGCAACGGCGGGCTCCTCGAGACCGTCGAGGCCACGGTCGCCGCCGGCGCGGCGCCCGCCGCTGCGCGCAAGTGGTGGACGGGCGAGATCACCCGTCTGGCGAACGCGGCGGAGCGGGAAGCGACGGATCTCGTCTCCCCGGAGAACGTCGCCGCTCTGCAGAAGCTCGTCGACGCGGGGACGCTGACCGACAAGCTCGCCCGGCAGGTGCTGGAGGGCGTCATCGCCGGCGAGGGAACGCCCCAGGAGGTCGTCGACGCCCGTGGGCTCGCCGTGGTCTCCGATGACGGCGCGCTCATCGCCGCGATCGACGAGGCGTTCGCGGCGCAGCCCGATGTGCTCGCCAAGATCAAGGACGGCAAGGTCCAGGCGGCGGGCGCGGTCATCGGCGCGGTCATGAAGGCGATGAAGGGGCAGGCTGATGCGGCCCGCGTCCGCGAGCTGATTCTGGAGCGCGCCGCGCAGTGACGTCCTGCACGACCGAGGGGCCTGGCGGACGTTCTCCGCTGGGCCCCTCGGCGTGACACGGGCCCCGGCGATGTCGGAGGCGTCGGCGAGAATGGGATCATGGGACGCGGTGATGGAACGGGACGCATCGTCTCTCCTGACGGCGCGGACGACACGGGAACGCGCATCCTCCATGTCGATATGGACGCGTTCTATGCGGCCGTCGCCGTGCTCGATGATCCTTCGCTGAAGGGCCTGCCGCTGATCATCGGTGCACCGGACGGTCGCTCGGTCGTGTCCAGCGCCTCCTACGAGGCCAGGCGTTACGGTGTGCGCGCGGCGATGCCTGTCGCGCAGGCGATCCGCCTGTGCCCCTCCGCGCGCATCGTCCTGCCGGACTTCTCTCGCTACCAGGAGGTCTCCGCGCAGGTGATGACGATCTTCGAGTCGTTCACTCCGCTCGTCGAGCCGCTTTCCGTCGATGAGGCCTTCCTCGACGTGCACGGCGTCCGCAGGCTCTGGGGGAGCCCTGGGACGATCGCCCGCCTCATCAGGGAGCGGGTTCTCGCCGACGTCGGCATCACCTGCAGCGTCGGGGTAGCGGCGACCAAACACGTGGCGAAGATGGCGTCCACGATGGCGAAGCCCGACGGCATGCTCGTCGTCGCGGCCGCGGACACGCAGGACTTCCTCGCGCCGCGCCCCGTGCGGGCGATGTGGGGGGTCGGCCCGAAGGCCGCCGAGGCCCTGGAGGCCCGCGGCATCCGCACGATCAGGGAGATCAGGGACAGCTCCTCGGAGATGCTCGAACGCGCGGTCGGGCAGGCGCTCGCGCACCGGCTCGCAGAGCTCGCCCGAGGAGAGGATCCGAGGGCCGTCGACACCGCGCGCGTCGAGAAGAGCATCGGCCACGAGGAGACCTTCGACGTCGACATCGTCGACCGCGGGGTGCTGAAGGCGGAGCTGCTCCGGCTCGCCGACCGTGTCGCCGCCCGGCTGAGGCGGGCGGGCTGGGAAGCCAACACGGTAGCCATCAAGATCCGGTTCGACGATTTCACGACGGTGAACCGGTCGCAGACCCTCCCGGAGCCGACGGCCGTCGGCCAGCGCATCGGAACCGCGGCGCAGGCGCTCTTCGAGCACATCGATCGCCGCAGCCCGGTGCGTCTCGTCGGCGTCCGCGCCGAGCGACTTCAGCCGTCCGGCGTCGGAGCCTTCGCCCTCTGGGACGAGGACGAGGATTGGAAGCGTGTCGAGGGAGCCCTGGACGATGCTCGCGCTCGGTTCGGGAGCGCGACGATCACCAGGGCCCGTCACATCGGCCGCGGCGACGGTCGCGGTGCGCCGCGGCATCCGAAGGCCCACGGCGTGGAGTGATCTGGGCATCCGTCTCCTCGTGGGATAGCGTGGAGGAATGCCGAACATCGCACTGGAACTCGGAAAGCAGGCCGCGGCCTTCGGCGTCAAGAGCGCCTACGGCGAGACGCAGGACATCGACGGCGTGAGCATCACGCCCGTAGCCCTGACCGTCGCCGGCTTCGGCGGCGGGGGAGCGGAGAGCGGAGAAGGCGGTGGCGGCTACGGGATATCCGTTCCGCTCGGCGTCTACACGCGTCGTGAGGAAGGGCTGCGCTTCGAGCCGAACATCGTCTCGCTGCTCGCCGTGGGAATCCCCTTCGTCTGGGTCGCAGGCCGTGCGCTCGCCCGGGTCATCCGTGCCCTCAAGAAGTAGCGACCCGGTCTCCGCAGCACTCCACGACGCCACCGCCCTCATCGGAGATGCGGTATCGGCGCTCGTCGTCTCGAACCCCGTGGTGCTCATCGATGGCCGAAGCGGCGCGGGAAAGACCTCGTTGTCGCGCTTCGTCGCAGCGAACTGGCCGGTGACGGGAGACCCGCAGCTCATCGCGCTGGATTCTCTGTACCCCGGTTGGGATGGGCTGGATGACGGCGTGGCCAAGGCGCTCGACGGCATCCTGCGGCCGCACGGCCGGGGGCGGATAGGGACCTGGCGGCGGTGGGACTGGGAGGACGGGACCGAGGCGGAGTCCTATGCGGTCGACCCCGCGCGTGGTGTGATCCTCGAAGGCTGCGGTGCGATCACCGCGCAGACCGCGCCTCTCGCCGACGTGCGCGTCTGGGTGGAGTCCCCTGACGCATCCAGGAAGCGCCGCGCGCTGGCGCGCGACGGCGATGGGTTCCGTGCGCATTGGGACCGGTGGGCCGAGCAGGAGGCCGTGCACATCGAACGCGATGATCCGCGGAGCCTGGCGACTCTGATCATCTCGGTGCCCTGACAGTGCCCGCTCAGAGGAGCTCGTCCGCCGCCTGGACGAGGCTTTCGAGACGGAATCCGAGCCAGTCGTAGACGCCGCGCAACGGTCCGTCGCCGTCCTGATCGTCGTCCACGATGCCCAGGCGAGCGGCGATGACCAGGCGAAGCGCGGTGAGCGTGCGCAGCCACGGGTCGACGTCCGCCTCGCCGACGACGATGTCGCAGGTGCGCAGCGCCTCTCGCTCGCTCAACTCCTCCGCTGCCTCATCGAATGGCGCCAGGGCGGCCTTGACGATCGCCGCGTCGGCAGCCCTGCGGTCGAGGAGCTCGTCCCTGGTGGCCTGGGTGAATGTCAGAGACGCCTCGGCATCCTCCGGGTAGGCATCCGGGGTGAGCCGGTCGATCGCCGGATCGTCGACACGCTCGGCGGCGTCATCCGTCAGCATCCCCCTCAGCTCGTCGATGAGGCGTCCGAGGTGGGCGCACTCGAACACCGCGAGAGGGAGCACGATCGTGCGCGCGGTCATTGCGGGGCCCTTCGCACGGTCGCCCACAGCCCGTAATCGTGCATCGCCTGGGCGTGCACCTCCATCGTCTCCCTCGGTCCGGTCGCCACGATCGCATGTCCGTCGTTGTGCACGGCGAGCATGAGCTGCGTCGCGCGCTCCTGCGAGTACCCGAAATAGGTGCGGAAGACGCGGACCACGTAGCTCATGAGGTTCACCGGATCGTTCCAGACGACCACCTGCCATGGCTCCAGCGGCGCCGCGAAGAGATCGTGCTCCTGATCGACGTCGGGTGTGGCGATCGGCGTGCTCATGCCCACCCCAGCTCATGCAGCTGCGCGTCGTCTATGCCGTAGAAATGGGCGATCTCGTGCACGAGCGTCGTATGGATCTCATCGCGCAACTCGTCGATCGTGTCGCATTCCGCCAGGTGCGGCTCCCGGTACACGATGATGCGGTCGGGCAGCTCGCCCAGCCCGTATGACCCGCGTTCGGTGATCGCGAGGCCGTCGTAGAGCCCGAGCAGATCGAGGCTGCCGTCCTCGGGGCGGTCCTCGACGACGAAGACGAGGTTCTCGAGTCCCGCGACCATGTCGTCGGGCAGCAGATCGAGCTCATCGATGACGAGCTGTTCGAAGGCTTCCGCATCCATCTCCATCACCCCCAAGCCTATGGTGCGTCTCAATGCACCACGAGCAGGAGCGCGGCGACCGCGAGGAACAGCGCACCGAACACGATGTTGAGGGCGCGCTGACCGCGTGGCGTGCGCGTGAGCGTGCCGAACGGTTTCGCCGCAGCAGCGAAGAAGAACCACATCACGAGGACATCGATCACCACGACCGTCGTCACGAGGATGAGGTACTGCGGCAGCGCAGGTTGATCCAGCCGGATGAACTGCGGGATGAACGCGAGGAAGAACACGATGGCTTTGGGATTGAGAAGATTCACCCAGAAGCCGCGGCGCAGCATCGACCAGCCGCTCTCGCGGTCGCGTCGCACCTCTGTACCATCGTCGCGCGTGGGGCGGGACAGCATCAGCCGGATGCCGAGGAAGACGAGATACCCCGCGCCGGCGTAGCGGATGATCGTGAATGCGAGGTCGGATCGTGCGACGAGCAGTCCGATTCCCGCTGCCACGATGACGACGTGGACGATGAGTGCGAGCTGCTGGCCGATCACGCCCCAGAACGATCGCCGCCAGCCCTCGGTCAGCGCGTTGGTCATCGTGTTGATCGCCCCCGCTCCCGGAGTGAAGCTGATCACGAGGGATGCTGTCAGCAGCGACAGCCAGACGGTCAGTGACAACGGCGGGGCCCTCTCCGAAAACGCGTGCCGATGACGACGAAGCCCGGATGGATCCCGTGGAGGTTCCCACGGTCGTCATCCGGGCTTCGTGCTCTGGGGTGGCTAACGGGGCTTGAACCCGCGACCCCCGCGACCACAACGCGGTGCTCTACCAACTGAGCTATAGCCACCATATGCCCGCCGCAGCAGGCAACTAGAAGAGTCTATTACATCTCGGAGGCGAACGATGACACGGTGCGCTCCGCGATCGCGCGCGCTTCGTCGCTGCTCGGGCCCGGTTCGTCGACGAAGACGGCCTCGCGGTAGTAACGCAGTTCACGGATCGACTCCAGGATGTCCGCCAGGGCGCGGTGTCCGCCGTCTTTCGCCGGTGCCTGGAAGAAGACCCGCGGGTACCACCGGCGGGAGAGCTCCTTGATGCTGGAGACGTCGACGTTGCGATAGTGCAGCCACTGATCGATCTGCGGCATGTACTTGGCGAGGAACATCCGATCGGTGCCGATCGTGTTCCCGGCGAGCGGGGCCTTGCGCTCCATCGGCACGAAGCGCTTGATGTACGCGAGCGCCTGCGCCTGCGCCTCCTCGAGCGCGACCCCGGCGGGGATCTCCTCGATCAGGCCGGAAGCGCGGTGCATGCCCGTGACGAACTCGTTCATGTGCGCGAGCGCAGCATCGCTCGGCTTGATCACGACCTGGAATCCGGGATCGATCGGCCTCAGTTCGAAATCGGTGATCACGATCGCTATCTCGACGAGCTCATCGACCTCGAGATCGAGGCCCGTCATCTCGCAGTCGATCCAGACGAGTCGATCATTCTCGGACGCAGTTGCCATACAGGCATCCTAGTGAGCGCGCAGACACCGCACTCCGACAGCCCCCCAGGCAGGATTCGAACCTGCGACCGGCGACTTAGAAGATCGATGCTCTTCCGCTGAGCTACTGAGGGTCGCCCACAAGCTTAGCGAGTGCTCACGCCGTGCGTGCGCGACGGGGCGAGCACACCGCCGTCGGCGTCAGCGGAGATAGCGCAGCGTCTGCACTGCTTCGTCGGGGTTCCAGAACTCTCCGATCAGCCGGAAAGCGCCCGTGGCCAGGTTCAGGCGTTCGGCGCGGTAGCGCAGACCGAGAGGATCGACTCCGATCCGCAGATGACCGAGGATCCGATCGGCGTCGTCGTGCACTCGCCAGAGCGCATCGCCCGCCCGCACGAGGTGCTCGCGGCGCGAGGAGAGGGCCGGCGCCGCAGCGGGGGCATCCGGCAGCTTCAGGGTGGTCGTGAGCATCGTTCTCTCCCCTCGGGGTCGGTATGCCTCCGACGATACGACCGGCCTCCGACATCGCCGCTGGCGCCGGCACGGCTACCGGGCCTCGTCTCCTCCTGCACAGAACAGGGTGTTCTGGCAGCTGTCCACCTGCGCCGAGGAGGTCGGCGATCGGACGACGCGTCGCGATGAAGGACACGGACATGCTGGCGTGAACCGGAACGATCCGGTGCGAGAACCAGAGGAGAACGAGACGATGAACGACACACTGACCATCCGCGGCTTCGTCGGCAACGACCCCCAGCCGTCGATGACGAGCACGGGCGTGCCCGTGCTGAACTTCCGAGTGGGGAGCAGCCGACGCCGTTTCGACCGGCACACGCAAAGCTGGATCGACGCGGGGACGAACTGGTACGCCGTCTCCGCCTACCGTCAGCTCGCCGAACATGCCAAGGCGTCGCTGCGCAAGGGGGATCCCGTCATCATCACCGGGCGGATCAAGTTCCGCGAGTGGGAGAACGCCAACGGTGCGAAGGGTGCGAGTCTCGATCTGGATGCCGAGGCCATCGGTCACGACCTCCAGTGGGGCACGAGCAACTTCATGAGGATCTCGCGGCCGGCGGCTCCTGCCGACGTCCAGACCGGGGAAGGGCGCGCGTCGGCGACGGATGAACCAGGGGCCGTCGAGCCTTCCGGCTACGTCGAAGAGGAACCGGCGGGCCTGGACGGCGAGCTGGCGGATGTCTGGGAGGCGAGCGCGCCGCAGGTGGCATGAGGCGAGTGCGGGCGACTGAGCGAGAGCGGATCGACGGCGTACGCCTCGCCGCGCGGCACGTCAGAAGCGAGTGGTGCCTAGAATCGGATCGTGCGCCGTCGAACCGAGTACTCCCGCCTGCGTGTCGGCGGCTCCGCCCTCGTGGTCCTCGCCTCCGTGATGCTCGTCGCCTGCAGCCCGCAGGAGCCGACTCCGGTGGAGACCGAGATCGTCGCGAGCACTCCCTCGCCGACGCCGACCGAGTCGCGGGGGCCCGCCCTCGTTCCGGACGGTTCCGCCGAGGAGAACCTCCCTCTGTTCGAGGCCGTGACCGCGCGGGTCTGGGCCACCGAGCAGAAGGCCAGCGGCAGGGCCTACATCGACGCGCTCGTGGCAGCGGGGTTCGACAAGGCCGCCATGCAGGTGACCGACGACGAGACGACCATCGGTCGCGCCGTCGAGAGTCTGCAGTTCTCCGTGCGCTGGGGCGAGACGCAGTGCCTCGTCGGCCAGATCGGGCCGTCGACGGGCGACCCCGTGACGGCGGTGCTCCCGCAGCTCGCCGAGGGCCGTTGCCTCGTCGGGAACACGCGCGTCATCGACTGGTGACCGTGCGCCGGGCACCCGGATCATCCGCGCAGGCGTCAGCCGGTAGGCTGGAGTGTCGATTCGCGATGGCGACAGAAGGAGCGGTTTCCGGTGGCTGAGTACATCTACTCGATGGTCCGTGCACGCAAGGCGGTGGGTGACAAGCTCATCCTCGACGATGTGACGATGTCGTTCCTTCCCGGAGCGAAGATCGGCATGGTGGGACCCAACGGTGCCGGAAAGTCGACGATCCTCAAGATCATGGCCGGTCTGGACACGCCGTCCAACGGCGAGGCGAAGCTGACCCCCGGATTCACGGTGGGCATCCTCATGCAGGAGCCTGAGCTCGACGAGTCCAAGACCGTGCTGGAGAACATCCAGGACGGCGTGGCGATCAAGGCGAAGCTGGACCGCTTCAACGAGATCTCCGCCCAGATGGCCGACCCCGACGCCGACTTCGACACCCTTCTCGCCGAGATGGGCGTGCTCCAGGAGGAGATCGACGCCGCGGACGGCTGGGACCTCGATTCGCAGCTGGAACAGGCGATGGACGCTCTGCGCACCCCGCCGGCGGATGCGGAGATCGCGCCGCTCTCCGGTGGTGAGCGCCGCCGTGTTGCGCTGGCGAAGCTGCTCCTCCAGAAGCCCGACCTTCTGCTGCTCGATGAGCCGACCAACCACCTCGATGCCGAGAGCGTGCTGTGGCTCGAGCAGCACCTGCAGTCCTACAAGGGCGCCGTCATCGCGATCACCCACGACAGGTACTTCCTGGACAACGTCGCGGAGTGGATCGCCGAGGTCGACCGTGGTCGCCTGATCGGTTACGAGGGCAACTACTCGACGTACCTGGAGAAGAAGGCCGAGCGCCTCGACATCCAGGGCAAGAAGGATGCCAAGCTCGCCAAGCGCCTGAAGGACGAGCTCGAGTGGGTCCGCTCCAGCGCGAAGGGACGTCAGACCAAGTCGAAGGCTCGTCTCGCGCGCTACGAGGAGATGGCAGCCGAGGCCGAGCGCACCAGGAAGCTCGATTTCGAGGAGATCCAGATCCCGGCCGGCCCGCGTCTGGGCAACGTCGTGATCGAGGCGAAGAAGCTGCAGAAGGGCTTCGGCGACCGCACACTCATCGACGGTCTGAGCTTCAGCCTGCCCCCGAACGGCATCGTCGGCGTGATCGGCCCCAACGGTGTGGGCAAGACCACGCTGTTCAAGACGATCGTCGGCCTGGAGCCGCTGGACGGCGGCGACCTGAAGGTCGGCGAGACGGTCAAGATCAGCTACGTCGACCAGTCGCGCGCGAGCATCGACCCCGACAAGACCCTGTGGGAGGTCGTCTCGGACGGCCTGGACATCATCACGGTCGGCAAGACCGAGATCCCCTCGCGCGCCTATGTCTCGAAGTTCGGATTCAAAGGGCCGGACCAGCAGAAGAAGGCCGGTGTGCTCTCCGGAGGTGAGCGCAACCGCCTGAACCTCGCTCTCACGCTCAAGGAGGGTGGCAACCTGCTGCTTCTCGACGAGCCGACGAACGACCTCGACGTCGAGACGCTGAGCTCCCTCGAGAACGCCCTGCTCGAGTTCCCCGGCTGCGCGGTCGTGATCACCCACGACCGGTGGTTCCTCGACCGCATCGCCACGCACATCCTCGCGTACGAGGGCACCGACGACGAGCCGGCGCAGTGGTACTGGTTCGAGGGCAACTTCGAGGCGTACGAGGCGAACAAGATCGAGCGCCTCGGCCCGGACGCCGCCAACCCGCACCGGTCGACGCACCGCAAGCTGACACGCGACTGAGCCGTGTCGGCCTCGGGCGAGATCGCCGGTCGGCGGCTGCACATCCCCATCCACCTGCGGTGGGGTGATCTCGACGCCTTCAACCACGTCAACAACACCTCGATGCTCAAGCTGCTCGAGGAGGCGAGGGTGCGCGCCTTCTGGAAGCCGGGGCCAGGGGAGGAGGGGCCGTCGACCGCTGTCCTGGACTCGGGTATCGAGCAGGGCCTGCTGACCCTCATCGCTCGGCAGGAGATCGAGTATCTGGCACCCGTGCCCTACCAGCGTCTACCGCTGGACGTGCAGATGTGGTTCGGAAAGCTCGGCGGATCCAGCGTCGAGGTCTGCTATGAGGTGCACGCCGATCCCGGTGCGTCCGAGAGCGTTCAGTACGCCCGCTCGACCGCGGTCATCGTGCTCGTTGACGCCGCCAGTGGGCGCCCGGTCAGGCTCACGCCCGAGATGCGCGCGGCCTGGGAGCCTTATGTGGGCGCGCCGATCGTCTACCAGCACCGCTGAGCGAGGGCTGCGTGCGGGACGGTGCCGGCGTCAGGCCCCCGGCACCCGGATCATGATCTCCTGGGCGACGCTCGCCGCGAGAACGCCGTCGCGCGTGTAGATCCGTCCGCTCGCCAGGCCGCGGCCGCCTCGGGCGTTCGGCGATTCCTGGACGTACAGCAGCCATTCGTCGACCCGAGCGAACCGATGCCACCACATCGCATGATCGAGGCTCGCGACCTTCAAGCCCGGCAGGGCCCAGACGATACCGTGCGCCCGCAGGATGGACTCCTGGATCGTCATGTCGCTGAGGTACGCCAGCGCCGCTCTGTGCAGCCGCGGATCGTCCGGCATGCTCGAGCGGATCCGCATCCAAACGCACTGCTGCGCCCGCCGTTCTCCGGAGACGGACTGGTAGATCGGGCCGTCGACGTGCCTGATGTCCGCCGGGCGATCGCGCAGCATGCGCATCGAGAGCGGATGCCCGCCTTCGACGAGATCCTCGTCGGGCGAGAGCGTCTCCGGAGCGGGCACCCCCTCCGGCATGGGGGCCGCGTGCTCGATGCCGGGGCTGTCGTCCTGGAACGAGGAGATCATCGAGAAGATCGGCACGCCGTTCTGATAGGCCTGCGAGCGGCGGGTGGAGAACGAACGGCCGTCGTGAATACGGTCAACGGCGATCGTGAGACCCTCTGCCGCGTCGCCGGGGCGGAGGAAGTAGCCGTGCATCGAATGCAGGGCGCGCTCGCGGGGCATCGTCCGCTCCGCGGCGATGAGCGTCTGAGCGAGCACCTGGCCGCCGTAGATGCGCCCCGTCGGCATGGGATGAGAACGACCGGTGAAGATGTCCTCGGTCGTCCTCGCCGATCCCTCGTCGAGATCGAGGACGTCGAGCAGCAGCTCCACGGATGCCTCGGCGTGCGCGTCGTCGCTCATATCGGTCCTTCCACGCGGTCACGCACCGCCTCCTGGGTAGTCTAGAACGCGTGCCTGCCCGACTCGTCCTCGCCGATGCCGACACCGCCCTCGATGTGCGGACGTTCGTGGGCAGAGCCGCTTCCGTGTCTGACGAGGGAGTGCGGCTGCAGGGAGCACGAGGCGTCCTGGCACTGACCGCCGCCGCGTTGGCACCCCACGGGCTCTTCGACAGTACGCCGACCGTCCTCGCGATGCGTATCGTGAACGCCGATCCCGAGCTCGAGTGCGACGTCGTCGTCGGTGCACTGTCGGCGACAGAGGACGACCGCGCGCTCGAACTCCCGGAGACGGGGCTCGCGCCTGCGTGGGCCGGCGTCGCTCCGCCGCGAGGCGGATGGGAGCGGGTCGGGGAGCTGGATGCCGCAGCCGTCGCGCGCCGCGCTCAGTGGGGGATCTCCGCCGTCGCGCGAGGCATGACTCCCGGTGCGGGCGAGGAAGCGGTCCGGATGCTCCGCGCGGGCATCTGGGGGGAGCCGGACGACGAGCTCGCGGGTCTCCCTCGGGGCGTGGCATTCGCCGCTCACGCCTTCGGTTTCATCTCCGGTGAGGAGAAGGCGAGCATCACTGTCTCCGGCCGCTGGACCCGTATCGGATTCCGGCGCGGGCATGTGCTCAGCCGTGGTCCCGTCGCCGTGGGGCTGACCGGTGTTCGCTCGACGGGTCGACCTCCCACACCGGCCTGATCAGGCTGGTGCGTCGCCGCGAGATCCGTGTCGCGCTCAGCGTGCGGCGGCGCGACCCGCCTGTCGGCCGGAGAAGAGGCAGCCGCCGAGGAAGGTCCCCTCCAGCGCGCGGTAGCCGTGCACACCGCCGCCTCCGAAGCCGCTGGCCTCGCCGGCGGCGTACAGACCTGGGATCACGTCGCCCGTCGGCATGAGCGCCCTGCCGTCCAGATCGGTCTCGATGCCTCCGAGCGACTTCCGTGTGAGAACGTGCAGCTTCACGGCGATGATCGGGCCGGCCGAGGGGTCCTGCAGCCGATGCGGCGCGGCGGTGCGGATGAGCTTGTCTCCTCTGTAGGAGCGCATCGACCGCAGCATCCCGATCTGCGCATCCTTGGTGAATGCGTTGTCGATCTCGCGGTCGCGGGCCAGGATCTCCGCCTTCACGCGGTCCATGTCGAGCAGCTCGCCGCCGTCGGCGGCGCGCAACTGCTCGAGGAGCGTCTCCAGATCGTTCTCCACGATGAAGTCCGCTCCCTCGTCGAGAAACGCCTGCACGGGCCCCGTCGGCCCCTTGGCGAGGCGCGACTTCAGCAGGAGTCCGACGTCCTTGCCGGTGAGATCCGGGTTCTGCTCGCTTCCGGAGAGCGCGAACTCCTTCTCCACGATCTGACGCGAAGTGATGAACCAGGAATGGTCATGGCCCGTCTGCCTCAGGTGTGCGAGCGTGCCCAGCGTGTCGAAGCCGGGGAACAGCGGCACGGGGAGCCGCTTTCCCGTGGCATCCAGCCAGAGCGAGCTGGGCCCGGGCAGGATGCGGATGCCGTGCTCCGGCCACACCGGATCCCAGTTCCTGATCCCCTCGACGTAGTGCCACATCCGATCGCCGTTGATCAGGTGGGCACCTGCCGTCGCCGCCACCGCGTGCATGGAGCCGTCGACGTAGGCGGGAACCCCGGAGAGCATGCTCTCCGGGGCGGTTCCGAGCCGCGCGGGCCAGGCGGCGCGGACCAGGTCGTGATTGCCCCCGATGCCGCCGGAGGCGACGATGGTCGCGCCCGCGGTGATCTCGAAGACGCCGACCCTCTCGCGATCGGAGGCGACGCCGCGCGCAGCGGTGCTCTCGGCGAGGACATCGCCGTGCGCACCGGTCACGACGCCGTCCGAGACGGTGAGCCCGGTCACCTTGTGACGGGGGAGGATCGTCAGCGTCCCGGCCTCCTCCGCAGCATGCACGGCCGCGGCGAACGGGGCGACGACGCCCGGCCCTGTGCCCCATGTGATGTGGAACCGGGGGACGGAGTTGCCTGGCCCGAGCGCCCCGTAGCCGCCCCGCTCCGCCCATCCGACGACCGGGAAGAAGCCCACGCCCTTCTCCCGCAGCCATGCGCGCTTCTCTCCGGCGGCGAACTGCAGGTACGCCTCGGCCCATCGTCGCGGCCAGGCATCCTCTTCTCTGTCGAACCCGGCGTTGCCGAACCAGTCCTGCGTCGCGAGGTCGAGGGAGTCCTTAATGCCCATCCTGCGCTGCTCTGGCGAATCCACGAAGAACAGCCCGCCGAAGGACCACCAGGCCTGCCCGCCGAGATTGGACCGCGGCTCCTGGTCGATGAGAACCACGCGCTTTCCAGCCGCACTGGCTTCTGACGCGGCGACGAGGCCGGCGAGCCCCCATCCGATCACCAGGACATCCGTGGACAGGGGCGTGGTCGTCATGTGTTCTCCGTCGAATCCTGACTGCGGGTCTGAAGCGTCGTCCTGCCGGCCGCTGTCGGGCCGATGCCGGACGGCTCGAATGTGTTCACCATGGCATAGGCCGCGCGTTCCAGGTAGTCCCAGAGCGTGGATTCGTGCAGAGGCGACAACTGCGCCTCGTCGACGGCGGTCCGCATGCAGCGCAGCCAACGATCGCGGGCGTCGGGGTCGACGTGGAACGGCATGTGGCGCATCCGCAATCGGGGGTGTCCCCGCGTTTCCCCGTAGGTGGTGGGGCCGCCCCAGTACTGGGCGAGGAAGAGCGTCAGACGCTCGGATGCGGGGCCGAGATCCTCTTCGGGGTACATCGGCTTGAGCACGGGATCGATCGCGACCTCGCGGTAGAACACATCGACGATGGCCCGGAAGGTCGGCATCCCGCCGACCTCGTCGTAGAACGTCACTTCTGCTCGCCTTCCGGAGCGTCATTCTTCTTGCGTCGCCAGATGCCGCGTTCGGCGACCGGAGGCACCCCGGTGACGGCGTTCGGCTTCGTCTTCGGGGGATTCGCGCCTCGGACGCGACGCGCCCCGTCCAAACCCGTCGGCGTCACGGTGGTCATGCTCGGCAGAGCGATCTCGAGCTCGTCCAGCTTTCTCTTCAGCCGGGTGCGCAGCTCCTGAGCCACGTCGTCCTTCGCGTTCGCGCGCGTCTTGATCACGACGCGGACGACGAGCGCGTCGCCGGTGACGGATTCCAGACCCCACAGCTCCGGCTTCTCGACGATCCGGGTGCGCCATTTCGGATCCTTGGCGAGCCCCTGCGCGGTCTCGAGCATCGCCTGCTCCACGGTGTCGAGGTCGGCATCGGGCGCGACGCCGAGATCGATGATCGCGCGGGCCCAGCCCTGCGACATGTTGCCGATGCGCAGCACCTCGCCGTTGCGCACGTACCAGAGCGTCCCATTGACGTCGCGGACCTGCGTGATGCGGACGCTCACGTACTCGACGACACCGGAGGCGAGGCCGAGGTCGACGACGTCGCCGATGCCGATCTGGTCCTCGGCGACGATGAACAGCCCGTTGAGCACATCCTTGACGATGTTCTGCGCGCCGAAGCCGAGGCCGGCTCCGAGGGCCGCGGTGAGGAGGGTGAGCGAACCGATCAGATCGGGCGAGATCACCGAGACGACCATGAGGAGCGCGACGACGGTGACCGCGACGTTGATGATGTTCTGCAGGATCGATCCGAGGGTCCTGGTGCGCTGGACCAGCCGCATATCCGCCAGAGGCGAGCGCTCGAGCGCCTGGGTGTCGTCGACGTTCGCCTTGGACTTGGCGCTGTCGACGATGCGCTTCACGACCCTGTGCACCACGTATCGCAGGGCCAGGCCGATGAGGAAGGCGACGATCACGACGAGCGCGACGCCGACGGCTTTCTCTCCGACGACGCCGAAGAACTCGGCGATCTTGGCCCATGCCTGGGAGAGCCAGGTCACGGCGTCGTCCGCGGGCGCAGGTGTCTCTGGGGTCGCGAGGGGGAGCATCATCACGTCGATTCTACGGAACGGGCCTCTGCGGAAGCTGGTTCAGCTCCGCCGAGGCCCGTTCCGGTGAGGTTTCGGTCAGCGCTCTTCGTCCCGGCTCTGAGCGGCCAGAGCGCGCTCGACGTCGGCGAGGTTCTCGTTCACCAGCCGGCGCAGCGCGGGGGCGGCGTCCTGGTTGGCCGACAGCCATGCGCGGGTCGCGTCGCGGAGCTCGACGTTCGCGAGCGGAGTCGGATAGAGCCCCGTGATGAGGTAGTTGGCGATCTGGTACGTGCGCGACTCCCAGATGGGGAGGAGCATCTCGAAGTACGCGGGCACGAAAGCCGAGAGCGAGTCGGCACCGGCGGGGTGCACGAAGCCGAGCGCCGCCGAGCGGACGATCGTGTTTGGTGCATCGTCCTTCTCGATGAGGGATGCCCAAGCCGTCCGCTTCGCCTCGACGGAGGGAAGCGAGGCGCGTGCCTGCGCGGCGAACTCGCCGCCCTTGGCCGTGTTGTCGGCGGCGAGCGCCGCGTCGATGGATGCCGCATCGGTGGCGCCGATGGACGCCAGCCCCGCCAGCAGCTGCCAGGAGAGATCCGTGTCGATCTCGAGCCCGGGAAGGGTGTCCTCGCCGGCACGCAGTCGGCCGACGACGCCGGCGTGCTCCTCGGTCACCAGCGAGTTCGCGAAGGCGGTGACGAACTGCAGCTGGCTGTCGCTTCCCGCGGCGGCGCCCTGCGCGAGCGACCACAGGCCGTCGGCGACCTTGCGCCGCGCGGCGTCGCGGTCCGCTGGCGCGACGTACAGCGAGGCAGCCGTCCGCAGCTGGGCGAGCGTGGTGCGCACCGTGGTGGATTCGGTCTCGCGACCGATGTTGCCGAGCACGAGGTCGATGTAGTCGCTCGCGGCGCTCTCAGCGTCTCTGGTCTGGTCCCATGCCGCGCCCCAGACGAGCGAGCGGGCCAGGGGATCGGCGATGTCGGCGAGATGCGCGACGGCCGTGGCGAGCGAGCGCTCGTCGAGGCGGATCTTGGCGTAAGCCAGGTCGTTGTCGTTGAGCAGGACGAGGTCGGGACGCGCGATGCCCTTGAGTTCGGGAACCTCGGTGCGGTCGCCGTCTACGTCGATCTCGACGTAGTGCGTACGGGTCAACGCACCGCCGGCGAGCTCGTAGAAGCCGATGCCGAGCCGGTGCGGACGGATCGTCGGATAGTCGGCGGGCGCCGTCTGCGTGACGGCGAAGCGGGTGATGGCGCCGTCGGCGTCCTCATCGATGACGGGCGCGAGCGTGTTGACCCCCGCCGTCTCGAGCCACTTCTTCGACCAGGTGCCGAGCTCGCGGCCGCTGGTCGCCTCGAGTTCGGTGAGAAGGTCGCTGAGCTCGGTGTTGCCCCAGGAGTGCTTCTGGAAGTACTGCGAGACACCGGCGAAGAACGCCTCGATGCCGACCCACGCGGCGAGCTGCTTCAGGACGGAGCCGCCCTTGGCATAGGTGATGCCGTCGAAGTTGACCTGGACGTCCTCGAGGTCGTTGATCTCCGCCGTGATCGGATGCGTGGAGGGCAGCTGGTCCTGACGATAGGCCCAGGTCTTCTCCATGGCGTTGAACGTCGTCCACGCCTCGGTCCACTCGGTCGCCTCTGCGGTGGCGATGGTGGACGCCCACTCCGCGAAGGACTCGTTGAGCCAGAGGTCGTTCCACCACTTCATGGTGACGAGGTCGCCGAACCACATGTGCGCGAGCTCGTGCAGGATCGTGACGACGCGGCGCTCCTTCACAGCGTCGGTCACCTTGCTGCGGAAGACGTACGTCTCCGTGAAGGTCACGGCGCCGGCGTTCTCCATCGCTCCCGCGTTGAACTCGGGGACGAAGAGCTGGTCGTACTTCGCGAAGGGGTAGGGCACGCCGAACTTCGACTCGAAGTACGCGAAGCCCTCCCGCGTCTTGTCGAAGATGTAGTCCGCGTCGAGGTGCTGCCAGAGGCTCTTGCGACCGTACACTCCGAGCGGGATGACCCGGCCGGACGCGCTCGTGAGCTCGGAGAAGGTCGCCTCATAGGGGCCGGCGATGAGAGCCGTGATGTAGGAGGAGATCCGCGGCGTCGGCTCGAAGCCCCACGTCGCGATCCGGGCGTCGTCATGGACGATGGGCTCCGGGGTGGGGGAGTTGGACACGACCTTCCACGCCGCGGGGGCGGTGACGGTGAACTGGAAGGTCGCCTTGAGATCGGGCTGCTCGAACACCGCGAACACCCGGCGGGAGTCCGGCACCTCGAACTGCGAGTAGAGGTAGACCTCGTCATCGACCGGGTCGACGAACCGGTGCAGGCCCTCGCCCGTGTTCGTGTACGCGCAGTCGGCGTCGACGACGAGGATGTTCTCCTCCTGAAGCTCGGGGAGCGCGATCCGTGAGTCGGCGAAGACCTCCTCGGGGTCGAGCTGCTCCCCGTTCAGCGAGATCTCCCTGACATCCCTGGCGATCAGGTCGATGAAGGTGTAGCTGCCCGGCTGAGCCGCGAACCGCACCACGCTGCGCGAGCCGAACACCTCCGCGCCCTTCGTCAGGTCGAGTGAGACCTCGTACGAATGGGTGTCGATGAGGGCGCGGCGCTCCTGCGCTTCGATTCGGGTGAGGTTCTCTCCAGGCACAGCTTTTCTCCCAGGGGTCAGGGGCGTGACCGTTCCACGACGCTGCTGGCGTCGACGGCAACCATGACAGCCTACGCCAGGACGCGCGCCGATCCGGCGGTGGGAGGTGAAAGGATGGGGGTGTGAGTGCGAACGAACCGATCTCAGTGCCCTTCGCTTCCCCCGCGGCCGCTTCCGGGCCCGCACACGTCGAGACGCCGGTCGCCTATGACGGCATCCTGCTTGCCGGATTCGGCGGACCGGAAGGACAGGACGACGTCATCCCGTTCCTGCGCAACGTCACGCGAGGCCGCGGCATCCCCGACGAGCGTCTGGAGGAGGTGGCCCACCACTACCGCCACTTCGGCGGAGTCAGCCCCATCAATGCGCAGAACCGGGAGTTGAAGGCCGCTCTGGAGGGCGAGCTCGCCCGGCGGGGCATCGACCTGCCGGTGTACTGGGGGAACCGGAACTGGACGCCGTACCTCGCGGATGCGGTGCGCGAAGCGCACGCGGCCGGGGACGATACGCTCATCGCCTTCGCCACCAGCGCGTACAGCTCCTTCTCCAGCTGTCGGCAGTACCGCGAGGACTTCGCCCAGGTGCTCACGGAGACCGGTCTCGGCGATGCGGTCGCCATCGACAAGATCCGCCCCTTCTTCGACCACCCTGGGTTCGTCGAGGCCTTCGTCGAGGGTGTCAGGGCGGCCGTGGACGGCTTCCTCGCCGACGGCGTCGCGGCCGCGGCGATCCACGTCCTGTTCTCCACCCACAGCATCCCGACGGACGACGCGCTCCGCTCTGGCCCCAGGGACATCGACTGGGGGCCCGGTGGCGCGTACGCGGCGCAGCACGAGGCCGTCGCCGCCTGGGTGATGGATGCGGTGCGTGCGCAGATCCCCGCAGCCGCGGAGGTCACCTGGGAGCTCGTGTACCAGTCGCGCTCCGGTCCGCCGTCCCAGCCCTGGCTGGAGCCCGACGTCTGCGACGTGATCGGCGAGCTCGCGGACCGTGGCAAGGCCGCCGTCGCCGTCGTGCCGGTGGGCTTCATGAGCGATCACATGGAGGTCCTCTGGGATCTCGACACCGAGGCGGCGGAGGCGGCCGAAGAGGCAGGGCTCCGCTTCGTGCGCACGCCGACGCCGGGAGTGTCCGAGGCCTTCGTCGCCGGCATCGTCGACCTCATCCAGGAGCGTCTCGAAGGGGGAGGGGCCGCCGATCGTGCGCACGTGACCTCGCTCGGACCCTGGTACGACGTGTGCCGCCCCGGATGCTGCGAGAACGTGAGGGCCGGCTTCAAGCCGGCCGCCGCCGGCATCGCTCCCTAGGATGGTCTCCATGCGCATCCACATCGCCACCGATCACGCAGGCCTCGACTTCTCCACTCAGCTGCAGGAGCACCTGAGCGGCGCGGGACACGAGGTCGTCGATCACGGTCCTGTGGTCTACGACGCCGTCGACGACTACCCCGCGTTCTGCATCAGGGCAGCGCAAGCCGTGGTGCGGGACCAGGCCGCAGGGGTCGAGGCGCTCGGCGTCGTCTTCGGCGGATCCGGCAACGGCGAGCAGATCGCGGCGAACAAGGTCGCGGGGATCAGGGCGGCGCTCGTCTGGAACCTCTCCACCGCCGAGCTCGCCCGCGAGCACAACGACGCGAACGTCATCTCCATCGGGGCCAGGCAGCACACCTTCGAGGAGGTCGTGAGCTTCATCGACCGTTTCATCGCCACGCCGTTCTCGAACGACGAACGGCATGTGCGCAGGATCGGCCAGATCGCCGATTACGAGCGCGACGGCTCGCTCCTCCCGGATCCGCGGGCCTGACGTGCCCGAGGGGCACTCCGTCCACCGGATCGCGCGTCAGTTCGACCGGAACTTCGTCGGGAAGGCGCTTGGCGCGTCGAGCCCTCAGGGCCGTTTCGCCGAGGGGGCTGCGGTTCTCGACGGACGCGAAGCTCTGAGCGTCACGGCAGTCGGCAAGCAGATGTTCCTCGAGACAGAGGGCGATGTCTGGCTGCGGGTGCACCTCGGTCTCTACGGCGCCTGGGACTTCGCGGGAGAGATCCTCGTCGATCCGACCATCGCCTCCGCGAACGGCAGGATGGGGCAGACGAACCAGCGCGGGACCGAGCTCGACGACGCGATCATGGACGATGCGGGGGAGAACTCCCTGACGTCGATCGGAGCACCGCGGCGCACGCGTGTGCACGTGCGGATGTCCGAGCAGACCAGAGGCTTGAGCGACGACGGCTCCGAGTGGCCGCCTCCCGTGGTCGGTCAGGTGCGGCTGCGCCTGTTGACGGACCTCACCTGCGCCGACCTCCGAGGCCCGACGGCGTGCGTGCTCCAGACGCCGGACGAGATGCTCGCCACGGTCGCCAAGCTCGGTCCAGACCCCCTCGTCGGCGATCCTCTCGAGAACGAGGAGCGATTCGTCGCGGCGGTGCGCAAGAAGAGCACACCGATCGCGCTGCTGCTCATGGACCAGGCCGTCGTCAGCGGGATCGGCAACGTCTATCGCGCCGAGATGCTGTACCGCGCGCGGCTGAACCCGCACACTGCAGGAAAGAGCGTGCCGGAGGACGTCGTCCGCGCGCTCTGGCACGACTGGGTCCGACTGCTCGCCATCGGCGTGGAGACCGGTCAGATGATGACGATGGACGATCTTTCTCCCGAGCAGTACCGTGCGGCGATGGCCAGCCGAGACGATCGGCACTGGGTCTATCACCGTGCGGGCCTGCCCTGCCGTATCTGCGGCACGGAGATCGCCCTGGAGGAGATCGGCGCGCGCAAGCTCTACTGGTGCCCTCGCTGCCAGGCCTGATCGGGCATTCCGCGTGCGCTGACGGGTGCACCGGTGTCACCCGTGCCAGGATGACCTCACGTTCCGCCCGATCGCGAGATAGGAGATCGTCATGGACCTATCCGGCGTCGAGACCTTCCTCTCGTGGCTCAGCGGCATCGTCTGGGGGCCTTTCGTCCTTCATCCCCCTGCTGCTGGGCACGGGTCTGTATCTGACGTTCCGCCTCGGCGGCATCCAGTTCCTCCGCCTCGGCGCCGCCCTCAGACTGGGCTTGTTCACCCGCAAGGATTCCGGTGCGGACGGCGACATCTCCCAGTTCCAAGCGCTCACCACGGCATTGGCGGCGACGGTCGGAACAGGCAACATCGTCGGCGTGGCCACCGCCATCGGCATCGGCGGACCAGGGGCCCTCTTCTGGATGTGGGTCACCGGCCTGCTCGGCATGGCATCGAAGTACTCCGAGGCCTTCCTGGGCGTCCGGTTCCGCAAGACGGATGCCGCCGGCGACAAGTCCGGGGGACCGCAGTACTACCTGGAGCGTGGCATCCCGAACCGCTTCGGACGGTTCCTCGCCCTCTTCTTCGCCGTGGCGGCGGTCTTCGCCTGTTTCGGCATCGGGAACATGACGCAGGGCAACTCGATCGCCTCCAATCTCGAGAACAGCTTCGCCGTGCCGACGCGGGTGACGGGCCTCGTGCTCACGGCATTCGCCCTGCTCGTGCTCGTGGGCGGCATCAAGGCCATCGGTCGCGTGACGGCGGGCCTCGTCCCGATCATGATCATCTTCTATGTGCTGGGGGCGCTGTACATCCTCATCGCGAACATCGGAGACGTCCCCGCGGCGTTCGCGCTGATCTTCACGGATGCCTTCACCGGAACGGCTCCGATCGGCGGCTTCGCGGGATCTGCGATCATCATCGCGGTGCAGTTCGGCGTCGCCCGCGGCATCTTCTCGAACGAATCGGGCATGGGATCGGCCGCGATCGCGGCGGCCGCGGCGAAGACGAGCCACCCGGTCCGCCAGGGGCTGGTGTCGATGACCCAGACCTTCATCGACACCATCATCGTCGTCACCTGCACCGGCCTGGTCATCATCACCACCGGCGTCTGGAACATGACCGACCCGGAGACGGGCGCTCAGATCAGTCCCGCGCTCATGACCGGGGAGGCGTTCTCGCACGGCCTGCCCGGCGAATGGGGGCACTACATCGTCACCATCGGTCTTGTGATGTTCGCCGGCTCCACGATCCTCGGCTGGTCGTACTACGGCGAACGCAACATCGAACGGCTGCTCGGTCGGCGCGCGGTCATGCCCTTCCGGATCGTCTTCTCCCTCGTCGTCTTCGTCGGCTGCACCCTGCAGCTCGGCGTCGTGTGGGCGTTCTCGGACGTGATGAACGGGCTGATGGCGCTGCCCAACCTGATCGGCCTGCTCGTGCTGTCCGGCCTCGTCGCCAGAGAGACACGGAAGTACCTCCAGCACGATCCGAAACTGCGTGCGACCACCGAGGAAGTCGATGCGTTCATGGCGGGCGACAAGGGATACGAGGACTGGAAGACCCAGGCGATACCGCTGCCGAAGGGATGAACCAGGGACGCTCGCGCGTAGGCTGGGACGATGCGCCAGAACCCCAGTTTCACCCTCGCGGACGTCGCGGAGATCCGTCGGGTGATCGAGCAGAACCCGTGGGCGACGATCATGAGCACGGGCCCGGATGGCCCGGTCGCATCGCACTACGTCGTGCTGCTGGACGACGACCGCGACGATCTGACGGTGGTCGGTCATGTCGGCCGTCCGGATGACGCGGTGCACGGCATGGGCGAGCGCGAGCTGCTGGTCGCGTTCCAGGGTCCGCACGGGTACGTGTCGCCGGGGTGGTACGGACCGGAGACGCCTGGCGTGCCGACGTGGAACTACACGGCGGTGCATCTCTCCGGCATCCCTGAACTGCTGACGACCGAGCAGAACCTCGCCGTGCTCGACCGCCTCGTCGAGCGATTCGAGTCGCGGATGAACCAGCCGAGGTTGATGTGGGAGCGTCCGAACGACGAGGCCTTCGTGCGGCGCCTCGAAGCAGGCACGGTCGGCTTCCGCCTCACTCCCACCCGCGTGGTGGCCAAACGGAAGCTGAGCCAGAACAAGGACGCCGCCACGATCGAGCGGGTGATCGCAGAGCTGGAGAGCGAGGGGGAGTACCGCAACCCCGCTCTTGCGGCGGAGATGCGGCGCGCCCAGGATGCGCGGGCCCGGAGCAGTCTGTGACGGCGGGCGGCGAGGTCGGCACGCTCCGCGCGGTGCGACTCGTCGGCCCGGGCGCGGAGTTCCTCATGGACGACGATCCGGTCGACCTGTTCATCGCGGACGGCCGGATCGTCGACATCGCGCCGACCGGGGCCTTGCCCCCGTCCGGTGACATCTGGGAAGCAGGCGGAGCCTGGGCTACCCCGGGGCTCTGGGATCATCACGTGCACACGGTGCAGTGGGCGCTGGCCTCCGAACGTGCGGCCCTGCACGACATCAGGTCGGCCGCCGGAGCTGCGCACCGGATGGCGGACGTCGTGCCGCTCGAGGACGGACGGAGGGTCGGCGCCGGCTTCCGTGACGCGCTCTGGCCGGAGCCGCCGAGCCTCGCGGTACTGGATGCGAAGACCGGAGAAGTGCCGACGTATCTTGTGAACGCCGACGTGCACAGCGTGTGGTTGAACTCCGCGGCGCTGCGCAGAGAGGGCTTCGTCAGCGATGACGGGATGCTCCGTGAGGGCGACGCGTTCGAGATCTCGAAACGGCTGAACGGCGCGGACGTCGCGCACGCGGATGCCGCCGTGCTCCGTGCCGCAGCACGGGCGGCGACGCGTGGTGTCACAGGGATCGTCGATTTCGACATGGCCTGGAACGCCGAGACGTGGACCCGCCGCACCGCTGCCGGGTTCTCCGCTCTCCGTGTGGAATTCGCGACCTATCCGGAGGACCTCGAGCGCGCGATCGCAGAGGGGCTGACCTCGGGGGCGGTGCTGCCCGGGACACCGTCGTCGGTCCGCGTCGGACCTCTCAAGATCATCACCGACGGCTCACTCGGAACGCGCACGGCCGCGTGCACGCACGCGTACTCGGAGTCGGACGACCGGGGCGCGTTGAACGTGGATGCCGAGCAGCTGACGGCGCTGATGACACGGGCGACGGGAGCGGGTCTCTCCGTAGCAGCGCACGCGATCGGGGACGTCGCCGCGGCCGTCGCTCTGGATGCCTTCGCCCTGACCGGCGCCACGGGGACGATCGAGCACGCCCAGCTCATCCGCCACGCGGATCTGGCCAGGATGTCCCGGCTCGGCATCGCGGCGAGCATCCAGCCCGCGCATGCGGTCGATGACAGGGACCTCGCCGAACATCTGTGGCGGGCACAGACCTCGCTCGCTTATCCGATGCGCTCGCTTCGCGATGCGGCGGTGGAGCTGCGACTCGGATCCGATGCTCCGGTCGCCCCGCTGGACCCCTGGCGCACGATCGCCGCCGCGGTCAGCAGGGAGGACGATGCCGGTGCGACCTGGCACGCGGACGAGACGATCGGTCTCGATGACGCGATCAGGGCGAGTGCGCGCAGCGCCCTGCGACCGGGAGCCGTGGCCGATATCGCGGTGGTCGGGCTGGATCCTCGCAGGGCATCACCGGCGCTGTTGAGAGAGATGCCTGTGTTCGCCACGCTGCTCGGAGGCCGGCTCACGCACGAGGGCTGAGATCAGGACGGATCGAACGAGGAAGGGCACCGGACGTTCGTCCGGTGCCCTTCCTCGTTCGCGGAGAACTCAGGCGGCGATGTGCGCCACGAGGAACCAGCGGTCCTTCTCGAGCCCGCGGACGATCTCGATCGCCACGTCCTGGCTGGTGAGGTCGATCTCGTCGAGGCCCTCGATGGCGGCCTTCGCGTCCACGAGGACGGCGTCGATGTCGGCGATGATCGTGCGGATGATCTCGTCCGACTGCGCGAAGCCGGCCGGAACGCCCGTGGTGGGCGCCTTGGCGGCGACAGCGGCGAGACGGGCGTCGATCGGGAGGCCAAGGGCGACGATGCGCTCCGCGGCCGTGTCGGCGAAGTCGCCGGCGTGGGCGACGATCGTGTCGAGCAGCTCGTGGACGCCGATGAAGTTGGCACCGCGGACGTGCCAGTGCGCCTGCTTGCCGTTGATGGTCAGCGCCTGGAGGCCGAGGACGACGGGGGAGAGGAACTGCGCTGCCGCAGCCGCGACGGTCGGGTCGCTGACGGTGGTGGAAATGGTGTCTGCCTTGCTCATGTCTGCTCCTCTGGAACGGCTTCTTCGAACCTGATATCCCCAACGCTACTCAGGCTGAGGCATTCCGCAAGCAAGCTGAGGCTGGGCTTACAGGCCCGGAATCACGCGGGAAAACGGGGATGGAAGGATAGTCTCGCCTTATGAGCGTCTCGTCTTCCGCATCCGTCATCGCCCTCGCCAACGGTGCGCCGCAGATCCATCCTGAGGCGTTCGTCGCCGATGGCGCGCGGATCGTCGGCGGAGTCCGGCTCGCTGCGGGATCGAGCGTCTGGTACAACGCGGTCATCCGTGCCGACTCGGCGGAGATCGTCCTCGGTGAGAACAGCAATCTGCAGGACAACGTGTCGGTGCACGTCGATTCCGGGCATGGCACGCGGATCGGCAGGAACGTCTCCGTCGGCCACAACGCGGTCGTGCACGGATGCACGATCGGGGACGGGACGCTGATCGGGATGGGTGCTGTCATCCTCTCCGGCGCGGTGATCGGGAGCGGATGCCTGATCGCCGGAGGGGCCGTCGTCCTCGGCGGCGCGGTCGTGCCGGACGGATCGCTGGTCGCCGGTGTCCCTGCGAAGGTCCGCCGAGCCCTCACCGACGAGGAGCGCGCGGGGTTGGTCGCGAACGCAGAGACGTACCTCGACCACGTCCGTGCCCATGAGGCGGCGACCGTCGTCGGGGATGCGGAGCACCGGTAGTCTGGATCTTCGCGGGGCCGTAGCCAAGCTGGTCAAGGCAGCGAGCTCATAACTCGACGATCCGTGGGTTCAAGTCCCACCGGCCCCACTCGCTCCCTCAGCTCTCCTCCGACTCCACCTGCGGACGCCCGATCACTCCGATGCCCACAGCTTCGTGGCTGGGCTCTTCGTCTGGCCTCGGAGGCGCTTTCGGTTCCTCGCCTGGTTCCTTCTCGGTGCTCGGTTCGCGCAGTTGGTCGTTCGTGGGGACCTCCTCTTCCGTGGGGACCCGTGTTCCGTCGGACGGCGCGCTCACAGCGGTCTCTCCTCGTCGGCACCGGTGGCGAGTCGATCGGCCTCCGCACTATCCACCCCCGAGGGGTCGGTATCCGGGTCGAGGACCTCTTCGCCGTCGACCTCGCGCGTGGCGGGATCCTGAACGTGCCGGTCGTCGTCCGGGAGCGGAAGGGGTGGCGGGAACGGGTTCGACATGATGCTCTCCTCTCGTGGTGAGGCGAGGTTATGCCGCGGCGACGGCCTCACCCACGGGGTTGACGCCCGCCTCGCGGCGCGGTAGCGAAACGATATGTATCTCGGAGAGAATGCGGACTCGTCGCTCTATTACGCGGAACCATCAGGCTGACCCCCGCGCGGGGGCGATTGCGACCTCGTACGCCTGAACGGTGCGCGAATACCCGTAGCTTCGTGCTGTTCCCGCAGCCAGGGGACGTCGACAACTGGGGAGTGAATAATGATGAGATTCGGCACGCGCGCGACGAAGGGGATGATCGTGGTGATCGTCGGCATCGGAGCAGTCGTGATGACGGCGAGCCCTGCTCATGCGGCGGGCGGATCGTATAACGTCCCGATCGCGAGCGGCTGCGACAGCGCGACCGGCACGCAATGGGTGCAGTGGGGGAGCGCGCAGACGGCTCAGGGGGGAAGCGTCACGGACGTGCCGTTCGCTGCTGACCTGGTGCTGAGTCCCGCAGACGCGCATCTCGTCGTCGTGGGCGGTACCACGCAGCTCGGCACGGGAACGCTCGAGTTCACCCGTGAATCGGATGAGCGCGCGCGGATCTCCGGGATCCAGGGCGACGCCACCAACGTCCTCGCTCAGCTGCGCGGCACGACCACTGCCTATGCGATTGGCGCACCGCTGCCTGGTGGATGCGTGGTGGTTGAGCCGACGGAGCCGACCGAGCCGACCGAGCCTACGGAGCCTACGGAGCCTACGGAGCCTACGGAGCCTACGGAGCCGTCCGAGCCGTCCGAGCCGACGGAGCCTACCGAGCCGACGGAGCCTACCGAGCCGACGGAGCCGACCGAGCCTACCGAGCCGACGGAGCCGACGGAGCCGACCGAGCCGACGGAGCCGACCGAGCCGACGGAGCCGACCGAGCCGACGGAGCCGACCGAGCCAACGGAGCCGACCGAGCCGACCGAACCCGTCGCGCAGGGCGGTACGCAGAGCCCGAGCACGACACGCACCGACGTCGAGGCGGACCGCCTCGCGCAGACCGGGTCGGCCGACGTCTCGCCGCTCGTCGCAGCAGGTGCGCTCGGGACCCTGGCGGGGGCGGCGCTTCTGATCCGCCGGAAGGCATCGAGAGCGTGAACCACGCGCCGCGGGGCTGTCTTTCGCAGGGACGGGCCCGCGGCGTCCTCACATCACGTCGCCGATGTAGGAGTACTTCACGAAGACCTCCGCGGCGATTCCCGACTCCTCGAGCACGCCCTGCACGGCGGTCATCATGTAGTTGGAGTCCCAACCCATGTAGAGGAAGTGCGATTCGTCGAGCTCGTCCCAGTGCCCTCTCCAGGCCATGGCGTCGTAGAGGGGGCCGCCGTGGGCGGCGCTGTACGACAGCGCTGCCGAACGGTCGTCGGTCCAGGCGCGACGGAACACGCGGTTGAACAGGTATTTGATGTCGCGCACATCCCAGTGCTCGCCGCGGTACTCGACATAGGCGAACTCGCGATCCCACCCCGCCGGCCATCCGCGTCGTCGCACGGCGTCGAGGATCGGGGTGAGCCCGTCGTCGTCGATCTCCTGCGAGTCCGGTCGTGCCCAGATGCGCAGGAGCGTCTCCGTGAGGCCTTCGGTGCGACGGGCGATCGCCGCAGTGCCCCAGGACTCCATCTCGGCGAGCTCCCGCGTCGCGGCGATCGCGCTGCGGGAGTACGCGCCCCGCTGCTTGTCGGGGAAGGACTCGCCGAACACCCGTTCGGCCAGGTGCGCTTCGAGCAGCGTCAGATTTCCCAGGGTGGGCGCGAGGGCGCGATGGCTGTTCTGCTCGTCCTCCGAGTAATCGCTCCAGGGGCGGATGCCGTCGCCGGACCAGGTCTCGCCCGGTGCGAGCGGGACGATGTGCTCCAGGTCGAAGGAGCTCGGGTCCGTCACTCCCTCCAGCCGGGCGAGCACATACGCGGCGTGGGGGAGTTCCCGATACTTGATGAAGGCGCTGACCCGCTCATCGGACGGCGTGATCCTGGCGAAGGCACGCCGCAGTGCCGTCGAGCCTTCGCGGCGGGCTCGGCACAGCCGGGCGATGAGGCGGTCGGTGGGCAGGTTCACGATCGCCCGCCGCAGGTACAGCGCCTGGATCCATTCGAGCGTCTCGATGAACGTCGCGCGGTCGATGACGCCTCGGCGGTGATCGCTGTACGCGCTCAGCACCAGGGGATACGGCGCCCGGCCGAAGGTGTTCACGAAGGCGAGCTGTCGGCGGATCTCGTCGTCGGGCTCCAGCGAGGGGTCGAGCAGCACCTCGTACAGTTCGGCGTAGTGCCGCCAGATCGCGGCATCCGCCTGCAGATGCGCGACGTCCACGCGCGGGAACGACCGCCGGAAGGCGCTGTAGACGCCGTGCTCTCCGTCGATGGCGACCTCTCGGCCGGTGGTCATCACGAGGTAGTGCCGCCAGAACGCACCGATGCTCTCGCCGGTGTGCCGCTCGATCGGCAGCCAGAAGCGCTCCTCGACGTCCTGCTGCTCCGCGTGGGTGAGCCCCATCAGGATGTAGTTGTGGATGAGCTCGTGATCGCGCAGCGGTTCGCCGGTCGAGTTCAGGCTCTCGAAGATCTGCTGGGCGTTCGCGTCTGGGCCGAGAGTGATCGAGACGTGCTCGAGTCTCTTCAACCCCCGCCAGATTCGGGGCGCCTCATCGGCGTGCACCTGGCTGCGGAAGAACGCGTAGTTGTCGTCGAAGCGCGAATCCCGATCGCCGTCCCGACGGTCGAGGACGACGGAGTCGTAGAGCTCGGCCCATGCGTCATGGGGGCGCAACCGGGTTCGGCGATCATCCTCACCGCGGACGAGCACGCGCTCCAACTCGGCGGCCATCGTCGGGTCGCCGTCTCTCACCGTGTGGTGCAGTGCGGCGACGAGGAGCATCAGCGTCGTGATCCGCTGCTGCCCGTCGATGAGGATCAGGTCGGTCGCCGAGGCGTCCTTGGCGGACAGGATCGAACCGATGAAATGGCGATGCCCTTCGGCCTCTCCTGCGACGGCGCGGACGTCCGAGAGCAGCCGCTCGCAGGCGCCGATGTCCCAGCGGTACTGCCGCTGATACACGGGCACGACGATCGCTGTACCGGGGGAGGAGAGCCACTCGATGGTGCTGGTCGCGGTCGCTTCGACGTTGGTGGCCTGTGCCATGTTCTTGCTCTTGCTCCTCACCACGGCGCAAACGCGTGCCCCGCCGTCATCGAGTCTAGCCCGGGGTCGTTTTCCACGGCCGAGCTCCACGGCGCGTCAGGATCGCACTGTTAGGCTTGCCTTATCAGGGCCTGTTAAAACGTGCTGGCCCCCGATGAAAGGAACATGACTCGATCATGGGATACATCAAGTCGAAGTACCTCGAAGAGCGCGGATTCGTCGTTCTCGACAGCTACAACCAGGCTCTCGACCCCAAGGAGTGGCTGGACGTCGAGTACGTGGACTGGAAGTCCTCCGGCGACACCCGTTTCGCACCGCTCGCCAGTGCGAAGGGCGAGATCGAGTGCAACGGCTTCTGGAACCACAAGCCGCCGCGCACCGACAAGGACGGCGTCTGGATCCCCGCGCAGACGGAGAAGGCGCCGATCCTCACCCGTCGCGCGCAGGAGCCCGGCGCGAACGTGGGCCGCTGCCGCATCATCGAGCTGCAGCCGAACACCTACGGCGACTGCCTCTACAACCTTCACCAGGATGACAACAACCGCCTCAACCCTGACGGGACGGGCTGGGTCGTCCGCGGGTTCTTCAACCTGACGGACGACAAGGACAGCTTCTTCGTCCTTCGCGAGAACCGCACGGATCCCGCCGGTGAGGTGCGCATCGCGCTGCCGGCCGGCGCACAGCTGATCATCGACACGCAGCGCCTCTGGCACGCCGCGACCCATGTCGGCACCGAGCCCCGGTACAACCTCATCACCTCGTGGACGTCCGGTCCTGAGCTGGATGCCTACATCGAGAAGTACCACGGCACCGATCAGGTCGAGAACGTCGCTGTTCCGCAGGACGAGCTCGAGGAGGGCTACCGCGAGCAGGCCCGCAAGGACGCCGCTCGCGCGGCGTACTACGCCGCGAAGGGCCAGCAGGTGAAGCAGGCCATGAGCGAGGCGTGAGCCCGTTCTCCACGAAGGCCCCGACCGGTTCCGGTCGGGGCCTTCGCCGTCGAATCACATCCTTGTGATTTTCCTGTTCATGGGTGAGAATGGCCCTACAACCGCATATTCTCGCCACTTCGTTGGTCCAGGTCGTTGGGGAAGACGCACCTGATGAAACGGAGAGATCATGGCGACGGCTTACGCACGCGGAGTGGTGTTCATCCACTCTGCGCCTCGCGCGCTCTGCCCGCACCTCGAATGGGCAGTGGGACGCGCTATCGGTCGTGCGGTCATTTTCGACTGGTCCGAGCAGCCCGTCCTCGAAGGGGCGCGTCGTGCCGAGTTCTATTGGGACGGTCCGGTCGGTACGGGCGCTGCACTGGCGACCGCGATCCGAGGCTGGGAGCATCTACGCTTCGAGGTCACGGAGGACCCAACGCCCGGCAGCGACGGCGGCCGGTGGCTGCACACTCCCGATCTCGGCATCCACTACGCGCAGACGGACGCCTCGGGCAACATCGTCATCGGCGAGGATCGCATCCGATACGCGATGGAGATCGCGGCGGGCGATGCGATCGAGCTGCAGCGCGAGCTCGACGTCGCCCTCGGCTCGGCCTGGGACGAGGAGCTGGAGCCGTTCCGACACGCGAGCGACGACGCACGCGTGGTCTGGCTGCACAAGGTCGGCTGAGCGCCCAGAAGCTCGAGACGGAGGAGGCGGAAGTACCGGATGCCGGTGATGGATCCCGGACTCTGAGAACCCGTTCCCCGCCTCGCACGAAGAAGGTCCCGCCCCGGTCGAACCGGGAGCGGGACCTTCTTCACATCAGGCGGGTCAGCCGGCGTAGTCCGCGAACGCGACGACCGCGTTGTGCCCGCCGAAGCCGAAGGAGTTGCTGATCACGAGCTGCGGTCCCTCGCCGAGGTCCTGCGGGTCTCCGGACACGCGCAGCGGGATCTCCGGGTCCTGGGTGGTCAGGTTGATCGTCGGCGGCGCGATGCGGTTCTGGATGGCGAGCACGGCGAAGATCGCCTCCAGCGCCCCTGTGCCGCCGAGCAGGTGCCCGGTGGAGGCCTTCGTCGCGGAGACGGGGACGTCGTGGACGCGGTCGCCCATGACGTTCTTGAGGGCGGTGTACTCGTTCGGGTCTCCCACCGGGGTCGAGGTGGCGTGCGCGTTGACGTGCGTGATCTCGTCGGGCGTGCGCCCCGCGGCCTCGAGCGCGAGCTTCACGGCGCGGGTCGCGCCCTCCGGGGCGTTGGCCGTGATGTGGTAAGCGTCGGCCGTCACGCCGCCGCCGACGAGCTCCGCGTAGATCTTCGCGCCGCGCGCCTTCGCGTGCTCCTCGGTCTCGAGGATGAGCACGGCCGCACCCTCGCCCATGACGAACCCGTCGCGGTCGACGGAGTAGGGGCGGGATGCGGTGGCAGGGTCGTCATTGCGACGCGACAGCGCCTGCATGGAGGCGAACGAGGCGATCGTGATCGGGTGGATGGCGGACTCCGTGCCGCCGGCGATGACGACGTCAGCGAGGCCCGACTGCAGGTGCTCGTAGGCGTTCACGAGCGATTCCGTGCTGGATGCGCAGGCGGAGGCGACGGTGCGGGCGAAGGCCCGTGCCGTGAAGTGCAGCGAGAGGTTGCCTGCCGCGGAGTTGGGCATGAGCATGGGCACGGTCATCGGCATGACGCGGCGAGGGCCCTTCTCGCGCAGCGTGTCCCAGGCGTCCAGCAGGGTCCACACGCCGCCGATCCCGGTCGCGAAGTCGACGCCGAGGCGCTCGGGGTCGACATCGGGGGAGCCGGCATCCTCCCAGGCCTCCATCGCCGCGATGAGGGCGAACTGGGAGGAGGGGTCGAGACGCTTCGCCACCGGGCGGGCGAGGACTTCCTCGGGGCGCACGATCGCCTCCGCGGCGAAGGTCACGGGAAGCTCGAGCTCTGCGACCCACTCGTGTTCGAGGGCGCGTCCTCCGGACGCGCCGGCGAGAAGGTTGGTCCAGTTCTCCGGGGCCGTTCCTCCGATGGCGGAGGTGGCGCCGATGCCGGTGACGACGATGCGCTTGGTCATGGGGTGCGGTTCCTTGTCGAGCGGGAGGGTCGAGCGAATGATCAGCAGGAGGCGTCGGATGCCACGCCCCGCGGACGCGGGGGTGGCATCCGTCAGGTCTTACTCCTGGCCGGCGACGATGAAGCTGACGGCGTCGCCGACGGTCTTCAGGTTCTTCACCTCGTCGTCGGGGATCGTGACGCCGAACTTCTCCTCGGCGTTGACGACGATGGTCATCATCGAGATCGAGTCGATGTCGAGGTCGTCGGTGAAGGACTTCTCGAGCGCGACCTCGGAGGCGTTGATGCCGGTCTCGTCGGTGATGAGCTCGGCGAGGCCGGCGAGGACCTCATCGTTGGTGAAAGCCATGGGGTTTTCCTCTTTCTTGCGGGTTGTATTCGGAACCGTGGAACAGTCTAGGCAACCGCGGACGCGGATCAGGGGAGGACGACGACCTGCGCCGCGAAGACGAGACCGGCGCCGAAGCCGATCTGCAGGGCGAGACCGCCGGAGAGCTCTGGGTGCTCGGTCATCAGCCGGTGGCTCGCTAGCGGGATGGACGCCGCGGACGTGTTGCCCGTCGTCTCGATATCGCGCGCGATCACGGTCGTCTCGGGGAGCTTCAGCTGCTTGGCGAACTCGTCGACGATGCGCATGTTCGCCTGGTGCGGGATGAACGCGGCGAGATCGGCCGCATCGACTCCGGCGACGTCCAGCGCCTGCCGCGCGACCTTCGCCATCTCCCAGACGGCCCAGCGGAACACCGTCTGGCCCTCCTGGCGGAGCGTCGGCCAGGGTGCCGTGCCATCGCGGAACTCCGTCAACGTGTGGTTCATGCCCACCGCATCCGCCTTGGAGCCGTCGGAGCCCCAGACCGCCGGCGCGATGCCCGGCGTCTCGCTCGGGCCGATCAGGGCGGCACCGGCCCCGTCGCCGAGGAGGAACGAGATGCTCCGGTCGGTGGGGTCCACGATGTCCGAGAGCTTCTCGGTGCCGATGACGAGCGCGTAGTTCGCCGCGCCGGCGCGGATCAGCGCGTCCGCCTGCGTCACCGCATAGGCGTAGCCGGCGCAGGCCGCGTTGATGTCGTATGCGGCAGCGGGGTTGGCGCCGACGCGGTCCGCGACGATCGCCGAGACCGACGGGGTCTGCTTCGGGTTGCTGATGGTTGCGACGATCACGAGGTCGATCTGCGCCGCATCGATACCGCTGGCGGCGATGGCCTCGCCCGCGGCGTCCGTGGCGAGATCGATCGCATCGGTGTCGGCGACCGCGCGGGCGCGTGTGACGATGCCGGTGCGCTGGCGGATCCACTCATCGCTGGAGTCGATGGGCCCGATGAGGTCCTCGTTGGGGACCGCGTGCTCCCCACGCGCTGCGCCGTAGGCGTAGATGCGGGTGTAGGCGGGGCCGGAAGCCTGGTTCAGGGCGATGCTCACGCGGCTGCTCCGTTCAGCAGCTCCACGGCTGCATCGAGGTCATCGGGGGTCTTGACGGCGACGGTGGGCACTCCGCGGAGGCCTCGCTTGGCGAGCCCGGTCAGTGCACCGGCGGGGGCGAGCTCGATGAGGCCGGAGACGCCGTGCTCCGCGAAGGAGCCCATGCACAGGTCCCAGCGGACCGGGGAGGCGACCTGACCGACGAGCAGATCGATCGCCGTCGCGCCGTCGCGGACGATGGAGCCGTCGCGGTTGGTCCACAGCGTCACCGTCGGGTCGGCCGGGGAGATCTCGTCGACCGCGGCCCTGAGCGTCTCGACGGCCGACGACATGTATCCCGTGTGGAACGCGCCGGCGACCTGCAGCGGGATGACCCTGGTTCCCTTGACCGGCTCGGCGGCGAGCGCCTCCAGCGCGGGCAGCGCCCCGGCGACGACGAGCTGGCCTCCGCCGTTGTAGTTCGCCGGCGAAAGGTCGAGCTCGGCGACCTTGGCGAGGACGACGTCTTCGTCTCCACCGAGGATCGCGCTCATGCCGGTCGGCGTCTGGGCTGCGGCATCCGCCATGGCGCGGCCACGGACGCCGACGATCCGCATGCCGTCCTCGGCGCTGATGACGTCGCTGCCGACGAGGGCGGCGATCTCGCCGACGGAATGACCGGCGATGCCGTCCGCACGGCGACCGGCGCGTTCGGTGAGCAGGTCTCCGGCGATGATCGATGCGGCGACGATGAGCGGCTGGGCGATGCGCGTGTCGCGGATCGTGTCCGCGTCGGAGGTCGTCCCGTGCGCGATGAGGTCGACGTCTGCGGCGGCGGAGAACGCGGCGAGCCGTTCGGCGACGCCGTCCAGCTCGAGCCAGGGGGAGAGGAAACCGGGGGTCTGGGAGCCCTGTCCAGGGCATGCGACGACAATCACCAGACCAGTCTGCCAACGATCAGCCGCAGACGGTGGATGATCTCTTACAAGATTGCCGAGTTCCCTTGTGTGTGGCGTACAGCCCTCAGCGGACGCGACGCGGGTTCGTGCGTCGGCGCGCAGGGTCCGCCGTGCCGATCGAGCCGAGGATCAGAGCGGTCTGCAGGATCAGCGCCTCGCGCGGTCCTGTGGCGTCCCAGCCGATGACCTCGCTCACCCTTTTCAGGCGATAGCGCACCGTGTTCGGATGCACGAACAGCTCCCGCGCGGTCGCTTCCAGGGAGCGCCCGTTGTCGAGATAGCTCCACAGCGTCGTGACCAGGTCGGTGGAGTGCGCCTGGAGCGGGCGATGGATGCGTTCGATGAGCGTCTGCTTGGCGAGAGGGTCCCCAGCGAGTGCGCGCTCGGGGAGGAGATCGTCGGCCTCCACGGGCCGTGGAGCGCCGCGCCATGCCCTGGCGACCGCGAAGCCGGCCAGCGCCGCGCGGGCGCTCTGCCCGGCGTCGACGAGCGCGGCGACGGCAGGGCCGACGACGACGTACCCGGGCCCGAAGGACGGCTCGAGCCGCGCGGCGATCTCGTCGAAGGCGAGCTCGTCGTCGTCTGTCTCCTGTGGTTGCGCGTTGGCTCGCCCGACGACGAGCACGAGCCGCGAGCCCTGCACGCCGACGAGCACGTCGACGGCGAGCTTGCGAGCGGTGCGGCGAACCTGGTCGACGTCGAACTGGGCGGGTGTCGTGCCCACGATGACGCAGACCTCGCCGTGTCCGTGCCACCCGAGGGCCGCGATCCTGCTCGGCAGCTCCTCATCGGCCTCGCCCGTGAGGATGGAGTCGACGACGAGCGCCTCCAGCCGGGCGTCCCACAGCCCCCGGGCCTCTGCGGCGCGGGCATAGACATCTGCGGCGGCGAAGGCGACATCGCGCGAATACAGCAGGATCGCCTCGCGGAGATACTCGCCCTTACCGGCGACGCGCTCCTCGGTGACCTCGACGGTCACACGGATGAGCTGGAGGGTCTGGGTGAGGCTGACGCTGCGCAGCAGCTCTCGCGGGGCGGCGGCGAAGATGTCCGCCGCGATCCACGGGGTCGAGGTCGGGTCGTCGTACCACTGGATGAACGAGGTGATACCAGCCTGGGCCACCAGCCCGACCGCGGAGCGGCGGGCTGGTGGCATGTCGGCGTACCAGGGGAGGGTGTCCTCCAGGCGCTTGATCGTCGCCGTGGCCAGATCGCCGGAGATCCGGCGCAGCCAGGCGAGCGTCGACACCTTGTCCATCGATGCGGGAGACGATCCTGTCACCGCGGACTCAGCTCTCGCCGCCGGCGTTCCCGCTCGTGCCGGCGTTGACGTTGTGCAGGTCGTACTTCTCGATCGCCTGGGCGATGACGGAACGGTCCAGCGTGCCCTTGTCGGCCAGGCCCTGCAGGGCGCGGACGACCATGGACGGTCCATCGATCTTGAAGAAGCGGCGTGCGGCGGCGCGGGTGTCCGCGAAGCCGAAGCCGTCCGCACCCAACGTGTAGTAATCGCCGGGCACCCACTGGCGGATCTGGTCCTGCACGGCGTGCATGAAGTCGCTGGTCGCGATGAACGGTCCTTCTGCAGACGACAGCTTCTGCGTCACGTACGGAACCTTCGGCTCTGCCGCCGGGTTCAGGAAGTTGTGCTCATCCGCGGCGAGGCCGTCGCGGCGGAGCTCCGTCCAGCTGGTGACCGACCATACATCGGCGACCACACCCCAGTCCTCGGCCAGCAGTTGCTGCGCCTCCAGCGCCCACGGGACACCGACACCGGATGCGAGCAGCTGGACGCGGGGACCGTCGCCCTCGCCGACCGAGATGCGGTGCAGGCCCTTGACGATTCCCTCGACGTCGACATCGGCGGGCTCCGCCGGCTGCTTCATCGGCTCGTTGTACACCGTGAGGTAGTACATGACGTCCGGGTCGGGGTGCGAGCCGCCGTACATGCGCTCCAGGCCGGACTGCACGATGTGGGCGACCTCGTACCCGAAGGCCGGGTCATAGGACACCGTGGCCGGGTTGGTCGATGCGAGCAGCGGCGAGTGGCCGTCTGCATGCTGGGTGCCCTCACCGGTCAGCGTGGTGCGTCCGGCGGTGGCGCCGATCACGAAGCCGCGTGCCATCTGGTCACCGGCCGCCCAGAAGGCGTCGCCGGTGCGCTGGTAGCCGAACATCGAGTAGAAGATGTAGATCGGGATCAGCGGCTCGCCGTGCGTCGAGTACGACGTCCCCGTCGCGGTGAACGCGGCGGTCGCGCCCGCCTCGTTGATGCCGACGTGCATGATCTGGCCCTGCGGGCTCTCCTTGTACGCCAGGAGCAGCTCGCGGTCGACCGAGGTGTAGTTCTGGCCGTTCGGGTTGTAGATCTTCGCCGTCGGGAAGTACGCGTCCATGCCGAAGGTGCGCGCCTCGTCCGGGATGATCGGGACGACGCGCTGGCCGAAGCCGTTCACGCGCATCAGGTCCTTCAGCATTCGGACGAACGCCATCGTGGTGGCGACCTCCTGGTTGCCGGAGCCCTTCTTCAGCAGCGCGTAGTCCTTGTCCTCGGGGAGGGCGAAGTCGACGTGCGTGCTGCGACGCTCGGGCAGGAACCCGCCGAGCGTGCGCCGGCGCTCCAGCATGTACTGGATCGTCTCGTCGTTCGCGCCGGGGTGGAAGTACGGCGGACGGTACGGGTCCGCCTCGAGCTGCGCGTCCGAGATCGGGATGTGCATGGTGTCGCGGAACAGCTTCAGGTCGTCCAGCGTCATCTTCTTCATCTGGTGGGTCGCGTTGCGTCCCTCGAAGTGCGGACCGAGGCCGTAGCCCTTGACCGTCTTGGCGATGATGACCGTCGGCTGGCCCTTGTGCTCCATGGCCGCCTTGTAGGCCGCGTACACCTTGCGGTAGTCGTGGCCGCCGCGGCGGAGGTGCCAGATGTCGTCGTCGGAGTAGTCCTTCACGAGCGCCAGGGCGCGCTCGTCGCGGCCGAAGAAGTTCTCGCGCACATAGGCGCCGCTCTCGGCCTTGAAGGTCTGGAAATCGCCGTCGGGGGTGACGTTCATGAGGTTGAGCAGGGCGCCGTCGGTGTCGCGGGCGAGCAGGTCGTCCCACTCACGACCCCAGACCACCTTGATGACGTTCCAGCCCGCGCCGCGGAAGAACGACTCGAGCTCCTGGACGATCTTGCCGTTGCCGCGGACCGGTCCGTCCAGGCGCTGGAGATTCGCATTGATCACGAAGGTGAGGTTGTCCAGGCCTTCGTTCGCGGCGACCTGGAGCTGACCGCGCGACTCCACCTCATCCATCTCGCCGTCGCCGAGGAAGGCCCAGACGTGCGAGTCGGCGACATCCTTGATGCCGCGGTTGGCGAGGTACTTGTTCGTCATCGCCTGGTAGATCGCGTTGATGGGGCCGAGGCCCATCGACACGGTCGGGAACTGCCAGAAGTCCGACATCATCCGCGGATGCGGGTAGGAGGGCAGCCCGTTCGGGGCACCGGACTTCTCCTGGCGGAACGCGTCCAGCTGCGCCTCGGTGAGGCGACCCTCGAGGAACGCACGGGCGTACATGCCGGGGGAGGCGTGTCCCTGGTAGAAGATCTGGTCTCCGCCGGAGGCGTGCTCCTGACCGCGGAAGAAGTGGTTGTGGCCGACCTCGTAGAGCGACGCCGCCGAGGCGTAGGTCGAGATGTGACCGCCGACGCCGATGCCAGGACGCTGCGCGCGGTGCACGGTGATCGCGGCGTTCCAGCGGATCCAGTGGCGGTAGCGGCGCTCGAGCTCCTCGTCGCCGGGGAACTCCGGCTCGTTCTCCGGCGCGATGGTGTTGATGTAGTCCGTGGTCGGGACCATCGGGACGCCGAGGTGGAGATCCTTGGAGCGCTTGAGCAGGCTCAGCATGATCTCGCGGCCGCGGCCATGGCCCTTCGCGTCGACGAGCTCGTCGAGCGACTGCTGCCATTCACCGGTCTCTTCCGGATCGCTGTCGAGGGGGCCCTGGGAGTACGGATCCTGGTCGTGGACGGTCACGGGGAGCCTTTCGTCAAGCTGGCAGGTCTTGCCAAGGAAACGGGAAGCGACACGGGGAGCCTTGTCGGCTCGGCACAACGCGCGCCGGATTCAGCCTAGCCCTCTTCCACGACCCGGGTGCACATCGCGCCGCCGTCGCATTCCCTCTTCGGTGGGCCCTGCCGGGATCGAACCGACGACATCCACGGTGTAAACGTGGCGCTCTACCATCTGAGCTAAAGGCCCTGGTGCCCTCGAGTCTAGCCGGTCGTCGGCACAGCCCCTGGCGCCCGGCGTGCCGCTGCGCTACCGTCTGCTCAAACGCCGTGTGGGGCGGCGTCTGGGGAATCGGGGTATCCGCGATGTCTACTCTGCGGACGTGGTCGGTGACGTTGAGCGCGGTAGGGCTCGTCGGCGGTGGGGGATTCGGCATCGTGCTGAACGTGCTCACCTGGATGCCGTGCGCGGAAGATCAGGGGAGTGCTGTCTGTCTTGCGCTCATGGACAGACCTCCGCATCTCGCGACGATGGGTGCGGTCTGGGTGGTCGGCGTGATCCTCGCCCTGCTCGCGGTCGTCTCGGCCGAGTCGGGGAGGGCGCGTGGCTCGGCCGTGGTGGCCCTGCTGCTGATCCTGACCATGAACGCCATGGTGGAGTACGCGCTCTGGCTGATGCTCGCCGGCGGGCACTGGGACGTGCCTCCCGGCACGGGCTACTTCCAGGCGTGCGCCTTGGTCGTGGCGGGGCTCGTCATCCTGTCCGGTGCGTTCGGAGCCGAGCGGGCGGAGCCCCGCGCCTCAGGCGCTCTCGCCTTCCGGGCGTGAGGGAGCGCCTGATCCGCGGTCTCCACCGGTGGCACGCGCCGGCCAGAGCCGCCGCGGAAGCTCGAACAGCAGGCTCACCGGCATCCGCCTGCCGAGGACGGCTAGGACGGTCGACACGGCGACCGTCGCGGCGAAGATGACGATGAGCGCCACTGTCGGGTTGGAGAGCCCCGCTTTGGCAGCGAGCCAACCGAGTGCGGCGAACACGGGATAGTGCGACGTGTAGTAGATCAGCGAGTACCTGCCGACGAATCGCACCGGTGCGAGCCAACGCACATCGGGGATCGTCGCGGCGATGCGGACGAGGATGAGGATGCCGATCATGGCGGGGATGGCGGCGAGCGGCTGGTACCACAGGCCTCCTCCGCCCTCACGCCCCGCGGCGAGGGCGAGCTGCCCGTCGACGCCCGAGTAGACGGCGATCGCGAGCGGCACGATCGTGAGCACAGCCGCGGTCGGTGCGCTCAGCACGCGGGCATAGCGGTCCCAGTACTTCTCCACGAAGGCGCCCAGGAAGAAGAAGGGCATGAGGTAGAAGAAGCGCTGCAGCAGATGCAGATCGGGGTCGGTGACCACGAACGCGCCGACCAGAGGGAGGACGATCAGCAGCCAGATCGGAATCCAGCGGATCACGAGTGCGATGAGGTAGTACGCCAGCACGAACTGCATGAACCAGAGGTAGGTGTTGAACAGGTCGAGCGAGAAGGCGCCGTCGACGACGAACTCCATCGCCGCGTAGATGAGGGTCCAGACGAGGATCGGCCAGAGGATACGACGGATCTTCCCCCAGACGTACTCACCGGTCGGGCGCTTGAGCGAGCCGGCGACGAGGAGTCCGGAGAGGAACATCAGCATCGGCATCCGGAACGGCGCGAAGAAATCGCTGAGGAAGACGAAGAACTCCGGCAGGTCGCCGATGCGGTACTCGACGGTCTGCGTGCTGTGGTGCAGGATCACCAGGAGGATCGACAGCCCGCGGAGCACATCCATCCAGCCGATCCGGCGGCTGTGCCGTTCCAGCGCAGTGCGGATGTCGCCGCCCCGCCTGGTCGCTGCGGCCTCCGCCCTGGTGCGGGGCGCGGTCTCGTTCGTCTCAGGCGATTCAGGCACGCGGCGAGTATACCCAGCGGTCGCGCCGCGTCCTGGGCGGCACGACCGCTGGGGGATCTCCGCGGGCTACGCCTCCTCGTGCGTGCGCGGATCCGCGTCGAAGAGACGGCCGTCTGCACGGCCGAGCGCGGTGATGGCGTCGATCTCGCCGGCGTCGAGCACGATGGATGCTGCGGCGAGGTTGGCCTGTTGGTGTGCGAGGGAGGCGGCCTTCGGGATCGAGACGACGCCGCGCGCGACGTGCCAGGCCAGCACCACCTGCACGGTGCTCGCGTCGTGCGCTGCGGCGATCTCGGTGAGGACCGCCTCGTCGAGCAGCGCGTCGGCGTGGCCGATCGGGCTCCACGCCTCGGTGAGGATGCCGTGCTCCTGGTGGTAGGCGAGCTGCTCTGTCTGCGGGAAGTACGGGTGCAGCTCGATCTGGTTGACGACAGGCCGAACGCCGGTCTCCGCCTCGATGCGCTCGAGGTGCTCCGGCAGGAAGTTGGAGACGCCGATCTGGCGTACGATCCCGCGCTGCTGGGCCTCCACGAGCGCTGTCCATGCCTGCACGTACTCGCCCTGGGCGGGATTGGGCCAGTGGATCAGGTGCAGGTCGATCGCGTCGAGCCCGAGGCGGTCGCGGCTCTCCTCGATGCTCCAGCGCGCCTTGTCGGCAGGGTGGTGGCGGCCAGGGAGCTTCGAGGTGACGACGATGTCGGCCCGATCGACGGATGAGTCCGCGACGCCGCGACCGACGGCTCCCTCGTTCTCGTAGTTGAACGCCGAGTCCACGAGCCGGTATCCGGATTCGAGTGCGGTCGTCACGGACGCGGCGCCCTCGAGCCCTCGCAGACCGTAGGTGCCCAGCCCGATCGCGGGCAGCGAGAAGCCGTTGTGGGCGGTGAACAGCGGCAGGTCGGTCATGACTCTCCTCCAGGCGGTGTCTTCGTACCGCGACCAGGTTACGCGCGAGAATGGGACGATGCGCTGCCCCTGCTCATCCGGCGACACATTCGATGCCTGCTGCGGTCCTATCCTCGATGGCGCCGCCGCCCCGACGGCGGAGCGCCTGATGCGGTCGCGGTTCACGGCCTTCGAACTCGGCGACGCGGCCCACCTGCTTCGCACCTGGCATCCTTCCACCCGTCCCTCAGCGCTGGGCCTCGATGAGGGCATCACGTGGCGCAGGCTCGACGTCGTCGAGACGGTAGGAGGAGGACCGTTCGACAGGGACGGAGTCGTGGCCTTCGAGGCGTTCTACAGAGAGGGGGCGGTCCGTGCATCGATGCGAGAGCGCAGTCGATTCGTGCGCGAGGGGCGGGAATGGCTCTATGTCGACGGCACGCCGTTCTGAGACGGCGATCATCGTGAACCCGACTGCGACTAGGTTTGAGACGTGAATGCGACTGAACAACAGCAGCGGCTGCTGCTCGACGTGGCCGAACTCGATCGCCGCATCCAGCAGGCCGAGCGCGCACGCACCCAGCCGGCGCACGCTGCGCGGATCAATGAGCTCTCGGCGCTGCGCCAGGAGCAGCTGCGCGAGCTGACCCTGCTCACCGGCTCCCGCGACGACGCCGCCGCCGAGCTTCGCCGTCTGGAAGCCGACGTCGCCGTCGTCGAACAGCGTCGTGCGCGGGACGCCGACCGGCTCGCAGCGTCGACGAACGCCAAGGACGCGCAGGCGCTGGAGCGAGAGCTCGCCAGCCTCGCCAAGCGCACCGGCGACCTGGAGGACCAGGAACTCGAGGTGATGGCGAAGCTCGAGGAGGCGCAGGCCGCCGTGACGGCCCAGCAGGCCGTGATCGACGCCACGACGGCCGAGGGCACGGAGCTGACCGGGCAGGCCAAGGCCGGCATCGCCGCCGCCACCGCGGAGGGCGAACAGCTCGCCCGTGATCGAACGGCGGTCGCGGGCGGTATCGACGCCGCCCTCCTCGCGGAGTACGACAGGCGCGCGACCAGGACGACGGGTGCGGCGCTGCTGCGCCGTGGCACGTGCGAGGGATGCCGGATGGTGCTCTCCGGCACGGATCTGACGGCGATCCGACAGGCACCGGCCGAGCAGGTCGTGTCCTGCCCCGAGTGCGGTTGCATCCTCGTGCGCACCGAGGAATCCGGCCTGTGATCCGCAGGCACGGCACGCGTGGCCGCATCGCCCGCTGAGCGGCGGATCGCGCTCGTCTCCGCCGGCGCGTCCGGCTACACCGTCGTCGAGCTCGGGGCGGACGGTTCTGAAGCGTCCAGACAGATAGTGCCGGCCGAACGCGTCGCGGCCTGGATCGCCGAGACCGAGGGCTCGTCCGCGCCGCGATGGATCCTCCGCAGCGCCCGCCAGGTGTATCCGCGACTTCTCGAAGACGGCGCCATGCTCTCGCGCACCCACGATCTCGTGCTCTGCCACGCGATCCTGCGCGATACGGCACTCGTGGACGCGCCGCTGGTGGCGGACGATCTCTGGAGGGCGGCGTCCGCCGAGCCGACCGCCCCGACGCTCCTCGATGCGCTCGTCGAGGACACCGCCGATCCGGTCGAGGAGATGCTGGCGCAGTACCGCGCCCAGCTGCGCGTGCTCGCGGATGCGCCGGACGGGCGGCTCGCCATGCTGTGCGCCGCGGAGTCCGCCGGCGGGCTGATCGCGGAGGAGATGCGCATCGCCGGGCTCCCCTGGGATGAAGCGGTGCACGACGGCATCCTCGTCGACACGCTCGGTGAGCGCTCTGCGGGCGGGGTGCCTTCGCGGATGGCCGCTCACGCCGAGGAGGTGCGCCGCGCCCTCGGCGACCCGCAGGCGAACCTGGACAGTCAGCAGAAGCTGCTGCGGGCGCTGCACAGGGTCGGCGTGAACGTCGAGTCCACCAGCCGCTGGGAGCTGGCCGAGCATGCCGAGCACCCGGCGATCCCGCCGCTTCTCGCGTACAAGAAGCTGGCGCGGCTGCTCACCGCGAACGGGTGGTCGTGGCTCGCCGAATGGGTGCACGATGGTCGTTTCCGCCCCGTCTACATCACGGGCGGTGTGGTGACCGGACGCTGGGCGTCCTCGGGAGGAGGGGCCCTTCAGCTTCCCCGTGCGCTGCGTCCAGCGGTCCGCGCAGACTCGGGCTGGACGCTCGTCGTGGCGGATGTGGCCCAGCTCGAGCCGCGGATGCTGGCCGCGATGGCATCCGACACGGCGATGGCCGAGGCCGCCAGAGGGCGTGACCTCTACGAGGGAGTGGTCGCCTCCGGTGCCGTCTCCACGAGAGAAGAGGCGAAGTACGCCGTGCTCGGCGCGATGTACGGGGCGACGACGGGCGACAGCGGTCGGCTGGTCCCCCGCCTGCGCAAGGTCTACCCGCGAGCGATGAAGCGCGTCGACGAAGCGGCGCGCACGGGGGAGGACGGCGGAGTGGTCTCGACATGGCTCGGACGCAGCTCCCCTCCGCCGGATGCCGGCTGGCGCACGCAGCAAGCCGCAGCGAGCGGGGCTGACGCCACGGCCGCTCAGGTCAAGGAATCGCAGCGCAGGGCGCGGGAACGCGGCCGGTTCACACGGAACTTCATCGTTCAGGGCACGGCGGCGGAGTGGTCGCTGATCTGGCTCGCGGAGATCAGGCATCGTCTTCGGGCCCTTCCCGAAGCGGATCGTCCTGCACCGGCATCCGGAGTCTTCGCGCGGCAGGCACACCTCGCCTTCTTCCTGCACGACGAGGTGATCCTGCACGTACCGGAGGAGCTGGCCGACCGAGCGGCTGACGCGGTGCGCGAGGCGGCGATCGTCGCGACGCGCCGTATGTTCGGAGGATTCGCGATCGATGTGCCCTTGGACCTGAAGATCGCCCGCACCGCGGAGAAGTAGACTGGACAGGCGAACGGGCCGACCGGACGGTCGCGTGGCGGGAGACCGCACCGAGGAACGTCCGGGCTCCACAGGGCAGGGCGGTGGGTAACACCCACCCGGAGTGATCCGCGAGAAAGTGCCACAGAGAGCAGACCGCCCCGCAGCATCCCTCGCTCGTCGAGGGATCGGGGTAAGGGTGAAAGGGTGGTGTAAGAGACCACCGGGAGCCGTGGTGACACGGCTCGCCAGGTAAACCTCGCCCGGAGCAAGGCCAGACAGAGGATGCCGACGCGGCTCGCCGAGTCCTCGGGTAGGCCGCTGGAGCGGCACGGCAACGTGTCGCCGAGAGAGATGACCGTCGAAGGGACGCCCGAGAGGGCCCCCGGAACAGAACCCGGCGTACAGGTCGCCCCCTTCGCACCAGACGAGTAAGGCCCCGGTCCACGGACCGGGGCCTTACTCGTCTGGTGGAGGCGGCTCAGTCGCCGGCGAGCGAGGCCGCGCCGATGATGCCGGAGTTGTTGCGGTGGATCGCGGGCACGATCGGGGTCTTCAGATCCAGCAGCGGCAGGAAGTCGCTGGCGTTCTTCGACACGCCGCCGCCGACGACGAACAGGTCGGGGCTGAAGAGGAACTCGATGTGGGAGTAGAACGCCTGCAGGCGCTCCGCCCATTCGCCCCAGCTGAGGCCTTCGCGCTCGCGCGCCGACGTGGCGGCCCACTGCTCGACGGACGAGAACGCGCCGAAGTTGAGGTGGCCGAGCTCGGTGTTCGGCACGAGGATGCCGTTGTAGAGGAACGCGGAGCCGATGCCGGTGCCGAGCGTCGTCATGAGGGTGAGCCCGATGACGTCCCGCGCCGCGCCGTGGCGGGCCTCGGCGACGCCCGCCGCATCCGCGTCGTTGACGAAGACGATGTTGCGGCCGAGGCCGTCGCGGAAGAACTGCTCGGCGTCGAAGTCGATCCATTCCTTGGATACGTTCGCCGCGGAGAGGGTCTTGCCGCGCTTGACGATGGCGGGGAAGGCGACGCCGAGCGGCAGGGTGGACTCGTGCACATCGAGGGTCTTCAGCACCGTCTGCACGGCAACGAGGACGTCCTGCGGGGAGGCTCCCTCAGGGGTGGGGACGCGCACCCTGTCGGATGCCATCGTCCCATGCTCGAGGTCGACGATTCCCGCTTTGATTCCTGTGCCGCCGATGTCGACGCCGATCGCTTTTGCCATGGGCAATAGCCTAGCGAGAGCCTGAGGCGACAGTAGGATCGTGACAGACGCTTACGAAGGGATCCGCGATGCCGGACAGCGAACGCAAGTACTGGTACAACTCGGTGAGCGGTGAGGTGGAGTTCGGGATGATCTCTCCTTCGCCGGACCGGGTCGGACCCTTCGACACCGAGGCGGAGGCCGCCGCGGCCCCCGAGCTGCTCAAGAAGCGCTCGGCGGCATGGGCGGATGAAGAAGCAGCAGAAGACGGCTGGGGAAACTGAGGCATGGACAAGCAGAGAGACTTCGTGCTGCGCACGATCGAGGAGCGCGGCGTCAAGTTCGTCCGGCTCTGGTTCACGGATGTCATCGGAACGCTCAAGTCGGTGGCGATCGCCCCGGCGGAGGTCGAGGGTGCGTTCGCGGAGGGCATCGGCTTCGACGGATCGGCGATCGAGGGCCTCACCCGCACCTCGGAGTCGGATCTGCTCGCGCAGCCGGATCCGACCACGTTCCAGATCCTGCCCTGGCGCGGAGAGATCGATCCGACGGCGCGGATGTTCTGCGATCTGACCACTCCGGACGGTCAGCCTGCCGTCGCCGACCCCCGGCACGTCCTGAAGCGGACCCTCGCGAAGGCGGCTGATGCGGGCTTCACCTTCTACACGCATCCGGAGATCGAGTTCTACCTGCTGAAGTCCTCCTCTTACGGGCCCGAAGGCCCGGTGCCCGTCGACTCGGCCGGCTACTTCGACAACGTGCCGGGCGGCACGGCGCACGACTTCCGGCGCCGGTCGGTGCGGATGCTGGAGGACCTCGGCATCTCCGTGGAGTTCAGCCACCACGAGGGCGGACCTGGCCAGAACGAGATCGATCTGCGCTATGCGGACGCCCTCACCATGGCGGACAACGTGATGACCTTCCGCACGGTGATCAAGGAGGTGGCGATCGAGCAGGGCGTCTACGCGACGTTCATGCCGAAGCCCCTCAGCGGGCACCCCGGCAGCGGCATGCACACGCACATGTCGCTGTTCGAGGGGGAGCGCAACGCCTTCTACGAGGAGGGGGCGAAGTATCAGCTCTCCCGGACGGGTCGGCAGTTCATCGCTGGCCTGCTGCGCCACGCGAACGAGATCGCAGCGGTGACGAACCAGTTCGTGAACTCCTACAAGCGGCTCTGGGGCGGCGACGAGGCCCCGAGCTTCGTCACCTGGGGCCACGCGAACCGCTCCGCGCTCGTGCGCGTTCCGATGTACAAGCCCAACAAGGGCGGCTCCTCGCGGATCGAGTACCGCGGCCTCGACTCGGCGGCCAACCCTTACCTGGCGTACGCGTTGATGCTGGCGGCGGGCCTCAAGGGCATCGAGGAGGGCTACGAGCTGCCGCCCGAGGCCGAGGACAACGTCTGGGCGCTCAGCGACGCCGAGCGCCGCGCCCTCGGCTACGCCGCCCTGCCGGCGAGCCTCGACCACGCCCTGGAGTACATGGAGGCGTCCGAACTCGTCGCGGAGACGCTCGGCGAGCAGGTCTTCAACTACGTCCTGCGCAACAAGCGCAAGGAGTGGGAGGCGTACCGCGGTCAGGTCACGCCCTTCGAGTTGAAGAGCAACCTCGAACTGCTCTGATCCTCGATGGCCAGACCGCACGACTCCGTCTCTCTCTCGGCACTCGCGCGACTGGGCTTCACGGAGCTGAGCCCTGCGTCGGCGGCGCTGGATGAGCTGTCCGAGCTCACCGGTGTCGACCGCGCGGTGCTCGTCGATGACGCCGCCGCTGCCGATCCGGATGCGGCACTGAACGCACTCGTCCGCATCGCGCGCAAGGATGCCGGCGAGGTCGCGAGGCTGCTCGGGCAGCCGCGCACACGCGCCTCGGCGTGGCTGATCTTCGGTGCGTCGACGGGGCTCGCGGACTTCTTCTACCGGCATCCGCAGGAGCTGGCCGTGCTCGCCGAGTCGAACGCGGTCGTGCCGAGCGCCGCACGACTGCGGGAGCGGATGCTCGCGGCCGTGGGCGCCGAGGACGGTTTCGCCGCACTGGGCGACGAGTCGGCCTGGGTGCGGCTGCGCATCGCGTACCGGCTCGAGCTGGCCAGGATCGCGGCGGCCGATCTGGGGGACCCTGAACCGGCCGCGCTGATCCCCGCCGTATCCGCGGCCCTCGCCGATGCAGCGGGCGCAGCCTTGGAGGCCTCGCTCGCGGTGGCGCGCACCCGCGTCGCCGGAGCCGTCGCCCGCGACGCGGTCGCGGCAACGCAACTCGCGATCATCGGCATGGGCAAGGCGGGCGCTCGCGAGCTGAACTACGTCAGCGACGTCGACGTCATCTTCGTCGGAGGGTCATCCGATGAGGATGTCGTCGATGAGGCGAAGGCCATCGACATCGCGACGCGGCTCGCCCGTGAGACGATGCGGGGTCTGTCGGGCATCGAGACCGAGCCGCCGCTGTGGGAGGTTGACGCCAATCTCAGGCCGGAGGGGAAGCAGGGGGCGCTGGTCCGTTCCCTCGGCTCGCACCTGGCGTACTACGACCGCTGGGCGAAGAGCTGGGAGTTCCAGGCGCTGCTGAAAGCTCGACCGCTCGCTGGGGACCCCGCCCTCGGTGCGGCATACATCGACGCCGTGCAGCCCAAGGTGTGGTCCAGCGCCGCCAGGGAGAACTTCGTCGACAGCGTGCAGCGGATGCGTGAGCGCGTCATGGAGCACATCGACCCCGCTGACGTGCCGTACCAGATCAAGCTCGGCCAGGGGGGCCTGCGCGACGTGGAGTTCACGGTGCAGCTCCTGCAGCTGGTGCACGGCCTCACGGATCCGACGATCCGCACGCGGGGAACCCTGGAGAGCCTGGACGCCCTCGTCGGCGGCGGTTACATCGGTCGCGCGGATGCGGCGGCGTTCGCCGCGGACTATCGCACGCTGCGGCTGCTGGAGCATCGCCTGCAGCTCAAGGACCTCGCCCGCACCCACCTGATGCCGCGCACGCCGGAGGGGCTCCGTGTGCTGGCGCGTGCGAGCGGGCTCGCCGACTCCGGAGACGAGATCTGGGAGCTGTGGGAGCGGATCAGACGCGAGGTGCGCGACATCCACACCCGCCTCTTCTACCGCCCGCTGCTGACAGCGGTGGCGTCGCTTCCGGAGGAGGAGCGCAGCCTCTCCACGGAGCAGGCGCATGACCGCCTCGCCGCGATCGGCTTCCGTGATCCGGCAGGGGCGCTCAGGCACATCGGGGCGTTGACCGGCGGCATCAGCCGGAAGGCGACGATCCAACGTCATCTCATGCCGGTGATGGTGCGCTGGTTCGCCGACGGCACCGATCCCGACTACGGTCTGATCGCCTTCCGTCGCATCAGCGAGCGGTTGGGTGATACACCGTGGTTCCTGCGAATGCTGCGCGATTCGTCCGGCGCGGCCGAGAGCCTCACCAGACTGCTCTCCAGCTCCCGCTACGTCGGAGAGCTGATGGAGTGGATCCCCGAGTCCGTCGCCTGGCTGGACAGCACGGGCTCGCTCCGGCCCAGGGGGGCCGCGGCCCTCGACGAGGAAGCCAGGGCGATCAGCACCCGGCACGATGGCACGGTCGAGGCGATGCGCGCGGTCCGGGGCCTTCGGCGCCGTGAGCTGCTCCGCACCGCCATGGGAGCGGTGCTCGATGTGCTGACGATCGAGGAGATCGCGACAGCGCTCAGCGAGATCACCTCGGCGACGATCCAGGCGGGGCTTCGCGTGGTCCGTCGCGAGATCGTGCCCGTCGAGGACGACGCCCTCGATTTCGCCATCATCGCCATGGGCCGCTTCGGGGGCGCGGAGCTGGGCTTCGGCTCGGATGCGGACATCCTCTACGTCTACGACGCCAACGGCATCGATCCGCAGCGCGCGCAGACGTTGTCCACGAGGCTCGTCAACGGGCTGCGCGATCATCTCGCCGACCAGCGCGTTCCTCTCGACCTGGACGCCGACCTGCGTCCGGAGGGCCGCAACGGTCCCGTGGTGCGTTCGTTCGACGCCTACGCGGAGTACTACCGGCGCTGGTCGCTGTCGTGGGAGGCGCAGGCGCTCCTGCGGGCGCGCGGCGTCGCGGGGAGCATGAAGCTCATCGCGCGGTTCACCGAGCTCGCGGACGGCATCCGATATCCGGTGGATGCCGATCCGCAGGGCCTCAGGGAGATCAAGCGCATCAAGGCGCGTGTGGAGGGCGAACGGCTCCCGCAGGGGGCCGATCCACGGCGGCATCTGAAGCTCGGCCCCGGTTCGCTCAGCGACGTCGAATGGCTCGTCCAGCTTATCCAGCTTCAGCATGCCGCTGTCGTTCCTGCGCTGAGGACGACGTCGACGCTGAGCGCGCTGGACGGTGCGGTCGAGGCTCAGCTCGTGCCCGAGGCTGCGGCCGAGCTCCTCCGCGAAGCGTGGCGACTCGCGAGCCGCCTGCGGTCGGCGATCACGCTGTTGACAGGTCAGACCAGCGACGTGCTGCCGTCCGACCGGCGGCAGCTCGACGGCATCGGCAGGCTCCTCGGCTATCCCGATCGATCGGCGAGCGCCGTCGAGGAGGACTACCTCGGAGTCACCCGCCGGGCGCGCCGCGTCTTCGAGCAGCTGTTCTACGGGTAGTTGTCATATCGCGATGGCTCGTCCACGCTGAGGAGTATGAGCGTGAAGTCGATCGGTGTCGTCTGGAATCCCTCCAAGGTCTCTGAGGAGGAGCTTCGGACGGCGGTAGGCGAGTGCTTCGGAGACGACGTCGCGTGGTGGGAGACGAGCGTCGACGACCCCGGTTTCGGCATGGCCGAGGAGGCGGTCGCTGCGGGCTGCTCGACGGTGATCGCGGTCGGCGGCGATGGGACGGTGCGAGCGGTCGCAGAAGCCCTGGCTGGCTCGGAGGCGGAGATGGGCATCGTTCCCCAGGGGACGGGGAATCTCCTCGCGAGGAACCTGGAGATCCCGCTGAACGACATGCCCGCCGCGTTGCGGCGCATCCGGGAGGCGCAGGCCGCCCCGATCGACCTCGGCTGGGTGACCGTGGACGGACGCGAACGTGCCTTCGCGGTCATGGTCGGATTCGGGATCGACGCGCAGATGCTCGTCGAGACGGACGACGATCTCAAGGACAGAGCCGGATGGCTCGCGTACGTCGAGGCGATGGGCAGGGCGCTGGCCGGTACCGAGATGACGGAGATGAAGCTCCGACTCGACGGTGGTGAGGTGGAGGAGCTCCGTGGCCACACCATGCTGATCGGGAACTGCGGCATGGTGCAGGGCGGGATCCGACTGCTCCCGGATGCGGTGCTGGACGACGGGCGGTTGGACATGCTGCTCGTCAGCTCCGAGGGCGCCCTGCAATGGCTCGACACCGTGCGCTCCGTGGTCTGGGACAACGGCATCCGTCGACTGTTCGCCGCCGGAACCGGCGCGGTGAGCACCCAGTCGACGAGCCACCTCTCGGCGCAGCGCATCGACGTGGAGCTGGGCACGCCGCTCGGCTTCGAGATCGACGGCGAGGAGCTCGGCGAGGTCACCTCCTTCTCGGTGCGGGTGCAGCCCGGCGCGGTGCGCGTGCGCTGAACCCAAGGGTGTCGCGGCGTCGGCGTCAGCATCCGAACACGCCCACGCGCCAGCGACGACGATGCACAACCGATCCACTTGACGATGTCGGACCCGTACCCGGCGCGGTGCGGGAGACCTGCTTCCTCTGCGGCGCGTGTTGATGCCCGAGCACTCGGGATGCACGGACCGTCTCATCGCCCGCGGGCGCATCGATCACGAGAGAAAGCCGATGATCCGAAGGACGGATGCGACGGAGAGGACGAGTCCGATGCCGCAGAGGATGGCTGAGGAACGTCGTCGGAATCCGAGGAGGAGGCCGACCGCCCCGAAGACGACGCCGAGCGCGGCGAGCGGGATGCTGATCAGGTACAGCGGGAAGAGGGCATAGCCGATGCTCTGATCTTCGATCGGCAGAAGGGCGATGAACGCGGTCGCCACGTCGAAGATCACCCAAGGGGCAGCGAGCGCGATGCTTGTCACGCCGAAGCCGGTAGCGACTCGCTCGCCGCGGCGGAGCGGCGGGGGAGCATCCTGCGGAACAGCCATGCTGCTCACCATAGCGGGGGTGAGGTCTGCGCTCCGGATGCACGAACAAGCCCGCCCCAGCAAGACGCTGAGGCGGGCTCACTCTGAGGTTCTCCGGGCTGAACCCGGGAATCCCGTGGGATCTGGTTACACCCCGAAGTACAGCTCGTACTCGAACGGGTGCGGGCGCTGAGCCATCGGCAGGATCTCGTTCTCCATCTTGTAGGAGATCCAGGTCTCGATGAGCTCCTCGGTGAACACGCCGCCCTCGAGGAGGAACTGGTGGTCTTCGCGGAGAGCATCCAGCGAGTCCAGCAGCGAGTTCGGAACCTGCGGGATGTTCTTGGCCTCCTCGGGCGGAAGCTCGTAGAGGTCCTTGTCGACCGGCTCGTGCGGCTCGATGCGGTTCTTGATGCCGTCCAGGCCCGCCATGAGCTGCGCGGCGAACGCGAGGTACGGGTTGCCCGATGCGTCGGGGGCGCGGAACTCGATGCGCTTGGCCTTCGGGTTCGAGCCCGTGATCGGGATGCGGATCGCCGCCGAGCGGTTGCCAGCCGAGTACACCAGGTTGACCGGAGCCTCGAAGCCCTTGACCAGGCGGTGGTAGCTGTTCAGGGTGGGGTTCGTGAACGCCAGCAGTGCCGGCGCGTGCGCCAGGATGCCGCCGATGTACCAGCGCGCGATGTCACTGAGCTGGCCGTAGCCCGCCTCGTCGTAGAACAGCGGCTTGCCGTCGTTCCACAGCGACTGGTGCGTGTGCATGCCGGAGCCGTTGTCACCGAACAGCGGCTTGGGCATGAAGGTCGCGACCTTGCCCCACTCCTCGGCGGTGTTCTTGACGATGTACTTGAACTTCAGGATGTCGTCGGCCGCGTGCACCATGGTGTCGAAGCGGTAGTTGATCTCCTGCTGACCGGCCGTGCCGACCTCGTGGTGCGAGCGTTCGAGGATGAAGCCCGCGTCGATCAGGCGAAGGGTGATGTCGTCGCGCAGATCCGCCGTCTTGTCGACGGGGGAGACGGGGAAGTAGCCGCCCTTGTACGGGGTCTTGTTGGCGAGGTTCCCGCCCTCCTCCTCGCGGCCGGTGTTCCACGCGGCTTCCTCGGAGTCGACCTTGTAGAAGCTCTCGCCCGCCGTGACCGAGTAGCGCACGTCGTCGAAGATGTAGAACTCCGCCTCGGGAGCGAAGAAGGCCGTGTCGGCGATGCCGGTGGAGGCGAGGTACTTCTCGGCCTTCTTGGCGACCTGACGCGGGTCCTTCGAGTAGATCTCGCCGGTGCGCGGGTTGTAGATGTCGAAGACCATGACAAGGGTCTTCGCCTCGCGGAACGGGTCGAGGTAGGCCGTCGTGACATCAGGGATGAGCTGCATGTCCGACTCGTGGATGTTGGCGAAGCCGCGGATCGACGAACCGTCGAACAGCTGACCGACGGTGAAGAAGTCCTCGTCGACGGTGGACGCCGGGATGTTGAAGTGCTGCTGCACGCCGGGCAGATCGGTGAAACGGATGTCAAGGAACTTGACGTCGTTCTCCTTGATGTAGCTCAGCACCTCGGATGAATCGGTGAACATGTATCACTCCTGGATGACGCGGATCGGGGCCTTCGGCCTTCGAGAAGGCTAGGGCGGCAGGGTTACTCTGCCATGTCCTGAATGTTTCCGGCATGTTACAGCGCTCGATTAGGATCGGTGTGTGACGGATGCTGTGAACGCCTACCCCGGCGAGCGACTTGGTCTGCCGGAGTCCGGAACGGGCAGTGTGGGACGCGTCGGCCGACGGATCGCCGCCCTTGCGATCGACTACCTCGCAGCGACGATCATCGCCACGGGCTTCCTCGGCTACGACCAGTTCGCCCTGCCGTCCGAGGCGGGATTCACCCTCTTCACCCCGATGATCGTGTTCGCCGTGCTGCAGATTGTGTTCATCCCGACGCTCGGCGGAAGCCCTGGTCATCGCATCGTCGGCCTCAGAGTCGTCAGCGCCCGTGGCGGCTGGGTGGGGCTGTGGCGTCCGATCGTACGGACGCTGCTGCTCGTGATCGTGATCCCCGCGGTGATCTGGGACGCCGACCAGCGCGGCCTGCACGACAAGGCGGCGGGTACCTTGCTGCTCAGGGCCTGATCTCAGACTCTGCCTCGATTGCGGCGACGGGTCTCCTTGGGGGCGCGGCCTCCGAGGAATGACCGTGCGGGGTCGACGACGAATCCCTGCCGGAGCGCCTGGCGGCCGATGAGCATCCGGAATCCCATCTCGTCGCGATTGCTCAAGGTGACTTCTGAGACGATCAGCCGGTCGACCAGACGGATGGCGAGGAGTACCACCAGACGTCGCTGCGCGTGGCCGGACGAGCTGCGCACCATGCGACGGTCGTGCACGGGGCACTCCACCACCGTCGCGTCTTCAGGGCTCTCCTGCCATGGCTTCACGCGGAAACGGACCCAGGCCTCGCCCTCGCGCTCGAACTCCTCGATCTCGAACGCGTGCAGCGATGACGTGCGGGCTCCCGTGTCGATCTTCGCCTTGATCCAGTCGACGCCGGCATCAGGCAGGCTCACCCATTCACGCCACCCCGTAAGGGTGTTTGAATGGGAGTCACGAGTCACGTTCTACATCCTGGCAGGAAAACCCTTTGAAGATCGCCGTCCTCTCCCGTGCGCCGCAGGCGTACTCGACGCAGCGCCTGCGCGCGGCCGCCCAGCAGCGCGGTCACGACGTGCGGGTGCTCAACACTCTGCGTTTCGCGATCGACCTCACCGCCGACGAACCCGACCTGCAGTATCGGGGACGACCGCTCAGCGACTACGACGCGATCCTGCCGCGCATCGGCAGCTCGATCACCTACTTCGGAACCGCGGTGGTCCGCCAATTCGAGCAGATGGACGTCTATACGCCGAATACCGCCAACGGCATCTCGCAGGCACGCGACAAGCTGCGTGCGAACCAGATCCTCTCGCGGCACAACATCGCCATGCCGGCGACGGCGTTCGTGCGCAATCGCGCCGACGTACGTCCTGCGATCGAGCGCGTCGGGGGCGCCCCGGTCGTCATCAAGCTGCTCGAGGGCACCCAGGGCATCGGAGTCATCCTCGCGCCGCAGGTCAAGGTCGCCGAGGCCATCATCGAGACGCTGCATTCGACGAAGCAGAACGTGCTCATCCAGAAGTTCGTGGCGGAGAGCCGTGGACGTGACATCAGAGCGCTCGTCGTCGGCGATCGCGTGGTGGCGGCGATGCGCCGTGTGGCGGCGGGAGACGAGTTCCGCTCCAACGTGCACCGCGGCGGAACGGTCGAGCCGGTCGAGCTCGACCCCGTCTACGAGCAGACCGCGGTCCGATCCGCTCAGATCATGGGACTGCGCGTCGCGGGCGTCGACATGCTCGAGGGCGACGATGGGCCGCTGGTCATGGAGGTGAACTCCTCGCCGGGGCTGCAGGGCATCGAGCAGGCGACGAAGCTCGATGTCGCCGGCGCCATCATCGACTACATCGCCAATCAGGTCGCATTCCCCGAGATCGACGTCCGTCAGCGCCTGAGCGTGTCCACCGGGTACGGGGTCGCCGAGCTCGTCATGCACGCGGGGGCGGAACAGGTCGGCAAGCCGCTCGGCGAGCTGGGCCTGTGGGACAGGGACATCACCGTCCTGACCCTTCATCGAGGCGTGAACGTCATCCCGAACCCGCGCAAGCATGTGGTGCTCGAGGCGGAGGATCGGCTCCTCTGCTTCGGCAAGCTCGAGGAGATGCGCTCCATGATCCCCGAGCGCCGCAGGCGCAGGGCCAAGGTGCGCCGCCTCCCCAAGGAGCCCCTGAACTGAATGAGACGGCGCCCCTCCCGCATCGGGAGGGGCGCCGTCTCATGGCGGAGGATGCTCAGCGCGGGCGCTGCGCTCGTGCCTTCAGCGGGTCGATGCCCTTGGGGATCGGCAGCGAGGTCACCGACTGCGAGACGGAGTCGATCCTTCGGATGACCGCGGCCATGGTGGCCTTGTCGATGGCCTTGGGAAGCTTCTTGATGGTCTTGGAGAGCTCGGCGATGGTCACCTCGTCGTCGCCGTGACCGACGTACAGGACCGTGACCGGGACGCCGTGCGCCACACGCTGAGCCTTGGTGCGCTCCTCGTTCACCAGACGGGTCAGGCGGCCTCGTGCGCCCTCGCCGACCACGACGATGCCGCCGCGGCCGATCGCGCGGTAGACGGCCTCCTGGGTCTTGGGGTTGACGCCCACCGGGGTGTCGGAGGCCTGCCAGCTGCGTCCGAGGCTGGTGCTGAGCACGTGGCCGGATGCGCCGGGCATTCCGTCGATCTTCTGGTACATCGCCTTGGTCGACAGACGCGTCATGAGGATCATCGACCCGAGGATGCCGACCATGAGACCGGTGATGGCCCAGAGGATGAGCGTCCAGATCTGGAACGGCGGGATGAGATAACCCACCACGAGGCCGATGAGCACGCCGCCGACGAGGATCGCGATCTGCGCCCACGGCAGCCAGGCGTAGACGTCCCGCGTGAACCGGAACAGGGACTTGAGCTGGGAGAAGAACCCAGGACGCTTCTCGGGTTCGGGAGCACGCTTTGCCATGTGCACCAGCCTACCGATTCGGGGCGCCGTCGATCGCTGCGTTCGCGCCAGGCGCACTCGTCCTGCACATCGAGCAGAGAAGTTCGAGCCTTGAACACATCAGTTCTTTCCATCGCAGCCGGAGGCGGCTCTGATGCTCTGCTTGATCCATGGCAGCGAACGACGACTTCGAGACCGCGTGGGAGAGCGCGCACAGACAGATCCGGACGATTCGGGCAGGCGAAGGACCGTATGCGGGAATGCTCGTCTCCTCGGGCGAACGCCGTGCGGTGCTCGTCGAGCTGGAGCCGCAAGGCGCGCCCATCGACTGGCGGTTCGCGGGTGCCGAGCACGTCGCCGCGCCGTTGGACATCGCCCGTAGGCGCGACGGGCATGCGGCCCTGCTGCCGTGGTGCCGGACACGCATGGACGTCTTCCTCGCGCAGCGCCGCGACGGGGCACCGCTGGAACCGGGGGAGACGACGAACCTCGCCGCGAGCATGCTGCGGGGCGTGCGTGAGATCGTCGAGCGCGCGGATCACGACCTGCCCGGTGAATGGTGGCTCGGGTACGACGGTCGTCCGCTCTGCGTCCCAGGCGGTTCGCATCCCGCCCTGACAGGTGCGGGGGAACTGATCCGGCGCCTGGCAGACGACAGCACGGATCGCTCGTTGCGGCGGATGCTCGGCGAGATCGCGGATGCGCTCCGTACGGACGCGCCCGGTGCGCTGCGCGCCCAGCGCTGGGAGCGCGACCTCTTCGAGTTCGCCTCGCCGCGTGCGCTGCACGTTCGGATGGGACCGGAAGACGACGAACCCGGCAGCGTGAGTACGCATCGTGCGGTCGGGCCGCAGACCAGGCTCAGGGAGCGCAGAGGGGTCTGGTCCGGAACCGTCGAGATGCTCCGCTCGGCCGGGCAGACCGGGCACGGCTCTGCACGGGACGGCGCGAACGTCCGCGCGCGGATCGGAGGGGCTGCCACTCGACGGTGGCCTCGCACGGAGGCACGCGGCGAACTCGATGCACGTGCCGCGAAGGCATCCGAACGCTCGTCCTCCGGGCCGGGCAGACGTCGCCTCCTGCTCGTCGGGACGAGCGCTGCGACAGCGGTCATCGCGATCGGAGTCCTCTGGCCCAGCGCGGAGGAGCCGCGCTCCGGTGCCGTCGCCGCCGCGCTCGAGCCGGCAGCCGAGACGCCATCGCCACCGGATGCCGCAGGAACGGAGACGCCTTCGCCGGTGGCCAGTACAGCTCCGGATGAGACGGGGGAGGTCGGCGCGGAGCCGCAGCCGACTCCGAGCACATCCGCGCGTGAGACCCCGGAGCCTGTCGCGGCGGTGATCGGATTGATCGAGAGCATGGATGCGTGCGCGGAAGGAAGCGGCTCGGAGTGCCCTGACGCGATCGCCGAGGGGTCTTCGGTTCGGCCGGAACAGGTTCTCCGCGCCGAGGACGCCGGCGCGCCAGTGCTCGTCGACGACTACGGTGATCTCGCCGTCGTCCGCATCGGGGCGCAGGACGAACGGGCGCAGATGATGGTGCTCATCCGCATAGACGACGAATGGCTGGTCCGCGACGTGTATGACGTCGCGGACCAGCCATGATCGTTCTGCGGCTCAGATCCCCAGGTTCGCCTGGAACTGGGCGCTTTCGAGACGATTCTTGATGGCGCCGAGGAAACGGGCGGCGTCCGCGCCATCGATGATGCGGTGATCGTACGAGATCGCGAGGAACACGTAGGAACGCACGGCGATGGCGTCGACGCCGTCGACGGTGACGACGCCGGGACGCTTGAAGACCGTGCCGGTGCCGAGGATCGCCGACTGGGGCAGGAACACGAGCGGCGTGTCGAACAGAGCACCGCGCGATCCGGTGTTGGTCACCGTGAAGGTGCCACCGGCCAGCTCGTCGGGCTTCAGCTTGTTGTCACGCGTCCGGGCAGCGAGATCGGCGATCTCGTGCGCGAGCTCGGCGAGGTTCTTCGTCGCCGCATCGCGCACCACGGGGGTCAGCAGACCACGCTCGGTGTCGACCGCGATGGAGATGTTCTCCGTCGCGGGGTAGACGATGTTCTCCCCGTCGACCGTGGCGTTGATGATCGGGAAGGCCCGCAGGGCCTCCGCCGCAGCGAGCGTGAAGAACGGCAGGAACGAGAGCTTGTCACCCGTCTTCGCGAGGAACTCGTCCTTGACGCTGACACGGTAGTTCGCGAGCGCGGTGACATCCACCTCGACGAAGGTGGTGAGCTGAGCCGTCTGCTGCATCGAGGCGACGGCGCGCTCGGCGACGACCTTGCGCAGACGGGACATCTTCTGCGTGGTGCCGCGCAGCGGAGAGACCTCCAGCGCGGCCGGTGCAGGCGCGGCGGCCGCGGCGGCAGCAGCAGGCTGAGCGCTCTCGGCGGCCTTGAGCACGTCCTCCTTGCGGATGCGTCCACCGACCCCCGTGCCCTTCACCGAGGCCAGGTCGACGCCCTGCTGGGCGGCGAGCCGACGCACGAGAGGCGTCACGTAGAGGGAATCGGATTCCGCGGCGGCCGGGGCCGGTGCCGCAGGCGCGGCAGCCGGAGCCGCAGGCGCGGCAGCCGGAGCCGGAGCGGCGGCGGGAGTGGTCGGAGCAGGCGCGGCGACCGGAGCAGCAGCCGGGGCAGGGGCCGCGGGCGCGGGAGCCGCAGGCGCGGCAGCGGGAGCCGGAGCAGGCGCTGCGGCGGGAGCAGGGGCGCCGGAACCGATCCGGGCGAGCACGGCGCCCACGGCGACGGTCTCGTCCTCTGCGGCGACGATCTCCTGAAGCACTCCGGCGACCGGAGAGGGAATCTCAGTGTCGACCTTGTCGGTGGAGATCTCCAGCAGCGCCTCGTCGACGGCGACGTCATCGCCGACCTGCTTCAGCCAGCGGGTGACGGTGCCCTCGGTCACGCTCTCGCCGAGTTCGGGAAGCAGCACCGGAGTGCTGTCACCGCTCGCGGCGGGTGCCGTCGCCTCGGCCGGTGCGGCCGGAGCGGCAGCCTCGGCGGCGGGTGCGGCCTGGGCCGGCGCTGCTGCGGCGGGAGCGGGCTCTGGCTCGGCCGGCGCTGCCGCGGGAGCATCCGCCACAGGTGCAGCGCCGGAACCGTCGCCGATCCGCGCGAGGAGAGCGCCGACCTCGACGGTCTCGTCCTCGGCGACCAGGATCTCCTCGATAACGCCCGTGACGGGGGAGGGGATCTCGGTGTCGACCTTGTCGGTCGAGATCTCCAGCAGACCCTCGTCTGCCTGGACCGTGTCTCCTACCTGCTTGAGCCAGCGGGTGACCGTACCCTCGGTGACGCTCTCTCCGAGAGCGGGGAGGACCACGGATGTGCTCATGACAGAGTCTCCTTCAAGAATTATGTGACGCCACCAGCTTAGTGACCTCGGTGTCGATTGGTGCTCAGAGTGCGTGCAGGGGTTTTCCGGCCAGAGCGAGAAAGGCTTCGCCGAGCGCCTCGCTCTGCGTCGGATGCGCGTGCACGAGAGGGGCGATGTCCTCCGGATGCGCCTCCCAGGCGACGGCCAGCTGCCCCTCGGTGATGAGCTCGCCGACCCGGTCGCCGAGCAGGTGGACGCCGAGGACGGGCCCGTCCTTCTGCCGGACGACCTTGACGAGCCCGCTCGTTCCGATGATCTCGCTCTTGCCGTTGCCCGCGAGGTTGTACTCGTAGCTGACGATGGCGTCCGCTCCGTGCGCGGAGACGGCGGCCGCCTCGGTCAGCCCGACGGACGCGACCTCGGGGTTCGAGTACGTGATCTTCGGGATCTGCGACTCGGGAACCGGCGGCGGGTTGAGCCCCGCGATCCGCTCGGCCACGGCGATGCCCTGCAGGAAGCCGCGATGCGCGAGCTGGAGACCAGGCACGATGTCTCCGACGGCCCACAGCCCGGGAACCCCGGTGCGCAGCTGCTCATCGACGGTCACGAACCCGCGCTCCAGCGTCACCCCGGCCTCGGCGAACCCGAGCCCGTCCGTCGCAGGGCCACGACCGACCGCGACCAGCAGGTAGTCGCCGGTGAACGCGGTGCCGTCCTCCAGGGTGACCGTCACGGAGGATTCGTCCTGCGTCGCCGACTCGAACCGCTTGCCGAGCGAGTATGCGATGCCGCGGCGGCGGAATGCGCGCTCCAAGCCCTTGCTGAGGGCGATGTCCTCATTGGGAACGAGGTGCTCCAGGCCCTCGATGATCGTCACCTCCGCGCCGAACGACCGCCATACGCTGGCGAACTCGACCCCGATCACTCCTCCGCCGAGGATGAGGACGCGCTCGGGGACGACGTCCAGCGCGAGCGCATGCTCGCTGGTGAGCACCCGGCCGCCGATCTCCAGACCCGGGATCGATCGACTGTACGACCCTGTGGCGAGGACGACGTCCGGGGCGGTGTACACGTCGTCGCCGACCTGCACACCGCGGTCGGCGTTGAGACGACCGGCGCCGTGGACCACAGTGATCCCGCGTGCCTTGATGAGCCCCTCGAGCCCCTTGAACTTCTTCGCGACGATGCCCTCGCGGTAGGCGCGGACCCCAGCAGGGTCGATGCCTTCGAGCGAGGCGGAGACGCCGACCGATGCGGCATCGCGCACGTGGTCGGCGACCTCGGCGGAGTGCAGCAGGGCCTTGGTGGGGATGCAACCCCGATGCAAGCAGGTTCCGCCGACCTTGTCCTTCTCGATCAATGCGACGGTCTTGCCGAGCTCGGCGGCGCGGAGAGCGGCCGCGTAGCCGCCGCTGCCGCCGCCGAGGACGACGACGTCGAACGCGTGCGTGGTCATGCGATCTCCTCCCGGTGCGCCGACGCCTCAGCCAGCGCGACGATCGTGCGGACGGTCGCCCCCGTCGGTCCCTTGTCGACGAAGCCGTACGGCGCGGAGTTGTGCTCGGCGGATCCCGCGACGTCGAGGTGAATCCACGGGATGCGCGGAGCGTCCTCGTCGTCGCCGACACGACCGATGAAGCGCTGCAGGAACAGCCCGGCGAACATCGAGCCGCCCGCGCGGTCGCCCATGTTCGCATTGACGAGGTCGGCGATAGGAGACTTCAGGGAGTCCTCCATGTAGTCCGGCAGCGGCAGCGCCCACGCGAGTTCATCCGCTGCGTCGGCCGCGGCGAGGTACTCCGCCACGGCTTCGTCCGAACCCATGACGCCGGTGTGGCGATGGCCGAGAGCGACGAGGATCGCACCCGTGAGGGTGGCGACGTCGATGATGAGATCCGGATGCTCGCGGCTCGCGGCGACGAGCCCGTCGCCGAGCACGAGCCTGCCCTCGGCATCCGTGTTCAGCACTTCGACCGTGGTGCCGTCCAGCATCCGGAGGACGTCGCCGGGGCGGGTCGCGCCGCCGGAGGGCATGTTGTCGGTGATGCACATCCATGCCGTGACGCGGACCGGAAGAGCGAGCTGCGCGATCGCGCGCAGCGAGGCGAGCACCGTCGCGGATCCGGCCATGTCGAACTTCATGCCGACCATGCTCGCCGCAGGCTTCAGCGACAGGCCGCCGGTGTCGAAGGTGATGCCCTTGCCGACGAGGGCGATGTGGCGAACCGCTCCGGCGGGGGAGTAGTCGAGGCGGACGAGGCGGGGCGGTCGTTCCGAGCCCTGCGCGACGCCGAGGATGCCGCCGAAGCCCTGTTCGGCCAGCGCCTTCTCGTCGAGCACGTCGACGGTGATACCGAGGCCGTCGACGCTGTCCACCGCGCTCTGGGCGAGCTCTGCAGGGCTCTGCCACTGCGCGGGCACGTTGACGAGATCCTTGACGAGCGCGAGCGCATCCCCGAGCGTCTGGGCGCGGAGGACGTCCTCCTCGGAGACCGTGTCGGAATGCAGGATCACGGAATCCGCACGCTGCTTGCCGCTATCCGCGCGGTAGTCGGCGAAGCGGTAGCCGCCGAAGACGGCGCCCTCCGCGGCGGCAGCAGCGAACGGTGCGACGTCGGGGGCGAGGGCGAGCGAGATGGTGGAGAAGCCGGTGAACGTGCGCAGGGCGGTGCCTGCCGCATCCCTCACGGCGACGGCGGATGGTGAGGAGCCGGCGCCGACGACCGCCAGCGGAACGGCGGAGAGATCGGGGAGGTGGATGCGTGCGAAGGCGCCGGCCGAACCTGTGAACCCGATTCCATCGAGGGCCTCGGTTAGCCCAGGGTATGGGGCGAGGGCCTCGGCGGAGGTGTCCGAGATGACGAGCACTGCGGCGTCTGCAGCACTTCCTGGGAATGCGTCTGTGGTGTGCGAGAGCACGGGAAGCGTCATGCCTCCATCCTAGGGAGCACGCGCGAGGGTGAACCGGTCGGTGTGCGTGCGTGTTCGCTGACAGCGACACAGACCCTCGTCCTCGTACCGGCTCGTAGCATGGAGACATGCCTCTTTCCGGTGACCTCTTCGAGCGCGTGGCCAACGCCCCCGTCGTGCCGCCCGGCCTTCCTCTCGTGATGCTGCTGACCGGCTTCACGGACGCGGGCAACGCCGTGTCCGGGCTTATCGAGCACCTGCGCGACACCGCTGACCCGCAGCCGATCGCGGTCTTCGACAACGACGCGTTGCTGGACTACCGTGCTCGCCGGCCCATCATCGTGTTTGAGCAGGATCACCTCACGCTGTTCAAGCCGGCTCGGCTCGAGCTCTCGCTCGCGCACGACGCTCTCGGTCAGCCGTTCCTGCTGCTCGCCGGGTTCGAGCCGGACTTCGCATGGAACGCCTTCGCGAAGGTCGTGCTGGAGCTCGCCGACGAGTTCCGGGTGTCGGGTCTCAACTGGGTGCACGCCATCGCGATGCCCGTTCCGCACACCCGGCCGATCGGCACGACCGTCAGCGGAAACCGTGACGAGCTCATCGCCGCGCAGTCGATCTGGCGGCCGCGGACACAGGTTCCGGCGACGGCGGGGCACCTGCTCGAGTACCGCTTCGCCGAGCGAGGCGATCGCGTCGCAGGATTCGTCCTGCTCGTGCCGCACTATCTTGCAGAGACGGAGAACCCCGATGCGGTCCTCGCCGCGGCGGATCGTCTGATGAGCTCGACCGGTCTCGTGCTGGGCATGGACGCCGTCCAGGCCTTGCGCGAGGACTACTTCTCCAAGGTGGACGACCAGGTGCTGGCGAGCGACGAGCTGCGCCAGATGCTGCAGACCCTGGAGAACCGCTACGACGCCTACATGGCCGGCCACGCGCTCGAGGACGCCGACCGCTTCGACTCCGGTTTCAGCGAACGGGATCTGCCGAGCGCGGATGAACTGGCGGCGGAACTCGAGCGCTACCTGGCCACGAGGCCTCCGGGCGAAGACGACAAGCGCGGTCGCGCCTGACCTCTCGGCGCGTCCGATCGTGCCGTCTCAGCGCAGATGACCCCGAACCGGCTCACGTGTGCGATACTGGTAGTCCGACCCGTTGTCAATACGCCGCGCTCACGCCGACGACTTGACAAGGGTCTTACTAGTGTCCGAAAAGTTCCGGGCGGGTTCTCCCGCTCGTGAGAGGCGAAACGTGACTCCTGCCGCGACCAAGACATCCCGGACGAAGAAGGCCGACGCCGACGCTGAGGTCGTCGAGCCGGAAGAGACCGCTGCTCCCGCGACCAAGGGTGCGAGCAAGCCGGCCAAGGCGCCCGCGAAGAAGGCTCCTGCCAAGCGTCGGAAGAAGTCGGACGAGGACGAGGACGTCGTCGAGGACGAGGTCTCCACCGAGGACGCCGCTGCATCGACCGAGGCGTCGGAGGACGAGACGGACGACGAGGACGGCAAGAAGCCGGCCTTCACCGAGCCGCTTCCCACGGGCGCGATCGTCATCTCGTCGAACGACGACGAGGACGTGCCGGTCTACTCGACCCAGATCACCGGCGCCACCGCCGACCCGGTCAAGGACTACCTGAAGCAGATCGGAAAGGTGGCGCTGCTCAACGCCGCCGAAGAGGTCGAGCTCGCGATGCGCATCGAGGCTGGCCTGTTCGCCGAGGAGAAGCTGTCCGCGATGTCCGCGGCGGAGAAGACGAGCCAGCTCGGTCTCGACCTGCAGTGGGTCGCGCGCGACGGCCAGCGGGCGAAGAGTCATCTGCTCGGCGCCAACCTCCGCCTGGTCGTCTCGCTCGCCAAGCGGTACACCGGACGCGGGATGCAGTTCCTGGATCTCATCCAGGAGGGCAACCTCGGCCTCATCCGCGCGGTGGAGAAGTTCGACTACACCAAGGGCTTCAAGTTCTCGACGTACGCGACGTGGTGGATCCGTCAGGCGATCACCCGGGCGATGGCCGATCAGGCGCGCACCATCCGCATCCCCGTGCACATGGTCGAGGTCATCAACAAGCTCGCCCGCGTGCAGCGCCAGATGCTCCAGGACCTGGGCCGCGAGCCCACACCTGAGGAGCTCAGCCGCGAACTCGACATGACCCCGGAGAAGGTCGTCGAAGTGCAGAAGTACGGCCGTGAGCCGATCTCGCTGCACACCCCCCTCGGTGAGGACGGCGACAGCGAGTTCGGTGACCTCATTGAGGACACCGAGGCGGTCGTGCCGGCCGACGCGGTCGGATTCACGATGCTCCAGCGTCAGCTCGAGCAGCTCCTCGACTCGCTCTCAGAGCGAGAGGCAGGCGTGATCCGCATGCGATTCGGCCTCGGCGACGGGCAGCCCAAGACGCTGGACCAGATCGGCGACACCTTCGGCGTCACGCGCGAGCGCATCCGCCAGATCGAGTCGAAGACGATGGCGAAGCTGCGTCATCCTTCCCGCTCGCAGTCGCTGCGGGACTACCTCGAATGATGGCGGGCGCTCCCCAGGCGCGTTCGGCAGGTCTCCGGTACGTCTTCCCCGTCCTCGCGGGGAAGCTCGCCCGCTTCGCCACGCGTCTGCGCGGCGGCGGCTCGGCCTTCCCCGGATACCTCACGAACCGGCTCTCGCCGACCCTGCTTCCGACGCTCGCGGGGCAGTTCCCCGATGGCGTGATCTTCGTGCTCGGCTCGAACGGCAAGACCACCACGACGCACATGGTCAGTGAGGTCCTGCGGGCTCACGGGCTCACGGTCTTCACCAATCCCACCGGAGCGAATCTGCCGCAGGGCGTGACGAGCGCGCTGCTCGCCGATGCCACGCTCACGGGACGGGTGCGCGCGGACGTCGCCGTTCTCGAGGTGGACGAGGGCTACGCCGCCGAGCTGGCGGACCTGCTCTCGCCTTCGGTGATCCTCTCCTTGAACGTGCAGGTGGACCAGTTGTTCCGCTTCTACGAGACGGAGCGGGTCGCCGACATGATGCTCGATGCTTCGACGCGCGCCTCGTCTCACGTCGTGGTGAACCGAGACGACCCGTATCTCAGCAAGATCGACGCCTCGGGTCTGAAGGGCGAGCTGTCGTTCTTCGGCGTCTCGGAAGAGGTCGTCGCCGCCTCGGCGCACGGCCTCGCGAACGCCAGGGACACGCGAAGCGGCACCGAGGGGATCATCGCGAACGATGCCTTCGCCGAAGTGCGCGAGGTGTCGGGTCGAGATGTCGTCGTATCGATCGACGGTGCGGATGCTCGGATCACGCTCCCCGCTCGCGGTCTGCACTATGCGGCGGACGCGGCCGCCGCGCTGACCGTCGCCGCACGTGTGCTCGGCGATCGTTTCTCGGCGGAATCCGCCGCGAAAGGGTTCGCGCAGATGGCCCCCGCATACGGACGCGGCGAAGTCATCCCGCTTCGTCGGGATCCTGCCGGTGAGCAGGTCGAGTTCGTCATGTTCAAGAACGCGCCGAGCCTGCAGATGAACCTCGACGCCCTCGATGCCGCGCCGGAGCGTGTGCTGATGGCGATCGACGACGGTACGCCGGATGTCTCCTGGCTGTACGACGTCGACTTCTCGGCCCTGCCCCGCGTCGACGTCGTGACAGGGGAGAAAGCCCACCAGCTCGCGCTCGCCCTCGCGTACGCGGGCGTGCAGATCGACGCCGTGGAGCCGGATCTCGAGCGTGCCGTGGAGATCATGCGGGGCTTCCCGGAGAGTGCATCCCGGCGTCAGATCTGGTTCGTCAACTACGAGCTCATGATGATCGGTCGCCGCATCCTCGGACACGGCGACCAGGAGGTGGCGCGCCGATGACCACGGTCACGATCGCTCAGCTGTACCCGCTCGAACTCGGCATCACCGGTGACCGGGGCAACGTCCGCGCCATCGAGCGGCGGTTCGCCGCGCGGGGCATCGAGACCGCGACGGTGCTCGTCGCCCCCGGCGAGGACCTGCCGGATGCCGTCGATCTCCTCGTGCTCGGCAACGGCCCGCTCTCCGCGCTCCGCGGCGTCCATGCCGATCTGACCGCACGCGCGGAGCAGATCGAGGCCTACGTCGCCGAAGGCGGCACGCTGCTGGCCGTCGGCGGTTCCGCCGAGCTCCTCGGCGAGGGGATCGATGTCGCGGCAGGCGAGACGGTCTCGGGCATCGGAGTGCTCCCGTACCGGGTGGCGCGGGTCGGCGATCGGAGAGTCGGATACATCATCGTCGAGACCCCGGACGGACGCGTGGTCGGGTTCGAGGATCACGCATCGGAGTGGACGCTGACCGATCCGTCCGTGGCGTACGGCACGGTCCTCGAGGGGCACGGCAGCTTCGTCCGCGGCGAGGCCCGCGGCGAGTTCGTGCGCCGAGGCAACGCGTTCGCGAGCAATGTGCAGGGTCCCGTCCTGCCGCTGAATCCGGCTCTGACCGATGTCCTCATCGATGCCGTGGCGGAACGGCGCGGACTCGCGATCGGGCCCGCATCCGTGAGCGAGCTCGACGAGTACGCCGAGGCTGCTCGGACGAAGATCCTCCTGAGGCCGACCCGGGACAAGGGCTTCAAGACGATCAAGGTGTGACGGAGGTGATCCGGTGGTGAACTGGTCACCGCAGAGCGCGATCGTCCGCGCCTTCCGCTCCCGCGCAGCTCTCGCGCTGTCGGCGAGGGCGGCGGTGGAGGCGGGCGGTTCGATCGCGGATCTGCGACGCGACGCCTGGGGACATGGGCTGCTGCCGGTGGGGCAAGCCGTCATGGCGGCGGGGGCGGAAGCCGTGCTGGTCGACACTCCGGCGGAGGCATCGCTGCTGGCGGCGGAGGGCGTACGCGGCGTCGTCCACGAGACGGCGGACATCGACCCGCTGCTGCTCTACGGGCTTCCGGACGCCGGCAGCCGGTTGCGCACGGCTGCGGTGATGCGTCTGGCAGGTCGGGTGCTCTCGCTCAAGCCGCTGCGCACCGGCGAGGCGGTCTCGTACGGCTACACCTTCCGCGCTGCATCCGACACCACGCTCGCGCTCGTGACAGGGGGATACGCGCAGGGCATCGTGCGCGCCCTCGGCAATCGCGCACGCGTCGAGATCGACGGCTCCATGCATCGCATCGTGGGGCGTGTGGCGATGGATGTGTGCGTCGTCGACGTCGGTGACGCACCGGTCAGGGAGGGAGCCGAGGTGACGTACTTCGGTGGCCGCGGCCCTGCCGCGGACGCTCTCTCCTGCTGGAGCACCGCGACCGGTCTCCAGTCGGCCGAGCTGGTGGCTGTGGCCGGTCTGAGGGCTCGCAGGGAGTGGGAGGCATGATGGGTCCCGTGCTGGAGATCTCGGCGGCGCGGCTGCGGGCGAACATCGACGCCGTACGCGAGCGGATCAGCCCCTCCGCGCTCCTGTTCGCGATGAAGGACGACGCCTACGGCCACGGCCTCGAATGGGCAGCGGCGACGGCGGCCGGCGTGGGGGTCGAGTGGTTCGGCAGCTACGACGTCGAATCCGCGCTGCGGATCCGCGGTACGGTCGGCCCGCACCCGCGCATCTTCGCCTGGGTGACGTCCGAGGATGAAGAGATCGCTCAGGCGATTGCGGCGGATGTGGACCTCGGGGTCGGGACGAGGGAGTATCTCGCCCGGGTCATCGCCGGAGCTGAGCGTGCAGGCGCTCCCGCACGCGTGCACCTGAAGATCGACACCGGTCTGCACCGCAACGGCATCCGACCGGAGGACTGGAACGACGCGGTCTCCGACGCGCGGGCCGCGGAGACGGCAGGGCTGATCCGCATCGTCGGCGTGTGGAGTCATATCTCCGAGGCCAGCGATGAGGACGATGACGCCTCCAAGGACGTGTTCGTGAGTGCTGCCGACGAGGTGCGCGCGGCGGGCGCGACGCCGGAGCACCTCCATCTCACGGCGTCGGCCGCGGCATGGTGGCGTCCGGAGCTGCGCGGCAACCTCTCGCGTATCGGCGCCTTCTGCTACGGCATCCGCTCAGCCGACGGGCCTGAACTGGACGGGATCGCGCCGATCGCCTCCCTTCGGGCGCCGGTGACCGAGGTCGCCGCCGACCTGGTGCGGATCGGGATCGGATCGTTGGACGGCTATCCGTCATCGCTCGTCGGTGCGCCGGCGGGCAGCCCCGCGGGAGCGACGAGCGTTCGTGAGATCGCCCTGACGAGCATGACGCTCGACGGCTGGGATGGCGCGGCCATCGGGGATACCGTGACGCTGTTCGGGCCCGGATTGCGCGGAGAGCCGAGCGCGACCGATCTCGCCGAACGCATCGACACGGTCGGGGAGGAGATCCTCACCCGCCTGTCTCCTCGGATCGCGCGCGTGTACGTCGACTGACCGGCCCGAGTCGCTTCACGACCCGGTGGCGGGACAGGTCGTCAGGCCTCGATGAGTCGAGCGGTCTCGTCGTGCCAGCTGGTGGCCACGCTGCGCAGCTTCTCCTCGTACTTGCGGCCGTGATGTGCGCAGAACAGCAGCTCGGAGCCGTTCACCTCGGCGGCGATGTACGCCTGAGCGCCGCACGAGTCGCAGCGGTCCATGGCGGTGAGCCGGTACTCGACCGCGGAGGCCTCACGTTCGGTTGTTGCATTCATCTCAGTGCCTCCTCGGTTGTCGGGTTCGCTGTAGGAGCGTGCTCAATACAACCACGCCCAGCCTGAGCGCATGCCCGGATCACGGCGTGTTTCGCTCAGCGCGTACGCGCTGCACCTCGACCGGTGCCGACAGGGGAGTGTCGACCGGGCTGCACGCTCTGCCCGCCGTAGAATCGGAGATTGTGACCGCCGAGTATTCCGCCCATCATCTCCAGGTGCTCGAAGGGCTCGAGGCGGTTCGCAAGCGCCCGGGCATGTACATCGGGTCCAACGGATCCCCGGGCCTTATGCACTGCCTCTGGGAGATCATCGACAACGCCGTAGACGAGGCCGTCGCCGGCAACGGGAGCAGCATCGACGTCGTCCTGTACGAGGACGGCAGCGTCGAGGTGCGCGACCGCGGTCGCGGCGTCCCTGTGGACGTCGAGCCTCGTACCGGCCTCACGGGTGTCGAGGTCGTCTACACCAAGCTGCACGCCGGTGGGAAGTTCGGTGGCGGGTCGTACGCGGCATCCGGAGGCCTCCACGGCGTCGGCGCCTCGGTGGTGAACGCGCTCTCCGAGCGCCTGGACGTCGAGGTCGACCGCAACGGCAAGACCTACGCGATGAGCTTCCACCGCGGCGAGCCGGGCGTCTTCCAGGACTCCGGAGCTCCGCGTCCCGATGCGCCGTTCACGCCGTTCTCCGACAAGAGCGAGCTGCGGGTCGTCGGCAAGGTCGCCAAGGGCGTCACCGGCACCAGGGTCCGGTACTGGGCGGATCGTCAGATCTTCACCAAGGATGCCGCCTTCCAGCTCAACGACCTCGAGACGAGGGCGCGGCAGACCGCGTTCCTCGTGCCGGGGCTCGAGATCGTGGTCAGCGACGAGCGCGAAGGCGGCCGCAACGAGACCCGCTACCACTACGAGGGCGGGATCTCGGAGTTCGTCGAGTTCCTCGCAACCGATGCGCCGATCACCGACGTCTGGCGCATCCAGGGGGAGGGGACGTTCACCGAGACCGTCCCCGTGCTCCAGGCCAACGGAACTATGGCCTCGCAGGACGTTCAGCGCGACTGCCGTGTGGACATCGCGCTGCGATGGGGCACGGGCTATGAGACGATCAGCCGCTCCTTCGTGAACATCATCGCCACGCCCAAGGGCGGCACGCATCAGCAGGGCTTCGAGCAGGAGCTCCTGAAGGTGTTGCGCTCTCAGGTCGAGCAGAACGCCCGCCGGCTGAAGGTCGGCAACGACAAGCTCGAGAAGGACGACGTCCTGGCCGGGCTCACGGCCGTGCTGACCGTGGAGGTCCCAGAGCCTCAGTTCGAGGGTCAGACCAAGGAGGTGCTCGGCACCCCGGCCGTGCGGCAGATCGTGGCCCAGGTCGTCCGCAGGGAACTCGGCGCCCGTTTCACCTCCACCAAGCGCGACGACAAGAACCAGGCCTCGCAGCTGCTCGACAAGATCGTGGCGGAGATGAAGGCCCGGGTCTCCGCGCGCGCCCACAAGGAGACGCAGCGCCGAAAGAACGCGCTCGAGTCGTCGACCCTGCCGGCCAAGCTCGTCGACTGCCGGACGAAGGAGGTCGACCGCAGCGAGCTGTTCATCGTCGAGGGCGACTCCGCGCTCGGCACGGCGAAGAACGCGCGCAACAGCGAGTTCCAGGCGCTGCTCCCGATCCGCGGGAAGATCCTCAACGTGCAGAAGGCCTCCATCGGGGACATGCTCTCGAATGCCGAGTGCGCCTCCATCATCCAGGTCATCGGGGCGGGCTCCGGCCGCACCTTCGACATCGATGCCGCCCGCTACGGCAAGGTGATCCTGATGAGCGACGCCGATGTGGACGGCGCGCACATCCGCACTCTCCTGCTGACCCTCTTCTTCCGGTACATGCGGCCGCTCATCGAGGCGGGCAGGGTCTTCGCCGCTGTTCCACCGCTGCATCGGGTGATCGTCATGAACCCCGGCTCCAAGCCGAACGAGACGATCTACACGTACAGCGAACAGGAGCTGCACGCTCTGCTCGCGAAGCTGCGCAAGCAGAACAAGCGCTGGCACGAGCCCATCCAGCGCTACAAGGGACTCGGCGAGATGGATGCCGAACAGCTCGCCTCCACGACGATGGACAAGTCGGGACGACTGCTGCGTCGCGTCCGCATGGAGGATGCCGAAGCGGCCGGTCGTGTCTTCGAGCTGCTCATGGGCAACGAGGTCGCTCCGCGCCGCGAGTTCATCATCGACTCCGCCGACCAGCTCTCCCGCGAGTCCATCGACGCCTGACCCGGTTCGAGCCGTTGACGGCCGACTGCCGCCTCCGGGGTCTCAGACGACGGGGCGGCCGATCGAGCCGATCACCCCGTCGACGGGCTGGCCGGAGGCATCCCGCTTCGCGCCGGGGCTCGGCAGAGCGCGCACCGCACCATCGGATCCGACGGCGTAGGCGGGCTCGTCTCCGACCCAGGCGACGGTGAGCCGGTCCTCGCCCTTCAAGAAGGCATGAGCTCTGACGCCGCCGGTCGCACGTCCCTTTCCGGGGTACTCGGAGAAGAACGACACCTTCGCCCTTCCGGCGTCGGTACCGGGGATCATGCCCTCGGCTCCCGAGACCGTCGCGACGACCGCCTCCTCATCCGCCGTCACGACGCCGAAGTGCAGGACGGTGGCGCCGGAGGAGAGCTTGATGCCTGCCATACCGCCGGCCGGCGCACCCTGGGGGCGCACGGCGGAGGCGGGGAAGTGCAGCAGCTGGGCATCCGAGGTCACGAAGACGAGCTCGACGTCGTCGGGGGCTGGTGCCGCTCCGACCACGGCATCGCCCTGCTTGAGCGCGATCACCTCGAGATCGGGGCGCACCGGCAGCGTCGAGGGCACGATCCTCTTCACCGTCCCCTGTGCGGTGCCGATCGCGGAGGGGGTGTCCGTGCCCAGGGCGATCAGGGCGACGACCCGCTCGGTGCGTGACGTGATGCCGAGATAGTCGCGCAGCGGCGTACCGGCGGCCAGCTGGACAGATGTGGCCGGCACCGAGGGGAGATCGACGGGCGAGAAGCGCAGCAGTCGTCCCGTCGAGGTGAGCGCACCGACCTCACCGCGCACCGTGGCCTCGACCGTGGAGAGGATCGCGTCGTGCTTGCTGCGTCGGGCAGGGCGGGTGATGGACTGGCCGTCCTGCAGATCGACCCTGATCGCCCGTCCGGTCGTCGAGAGCGCGATGAGCGTCGGAGCATCCGCGATCTGGAGGTCGACCTCGCCCGCCTTGGCCTTGCGCGCGACCGCCGGCTTCGCGTTCATCAGCAGTGTGCGTCGAGGCGTGCCGTAGGCCTCCGCTGCCGCATCGAGCTCCTTCGCGACCTGTCCGCGCAGCAGCACGGGGCTGGCGAGCAGCTCCTGCAGGGAGGCGATCTCCGCCTGCAGCGCGTCGCGCTCGGTCTCCAACTCGATGCGGGAGAACTTGGTGAGCCTGCGCAGCCGGAGCTCCAGGATGTACTCGGCCTGCGGCTCGGACAGATCGAACACCTGCCGGAGCTTGGAGCGCGCCTGCTCGCTGTCGTCCGAGGAGCGGATGACCTGGATGACCTCGTCGATGTCGAGGATCGCGATGAGCAGACCCTCGACGAGGTGCAAGCGCTCCTCGCGGCGCGCGAGACGATAACGGCTGCGCCGCGTGACGACGTCGAGTCGATGCCCGATGTAGACCTCGAGCAGCTCCTTCAGGCCGAGCGTACGGGGCTGGCCGTTCACGAGCGTCACGTTGTTGATGCTGAACGAGTCTTCCAGCGGCGTGAGGCGGTAGAGCTGCTCCAGCACAGCGTTCGGGTCGAAGCCGGTCTTGATGCCGATCGTGACGCGCAGGCCGTGATGGCGGTCCGTGAGGTCCGTCACGTCGCTGATGCCCTGCAGCTTCTTCGCCTGGACGGCATCCCTGATCTTCTCGATCAGGCGCTCAGGGCCGACCATGTAGGGGAGCTCGGTGATCACGAGACCCGTACGTCGTGGCCCGAGGGATTCGACGGATACCTTGCCGCGCACCTTGAGCGCGCCCCGGCCTGTCGCGTACGCGTCCTTGATCCCGTCGAGTCCCATGACGATGCCACCCGAGGGGAAGTCCGGTCCCGGCACGAACTCCATGAGCTCCTCGACCGTGGCGGTCGGGTTCTCCAGGAGATGCCCCGCCGCCGCGATGACCTCGATGAGGTTGTGCGGCGCCATGTTCGTCGCCATGCCCACGGCGATGCCGGTCGCGCCGTTGACCAGCAGATTGGGGAAGGCCGCGGGAAGGACGGCCGGCTGCTGGAACTGGCCGTCGTAGTTCGGGACGAAGTCGACGACGTCCTCGTCGAGGCTCTCGGTGAGGGCGAGTGCCGCCCCGGCGAGGCGCGCTTCGGTGTACCTGGCTGCAGCGGGACCGTCGTCCAGGGAGCCGAAGTTCCCGTGCCCGTCGACGAGCGGAAGGCGCAGCGCCCACTCCTGGGCGAGCCTGACCAGGGCGTCGTAGATCGCTGAATCGCCGTGCGGATGGAGCTTGCCCATGACCTCGCCGACCACGCGGGCGCTCTTGACGTGCCCTCGGTCGGGGCGCAGGCCCATCTCCGCCATCTGGAACAGGATCCGGCGCTGCACCGGCTTGAGGCCGTCCCTCGCGTCGGGGATCGCGCGCGAGTAGATCACGGAGTACGCGTACTCGAGGTAGGAGCCCTGCATCTCGCTGGACAGGTCGATGTCCTGGATGCGTTCGTCGACGGCTTCCGGGGGCGGGGTCTTCGGCATGGACTTCCTGGGGGCGTGCGGGAGCCTGTGAAAGACTGGCTCGGATATGCCTCTCATGTTACCGACCGAGTCCGCCACGGCCCGGAGCATCGTCGGGGTGGCGGACGAACTGCTCGGCGCCGTGCGCGGGGCGGGGCCCAGCCGGCTGCGTTCCGGGGTGCTCGTGCTCGTCGACGGTCTCGGGGCGATCCCGCTCCGCGCGCACGCCGGTCACGCCCGATCGCTCACCGCCGGGATGTCCAGACGCGATGTCGCCGTGTCCGTGTTCCCTTCGACGACGGCGGCGGCGCTCACAAGCATCCTCACCGGCGCCTGGCCGGGTGAGCACGGCCTCGTCGGCTACCGGGTTCTCGACCGCGACCGCGACGTCCTCGTGAACCAGCTCACCGACTGGGAGAGCGCGGGCATCGATCCGCTCACGTGGCAGCCGAGGCCGACCGTCTTCGAACGCGCGTCAGCGGACGGACATCCGGCGTTCGCGCTCGGCGTCGCCGCCTACGCGCAGAGCGGGTTCACCCGTGCGACCCTGCGCGGTGCCGCGTTCGTCGCAGAGCAGACCGCCGCAGATCGGGTGCGGGCCGCCTACACGCTGGCCGCCGAGAACGACGGCGCTTTCGTCTACTGCTATCTCCCCGAGGTCGACAAAGCAGGACACCGCTACGGCATCGATTCCGGCGAGTGGGTCGCCGCGCTCGAGGAGATCGACGCAGCACTTTCGATCGCGGTGCCGGACGGCGTCGGTGTCGTGATCACCGCCGACCACGGGATGCTGGACGTCCCGGCGCACCGTCAGATCGTGTTCGACGAGACGGACGGCGTGCGGGAGATGGTGCGGCATTTCGGGGGAGAACCGCGGATGCTGCACCTGTATCTGCACCCCGGAGTGGACGCCGATCACGCCGCCGCCTCCTGGCGGCGCGCCACAGAGGGCATCGCCGATGTGGCAACGCGGAGTGAGGCGCTGGCCTCCGGACTGTTCGGTCCGCGAACGACATCCGCCGCCTCTGAACGGGTCGGGGACCTGGTCGTGGCGGCGCGCGGCAACAGAGCCCTCTACGACGGCACAGCGGCGGATCAGCGCGGCAGGGGCATGATCGGCCAGCACGGCTCGCTCACGCCGGAGGAGAGGCTGGTCCCGCTGATCATGCGCGGCGCGCTGGCGCGCTGACGAGGCCCGGAGCGCGGGGACAGCCTCGCGGACGAGATCCGCTCACTCGTCCGAGCGTGCTCCGAAGACGATCTCATCCCAAGAGGGCATCGCGTTGCGGCGACGCTTGCGTCCGGACGGCTCCGAGGGGGCAGGCGAAGACGGATCCGGCTCCGGGGCCTCGTCCTTCTCGGCATACCCGGGCTCGAGGGCGTCGAAGAGCGCGATCGGACTGTTCGCGGTGGTCTGCTCCGGCTCTTCCTCGTCGAGCGGAGCGGCTTCGCGCTGGCCGCGGCGCCTCCGGAGCGCCTCCAGGAGGTCGGCGGTCTCGGCGCTCGTCGTGCTCTCCTCGGGTGCGCGCTTGATCGCCGCGTGCTGGGCGGCCGTCGGTGCGCGATCCGCGACCGGCGGCTCCTCGAGATCCGCTTCTGGGTCGGCGAGGGGCCTCAGGCCGAACGCGCCGGAGTCGAAACGCGTCTCGTCCTTGTACGGCGATGCCGGGCGGTCCGCCTCGACGGCGCGCAGGCGGGGGATGAGCCCGTCGGGCAGCGAGCCCTGGCGGGAGAGCTGCGTCGCATCGGAGTTCAGCGGCGCGAGAGTGCTGCGCCTCGGGTCGAACGTCCACCGTGCGTCGTGGTCGATCTCGTTGGCGGTGAACTCGAGCTTGACCACCCAGCCGGAGTCGTCCTTCCAACTGGCCCAACGCTCGCCGACGGCCGCGACCTCCGCGAGTTTCGCCCTGATGGCGGTGCCGAAGGTGGGCTGCGCATCCGGCTCGACCTCGCTGCCGATCAGCACGGGCACGGCGAGAGCCTGCCCGACGACATGCTCCCGTTCGGCGAGGACGGGGCCCTCGAACCGGGTGACGACGGCGAGATCCACGCCGAGCAGTTCGGCGACCTCTGCAGCGGTGAGACCGGATCTGATGTGCGCCTGGATCTCCTTGGGGCTCGCTGCGAGCCGAGGTGCGGACTCGGTCTTGTGCGCCCCCGCCCGGCGGATCTCCGCGCGCAGCAGGTCGTCAATGGGCAGCGCGAAGCGCTCACCGGATTCGGTGGCGAGCACGAGGACACCGGATTCGGTGCCGACGATCGTGACGTTTTCCATGCGAAAGCCCCTCTGGTGGGTTTCTGCCATGGTGTCACGCGAGGGGCGCGGAAGCCGGGAATAGTACTGGCGTGCCGTGAGTTTGATGGGGTGCGGCGAACGGCATTTGCGAAATGCCGTCGAGTCGTGCAAACTATGGCCGCCGCTTACCCGACGGCCCACCACCCACTAGCACCATGAAAGTGGAGATTCACCGCATGGCAACCGATTACGACGCACCTCGAAAGAGCGAAGACGACTCCGAGTCGATCGAAGCCCTGAAGGAGCGTGTGCCGGACAAGCTCTCCGGTTCCACGGGGGACGAGGACTCCGACAACCCGTCGAGCTTCGACCTCCCTGGTGCCGACCTCTCCGATCTCGAACTGGACGTCGTCGTGCTGCCGGCTCAGCAGGATGAATTCACCTGCATGAGCTGCTTCCTCGTGAAGCACCGTTCGCAGCTCGACCACGAGGGGCCGGAAGGCCCGATCTGCAAGGAGTGCGCCGCCTGAGCGCCTTCGCGTACGTCACGCGCCCCGACCCGAGAGGTCCGGGGCGCGTCGTCGTCTTCGGCTGCTGCTCCGCCGATCCGGAGCGCGTCACGCTCCGCTGACGGGCGGTCTTCAGGCCTTGGCTGCCCTGATCGCCGCGGCCAGCCGGTCCGGCGTCCGTGTGGAGATCGTCCACGAGGAGATCGGATCATCCGGGTCGGTGTTGGGCACGATGACGAGCCCGTCGATGCCGCCGCGGATGAGATGCCAGCCGCTCGCCGCGAGTCCCGGTCCTCGTGCCTGCCGAGCATCCTCACCTGTGAGCGCGACCGGCTCGCCCAGCCAGCGCGCATCGATGTGTGCGCGCCCGGCCCGCAGCACGTCGCCCTCGAGCGAGACCACCGGGCAGGCGAAGACGAGCAGGGCGATCACCGCGACCGCCGCGGCGATCCCGATGGCCAGGGCGAAGGCGGAGCCGACCGGGGTGAGGGTGAGCGAGATCATCGGCGCGATCACGGCCGCGGACGCGAGCACCCACAGGCTCGGCGTGAGACGCTCGCGATAGCGCGGGCGTGCGGGGGGAACGGTGTTCTGCATTAGCCTCGTGGGGTGAGCGATTCGATCGACCTACCCATTATCGCCCCTGTGGTGCCGCACTACGCCCACCCCGGAGATGCGGGAGCGGATCTCGTATCGGCGGAGGCCGTGCATCTCGAGCCCGGCGAGCGCGCCCTCGTCGCGACGGGCGTGCGCATCGCTCTCCCCGAGGGGTACGCCGCCTTCGTCGTCCCCCGCAGCGGCCTCGCCGCCAAGCACGGCATCTCCATCGTCAACGCCCCCGGCACTGTCGACGCCGGATATCGGGGGGAGATCAAGGTCAGCCTGATCAACACCGACACCAAGAGCGCGTACGATGTCGCCGTCGGCGATCGCATCGCCCAGCTGATCATCATGCCGGTGACCCGCGCCGTGTTCCTCCCCGTGGACGAGCTCCCTGAGAGCGCCAGGGGAGAGGGCGGCTTCGGATCCACCGGCTATCAGTCGGCGGGCGGCGGAATCATCGCCGAAGGGGAGTAGTCATGTCAGAGCAGAACGAACAGCCGACGAAGTCGGCACCCGTCGGACGCGCCGAGGACGGCCCGTTCGATGAGAGCGAGGTCAATCCGGTCCGTCCGTACATCGATCTCGGCGGGATCAAGATCCTGCCGCGCGAGGGGCTGAACCTCCGACTCGAGGTCGAGGAGCAGACCAAGCGCATCGTCGCCGTCGGCCTGGACTACGCCGAATCATCCTTGCAAGTGCAGCCGTTCGCGGCACCGCGTTCCGGCGGTCTGTGGGATGAGACGCGCGTGCAGCTGAAGGATCAGGTGCGGTCGCAGGGCGGACGCGTGGAGGAGCGCGATGGTCCCCTGGGCAAGGAGCTCCTGGCCGAGGTGCCCGCCACGGCTGCGGAGGGCTCCGGTCTCCGGCTCGCTCGCTTCGTCGGCGTCGACGGGCCTCGATGGTTCCTCCGCGGCGTCATCGGCGGCGCGGCGACGAGCGACGTGGATGCCGCGGCGAAGGTGGAGGATCTCTTCCGTTCGCTGGTCGTGGTCCGCGGCGGCGCCCCGATGCCCCCGCGGGATCTCATCCCGCTGAAGATGCCGGCCACGCCGGGTTCGGCGTGAGCGGCGACGCCCAGGGCGAGGGTGCGGACGGGGCATCCGTTCCTGACGAGGCGCCGCAGCCGACGGCGTCTGAGGTGCTCGGCGCCGCGCTCGGCTCCGCCGCGCGCAAAGCAGGCCTGGACCCTGCCGAGTCGTCCAGCACCCAGAAGGTCGTCTGGACGGCCATGGGCGGGTGGCGAGGCATCCTCGAATCGGTGCTGCCGAGCCTTGCGTTCGTCATCCTCTTCACGGTGTCGCCGGAGCCGCTCATCCTCGCTCTGGGCGTGTCGGTCGGCCTTGCCGCCGTCTTCACGATCGTGCGGCTCGCGCAGAAGTCGCCGCCCGCCGCCGCGATCGGCGGGCTCGTCGCAGCGGGCGCCGCTGCGGCGCTCGCGCTGTGGACGGGGCGGGGGGAGGACAATTTCGTCCCGGGATTCATCACCAACGCCGTCTACGGCACCGCCATGATCGTCGCGGCGCTCATCGGCTGGTCCCTCATCGGCCTCGCCGCCGGATTCCTGATGGGCGAGGGAACCCGCTGGCGCGAGGATCGCCGCAAGCGTCGCGCCTTCCTCTGGCTCGGCATCGCCTGGGGCGCGCTCTTCTATGCGCGTCTCGCCGTTCAACTCCCGCTCTACTTCGCCGGGGATGTGACCGCTCTCGGCACGCTGAAACTCGTCATGGGTCTTCCTCTCTTCGCTCCGATGATCGCCGTCACCTGGCTCGTCGTGCGCGCCCTCTACCCGCGCGAGTCGCCGTCCGAATCTGACGCGTGAGCATGGTAGATTTATCTTGACATCAAGATAAATTGCAGGCTTTCGCCCACGGCCGGCACGGAGCAGACTGGTTAGGTCCGCCTTGCTAGCCGACCGGGCTCGATGGCGAGCAAGATGGAGGCGACTGTTGCCTCCATCCGAGTAGAAGGAGACGGAATCGTGTCCACGGTGAACAGCTTCGGTGCCAAGAGCACCCTGACGGTCGGCAGCACCGACTACGAGATCTTCCGCATCGACACCGTCCCCGGTTACGAGAAGCTCCCGTTCAGCCTCAAGGTGCTCCTGGAGAACCTGCTCCGCACCGAGGATGGCGCGAACGTCACGAAGGCGCAGATCGAGGCGCTCGGATCGTGGGATGCCGCGGCCGAGCCGAACACCGAGATCCAGTTCACGCCCGCGCGCGTGGTCATGCAGGACTTCACCGGTGTGCCCTGCATCGTCGACCTCGCCACGATGCGCGAGGCCGTCACGGCCCTCGGCGGCGACGCGAACCGCATCAACCCGCTCTCGCCGGCCGAGATGGTCATCGACCACTCCGTCATCGCCGACCTGTTCGGCTCGGAGAACGCGCTCGAGCGCAACGTCGAGATCGAGTACGAGCGCAACGGCGAGCGCTACCAGTTCCTGCGCTGGGGCCAGACCGCCTTCCAGGACTTCAAGGTCGTCCCGCCCGGAACGGGCATCGTTCACCAGGTGAACATCGAGCACCTCGCCAAGGTCATCTACGACCGCACCAACGGCGGCGTGCTGCAGGCCTACCCCGACACCTGTGTCGGCACCGACTCGCACACCACGATGGTCAACGGTCTGGGCGTGCTCGGCTGGGGCGTCGGCGGCATCGAGGCGGAGGCGGCCATGCTCGGCCAGCCGGTCTCGATGCTCATCCCGCGCGTCGTCGGCTTCAAGCTGACCGGTGAGATCCCCGCCGGCGTCACCGCCACCGACGTCGTCCTCACGATCACCGACATGCTTCGCCAGCACGGTGTCGTCGGCAAGTTCGTGGAATTCTACGGCGCGGGCGTCGCATCCGTCCCGCTGGCCAACCGCGCCACGATCGGCAACATGTCGCCCGAGTTCGGCTCGACGGCGGCGATGTTCCCCATCGACGAGGTCACGACCGACTACCTGCGCCTGACCGGTCGCGACGAGCAGACCATCGCGCTCGTCGAGGCGTACGCGAAGCAGCAGCACCTGTGGCACGACGCCGCCAACGAGCCGGTCTTCAGCGAGTACATGGAGCTCGACCTCGGAACGGTCGTCCCCTCGATCGCCGGTCCGAAACGTCCGCAGGACCGCATCCTCCTCTCCGAGGCGAAGAACCAGTTCGAGCAGGACATCCTCAACTATGCGACGCCCTCGACCTCCGAGGACATCGTGGATCTCGAGTCGAAGCACTCCTTCCCGGCATCCGACCCCGGCATCGTCCCTGGCGAAGAGGACACGAACACGCGTCCGGTGCACATCTCCAGCGGTGTCAAGGGCGCCTCGAAGCCGGTCAAGGTCAAGCCGGCCGCGGGCGAGCCGTACGTGATCGACAACGGCGCGGTGACGCTGGCCGCGATCACGTCCTGCACGAACACCTCGAACCCCTCGGTGATGATCGCCGCCGGTCTCGTCGCCCGCAAGGCGCTGGCCAAGGGTCTGAAGCAGAAGCCGTGGGTCAAGACGACCCTCGGGCCCGGCTCCAAGGTCGTCACCGACTACTACGAGAAGTCCGGTCTCGACAAGGATCTCGAGGGTCTCGGCTTCTACACCGTCGGCTACGGCTGCACGATCTGCATCGGCAACTCCGGTCCGCTGATCGAGGAGGTCTCCACCGCGATCAACGACCACGACCTCGCCGTCACCGCAGTGCTGTCCGGCAACCGCAACTTCGAGGGCCGCATCAGCCCCGACGTGAAGATGAACTACCTGGCGTCCCCGCCGCTCGTGATCGCGTACGCGCTGGCAGGCTCGATGCACTTCGACTTCGAGAACGATGCGCTGGGCACCGACACCGAGGGCAACGACGTCTTCCTGAAGGACATCTGGCCCACGCCGGACGAGGTCCAGGAGATCGTCGACTCGTCGATCTCCCGTGAGCAGTTCATCAAGCAGTACGCCACCGTCTTCGACGGCGACGAGCGCTGGACGAGCCTGCCCACCCCGACGGGCCCGGTCTTCGAGTGGAATGAGGACTCCACCTACGTCCGCAAGGCGCCGTACTTCGACGGCATGACGATGGAGCTGACTCCGGTCACCGACATCACCGGTGCGCGCGTCATGGCGACGCTGGGCGACTCGGTGACCACCGACCACATCAGCCCGGCCGGAAACATCAAGGCCGGCACGCCCGCCGCGCAGTACCTGACCGAGCACGGCGTCGCACAGCGCGACTTCAACTCGTACGGATCGCGTCGCGGAAACCACGAGGTCATGATCCGCGGCACGTTCGCGAACATCCGCCTGAAGAACGCCCTGGTCTCCGCGGTCAACGACGGCGCAGTCGTCGAGGGCGGCTACACCCGCGACTTCACGAAGCCCGAGGGGCCGCAGTCGTACATCTACGACGCCAGCCAGAACTACCAGGCGGCGGGAACCCCGCTGGTGATCTTCGGCGGCAAGGAGTACGGCTCCGGATCGTCCCGCGACTGGGCGGCCAAGGGCACGAGCCTGCTGGGCGTGAAGGCCGTCATCACCGAGAGCTTCGAGCGCATCCACCGCTCCAACCTCATCGGGATGGGCGTCGTTCCTCTGCAGTTCCCGGCCGGTGAGAGCTGGGAGTCGCTGGGCCTGGACGGCACCGAGATCGTCTCGATCACGGGCCTCGAAGAGCTCAACAACGGGACGACTCCCAAGACCGTGCGCGTCACTGCCGCCCCCAGCGAGCACTCGGCAGAGGGCAAGCAGACGATCGAGTTCGACGCGGTCGTCCGTATCGACACCCCCGGTGAGGCGGACTACTACCGCAACGGCGGGATCCTGCAGTACGTGCTGCGCTCGCTCGTCTGATCGGGTCGCGCGCGTGAGGGCCCGGATGCTTCGGCATCCGGGCCCTTCGCAGTCTCGAACAGTAGGATCGAAGATGACTTCAGGAGGTGCGGATGCCTATTCTTCCCGGCATTGCAGGGCCGCGGGATCTCGACGGTCTCAGCTCGGACCAGTTGGCGGAGCTCGCCACGGAGATCCGCGCGTTCCTCGTCGAGAACGTCTCGCGCACCGGCGGGCATCTCGGCCCCAACCTGGGCGTGGTCGAGCTCACCATCGCTCTGCACCGAGTGTTCTCCTCTCCCGATGACCCGATCATCTTCGACACGGGGCACCAGTCGTACGTGCACAAGCTGCTCACGGGGCGTCAGGACTTCTCGGCGCTGCGCGTGCGCGGCGGGCTGGCCGGTTATCCGCAGCGCTCGGAGAGCCCGCACGACGTCGTCGAGTCCTCTCATGCCTCGAGCTCTCTGAGCTGGGCCGATGGGATCTCGCGTGCGCTCTCTGCGACGGGGCGCAGCGACCGACACGTCGTCGCCGTCGTCGGTGATGGCGCGCTCACGGGCGGGATGACCTGGGAGGCGCTCAACAACATCACCGACGACAACGACCGCAACCTCGTCATCGTCGTCAACGACAACGGACGCTCCTACGCTCCGACGATCGGCGGCATGTCCCGCTACCTCAACCGAGTGCGCACCGCCGCGGCGTACAAGGATCTGCACCACCGCTCGGATCGCTTCTTCCGTCTGTTCGGCCCGATGGGTCGTGCGCTGTTCCGCGGTGTCCGTGGCGGCACGCACGGGTTCCTCTCGCGTTTCACGAACAATGAGGCGCTGTATTCCAATCTCGACATCAAGTATCTGGGCCCCGTCGACGGACACGACCTCGACGCACTGATCGAGACGCTCGAGCTCGCCAAGTCGTACGGCGCGCCGGTGATCGTGCACGCGATCACGGAGAAGGGGCGAGGCTATCAGCCGGCCAGGGACGACGAGGCCGATCAGTTCCATGCGGTGAACCGCATCGATCCGACCACAGGAGAGCCGCTGTCCAGCAGCGGACGTGGATGGACGGACGTGTTCTCCGACGCCCTGGTGTCCGCGGGCGAGGCGGACCCGAAGATCATCGCGATCACGGCCGCGATGCTGCGTCCCACCGGGCTCGCCCCGTTCGCCGAGCGCTTCCCCGAGCGCGTCTACGACGTCGGGATCGCGGAGCAGCACGCTGTCGCCTCGGCGGCCGGGCTCGCCTACGGCGGTCTTCATCCGGTTGTGGCCCTGTACGCCACCTTCATGAACCGCGCCTTCGATCAGGTGCTCATGGACGTCGCCCTGCACAAGGCAGGCGTGACCTTCGTGCTTGACCGCTCCGGTGTCACAGGTCCTGATGGGCCGAGTCACCACGGCATGTGGGACCTCGCGATGCTGCAGATCGTCCCGAGCATCCGGATCGCCGCGCCCAGGGACGGCACGCGGCTGCAGGAAGCGCTGGACGAGGCCGTTCGGGTGGATGATGCGCCGACGGTGATCCGGTTCCCGAAGGGCGAGGTGGCAGCAGATCTCCCTGCCGTCGAGCGCTTGGCGGACGGCGTCGATGTGCTCTCGCGCGGTGAGGGGGAGGACGTGCTCCTCATCGGCATCGGTCCGTTCGCCGCCCTCGCGGTCGACGTCGCCGAGCGGCTTCGCGCGCAGGGGATCGGCGCCACGGTCATCGATCCTCGGTGGGCGATCCCCGTGCAGCCGTCCGTCATCGAGCTGGCCGGACGGCATCGTCTCGTCATCACCCTCGAAGACGGGATACGCGTCGGAGGGATCGGCACGCGTGTACGCCAGGTGCTGCGGGAAGCGGGAATCGACACGGCTGTCGACGAGCTCGGGCTTCCCGATGAGTTCATCGATCACGCTTCTCGCGATCAGATCCTCGCTGATGCCGGTCTCACGGCATCCAAGATCGCCCAGGACGTCGTCGCACAGGTCCTCGGCACCCGGATCCCGATCGCCCGCAACGCGGGCGAGACCGGCGCCATCGAGCTTCCGCTGCACGAGAACCGCTGAGCTGCCTCACTGCACGGCGGAGTCCTCGAAGGCTTCGTCCGGGTGCTGCGCTGCCCGTGCCCTCCGAGCCCCACCATGATCCTCGCGCAGCGCCGCCCTGGCGGTGAGCCACCAGCCGAGCGGTATCGCGATCGCAGCGGCGAGGGCGGTGCTCGTGGCCAGGTCGAGCATTCCGTCGGTGATGACCTGCGCCAGCGCGTAGGCCGCCACCGCCATGAGCACACCGAGAGCCATGTACACGACGAGATGGACGACCAGACGGTGCACGCTCCGCAGCGCACGGCCGAGAACCCAGACAAGGGGCACCATCGCCGCCGTGGCGAACGCGGACACGCCCGCGGCGATCATGAGGGCGTAGCCGCTCACGATCGCCACGAACCACATCCCCGAGGCCAAGTCCGATCCGCCGATCGTCAGGAGCCGCAGGAGCAGGCCGAGGGTGAACAGCCCGACGAACAGCCCCCATGCGCGCACCGCGCCGCTGAGGAGCTCATCGCGCGTGAACGCCATCGGCTCCGCCGCGGTGCGCGGCGAGGGCGAGGGCCGGTCCTCCCTGGAAGCGAACGGTGCAGGCTCCATGCTCATGCCGACATGGTAGGAGCAGACGCCTGAGCGTCAGTTGAGCGCGTGCAGGGCGGCGACCGCCTCGGCGGGGTCGCGGTCGGTCGCGCGCAGCGCCTCGGAGAGCAGATAGCCGTCGGTCAACGCGTCGCCGGTGATCATCACGCGCACGATCTCGACGCCGCAGTCCCGCAGCGCCGTCTCCGCGCAGGCGGTGAGAACCTGGACGCCGAGCTCGGCGTTGGCCGGAAGCGTTTCGCCGGGGATGCCGCGGACGACATCGCGCATGGCGGAGCCGACGATGTTCGCGGCGCGTTCGGTCACGTTCACGACGTCCAGTTCGAAGACGCGCAAGGCGCGCCCCGTCGGTACGGGGCGCCATTCGAACGAGGCGTGCACGAGGTGCTGGTGCCCCGCCGAGCCCGTGAGCTGCCTGGCCGGCAGGTCCGTCGCACGGCATCGGACGTCGATGAGCTTGTACCAGTAGAACATCGGGAAGGCGCCGTGGGTGCCTGGCGAGAGCACGACGACCTCGCCTGCGGCGCCCGGCACGCCCCGTGGGCGCCGGATGATCGGCTTGCCGTTGCGGGTGCGGATCGCCGCCCAGCCCTCGTCGATCGTGACGAGGAAGAGCTTCAGCAGTGCAGGGACGACCAGCAGCACGGTGAGGATCGCCGTGCCGGTCTTCAGGAGGCCGGACATACCAGGAACGCTGAAGAACGAGAGGAACGTGTCCATGCGTCCCACTCTGGCCGATACCGGGCGTTCACCTGTGCGCGAAGGGTCTTCTGTACGAGGAGTTCACCGTGATTTCGCCCTGCGTTCCCCGGATCGCACGGATGCGGGCCCGGTCAGACGACCGGGCCCGCATCCGTGCGTTCAGCTGTGCGCGATGCCGCGGATCGGCGGGGTGTGGAACGTGCCCTGGAAGACGCGCTCGCTCGCCCCCTCGCGGTCGAGGTACGGGGATGCCCCGCCGTCGATGAAAGGCCAGCCGGCGCCGAGGATCAGGCAGAGGTCGATGTCCTCGACTTCGGGGACGACATGCTCGTCGAGCATGATCCGGATCTCCTGGGCGAGGCCGTCCTGGACACGGCGCAGGATCGTCTCGGCGGATGCCGGGCTCTTGCCGACGGCGCCCTTGAGCGCCTTCTCGGCCGCCTTCGTCCACCCGGTGACACGGCCGCCCTTGTCCTTCTCCACGACCTGGTCGAGCTCCGCCAGAGCATGGAAGTTCTCGTTCGCGTAGAACCGCTCGGGGAAGGCGCTCACCATCGTGTCCTGCACGTGGGCGGCGACCTTCCAGCCGACGAGGTCGATGAGCTGGAAGGGGCCCATCGGCAGACCGAGCGGCCCGAAGGCCTTCTCCACCTCGGAGACGGGAGTGCCCTCGTAGACGGCGCGTGCCGCCTCGCCCATGACCTTCGCGAGGAGCCGGTTCACGACGAAGCCAGGGGCGTCCGCCGTGAGGACGGCATTCTTGCCGAGACTGCGCGCGACGACGAACGCCGTCGACAGCGCCTGCTCGTTGGTCACCGGCGTCTTCACGATCTCGATGAGCGGCATGACCGCCACCGGGTTGAAGAAGTGGAACCCGACGAGCCGTTCCGGGTGCTCCAGCTTCGCGCCGATCTCCTCGACGGAGAGAGAAGAGGTGTTCGTCGCCAGGATCGCGTCTGCGGCGACGATCTTCTCGATCTCGCCGAAGACCTGCTGCTTGACACCGACCTCCTCGAAGACGGCCTCGATGACGAAGTCCGCATCCGCGTACTCGCTCTTGTCGACCGTTCCTCGGATGAGGCCCCGCAGCTTGTTGGCGGTGTCGGCATCGAGGCGTCCCTTCGCCTCCAGCGCGCCGATCTCCTCGTGGATGTGGGCCACACCCTTGTCGACGCGGGCCTGATCGATGTCGGTGATGAGCACCGGCACCTGGAGCTTGCGGACGAACAGCAGCGCGAACTGGCTGGCCATGAGGCCCGCACCGATGATGCCGACCTTCGTGACCCTGCGCGCGAGAGCCTTGTCGGGGGCGCCGACGGGGCGCTTGGCGCGCTTCTGCACCAGGTCGAAGGCGTACATGGACGCCGCGAACTGGTCGCCGGTGACGAGCTCGGCGAGAGCCTCGTCCTCGCGCGCGAACCCTTCGGCCTTCGTGCCGCCCTTGGCCTTGTCGAGCAGGTCGAGGGCCGCATACGGCGACTTCGGAACGGTGCCGATCTTCGATTCGAGCATGCCGCGCGCGACCTTGATCGCGATCGGCCACTTGGTCAGCCGCTCGATCTTGCCCGGCTCGTTCTTGCGCTCCACCTTGGTCGTGCCGCTCAGTACGCCATCCGCCCAGGCGAGCGAGTTCTCCAGATAGTTCGCGGCGGGGAAGATCGCGTCGAAGATCCCGTAGTCGAACGCCTGCTGCGGCTTGAGCATCCGGTTCTGCTTGAGCGGGTTGGAGATCACGACCTCGAGCGCGTTCTCGATGCCGATCAGGTTCGGCAGCAGATACGCGCCGCCCCAGCCGGGGATGATGCCCAGGAACACCTCGGGGAGTGCCACTGCGGCCGCGGAGGCATCCACCGTGCGGTAGGTGCTGTTCAGCGCGATCTCCAGGCCGCCGCCGAGCGCGAGACCGTTGACGAACGCGAAGGACGGCACGCCGAGTTCACCGAGCCCTCCGATCACCTTGTGGCCGAGCTGGGCGATGAGTCTCGCGTTGTCGCGGGAGCCGACCTTGCTGATGTCGGACAGATCGGCACCGGCGGCCAGGATGTACTGCTTGCCGGTGATGCCGACGGCGTGGATCTCACCGGACGCGGCGCGTGCGCGGAGGCCGTCGAGCGTCGCGCCGAGCTCCACCAGCGTCGCAGGGCCGAGGGTGTTCGGACGGGTGTGATCCCTGCCGTTGTCGAGCGTGATGAGGGCGAGCACCTTGCCCGAGGCGAGGCGGATGTCGCGCACGGGGGAGTGCGTGACGACCTCGTCGTCGGTGAGCGCCAGGATGGGGGAGAAGTCGATGTCCTCGTAGCCGGTCACTGCCGCACTCACTTCCTCTTCTTGCCGTCGTAGAACGGGTTCTCCCAGATGACCGATCCGCCCTGGCCGAGGCCGACGCACATCGCGGTCAGGCCGTAGCGCACATCCGGGCGCTCGGCGAACTGGGCGGCGAGCTGGATCATCAGGCGCACCCCGGATGCCGCCAGCGGGTGACCGAGCGCGATCGCTCCGCCCCAGGCGTTCACCCTCGGGTCGTCGTCGGCGATGCCGAAGTGGTCGAGCAGTGAGATGACCTGGATGGCGAAGGCCTCGTTCAGCTCGAACAGGCCGATGTCCGAGATGCTCAGACCGGCCTTCTTGAGCGCTTTCTCGGTCGAGGGGATCGGCCCGATGCCCATGATCTCCGGCTGCACACCGGCGAATGCGAACGAGACGAGCTTCATCTTGGGTGCGAGACCGAGCTCCTTCACGGCGCCGCCGCCTGCCAGCAGCGACATCGTCGCCCCGTCGGTGAGTGGCGAGGACGTGCCGGCCGTGACCCGTCCGTGGGGGCGGAACGGCGTCTTCAGCGCCGCGAGATCCTCCATCGTGGTCTGCGGGCGGCGTCCTTCGTCCTCGGTCGCGAGGCCCCAGGCACCGTCAGCGCCCTTGATGGCGACGGAGACGAGGTCGGGCTGGATCTTTCCGGCGTCGTATGCCGCCTGGACCTTGTGCTGGCTGAGCATCCCGAACCGGTCGGAGCGCTCCTTCGTGAGGTGCGGGAAGCGGTCGAAGATCCGCTCGGCCGTGACCCCCATGTTGAGCGCACCGGGGTCGACCATCTTCTCCGCGACGAAGCGCGGGTTGGGGTCGGCGTTGCCGCCGATGGGGTGGTGACCCATGTGCTCGACGCCGCCGGCGAGGGCGAGATCGTACATGCCGATCCCGATGGACGCCGCCATCGTCGTGACGCTCGTCATCGCTCCGGCGCACATGCGCTCGATGGCGAGACCGGGAACCGTCTGCGGGAGGCCGGCGAGGATGGCGACAGACCGCCCGAGTGTGAGCCCCTGGTCGCCGGTCTGACTCGTCGCGGCGATCGCGACATCATCGATGCGGTCCGCGGGGACACCGGGGTTGCGCTCCATGAGCCCGATCGTCGCCTTGACGGCGAGGTCGTCCGCGCGGGTGTTCCAGTACATGCCTTTTTCGCCGGCGCGCCCGAACGGGGTGCGCACGCCATCGACGAAGTAGACGTCCGAGATCTCGGCCACTCTGCCTCCTGGGGTTGGGATGATGCCAGCCTAGGAGCAGGGTCCGACCCGCGGGAATCGGTTGGTTCGAACCTACGAAGCGTCCGCCGGGCCTTCTCCGGCCGATTGCGCTGCTTCTACAAAGGCAGCTGCGATCTTCTGTGCGGTGTGCGCAATCTGCCAGGGGCGTGCGCCGAGCGCGGCGAGTGCGGCGCCGATCTCCTCGGGGGTCTCGCCCGGTGGCGTCCAGGCCACGCGGCGCAGATGCTCCGGCGTGAGCAGGTTCTCCGTCGGCATGTTGAGCGCGACGGCGGTCTCCTCGACCGCGGGCCTTGCGGCCTTCAGCCTGGCATCCGCCTCCGGGTTGCGATCAGCCCAGGCCCTGGGGGGCGGGAGCGCATCGCTGGGGACCCGCTCGCGGGGGAGGTCCTTCTCGGCGCGCCCCTGTTCGATCGCGGCCCACCATCGATCGAGCTGCGTGCGACTGGCGCGACCGTTGAACGCGGTGATGCCGGCGAGCGCCTGCTTGCTCGCAGGAGCGGCGACGACGGCGGCGACGATCGACCGGTCGGGGACGAGCCTGCCGGGAGAGACGTCCTGCTCCTTCGCGTACTCCTCGCGGGCGAGCCAGAGCGCCCTCGCCACGGCGAGGTTGCGCGCACCGCGCACCTGATGGAGACCGCTCAGACGTCGCCACGGCTCGCTCTTGGCAGGCTTCGGCTCGCGCGTCAGGGTCGCGGAGAACTCCTCCGCGGCGATCTCGCTCTTGCCCTGGGCTGCGAGCTCCTCCGCGAGGATCTCGCTCACATCGATCAGGTGCAGGACGTCCAGTGCTGCGTAGTCGAGCCACGCGACCGGAAGGGGACGCGTGGACCAATCCGCAGCGGAGTGCTCCTTTTTCAAGGTGATGCCCAGCGCCTCCTCGACCACGGCGGCGAGTCCGACGCGCTCGTGACCGAGGAGCCGCGAGGCCAGCTCGGTGTCGAAGATCGAGGGCGGCTCGAGGCCGAGCTCCCGAAGGGAGGGCAGATCCTGGCTGGCCGCGTGGAAGACCCACTGCACGTCGCCGATCGCCTCCTGCAGGGGCGCGAAATCGTCGAGTGCAGGCGGATCGAAGAGGAAGACGCCTGCGTCTCTGCGGAACACCTGTACGAGGTAGGCCCGCTGGGAGTACCGGAAGCCGGACGCCCGCTCCACATCAACGGCGACCGGGCCCGTGCCTGCGGCGAGTGCGGTGACCGAACGGAGGAACTCGTCGCGGTCGTCGATCACGGTGTACTCAGTCACGAGCCGCCTTTCGTGCGCCGAAGACGGCGATGTTCTCTGATCCAGGGGGGAGCCCTGCGAGCATACCGACCAACTCCGCCCATGCCTCCGTGTGCGGGCGGAACGGCTCCTCAGGAGTCCAGGATGCGCGCAGTTCGATCTGCGCGCCGTCTCCTTCCGCGGCGAGGCCGCCGAAGCCCTTCGAGAGCGTCTTGGTCGCGGTCCCCGAGGGGGAGTGGTAGCGGGCGCCGTGTGACTGGAGCGCATCGACCAGCCAGGACCAGGTCACATCGGCGAGCAGCGGATCGGTTCCGATCTCCGGCTCGAGGGGGGCCTGCGCGAACGCGACGATCCGCCAGGCTCCGTCCCAGGCGTCGGGGACCTCGGGGTCGTGCAGCAGCACGAAGCGCGCGGTGCCGTAGATCGAGTCGCCGTGATCGTCCGGACGGACGTCGGCCGCGAACGCGATCGCGTACGGCGCGAGGCCCTGAGGGGACGGGATCTCGCGCACCGTGATATCGGAGCGGAAGGTCGTCCCGCGCAGTTCTGCGGCAGCCTTCTCGAAGAGTGCGCCGGCGTCGGGATGTGCGGTCACGCCAACAGGCTAGAGTCAGGAAGCGATGAAGAGTATCAGGCACGCCGTCACCGTCATCGTCCTCGCCCTGCTCACGCTCGTCGCCTCCGTCGGGGTCGTGGTGCTGGCGCTCGCGCGGCGGGTGGTCACCCCGGCCGGACGGGGCACGGATACCGAGATCCTCGGGGTCGACACCGGCGCGCAGACGATCGAGCTGACGCGGACCGCCGATACCGAGCTCCCCGGTCGGTACGGCCTGTTCACGACGGGAACCCACGGCTACGTGAAGCTCGGTGCCGTGCTGTCCGCGGATGCCAAGAAAGTGCGTCGCAAGCTCCTCACGCAGATCGATCCCGGGGCCAGGATCGATCGATCCGCCGGTTTCAGCGGGTGGTACTACAGCTCACCGCGCGAGCTGCATCTCCCATGGGACAACGTCCTCATCGGCTCGCCCAGCGGGCCGTGCCCTGCGTGGCTGTTCCCCGCCTCGGCGGACGCGCCGGCCGGTGACGTCTGGGTGATCCAGGTCCACGGCCGCGGTGTCACCAGGGCCGAGTGCCTGAGAGCGGTGCCGGTCTTCCATGCGCAGGGGATGACGAGCCTCGTCGTGTCGTATCGCAATGACGGAGAGGCACCGCGCAGCCGCGGAGGCTCCTACGCCCTCGGTGCGTCAGAGTGGCGCGACGTCGATGCCGCTATCGCGTACGCGTTGAGGCATGGCGCGCGGCGCGTGATCCTGATGGGCTGGTCGATGGGAGGGGCGCTCGTCCTCCAGGCCGCCGTCTCATCGGGCAGCAGAGGCGCGATCGCCGGCCTCGTGCTCGAATCGCCCGTGGTGGACTGGCGCACGGTGCTCCGCTTCCAGGCGCGGGGGATGGGCGTGCGCGAGCCCTTCCCCGATCTGGCGATGGGCCTGCTGTCGTCGCCTGTCACGGCGCGCTGGGGCGGGGCGGAGGAGCCCATCCCGTTCGACCGTCTCGACATGGTCTCCCGAGCCGCGGAGCTGGAGGTGCCGATCCTCATCCTGCACAGCGACGACGACGGGTTCGTGCCGGCTGACGCCTCGCACGCCCTCTCGGAGGCTCGGCCGGACATCGTCACCATGCCGCATTTCAGCGGCGCCAGGCACACGAAGCTGTGGAACTACGATCAGGCGGGCTGGACGAGGGCGATCACGGACTGGCTCGAGGCACAGGACCTCAGCGCTTCTGTCTGATCTGTCGCTTCGCGCGCATGAGCATTCCGGTCATGCCGCTGATGCGCAGGGGTGAGACCGCGCGGGTGAGACCGATCGTCTGCGGGTAGTCGTCGGGGATCGCCAGAGCATCGTCGACGGAGAGTCCTGTGATCCCCTGCACGAGGATGCTGGCGAAGCCCCGCGTCGTGGGAGCCTCCGGCGGCGCGGTCGCATGCATCGCAACGACGCCGTCGGTGACCTCCACAGAGATGTAGACGGGGGACTGGCACTCTGCGACCCGCTCGCACATCTCCGGGTGCTGGGCGATCTCGTCCGGAACCGGGGGGAGCTCGCCCGAGAACTCGAGCAGGAGCTGGAGCCGTTCGGCTTCGGGCAGCTCCAGGAAGTCGTCGCGGATCTCTGCGAGAGCGGGGGGAACCTGCGCGGTGCTCATCCCAGAATTCTCACATGCTCACAGGGAGCCCGGCTCGCTCCCGGTCACGATCGGAACGCGCACGGCGCTGCCCCATTCGGTCCATGAACCGTCGTAGTTGCGCACGTTCTCGAATCCGAGCAGGTGCTTGAGGACGAACCAGGTGTGGCTGGAGCGCTCCCCGATACGGCAGTAAGCGACGACCTCGTCACCGTCGCGGAGACCGGCGCCATCGCGGTAGATGGCATCGAGCTCCGCGCGGCTGCGGAACCCGCCGTCCTCGGCGACGGCCTTCGCCCACGGCACGCTCTGCGCGGTCGGGATGTGGCCGGCGCGGAGCGTGCCCTCTTCGGGGTACGCGGGAGCCGTCGTGCGCTCTCCGCTGTACTCCTCGGGTGAGCGCACGTCGATGAGGGGGTTGCCGATGTGAGCGAGGACGTCGTCCTTGTAGGCACGCAGGACGGAGTCGTCACGCTCGATGACGGGGTAGTCCGTCGCGGCGCGCTCGGCAGGGGCGGTGGTGATCTCGCGGCCCTCGGCGATCCAGCGATCCCGACCGCCGTCGAGCAGCCGCACGTCCTCATGACCGAACAGCGAGAACACCCAGAGGGCGTACGCCGCCCACCAGTTGTTCTTGTCGCCGTAGATCACGACGGTGTCGTCGCGGGAGATGCCCTTGGCGCTCAGCAGGCGCGCGAAGCCTTCGCCGTCGACGTAGTCGCGTACGACGGGGTCGTTGAGCTCGGTGTGCCAGTCGACCTTCACCGCACCGGGGATGTGCCCCGTCTCGTAGAGCAGGACGTCCTCGTCGGATTCGACGACGACGAGCCCCGGCTCCCCGAGATGCGCTGCCAGCCATTCCGTGGTCACGAGCCGGCCTGGCTCGGCGTACTCGGCGAACTTCGCGGATGATGTGTCGAACTCGATGGTCACGGGGCGCTCCTCGGTGGTGGGCGGGCGAAGGCTCGGGCTGCGACGGCGTAGTGTTGTGCCGACCCCTTCGACGATAGATCCGTCCGGCGCGCTGCGCACCGGTTCCGTAAGACTGCGACACAGGACCTCATGACCGAAACGACGCCCCGCGCGGCCACTGTCCGCCTCTCCGACCGGACCCCCGTCGTCACTGGGCCCGAGATGCTCGCCGGGCTCGTCCCTCCTCCGCAGTTCGACGAGGCGACGTTCGAGACCTACCGTGCCGATCCTGCGTATCCGTCTCAGGAGGAGGCCAAGGCGCTTCTGCAGACGTTCGTTGGACGCGGGGCCCCGGTCAAACGCGGCGGGTTCTTCCGCAGGGCGCCGAAGGAGCCGGAGATGAAGCCCGGCGTCTACCTCGACGGCGGATTCGGCGTCGGCAAGACGCACCTGCTGGCCTCCGTCTTCCACGCCATGCCGGCCAGGCGCAAGTACTTCGGCTCGTTCATCGAGTACACCGCGCTCGTCGGCGCTCTCGGTTACAAGAACACCGTCGATCTGCTGCGCGGGGCCGATCTGCTCTGCATCGACGAGTTCGAGCTCGACGATCCAGGCGACACGATGGTGATGACGCGCCTGCTCGGCGAGCTGGCCGCCACGGGGACGCGTCTTGCGGCGACGTCGAACACCCCGCCGAACGCGCTCGGCGAAGGGCGCTTCGCCGCGCAGGACTTCCTGCGCGAGATCCATGCGATGGCGGACAGCTTCCAGACGCTGCGCATCGACGGCGTCGACTTCCGTCAGCGCGCGATCGACGGGCACTCCGTGGTCCTCGAGGAGGCGGCCTACGGCGAACGGCTGGAAGCCGCGCCGGCAGGCACAGCATCCGACGACGTCTTCGACGACGTGATCCGTCATCTGGCCGCGGTCCATCCCTCGCGATACATCCGGCTCATCGACGGCATCGGTCTCGTCGGGCTCCGTGACGTCCGCCAGCTCACCGATCAGTCGGAGGCGCTGCGCTTCGTCGCGTTCGTCGACCGGGTCTACGACGCCCAGACGCCGATCATCGCGACAGGGCGGAGCCTCGACGAGGTGTTCTCCGAGGAGATGCTCGCCGGCGGATACCGCAAGAAGTACCTCAGGGCGATCTCGCGCCTGAATGCGCTCACGCATTCTGCGTAAGACCGCAGATCCGCGTAACGGGATGTTCACAGGAGAGCCGCGCCTGTAACAGCGCGGAAACAAACCTCACCCATTTCCGAAATCGGGCGTCGACACACTGAAGCTCTCAACTACTTCGGATGTGAGGTTTTCCTATGGATGCTCCCGGCAACATCTCGTGGGGTATTACCGCGACTGCGCTGGTCCTGCTGATGACGCCAGGCGTCGCCTTCTTCTACGGCGGTCTCGTCAAGGCGAAGAGCGTGGTCAGCATGATGATGATGAGCTTCGGCTCGATCGGTCTCGTCGCCGTGCTGTGGATTCTCTTCGGCTTCTCGATGAGCGCGGTGGACAGCCCGACGGCTTTCGCCGGCAATCCCTTCGCGGACTTCGGTCTCGCCGGCCTCGCGTCGGGTGAGGGCTCGAACGTCGCCCTGATCGGCGTGGCATACGGTGCCACCTTCGCGATCATCACGATCGCCCTGATCTCCGGCGCGATCGCCGACCGCGCGAAGTTCGGCAGCTGGCTGATCTTCGCCGGCGTCTTCGCCACGGTCGGCTACTTCCCGGTGGCCGCGTGGGTGTGGGGCGGCGGCTGGATCATGAGCCTCGGCTCGACGATGTTCGGTGAGGACAGTGGCATCGGAGTCATCGACTACGCCGGTGGCACGGCTGTGCACATCAACGCGGGTGCTGCGGCCCTGGCCCTGGCGCTCGTCCTCGGCAAGCGCATCGGTTTCCAGAAGGGAATCCTGAAGCCGCACAACGTCCCGCTGACCCTGCTGGGCGCGGCGATCCTCTGGTTCGGCTGGTTCGGCTTCAACGCCGGTGCCGAGTGGCTCGCGGAGGACATGGGCGGGGTCGGACTCATCGGCCTCAACACGCTCGGCGCTACCGCCGCGGCGATCCTCGGCTGGATCCTGATCGAGCGCATCAAGGACGGCAAGGCGACATCGGTCGGAGCCGCTTCCGGTGCGGTCGCCGGTCTCGTCGCCATCACCCCCGCCTGCGCCAACCTGACGCCTGGCTGGTCGCTGCTGCTCGGTGCCGTCGCCGGCATCGTCTGCGCCCTGGCGGTCGAGCTCAAGTTCCGCCTCGGCTTCGACGACTCGCTGGACGTCGTGGGCATCCACCTCGTCGGTGGCCTCATCGGCACCATTTACCTGGGCTTCTTCGCCACCGGCACCGGCCTGTTCGTCGGCGGCGACGCCCGTCAGTTGGCCGTCCAGGTCATCGCGGCGCTGGGTGTGCTGATCTACTCCTTCGTCGTCGCCTTCATCATCGGCTTCGCGATCGAGAAGACGATCGGCTTCCGCATCACGAACGAGGACGAGATCGCCGGAGTCGACTCGGTCGTCCACGGCGAGGAGGGCTACGCGCTCGTCGACGCCTGAGCCCCGATAGTGTGACCGGGTGAGTTCCTCCAAGAGCATCCTCGCCCTGGTCTCGGACATCGTCCTCGGACTGCTGAACAGCCGGACGTCCCGGACTCCTGACACGGAGCCGGGGCGTTCGGCTGTTCGCGATTCCCCGGTCAAGCGAGCCACGCTCCGCGTCGACGGCACCGATGCGGGGTCTGTCGACGCGGCAGAGACGTCAGAGCGCGGACAGGGCCATGGGACCGAGACGATGAGGATCTCGCCGGCGCGCATCGACGACCTCGTCCTGCAGTACGCACCGGAGCGGGACGGCGCGCCGGACGCCGGGGAGATCGTATGGACGTGGGTGCCGTATGAGGAGAACGACGGACGCGGCAAAGACAGGCCCGTGCTCGTGATCGGGCGGCAGTCGGGCTCACGGGTGTACGCGGTCAGGATGACGAGCAGGGCCCACGAGGGAGATCGGGACTACCTGTCGATCGGCACCGGAGCGTGGGATTCCCAGGGCCGCGAGAGCTGGGTCGACGTCGAGCAGCTGTACAGCGTGCACGACGACGGGCTCAGGCGTGAAGCCGCCGCGCTCGACGCAGCACGCTACGACCGTGTCGCCGGAGCCCTCGCGAAGCGCTACGGATGGCGACGCGCGCGCTGACGGGCGCCGACGCGGCGGACGAGTCCAACGGCGTCTGCCGCGCGACGCGTCGTCCGCTCAGCTGTGCCGACGACGCGCTGTGACGATGGTCGCACCACCGAGCAGCAGCGCGACGCCCAGCAGTGCTGCGCCGATGGCCGGCTCGGCACCTGTGACGCCGAGCTCGCCCTGTGCATCGTCGTCCGGGTCCTGCCCTGGATCCGCGCCGCCGTCCTCGTTGTCATCCGGGCCCTCGGGGACTCCGGGAACCTCCGGATCGTCCGTGTTGACGAAGGTGCAGTGGACGTCTGCGCCGGCGGCGACTCCGCTGAGGGTGATCGTGGCCGTCTGGTCGACGTCGACAGCGGCACCGGCTACCGTGCAGGTCACAGAGTCGAGGGTCCAGCCCGCCTCGTCCTGCTCGCTGATCGTGAGCTCATAGGGGCGGTTCGGCGCGGTGACGACGGTGGATGCCATGCCGTCATCGCCCGTGGTGAGCGAGTCACCAGCAGCGAACTCCACTCCTTCGGCATCGAGGTCGAACGTCCATCCGCCGCCTGGAACACGGACACCGTCGAGGAGCTCGATCTTCTCGATCGTCAGCGTCGAGCTGAGCGGATCCTCGGTGTTGACGAAGACGCAGTCGAGCCCGCAGGCACATCAGAGAGCGAGACTGTCTCCGCCGAGTCCACGGCGACGGGAGCTCCGTCGACCGTGCACGACACGTCGGCGAACGTCCAGCCGTCCTGGGGTGCCTCGGTGAGCTCGAGGTCGAACGGTGTGTCCGGCGACGCGATGACCGCCGTCGCCGACCCTTCACCATCCGTCACCAGCGCGCCGGTCGGGTCGATCTGGACGCCCTCGCCGGTGGCCGTCGCGTCGAACGACCAGCCCGCCCCGGGGCGGTCGCCGGTTCCGGCTGCTTCGACCTTGTGCACGGTCAGCGTCGACTCGACGCGGATGTCTTGGTTCGTGAAGAAGCACTCCGCGTGCGACTCCGGCGAGACCTGGGGGAGAGTCACCTGTTCTGCGACGTCGACGGCGATCGGCTCGCCGTCGACCGTGCACGTGACGTCGGCGAGTTCCCACCCCGGCTGCGGTGTCTCGGTGATCGTGACGTCAGTTGCGGCCGTGCCCGTCGTCGTGATGTCGGCGGTCGCGGTTCCGTTCTCGTCGGTGGTCACGCCGTCCGCAGGGTCGATGACGGCATCCGCGTTCGACGACGCGATGTCGAAGTGCCAGCCCTCGCCCGGAGAGGAGACGCCCTCGCGGTCGATCTGGGTCTTGTGCACCGTCACGTCGGTTCGGCAAACGATCTCGTCGATGAGCTCGCTCGTGAGGGAGACGAGACGGTCCCAGTCGACGCCGGCGTAGTCGGCCTGGGTCACCGGGTACTCGGGGTACTCGTTGGGGCCGCTGATGGCCTGGATCGAGCTCTCGGGCTGCGAGGGAACCGACGTCGCGTCGTCGAGGTTGATCCCGATGCCGAAGACACGGGTTCCCTCGGCCTTGAGCTCGTTGGCGGAGAAGCGGCCCTGGTCCACCTCGGCGAAGCGCTGGGGGAAGGTCGAGGATGCCGGCATGTACGGGAAGCCCGACTTGTCCGGCAAGCCATCGGTCAGGACGAAGGCGATGTCGTAGTCCGGAGCGTCTTCGGCGACCTGCGCGATGCCGCGATCCCAGTTCGTGCCGGAGGAGGTGACGTAGGACTCGATGTCGGCGACGAGTTCGTCGCGACCGCCTGGCGCATCGACCGGGGTGAGCGCGTGGTTCGTCGTGTTGTTGGACGGTGCGTAGCGCGAGAACGTGTAGAGCGCGACGGAGGATCCGGAGCCCACGAGACCGTCGACCAGCGCGCGACCGGCTTCCTTGACGAGCGGCAGGTTCGCCTCGCCGATCGACGAGGACAGATCGAACACGATCGCCACCTGGAGCGGCCGGCACTGGTCGGTGAGATCGGGGTTGTTCAGCGACAAGCCGAGGTTGCCGAACGTGTCGCGCTGAGTGAGCCCGGTGTCGAGGGCCGGGTCGACGGCCTCCGGCAGGTCGACGATCGCCCCGCCGGTGACCGTTCCTGCGGGCACCTGGACGCTGTAGGGGATCTGACCGCGCTGGCCCGTGCGATTGGAGGTGTAGAAGGAGTCGACGACGTAGGTGTTCAGCGCTGCGGCGCTGCCTGGTACGGGATCCCCGAAGACGATCCACGGCGTGATACCCGCGTTCGCGCCGCCGGACTGCGTGTCGGGGACGACGAACTCGCAGATGCCGTCGGCATCGGTGACGCACGAGGCCCATGCGTCGCCCAGAGGCTCGGCGCCGGACTCGTCGGCGGCGAGGAGGAGAGTCTGTCCCTCCGTGTAACGGGAGTCGATGTCGCTGGGGGTGAGCCCGGCGCTCACCCGGACGTCCGCGATGTTGACGCGGATCACCGTCGTGTCAGGGGTCGGATCCGTGAGAGCAGCGGCCGGCATGGCCGTCAAGGGCAGGAGAAGGGCGCTGAGCGCAGAGATCGCGAGCGCGACTCCCCGTCGACGCCGGCTGGTTCGCCGCTTCGCATTCATGGCGACCTCATCTGTACGGGGATCGTGGGGGTTCCAGACTACGGAGCCGAGGAGTGGCGGAGCAACATCGGACGGGTGCGGTGGCGCGGGTGCGGGAGCAGGATCTCGAACTGTGTCAGGGTGAGGGGATGGATGCGGTGCACACCGGCTCGACGGTCCTCTTGATCGGCTTCGGGAAACTCGGGCGGCGTCTCGCCCCGAGTCTTACGAGCGGGGGCGCGAGCGTCGTCGCGGTACGACGGAGCGCTGTCGAGCCGCCTTCGGGCGTCCGGATCCTCCGCGCCGACGTCCGCGCCCCGGTCTTGCCTGTGCTGCCTCGCGCGGATCGCTTGATCGTGACGCTGCCGCCGGGCGAGAGCGGTGACTATCGGCGGGTGCTGCAGAGCATCCGGACGGCGCTTCCCGAGCTCCCGGAACGCACCGTCTTCGTGTCCTCGACGGGAGTGTTCGCCGGGGCATCCGACGACAGGATGCGCTCGGAATCGGATGAGCCGACGCCGAGCACCGATCGCGCTCTCGAACTGCTGGACGGTGAACGAGCCGCGCGAGAGCTCTTCGGCGCCGTCATCGTTCGTCCGGCGGGTATCTACGGGGAGGGACGGGAGTTCCTCATCCGACGCGTGCGCGAAGGTGTCTCCTTGGACCATCGGCGGTGGACGAATCGGATACATGAGGTCGATCTCGTCCGGGTGCTCGACCGGGTGCTCTGGATGGGGGATCCGCCCGCACTCGTGCACGCCGTGGACGGCGTACCTGCCAGGCTCGGCGCTGTGGCGGGATTCATCGCCGAGCGCCTCGGGGTGCCCCTGCCGCCGAAGGATCCGGAGGCGATGGGTGGAGGTCATCGCCTTGACGGCGGACTCGTCCAGCAGATCATGGGGCCGTTCGTGTACCCCTCCTACGTCGACGGGTACTCCGAGATGCTGCTCGCACGCTGACGCGACCTGACGCGGTCAGTCAGCTGCGCGGCGTGCGCTTGACGACGTCATAGGCGGCGAGCGCCGCCTTGCGCGTCTCTCCGAGGTCCACGATCGGCGAATCCGGTGCATCCGACGCCCATTGGGAGATGTACAGGCCCTGCGGATCGAACTTCTTCGCCTGCAGATCGGGGTTGAAGACGCGGAAGTAGGGCGCCGCATCGGCGCCGGAGCCGGCGACCCACTGCCAGTTGAAGGGATTGCTCGCGCCGTCGGCGTCGACGAGCGTGTCCCAGAACCATTCCTCTCCGCGCCGCCAGTCGATGAGCAGGTTCTTCACGAGGAAGGATGCCGTGACCATGCGCACCCTGTTGTGCATGAAGCCGGTGTGCCAGAGCTCGCGCATGCCTGCGTCGACGAGCGCGATGCCGGTCTCTCCGCGCCGCCAGGCCTCGAGGTGCGCGGGATCCACATCCGGCCAGGGGAAGGCGTCGTACTCCCTGCGGAGGTTGACCGTCGCGAGATCGGGGGAGTGGAAGAGCGTGTGCCAGGCGAACTCGCGCCATCCGAGCTCTGACAGGAAGCCGGCGGCGCCGTCGACCTCGACTGCGGCGTGCCAGACGGAGTGGGGGCTGATCTCTCCCCAGCGGAGGTACGGGGAGAGGCGTGACGTCGCTGCGGCGGAAGGCTCGTCCCGTGCGCGGTCGTAGACCGGCAGATCCTCCGTGAGGAAGGCATGCAGGCGCCGCTTCGCCGCCGGCTCGCCGGGCTCCCACGTGTCGCGAAGCCCTCCCGCCCAGTCCGGGCGCGAGGGCAGCAGCTCCCAGTCCGACAGCCCATCGGATGCCGGGGACGTCGGCGCACCGGGGATCTCGCGCGGTTCGGGCAGCGGGCGGCGCGGGACGGGCAGGCTCAGGCACGCCCGCCAGAACGGCGTGAAGACGGAGAAGTGCGTGCCGCTCCCGGTCTGCACCGTCCACGGCTCGTGGAGCAGCGAGGCGGAGAAGGAGGAGACTTCGATGCCCGCCGCCCGCAGCTCGGTCTTCAGCGCGGTGTCGACCTCGCGCTCGGCACCGCCGTACCGCCGGTTCCAGAAGACGGCGCCGGCGCCGGTCTCCGCGACGAGCCGCGGAAGGACATCGGCTGCTCGGCCGCGTCGGAGCACCAGGTCGCCTCCGCGGTCGCGCAGCCTCTCGGCGAGGGACTCCAGGGAGTGATGCAGCCACCAGCGCGCGGCGCCGCCGAGCGGACGGATGCCCGGTGAGACCTCATCGAGGACGAACAGTGCGATGACCGGCTCGTCCCTGTCCAGGGCCGCTCTCAGGGCGGGGTTGTCAGCCAGACGCAGATCGTCGCGGAACCAGACGAGCGAAGGGGACGGCATGCGCCCATTCTCGTGCACGCAGTGGCGAGCATGGGGACATCTCCCCATCCGTTTGGGATGGAGGACGACCGTCCCGCGCATAGCATGAAAGTCGGCGCGGTCCAGGTCGGTGGAGCAACAGAGCGATCGACGTCGCTGAACAAGATCGATCAGGATGCTTGCGCGGATGATTCGGAACGGTAGGTGACGGTGTCGAAGCTAGCCGAGATCGAGAAGGGTTATCTCGCGGCGCAGCCTGCGAGGTTCGAACGACGTGCGTCTCGCCGCAAGCGCACCCCCTACCTCATCGGCGCCAGTGTGTTCGGTGCTGCGGCCATCGTGTTCACGATCGTCGCCCCCGGGTGGATCGTGCGTCTGCAGGAGGACGTGGCTGACGGTTTCGCCCCGGTGCGGGCATCGCGCGGCCCTGCGGTCGTCATCGTGGGTGTCGTCGTCTGGACGGTCGCGCTGTGGGTGCTGACCGGGATGGCTCTGGTAGGGGCTTTCCGTCGCGCGTTCGAGTGGGTCGATCTCGAGACGGGTGGTGTTCTTCGCTCCGGGCGGATCGCGCGATTCAAGGATCTCTCCGACTTCGACGCGCTGGCCGGAGGGGTGAAGTCCGGTGCGCTGGTGGCATTCCCGTCTGGAGGAACCTGTAACACGCGTGGGAAGACCGTCGTGCAGACCGTCGAGGACCTCGCCGCGCAGCGGATCCATGTCTGGATCGAGGACGAGTCCGGCCGGTCGACGTCGGCGGTCGTCGCCGGGGCGGCTGCTGTGCCGTGGGGGCGGTCCAACTTCGCGAGCGGTTCCCCTCATCGTGAGCAGGAGGCCGGTTCGCAATGAGTTCGACGGTGGAGGAAGCATCCGATGACGCAGGAGCGAAAGGAATCAGCGCGGTGGATCATGTCGAGACGGTGACCGTGACGGCGACAGGGGCGGGCGTCGGTATCCGGGCCACGGTTGCGGTCGAGCTCGAGGCGCTCGCCCAGGGTGTGCTGACGACGTTCGTGGAGCACGAGTCTCGATGGCGCGACGGGTTCAGAATCCCCTTCGGTTGGGGGCCGCTGAGTCTCCGCACCGAGGATGCGGGATATCGCGTCGTCGCGCCCGACTACGAGACGGATCCTTTCGAGGGGGTGAAGGAGGACCTCACGCTCGCGATCTCGTTCATGGGCGCGCTCGACGCGCTGCCGACGGCCGCGGGTGTGGAAGCAACGGCGATCGCGTTCGACGATGATGTCATCTGCGTGCGGGAGTGGGAGCGTCATCCGATGCTGTCGCTGTCGCGGATCGACACCACGACGGCGAAGGATTCGGGGTGGTTCGTCGAGCCCTTCCCGCCCACGTCGACGGTGCCGTGGCGGCCGGAGCAGCTGGTCCGTCTCCCCGCGTGGCGCGTGGCGCGTGCCCGGCGTGCGGTCGGGCGTTGCTTCGCGCTTCCGGTGGGTGTGGCGGCGATCGTCGACGGCGATTCCGTGCGCACGGTTGTGCGGGAAGGTGATCGCGAAGTTCTGGCAGGGGGTGCGTTGTGAGCGCTGTCGGGATCTGTCCGCCAGAGACGGGTGAGGTGATCGAGCGCACGGTGATGCTCGGTGCGCGCGCGGTCGTGTTCCGGGCATCCGAACAGCTTGAGGAAGAACTCGATCGGCTCATCCGCCGCCTCGTCGATGATCGTGTCGAGGCGGTCGAGGGCGGGGAGGTCGATCTCGGGTGGGATCGGATCCGTTTCGATGCTCATGGCGACCGACTGCTCGCGACGTCGAAGGACGGCGGGTCCACGCGTCGTACCGTTCGTCGTGACGATGTGACACAGGTGCTCTGGGTCCTCGCGGCGTGGCGGCGCATCGCTGCGGTCAGCGGTACGGAGATCGTTCCGACGTACTGGCGTGATTCGCTGTACATGGCGGTCGATGTCTTGAAGACGTCGGGTGTGCTGGAGTGTCGGCGCATCGATATCGGTTCGCCGACGCAGTGGTTCATCGGCAGGGAGCCGTTCGACGATGCGCTCGTGGACCGGCTCGCGGGTGACATCGCCCGCTGCGTCGAGCTGTTCACATTCAGACCGGAGGCCGTCGCGGCGCTCAGCCTCCCCGTGGGTTACGCCGCGGTCGTCGACCGTGAGCACGGTGTGATTGAGATCCGAGACCCGCAGGGGGTCGTGCTCTATGACGCGCGCCGGGGCGAACCAGCGGGGGAGGAGCTGCCCGCTGGCGGGCTGTCCGCTGATCAGCAGCGTCTCATCGATGTGGGTATCTCGCACTGGCGGCGGGTGGTCGCTGAGGACGCACCTTTGACCGTCGAACCGCTGCCCGATGACGGCGCGGTCGTCGTCTCACACGCGGTGCGCGGCGGCGGGCGGATCTATGTCGCGGCGGACGAGACGGTGCTGTTCGCGGGATCGGGCGCACCTCCGCACGAGGCACTGGAGATGTTCCGCTCGGGTCGGCGCACGCCATTCGAGCAGTTCCGTCGGCGCGAGAGCGGTCGCAACGCAGCGGGATCGAGCTTCGCCGCAGTGCCGGCTCAGGGCGCGGATGCTCCGCTGATCACGGAGGACGAGCTCGCGGTGTGGGGTGGCGGGGCTATGCGCCGGGCGGCGTGGGCGAGGGATCTGCTCATGCGTACGGCCGTTGCGCGAGGTGTGCCGTTCGACCGTCAGAGCCTGCGATACGCGGTCACGGGCGGCTCCCAGGAGATCGCAGTCGTCTGGCCCGACCAACGGGAGACCGTCTTCGTCGCGCCGGACGAGCAGGTGCTGCGCGCTCCTGGCGCGGTTCCGGATGCTGAGGCCTACGCGGTCTTCGTACGCGGTGCACGAACGGCCCTGGACGAGTTCGGGCCACGACCGCCCGCCGAAGGGGCGCTGTCACGCGAGGAACTCGCTGACCGCGTCGAGAATCTCGCCCGACGAGCAGGACTCGACGTGCTGCGCCGAAGCGCCGGCACGATCGTCGCTGTCGGTGATATCGACCTGTACTGGACCGTGCGGGAGGAAGACGGCGAGATCGTCGGGTATCGCGTCGAGCGCGGCGCCTATCGCGAGATCGCTCGGTCCTCTGCGCCTGCAGTCGTGCTCGCAGAGGTCGAGGGAGCGGTCGGGCTCTGATCGGTCCGCCCGATCCACCACGGCTGTCGACGACGAAAGGCCCGCGGGATTCCGCGGGCCTTTCCTATTCTGGTGGGCGATGCCGGACTCGAACCGACGACCTCTTCCGTGTGAAGGAAGCGCGCTACCAACTGCGCCAATCGCCCAAGACCCTGGGGTCGAGAATCGATACTACCGGACGCTCTCGAGCGCTCATGACCATTTCGCGAGACACGCGCGAGATCCGGGTCTGGTTTGGCGTCCCGCAGATCATCGGCTAATGTTTTACAAGTGCCCGGGACGCCGGGAACGAAATGCGGATGTAGCGCAGTTGGTAGCGCATCACCTTGCCAAGGTGAGGGTCGCGAGTTCGAGTCTCGTCATCCGCTCGAGTGCAGGAGCCCCTTCGGGGGCTTCGGCATGTGGGTTCGAATCCACTTCGCGGTGGCGTGGCCGAGTGGCTAGGCACCGGCCTGCAAAGCCGTTTACACGGGTTCGAATCCCGTCGCCACCTCTCTGGCACAATTGAACACAGCCCCTACGGGCGCGATTGGCGCAGCGGTAGCGCGCTTCCCTGACACGGAAGAGGTCACTGGTTCGATCCCAGTATCGCGCACAGACGAAAAGCCCCCGGTCTCCCGGGGGCTTTTCTCGTACAGTGGCACGTCAGCGGGCGTGGACGTCCGTCGCGTTGAGCACGCCGACGACGCGGTCGTACTCGCCCCGTACCTCGGCGAAGCGGAGGAACTTCACGCGCTCGACGAGAATCTCGTGCGAGTCCTCGCTTCCGGTGAGGAGGCTCATCGTCTCATCGGCGAAGGCATCCAGCGGCATCGCCGTCTCGCTCTCGCGGTGACCGGGCATGAGATCGGTCTGCACCGCCGGCGGGACGAGCTCGATCACGCGCACCGACGTGTCGGCGAGCTGCAGTCGGATGGACTCGCTCAGCATGTGCACGAACGCCTTGCTGGCGTTGTACGTCGGGGTGGGCTGCAGCGGCACGGAGGCGAGCCCACTGGAGACGGTGACGATCGCGGCATCCGGCCGGGTCTGCAGGTGCTCTACGAACGCAGCGATGAGGCGGATCGGTCCGAGCACGTTCGTCTCCACGATGCGCTCCGCCGTGTCGAGGAAGCCCGCGGGGGAGTGCCAGTCCTCGGCGACCATGATGCCTGCCATCGCGATGACGGTGTCGAGCTCCGGATGCCGGGTGAGCACGTTCTCCGCTGCGTGTGTGATGCTCGTGGCATCCGACACGTCGATCGCTACGGTGTCGAATCCGTGCGCGCTGCGCAGTTCGTCGAGGAGTGTGGCGCGGCGACCGCCGATGATGACGGTCGCGCCGGCGGTCTGAAGACGGAGAGCGAGAGCGAGGCCGATGCCGCTCGTCGCTCCTGGGATGAAGACGGTGCGTCCTGAGATGTTCATGACTCCATCGTCAGAGCTCCGTCGCAGATGCGGCAGAGACCCGTCGAACGGGGGATCCGCGATCCCTGGTTGAGGGACGACGGACGCGCGAGGATGGAGTCATGTAGAGATCAGAGCTCGCCGATTTCCTGCGTCGACGTCGCGAAGGGCTGCGCCCGCAGGACGTCGGACTCACGCCGGGACCGCGCAGACGCGCGCCAGGCCTGCGCCGCGAGGAGGTCGCGCAGCTGACCGGCATGTCGGTGGACTACTACACCCGTCTCGAACAGGCGCGGGGTCCGCAGCCCAGCACGCAGATGCTGTCTGCGCTGTCTCGCTCGCTGCGCCTCACCGCCGATGAACGGGACTATGTGTTCCGTCTCGCGGGTCACAGTGCGCCGACGAGGACGGATGCCTCGCCGCACGTCGCTCCGGCCCTGATGCGCGTGCTCGACCGCCTCGAGGACACGCCGGCGCTGATCCTCTCCGACATCGGCGAGGCACTCGTCGCGAACCGACTCGCTATCGCACTCTTCGGCGATCCCGCAGCGCTCGACGGCCATGCCCGCAGCGACGTCTACCGCTGGTTCCGCATCGACGGCGCGCGAGACCTCTACCCGCAACACGATCGCGCCCGTCAGTCCAGGGCTCTCGTCGCGAACCTGCGCGTGGCGTACGGCATCCAGGGCCCCCGCTCGCGAGCAGGCGCGCTCGTGCGTGCGCTCCTGGTGGAGAGCCAGGAGTTCGCCGAGCTGTGGGAGCGCCAGGAGGTGGCGCGGCGCTTCGAGGACCACAAGGTGCTCATCCATCCGGACATCGGGCCGATCGAGCTGGACTGCCAGGTGCTCTTCACGGAGGATCAGTCCCAGGCACTGCTCGTGCTGACCGCGGCCGACGCCACCGCTGCGGAGCAGGTCCGACTGCTCGGCGTCGTGGGTTCGGAGCGCTTCTCCGCGCGCAACTAAGATGGTGCGGTGACCACTGGATTCGATCTGTACCCCGACCGGAACGTCGTCGCCCTGCGCGTCGACGGCGAACTCAAGGACCTCGCCACCGAGGTCACCGAGACGCAGACCACCGAGCCGGTCACGATCGACAGCGCCGACGGCCTGAACATCCTGCGCCACTCCACGGCGCACGTGCTCGCACAGGCCGTGCAGCGGCTGCATCCGGCATCGAACCTCGGCATCGGGCCGTTCATCACCGATGGCTTCTACTACGACTTCGGTGTGGAGAACCCGTTCACCCCTGAGGATCTGAAGGCCATCTCGAAGGAGATGCAGCGCATCGTCCGCGAGGGCCAGCGCTTCACGCGTCGTGTCGTCTCGGCCGACGAGGCGAGGCAGGAGCTCGCGAACGAGCCGTTCAAGCTCGAGCTCATCGATCTCGCCGGCGGGCCGGGCTCTGGCGCGGATGCCGCCGAAGGAGCCTCCGTCGAGGTCGGCGCCGGCGAGCTGACGATCTACGACAACGTCACCCGCGACGGCGAGGTCGCCTGGAAGGACCTCTGCCGCGGACCGCACGTGCCTTCGACGCGCATGGTCGGCAACGGCTGGGACCTCACCCGCGTCGCTGCGGCGTATTGGCGCGGCAGCGAGAAGAACCCGCAGCTGCAGCGCATCTACGGCACCGCATGGCCGACGAAGGACGAGCTGCGCGCCTACCAGGAACGCCTCGCCGAGGCGGAGCGCCGCGACCACCGCAAGCTCGGAGCGGAGATGGATCTGTTCTCCTTCCCCGACGAGATCGGGTCAGGGCTCGCGGTCTTCCACCCCAAGGGCGGCATCATCCGCTACGAGATCGAGGAGAACCTGCGCAAGCACCTCCTGCGCAACGGCTACGAGCTCGTCAACAGCCCGCACATCACGAAGAAGGACCTCTTCGCGACCTCCGGCCACCTGCAGACGTACGCCGACGGCATGTTCCCCCCGATGCATCTCGACGAGATCGTCGACGACGAGGGCAATGTCACCCGCCAGGGCCAGGACTATTACCTGAAGCCCATGAACTGCCCGTTCCACAACCTCATCTACCGCTCGCGCGGACGCTCGTACCGCGAGCTTCCGCTGCGCCTGGCCGAGTTCGGCACGGTCTACCGATACGAGAAGAGCGGGACGCTCTCCGGGCTCACCCGTGTTCGCGGCCTGACCCAGGACGACGCCCACATCTACGTCGCCCAGGACCAGGTCAAGGAGGAGCTGACCACCAACCTCAACCTCGTGCTGGACCTCCTCCGCGACTACGGCCTGAACGATTTCTACCTGGAGCTGTCCACGAACGAGGAGGGGAATCCGAAGTTCCTCGGCGAGCCGGAGCAGTGGTCCACGGCGATCGACACGCTGCGCGAGGTGGCGGTCGCCTCCGGTCTGGAACTCGTCGCCGATCCAGGCGGGGCGGCGTTCTACGGCCCGAAGATCTCGGTGCAGGCGCGGGACGCGATCGGTCGCACCTGGCAGATGTCGACGATCCAGCTGGACTTCAACCAGCCGGACCGCTTCGAGTTGGAGTACACCGGCTCCGACGGCCAGAAGCATCGTCCGGTGATGATCCATCGCGCCCTGCTCGGCTCCGTCGAGCGCTTCTTCGCGATCCTCCTCGAGCACTACGCGGGCGATTTCCCGCTCTGGCTGGCACCGTCGCAGGTCGTGGCCGTGCCCGTCGCCGAGCAATACGCGGACTACCTCGGAGACGTCGTGGCGCAGCTGCGCGCCGAGGGCGTGCGTGCCGAGGTCGATCACTCCGACGATCGCATGCAGAAGAAGATCCGCAACCACACCACCGCTAAGGTGCCGCTCATCCTCATCGCGGGGGAGCAGGACAAGGAAGCAGGCACCGTGTCCTTCCGGTTCCGTGACGGCACGCAGGAGAACGGCGTGCCCGTCGCCGACGCGATCGCCCGCATCCGCGCCGCCGTCGCATCGCACGCGCTCGTGCTGAAGGCGGGGGATCTGGCGTGACCCAAGGCCCCGCGGCACCCGAGGGCGTCAGCCCTGAGGATGCCGCGCACCTCGCCGGCGTGCCCGACGAGTTCCAGAGGCTGTGGACCCCGCACCGGATGGCCTACATCCAGGCGGGTCCTGAACCGCTGCGCGAGGAGTGCCCGTTCTGCGAGGCGCCGAAGCATCCGGATGCCGATCGGCTGATCGTCGCCCGAGGCGAGACGGCGTACGTGCTGTTGAACCTCTTCCCGTACAACTCGGGTCATCTGCTCGTCTGCCCGTACCGCCATATCGCGACGTACGACCAGGCGACGCCGGAGGAGGTCGCCGAGATCGGCGCGCTCACGCAGATCGGCATGCGAGTGCTTCGCAGCGTCTCGAACTGCGATGGATTCAACCTGGGCATGAATCAGGGCGCCGTCGCCGGCGCGGGCGTCGATGCGCATCTGCATCAGCACATCGTGCCGCGCTGGTCGTCCGATGCGAACTTCTTCCCGATCATCGCCAAGACGAAGGCCTTGCCGCAGCTTCTCGGCGAGGTGCGGGAGGCCGTGGCGGGCGCGTGGCCCCCGCGCACGGATTCGTAGCAAGGAGTCGGTCGGCGGGACTCCGGTCGAAGCGATCGCGGCGACGGTGCAGGGACCATCGCCGCGACCACTCTCGCGGGCGCGGACTCTGTTTGACCAAGGACCCCGAGCGTCCGCCGTTCAGCGCACCTGTCGCGCGGTGAACTGCAGCTGCGGGTGGGCGTAGGACTCCTGCGCCTCGATGAGCTGCAGCTCGCGCTCCCCGGAATCCAGCGTCAGCTTCAGCAGGTCGAAGACGCTCGATGCCGTGCGCTCCAGCGCCGTCGCCGCGCTGCCGGTCTCGACGTAGTGCGCCGTGAACAGCGCGGCGGTGACGTCGCCCGAACCGTTCGCCTTCATCGGCAGGAACGGAGTCTGCACGATCCACGCGCCCTTGTCGTCGACGGCGAGCATCTCGATCGTGCCCTCCTCGCGGTCGGGGCGCTCGACGCTCGTGACGAGGACCGTGTTCGGTCCCATCGCCCGAGCGGCGTCCACCGAGGCGAGCGTCGACTCGAGGCTGTCCGGCTCCGTACCGGTGAGGAAACCGAGTTCGAACTGGTTCGGCGTGATGATGTCGGCGACCGGGACGACCTTCTCCCTCAGCAGCTCGGGAATGGCGGGAGCGACGAAGCATCCGCTCTTCGCGTTGCCCATGACGGGGTCGCACGCGTAGAGCGCGTCGGGGTTCGCAGCCTTCACCCGTGCCACGGCGTCGATGATCACGTCGCCGATGCCCTCGCCGCCCTGGTATCCGGACAGCACGGCGTCGACCCGGGCGAAAGCACCGCGCTCCTCGATGCCGGTGATGACCTCGCGGACGTCGTCTGGGGAGATCAGCGGACCGCGCCAGGCGCCGTATCCAGTGTGGTTCGAGAAGTTCACCGTATAGACGGGCAGCACGTCCACGCCGATGCGCTGCAGGGGGAAGACGGCCGCGGAGTTGCCGACGTGACCGTAGGCGACGGCGGACTGGATCGACAGGATCTTCATGGGTGCTCTCTTCGTTCGGGAGATTCGGGCGGGTCAGGGGCGTGTGGCGGCGACGAGGTCGGCGATCAACGCATCGCCTTCGTCGTCGCTGAGATCGTGGACGGTCAGGCGCAGGTGCCTTGACGGTTCGGTGTTCTCGGCGAGCTGGAAGGCGTCGCCGGTTCGCACGAGCCAGCCGCGCCGCATCAGACGCTCCGAGACGGTGGAGGCGGGAAGCGGCAACCGCACCCACAGGTTCATGCCGTCGCCCTGGGTCGCGACGAGGCCATGCTCGCGCAGCCTGTCGGCGAAGGCGCCGTTGCGCCGGGCGTAGTGCGCTCCGGCCGCGGCGATGCGTTCCTGCGATACGGGATCGGTCACGAGACCGAGCACGAGACGCTGGAGCAGATGGCTCACCCAGGTCGTCCCTGGACTCAGGCGCTGGGCGAGCCGATCGGCGGTCGTCGGGTCCGTGGCGGCGACCGCGAGGCACATGTCGGGTCCGAGGAACTTCGACACCGAGCGGATGAGCGCGAAGCGGCGATGCTCCGGCGTGATGAGCGACTCGTACGGGTGGGGGGACAGCATCGAGAAGTGGTCGTCCTCGATGATCAGGACGTACGGGTGATCCGCGAGCAGCGCACGCAGCGCCGACGCTCTCTCCGGTGTGAGGCGCGCCCCGGTCGGGTTCTGCGCGCGAGGCGTGCAGATGATCGCGCGAACACCCGCCTCCAGCGCGGCACGCAGACCGTCGACCGTCATCCCCTCGGCGTCCACGGGCACCGGTACGGCGCGATAGCCGCCGAGGCGGACGGTGTGGATGCTCGCGAGGAAGCACGGGTCCTCGAGCGCGACCGCATCGTCGCGGGTGAGCGCCTGGGCGAGCAGTCGCTCGACGGCATCCACGGCGCCGCTCGTGATCGTGATCCGGAAACCCGGATACCCGAGGTCGGGCTCCATCCATTCGCGAGCCCACGTCTCGAGCGCGGGGTCGATGACGGGCTCACCGTAGAGGATGGGACGGCCGGCGACGGTGGTGAGGACGGCGGACGGGTCGGGGATGAGCGCCGGATCGGGGTTGCCGGTGCCCACATCGCGCAGCACGGTGTGTGGGTCGTAGCCGTCCTGCGGGGTCTGCGCCTGACCGCTGACGATCGTGCCCGCCCGACCGCGCGTGACGACGAGCCCCGCCTGGGCGAGCAGCCGGTAGGCCGCCACCGCCGTGTTGCGGTTCACACCGAGGTGCGCGGCCAGCTCGCGCACCGGCGGGAGCGCCTCGCCGGGGCTCAGGACCCCGCGGTCGTGGAGCCCGCGCACGCTGTCCGCGATCTCGGCGGCGGTGGTGCCGGTGATCTCGGTCGTGTCACTCATCGTCATCGAGTCTAGTTCGTTCTGCGACAGTGCTATGTTTTGGCATAGATCAATCATCGCAATGACCTGTTGGAGGATCCCGATGCCTGATTCCACCGTCGTCACCGGGACGGGTCGCGTCAAGCGCGGCCTGGCCGAGATGCTGAAGGGCGGCGTCATCATGGACGTCGTCACCGCCGAGCAGGCGAAGATCGCGGAGGACGCGGGCGCGGTGGCCGTCATGGCCCTCGAGCGGGTTCCCGCGGACATCCGCGCGCAGGGCGGCGTCTCGCGGATGAGCGACCCGGACATGATCGACAGCATCATCGAGGCGGTCTCGATCCCGGTGATGGCGAAGGCACGCATCGGGCACTTCGTCGAGGCGCAGGTGCTGCAGGAGCTCGGCGTCGACTACATCGACGAGTCGGAGGTGCTCTCGCCGGCCGACTACGTGAACCACATCGACAAGTTCGGGTTCTCCGTGCCGTTCGTGTGCGGCGCGACGAACCTCGGTGAGGCGCTTCGCCGGATCAACGAGGGCGCGGCCATGATCCGCTCGAAGGGCGAAGCAGGCACCGGCGACGTCTCGGAGGCGATGAAGCACATCCGCAAGATCAGGGGCGAGATCGCCGCGCTGACGGCTCTGCCCAAGGACGAGCTGTTCGTTGCGGCGAAGGAGCTGCAGGCGCCGTACGAGCTCGTCGCCGAGATCGCAGAGACGGGCAAGCTGCCCGTCGTGCTCTTCGTCGCGGGCGGCGTCGCGACACCGGCGGATGCCGCCATGATGATGCAGCTCGGCGCGGACGGCGTGTTCGTCGGATCCGGCATCTTCAAGTCCGGAAACCCGGCGGAGCGCGCCAAGGCGATCGTGAAGGCGACGACCTTCTACGACGACCCGAGCGTGATCGCCGAGGTGTCCCGAGGCCTCGGCGAGGCCATGGTCGGCATCAATGTCTCGGACCTCCCCGCACCGCATCGTCTTGCCGAGCGTGGCTGGTAGCAGCGGCTCGAGGTCGTCGGCGGCGCCGACCGTCGGCGTCCTCGCGCTGCAGGGTGACGTCCGCGAGCACGAGGCGGTACTGCGCGGTCTCGGGGCAGAGGTGGTCCGCATCAGGCGACCGGAGGAGCTGGCCCGCATCTCGGGGCTCGTGATCCCGGGCGGCGAATCGAGCGTCATCGACAAGCTGTCCAGATCGTTCGGGCTGCAGGAACCGATCCGCGCGGCGATCGCCGACGGGATGCCCGTCCTCGGCACCTGTGCGGGGCTCATCCTGCTCGCCGACACGGTGGTCGACGCGATCGACGGTCAGCAGTCGTTCGGCGGCCTCGACGTCGTCGTGCGCCGCAACGCCTTCGGGCGGCAGACGGAGTCCTTCGAGGCGGAGCTGGCGGTGACCGGCCTGGGCGCTGCGCCCGTGCATGCCGCGTTCATCCGGGGGCCGGTGATCGAGTCCGTCGGGCCGCGTGCGCAGGCGATAGCGACTCTCACCGACGGCCGGGTCGTGGCCGTCGCCCAGGGCGATCTGCTCGGGCTGAGCTTTCACCCCGAGATCACCGGCGAGACGCGCTTCCACGAGAGGCTGCTCGACAGCATCCGGTGATAGCGTGCCGGGATGCGGCACCCCATCGGATCCCTGTCCGTCAGCGCGAGCGGCGGCACGGCTGAACTCATCGGACGTCGAGGGGAGAGGTGGCGCAGCATCGCCGAGCGGGAACTGCCCCTCGATGAGGCCATCGCCCTGCTGACGCCAGAACCGGAAAGCGACGTCACCGAGGATCCTCACGAGGCGGCGGCTCTGCCGTCGACGGATGCCGATACGGTCCGTTTCGCCGCAGGTGAGGCGATCCTGTGGCGCTACGCGCGTCATGTCGAAGCGGTGCGCGTCGTGCGCGACGACGACCGCGGGCTCGTGATCTGGATCCCCTCCGGCTCGGCCAGGCTGGAGTCCGCTCCCGCGGACGGACGCCGCACCCGCGAGGTCGCCCTGGAGGAGCGCTTCAGCGTCCCCTGGGTGATGCGCGAGGCGACGTGGACGGGGCCGGGCGTCCTCCGGGTGGCCCCATCCGGCATGCCGTGGTCGGTCTGGTTCTTCCGCCGGAGCGACGGGACGCCGGACGGCGCATACGTCAACCTCGAGCTCCCGCACCGCCGCGTCGGGGGAGAGGCGGCCGGCATCTTCTCCAGGGACCTCGTCCTCGACATCTGGATCGACGCCGAGCATCGGGGTGCCGAAGACGTCTGGCTCAAGGACGCCGATGAACTCGATGCGGCCGTCCACCAGGGACGCTTCAGCGAGGAGCAGGCGGTGGCCGTACGGTCGTTGGCGGATCACGCCACCCGCGCGTTCATCGCGGATGCGGCGTGGCCGCTCGACGAGGGATGGGATCGCTGGACGCCGGATGCCGCCATGGACGTTCCTCTCGCGCTGCCGGACATGCCGTCCATCACGGCGGCACGCGGACGATCGGGCCGCACGAGCGGCGAGGGCTGAGCTCTCGCGGAGACGCCCGCCTCGGAGAACCCGCGCTTTTCGTTAGACTGGACGACGCCCTGGCTACGCCGCAGGGCGGATACGACGAGCGGAGACCTATGTCCGGGCATTCCAAGTGGGCCACCACGAAGCACAAGAAGGCCGCCATCGACGCCAAGCGCGCGAAGTCGTGGGCCAAGCTCATCAAGAACATCGAGGTCGCGGCGAAGCTCGGCGGCCCTGATCAGGCGGGCAACCCGACGCTGTTCGACGCGGTGCTGAAAGCGAAGAAGACCTCCGTCCCCAAGGACAACATCGACCGCGCGATCAAGCGCGGAGCGGGCATCGGCGGCGAGGCCGTCGAGTACACCTCGATCATGTACGAAGGCTACGGCCCCAACGGCGTCGCGCTGATGATCGAGTGTCTGACGGACAACAAGAACCGTGCTGCGGCCGAGGTCCGCACCGCGCTCAGCCGCAACGGCGGCACCCTCGCGGACCCTGGCAGCGTGGCGTACAACTTCAGCCGCAAGGGCGTCATCGTCGTGAGCGCCGAGGGCACCACCGAGGACGACGTCATGATGGCGGCGCTGGAGGCGGGTGCCGAGGAGATCGAGCCGCACGCCGAGGGCTTCGAAGTCATCACGGAGGCGACCGACCTCGTCGGCGTCCGCAGCGCGCTCGTGGATGCCGGGATCGAGTACGAGTCGGCCGACGTCGAGTTCGTCCCCAACCTCAAGGTCGAGATCGACGCCGACACGGCGCGCAAGGTGTTCCGCCTGATCGATGCGCTCGAGGACAGCGAGGACGTCCAGAACGTGTTCAGCAACTTCGACCTCACCGCCGAGGTGCAGGCCGAGCTCGAAGAAGACGAGTAAGGCGCGTCGGCGCGGTCGCGCCTGCCGTGCCGCTTAGCCTGGGGGAGTGACCTCCCCCCTGCGCGTCCTCGGCATCGACCCCGGTCTCACCCGCTGCGGTGTGGGCATCGTCGATGTCGACCGCTCGCGTCGCGCGAAGCTGGTGCACGTCGGCGTGGTCCGCACGCCCGTGGATGCCCCGGTCGGGGAGCGCCTGGCGCTCGTGGCCTCCGGCATCCGCGCCGTCATCCAGGAGCATGAGCCGGATGCCGTGGCCGTCGAGCGCGTCTTCGCGCAGCACAACAGCCACACGGTGATGGGAACGGCTCAGGCCTCTGGCGTGGCGCTGCTGCTCGCTGCCGAAGCCGGTCTTCCGGCGGCGACCCACACACCGAGCGAGGTCAAGGCGGCGGTGACCGGCTACGGTTCGGCGGACAAGCGCCAGGTGCAGGCGATGATCGCGCGCATCCTCCGCCTCGACGCGCCTCCCCAGCCCGCCGACGCCGCCGATGCGCTGGCGATCGCGCTCTGTCACGCGTGGCGTCGGGGCGCCTCGGGGCCGGCTGCCGGTGCGGCGCTGACTCCGGCGCAACGGGCGTGGGCTGAGGCCGAGCGTGTCGCTCGAACATAACTACGACCTCGCGTCGTAGGGTGGAGCAATGATCTCCTCCCTGCACGGCACAGTGCTGCACGCCACCGCGGATCAGGTCGTCATCGACGTGGGCGGCGTGGGCTTCGCCGTCGCGGTTCCCGCCGATGTCGCGCACACCGCCAGGGAGGGCGAGCAGCTTCGCCTGCACACGAGCCTCATCGTCCGCGAGGACGCGCTCTCGCTCTTCGGTTTCGCCGAGCGGGACGAGCTGGAGATCTTCGGCTTGCTGCTGGGCGTCACGGGCGTCGGTCCGAAATCCGCGCTCGGTGTGCTGTCGCACCTCACCGTCGATCAGATCGCGGAGGCGGTGACGGGCGAGGACGACGCTCCGTTCCGTCGGGTGAGCGGGATCGGACCGAAGACCGCGAAACTGATCGTGCTCCAGCTCGCCGGGAAGGTTCATGCCTCGGCCGCGCCGATGACGCGGTCGTCGCAGGGCTCGGGAGACATCGCAGGTCAGGTCTCCGCCGCGCTGGTGGGCCTCGGTTGGTCGGAGAAGGTGGCATCCGAGGCGGCCGCGCAGACGATCGCCGAGGCGAGCGAGGCCGAGAAGGCATCCGTCCCCGCCTTGCTGCGACGGACCCTCGCGCTGCTTGGCCCCGCCCAGGGGAGCCAGCGTGGCTGAGGACCTCGATCCGACCGCACCGGCCGACGAGACCGAGCTCGCGATCGAAGGGGCGCTGCGTCCCGCCAGCCTCGGCGAGTTCGTCGGCCAGCCGAAGGTGCGCGGACAGCTGCAGCTGCTGCTCGAAGCCGCGCGCATCCAGCAGCGTCCTGCGGACCACATCCTGCTCGCAGGTCCTCCCGGTCTCGGCAAGACGACGCTGGCGATGATCGTCGCGCACGAGAGCGAGCGCCCTCTGCGTCTCTCCAGCGGACCGGCCATCCAGCACGCCGGCGATCTCGCCGCGCTGCTGTCCAGCCTCGTCCCCGGCGAGGTGCTCTTCATCGATGAGATCCACCGGATGGCGCGCTCCGCCGAGGAGATGCTCTATCTCGCGATGGAGGACTTCCGCATCGACATCATGGTGGGCAAGGGCGCCGGCGCCACGAGCATCCCGCTCGATCTCGCACCGTTCACCCTCGTCGGTGCGACCACCCGTGCGGGACTCCTCCCGAACCCCCTGCGCGATCGCTTCGGATTCACCGGCCACCTCGAGTTCTACGACGACGGCGATCTCGAGCAGGTCATCGCCCGCTCGGCGCTCGTCCTCGGCGTCCAGCTCCCGACAGACGCACGTGCCGAGATCGCACGACGCTCGCGCGGCACGCCTCGCATCGCCAACCGCCTGCTGCGCCGCGTTCGCGACTACGCGCTCGTGCACGGTGCGAGGGACGCCGCCTCGGTCGCGGACGTGCGTGCCGCTCTCGAGCTCTACGACGTCGATCCCATCGGTCTCGACCGCCTCGACCGGGCTGTGCTGGACACCCTCGTACGGCGATTCCGCGGCGGTCCGGTGGGGCTCAGCACCCTCGCCGTCGCCGTAGGCGAGGAGGCGGAGACGGTGGAGAGCGTCGTCGAGCCTTACCTCGTTCGCATCGGGTTCCTGGGCAGGACGCCTCGCGGCAGGGTCGCGACCCCCGAGGCATACGCGCACCTCGGCGTCGCGCACCCCGAGGGGGCCGCATTGTTCGATGACCTATAATCACTGAAGACTTCCCCCGAACCCTCTTTGCGCGCTGCGATGCGTGCCCCGGAAAGGCTCCTTCATGGAAATTCTGCTCTTCGGCCTCCTTGCGGTCCTGCTCGTGTTCATGTTCATCAACACCCGCAAGCGCAACAAGCAGCTCGCCGCGGAGCGTGAGGAGAAGGCCGCCAAGACCATCCCGGGTGCGAAGGTGCTGCTCCAGGGCGGCCTGTACGGCACGGTCGTGTCGTTCGACCCCGAAGACCTCGACAAGCCCGCCCAGATCGAGCTGGCCCCCGGCGCCGTCGTCGAGGTGCACAGCCAGGCCATCCTGCGCGTCGTCGAGCCCGAGGTCGAGGCCGCTGAGGCCGAGACCGACGCGGACGACGAGGTCGAGGCCGCCGCCGAGGACGCCTCCTTCGTCGCCGTCGAGACGCCGGAGGAGACGCGCGCCCGTCTCGAGCGCGACGCCGACGACAAGTAAGCTTCTTCACGCTCCACCGCCTGCCGGCCTCCTAGAAAGCGCGACACACGTGGCTTCATCCACTCCGACCCGCCACGCCTGGCGGGTCCTCCTCGGCCTGCTCCTGGTGACGGCCGCCCTCTTCGGCATCAACGCGCTGGGCGTGTACGGCTTCCAGAAGAGCTCCTGGACGCCAGAGCTCGCGCTCGACCTCCAGGGCGGCACCCAGATCATCCTCAGCGCGCAGACCGAGGACGGAGCCGACCCCACGGCCGAACAGCTCGATCAGGCCGCCGCGATCATCCGCCAGCGCGTGGACGCCTCCGGCGTCGCCGAGGCGGACATCACGACCGAGGGCGGTCGCAACATCGTCGTGCAGATCCCCGGTGCTGCCGATCAGGCGACCCGCGACCGCATCCAGGCGAGCGCTCAGCTCGAGCTGCGTTCGGTGATCGCCGCGACCGAGGCGGCGACGAGCTTCGTCGGCGAGGACGGCAACGCGACGCCGTATCCCGCCCCGGCCGAGACCGCGAACGCTGTTCCGACTCCTGAGCCGACCGACGGCAGCGACCTCGCGTGGATCACTGAGAAGCTCCAGGCAGAGTTCCTCGCGTTCGACTGTGCGGACCCCGCCACGGACCCGGCCAACGCGCCGTCCGATCAGCCGCTCATCGCCTGCGACCCGACGAACACGGTGAAGTACCTGCTCGGCCCGGTCGAGCTGACCGGCGACTCGATCGACGATGCGACCAGCGGTCGCGACCAGCAGAACGGCGCCTGGGTCGTCAACCTCGACTTCAACGACGAGGGCACCGAGATCTTCGGCAAGGTCAGCCAGCGGCTCTACCAGAACCAGCTCTCCGGCCTCAGCCCGCGCGATCAGTTCGCCTTCGTGCTCGACGGCTCTGTCATCTCCGCACCGCAGATGAACGGCGTCATCACGAACGGGCAGCCCAGCATCTCGGGCAGCTTCACGCAGGAGACGGCGACGACGCTCGCAGACCAGCTGAAGTACGGCGCACTGCCGCTGAGCTTCACCGTGGAGAGCTCGGACACCATCTCCGCGACTCTCGGAACGCAGCAGCTGCAGATCGGTCTCATCGCCGGCCTCATCGGTCTGGCCCTCGTCGCGCTGTACTCGCTGTTCAGCTACCGTGCCCTCGGCTGGGTGATCATCGCCTCGATCGGGGTGATGGCGGTGCTGACGTACATCATCATCTGCATCCTCGCCTGGCGTCTCGGCTACCGTCTGTCGCTCGCCGGCGTTGCGGGTCTCATCGTGTCCATCGGCTTCACCGCGGACTCCTTCATCGTCTACTTCGAGCGCATCCGAGACGAGCTGCGCGACGGCAAGTCGATCACCGCGGCGGTCGAGGACGGCTGGGGTCGTGCGAAGCGCACGATCTACATCTCGAAGTCGATCAACATCCTCGCGGCCGTCGTGCTGTACATCCTCGCCGATGCCACGGTGAAGGGCTTCGCGTTCACCCTCGGGCTCACGACGATCATCGACGTGTTCATCTTCGTGATCTTCACGCACCCCGTCATGCAGCTGCTGGCGCGGACGAAGTTCTTCGGGGGAGGGCACCGGCTCTCCGGCCTCGACCCGGAGTCGCTCGGCGCCGTGTACCGCACGAGGGCCCAGTTCCGCGAGGTGGAGACCGTGAGCACCGGTCGCGCTGCGCGCAACACGAGAGCGAGGGCCGAGGCCGATCGGCGACAGACGATCGCCGAGCGCAAGAAGGCGGAGTCGCTGTCCGCACGAACGACGGACACCACGAACGGGAGCGACGACTGATGTTCTCCATGAACGAGTTCGGCAACAACCTCTACACCGGGAAGACCTCCTTCCCCTTCGTCGCACGCCGACGCCTGTGGTTCATCCTCGCCATCGCGCTGGTCGTCGGCTCTGCGCTCATCCTGTTCGTCAAGCCGCCGCAGTTCTCCATCGAATTCACCGGCGGATCGCAGTTCACCGTCGCTGCACCGAGCAGCACGGAGCAGTCCAAGGCGACGGATGCCGTGCGCTCCGTCGTGCCGGACGCGACGACCAAGGTCGTCACGGTCAACGGCTCGGACATCCGCGTGCAGACCGATCAGCTCGACGACGCCCAGACCCAGCAGGTCTCCGCGGCACTGGCCGAGGAGTTCGGCGTCTCGACCGAGGCGGTGACCTCGTCGTTCATCGGCCCTGCATGGGGTGAGAACGTCACGCGGCAGTCGCTCTGGGGCCTGGCGATCTTCCTCGCTCTGACCTTCCTCATCCTCGCGATCTACTTCCGCACCTGGAAGATGTCCGCGGCGGCCATCATCGGCCTCCTCGATGTGCTCGTGATCACGGTGGGCGTGTACTCCCTGGCCGGGTTCGAGATCTCGCCCGCCGCCGTGATCGGCTTCCTGACGATCCTCGCCTATTCGCTCTACGACACGACCGTCGTGTTCGACAAGATCCGTGAGAACACCGCGGAGGACGGCGAGAAGACCTCCCGCTTGTTCGGCGAGTCCGTGAACCTCGCCGTGAACCAGACGCTGGTGCGCTCGATCAACACGTCGATCGTCGCGGCGCTCCCGGTGGGAGCGATCCTCTTCATCGGCGCGTTCTGGCTGGGCGCTGAGACCCTCACGGACATCTCGCTGTCGATCTTCGTCGGCATCCTCGTCGCCACGTACTCCACGCTCTTCGTCGCCGCGCCCCTGTACTCGCTGTTCCGCGAGAAGGAGCCGCAGATCGCCGAGCGCGACGCGCGGATCCTGGAATCCAGGGAACGCACCGTCTCCGCGGCGTGACGGACGTCGCTCACGCGGGGCCGCCCTCCCCGCGTGAGCGTAGGATTGCAGAGCCCAGGAGGTAGCCGATGGCGGAGGCGAACACGCAGACGCAGGGGTCGAGTCTGAGACGACTCGTGCCCCGCATCTTCTCGCGCGCGCCTCGCGTCGACGACCTCGGCAACCTGACCAGGGCCGTCAGGGCCAACCATCCCAAGGGCGACCTCGCGATCATCGACCGCGCGTACGCGGTCGCCAAGGAGAAGCACGCCGGGCAGAAGCGCCAGAGCGGTGAGCCGTACATCACGCACCCGCTCGCCGTGGCCGAGATCCTCGCAGATCTGGGGCTCGGGCCGAGGGCGATCGCCGCGGCCCTCCTGCACGACACCGTGGAGGACACCGGCTACGCGCTCAGCGAGCTGACCGAGGAGTTCGGCGACGAGGTCGCCATGCTCGTGGACGGCGTCACGAAGCTCGACAAGGTCAAGTACGGCGAGAGCGCCCAGGCCGAGACGGTGCGCAAGATGATCGTGGCGATGTCCAAGGACATCCGCGTCCTCCTCATCAAACTCGCCGACCGGTTGCACAACGCGCGCACCTGGGGCTTCGTCCCGCCGGAGAAGGCGGCGAAGAAGGCCAAGGAGACGCTCGAGATCTACGCGCCGCTCGCGCACCGGCTCGGTATCCAGGCGATCAAGTCCGAGCTCGAGGATCTGTCCTTCGCGGTGCTGCATCCGAAGATCTACGCGGAGATCAACAGCCTCATCGCGCAGCGCACCCCGCAGCGCGAGAAGTACCTGCAGCAGGTCGTGGATGCGATCGACGAGGATCTGCGAGACCTGCGCATCCGCGGCAAGGTCGGCGGCCGCCCGAAGCAGCTCTACTCCGTCTACCAGAAGATGGTCGTGCGCGGCCGCGAGTTCGACGACATCTACGACCTCATCGGCATCCGTGTGCTCGTGGCGTCCGTGCGGGACTGCTACGCCGTGCTCGGCGCGATCCATGCACGGTGGACGCCGTTGCCGGGGCGGTTCAAGGACTACATCGCCACGCCGAAGTTCAACCTGTACCAGTCGCTGCACACCACGGTCATCGGCCCGAGCGGGCGGACGGTGGAGATCCAGATCCGCACGCACGAGATGCACCAGCAGGCGGAGTTCGGTGTCGCAGCGCACTGGATGTACAAGGAGCGCATGAACGGCGGCAAGGCCGAGATGCGCGCCTCCGACACCGACATGGCGTGGCTCGCGCACATCTCCGACTGGCAGGCCGAGACGGCCGACCCCGGCGAGTTCCTCGATTCGCTCCGGTTCGAGATCGGCGCGAAGGAGGTCTACGTCTTCACGCCGAAGGGACGCGTCATCGGGCTGCCGGCCGGTGCCACCCCGGTCGACTTCGCCTACGCCGTGCACACCGAGATCGGTCACCGCACGATGGGGGCCAAGGTCAACGGTCGGCTCGTGCCGCTCGAGTCCGTCCTCAACAGCGGTGATGTGGTCGAGGTCTTCACCTCGAAGAACCCGGATGCCGGCCCGAGCCAGGACTGGCTCGGCTTCGTCAAGAGCACCAGGGCACGCAACAAGATCCGCGGCTGGTTCACGAAGGAGCGCCGCGAGGAGGCCATCGAGCAGGGCAAGGAGGCCATCGCGAGAGCGATGCGCCGGCAGAACCTGCCCCTGCAGCGCCTCATGAGCCAGGAGTCGTTCTCCGAGCTCGCACGGCAGCTGCACTACGAGGATGTCGCCGGACTCTACGCCGCCGTCGGCGAGGGGCACATCTCCACGCAATCGGTGATCGAGAAAGTCACGGCGCTCGTCGCGGATGAGGATACGTCCACAGGCGCCATCGACATCCCCGTGATGCCCATGCGCGAGCCGCGCACGGGTGATTCGGGCATCCTCGTCCGCGGTGCCGCCGACATTCTGGTCAAACTGGCTAAGTGCTGCACGCCGGTACCGGGCGACCCGATCGTCGGCTTCGTCACCCGGGGCAGCGGTGTCTCTGTGCATCGCGCGGACTGCGTGAACGTCAAAGCCCTCGGCGAGGAGGAGCGCGACCGCTTCGTCGAGGTCGAATGGGCCCCGACGACGAAGAGCGTCTTCCGCGTCCAGATCCAGGTCGAGGCTCTCGACCGCTCCGGCCTGCTCTCCGATGTCACCCGCGTGCTCAGCGAGCATCACGTCAACATCCTCTCCGCGACGGTCACGACGACCGATGAGCGTCTCGCTCTCAGCCGGTTCGTCTTCGAGATGGGGGATGCGGTGCACCTCGATCGCGTTCTGAACGCCGTCCGCCGCATCGACGCCGTCTACGACGTGTACCGGGTCACCTCGTCGTAGGCGCGCTCCAACGCGGTCAGCGCGGCGCGCTTGCCCGGCATCCGGTGCCGGATGCTCAGGCGTTCCTGCGCCCAGAGCAGGAGCGTTGGCCCGATGGCGACGGCGAGGGCCGCGAGCCATGCGTGCGCGTCAGCGCCGCCCATGCCTCGCGCGAGGTCGATGGCCGTCTCGATCGGCGTGGTGACTCGGATGCCGCCCATGTCGACCAGCTCCGTTGCCTCGACCGCGGACTCGTGCACGTTCAACCGGATGCTGGAGGGTGCGCGCAGGCGGCGTGACACGGCGGGCCGCGCGTGGTGTCGCCCCGGCGGACGGTCACCCGCGCCGTGGATCCATGCCGCCGAGGGGCCCGCTGCGGCGAGCTCGGGCCTGAGCAGCCCCGCGATCGAGGCCGCCCTGGCGGGTGCCGTCTCCGGAAGATCTGCCGGGAGGTAGCCGTCGCCGACCTCGACGAGCAGCCCGTCGAGCCGGCAGGAGCCGAGTTCCGCCCCGGAGAGGGGTGAACCGGGGAGATAGACGAAGGCGCGTCTCATCCCGTCAGTGTGGACGAAGACGCCCTCCCGCGGAGCGGGAGGGCGTCTTCTGTGGAGAGCGGGCCGGAGGATCAGCCTCCGAGTGCGCTCAGCCAGGCCTTGCGGGCAGCGATCGCCTCGGCGGCGACGGTCGCCGCCTTCTTGTCGCCCGCGGCCTTCGCCGCCGCTTCTTCCGCTTCGAGCTTCGCGATCGCGTCCAGCAGCTGCTGGCTCATGTCGTTCGCGCGGGCCTTCGTCTCCGGATTGTTCTTCTTCCAGTCGACGTCCTCGCGGGCCTTCAGAGCCTGCTCGATGACGCGCAGCTTGTCATCCAGCGCACGCTCGCGCTCCCGAGGGAAGATCCGGCCGACCTCGTCCCACTGGCGCTGGATACGCGTCAGCAGGGCACGAGCCGCCTTGATGTTCGACTCGTCGGCGACGGCCTTCGCCTCTTCGAGGAGGGCGGTGCGGGCTTCGATCTTGGGGGCGGAGTCCGCTTCGTCGGCGGCGGCCTGGTCGGCGCGCGCCTGGTAGAGGGCGTCTCCTGCCGCCTTGAACTTCGCCCACAGGGCGTCGTCCACCTTGCGGCCGGCGCGGCCGGCTGCCTTCCAGTCGTCGAGCAGCAGGCGGTAGGCCGGGATGCCGTCGACGCCGCGGGGCGCGAGGGCTTCCGCACGCTCCACGAGGCGGGCCTTGACGTCGCGGGCCGCCTTGTGGGTCTCGTCGAGCTCTGCGAAGAAGGCGCGGCGCTGGCGATCGACCGTCGCCCTGGCGTCACGGAAGCGCTTCCAGAGCTGCTGCGAGACGGACTTCGGCAACCGGGGCCCGTTCTGCTGCTGGGACTGCCAGGCGTCGAAAAGGTCGGTCAGCTCGGTGGTGACCTGCTTCCAGTGCGCCTTGGACAGATCGCGAGCCGCGATCTCCTCGGCCTTCTCGACCAGCGCCGTACGCTCGGCGATGGCGGCGTCGAGCGCCTCCTTCGCCTGCTGCGCCTCCGCCGCGCTGGCCTCGGCGAGCGCGGTCGTGAGGGTCGCCAGACGCTCCTTCAGACCCGCGAGGTCGCCGACGGCAGCAGCATCCGTGGTCTCTTCGACCAGGTGCGCCGCCTGCGCGGACAGCTCGCCGGCGGCGGCTCCTCCGCCGGCGTGGCGCTGCTCGAGCGTGGTCACCTTGAACGCCAGATCCTCGAACTTGCGGACGAAGTAGGCCAATGCCTCTGCCGGCGTCGCGTCGGGGTACTGACCGACCACGCGCCAGGCCTCGCCCTCGCGGACCTCGACGGTGCCGTCGTCTGCGGCGCGACCCCATTCCGCGGCGCCCTCGATCGTCGGGGCGGCAGAGACGACGGGCGCGGCAGCGGCCGCCGTGGGGCGCTTCGGCGGCGTCGGGATGCGCGGCGGGGCCGGCACCGGCGGCGCGGGCACGGGGGGAGTCGGCTTCGGGGAATCGGTGGCAGACACGTTGCTCTCCTTGCGCGGTCATCCCGCGGGAGTGGGAAGGGACGGTGTTCAGCCTAGTATGCGCACGCTTTCACATTCTCGTGATCAGTTTGTGAGGAGATCGTTCGTTGCGCGTAACGCCGCCCGTCCTCTTCGCGAAACACCGGCCGCCTAGCGTCGGCGTCAGCGAGAACGGGAGGGTCCATGGACAGGACGCAGCAGCACGGGACGGAGGTCCTGGTGATCGGTGCGGGCATGGTGGCGCACCGGTTCGTGGAGAGCCTGCTGAGCGGCTCCGATGACGGGCGCAGGATCACCGTGATCGGTGATGAGGGACGCGGCCCGTACGACAGGGTCGGGCTCACCGGATTCTTCTCGGGCTCCTCCGAAGACGACCTCGCCCTGGATGCCTCGGTCATGGACGACGAGCGGGTCCGCTTCGTCGCCTCCGACCGCGTGACGAGGATCGATCGGGCGCAGCAGTCGGTGCGGACGCGCTCCGGCGCCGAGTACACCTACGAGACGCTCGTGCTCGCGACGGGATCCTACGCCGCACGCGTCGCGGTCGACGGCGCGGATCTTCCCGGATGCTTCGTCTATCGCACGCTCGACGATGTGAAGGCGCTCCGCGACTACGTCCGAGCGCGCACGGAAGCACTCGGGCGTCCGCTGCGCGGCGCCGTCATCGGCGGAGGCCTCCTCGGCCTGGAGGCGGCAGGGGCGTTGCAGGGTCTCGATGTGGAGTGCACCGTGGTGCAGTCCTCGGATCGGTTGATGTCGGCGCAGCTGGACCTCGCGGGCGGGACGATGCTGCGCAGGCTCATCGAGGCGCGCGGCATCTCCGTGCGCACGCAGACGAGGACGACCAGGCTCGATCCTGACGCATCGGGAGCCGTCGCGGCGCTGCAGTTCCAGGACGGCAGCATGCATGCCGCGGATGTCGTCGTGTTCACGGTCGGCGTGCGCCCGAGGGACGAGCTGGCACGAGCGGCCCAGTTGCCCGTGCACCCCTCCGGCGGCGTGCTCATCGATGAGCGGTGCAGGACAGCCGACCCGAGGATCGTGGCGATCGGCGAGGTCGCGAACTTCGACGGACGCTCCGTCGGTCTCGTCGCGCCAGGGTACGCCATGGCGGAAGTGGCCGCGACGCGTCTGCTCGGCGGAGACGCGACGTTCCCCGGGTATGACGAATCCGCGAAGCTCAAGCTCTCCGGCGTCGATGTCGCGAGCTTCGGCGATGCCATGGCGACCACGCCGAACGCCCTCGACGTGGTCTTCGCAGACCCGGTCTCGGGGGTCTACAAGAAGCTCGTGCTCTCCGACGACGCGAAGACGCTTCTCGGCGGGATCCTCGTCGGCGACGCGTCCGCGTACGGATCGCTGCGACCGCTCGTCGGCGCACCTCTCGGCGCGGATCCTGCGGCCTACCTCATGCCCGAGGGCGGCGTCGAGGCGCCGGCCGGAGAGCTGCCGGACGAGGCCGTGGTGTGCTCCTGCTCGAACGTGACGGCCGGCCGCATCCGCGGTGCCGTCCACGACGAGGGCTGCGCGGATGCCGGAGCGGTGAAGGCGTGCACGAAGGCGGGGGCGACCTGCGGTTCGTGCATCTTCACGGTGAAGAAGATCGTCGGTCAGGAACTCGCGAAGACGGGCCAGTCGGCCTCCAACGCGCTCTGCGAGCACTTCGATCTGTCGCGCAGGCAGCTGTTCGACGCCGTGCGCGTGTCGGGCCTCGCCACGTTCAGCGCCGTTATCGCCCGCTTCGGACGCGGGCGCGGCTGCGACGTGTGCAAGCCGGTGCTCGCCAGCATCCTCGCGGTGCTCGTCGGCGACCACGTGCTGGAGGGCGAGAACGCAGCGCTGCAGGACACCAACGACCACGTGATGGCCAACATGCAGAAGGACGGCACCTACTCGGTCGTGCCGAGGATGCCCGGCGGCGAGGTCACCCCGGCCGGCCTCATCGCGATCGGCCGCATCGCCGACGAGTACGGCCTCTACACGAAGATCACCGGCGGGCAGCGGATCGACATGTTCGGTGCGCGGCTCGAGCAGCTGCCGCTGATCTGGCAGCGTCTCGTGGACGCGGGCTTCGAGTCCGGCCAGGCGTACGGCAAGTCCCTCCGCACGGTGAAGTCCTGCGTCGGATCGACCTGGTGCCGCTACGGTGTGCTGGACGCCGTCGGTATGGCAGTGACGCTGGAACTGCGCTACCGAGGCCTGCGGGCGCCCCACAAGCTCAAGCTCGGTGTGTCCGGCTGCGCCAGGGAGTGCGCGGAGGCCCGCGGCAAGGACGTCGGCGTCATCGCGACCGAGAACGGCTGGAACATGTACGTGGGCGGCAACGGCGGGTTCTCGCCGAGACACGCCCAGCTGCTCGCCTCGGACCTCGACGACGCGGGGCTGATCGCCGCGATCGACCGGTTCTTCATGTACTACATCCGCACGGCCGACCGTCTGCAGCGGACGGCGACCTGGTGCGAGGAGCTCGAGGGCGGCATCGACGGCCTCAGGGAGGTCATCTTCGACGACAGCCTCGGCATCTGCGCGGACCTCGATGCGGCCATGGCGCTGCATGTGGAGCGCTACGAGGACGAATGGGCGGCGACGTTGCGCGATCCGGAGAAGCTGCGCCGCTTCGAGTCGTTCGTCAACGCGGCGGACACGCCGGATCCCTCGCTGGCCTATGTGCCGGAACGGGGGCAGAAGCGCCCGGCCACGGCGCAGGAGCGCGAGCAGGGAGCCGTTCTCATCGCCGGATCGCGTCTGGAGGTGCGGCGATGACCATCGCGACAGACCGGACGGCGCTGGTGCGCGTCTGTTCCCTCGCCGATCTCGAGGTCGAGCGAGGGAGGGCCGCTCTGTTCGGCACGACGCAGATCGCGCTCTTCCTGCTCGCCGACGGCACGGTGCATGCCGTGTCGAATCTCGACCCGTACAGCGGGGCCAATGTGATGTCCAGGGGGATCGTCGGCACCCGCGGCGACACGCCGACAGTGGCCTCGCCGATGCACAAGCAGGTGTTCGATCTGCGCACCGGGGCCTGCCTCGATGCCCAGGGCAAGGAACCGCTCGCTCTTCGGGTGTGGACGGTGCAGGTGCAGGACGGCGACGTCCTGCTGAAGCAGGAGGAACTGCGATGACGGTGATGCTCGGAGTCTCCCTGACCGGACGTGACGTCCTGCTCGTCGGCGGCGGTGTGGTCACGGCCAAGCGGCTGGGCCGGTTCCTCGCCGAGGGGGCGACGCCGCGCGTCGTCGCGCCGGAGCTGGATGCCGCAACCGTTGCGCTCGTCGAACGGCATGGGATCCCGTGGACGCCGCGGCGGTTCAGGGCATCCGACATCGGCGGAGCCTGGGTGGTCCACACGGCGACGGGGAGCACGAAGACCGACCTCGCCGTCGCCGCGCACTGCGAGCGCCGACGGATCCTGTGCATCAACGCCGGAGACGGCGCTCATGGCACGGCACGGTTCACGGCGCAGCTCGAGACCGGAGACGTCACGGTCGCCGTGACGAGCAGCGTCGGTGCTGACCCGCGCCGCTCCGTCGCGATCCGCGATGCGATCGGGGACCTCATCGCGACCGGCAGCCTGCCGATGCGCCGACGCAGGGCTTCCGGAATCGGACGAGTCGATCTGGTCGGCGGCGGGCCAGGACCCGCGGATCTGATGACCGTCAGGGCCCGGCGGCTCATCGCCGAGGCAGACGTCATCGTCACCGATCGTCTCGGTCCCGCTGATGAGGTCGTGCAGGGTCTCGGCCCCGATGTCGAGGTCATCGACGTGGGCAAGCAGCCAGGGCATCACCCTGTGCCTCAGGAGGAGATCAACCGGCTCATCGTCGAGCATGCGCTGCGCGGACGACGCGTCGTCCGTCTGAAGGGCGGGGACCCCTTCGTGTTCGGCCGGGGCGGTGAGGAGCTGATGGCCTGCCATGCGGCGGGCATCGCCGTGGACGTGACCCCCGGGCCGTCCAGTGCGGTCGCGGTGCCGCAGGCAGCGGGAATCCCGGTCACGCACCGCGGCACGGCCTCGGCTTTCCACGTCGTGAACGGGCAGGGGGGCATCGGCACCGCTACGCTCGAAGCCATGGCCGATCCCGCCGTCACCACCGTCGTCCTCATGGGCGTCGCAGCCCTCGCGCGCCTCGTCGCGGAAGCGCGTCGTCACGGCATCCGCGATGATCGGCCGATGGCGTTCGTGGAGAGCGGACACACGGCACAGCAGCGGACGACGCGCACGACACTGGGGAGCGCCGTCGCCGACGCGGCCGCGATCGGGCTGCGCAACCCGGCCGTCATCGTCATCGGCGATGTCACGAGGGCTGACCTCCTCCTTCCGACCGGGGTCACGGGCAGGGCCGCCCTGGCGTGACGGCACCGCGACAGCTGGATGCCGCACTGATCGGTTGCACGATCGTGATCGCGGCCGACCGGCGCGCCGCGGACCTGGCGAGCGCCTTGGAGCGCAGAGGCGGCGCCGCGTATCGGGCACCCGCGCTGAGCATCGTGCCGAACGCCGATGACGCCCAGTTGCTCGCACGTACAGAGGAACTCATCGCGCAGCCGCCGGACGTGGTGATCGTCACCACCGGTGTCGGCTTCCGGGGATGGATGGATGCCGCTCACGAGAACGGCCTCGCCGAGGAGCTCGCGGATGCCTTCGCGCAGACCCTCTTCGTGGCGCGCGGGCCGAAGGCGCACGGAGCGATCCAGCAGGCGGGATTCACGGCGGACTGGGTCGCGGAGTCGGAGACGGCTGCCGAGGTGGGGGAGTACCTGACCGGGATCGGGGTCGCGGGCAAGCGTGTCGCGGTCCAGCATCACGGTGCAGGAGCGGATGGCCTGGACGAGCTCATGACCGCGGGCGGGGCGGATGTGGTGAGCATCACCGTGTACCGCTGGGGGCCTCCGCCTGATCCGCAGCTCGTGCATCGCTCCACCGTGCAGGCGGGCTCAGGCGAGGTCGACGCGGTGCTGTTCACCTCTGCGCCAGGCGCGGCGGAGTGGATCGCCACCGCGCAGCGTGCCGGCATGCTCGACGCCGTGCGCGCCAGGGCCGCGAACGGCCGGCTGCTGCTCGCCGCCGTCGGTCCGGTCACGGCTGCTCCGCTCGACGCCGCAGGGCTCACCGTCACGCTCGCAGCGCGCGGACGTCTCGGATCCCTCGCCCGGTGCGTCATCGACCACTTCGGCGGCGGCAGCGCCCCGCGGTTGCGGACGCCGGCCGGAGACCTCGAGGTGCGCAGCGGGGGAGCCCTGCTCGACGGCTCGTTCATCCCGCTGTCCCGGGCTTCGGCCGGTGTGCTCGGCGCGCTGTTCGATGCGCAGGGCCGTGTGCTCGCGCGCGATGAGCTCGGCCGTGCCCTGCCGCGCGGCGGGGAGAACGCCCACGCGGTGGAAGTGGCCGTCGGCCGGCTCCGGGAGGCCCTTGGTTGTCCATCGGTCGTCCAGACCGTGATCAAGCGCGGGTACCGACTCGCGGTGGAGGAGAGCTCATGACCACGTTGATCGCCTGCTCGCACGGAACGGACTCCCTCGAGGGGCGACAGGCCATCGCCGACCTGGTCGATCTCGTGCGCTCGCTGCTCCCGGAGACGAAGGTCGTCCAGGCCTTCGTCGATGTGCAGCAGCCGGACATCGATTCCGTCCTGGAGGAGGAGGCGGCCCTCGACGACGTCGTCGTCGTACCCCTGCTCCTGTCTGTCGGCTTCCACACGGCGGTGGACATCGCCGAGGCGGTCTCCCGATATGCGAACGCGGTGCAGGCCGCTCCGCTGGGCACGCATCCGCTCATCGCGCAGGTCCTCGCCACCCGTCTTCGGGCCGCGGTCGGCGGCACGTGGCGCGAGGACGATCGCGTCGTCCTCGCCGCGGCAGGATCGAGCAATCCGGATGCCGTCGCCGACGTCGCCGAGGCGGCTCGCCACCTCGGCAGGATCATCCCCGCCCCCATCACCATCGGATACGCCTCCGCGGCGGAGCCTCGCATCGATGCGGCGGTGCGCGCGGCGAAGAACGGCGGTTCCGGTCGTGTGATCGCGGCCAGCCATGTGCTGGCTCCCGGGTTCTTCGCCGGTCGGGTCAGGGCCAGCGGCGCCGATGTCGTCTCCGAGCCGCTCGGCGCCGATCCCAGGATCGCCCAGGTGGTCGTCGAGCGCTTCGCCGCCGCCTGACCTCGTTCACGCAAGAGGGGCGGTGCCGGATATCCGGCACCGCCCCTCTTTCCGGTCGTCGCGCTCAGCGCGCCCCGACCGTCTCCGGCTCGCTCTCGACCGGGACCTCGTCGACGGACGTCGCCGCTGCAGGCGTGGCGACCGCGCTGATCGAGGTGGTGCGACGACGCGACGACTTCAGGGCGCGCTGCTTGGTGCGTCCGTGGGTGAGGTATAGCGGCAGGCCGACGAAGAGCAGACCGCCGACGAGGTTGCCGATCACCGTGGGGATCTCGTTCCAGATCAGATAGTCCCAGATGGTGAAGTCCGCGCCGAGCAGCAGCCCGGAGGGGAACAGGAACATGTTGACGATCGAGTGCTCGAAGCCCATGTAGAAGAAGAGCATGATCGGGAGCCACATCGCGACGATCTTGCCGATCGTCGAGTCGGAGATCATGGCGAGCACGACGCCCGTGGAGACCATCCAGTTGCAGAGCACGCCGCGGATGAACAGGGTGAGCATGCCCGCCGCCCCGTGATCCGCGTAGCCGACGGTGCGACCGTGTCCGATCTCCCCGATCGCCTGGCCGACCGCGCTGGGCTCGGTCGAGAAGCCGTATGTGAAGTAGATGGCCATCAGGACGGCGACGAGGAACGCTCCACCGAAGTTGCCGAGGAAGACCAGCCCCCAGTTGCGCATGAGGGCGCCGAAGGTCGCTCCGGGCCGGCGATCGAGCACCGCGAGAGGGCCGAGTGTGAAGACGCCGGTCAACAGGTCGTAGCCCAGCAGATAGAGCATGACGAAGCCGACGGGGAACAGGACGGCGCCGAGCAGCGGCTGCCCTGTCTGGGTGGACACGGTCACGGCGAACGCGGCGGCGATCGTGAGCAGCGCCGCGCCCATGAACGAGCGGACCAGGGTGTCCCTGGTGGACAACTGCATCTTGTATGCGCCGGCGTCGACCATGCGGGTGACGAGAACGGCTGGCTTGACGTAGGACACGGAACCTCCAGCGGGGGACGGGAGCCGTTCTGGCTCATCTTCGTCCAGCGTGGAGGAGAGGCGTTTCAGCGGGAGACCCGCGAGGTTACGTCTCTGGTGCGAATCGCGCACATGGGCGCGGAGCCGCTGTGAGAACTCAGCCTGCGGGGGTCTCGGTGGGGACGACGCTGGGCTCGGGGGTCGAGGCAGGGGTCTCGACGACCGGAGCGGTCGGCGAGGGCGTGGTCGTCTCTGTCGGCTCTGGCGCGGTCACCTGGGCGTGCACGAACTGGCTGCCGATCGCGCCGACGACGAGCAGTCCTCCGACGACGCCGACGAGGACGTTGTCCCTGACGCGCCGACGGATCCGCCCCTCATGCCAGGCGGTGCGTGCGGCGTAGACGCGGGCGCGCTCTGCCTCCGAGCGTGCGCGCTTGGCGCTGGGGGTACCACGTCCGGCCATCGTCAACCCTTCTCCGTGTGCGGAACAGCATCTGCGAGCCTACCGTCGTGAGGCTTCCCGACCGTCATCGACCGGGTGTCCACGGCGCGCATTAGCCTGGTCTCATGACTTCACCGGCCCCGCTCATGTCCGGCCAGACGCCGCTGGCCGTCCGGATGCGCCCGGTGTCGCTCGACGAGGTCGCCGGGCAGCGCCATCTGCTGCGCGCCGGTTCGCCCATCCTCGCCCTCGCGGACCCAGCGGCTGCGTCACCCGGCGCGGTGTCGATCATCCTGTGGGGTCCGCCCGGTACGGGCAAGACCACGCTCGCCCAGGCGATCGCCCGCTCCTCCGGCCGGCGTTTCGTCGAGCTCTCCGCCATCACGGCCGGTGTGAAGGACGTCAGGGAGGTCATGCAGGAGGCCGTGACCCAGCGCGATCTGTACGGGCAGACCACAATCCTCTTCCTCGACGAGATCCACCGCTTCACCAAGGCGCAGCAGGACGCTCTGCTGCCCGGTGTGGAGAACGGCTGGGTCATCCTCATCGCCGCCACGACGGAGAACCCGTCCTTCTCGGTGATCTCGCCGCTGCTGTCGCGATCGCTGCTGCTCACACTGCAGCCGCTCACCGACGACGACATCGGCGAGCTCGTCGACCGTGCCGTCGTCGATGCGCGTGGCCTCTCCGCATCGGTGAGCCTGGACGACTCGGCGCGCTCTGCACTGATCAGGCTCGCTTCCGGCGATGCGCGAAGGGCGCTCACCGGCCTCGAGGCGGCGGCGGCGGTCGCGCTGTCCGGCGTCGAGGACGCCACCGATGACGACGACGCCCAGGTCCCCGTGATCACCGATGACGACGTCGCCCAGGCCGTCGACAGGGCCCTGCTCCGCTACGACAGACAGGGCGATGAGCACTACGACGTGATCAGCGCCTTCATCAAATCGATCCGCGGATCCGATCCGGATGCGGCGCTGCATTACCTGGCGCGGATGATCGAGGCGGGGGAGGACCCGCGCTTCATCGCCAGGCGTCTGGTCATCTCGGCGGCGGAGGACATCGGTCTCGCCGACCCGCAGGGGCTCGTGATCGCGACGGCCGCGGCGGACGCCGTCGCGTTCATCGGGATGCCGGAGGGGCGTATCCCGCTCGCCGAGGCGACCGTCTATCTCGCCACCACCGCGAAGTCCAACGCCGCATATGCCGGAATCGACGCGGCCATCGCCGACATCAGGGCCGGCGGATTCGGACGCGTGCCGGTGCACCTCCGGGACGCGCACTATCCGGGAGCGAAGCGTCTCGGGCACGGCAAGGGATATCGGTACCCGCACGACAACGAGCACGGCATCGTGCCCCAGCAGTACCTGCCTGACGAGCTCCAGGGGCGTCGGTACTACAACCCGAAGGAACTGGGTGCGGAGCGCGACGTCTCGGCCAGGCTCGAGCGGATCCGCCGTATCCTCGGCGGACGCTGAACGGATCGCCGAGGCCCGGAAGGCGTCGCCTGATCGGGCGTCTGTTAGACTTGAGCGGCTCGAAACCGTGTTTTCGGGCATCCCCTCGCTCATCCCCACCTCGAACCGTGCCCCGGCGTGCACATCGAGGCAGAGCGACGGAGATACGCCCGTGCGACGTGAAAGGCACGTCCACGTCATGGAAAGGAAGAACTTCGTGGTCACGAAGTCCCAGGACCGCCGCAAGGTCCGTCTGTCCCGTGCGCTCGGCATTCCGCTGACGCCGAAGGCCGCCCGCTACCTCGAGAAGCGCCCGTATGCTCCCGGCGAGCACGGCCGCACCAAGCGCAAGGCCGACAGCGACTACGCCGTCCGTCTGCGCGAGAAGCAGCGTCTGCGTGAGCAGTACGGCATCCGCGAGAAGCAGATGCGCAACACCTTCAACGAGGCCCGTCGCCGCGATGGCCTGACCGGTGAGAACCTCGTCGAGCTCCTCGAGATGCGTCTCGACGCCCTCGTGCTCCGTGCCGGCTTCGCCCGCACCACGGCGCAGGCCCGCCAGCTCGTCGTGCACCGTCACATCCTCGTCGACGGCCAGCTCGTCGACCGTCCGTCCTTCCGCGTGAAGCCGGGCCAGCTCATCCACGTCAAGCCCAAGAGCGAGGGCACCGAGCCCTTCCAGGTGGCAGCGGCCGGTGGCCACGCCGAGGTGCTTCCCCCGGTTCCCGGCTACCTCGAGGTCGAGCTCGACAAGCTGCAGGCCCGTCTGGTCCGTCGCCCGAAGCGCGCCGAGGTCCCCGTGACCTGTGAAGTGCAGCTCGTCGTCGAGTACTACGCGGCTCGCTGACGCTTCCGAGCTCTGCGGACCTGTTCAGGTCATGGCGAGAGGCGCCGGGTCATCCCGGCGCCTCTCGTCGTATCCGGGTGCGATTCCGCATACGATGGAAGAACCGCGTCTGCGCGGCCCGAGGGCGAGGACATCGACATGAAGAAACTGCTGTGGTTCCTGATCGGCGTGATCGGTGGATTCGTCGCCGCGCACTTCATGAACAAGGACCCCCGCGGCCACGACCTGCTCGCCGAGGTGGATGCCCGCATCAGCGGCTTCACCGCGATCCTCGGCGAGGCCTACCGCGCGCAGGAAGCGCGCCTGGCCGACGAGAACTGACCGACCTCCCGGTTCCGTGCCCGCGGAGCCTTCCCCTTCACACGAGGACAGCCGTACCCCTATGAAAACTGCGGACATCGCGCAGCGCTATCTGAACTTCTTCGAGAACAACGGCCACACCATCGTGCCATCGGCATCCCTGGTGAGCGACAACCCGACCGTGATGTTCACGATCGCGGGAATGGTCCCGTTCGTCCCCTACCTCACGGGCGTCGTCCCTGCGCCGTACCCCCGTGCGGCGGACCTTCAGAAGTGCATCCGCACCAACGACATCGAAGAGGTCGGCAAGACCGCACGCCACGGCACGTTCTTCCAGATGCTGGGCAACTGGTCGTTCGGCGACTACTTCAAAGAGGGAGCGATCAGCTACGCCTGGGACCTGCTGACGCGTACCGAGGCGGACGGCGGGCTTGGTTTCGCGGAGAAGGACATCTGGGTCACGGTCTACGAGACCGACGACGAAGCGGCTCGCCTCTGGCAGAAGATCGCCGGGCTCCCCGCCGAGCGCATCCAGCGCATGGGCAAGGAGGACAACTACTGGCACACCGGCCAGCCCGGTCCTGCCGGCCCCTGCTCGGAGATCTACATCGACCGCGGGCCCGCCTACGGCCGTGACGGCGGTCCTATCGTCGACGACAACCGGTTCACCGAGATCTGGAACCTCGTCTTCATGCAGGAGCTGCTCAGCGAGGTCCGCTCCAAGGTCGACTTCGACATCGCGGGCCCGCTGCCGAAGAAGAACATCGACACCGGCATGGGTCTCGAGCGCGTCGCGATGTTCAAGCAGGGCGTCGACAACATGTACGAGACGGATCAGGTCCGCCCTGTCCTCGACCGCGCGGAGCAGATCTCCGGGCGGACCTACGGCAAGGTCCACGAGGACGACGTGCGCTTCCGCGTCATCGCCGATCACGTCCGCTCCTCGCTCATGCTGCTCTCTGACGGCGTGCGCCCGTCCAACGAGGGCCGCGGCTACATCCTGCGTCGCCTCATGCGCCGCACGGTGCGCGCCATGCGCCTGCTCGGCGTCGACGCGCCCACCTTCCCCGAGCTGTTCACCGCGTCCAAGGACGCCATGAAGAGCGCGTACCCGATCCTCGAGGCCGACTGGGACACCCTCTCGGGCGCGGCGGTCGCCGAGGAGGAGACCTTCCTGCGCACGCTGGCCCAGGGCTCGACGATCCTCGACCTCGCCCTCAGCGAGACGAAGAGCACCGGCGGCTCCACGCTCGCCGGTAATCAGGCGTTCCTCCTGCACGACACCTACGGGTTCCCGATCGACCTCACACTCGAAGTCGCCGAGGAGGCCGGCCTCTCCGTCGACCGCGGCGCTTTCGACGAGCTGATGCGCGCGCAGAAGGCACGCGCCAAGGCGGATGCCAAGAACCGTCGCCGTCAGCTCGCGGATGTGTCCGTCTACCGCGACCTCCGTGCGCTCGGCGAGACCGGTTTCGACGGGTACAGCGAGCTCGAGACGGAGTCGAGGGTGCTCGGCATCCTCGTCGACGGCCACCCGGCGCAGAGCGCGACAGAGGGCCAGGTCGCCGAGATCGTCCTCGCCGAGACCTCCCTGTACGCCGAGTCCGGCGGTCAGGTCGCCGACAAGGGCTCGATCGTCGGCTCCGGGTTCTCGCTCGACGTGCTGGACGTGCAGCGACCCGTCCCCGGCCTGATCAGTCACACCGTCGAGGTCTCGACCGGCACCGTCGCGGTGGGCGACGCCGCGCGCACCGTGGTGGACGCTGCCAATCGCCGAGCCGCCCAGCAGGCGCACTCCGCGACGCACCTCGTGCACGCCGCGCTGCGTGACACGCTCGGCAAGGGCGCGACGCAGGCGGGCTCGCTCAACCGTGCCGGCTACCTGCGCTTCGACTTCGCCTGGTCGCAGGCGCTCTCCGCAGAGACCCGCACCGAGATCGAGGAGATCGCGAACCGCGCGGTCAACGACGCGCTCGAGGTGACGACGCGCATCGTCACCCTCGATGAGGCCAAGGAGGCCGGCGCCATGGCGCTGTTCGGCGAGAAGTACGGCGACGTCGTGCGCATGGTCGACATCGGCGGCCCGTGGTCGCGGGAGCTGTGCGGCGGCACGCACGTCTCGTCGAGCTCCGAGATCGGTCTGGTGAGCATCACCGGCGAGTCGTCGGTCGGCGCCTCGAACCGACGGATCGAGGCGCTGGTCGGACAGGACGCCTTCCGCGAGCTGGCGGCCGAGCGCGCACTCGTCTCGCAGCTCGTCACGAACCTGAAGACCCCCCGGGACCAGCTCCAGGACCGCATCGCGGAGCTCGCGTCGAACCTCAAGGCCGCCGAGAAGCGGATCGCTCAGTTCGAGGCCAAGGAGCGCGAAGGACGCGTCCCGGCCATCGCGGAGGCGGCGGAGCAGGTGGGCGCGTTCCGCGTCAGCGCGCAGTCGCTCGGCGAGGTCGGCTCTGCGGACGACATCCGCGGCATCGCGCTCAGTGTGCGCGACAGGCTCGGCTCCGACGCCGCGGTCATCGCGATCGGCGGCATCGTCGCCGGTCGCCCGATCGTCGTCGTCGCGACGAACGACGCGGCGCGCGCCGCCGGGGCCAAGGCGGGCCTCCTCGCCAAGGGCGCCGCAGGTGTGCTCGGCGGCGGAGGCGGCGGACGCGACGACGTCGCGCAGGGCGGTGGCGCCGATGCGTCAGCGCTGCCCGCCGCGCTGGACGGCATCGTCGCGGCGCTGCGGAACGCGTGACCGGCTTCCGGCGCGGCATCCGTCTCGGGATCGATGTCGGCAAGGCCAGGGTCGGGGTCGCGCGCTGTGACCCCGACGGCCTGCTCGCCGTACCCGTCGAGACCGTGCCGCGCTCGGAGACGACCCTGCAGCGACTTGCCGAGCTCGCAGCGGAGTACGAGCCGATCGAATTCGTCGTCGGACTCCCCGTCAACATGCGCGGCGAGGACACCGAGTCCACGAGGGACGCGCGGGTCTTCGCCAGGGATCTCGGGCGCCGGAGCGGCGTCGCGGTGCGCCTCATCGATGAGCGGCTGAGCACGGTCAGTGCGCACAGCGCCCTTCGTGCTTCCGGACGATCCCAGAAGAACTCTCGTAGCATTGTGGATCAGGTTGCGGCGGTCGTGCTGCTGCAGCAGGCGATCGACATGGAGAAGAGCACCGGAATCCCCGCCGGAGCCGCCGTCGATCTCGATGAGGAGACCAGCTGACATGGCACAGGGAGACCTGTTCGACAATCTGCCGGACCCGTCGACCGAGCATCCGACGGTGGATCAGACGCCCGCAGCGCCCGGCTCGCGGCGTGCAGCGCGCGAGGCGGCGCAACGCGGTGCGGATGCCGGGGCGGCAGAGCCCGCGGAGTCATCCGTGCCGCATCCTGCCGACACTCCGCAGCCCGTCACCGCCGCGCAGCCCGTCGCCGCGTCTCTGCCGGCAGAGACGCCGGCGCCGTCCGGTGGATCGCTCGATGATCTCTTCGCGCCGGATGAGGAGGACGAGCGGCCCGCTGAGCGTCGTAAGCGTCGCAAGGGATGCCTCGTCGCACTCATCGTCGTTCTCGTCGTCCTCGGTGGCATCGCGGCCGGAGGCGTCTGGGTGATGAACACCTATGGTGACAGGATCAACGAGATCATGGGCTGGGGCGAGCCGAAGGACTACGAGGCAGGCGAGGCGACCGGCGAGGCGCAGGTCACCATCGTCAGCGGCGACACGGGGCGCCCGATCTCGGCTGCCCTGTTCGAGGCCGGTGTGACGAAGACCGAGGACGTCTTCTACGACATGCTCATCGACGAGGGGCTGAACCCGAACTTCCAGCCCGGCGTCTACCAGCTCCAGCAGCGGATGACCGCCGCAGCGGCGCTCGAAGCACTGGAGAATCCGGAGAACCGCCTCGAGAACACCGTGAGCATCCGCGAGGGCGGCACCATCGCTTCGTCGCTGCCCACGATCGCGGAGTCCCTCGGCCTCCCGCTGGCGGATCTCGAGGCCGCCGTCGCCGACCCCTCCGCATACGGCGTGGCCGCCGACAGCCTCGAGGGGTGGATCTTCCCGGCGATGTACACCTTCGATCCCGGTGCGACGGCCACGGATGTGATCGCCAGGATGGTCGACCGCACCAGGGAATCGCTCGCCACCGCGGGTGTGCCGGATGAGGACGCGCAGCGGGTCCTCACGATCGCCTCGATCATCCAGCGCGAGGGGCGCCTCGACGATTTCGCCAAGGTGTCCAGGGTGATCCAGAACCGTCTCGATGACGGCATGAAGCTCCAGATGGACTCGACCGCGCAGTACGGCTACGGCGAGCTGCACGCGGGGTCCGTGTCGACGAGCGAAGAGGCCCAGTACGACGACAATCCCTGGAACACCTACGTGCACGAGGGCCTCCCGGTCGGTCCGATCGCGAACCCGAGTGATGCCGCGATCGATGCGGCTATGCATCCGGTGGACGGGCCCTGGTTCTACTTCGTCACGGTGAACCCGCAGAGCGGCGAGACGATCTTCTCGGTCACCTATGAGGAGCATCTTCGCGGCGTCGAGCAGTGGCGGCAGTGGTGCCGCGACAATCCGGACGGATGCTGACGCGGTGACACCGCACCGCCTCGCGGTCTGGGGCGACCCGATCGCGCATTCGAAGTCGCCCGCGCTGCATGCGGCCGCGTACCGTGTCCTCGGGCTGGATTGGGAGTACGACCGACGACGCGTCGACGCGGACGGCTTCGGTGCCGCCCTCGACTCGCTGGACGCGTCATGGCGAGGGCTGTCGCTGACGATGCCGCTGAAGGAGGTCGCGTTCCGCGCCTCCGTCCGCCGGGACGCCCACGCAGAGCTCACCGGAGCGGTGAACACCCTGCTGCTCGGCGATGAGCCGGTCGGCTTCAACACCGATGTGGGAGGGATCCTGGACGCGCTCCGCGACGCCGCCATCACCGGGGCGTCGACGCTCCGATTGCTCGGGGTGGGAGCCACGGCGGCGTCGGCGCTGGTCGCTGCACGGGAGCTCGGTGTCGAGCACGCGGATGCCAGAGCCCGACGACCTGAGCGCGCAGCGGCGCTGCAGTGGTTGGGGGAGCGGCTTGGCATCCCCGTCGAGGTGCATCCGTTCGATGCTCCGGCCGAACCGGTGGATCTCACCGTCGCCACCCTGCCCAGCGGCACCGTGCTCGACGGTGCGCAGTCGGCGGCCTTCGCCGCAGCGGGCGGCGCGCTCTTCGACGCGGCGTATGCGCCATGGCCCTCTGCCCTCGCGGGTGCGTGGACGACTGCTCCGGTCGTCTCAGGGCTCGGGATGCTGCTGCACCAGGCGATCCGTCAGATCCGCGTGTTCGTCGGCGGAGATCCGCTCGCCGTGCTGGATCGAGAGGACGAGGTGCTGGCGGCGATGCGTGCCGCACTCGACGCCTGACGTCACACGCCCTCCGATCATGGGAGACTGGAGCAATGCTCCGCGTGCTCACGGCCGGCGAATCGCACGGCCCCGAACTCATCGCCATCATGGAGGGCCTGCCTTCCGGCGTCCCCATCTCGCCCGCGCAGATCCAGGCCGATCTGCTGCGCCGCAAGCTCGGCTACGGCCGAGGATCGCGCATGAAGTTCGAGCAGGATGAGCTCACGCTCTCCTCCGGCATCCGGCACGGCAAGACGCTCGGAAGCCCGATCGCGCTGCGCATCGGCAACACCGAATGGCCGAAGTGGACCGAGGTGATGAGCCCCGAGCCCGTCGAGCTCACCGAGAAGTCCCGCGGGCGCGGCGCGGCGCTCACCCGTCCGCGGCCGGGTCACGCCGACCTCGTCGGCATGCAGAAGTACGACTTCGACGAGGCTCGGCCGATCCTCGAGCGTGCGAGCGCGCGCGAGACGGCGGCGCGCGTCGCGCTCGGCGCCGTCGCCAGGGCCTTCCTCGGGGAGCTCGGCATCCGCCTCGTCAGCCACACGCTCTCCATCGGCCCCGTGCAGGTGCCGGATGACTCTGCGCTTCCGACGCCGGACGACGTGGACGCGCTGGACGCCGATCCGCTTCGGTGCTTCGACGCGGAGACCTCTGCGCGCATGGTGGCCGAGGTCGACGATGCGAAGAAGGACGGCGACACGCTGGGCGGGATCGTCGAGGTGCTCGCTTACGGTCTGCCCCCCGGGCTCGGGTCCCACGTGCAGTGGGATCGCCGCCTGGACGCGCGACTCGCGCAGGCGCTGATGAGCATCCAGGCGATCAAGGGCGTCGAGGTCGGCGACGGGTTCGAGACCACACGACGCCGCGGCTCCGCCGCCCACGACGAGCTCTTCGCCGCCGAGGCGGGGATCACCAGGGCATCCGATCGGGCCGGCGGCACCGAGGGCGGCATGTCCACCGGTACCGTGCTGCGCGTGCGCGCGGGGATGAAGCCGATCGCGACCGTTCCGCACTCGCTGCGCACGATCGACATCGCCACCGGTGAGACGGCCACTGCGCATCACCAGCGTTCGGATGTCTGCGCCGTGCCTGCGGCCGGTGTCGTCGCCGAGGCGATGGTAGCCATCGAGATCGCCGGTGCGGTCCTGGAGAAGTTCGGCGGAGACAGCGTGGGGGAGACCCGACGCAACCTCGAGGGCTATCTCGCCGCCATCCCTGCCGAACTGCGCACCTCCGCCGCATCGGAGGCAGGACTCGCCGTCAGCGATGTCTGACGGGCGCCCCCGTACGCTCGTGCTCGTCGGACCGATGGGCGCGGGCAAGACGAGCATCGGGCGGCGGGTCGCCAAGCTGCTGGACGTGCCCTTCATCGACACGGACCGCAGGATCGTCGCCGAGCACGGTGCGATCGCCGCGATCTTCGACGCGCATGGCGAAGCCCGCTTCCGCGAGCTGGAACGGGCGGCGGTGGCTTCGGCGATCGCCGAGGGCGGCGTCGTGTCCCTCGGAGGCGGCGCGGTCGTGACGGCTCAGACGCGGGAGCTGCTCCGCGAGCATCCCGTCGTCTTCCTCACGGTCAGCGAGGATGCGGTCGCCGAACGAATCAAGGGAGCCGCTCGGCCGCTGCTCAACTCCGACGACGAGGATCCCCTCCTGCGCTGGGCGAGGATCTTCGAGGAGCGCCGCGGCTGGTACGAGGAGGTCGCGACCGCCGTGTTCGACACGTCGCGACGTCCGATGAGCAGAATCGCACAGGAGATCGCCGACTGGCGGAGAGGGATGCCATGAGCACGACCACGATCAGCGTCACAGGGCAGGACGCCTACGACATCCAGGTGGGACGGGGCATCCTCGACGAGGTCTCGCGGGCGCTGGACCCTGCCGTCCGCAAGGTTCTCGTGGTCCATCCGCCCACGCTCGCAGCCAGGGCCGCCGAACTGCGCGACCGCCTCCTCTCCGACGCCTCCGAGGGGCCGCGTGAGGTGCTGCTCGCCGAGATCCCGGATGCCGAGCAGGGCAAGCGCATCGAGGTCGCCGCGTTCTGCTGGCAGATCATGGGCCAGGCGGACTTCACCCGCACGGACGCCGTCGTGGGTTACGGCGGGGGCGCCGTGACCGATGTCGCCGGCTTCGTGGCGGCGACCTGGCTGCGCGGCGTCCAGGTCGTGCAGGTGCCGACGACGGTCCTCGGGCTCGTGGACGCTTCCGTCGGCGGCAAGACCGGCGTGAACACGGCGGAGGGCAAGAACCTCGTCGGAGCCTTCTGGGCTCCTCGCGCGGTCATCGGCGACCTCGACGAACTCGGCAGCCTCAGCGCGCACGAGGCGACCGCAGGTTTCGCGGAGGTCGTCAAGGCCGGCTTCATCTGGGCGCCGGAGATCCTCGACATCATCGAGGCCGACCCGCAGCGCGCCGTCGACACCACGACCGCGGAGTTCCGCCGTGCCGTCGAGCTCGCCGTCGACATGAAGGCGCGTGTGGTCTCGGAGGACTTCCGCGAGGCGGGCCAGCGCGAGATCCTCAACTACGGTCACACGCTCGGGCACGCCATCGAGCACGCCGAGCGGTACCGCTGGCGACACGGCGCCGCGATCTCGGTCGGCATGCTGTTCGCCGCCGAGCTGTCGCGCCTGGCCGGGCGTCTCCCGGATGCCGCAGCGGAGCGCCACCGAAGCATCCTTGAATCCCTCGGCCTGCCGACGAGCTATCGGGCGGGGGCCTGGAACACGCTCCTGGCCACGATGCAGCGCGACAAGAAGAGCCGCGGCGGCATGCTGCGGTTCATCGTGCTGGACGACATCGCGAAGCCGACGGTGCTCCAGGCGCCGGACGAGTCCCTGCTGTTCGCCGCCTACCAGGAGGTGGGTGCCTGATACGGTGCCCGCATGGACGATCGACGGAGAACTCTCGTGTCCTGGAGCGTTCTCGGAATGCTCCTGCTGACGGGATGCGTCGGCCAGGGCGCCGATGAGGGCGGATTCGGCCTCCCCGAGCTCGATGCGCACGACGCGGCCGAGGTGTTCGTGGACGCGGGCGTCGAGCCCGTGCCCGTGGCCGGCGGCATCGTCACGCTGGACAACGGCTGCCACACCTGGTCGGGCCAGGGGAGTGCGGACGGCGCATGGGTGGTGTGGCCGTCCGATGTCGGCCTCGACCCCGAAGCGGGCGGAGCGGCGGTCCTGGCGGACGGAACGGTCGTCGACGAGGAGACCGTCCTGTCCGGTGCGGGCGCTCTCATCGAGCTCGAGCAGCTCCCCGGTGGCGGGAACCCGGATTCCTACTTCTCCTCGTTCGGAAGCTTCTGCGACGCCGGCGAGCGCGGCGTCCTCGTCCTCGCTGAGGTCTCGGCCTGAGCCGCTGCTAGAGTGCCGAACGTGACCCGCCGCATCCTCCTCTTGAACGGACCGAACCTGAACCTCCTCGGCACCAGAGAGCCGGCGGTGTACGGGACGGAGACGCTGGAGGACGTCGTGCGGATCACGACGGACGCGGCAGCCGCTGAGGGTTTCGAGCTGACGGCGCTGCAGTCCAATCATGAGGGCGTGCTCATCGACGCGATCCACGCGGCGCGCAACGAGTGCGCGGGAATCGTGATCAACCCTGGCGGTCTCACACATACCTCCGTCGCCCTCCGCGACGCACTGACGGGGGTCGCGTTGCCGTTCGCCGAGATCCACGTCTCCGACGTCTACGCCCGCGAAGAGTTCCGGCACTTCTCCTACCTGCACGACGTCGCCGCGGTGCGTGTGATCGGGGAGGGCGTGGCCGGGTACGCCACCGCCGTGCGCGGCCTGGCGGCCCTCATCCCTTAGAATCGACTGTCGGCTGCGTGCGCGCGGCCCCTCGAACCTTCGAAACGAAACGGAATACGCTCCTCATGGCATCCACCGCAGACATCAAGAACGGCGTCGTCCTCAGCATCGACGGACAGCTCTGGAGCGTCATCGAATTCCAGCACGTCAAGCCGGGCAAGGGCGGCGCCTTCGTGCGGACGAAGCTCAAGAACGTCGTCTCCGGCAAGGTCGTCGACCGCACCTACAACGCCGGCGCGAAGATCGACATCGAGAACGTCGACCGCCGCGACTTCACGTACCTGTACACCGACGGCGACGGCTTCGTCTTCATGGACGCCACGGACTACGACCAGATCACGGTCGGCGCGCCCACGGTCGGCGACGCGAAGAACTTCCTGCTGGAGAACCAGCAGGTCACCATCGCGCTGAACAACGGCAACCCGCTGTACATCGAGCTCCCGCCGTCCGTCATCCTCGAGGTCACCTACACGGAGCCCGGCCTGCAGGGCGACCGCTCGTCGGCCGGCACGAAGCCCGCGACCCTCGAGACCGGCTACGAGATCCAGGTCCCGCTGTTCATCGAGGCGGGAACGAAGGTCAAGGTCGACACCCGCACCAGCGACTACCTCGGCCGCGAGAAGTAAGGCGTGAGCGCCAGGACCAAGGCGCGCAAGCGCGCACTCGACATCCTCTTCTCCTCGGACGTCCGCGGAGACGCCATTCCCGTGACCCTCGCCGCCGAGGCGGGGAGGGCGGCGTCGGAGCCCGCCCGCGAGGCGAGCTGGATGTACGCCCGCGAGATCGTCGACGGCATCGTGGATCATCGTGGCGAGATCGACGAGCAGATCACGACGCACAGCCGTGACTGGAAGCTGGAGCGGATGCCCGCCGTCGATCGCGCGCTGCTGCGGATCGGCGTCTGGGAGATCCTCTTCAACGAGAACGTCCCGACGGCCGTGGCCATCGACGAGGCTGTCGAGCTCGCGAAGGAGTTCTCCACGGAGGACTCCGGCGCCTTCGTGCACGGCGTCCTCGCACGGGTGGCGCGCGCGAACTGAGTACGGACGCGTGTCGGACCCCGACGGCAGGATGGTCCACATGACCGCGCCCCCCGTCAGCGAACGCGCTCTGCGCGCCTTCACCGATGCGGGCGGTTATCAGCGCGGGGCCGAGTACGCACGGATCGGCATGGTCACGAGCATCGCCTGGGATGCAGGACGTTCGTCCCTGAATGCCGTCGTCCGCGGATCCGGTCGCGACAGCTATCGCTGCCGAGTGGTCTTCGGGCCGGACGGCGCGCTCGTATCGAGTTCGTGCGATTGTCCGGTTCGCGAGGCCTGCAAGCACGTCGTCGCGGCGGTGATCGTCAGCAACCGCTCCTCAAGGGTCGCCGCTGCACCTGGTACGTCGGCGCTCGGGGGCGCCGCAACCTCCACCCCGCGCTGGCGCTCGCTCATCGCACGCGCAGGACAGGGAGCGGGCTCGACGCCGCTCGCGCTCGGGATCGAGCTCCGTCGCAGAGCGACGACAGGGCGGCATCAGTGGTCGCCGAAGCCGGCGGAGTCCGCGCATCCTCGCGATCTCGTGCGTGATCCCGGTCAGGTGCTGCTGGCGGTGCGTCCGCTCCTGCGCAGCGATGCGACCGGGAACTGGATCCAGGGCGACGCCACGTGGGACACGATCCGTCGCTCACCGCTGCGGTTCGCCGCCGATCAGGTGCGCTGGTTCACCGATTTCCTGGGCATCGCGAGGGATTCGATGCTGTCCGGCACCGCCGGGGACTGGATCGTTCTGGACCACGTCGGTTCGCAGCTGCTGTGGCCCCTCCTGGACGCGGCATCGGCGGTGGGGATCCCTCTGGTCGCGACGCAGAAGCACACCGACCTCGTCCGGTTCGACAGAGCGGACGTCACAGTGCGGATCACCGGCACGGACGAGCTGGAGATCGGGGCGGACGTCACGATCGACGGTGAGCATCAGGACTCCGCCCGCATCCGTGCGATCGGGAAGAGCGGCCTCTACGCGTGGGAGGTGCGCGGGGCCAGAGTGCACCTGCAGCTGGGGCCTGCCGACATCTCGCCGATCATGATGACCCTCATGGGCGAAGGCGAAGACGTCGTCGTACCTGCGGCGGAGCGCGAGGCGTTCATCCGCGAGGCGTACCCGGCGCTCGTCCGGCAGGGCGGGCTCGTCCTCGCGGAAGGGCTCGAGCTGCCTCCGGTCGTCGCCCCCGTGGCCGTCCTCGACGTCCGGTTCGGGCGCGGCCATCGCCTCGAGTACGCGCTCGCCTGGGAGTACGAGGGATTCGGGCGATTCCCCGTCGGCGCGGGGAGCGAGCCCGTGCGCGATCCGGATGCCGAGCGCGAGATCCTCGAAGGCATCGCCAACGTCTGGTCGCAGCACAGCGCGCTGAGCTTCCGCGTGAGCGGCAGCCTGAACGACCTCGACACCGCTGAGTTCGTCGCCGAGGTGATGCCCGCGCTCGAGGCGGACGGTGTCCGCGTCGAGATCTCCGGTCGTTCGCGCTCCTATCGTGAGCTGACCGGCGTTCCCGAGATCACCGTGTCGACGGTGGAGACGACGCAGCCGGACTGGTTCGACCTCGGGGTGCTCGTCACGATCGACGGAAAGACCATCCCGTTCCAGCCGTTGTTCACCGCCCTGGCGATGCGACGCACCAAGCTCATGCTCGTCGACGGGAGCTACTTCTCCCTGGCGCACCCGGCACTCCAGCGGCTGCGCGATCTCCTCGACGAGGCGGCGGAGCTTGCGGAGTGGGAGACGGGCCCGCGGATCAGCCGCCATCAGATCGCGCTCTGGGAGGAGTTCGAAGACCTCGCCGATCAGGCGCAGCCCGCCGTGGCCTGGCGTGCGCTGGCGGAGGGACTGCGTGATGTCGCATCGGTGCCTGAGACGGCTCAGCCGGCCGGGATCGATGCCGTGCTCCGGCCCTATCAGAAGGCGGGCTTCGATTGGCTGGCCTTCCTGTGGTCGCACCGGCTCGGGGGCATCCTCGCCGATGACATGGGCCTCGGCAAGACGCTGCAGCTGCTCGCCCTCGTCCAGCACCTCGCCGAGATCGGCGAGGAACGTCCGGTCCTCGTCGTCGCGCCCACCTCCGTCCTTCTCACCTGGCAGGAGGAGGCTGCGCGTTTCGCTCCTGGGCTGCGTGTCACCGCGATCGATGCGACCTCGGTGAAACGTGGGGACTCGGTCGCAGACGCCGCCGCCGAAGCCGACCTCATCGTGACGTCGTACACCCTGCTGAGGCTGGACGAGGAGGAGTTCTCTGCGGTCGAATGGGCGGCGGTGATCCTGGACGAGGCGCAGTTCGTGAAGAACCCGGTGACCAGGGTGCACCGTGCGGTGTCGGCGTTGCGCACCGAGGTCACGATCGCTGTGACGGGTACCCCTATGGAGAACTCGCTGAGCGAGCTCTGGGCGCTGCTGCAGCTGACCGCGCCAGGTCTCTTCCCCTCGGCGAGGAGGTTCAGGCAGGAGTACATCCAGCCGATCGAGCAGGGGAAGGTCCCTGAGAACGAGGAGGGCGGGGAGTATCGTCGCCGCCGCCTCGAACGGTTGCGTCGACGCATCCGTCCGCTGATGCTCCGACGCACGAAAGAGCTCGTCGCCGCGGAGCTGCCTGCCAAGCAGGAGCAGCTCCTGCACGTCGATCTCGCCCCTGCGCATCGTGCGGTCTACGACGCCGTGCTGCAGAGGGAGCGGCAGAAGGTGCTCGGCCTGCTGCAGGATCTCGATCGCAACAGGTTCATCGTGTTCCGTTCGCTGACGCTGCTGCGGATGTTGAGCCTGGCGCCGGGACTCGTCGACGAGGCGGATGCAGGGATCGCCTCCCGCAAGCTGGAGGTCCTCGTCGAACGCGTCGAGGAGCTGCGTGCCGAGGGCCATCGCGCCCTGGTGTTCAGTCAGTTCACCTCGTTCCTCGACCTGGCCGCGCAGCGCCTCGATCGTGCAGGAATCCCCTATGCCTACCTGGACGGTTCGACACGGCGCCGCAGCGCGGTGATCGAGGGGTTCCGCTCCGGCGAGCAGCCGGTGTTCCTGATCAGCCTGAAGGCGGGCGGGTTCGGGCTGACGCTCACCGAGGCGGATTACGTCTTCCTGCTCGACCCGTGGTGGAACCCTGCCGCTGAGGCCCAGGCGGTCGACCGCACCCACAGGATCGGGCAGGACAAGCAGGTCTTCGTCTACCGGATGATCTCTACCGGGACGATCGAGGAGAAGGTGCTCGCGCTGCAGCAGCGCAAGGCTCGCCTTTTCTCGGCGGTCATGGACGATGACGAGCTCTTCGCGAGGTCGCTCACCGCCGAGGACATCCGGGGCCTGTTCGAGCCCTGACCGCGCTGATCACGATGCCTTCCGGCGTGCGCGCCGACGCATCAGCCATGCCGTCGTCCCCGCGATCGCGCCGAGGAGCACCAGCCACGGCAAGGCCGTCGCCAGGACGAGACCGAGACCGGTCCAGAAGCCGAGGAATCCTGTCCAGCCGAGGGTCAGCGCATGACCGAAGTCGGAGGGCTCGGTCGTGGGAGCGGAATGCTCCTCGGTCAGCAGCAGGGTGATGGTCGACAGCGAGACCTGGTCCGCCAGGGTCCGCTGCTCCGCCTCGAGGGCCTCCAGCTCGCTCTGCCGTGTCGCGATCTCCGATTCGAGCTCTATGAGATCGCTCGTCTTCGACGCGGTGCCGAGCCACTCGGTGAATCGGGTGATCGACGCGCGCAGCGTCGAGATCCGTGCGGTGAGATCACGCTGAGCGGCGGAGACGTCCGTGCTCACCAGAGACGTCTCGAGGATGGTGCCGAGCTCCCTCAGTGCGTCCCGCACTTCGTCGACCCGATCGGCGGGGATGCGCAACGTGAGCTCGGCGCTCGACGAACCGCCCTCATCCGCGACGAACTCCTGCCGTCCGCTGATCGCCCCGTCCGCCTGTTCGACGATCGTGCTCGCGGCGTCCGCAGCGACCACGGGATCATCGACGCGGACTCTGATGGAGCCCGTGATCACGACGGCTGGGTCGACGGCATCCGTCTCGGTGGCCACCGCGTTCCCCCCGGCGACGGGTCCGGCGCCGATGGCGCTGTCGGCGGCTTCGTCGGCGGCGCTGCATCCGACGAGGGCGAGGAGTGCGGCGATGCTGAGGGCGATGGCGGGAAAGCGGCGTCGTGGTGTGCTCATGGGGGAAGCATCCCGACGGCAACCGAACGATCGCCGGGAGTCCGGTCACGAACCGATAAGGCTTCGGTCACGGTTCGGCATCGCGTCGTACGAGGGTTTCGCACGGCCCGCCTCAGGCTCCTCCCCGGCCGCCCCGGATAGAATCGAGCGTTCAGGTCAGGAGGAGCGCAATGCGGATCACGGGACTCGGCCACGCCGGGATGTTCATCGAGACGGTGGGCGGAAACATCATCTGCGACCCTGTGCTCGGCCCATCCTTCTTCGGCTCCTGGTTCCCGTTCCCCGACAACCGTGCCCTCGACTGGGAGCGATTCGGGCGTGACGCGGACTTCCTGTACATCTCGCACCGCCACCGCGACCACTTCGACCCGCGCCTGCTCGAGCGCTACATCCGCAAGGACATCGAGGTGCTGCTGCCGGAGTACCCGATCGACGATCTCGAACAGGACATCCGTGCGCTGGGATACACCAACATCACCTATGCGCCGGCGGGCGAGATCATCCAGCGCGGCGAGCTGAAGATCATGATCACGCCGCTGCGTGCGCCCAGCGACGGTCCGATCGGCGACTCCTCCCTCAGCGTGGACGACGGCACCGGCTCCGTCCTCAACCAGAACGACTCGCATCCGCTCGATCTCGAGAAGCTGCTCCACTTCGGAAAGCCGGACGCCTACTTCACCCAGGTGTCCGGAGCGATCTGGTGGCCCATGGTGTACGACCTGCCGATGGATGCCAAGCAGAACTTCGCCCAGCTCAAGCGCGAGGCCCAGAACAAGCGTGCGATGTACTACATCGAGAAGGTCGACGCCCCGCACGTGTTCCCGATGGCCGGCCCCCCGATGTTCCTGCGCGACGACCTCTTCGACTTCAACGGCGTCGGCCGCAACGGCGAGTCGATCTTCACCGATCAGAAGCAGTTCCTCGCCCACATGAACGAGCTGGCGCCCCAGTACGACGGGCAGCTCTTCATCCCCGGCACGGTCGTGACCGTCGAAGGAGGCGAGGTCTCCACGCAGCAGACGTTGTACACGGAGTCCGAGATCGCGCACATCTTCGATGAGAAGTGGGACTATCTCGAGTCGCAGCGGGCGAGCCGTCAGCAGGAGATCACGGACGAGATCGCGACGCGCGCCGAAGTGATCCCGCCCGACGAGATGCTGGAAGCCATCAAGACCTGGTGGGAGCCGCTGCTGAAGAAGTCGCGCACGATCCGTCTCGGCGTCGGCGGCAACGTCCGGTTCCGGATCGGGGAGCTCGACATGGTCGTGGACTTCCCCCGCGCCAAGGTCCGCGAGTACGCGGGGGAGGAGTGCATCTACTGGTACACGATCCCGGCCGATCTCGTCTCGACGAACATCCGCGATCACGAGATCGACTGGTCGAACTCGATCTTCCTGTCGATGCAGTTCTCGGTGGGCCGCAGCGGGAAGTTCAACGAGTTCCTCACCACCTTCCTGAAGTGCCTGTCCGTGGACCGCATCGAGTACGTCGAGAACTGGTACCAGGAGCAGACGGATCAGACGGAGGACGCTGAGATCGGCGACTGGGTGGTGCAGCGCCGATGCCCGCATCTGCGCGCTGACCTCACCCGCACAGGGAAGATCGACGAGGACGGCGTGCTCACCTGCAGCATGCACGACTGGAAGTGGGATCTGAAGACCGGGCGCTGCCTGTCGACCGCCGGCCACGAGATCCGCGCCAAGCGGGTCGACGAGGTCACCGAGGAAGCGCTGCGCCTGGGCTAGACTGGACGCACTGAGCAACCTTTAACACCGTCCCGTGAGGCGGAGAAGGGAGCGGCGGATGAGCACGCGCACCGTGCTGCAGCAAGCCGACATCTCGCGGGCTCTGACCCGCATCGCCCACGAGATCCTCGAGTCGAACCGGGGTGCGCAGGACCTCGTGCTCCTCGGCATCCCGACCAGGGGAGTGGCGCTCGCCCAGCGATTGAGCACCCTCATCGAGGGGATCTCGCAGGAGCCCGTTCCCACCGGCGCCCTGGACGTCACGCTCTTCAGGGACGATCTCTCCAAGCATCCGACGCGTTCGCCGCATCCGACTCAGATCCCCGCCGGCGGCATCGACGGCAAGACCGTCGTCCTCGTCGACGACGTGCTCTTCTCCGGACGCAGCATCCGCGCCGCGCTCGATGCGATCCAGTCGATCGGTCGGCCATCGGCAGTACGCTTGGCGATCCTCGTCGACCGCGGTCACCGCGAGCTGCCGATCCGGCCCGACTTCGTCGGCAAGAACATCCCATCGGCGCGCACCGAGCGCGTCAACGTGCGTCTTCGCGAGTACGACGGAGCCGAGGAGGTGACGATCGGCGCATGAGGCACCTCCTCGACACCCAGGGCCTCGACAAGGCCGCCGCGCTGCGCATCCTCGACGTCGCCGAGGACATGTCGGACACGCAGTCGCGGGAGGTCAAGAAGCTCCCGACTCTGCGCGGCAAGACCGTGGTCAACCTCTTCTTCGAGGATTCCACCCGCACCCGCATCTCCTTCGAGGCCGCCGCGAAGCGCCTCTCGGCGGACGTCATCAACTTCGCCGCCAAGGGGTCCAGCGTCTCCAAAGGCGAGAGCCTGAAGGACACCGCCCAGACGCTGGAGGCGATGGGCGCGGACGCGGTGGTCATCCGGCACTCCGCGTCCGGCGCGCCGCGCACCCTCGCGACGAGCGGCTGGATCTCGGCCGGTGTCGTCAACGCGGGCGACGGCACGCACGAGCACCCCACTCAGGCTCTGCTCGACGCCTTCACCATCCGCAAGCGCCGCTACGGCGCTGACAGTCGAGGACGCGATCTCTCCGGCATCCACGTCGTCATCGTCGGTGATGTCCTGCACTCCCGCGTGGCCCGCTCGAACGTCTGGCTGCTCACCACCCTCGGTGCAGAGGTGACTCTCGTCACCCCGCCGACGCTCATCCCGCAGAACGTGTCGCAGTGGCCGGTGCGCGTGCTCTACGACCTCGACGAGGCGCTCGCCTCCGGCCCGGATGCGGTGATGATGCTGCGCATCCAGCTGGAGCGGATGAACGCCGCGTATTTCCCCAGTGAGCGGGAGTATTCCCGCCGGTGGGGCCTCGACGCCGTGCGAGCGGCAGGGCTCCCGGACGGTAGCATTGTGATGCACCCCGGCCCGATGAACCGCGGCCTGGAGATCTCTTCAGAGGCCGCGGATTCCGCGAGATCGACCGTGCTGGAGCAGGTCACCAACGGGGTGTCCGTGCGCATGGCGGTGCTGTACCTGCTGCTGGCAGGAGAACGAGACGACGAACGAGGGGGAGACCTGTGAGCGAGACCCTCGTCATCACCGGTGCACAGCTGCTCGGCGCGGAGAGCGCCGACATCATCATCGAGGACGGCGTGATCGCCGAGATCGGATCCGGGCTCAGCCGCGCGGGCGCGCGGGTCGTGGATGCCGCAGGGCTCGTCGCCCTGCCGGGTCTCGTGGATCTGCACACGCATCTGCGCGAGCCGGGATACGAGGCGTCGGAGACCGTCCTCACCGGCACGAGGGCCGCGGCGGCGGGCGGATTCACGGCCGTGTTCGCGATGCCGAACACCTCGCCGGTCGCCGATTCGGCAGGGGTGGTCGAGCAGGAGCTCGCCCTCGGCGAGGCGGCCGGCTACGCGACGGTACAGCCGATCGGGGCGGTCACCGTGGGGCAGAAGGGCGAGCGTCTCGCGGAGCTCGGCGCCATGGCTTCCTCGCGCGCTAAGGTGCGCGTGTTCAGCGATGACGGTTTCTGCGTGTTCGACCCGCTCATCATGCGCCGTGCACTGGAGTACGTGAAGAGCTTCGACGGCGTCATCGCCCAGCACGCCCAGGACCCCCGGCTCACCGAGGGCGCACAGATGAACGAGGGCGTGGTCTCGGCCGAGCTCGGCCTCGCGGGCTGGCCGGCCGTCGCGGAGGAGTCGATCATCGCGCGCGATGTGCTCCTGGCAGAGCACGTCGGTTCCCGGCTGCACGTCTGCCACCTCTCCACCGCGGGTTCCGTCGACATCATCCGGTGGGCGAAGAAGCGGGGCGTGAACGTCACCGCCGAGGTCACCCCGCACCACCTCCTCCTGACCGACGAGCTCGTGCGTGGTTACGACGCGCGCTACAAGGTCAACCCTCCGCTGCGCCGTGAGGAGGACGTGCTCGCGGTCCGCGAAGGCCTCGCCGACGGCACGATCGACATCGTCGCGACCGACCACGCCCCGCACCCCAGCGAGAACAAGGCGTGCGAGTGGCAGGCCGCGGCGAACGGGATGGTCGGGCTCGAGAGCGCGCTGCGCGTCGTGCACCAGTCGATGGTCGCCACCGGCCTCATCGGCTGGAGCGATGTCGCACGGGTGTTGAGCGCGGCGCCGGCGCGCATCGGCCGACTCGCCGGCTTCGGATCGCTCGACGTCGGCGCCCCCGCCAACGTCACCCTCTACGACGCCGCCGCCGATGGCGTGTTCACGGAGCAGGACCTGCACGGCCGCAGCACGAATTCGCCCTACCTCGGTCGCGAGCTGCCCGGTCGGGTGGAGTGGACGATCCACCGCGGTACCGTCACCGTCGAATCCGGATCGCTCGTCGAGGGGATCGAGCGGTGACCCGCGAGGCGCTCTTCCTCATCGCCGGTCTCTTCGCCCTGGCGATCCTCCTGCTCATGCTGTTCGCCTGGCGACGACGACTCCGGCGCGACGCCGCCTTCTCCGCGCCGCTCGGCGTGCCGGAGCATGCGGAGGTCCAGGCGCGCCACGAGGTCCTCTACGTGTCGACGACCAGGCACGACCAGCCTCTGGAGCGCCTCGCGATCTCGCCGCTGGCCTACCGCGCTCGCGGTGAGCTGGCGGTCACCGACCGCGGTGTCGCGCTCTGCCTGGACGGCGCGCCGACGGTGTTCCTCGCCAAGGACCGCCTGAAGGCGGTCGACCGTGCGACGGTCACCATCGACCGGGTCGTCGAGAAGGGCGGCCTCGTGAAGCTCGTGTGGGACGTCGCCGACGCCCATCCGGTCGACTCGTACCTGCGCCTCGCCTCCGGCGACCCTCAGACCCTCATCTCCGAACTCCGGCCGCTCATCGCGGCCCCCACGACGGGAGCACACTCATGACCCTTCCCGAACCCGCCGTCCTCGTCCTCGAAGACGGCTCCCGCCACCGCGGCCGCGCATACGGCGCACGAGGAACAACGCTCGGCGAGGTCGTCTTCGCCACCGGGATGTCCGGGTACCAGGAGACGCTGACCGATCCGTCCTACGCGGGCCAGATCGTCCTGCAGACCGCACCGCACATCGGCAACACCGGCATGAACGACGAGGACCCGGAGTCCCGCCGTATCTGGGTCGCCGGCTACATCGTCCGCGACCCCTCGCGCGTCGTGTCCAACTGGCGGGCGAACACCTCTCTCGACGACACGCTGGAGCGCGACGGGATCGTCGGCATCAGCGGCATCGACACCAGGGCGATCACCCGCGTGCTCCGCTCCGCCGGCTCCATGCGCGGAGGCATCTTCTCCGGCGAGGCCGCGGCTCTGGACGCTGAGGAGCAGCTGCGCATCGTCCGCGAGGCGCCGCAGATGGCGGGCCAGAACCTCTCCGCGGAGGTCTCGGTCTCCGTCGCCACGGTGACGCCGGCGACGAGCGAGAAGATCGGCAACCTCGCGGTGCTCGACCTCGGCGTCAAGCAGGCGACCATCGACAATCTCGCCGCGCGCGGCTTCGATGTGCACGTGCTGCCGCAGAGCTCGACGTTCGCGGACATCACCGCCATCGACCCGGTGGCCGTGTTCTACTCGAACGGCCCAGGAGATCCTTCCGCATCCGACGCCCAGGTCGCCGTGCTCCGCGAGGTCCTGGACGCCAAGCTGCCCTACTTCGGCATCTGCTTCGGCAACCAGCTCTTCGGCAGGGCGCTGGGTCTCGGCACCTACAAGCTCACCTTCGGCCACCGCGGCATCAACCAGCCCGTCAAGGACAAGACCACTGGCCGGGTGGAGATCACCGCGCACAACCACGGCTTCGCCGTCGACGCGCCGATCGAGGGCTCCTTCGACAGCCCGGCCGGCTACGGCAAGGTCGAGGTCAGCCACGTCGGCCTGAACGACAACGTCGTGGAGGGGCTCCGCGCCCTCGACATCCCGGCCTTCTCCGTGCAGTACCACCCGGAGGCCGCCGCGGGACCGCACGACGCCAACTACCTCTTCGACCGTTTCCGCGACCTGGTCGTCGCCACCCTTGGACAGGCTCAGGGTTCGAGCAAGGAAAGCAGCAAGTAATGCCAAAGCGCGAAGACATCACCTCCGTCCTCGTCATCGGATCCGGTCCGATCGTCATCGGTCAGGCCTGCGAGTTCGACTACTCGGGCACCCAGGCGTGCCGCGTGCTCCGTGAGGAGGGCGTCCGCGTCATCCTGGTGAACTCCAACCCGGCAACGATCATGACCGATCCCGACTTCGCCGACGCCACCTACATCGAGCCGATCACCCCCGAGGTCATCGAGACGATCATCGCCAAGGAGCGTCCGGACGCGATCCTGCCGACTCTCGGCGGCCAGACCGCGCTCAACGCCGCCATGGCGCTCGACGAGCGCGGCATCCTCGCGAAGTACGACGTCGAGCTCATCGGCGCGAAGGTGGACGCGATCAAGAAGGGCGAGGATCGCCAGATCTTCAAGGAGCTGGTCATCGAGGCCGGCGCCGACGTCGCCGCATCCGTCATCTGCCACTCCATGGACGAGCTGCTCGCCGGCGCCGAGAAGCTCGGGTACCCGCTGGTCGTCCGCCCGTCGTTCACCATGGGCGGTCTCGGCTCCGGCTTCGCCTACGACGAGGAGGACCTCCGCCGGATCGGCGGCGCGGGCCTGCACGACTCTCCCACGAGCGAGGTGCTCCTCGAGGAGTCGATCCTCGGCTGGAAGGAGTACGAGCTCGAGCTCATGCGCGACACCGCGGACAACACCGTCGTCGTGTGCTCCATCGAGAACGTGGACCCGGTCGGCGTGCACACCGGCGACTCGATCACGGTGGCACCCGCGCTCACGCTCACGGACCGCGAGTACCAGCGTCTGCGCGACATCGGGATCGACATCATCCGCGCCGTCGGCGTGGACACCGGCGGCTGCAACATCCAGTTCGCCGTGAACCCGGAGAACGGGCGCATCATCGTCATCGAGATGAACCCGCGCGTGTCGCGTTCGAGCGCGCTCGCGTCGAAGGCGACCGGGTTCCCGATCGCCAAGCTGGCCGCCAAGCTCGCACTCGGCTACCGTCTCGATGAGATCCCGAACGACATCACCGGTGTCACCCCGGCGAGCTTCGAGCCCACGCTCGACTACGTCGTGGTGAAGGTGCCCCGTTTCGCGTTCGAGAAGTTCCCTGCGGCGGACGTGACGCTGACCACGACCATGAAGTCGGTCGGCGAGGCGATGGCGATCGGCCGCAACTACGCCACCGCACTGCAGAAGGCCCTCCGCTCGCTCGAGAAGCGCGGATCGAGCTTCCACTGGGGCGAGGAGCCGCGCAGCGTCGAGGAGCTCCTGGAGATCGCCAAGACGCCGACGGACGGCCGGATCGTCGTCCTGCAGCAGGCGCTGCGCAAGGGCGCCACGATCGAGCAGGCCTTCGAGGCGACCGCGATCGACCCGTGGTTCCTCGACCAGATCGTCCTCATCAACGAGGTGGCCGAGGTCGTCCGCACGGCGGGCGAGCTGGATGCGGAGACGCTCCGGTACGCGAAGGAGCACGGCTTCTCCGATGCGCAGATCGCCGAGATCCGCGGCGAATCCGAGGCCGAGGTGCGCGGTGTGCGGCACGGGCTCGGAGTCCGCCCGGTCTACAAGACGGTCGACACCTGTGCGGGAGAGTTCCCCGCACTGACCCCGTACCACTACTCGAGCTACGACACGGAGACCGAGGTCGCGCCGTCCGAGCGCACCAAGGTCGTCATCATCGGATCGGGCCCGAACCGCATCGGCCAGGGCGTCGAGTTCGACTACTCGTGCGTGCACGCCTCCTTCGCCCTCTCGGATGCCGGCTACGAGACCGTCATGGTCAACTGCAACCCCGAGACCGTCTCCACGGACTACGACACGAGCGACCGGCTGTACTTCGAGCCGCTGACGCTCGAGGACGTGCTCGAGGTCCTCGACGCGGAGGCCGCGAGCGGCACGATCCTCGGCGTCGTCTGCCAGCTGGGCGGCCAGACCCCCCTCGGCCTCGCGAAGGGCATCGAAGCGGCCGGATACACCGTTCTCGGCACGAGCCCCGCGGCGATCGACATCGCCGAGGAGCGCGAGCTGTTCTCGCGACTGCTCGACGACGCCGGCCTCGTGGCGCCCCGCCACGGCACCGCCGTGGACGTCGAAGGCGCGGTCGCGATCGCCGAGGAGATCGGCTACCCCGTGCTCGTGCGCCCCAGCTTCGTGCTCGGCGGTCGCGGCATGGAGATCGTGTACGACACGGAGAGCCTGCGGGACTACTTCGTCCGCACGGCGGGCGAGGTCGTGATCGAGCAGGGCAAGCCCCTGCTCGTGGACCGCTTCCTCGACGACGCCATCGAGCTGGATGTCGACGCCCTCTTCGACGGGACCGAGCTCTACATCGGCGGCGTCATGGAGCACCTCGAGGAGGCGGGCATCCACTCCGGCGACTCGAGCTGCGCACTGCCCCCGATGTCGCTCGGACGCAGCGACATCGATCGGGTCCGCAAGGCCACGCTCGCCATCGCCGAGGGTGTCGGCGTGCGGGGACTGCTGAACGTGCAGTTCGCGATCAGCGCCGGCGTGCTCTACGTGATCGAGGCCAACCCTCGTGCCAGCCGCACGGTTCCGTTCGTCTCGAAGGCTCTCGGCATTCCGCTCGCGAAGGCGGCCAGCCGCATCATGGCCGGAAGCACGGTCGCCGAGCTGAAGGCGGAGGGCCTGCTTCCGGCGGAGGACGGCTCGCACGTGCCGCTCGGCTCGCCGGTCGCCGTCAAGGAGGCCGTGCTGCCCTTCAAGCGCTTCCGTACGCGGGACGGCAAGATCGTCGACTCGGTCCTCGGCCCTGAGATGCGCTCGACGGGCGAGGTCATGGGGATCGACCGGGACTTCCCGACCGCGTTCGCCAAGAGCCAGGCCGCCGCCTACGGCGGGATGCCGACGTCCGGCACGGTGTTCATCTCCGTCGCCGATGCGGACAAGCGCGCCGTGATCCTCCCCGCGCACCGCCTCCAGGAGCTGGGCTTCTCGCTCGTGGCGACCGAGGGCACGGCGGAGATCCTCTCCCGCAACGGCATCGCGGTGACGACGGTGGAGAAGTACAGCGACACCCAGGAATCGGGCGAGCAGAACATCGTGGACCTGATCAACGCGGGAGAGATCGACATCGTCGTGAACACGCCGTCCGGCGGCGCTGCACGCGCAGACGGCTACGAGATCCGCGCCGCGGCGGTCGCCGCGGACAAGGCGCTCTTCACCACCATGGCCGTCCTCGGTGCAGCCGTGAGCGGTATGGGCGCGGCCGAGCAGGGCTTCGACGTGAGGAGCCTCCAGGAGTACGCCCTCGATCGGAAGGCTGCGGTGTGACCGAAGGCTTCGGTGAGCGGATCCGTCGCGTTCTGCGCGAACGAGGACCGCTGTGCGTCGGGGTGGACCCTCACGCGGCGCTCCTCGATGCGTGGGGGCTTCCGCAGAGCGCAGCAGGCGTGCGCGAGTTCGGCCTGCGGACGATCGACGCCGCGGCGTCGCGCGTCGGGATCGTGAAGCCGCAGGTGTCGTTCTTCGAGCGATTCGGCTCCGCCGGCTTCGCCGCGCTGGAGGACGTGCTCTCCGCGGCGCGCGCGGCAGGCCTCGTCGTGATCGCCGACGCGAAGCGGGGCGACATCGGCACCACGATGGATGCCTATGCCGAGGCGTGGCTCACTCCCGGAGCGCCGCTGGAGGCGGATGCTCTGACGGTGAGCCCTTACCTGGGCGTCGGCGCGCTGGAGGGCGCGTTCGCACGTGCCGCCGAGCACCGCAAGGGGCTCTTCGTCCTGGCGGCGACGAGCAATCCGGAGGCGGTCGGCGTCCAGCGCTCCACGGACGCGCAAGCGGATGCCGTCTCGGCCCAGATCATCCGCGACGTCTCCGTGCGCAACGCGAACACGGCCACGAAGGGAGAGTGGGGGAGCTTCGGTTTCGTGATCGGGGCGACCGTCGACTGGTCCTCTGCCGGAATCGCGCCCTTCGCCCCGATGGCACCGATCCTCGCACCGGGCTTCGGCGCGCAGGGCGCGACGCCCGCGGACCTCGTCGGTCGCTTCGGAGTGATGGCGCCGGCCGTGATCGCCAGCGAGAGCCGAAGCATCCTCGCGGCGGGGGCGAAGGGCATAGCGGACGCGATCGATGCGGCAGCCGAACGCTACCGGGAGGTCGCAGGTGTCTGAGAAGCGGACGGTTCCCGAGGTGGATCGGGTAGCGGCTGCTCAGCGCGCCGTGCAACGGCGGCGCGAGCGCGCTGCGATCAAGCGCGATCTCACGACCAGGGTGATCTCGCCGCAGTCCGTCCTCGCCCAGGCCATGGCCGATCCCGACTCGGTCGCCGGTTCGTTCAGGGTCACGGACTTTCTGCTCGCCCTGCCCGCCATCGGCGCAGGCAAGAAGGACCGGATCCTCGAGGAGCTCCAGATCTCTCCGGTCAAGCGCCTGGGCGGTCTCGGCACCCGTCAGCGCACGGCGCTGGCCACCTGGCTGGACGGACGGTTCCCGCCGCACCGGCCACGAGCCGGGCGCAGTCGTCTGCTCGTCCTCGCTGGGCCCACCGCTGTCGGAAAGGGCACGGTGGCAGCGCGCATCCGCGAAGAGCATCCCGAGATCCACCTCTCGGTCTCGGCGACCACGCGCGCGCCGCGTCCCGGAGAGGTCGACGGCGTGCACTACTACTTCGTCGATGACGCCGAGTTCGACCGGATGATCGCCGACGGCGAGCTCCTGGAGTACGCGGTCGTCCACAACCGCAGCCGCTACGGGACCCCGCGTGCGCCGATCGACGCGGCGCTCGACGCAGGCAGGACCGTGTTGCTGGAGATCGACCTCCAGGGCGCCAGGCAGGTCCGCGAGGCTGATCCCTCCGCCACGCTCATCTTCCTGCTGCCGCCGAGCTGGGACGAGCTCGTCCACCGCCTGGTCGGTCGTGGCACGGAGGACGAGGAGGAGCGAACGCGCCGATTGCGCACCGCCAAGGTCGAGCTGGCCGCGCAGAGCGAGTTCGATTATCTGATTGTGAACGAGGATGTCGGCTCCGCGGCCCGCGAGGTCGTAGAATTGTCCGAGGCGACCGCGCGCTGATCCTTTTCGCGCGCACGCCGAATCGACTTCGCGACGAACCCGTCGCCCGAACCGGAGGTCCCACCATGGCCGGACACCACACCAACGGCATCATCGACCCGCCCATCGACAACCTGCTGGACCGCGTCGAGTCGAAGTACGAGCTGGTCATCTACGCGGCCAAGCGCGCGCGCCAGATCAACGACTACTACTCCGACCTCCACGAGGGCAACCTGTTCGACAACGTCGGCCCGCTCGTCGACTCCTCGGTCGAGGACAAGCCGCTCACGATCGCGCTGCACGAGATCAACGAGGACAAGCTCCGCATCCGTCACGCCGAGTGAGGCGCGACGGACAGATGAGCGCACTCCGACTGTTCACCTCCGAATCCGTCACCGAGGGGCACCCGGACAAGATCTGCGACCAGATCTCCGACAGCATCCTCGACGGCCTCATCGCGAAGGATCCCGGATCGCGCGTCGCGGTCGAGACCCTCGTCACGACGGGCCTCGTGCACGTCGCCGGTGAGATCCGCACCGAGGCGTACGTCGACATCCCGACGATCGTCCGTGACGTCGTCAACGGGATCGGATACACCTCCAGCGACACCGGATTCGACGGCAGCTCCTGCGGCGTCAGCGTCTCGGTCGGCGAGCAGTCCTCCGACATCGCCCACGGCGTCGATCAGGCCAAGGAGCACCGCGACGGCTCGTCGACGGACGTGCGCGACGCCCTGGGCGCGGGCGACCAGGGCATCATGTTCGGCTTCGCGACGAACGAGACCCCTCAGCTCATGCCCATGGCGGGGTGGACAGCGCACCGGATCGCCGAACGCCTCACAGAGGTGCGTCGGTCTGGACTGCTTCCGTTCCTGCGGCCGGACGGCAAGACGCAGGTGACGCTCGGGTACGACGGGTTCACCCCGAAGACGGTCGACGCAGTCGTGCTGTCCACGCAGCACCACCCCGATGTCTCCCAGGAGGAGCTCAAGGCGCAGGTGCGCGAGCACGTCATCGACCCCGTCCTGGCCTCGACCGGCCTCGACATCCCGGCTGATCTGACCTACTACATCAACCCCGCCGGCCCCTTCGTCACGGGAGGCCCCAAGGGAGACGCCGGCCTGACCGGCCGGAAGATCATCATCGACACCTACGGCGGAGCCGCGCGGCACGGCGGTGGCGCGTTCAGCGGCAAGGACCCGTCCAAGGTCGACCGCTCCGGCGCTTACGCGATGCGCTGGGTCGCGAAGAACGCCGTCGCCGCGGGTCTCGCGGATCGCCTGGAGGTCCAGGTCGCCTACGCCATCGGCGTGGCGAGGCCCGTCGGGCTCTACGTGGAGACCTTCGGCACGGGAAAGATCGAGGACGACGCCATCACGCGCGCGATCTCCGCGGTCTTCGATCTGCGTCCGCAGGCGATCATCGAGGAGCTCGACCTGCTGCGGCCGATCTATGCGCAGACCGCGGCATACGGCCACTTCGGACGCGAGCTCCCCGACTTCACCTGGGAGCGGACCGACCGAGCCGAAGAGCTGCGCCGGGCCGCCGGGCTCTGATGCCGCCGCAGGGCAGGCGCATCGTCCGCGTGCTGCTCGATTCGCCGCTGCCGCAGCTCGACCGCCTGTTCGACTACGCGGTGCCGGAGGAGCTCGGCGACGTCGTGCCCGGCATCAGGGTCAAGGTGCCCTTGCGCACCGCGGGACGGGTGATCGACGCCTACGTCGTCGAGGTCGATCGCGAGAGCGATGCCGACCGACCACTCTCCGAGGTCGAGTCCGTCGTCTCACCGGTCGCCGTGCTCCCCGCCGAGCTCTACCGCCTCGCGCGCAGGGCGGCGGATCGCGCAGCGGGCTCCGCGTCGGATCTCCTCCGTCTGGCCATCCCGAAGCGCCAGGTCCGCGTCGAGAAGGCGTGGAAGGCGCAATCGCCGGTCCCCGTGCCGGATGCCGCTGCCCTGGCGAGGGCGGAGGAGATCCTGGACCGCTACGACGGCGTCGCGGAGGTGCTGGCGGAAGCGGGGCGTGCGGCCGTCGAGGCGATCCCGGTGTCCGACGGCCAGGAACAGGCCTGGGCGCAGTTCATCGCGGCGGCCGCGGCCAGGATGCTCGCCGATGGACGCTCCACGATCATCGTCGTCCCCGACCACCGGGATCTCGACCGCGCGATCGCCGCCCTCGAACGGCTCGTGCCGGCTGAGGCGATCGTCCGTCACGATGCCAGGCAGGCCAATCCGGACCGCTACCGCGCGTTCCTGCGCACGCTCGAGGATGCCCCCTGCATCGTCATCGGCAACCGATCAGCGGTGTACGCGCCCGTCCATGCCGGGCTGGTGCTGCTGTGGGACGACGGAGACCCTTTGCTCGCCGAGCCGCTCGCGCCCTATGTGCACGCGAGGGACGCAGCGCTGCTCCGGCAGGAGCAGGAGGGGAGCTCCCTCATCATCGCCGGGCATACGCGCACGAGCGATGTCGAACGGCTCGTGCTGACCGGCTGGTTGAAGGACGTCAGAGCGAAGCGACGCGTGCTCCCTCGTGTGCAGCTCAGCACCCCGCAGGAACTGGAGCAGCACACCCAGCGATTGCCCTCCAGCGCCTTCCTCTCCGCGCGCACGGCGACAGCGGAAGGCCCCGTGCTCATTCAGGTCGCACGTCCTGGCTTCTCGCCGTCGCTGGTGTGCGCCGAGTGCCGGCGTCCTGCGCGATGCGCGCACTGCGGCGGCCCGCTCGGGGCGCATCGCCGCGGCGCGGTCCCGGTGTGCGGCTGGTGCGGGCGCGGTGCGCGGACGTGGTCTTGCCCGTCGTGCGCGTCGACGACCCTGCGGCTGGCGTCGTCGGGGAGCGAGCGGACAGCTGATGAGCTCGGCCGTGCGTTCCCCGGGGTGCGGGTGATCGTCGCCGACGGCGCGCATCCCGTGGAGCGCGTCGATGAGCGCCCTTCGCTGGTGGTCGCCACCCGAGGCGCCGAGCCGCTGGCCGAAGGCGGATACCGCGCCGTCGTCCTCCTGGACGGTCCGCGGATGCTGCAGGCGCCCGACCTGCGTATCGGGGAGTCGTGCCTGCGCTGGTGGTCCAACGCAGCCTCCCTGGCAGCCCCCGGCGCACCCGTGCACCTCGTGGGGGTCGACGGGCAGGTCGCGCGAGCCCTGGCGACCTGGAACCACGCGGGCTATGCGCGCAGCGAACTCGAGGCGCGCGCGCCCTTGCACATGCCGCCCACGACGAGAACGGCGCAGCTCGAAGGGCCGTCATCATCTGTGTCCACCGCGATCGATGCGGTCCGCGGGCTCGGTCTCCCCGCAGACGCGGTGCTCGGACCGCTCCCCGTCCCCGACGGCGAGGGGCGGGTGAGAGCGCTCGTGCGGTTCGGCTATGGAAAGGGCGGTGAGGTCGCCTCCACGTTGCGCGCCCTGGTGATCGCGGACGCCGTCCAGCGGCGGAGGACGAAGGGCAGACCCGCACGGGCCGGGCTGTCGGTCCGCCTCGATATCCTTGAACCCGAGATCTGACCCGACCGGAGTACCTTTCATGCGCCTCGTCTTCGCCGGCACGCCCGCCGTGGCCGTTCCGACCCTTCGGCTGCTCGCGGCCTCGCACGAGGTGGCGGCCGTCGTCACCCGGCCGGATGCCCCGCTCGGTCGTCGCCGCGTGATGACCCCTTCACCCGTGGCGGAGGCAGCCCAGGAGCTGGGACTCCCGGTGGTCAAGGCCGCCAGGCTCGACGAAGCGGCGACCGAACAGATCATGGCGGCGAACGCCGACCTCGGCGTCATCGTCGCCTACGGCGGGCTCGTGCGCGAGCCGCTGCTCTCCGCGCCGCGGCATGGCTGGATCAACCTGCACTTCTCCCTGCTCCCGCAGTGGCGCGGCGCCGCACCGGTGCAGCACGCGCTCATCGCCGGCGACCGCGTGCTCGGGGCGAGCGTCTTCCAGCTCATGCCCGCGCTCGATGCCGGTGATGTCTTCGCCGCTCAGGCCATCGACGTCCCCGAGGATGCCGCAGCCGACACCGCTCTGGAGGTGCTCGCGGAGGCCGGTGCTCCGCTGACCCTGTCGGTCGTGGATGCGATCGAGGACGGCACGGCGGTCGCCGCGCCCCAGACAGGCGTCGCGACCCTGGCTCCGAAGCTGACACTGGAGGACGGGCGGCTCGACTTCACTCTTCCTCTCGAGCAGGTGCACGCCCGGTTCAGGGGCACGACGCCGGAGCCGGGCGCGCATACGACCCTCGATGGCGCGCGGCTGAAGATCCTGGCTGCGACTCCCGCCACGGCCGCCGAGGCTCTGCCACCGGGCACCATGGTCGGCACCAAGCACGGCGTCCTGATCGGCACCGCGACGGCTCCGTGGGAGGTGACGCGCGTGCAGCCGGCGGGCAAGCCGGCGATGCAGGCCGCCGACTGGTGGCGCGGTCTTCGAGCGACGGATGCGCTGGTGGTCGGCTCATGAGTGCGGAACGCGGATCGTCGCGCCGTCCCGCGCGCAGCGGTGGTCGCGACCGGACGCCGGAGCGGACCGTGCAGTCCGCGCGCCGCGTCGCCTACGACGTGCTGCGCGCGGTCTCGGAGTCGGATGCCTACGCGAACCTGCTCCTTCCGCAGGCGATCAGGGAGGCCGGGCTCAACCCTCAGGACGCCGCCCTCGCCACGGAGCTCGCCTATGGGACCCTGCGCCGTCGCGGCACCTATGACGCCGTGATCGCGGAGGCGTCCCGTCGCGACGCGGAGGACATCGATCCCCCCGTCCTCGACGCCCTCCGTCTCGGAGTCCACCAGCTGCTCGCCACGAGGGTCGCGTCGCACGCGGCCGTGAACGAGTCCGTCAATCTGGCGGCTGCGCACAGCAGAGGCGCTGCCGGCTTCGCCAACGCGGTGCTGCGCAGGGTCGCGCGCGACACCCCGGGGGAGTGGGACGCCCGCATCGCCCAGGCGGCGCGCTCGGACGATGAGCGTCTCGGCCTCGCGACCGCGCACCCGGTCTGGGTGATCAGGGCGCTTCGCCGCGCTCTCGCCGCGGAGGGCAGGGCGGATGAGCTCGATGAACTGCTCGCCTCCGACAACGCCTCCCCGGAGGTGACCCTCGCGGCCCTCCCCGGTCTCGCCGAACCGGGCGAGCCACGACGACCATATGCGCCGACGGCGTTCGGAGCACCCGGTGGCGATCCTCACGTCTACCTCGCCGAGAGTGCGGGCGCGGTCCGGGTCCAGGACGAGGGCTCGCAGCTCGTCGCGCTCGCCCTCGCCGGTGCGGCGCCCATCGTCGAGGGCGAGCGCTGGCTCGATCTGTGCGCCGGTCCCGGCGGGAAGACCGCCCTGCTGGCGGCGATCGCCGCACCGCACGGCGTCTCGCTGGAGGCGAACGAGGTCGTACCGGCGAGGGCGGGACTCGTCCGCAGGGCGCTGTCGGCCGTTCCCGGCTCCGTCACCGTGCACGAAGCGGATGGGCGCACATTCGCCGACACGCATCCCGATGTCTTCGACCGCATCCTCGTCGATGCGCCGTGCACCGGCCTCGGCGCCCTCCGTCGCCGTCCTGAGGCGCGCTGGCGAAAGAGCCCTGCTGATGTGGCAGAGCTGACCGCGCTCCAGGAGCAGCTGCTGATGGCGGCGCTGGACGCCGTCCGGCCGGGTGGGATCGTCGCGTACGCCACCTGCTCGCCGCACCTCGCCGAGACGAGCGGCGTCGTCTCCGAGGTGCTCCGCCTCCGCGAGGACGTCATCGAACTCGACGCCAAGACCGTCGTGTCCGCGGTGTCGGCGAGCCCCATCGATCTCGCCTCCGACGGATCCGGTCGCGTCCAGCTGTGGCCGCACCGTCACGGCACCGATGCCATGTTCCTCGCGCTCCTGCAGCGCTCTCCGAAGGGAATCCGATGACACTTCCCGGTGCTCCCCGCATCAACCCCAGCATCCTGGCGGCGGACTTCGTCAACATGCAGGCCGAGCTCGCCCGGATCGCCGCGGCGGACTTCGTGCACGTCGATGTGATGGACAACCACTTCGTCCCGAACCTCACCTTCGGCCCGCAGATGGTCGAGCGCATCCAGGCGACGAGCCCTGTCCCACTGGATGTCCACCTCATGATCAGCGACCCGGACAGGTGGGCCCCTGGCTACGCCGAACTGGGAGCTGCGAGCGTGACCTTCCACCTCGAAGCCGCCGCCGATCCGGTCGCGCTGGCCCGGCGCCTCAGGGCGATGGGCGCTCGCGCCGGTGTGGCGATCAAGCCCGGAACGGCGGGGGAGAGCCTCTACGACATCCTCGACGAGTTCGATCAGGTGCTCGTGATGACCGTGGAGCCCGGCTTCGGCGGCCAGGGGTTCATGCCCGAGACGATGCCGAAGCTCCGTGGTCTCGTCGATGAGGCCCGCCGCCGCGGCACGTCGACCTGGTTCCAGGTCGACGGCGGGATCTCCGACGCCACCATCGAGCAGGCGGCTGCGGCCGGCGCGGACACGTTCGTCGCAGGATCGGCTGTCTACGGCGCCGCGAGCGTCGAAGCGGCCATCGTCGGGCTCAGAGACCGCGCCAGAGCCGCTAGCCTGGAATCGTGAAGACTTTCGACGAGCTGTTCGCCGAGCTCCAGAACAAGGCCGAGACGCGTCCAGACGGATCCGGCACGGTCGCGGAGCTCGACGGCGGCGTGCACACGATCGGCAAGAAGATCGTCGAGGAGGCCGCCGAGGTCTGGATGGCCTCGGAGTACGAGTCGCAGGACGAGGCGGCGGAGGAGATCTCCCAGCTGCTCTACCACGTGCAGGTGATGATGATCGCCAAGGGCCTGAGCCTGGCCGACGTGTACCGACATCTGTGATCCGCGCCTCGCCGACTCACTGATCGAACGATTCCGAAAGACCCGTCATGCTGCGCATCGCCGTTCCGAACAAGGGCTCGCTCTCCGAGACCGCCGCTGAGATGCTCGCGGAGGCCGGCTACGCCGGACGCCGCGACTCCAAGACCCTGCACGTGATCGACGCCGAGAACGACGTCGAGTTCTTCTTCCTCCGCCCGCGGGACATCGCGACCTATGTCGCCTCCGGCGCCCTCGACGTGGGCATCACCGGACGCGACCTGCTGAAGGACGTGCCGCAGCAGGCCCGCGAGGTCCAGGCGCTGGGCTTCGCCCAGTCCACGTTCCGCTTCGCGGCGCCCCCCGGCAAGTACGCCACGATCCAGGATCTGGCCGGCGTCCGCGTCGCCTCCGCCTACCCGGGTCTCGTCGACGCGTATCTGCGCGAGCAGGGCGTCGAGGCCATCCTCGTCCCGCTCGACGGCGCGGTCGAGTCCGCGGTCCGTCTGGGCGTGGCGGATGCCATCGCCGACGTCGTCGAGACGGGCACCACGCTGCGACAGGCCGGCCTGGAGATCTTCGGACCGGTGATCATCGAGTCCGAGGCCGTCCTCATCAGCAGGCCGGGCGAGGCGGAGGGAACCGAGACGCTGCTGCGGCGTCTGCGCGGAGTCATCGTGGCCCGCCGCTACGTGCTGCTCGACTACGACCTGCCGGCCGAGCTCATCGATCAGGCCGCCGCCATCGCCCCCGGCCGCGAGTCGCCGACCATCTCCCCGCTGCAGGATTCGAGCTGGGTCGCCGTGCGCGTGATGATCCCGCGCAAGGGCGTCAACCAGGTCATGGACTCGCTCTACGCGCTCGGCGCGCGAGCGCTGCTGGTCACGGCGATCCACGCCGCGAGGCTCTGATGACTCTCGTCAGCCGGGTGATCCCCTGCCTCGACGTCGCCGATGGCCGCGTCGTCAAGGGTGTGAACTTCGAGAACCTGCGGGACATGGGGGACCCGGTCGAACTGGCGTCCCACTACGCGGAGCAGGGCGCGGATGAGATCACGTTCCTCGACGTGACCGCGACGGTCGACGCCAGGGCGACGACCTACGACGTGGTGCGCAGGACCGCCGAGCAGGTCTTCGTCCCGTTGACCGTCGGGGGAGGAGTGCGCAGCGTCGAGGACGTCGCGCGCCTGCTCGGAGTCGGCGCGGACAAGATCGGGGTGAACTCCGCGGCCATCGCCCGCCCTGAGCTCCTCGGCGAGATCGCCGACCGATTCGGCGCCCAGGTGCTCGTGCTCTCCCTCGATGTGAAGCGTTCGCCGGCCACGGCATCCGGATTCGTCGTCACGACCCACGGCGGGCGCACCGAGACGACCCTCGATGCGCTCGCATGGGCACGAGAGGCCATCGAACGCGGTGCGGGGGAGCTGCTCGTCAACTCCATCGACGCCGACGGAACGCGCGACGGGTTCGACCTCGAACTCGTCCGTCTCATGCGCGAAGTCTCCTCCGTCCCGGTGATCGCATCGGGCGGCGCCGGCGCCGCCGCCGACTTCGCCCCCGCGATCCATGCAGGCGCGGATGCGGTCCTCGCCGCGAGCGTGTTCCACACCGGCGCTCTCACCGTCGGCCAGGTCAAAGAGGCGATGCGTGCGGAAGGGGTGCTGGTCCGATGATCGATCTGGAGACCCGCATCGCGAGAGTGGCGTGGAACGCCGACGGTCTGGCGCCCGTGATCGTGCAGCAGTGGGATTCGCTTGAGGTGCTCATGCTCGCGTGGATGGACGCCGAGGCGCTGCGCAGGACCCTCACCGAGGGGCGGGCCACCTACTGGTCGCGATCCCGTCAGGAGTACTGGCGCAAGGGCGACACCTCCGGCAACACCCAGCTCGTCCACGGGGCGCGTCTGGATTGCGATGGCGACGCCATCCTCCTGCTCGTGCACCAGAACGGTCCCGCCTGCCACACGGGCACGCGCACGTGCTTCGACGCCGTCGATCTCGAGGCCGTGCCGGCGGACGGGCGCGCATGAGCCTGGCGGAGCGCGGACGGAGCCTCTCGGTCATCGGCTTCCTGCTCGCCGGTGGTATCGGAGTGCTCTCCGCGACGCAGACCTGGCTCACCGTCGAACGGCATGATGCCGCGGAGCCGATCCTCGTCACCGGCAGCCAGGCGATTCCGCTCCTGACACCGCTGAGCCTCGCCGTGCTCGCCCTCGCCGCAGTGCTCGCCCTGTCCGGCCGTGTGCTGCGTCACATCCTCGCCGCGCTCGGTCTGGGAGCTGCGGCTCTGCTGGGGTGGTGGACGTTTCAGATCCTCCTCACGCGTCCGCTGAGCGCGGTCGCGGCGACGGTGACCGAGGTCACGGGACTCGCCGGCGACGACACGATCTCAGGGATCGTGGATGCCATTGTCCCGACCGCCTGGCCGATCGCCGCACTGTTCGGATGGCTGGTGCTGCTCACGTCAGCGGTCTTCGCCGTCGTCACGGCGCGCTCCTGGCGCACCGGCGGCCGGCGTTACAGGACGGACAGCGTCGCCGACCGCGGCACGGGCCCCGTCGACGCCGTCGACTCGTGGGACGACCTGTCGCGCGGAACCGATCCGACGCGCTGAGACCGATAGACTGACCACGGCAGCAACCGACCTCGGAGGAATCCCCATGACCAACCCCATCGCAGACCCCGGCCACGGACACTCGCCTGCGGCCTGGACAGCTGTGGTTGTCATGCTGATCGGCGTCACCGCCGGCACCGTCGCCTTCTGCTTCGAGCAGCCCCTCTTCGTGTGGATCTCGGCCGGCATCGTCCTGATCGGGGCACTGCTCGGGCCGATCCTCGCCAAGGCGGGCTACGGCGTGAAGGGCCCCAAGTACACCCCGAAGGGGCACTAGTGGTTCTCGCCGACCTCACGGCCGGCGCTGTCGCAGACGCGGAACGACGGGCTCTGACGCGCCCGATCGCCGATGTCGAGAAGGCAGCGCTCGCGCGCCCTGCGGCGAAGGACGCCCTCGCCGCACTCGCCCCCTCTTCGGGTGTCAAGATCATCGCCGAGGTGAAGCGTGCGAGCCCTTCGAGGGGAGCGCTTGCAGAGATCCCGGATCCCGCCCACCAGGCCTCGCTCTACGAGGCCGGCGGGGCATCTGCGATCAGCGTCCTCACCGAGGAACGCCGCTTCGGCGGGAGCCTCGCGGACCTCGAGGCCGTCACGGCCAGGGTCGCCGTGCCCGTGCTCCGCAAGGACTTCATCGCGACCCCGTATCAGGTGCTCGAAGCGCGCGCTGCGGGCGCCGACCTGGCGCTGCTGATCGTGGCTGGGCTCGAGCCACAGGTGCTCGCCGAGCTGTTCGCCCTCATCACGGAACTCGGCATGACGCCGCTGGTGGAGACGCATTCCGCCGATGAGGTCTCCGCGGCGGTGGACCTCGGCGCAGGACTCATCGGAGTCAACGCCAGGGACCTCACGACTCTGCAGCTGGACAAGGACCTCTTCGGGCGCCTCGTCGGCGGAATCCCCGACTCCGCGATCAAGATCGCCGAATCCGCAGTCCTGGCGCCGGCGGATGTCGCCCATTACCGCGGAGCGGGAGCGGACGTCGTCCTCATCGGCGAGGCCCTCGTCACGGGGGACCCGGTCTCGACGCTGCAGGGCTTCCTCGCAGCGGGCAGCGACGGCGGGTCCGTCATCCAGGAGGCAGCACGATGAGTCTGCGGGAGCAGCACGGCCCGTTCTTCGGTGATTTCGGCGGGCGTTACATGCCGGAGTCGCTGATCGCGGCGATCGACGAGTTGACGGATGCCTATGAGCAGGCGATCGCCGATCCGGCGTTCCGCGCCGAGCTGGCGGGGCTGCTGAGCAGCTATGCGGGTCGTCCGTCCGCACTGACGGAGGTGCCGCGGTTCGCCGAGCACGCCGGCGGTGCGCGGGTGTTCCTCAAACGCGAGGACCTCAACCACACCGGCAGCCACAAGATCAACAACGTCCTCGGGCAGGCGCTGCTCACCAAGCGTCTCGGCAAGACGCGCGTGATCGCCGAGACCGGCGCCGGTCAGCACGGTGTCGCCACCGCGACCGCCGCCGCGCTGTTCGGGCTGGACTGCACGATCTACATGGGCGAGGTCGACACCGAGCGTCAGGCGTTGAACGTCGCCCGTATGCGTCTGCTCGGCGCCGAGGTCGTCGCGGTGAAGAGCGGCTCGCGCACGCTCAAGGACGCCATCAACGACGCCTACCGCGACTGGGTCGCGACGGTCGAGACGACGAACTACATCTTCGGAACCGCCGCCGGGCCGCATCCCTTCCCTGCCATGGTGCGCGACTTCCAGAAGGTCATCGGCGAGGAGGCGCGCGCGCAGCTCCTGGAGACGGCCGGTCGACTGCCCGACGCCGTCGTGGCGTGCGTCGGAGGGGGCTCCAACGCGATCGGCATGTTCGACGCCTTCCTCGATGACGCCGACGTCCGGCTGTACGGCGTCGAGGCGGCCGGGGACGGCGTCGACACACCGCGGACCGCCGCATCGATCGAGCGAGGCCGACCCGGTGTTCTGCATGGTGCGCGCACCTACGTGCTCCAGGACGAGGACGGCCAGACCATCGAGTCCCACTCGATCTCCGCCGGTCTCGACTACCCTGGCGTCGGCCCCGAGCACTCCTGGCTCGCGGACATCGGACGGGCGTCGTACATCCCCGCGACCGACGATGAGGCGATGCAGGCCCTGCGGCTGCTCAGCAGGACCGAGGGCATCATCCCCGCGATCGAGTCCGCCCACGCCCTGGCCGGTGCACTGCGCATCGGACGAGAGCTCGGCCCCGACGGGGTCATCGCGGTCTGCCTCTCGGGCAGGGGCGACAAGGACATGGACACCGCGGCGACCTACTTCCGCCTCTACGACGAGACCGAGGAGCAGTGATGAGCCGCGTCGACGAAGCGATCCAGCGCGCGCACGATGCGGGTCGCGGCGCATTCATCGGATACCTTCCCGTTGGTTACCCGGACCTGCAGACGAGCATCGACGCCGCGCTGACGCTTGCCGCCAACGGCGTGGACGTCATCGAGCTCGGCCCGCCGTACAGCGACCCCGTCATGGACGGGCCGCTCATCCAGGAGGCGACCCAGGCGGCACTGGCGGCCGGTTTCCGCACGGCCCATCTCTTCGAGGCGCTGCGCACGATCACCGCAGCCACCCACGTGCCTGTGGTCGTGATGACCTACTGGAATCCCGTCGTGCAGTACGGCGTCGATCGATACGCGGACGACCTGCTCGCCGCCGGGGGAGCGGGTCTCATCACTCCCGACATCACTCCGGAGGCCGCGAGCGAGTGGATCGCTGCGAGCGAGCGCACCGGGCTCGACCGCATCTTCCTCGCCGCACCCACATCCACCGACGAGCGACTCGACCTCGTCACCGCCTCGTCGACCGGCTTCGTGTACACGGTATCGACGATGGGCATCACGGGAGAGCGGGCGGCACTCGACTCCGCCGCCAGGACGCTCGTCGGCCGGCTCAGAGAGCACGGCGCGCGCCGCGCCTGCGTCGGCATCGGGATCTCCACGGCAGAGCAGATCTCGTCCGTGCTCGAGTACGCCGACGGCGCCATCGTCGGCACCGCCCTCGTCAGAGCGCTGCGAGACGGCGGCCTCGCCGGGCTCGCCGAGACGGCGCGCACCCTGTCCGCCGGTACGGCGCTGCCCGCCTCCGCCGCTGAGAGAAACTAGAATCGCACTCATGTCCCTCGCGCTCCACAGCACGCTCACCGGCGTGCTCACCAGCATCCCGAGCCCGCCGTCCAACGGATTCGACCTCGGTCCGCTCCCGATCCGCTACTACGCGCTCTGCATCATCGCCGGCATCATCGTCGCCGTCCTGATGACGAACCGCCGCCTCACCAAGCGCGGAGCGGAGCCGTGGGTGGTGATCGACATCGCGATCCTCGCCGTGCCGCTCGCGATCATCGGCGCGCGCATCTTCCACGTCGCCACGCACCCGAACGACTACTTCGGCGAGGGCCTCAACACCTGGAACCCGTTCGAGCCCGGATCCGTCTGGGCCATCTGGGAGGGCGGCATCGCGATCTTCGGCGCCCTCATCGGCGGCGCGGTCGGTGCCTGGCTCGGCTGCCGCTGGACAGGCATCCGATTCTGGACCTTCGCGGACGCCCTCGCGCCCGGGCTGCTGCTCGCACAGGCCATGGGACGCTTCGGCAACTGGTTCAACCACGAGCTCTTCGGGCTGCCGACCGATCTCCCGTGGGGTCTCGAGATCGAGTCCGACAACTCCGCGTTCCCCCCAGGGCTCGCCGAGGGCACCCTGTTCCACCCCACGTTCCTGTACGAGGTGATCTGGAACGGTCTGGGCGTTCTCGTGCTGCTCTGGCTCGGTCGCAAGCTCTCCATGCAGTGGGGGCGTCTGTTCGCCGTCTACCTCATCTGGTACAGCGCCGGTCGCATCGTGTGGGAGTCCATCCGCATCGACCCGAGCGAGATCATCCTCGGCCTGCGCAGCAACGTGTGGGCAGCCATCATCGGGGTCGTCGTCGGCCTCGTGATCCTCGTCGTCCAGACTCGTCGGCACACCGGGCAGGAGAGCTCTCCGTACGTGCCTGGCCGAAGCCGGAACGACGTCGATGCTGATGTACAATCGCAAGACAATCCCTCTGACTTCGTGGACGTGAGCGAGCCTCCGGCAGAAGAAGTCATCGCAGGAGCCACCGCCACAAGCACCGCTCCCTCGAGCGAGAACGGCACCCGATAACGCCTCCTCGCCGAGTGAGGAACCATTGCACTGAACGAGCGGGCCGACGTCGTCCCCGGTGTCATCTGAAGAACTGAGGACGGTCCGCATGTCATCCAGCGCCCCCGCCCACACTCCCGTCGGGCAGGCGTTCCCTGCCAAGCAGGGGATGTACAACCCGGCATTCGAGAAGGACGCCTGCGGCCTCGCCATGGTCGCGACCCTTCGCGGCACGGCAGGCCACGACATCATCCAGCAGGCCCTCGAGGCACTGCGCAATCTCGAGCACCGCGGAGCGATCGGCTCCGATGCGGGAACGGGCGACGGCGCAGGCATCCTGACGCAGATGCCGGACGCCTTCCTGCGCGCCGTGGTCGACTTCGACCTTCCGGCGGTCGGCGAGTACGCCGTCGGCCTCGCCTTCCTTCCGCTGCACGCGGGGGAGCGACGCACGCAGAAGGCCGGCGTGGAGAAGATCGCCCGTGAAGAGGGCCTCACCGTCCTGGGCTGGCGTGTCGTCCCCACCGCCAACGAGCACCTCGGCAAGCTCGCGGACGAGGCGCGTCCCGCTTTCGAGCAGCTGTTCGTGTCGCGTCCGGCGAAGGGCGACCGGCCCGCGCTCTCGGGAATCGAGCTCGACCGGGTGGCCTACCGGCTGCGCAAGCGCGCAGGTCACGAGGTCGGCGCCTACTTCGTCTCGCTCTCCAGCCGCACGCTCGGCTACAAGGGCATGGTCACCACGCTGCAGCTCGAGCCGTTCTACCCCGACCTGCAGGACGAGCGCTTCGCCAGCGAGCTCGCCGTCGTCCACTCCCGGTACTCCACGAACACCTTCCCGTCGTGGCCGCTCGCCCAGCCGCTGCGGATGCTGGCGCACAACGGCGAGATCAACACGGTCGGCGGAAACCGCAACTGGATGCGCGCACGCCAGTCGCAGCTCGAGTCCGAGCTGCTCGGCGATGTGAAGCCGCTGCTCCCGATCTGCACGGACGGCGCCAGCGACTCGGCGTCCTTCGACGAGGTGCTGGAGCTGCTCACGCTCACCGGTCGCAGCCTGCCGCACGCCATCATGATGATGGTGCCCGAGGCGTACGAGAAGCAGACCGACATCGCCCCGGAACTGCGCGCCTTCTACGAGTACCACGCGAACCAGATGGAGCCGTGGGACGGCCCCGCCGCCCTCATCTTCACCGACGGCACGCTCGTCGGCGCGACGCTGGACCGCAACGGTCTTCGTCCTGGCCGCTGGACCGAGACGACCGACGGCCTCGTCGTGATCGGCTCGGAGACCGGCGTGCTGGAGTTCGAGCCGGAGCGCATCAAGCGCCGCGGGCGCCTGCAGCCGGGCAAGATGTTCGTCGTCGACACGGCAGCAGGCCGGATCGTCGAGGATGCCGAGATCAAGCAGCATCTCGCGACGCTGCATCCCTGGCAGGAATGGCTCGACGAGGGCTCCGTGCGCCTCGCCGATCTGCCGGAGCGCGAGCACATCGTGCATCCGCCGGCATCCATCACGCGCCGTCAGCGCACCTTCGGCTACACCGAGGAAGAGGTGCGGATCCTTTTGGCCCCGATGGGTCAGACCGGCGTCGAGCCGCTCGGCGCGATGGGGTCCGACACGCCGATCGCCGTGCTCAGCGAGCGGCCCCGCCTGCTCTTCGACTACTTCACCCAGCAGTTCGCGCAGGTCACGAACCCGCCGCTGGACTCGATCCGTGAAGAGGTCGTCACCAGCCTGAAGCTCGGCCTCGGTCCTGAGCGGAACCTGCTCAGCTGGGGTCCGGAGCACACGAGGACGGTCACGCTCGACTTCCCGGTGATCGACAACGACGAACTGTCGAAGATCCGCTACATCGACAAGGCGCTCCCGGATCGCCGCAGCGCCACGATCCGCGGCCTCTACCACTTCGACGCGGGTTCGCAGTCGCTCGCCGAGCGTCTCGAGGAGATGTGCGCAGAGGTCGACGAGGCCATCGAGGACGGCGCGGAGTTCCTCATCCTCTCGGACCGGGACTCGAACAAGGACCTCGTGCCGATCCCGTCGCTGCTCATGGTCTCGGCGATCCACCATCACCTCATCCGACGCGAGAACCGGATGAAGGTCGGTCTCATCGTCGAGGCGGGCGATGTGCGCGAGGTGCACCACGTCGCCACCCTGATCGGTTACGGCGCCTCCGCGGTCAACCCCTATCTCGCGATGGAGACGGTCGAGCACCTCGTCCGTACAGGCTTCATCTCCGGCGTCACGCCCGAGAAGGCGGTGCGCAACCTGATCTACGCGCTCGGCAAGGGCGTGCTGAAGATCATGTCGAAGATGGGCATCTCGACGGTGTCCTCCTATGCGGGAGCCCAGGTCTTCGAGGCGGTCGGCCTCAGCCAGGACTTCATCGACGCATACTTCACCGGGACGGAGACCAAGCTCGGCGGCATCGGCGTCGAGGAGGTCTACGCCGAGAACCAGGCCAGGCACGACTACGCGTACCCTGAGGACGCCGCCGTTCGCGTGCACGAGCGGCTGTGGACCGGCGGCGAGTACCAGTGGCGCAGGGACGGCTCTCCGCACCTCTTCAACCCTGAGACGGTCTTCCGCCTGCAGCACTCCACGCGCAACCGGCGGTACGACATCTTCCGCGAGTACACCAGGCTCGTGGACGATCAGGCGGCGGAGCTGAAGACGCTGCGCGGTCTGTTCACCCTGCACCCGGGCGGCAAGGCCATCCCGATCGACGAGGTCGAGCCGGTCAGCGAGATCGTCAAGCGCTTCTCGACGGGTGCGATGAGCTACGGATCCATCTCCCGCGAGGCGCACGAGACGCTGGCGATAGCGATGAACCGCATCGGCGGCAAGTCCAATACCGGTGAGGGCGGCGAGGACCCCGATCGTCTCGTCGACCCTGAGCGTCGCAGCTCGATCAAGCAGGTGGCATCCGGCCGATTCGGCGTGACGAGCCAGTACCTCACCGAGGCGGATGACATCCAGATCAAGCTCGCGCAGGGCGCGAAGCCCGGCGAGGGCGGGCAGCTGCCCCCCGGCAAGGTCTACCCGTGGGTGGCGCGCACCCGTCATGCGACGGCCGGCGTCGGGCTCATCTCGCCACCGCCGCACCACGACATCTACTCCATCGAGGATCTCAAGCAGCTGATCTTCGACCTGAAGCGCGCCAACCCGAATGCCCGCATCCACACGAAGCTCGTCAGCCAGTCCGGCATCGGCGCAGTCTCGGCGGGCGTCGCGAAGGCGCTGAGCGATGTCATCCTCGTCTCCGGCCACGACGGCGGCACCGGCGCGAGCCCTCTGAACTCGCTCAAGCACGCGGGAACCCCGTGGGAGCTCGGCCTCGCCGAGACCCAGCAGACGCTCATGCTCAACAACATGCGCGACCGCGTCGTCGTCCAGGTCGACGGTCAGCTCAAGACCGGCCGCGACGTCATCATCGGCGCGCTGCTCGGTGCGGAGGAGTTCGGGTTCGCGACGGCCCCGCTCGTCGTCAGCGGATGCATCATGATGCGCGTGTGCCATCTCGATACCTGCCCGGTGGGCGTCGCGACGCAGAACCCTGTGCTGCGCGAGCGCTTCACGGGCAAGCCAGAGTTCGTGGTGAACTTCATGGAGTTCATCGCCGAAGAAGTGCGCGAGATCCTCGCCGAGCTCGGATTCCGCTCGCTGGACGAGATCATCGGGCGCAGTGACCTCATCGACACCAACGCCGCGATCGCGCATTGGAAGGCCGAAGGCCTCGACCTGTCGCCGATCCTCGAGGGGCCGGTGTTCCCCGCATCCGAGCCGCGTCGCGGTGCGCGCGAGCAGGATCACGAGCTGGAGAAGCACTTCGACGTTCCGGTGATCGAGATGGCCCAGGAGGCTCTCACCGATCGCGCGCCCATCGTCATCGAGCTCCCGATCCGCAACACCGAGCGTGCGGTCGGGACGATGCTCGGGCACGAGGTCACCTCGCGCTACGGCGCGGAGGGGCTGGCGCGCGAGACGATCGACATCACGCTGCACGGCACCGCGGGTCAGTCGCTCGGCGCATTCCTGCCCTCCGGCATCGTGCTTCGCCTCGAGGGCGACGCGAACGACTACGTCGGCAAGGGGCTCTCCGGCGGTGACATCACGATCCGGCCGCCGCGCGGCTCGCAGATCGTTCCTCAGGAGAACGTGATCGCCGGCAACGTGATCGGCTACGGTGCCACGAGCGGGACGATGTTCATCTCGGGTGTCGTGGGCGAGCGCTTCCTCGTCCGCAACTCGGGGGCGACTGCCGTCGTCGAGGGCGTGGGCGACCACGCTCTCGAGTACATGACCGGCGGTCTCGCCGTGATCCTCGGCTCCACGGGGCGCAATCTCGGTGCCGGAATGTCCGGCGGCGTCGCGTACGTCAGAGGCCTCAAGAACGAGAAGGTGAACGCGCAGTCCCGCGACAGCGGCGAACTGCGGCTCGAGCCGCTCGATCGCGCGGATCTCGAGGTGCTGCGGAGCCTGCTCGGCGAGCACGTCGAGCGGACGGCGTCCGCTCTGGCCGCCGAGATCCTGGCCGACTTCGACACCGTCGCGGCCGAATTCGTCAAGGTGCTTCCGCGGGACTTCGCGGCGGTGCAGAGCATGCGCCAGGAGGCGGAGGCGGCCGGGCTCGACCCGGACGGCGACGTCATCTGGAACCGGATCCTGGAGGTGACCGGTGGCTGACCCCAAGGGCTTTCTGAAGGTGACGGAGCGGGAGCTTCCCGCTCGCCGTCCCGTTCCCGTGCGGATCATGGACTGGAAAGAGGTCTACGAACCAGGCGACCAGGCCGTGCTCCGCCGCCAGGCTGGGCGCTGCATGGACTGCGGTGTGCCGTTCTGCCACTCCGGATGTCCATTGGGCAACCTCATCCCGGAGTGGAACGACCTGACGTGGCGCGGCGAGGGCCGCTCCGCGATCGATCGTCTGCACGCGACGAACAACTTCCCCGAGTTCACGGGGCGGCTGTGCCCTGCACCGTGCGAGAGCTCGTGTGTGCTGGGCATCAACCAGCCAGCCGTGACGATCAAGCAGATCGAGGTCTCGATCATCGACGAGGCCTTCTCCAAGGGCTGGGTCGAGCCGCAGCCGCCCGAGCGGCTGACGGGCAAGACCGTCGCCGTCGTCGGCTCCGGCCCCGCAGGCCTGGCCGCTGCGCAGCAGCTCACCAGGGCCGGGCACACCGTCGCGGTCTTCGAGCGCGACGACCGCATCGGCGGCCTTCTGCGCTACGGCATCCCCGACTTCAAGATGGAGAAGGGCCAGGTCGAGGCTCGCCTTCGGCAGATGCAGGAGGAGGGCACGCGGTTCCGCGCCGGTGTGGAGATCGGCAAGGACATCTCCTGGGCCGATCTGCGCGCGCGCTACGACGCCGTCGTCATCGCCACCGGATCCACGGTTCCCCGTGACCTCGCCATCCCCGGCCGCGACCTCGACGGCGTGCACTACGCGATGGAGTACCTGGTCGAGTCGAACCATGTCGTCGCCGGCGACAAGGTGCCGAACCAGATCACGGCTGAGGGCAAGCACGTCGTCGTCATCGGTGGTGGAGACACCGGTGCCGACTGCATCGGCACCGCGCACCGCCAGGGCGCGCTCAGCGTCACGAACCTCGCCATCGGCCGTCAGCCGGGGGATACGCGCCCCGACCACCAGCCCTGGCCCATGATGCCGACCGTGTTCGAGGTCTCCTCCGCGCACGAGGAGGGCGGAGAGCGGGTCTTCCTCGCCTCCACCGTCGAGTTCCTCTCCAACGACGCCGGCGAGGTGCGCGCGCTGCGTGTCGCCGAGACGGAGTTCGTGGACGGACGCCGCGTCCCCAAGAGCGGCACCGAGCGGGAGATCCCCGCGGACCTCGTGCTCATCGCGATGGGCTTCACCGGGCCGGAGCAGGACGGCTTCACGGAGGACACCCGTCCGCAGGTCACCGACCGCGGCAACTTCCGTCGTGACGACGCCTACGAGTCGACGATCCCCGGCGTCTTCGTCGCCGGCGACGCCGGTCGTGGCCAGTCGCTCATCGTCTGGGCGATCGCGGAGGGCCGTGCGGCCGCCGCGAGCGTCGACCGTTTCCTCATGGGTGAGACGCTGCTGCCCTCACCCGTGCGCCCCACCGATGTCGCGATCGGCCTTCAGCCCGCGTAGGCTGAGCCAGGCATCGTCGCCAGTTCCATTCCTCTCTACCCTGGAGAATTCTGTTGAGACGCGCGAAAATCGTCGCCACCCTCGGCCCTGCCACCAGTTCCTACGAGAACGTCAGGGCCATCATCGAGGCAGGAGTTGACGTCGCCCGACTGAACCTCAGCCACGGTGACTACTCCGTCCACGACGCCAACTACGCCAACGTGCGTCGGGCGGCTGACGACGCAGGCAGGGCCGTCGCCGTGCTCGTCGACCTGCAGGGACCGAAGATCCGCCTCGGCAAGTTCGAGGCCGGCCCCTACGAGCTCGCCGAGGGCGACATCTTCAAGATCACGACCGAGGACATCATCGGCAACCGCGAGATCTGCGGAACCACGTTCAAGGGTCTGCCGCAGGACGTGAAGCCCGGGGACTTCCTCCTCATCGACGACGGCAAGGTCCGCGTCGAGGTCGTCGAGACGGACGGCGTCGTCGTCACCACAAAGGTGATCGTCGCCGGCGCGGTCTCGAACAACAAGGGCATCAACCTGCCCGGTGTCGCCGTCAACGTGCCCGCCCTGAGCGAGAAGGACGAGGCCGACCTCCGCTGGGGCCTGCGCATCGGTGCCGACCTCATCGCGCTGTCGTTCGTCCGCAACGCGGAGGACGTCACCCGCGTGCACGAGATCATGGCCGAGGAGGGCGTCCGGGTCCCTGTCATCGCCAAGATCGAGAAGCCCCAGGCCGTCGACGCGCTGGAAGAGATCGTCGACGCCTTCGATGGCATCATGGTCGCCCGTGGCGACCTGGGCGTCGAGCTCCCGCTCGAAGCCGTCCCGATCGTCCAGAAGCGCGCCGTGGAGCTCGCCCGGCGCATGGCGAAGCCGGTCATCGTCGCCACGCAGATGCTTGAGTCGATGATCTCGAGCCCCGTGCCGACCCGTGCGGAGACCAGCGACGTCGCCAACGCGGTGCTCGACGGCGCGGATGCGGTCATGCTCTCCGGCGAGACGAGCGTGGGGGAGTACCCCATCGTCGTCGTCGAGACGATGGCCCGGATCATCGAGTCGACCGAGGAGCACGGTCTGGAGCGCATCGCGCCGCTGACCGCGAAGCCCCGCACTCAGGGAGGCGCGATCACGCTCGCAGCCCTCGAGGTCGCCGACTTCGTCGAGGCGAAGTACCTCTGCGTGTTCACGCAGTCCGGCGACTCCGCACGCCGGCTCTCGCGGCTGCGTTCCCGCATCCCGATGCTGGCGTTCACCCCGGAGCCCGGCATCCGCCGTCGCATGGCGCTGACGTGGGGCATCCACTCGACGCTCGTCGACGTGGTGCAGCACACCGACCTCATGTATCTCCAGGTCGACGACTACCTGCTCTCCAACGGCCTGGCCGTCGAGGGCGACAAGGTCGTCGTGATCTCCGGTTCGCCTCCCGGGATCATCGGATCGACGAACGACATCCGCGTCCACAAGGTCGGGGATGCCGTTGGAGGTGCAGCGCCCGTCTACCAGACCGGCGTCTGACCTCTGACACCTGCGAATGCGCGCCGCCGCTCCACTCGGAGCCTGTGCGGCGCGCATTCGCCGTTGCGGGCGTGCGATACGCTCGTCTGTGGGCCGGCGTGGCGGAATGGCAGACGCGGAGCACTCAAAATGCTTTGTCCGAGAGGGCGTGTGGGTTCGAGTCCCACCGCCGGCACAGAATGACCCTCGACTAGAATGGGAATCGTGACCGAAGAACAGGCTGAGCAGTCCACGGCATCCGCACCGCGACGGGTCGTCGTCGCCGAAGACGAATCGCTGATCCGTCTCGACATCGTCGAGATCCTCCGCGACAACGGCTTCGACGTGGTCGGCGAGGCGGGAGACGGCGAGACTGCGGTGGCCCTCGCCACGGAGCTGCGCCCCGATCTCGTCATCATGGATGTGAAGATGCCGCAGCTGGACGGCATCAGCGCCGCGGAGAAGCTGCACAAGGGCAACATCGCCCCGGTGGTGCTGCTCACAGCGTTCAGCCAGAAGGAGCTCGTCGAGCGCGCCAGCGAGGCCGGTGCGCTGGCCTACGTGGTGAAGCCCTTCACCCCCAACGACCTGCTGCCCGCGATCGAGATCGCCCTCGCGCGCCACGAGCAGATCATCACCCTCGAGGCCGAGGTCGCCGACATGGTCGAGCGCTTCGAGACCCGCAAGCTCGTCGATCGGGCCAAGGGCCTCCTGAACGAGAAGATGGGTCTGAGCGAGCCGGAGGCGTTCCGCTGGATCCAGAAGGCGTCCATGGACCGTCGCCTCACGATGCAGGACGTCGCCAAGGCCATCATCGAGCAGCTGGCTCCGAAGAAGGCCTGATCTCGCTCGGAGGAGAGGTCCGACTGCGTCCGCTCGCCGCGGACGACGCCCTGGCCCTGCGGGATGCCTATGAGCGCAATCGTGCTCATCTCGCGTCCTGGGATCCCGTCCGCGAGGAGAGCTTCTACACCGAGCAGCGTCAGGCCGCTCTGATCGACGCCTTCCTCGCCGATCGGGAGAGCGGGCGCGCGGCACCTTTCGTCCTGTCGCGCGAGGCGGATGGCGCGATCGTCGGGCGGGTGAACATCAGCAATATCGTCCGTGGTGCGTTCTTCAGCGCCGACCTCGGCTACTGGATCGATGCCTCGCTCGCCGGGCGCGGGATCATGCGACGCGCCGTCGCCGAGATCTGCGCGCACGCGGCGGGAGAGCTCCGCCTGCATCGGCTCCAAGCCGCGACGCTGCTGCACAACACCGCCTCGCAGCGGGTCCTCGCCGCCAACGGCTTCGCCCGGATCGGGACGGCTCCGCAGTATCTCCGCATCGCAGGACGATGGCAGGATCACCACCTGTTCCAGCGGATCCTCACGCCAGAGGACGCGGCTCGCCTCAGGCGGGCAGGTCCTTGATCATGTTGGTGATGCGGATCGTCGAGCATCGACGGCCCTGATCGTCCGAGACGACGATCTCATGCACGGTGACGCTTCGCCCGAGGTGAATCGGGGTGCAGACGCCCGTCACCACTCCGGACGTCGCAGATCGCGTGTGCGTGGCGTTGATATCGACGCCGACGGCCAGCCGACCGGGGCCTGCGTGCAGGTTCGCCGCCATCGAGCCGAGCGACTCACCCAGCACCACATAGGCGCCGCCGTGCAGCAGCCCCACCGGCTGGGTATTGCCCTCCACGGGCATCGTCGCCACCGCTCGCTCGACGGCGAACTCGGTAAACCGGATGCCCATCTTCTCCGCGAGCGCGCCCATGCCTCTCGCCGTGGCCCATTCGAGTCCCTCGGTCGTGGTGGTGTCGCTCACGCATCCTCCTCAGCGCATGTCTGTCGTCCTCGTTAGGCTGACAGGGTGACGGACTCCGCAAAGCCTACCCTCATGGTCGTCGACGGCCATTCCCTCGCCTACCGCGCGTTCTTCGCGCTGCCGGTAGAGAACTTCACCACCAAGGACAACCAGCACACCAACGCGATCTACGGCTTCCTGTCGATGCTGGTGAACCTGCTGAAGGCGGAGCAGCCGACGCATCTCGCGATCGCCTTCGACACGTCACGGCATTCCTTCCGCACGGAGGAGTACGCGGAGTACAAGGCCACGCGGTCCGAGACGCCCCAGGAGTTCCGCGGTCAGATCCCGCTGCTGCAGGACTGCCTCGCCGCGATGTCGATCCAGGTGCTCACGCAGGAGGGCATCGAGGCCGACGACATCCTCGCCACGCTCGCGGCCCAGGGCTCGGAGCAGGGCTACGACGTGCTCGTCGTCTCCGGCGATCGCGACACCATCCAGCTCGTCAACGACGACGTCACGCTCCTGTACCCCTCGGTGCAAGGGGTCTCGCAGCTCAAGCGCTACGACCCCACCGCCGTGCAGGAGCGTTACGGCGTGCGACCGGAGCAGTACCCCGACATCGCCGCCCTGGTCGGCGAGACGAGCGACAATCTTCCCGGTGTCCCCAAGGTGGGGGAGAAGACCGCGGTGAAGTGGCTCACGCAGTTCGGGAGTCTCGACGAGCTCCTCGCCAGAGCGGGGGAGATCAAGGGCGTCGTGGGCGGCAACCTGCGCGACCACATCGACGACGTCCGCCGCAACCGAAAGCTGAACCGGCTGCTCACCGACGTCGAGCTGCCCGTGCAGCCGGCCGATCTCGCGGTGGCGCCGATCGATGCCCAGGCGGTGAGGGACATCTTCGCCCGACTGGAGTTCCGTACCCTGCTGCCCAGGGTCTTCGAGGCGGTCGGCGCCGAAGCGCCGGAAGAGGATGCCGCGAACGCGGTCGTCCTGCCGGACGCCGTTCAGGCGACGCCTCAGGAGCTGGCGGCCTGGCTCGCCTCTCATGAGGGCGAGAAGGCCGTCACGCTCGTCGTCAACGGCGGCGAAGCCGTGCGCATCGGCATCGCGTCCGCAGACGAGCTCCGTGAGACGGATTGGGACGATGCGGCCACTGACGTTCTGCGGCCCTGGCTCGAATCCGACGCCCCGAAGGTCCTCCACGACGCGAAGCCGCAGGTGAAGGCGCTGCTGCGCTCCGGCATCCGTCTCGGCGGGCTCGCCTACGACACGATCCTCGCGGGATGGCTGCTGCGGCCGAGCTTCCCAGACAAGACCCTGGGGGATCTCGTCGAGCGCTACCTCGGCGAGAAGCTGCCCGAATCGGACCCCACACAGCTCGTGCCGGAGACCGAGGGCGCGACGCCGTCACAGGAGGCATGGTTCGCTCTCAGGGCGGCTGGTGCGCTCCGTGGGGAGACGCCGGACGGCGTCGCCGCGGTGCTGACGGACATCGAGCTGCCCACGCTGCGGGCCCTCGCCGACATGGAGCTCGCCGGCGTCGCCGTCTCGCACGAGGTGCTCTCGACGTTCTCGTCCGAGCTCGGATCCCGTGCAGACGGCATCGCGCAGGACGCCTTCGCGACGATCGGGCGCGAGTTCAACATGGGCTCGCCCAAGCAGCTCCAGGAGGTCCTCTTCGAAGACCTCCAGCTCCCGAAGACCCGCAAGACCAAGACCGGATACTCCACGGATGCCGCGGCACTGGCCGACCTCCAGGAGAGCACGCCGCATCCCTTCCTCGAACAGCTCTCGCAGCATCGCGAGGCGACCAAGCTCCGCCAGATCATCGAATCGCTGGACACGGCGATCAAGCCGGACCACCGCGTCCACACCACCTACGTGCAGACGGGGAGCCAGACCGGCAGGCTCTCGAGCACGGATCCGAACCTCCAGAACATCCCGGTCCGCACCGAGGAATCACGGCGCATCCGCAGCGCGTTCCAGGTGGGCGAGGGTTACGAGACGCTGCTCACGGCGGACTACTCCCAGATCGAGATGCGGATCATGGCTCATCTGTCGGGCGATGAGGGTCTCATCGAGGCGTTCAACAGCGGAGAGGACCTGCACCGCTTCGTCGGTGCGAGGGTCTTCGGGGTGGAGCCGGGAGACGTCACCTCGGCGATGCGCACGAAGGTCAAGGCGATGTCCTACGGTCTGGTCTACGGCCTCAGCGCCTTCGGCCTCTCCAAGCAGCTGCGCATCGAGCAGTCCGAGGCGAAGCAGCTCATGCTCGAGTACTTCGCACGCTTCGGCGCTGTGCGCGACTATCTGCGCGCATCCGTGCTGGCGGCGAAGGAAGTCGGCTACACCGAGACGATCTTCGGCCGTCGACGCCCGTTCCCCGACCTCACGAGCCCGAACCGGGTCCTTCGCGAGAACGCCGAACGCGCGGCGCTGAACGCCCCCATCCAGGGGAGCGCCGCCGACATCATGAAGATCGCGCTGTTCCGGATCCATGACGACCTCATCACTGCCGGGCTGCGCTCGCGCGTGCTCCTGCAGATCCACGACGAGCTCGTCGTGGAGGTCGCCACGGGGGAGTGGGACGAGACGGAGCGCATCGTCCGGGAGCGCATGGGCGACGCAGCGTCGCTCTCCGTCCCGCTCGACGTCCAGGTGGGGCGTGGAAACGACTGGAACGAGGCCGCCCACTGACGCGGGGACGGTGACCAGTATTCTGGGATGATGAGCAGAACCCCCCGCACGACGACCCCCATCGACGCGATCGCCGAAGAATGGGTCGACACGCTCTCCACGCTCGAGCCCACGCTCGGAACGTACATCGGGCGCAACGAGGCGAACGATCGCTATGCCGATCTCAGCCCCGAAGGCCGCGACCAGTACGCTGCGGAGGTCCGCAGCACCCTCGCGCGCCTCGATGCGCAAGCGCCGACGGATGCGGTCGACGAGGTCACCAAAGCGGATCTCGGCAGTGAACTCCGGCTGGAACTGGAGTTCCACGACGCCGGATGGCACCTGCGCGACCTCAACGTGATCGCCTCGGCCGTACAGGACGTCCGCTCGGCGTACGACCTCATGCCGACGGCGTCGCTCGAGGACTGGGAGACGATCGCACGACGGCTGAGCGCCGTGCCCGCCGCGCTCAAGGGCTACACGGAGAGCCTCAGGGAGGGCATCGCGAAGGGCATCTTGCCGGCACGTCGTCAGGCCGTCGAGGTCGCGACGCAGATCGACCGCTACACCGCGGACGACGGGTTCTTCGCGGAGTTCGTCGCCGACGCGGCGCCCGCTGACGGAGAGCTGCCCGCATCATTGGCGCGCACGCTCGCCGACAACGCCGCCGCCGCGCGGGTCGCCTACGACGAACTGCGCACCTTCCTCGCGGGACCGCTCGCGCAGGCAGCGACGGAGGACGACGGCGTCGGGCGTGAGCTCTATGCCCTGAACTCCCGTCGCTTCCTCGGCGCGACGATCGACCTCGACGAGACGTACGAGTGGGGCATCGACGAGCTGCGCCGCATGGTGGACGAGCAGACCTCGATCGCCAGGGAGATCCTCCCCGGCGCCACCGTGGAAGAGGCTGTCGCGCATCTCGAGGCCGACCCCGCCCGGAAGCTGCATGGCACCGAGGCTCTGCAGCGCTGGATGCAGGAGACCAGCGACCGTGCCGTCGCTGAGCTGGCTGCCACGCACTTCGACATCCCGGAGGAGATCCGCACGCTCGAGTGCATGATCGCTCCGACCAAGGAAGGCGGGATCTACTACACCGGGCCGACCGACGACTTCTCCCGCCCTGGCCGGATGTGGTGGTCCGTTCCGGAGGGAGTGACCGAGTTCGACACCTGGCGCGAGCTGACCACCGTATACCACGAGGGCGTCCCCGGGCATCACCTCCAGATCGCGCAGTCCGTCTACAACCGTTCGGAGCTGAACTCGTGGCGCCGACTCCTCGCCGGCACCTCGGGACATGCCGAGGGCTGGGCCCTGTACGCGGAGCGGTTGATGGAGCAGCTGGGCTACCTGGACGATCCTGCGGACCGACTGGGCATGCTCGATGGGCAGCGGATGCGCGCAGCACGAGTGGTGCTCGACATCGGCGTCCATCTTGGAAAGCCGCGCCTGGACGGCACCGGCGTCTGGGATGCCGAGTACGCGCTGGAGTTCATGCGGCGGAACGTGAACATGTCGGACGAGTTCGTCCAGTTCGAGGTCAACCGCTATCTCGGCTGGCCGGGGCAGGCGCCTTCCTACAAGGTCGGTCAGCGGATCTGGGAACAGGTGCGCGACGAGTATCGGCAGCGCGAGGGAGCGGCCTTCGACATCAAGCGATTCCATAAGCGCGCGCTCGATCTCGGCGGCGTCGGTCTGGACACTCTCCGTGCCGCGCTGATCGGCTGAGCCGGCGGGAATGCCGGAGCCGCCCACCTGGTTCATGCATGTGAATAGGAAAGGCGGCACCATGGGCATCGAATTCGGGCTGGACACCTTCGGAGACATCACGCGCGGTGCGGATGGCGAGCTGATCAGCGGCGCGCAGACGATCCGCAACATCGTGGCGCAAGCCGAGCTGGCCGATCAGGTCGGCATCGACTTCTTCGGCGTGGGGGAGCACCACCGGCAGGAGTTCGCGGTGTCCGCTCCCGAGATGGTGCTCGCCGCCATCGCCTCGAAGACCGAACGCATCCGCCTCGGCACCGCGGTGACGGTGCTCTCCTCGGACGACCCCGTCCGCGTCTACGAGCGGTTCGCCACCCTCGACGCCGTGTCGTCTGGGCGTGCCGAGGTGGTCCTCGGCCGAGGTTCCTTCGTCGAGTCCTTCCCGCTGTTCGGCTTCGACCTGCGCGACTACGAGCAGCTCTTCGAGGAGAAGCTCGACCTCTTCGTCCAGCTGCTCTCGGAGAAGCCCGTGACCTGGTCGGGCACGCTCCGTCCCGCGCTCGATGCGGCGGATGTCTTCCCCAAGACCGAGCACGGTCTTCGCACCTGGGTCGGCGTCGGCGGGAGCCCGGAATCCGTCGTCAGGGTCGCCAGGCACGGTCTCGGGTTGATGCTCGCCATCATCGGCGGACCTGCTGCCCGGTTCCGCCCGTTCGTCGATCTCTATCACCGCTCCGTCGACAGCTTCGGCACGACGAGGCATCCCATCGCCGTCCACTCGCCGGGACACATCGCGCGCACCGACGAGGAGGCGTGGGATGCTGCATACTCCGGATTCGAAGCGATGAACAACACCATCGGAGCGGAGCGCGGCTGGCCGGCCTACAGCCGAGCACGGTTCCAGAACGATGTCGGCCCCGCCGGCGCGATCTATTCGGGTTCGCCAGAGCGAGTCGCCCAGAAGATCGCGGAGACCGTGACCTCTCTCGGGCTCGGACGCTTCGACCTGAAGTACGCGACGGGCACACTGGGGCACGAGCAGATGATGCAGAGCATCGAGCTCTACGGCACGGAGGTCATCCCGCGGGTGCGCGAGATCCTCGGCGACGCCGGCTGATCCAGCCGGCGCCCGAGCACCCCTACGATGAAGGGCATGGCCGATACCTCGCCGCCGAGTCGCTCCTCCCTCGCCGCTCGCATGGATGACGTTCCGTTCACGCGCCGACACCTGAAGGTGCTGACCGGATCGGGTCTCGGCTGGGCGCTCGATGCGATGGACGTCGGGCTGATCTCGTTCATCATCGCCGCCCTCGCGCAGCAGTGGGACCTGACGAAGACGGAGACCGGCTGGATCGCATCGGTCGGATTCATCGGCATGGCCATCGGCGCGAGCCTCGGCGGTCTCCTCGCGGATCGCCTCGGACGCCGTCAGGTGTTCGCCCTCACGCTGCTCGTGTACGGCATCGCCACCGGTGCCAGCGCGTTGGTCGGCGGTGTCGCTCTCCTGCTCGTGCTGCGCTTCTTCGTCGGGCTGGGGCTCGGCGCCGAGCTGCCTGTCGCCTCGACCTATGTCAGCGAGTTCGCCCCCAGCCGGATCAGAGGCCGCCTCATCGTGATCCTCGAGGCGTTCTGGGCCATCGGGTGGACGGCTTCGGCGCTGATCGGGTTCTTCGTCATCCCGGCATCCGAAGACGGCTGGCGCTGGGCCTTCGCGCTCGGAGCGATCCCTGCCGCGTACGCGCTCATCGTGCGCTGGGGCCTGCCGGAGTCGCCGCGGTGGCTGGCCGGTCGAGGCCGTATCGCCGAGGCCGAGCGCGTCGTCCAGTCCTTCGAGGCGGCGGCCGGCATCGCGTCGACGCCGGCGATCCGCAAGGAGCCGCCCTCTCGCGCGATCGCCGGCACAGCTCGTGCACGACTCGCGACGCTCTGGAACGGCGAGTTCCGAGGGCGGACGCTCGCACTGTGGACGGTCTGGTTCGCCGTCAACTTCGCGTACTACGGCGCGTTCATCTGGATCCCCAGCATCCTCGTCGCCGCGGGCTACGACCTCGTGACATCATTCGGCTTCACCCTGCTGATCACGCTCGCGCAGCTTCCCGGCTATGCCGTCGCCGCGTGGCTCATCGAGGTCTGGGGACGACGCCTCACGCTGTCCGTGTTCCTCGTCGGCTCCGCCGTCTCCGCCGTGCTCTTCGGCACGGCGACGGGGGAGGGCGCGATCATCGCGACCGGTATGGCGTTGTCGTTCTTCAACCTCGGTGCGTGGGGCGCCTTGTACGCCGTGACACCGGAGGTCTATCCGACGTCGGCGCGTGCCACCGGCGCCGGCTGGGCGGCCGGGGTCGGCCGGATCGCCTCGGTCCTGGCTCCGCTCATCGTCCCCGTGGTCCTGGACGGCGCCGGCGCCGCGACGCTGTTCATCATCTTCGGCGGATGCTTCGTCATCGCGGCTGCGGCCGCGTGGGGTCTGGTGGACCGCAGGGGCGAGGCGCTCGACGACCGCTGAGCATCCGGGACGCTCCCCGGCGCCGTAGGCTGGGGAGGTGAGTGCAGTCAGGTTCGTCGCGATCGGCGATTCGTTCACCGAGGGTGTCGGGGATGAGCTCCCCGATGGACGCGTGCGGGGCTGGGCGGACATCGCCGCCCAGGGTTGGGCGGATGCGTCGAACCAGACCGTCTCCTACGCGAATCTCGCGATCCGGGGCAAACTCGCCTGGCCGATCGTCGAACAGCAGCTCGAACCCGCTCTCGCGCTTCGCCCCACGCACCTCTCCTTCAACGGCGGCGGCAATGACATGCTGCGCCCTCGCGCGGACATGGAGCACATCGCCGATTCCTTTTCGCGCGTGCTTCGTCGCTGCGATGAGGAGGGAGTGACCCTCATCCTGCTCTCCGGGGCGAACCCCGCCGGTCAGCTGCCGATGGGCTCGCTCATCCAGCGCCGGGGTGACGAGCTGTCCGCGGCCGTCCTGCGTCGGGTGGCCGATCGTCCTGACGTCGTGCGTGCGCTGAACTGGCCGGACAGGGAGCTGTCCGAGGCTGCGTACTGGTCCGCCGACCGCCTTCACATGAACGCTGCAGGTCATCACCGTGTCGCGGCGCGCGTGCTGCACGCGCTCGGGCTCGAGCCGCCGGCCGAATGGTGGGCGCCAAGCGCGTACCCACCCGCCGGTCCGAGCGGATTCGCCTACTACCGCGAGCATGTCGGCCCCTGGGTGAAGCGGCGGGTCACCGGCACCTCCTCCGGTGACGGCAGGACGGCGAAGCACCCGGCCTGGGTCGAACGGGAACCGCAGTGACCAGCACGAACGCCAGGCGTCTTCCGCGGAGGTGGGCGCAGCTGCTCGTCGGCCTCTTCCTCTATGGGATCGGCATCGCCTTCATCGTCCGCGGCGAGATCGGCGCGGCGCCGTGGGATGTGCTCACACAGGGCATCGCGACGCACGTGCCGCTGAGCTTCGGTGTCATCACGATTCTGACGAGCGTCGTCGTGCTGCTGCTGTGGATCCCGCTGCGTCAGAAGCCCGGCATCGGGACGCTGCTCAATGCGCTCCTCGTCGGCCCTGCGGCGGACATCGGCTTCGCGGTGATCCCCCAAGGTCAGGTCCTGTGGGTCCGGGTCTGCTTCTTCGTGATCGGGTTGGTCCTGCTGGCCGCCGCGACAGGCCTCTACATCGGGGCGCGCTTCGGGCCGGGCCCCCGAGACGGGTTGATGACCGGACTCCACCGCGTCACCGGCTGGCGGATCTGGATCGTGAGGACCGCGCTGGAGGTGACCGTGGTCGTGATCGGCTGGCTGCTGGGCGGAGATGTCGGGGTCGGTACTCTCGCCTTCGCGCTGCTGGTCGGGCCGTTGTGCCAGTTCTTCATGCGGCTCTTCGCCGTTCCGGTGGGCGCCGAACCCAGGGACGCGACGACGGACGCGCGTACCGTCGAGGACCAGGAACGGACGATCCGCCCGTGACGGAGATCGAACTCGCGAGCATCCCGGCTGGCACAGTGACGCTTCACGACGCCCGCAGGCGACTGACACGATCCGTGCGACTCGAGGCGTTCGAGATCGGCGTCTATCCCGTCACGGAAGAGCAGTTCGCCGACGTCCTCGGCATCGCATCCGCCCATCCGCGGCGCCCCGCAGCCGACCTCAGCTGGCTGCGCGCGATCCGCTTCTGCAACGCCGTATCCGAGTGGGAGGGGCTGGACAGCGCGTACACGTTCGATGGCGAGGACGTGACCTGGCACGTCGACAGCGACGGGTATCGCCTTCCGACCGAAGCCGAGTGGGAGTACGCCTGTCGCGCGGGATCGACCGGGCCTCAGTACGGACCGCTCCCGGACATCGCCTGGACCAGCGCCGACGGCGTGCGATCGCCCCAGGATGTCGGCGGCCGGCTACCCAACCTCAACGGCCTCTTCGACACCCTCGGCAATGTGTGGGAATGGTGCTGGGATCTCCTCGACCCGGCACGCTACGACGACTATCGCGTGTTCAGGGGCGGCGGCTTCGCGGACGACGCGTGGAGCGTCCGGGCATCCGTCCGACGCGGCGGTGCGCCGAGGATGCACCATGAGGATGTCGGCATGCGACTCGCCAGGGGCGGGTTCGACAGCATCGACGCCGCCCAGGGGTGGTCTGCACGCGCCGACCAGGAGCGCGCCGTCTCCGACGCCCCGACGCCGCTCGGCTGGACGCCGAAGCGCTGACAGCATCATCTCGAAAGGATCACCCGCATGGCATACGATTTCGCTCCCATCATCAATCAGGGACGTGTCGCGGACCGTACGGACGGTGCGCTCCGTGGCGCCCGTGCGGCCGGCACGGCGCTGTCGGCGTACCTCGGACGCACGCCCGTCGTGGTCGGCTCTCCGGCCCCGGCACGCACGGACGACTGGAGCACCGCCCTGCCCGAAGCGGAGGAGACCCTGCACGCGCTACGGGATGCCGTCGTCGCAGCCCTGGACGCGGACACGGTGCCCTTGCTGCTGACGAACACGTGCGCAGCGAGCCTCGGCACGCTGCCCACTGCCGCAGCGCGCTATCCCGACGCCGTCGTGCTGTGGATCGATGCGCACGGCGACTTCAACACTCCGGCGACCACCGGATCCGGATATCTCGGCGGAATGGTTCTCGCAGCGGCATGCGGGCTCTGGGACAGCGGCCATGGCTCCGGCCTCGACCCGAAGCAGGTCATCGTCGTCGGCGGCAGGGATATCGACCCCGCTGAGGCTGAGTTGCTCGCAGGGGCGGGCGTGACGGTCCTTCCGCCCTCCGAGAGCACCCCCGCGCGCGTCGCCGAGCTCGTCGCCGGACGCGACGTGTGGATCCACGTCGACTGGGACGTCCTGGAGCCGGGCTACATCCCGGCGGCGTACCGTGTCGCCGACGGGCTGCTGCCGCATGAGGTGGCCGACATCTTCGCCGCGTTTCCTGCGGGACGGGTCAGAGGTGTGGAACTCGCCGAGTTCGAGGACGGGGATGCCGAGGTCCCGGCTCGCGTGAGCGTGGAGCTGATCATGGAGACGTTCCAGGCCCTCCAGCGCTGACGGTCGCCGCCGCCGCTGTCAACCCCATATGCGCCCCGACAGGGCTCCGCGGATGCTGGATGCATCGGCGAGAGCCGTCAGGGGCGGGATCCACCCGCTCGGGAAGGATTTCTCATGGGTATCGGCACGGGCGTCGCGCTCTTCGTCATCGGCGCCATCCTGACCTTCGCCATCGATGTCGAAGTCGCGTGGGCAGATCTCGACATCATCGGGTACATCCTCATGGGAGCGGGAGTCGTCGTCTTCCTGATCAGCGTCATCCTGCTCGCCCGCCGTCGGCGGACCGACATCGTCACGCGTACGGATGTGGATCCGACGGTCGGCGAACAGGTCACCCGCCGCGCCGCCCGCACGGACGATGGGACGATCTGAGCCGAGCGGTCACGACATCGGACGAAGCATGTAGCGGCTCGGCTCCTCGAGCGCTTCGAAGCCGAACTGCGCATAGAGACCGTGCGCGTCGGCGGTCGCCAGCAGCATGCGCCGAAGGCCGAGCGGACCGAGGTCGTCGAGGACGCCCGAGACGAGCTGCTTGCCGACGCCCCGGCCGCGCACAGAAGGATCGACGAACACGTCGCACAGCCAGGCGAACGTCACAAGGTCCGTCACCACCCTGGCGCAGGCCACCTGGGCATCCGTCTCCTCGGACCAGACGCCGTAGTTGCGGGATCCGTCGATGGCTGCATCCTGTGTCGCGCGAGAACGACCGTCGGCCCAGTAGGCCTGCGTGCTGAGCCATCGGTGTACGCGCGGACGGTCGATCCGTGCGTCGTCCTGAGCGAAGATGAAGCCGTTCATCGTCTCTTCTCCGGGTCGAGTCCCATGCGGATCCGCGTGCGCTTCCGTTCGATCACGATGAATACGCCTCCGAGGATCCACAGCGGCACCTGGGTCAGGAAGGCGATCCGGAAGGCGTCGAGGGAGTAGGTGTCCGGCGTGCCGGCGTTCTGGAGATCGAGCGCGAGTCCGATGAGGAAGACGGCCACCAGGGCCGCGATGAAACCGCCGGCGTTCGTGACACCTGTCGCGGTGCTCAGCCGATGCGAGGGGTTGTGCGTGCGTGCGTGATCGAAGGCGATCATCGACGCAGGGCCGCCCGTGGCCAGGGCGACGGCGAGGAGGTAGAGCAGCCACAACGGCGCAGGGCCTGGGTACAGGATCACGCTGAGCCACGCGAAGAGCTGCACGATGACGGCCGGGAGGACGAGCGCCAGCGAACGCTGCAGCGGCAAGCGACGGGAGAGCTCGCCGATGACCGGACCGAGGACCATGCCGGTGACGACATACACCGAGATGATCGTCGCTGCCTGCGCGGTGGACAGACCTTCGCCGGCGGTCAAGAAGGGCATTCCCCAGAGCAGGACGAAGGCGGTGCCGGCGAAGGGCGTCGTGAAGTGGGACCAGAACGCAAGGCGGGTGCCCGGGTGCGCCCAGGCTGCGCGGATTCCGACACCGGTATCGATGGAGCTCGTCACCACGCGGATGACACCTGTATCGGTGTCGACGGTGACGTCCGCGGTCTGTTCGGGCGGGTGGTTGCGGATGACGACGAAGACGAGGATCGCGAAGAGCATCCCCAGCCCGGCGACGCTTCCGAAAGTGATCGTCCAACTCGTCGCATGCAGCAGGGCCGCGAGAGGCACGAGGGCGACCAGCTGCCCTGCCTGCCCGACGATCCCGGTGAACTGCACCATGATCGGCCCCCGTTGAGCGGGGAACCAGGTCGCGACCAGGCGCAGGACGGCAGGGAACACGGCGGCATCACCGGCACCGAGCAGCACACGGGCGATGAGCGCGATGCCGATGCTGGGGGACAGCGCCATGGTGAGCTGGCCTGCAGCCATGAGAACCATGCCGATCGCGATGATCGGGCGGGAGCCGTACTTGTCGAGGAGGACACCGATCGGGATCTGCATCCCGCCGTACACGGCGAGCTGCACGACGGCGAAGAGCGACAGCGTGGAGGCATCCGCGAGGAAGCGTTCTGCCGCGTCGACGCCGACGGCGCCGAGCGATGTGCGGTTCGTGATCGCCAGCACGTAGGCTGCGACGCCGACCGACCAGATCAACCAGGCCCGCCACCCCGGGTCGGTCGCGGGGGAGTGGGGAAGTGCTGTCACCCCTCCACGCTACTCCGCCGAAGCAGCGTCGCTGCGCCGCCCCAGCACGTGCAGGTTCACGCCGGAGCTCAGCGCGTCTGTCGCGATGTGCTCCCAGCCGAGTCCCGCATAGAAGGAGCGCGCGGGCGCGGCGGTCTCGTAACAGCCCAGAACCGAGGTGGCGTAGGGGACCTCGGAGGAGACCGCGGTCATCAGCTCGCGGGCGATGCCCGAACGGCGATAGTCGCGGGCGACGGCGAGCTCGGCGATGCACCAGCATCCGTCGCCGAGCCACTGCTCACGAATCTGATCGCTCATGAGCGCGGCGATGCGATCACGCCACCAGTCGCCGGGACCGATGCCCATCGCGAGCACGAAGCCGATCGGCTGGTCATCATCGAGGGCGACGAGAAGCCGGAAAGCCGGCGCCGTCGCTGCGTAGCGGAGGATGCGTTCTCTGATCGACACCCTGCTCTCGTCCATGTCCTCGAGATACGGTGCCTCGGCGAACACCGTCGCGTATACGTCGGCGATCCCGGCGAGCATGCTCTCACCCCCGACCCACTCAGCGATGCGGATTCCGGTCATGCGATGTCAGCGGGGATCAGGGAGTGGATCACGAGATCGATCCTCCCGCTGTCCGTGTATCCGGCGTTGCGCGCCACACCCTCGCGGGTGAACCCCGCTCTGTCTGCCACCCGCAGCGATGCCGTGTTCTCCGGCGCGATCCTCAGTTCCACACGCTCGAAGCCCTGCGCACTGATCACCTGAAGGGCGACGGCTCTGACCGCTCTGGTCATGATGCCTCGCCCACGGTGCGCGGGTGCCGTCCAGTAGCTCAGCTCGAGGCTTCGCGCAGCCCAGTCGACGCGTTTCGCGTCGATGCTGGCGACGAATGCTCCGTCGACCCGCACGGCGGCGACGAACCCCCGACCGCTCGTCGCTCGCTCGTGCGATAGGGGGCCGCACCAGTCCTCGGCCATCTCGGCGGTGTAGGGCCTCGGAAGAGGCAGCCACCGCCGCAGGTCCGCATCCATGAATGCGTCGAGGAGTGTCGGTGCGTCGCCGGTTCGGATCGCATCGATGCGGAGCCCGTCCTCGAGGAACAGATCGATAGGGGAGAAGGAAGGCATACGCTTCATCATCGCGGAACCGGGCATCGGACGGCATCCTCGCCGCATACGCTGAGAACGACGAGAGGAACAAGGGATGCACGCCATTCTTGAGTACGCGTACGCCGACGACTACCTGACCTCACGACAGGCGCATCGCACCGCGCATCTGCGCGCCGCCTGGGCTGCGGCCGACCGCGGCGAGCTCGTTCTCGGCGGGGCCGTCGGCGAGGGGCCCGACAGCGGGCTCCTCATCTTCCGCGGCGATGATCCGCTGTCCGCCGCCGCGGCATTCGCGGCCGTGGACCCGTACGTGCTGAACGGCGTCGTGACGGGCTGGACGGTCCGCCGCTGGACGACCGTCGTCGGCGAAGCAGCCGCGGAGCCCTTTCGCCCGTGACCGGCCTCAGCTCTCCGGGTCGTACTGGAACGCTCGAAGCTCCTGCGGGCACCGGCAGGCGGCGGCGAACTTCGCCGCCCAGTGGACGGCTGCCGCTCTATCGGGCAGCTCGAGAACGGCGTAGCCGCCCTCGATCCGGGACGTCTGCGGATACGTCCCCGGCGTGACGGTGCCATCGGCGGCGACCATGACGGGCGGGATGCTCTCATCGATCCCGCCACCGAACACCCAGACGCCGGCCGCTCTGGCCTCGCGGAGGACCGCATGGGCGGCTTCGCCGACCTTCTCAAGGTCCTCTTCCTGCACATCCATCTCTCCGCTCGGGAACGAGATCAAGTACTTGGTCATGTCCGGCATCCTCTCATCGTTCGACCACTCGGGTCAGCCGCTCGGCCCGGTGATCGGCGGCTTCGACCGGATGTCCACCACGGCGCACGGGGTCCTTGCAACAATGGGCACATGGAAGACGGATACGGAACGGATAGGAACGCCAAGGACACCGGGTCCGCACGGTCGACGGCGCGCGCAGCCGAGGTGGCCAGGAGCATCGCCCGGAGTCTGACACCGACTCCGCCGCCCGGCGTCCACCCGGCTCTCATCCCTGGTGTCGGCGTTGAGCAGACGGGCAGGGTCTATCGCACCGACTGGCTCGTCTTCGGCATCGCGGCCGCGTTCACCGTCGGGTTCATCAGCTGGGGCGTCTTCGCGGGCGACAGTCTGTCGGCGACCGCATCCACCGTTCTGGACTGGGTGATCCGTTACACCGGGGTATTCTTCACGACGCTGGCCACGGCGATCTTGCTGTTCATGCTCTTCCTCGGCGTCAGCAAGTACGGTCGCATCCCCCTGGGACGCGATGACGAAGAGCCGGAGTTCTCGATGTTCTCCTGGATCTCGATGCTCTTCGCCGCGGGGATGGGCATCGGTCTGGTCTTCTGGGGTGCGGCCGAACCGCTCACGTTCTTCGAGAACCCGCCGCCCGGCACGGTCGAGGGCGGCACGCTCGAGGCCATGATGACTGGACAAGCGCAAGTCCTCTACCACTGGGGGCCGCAGGCCTGGGCCTTCTACGCGCTGGTGGGGGCGGCGATCGCGTACAGCTCGTTCCGCCGAGGACGCACACCCCTGATCTCCTCCCTGTTCAGCTCGCTGCTGGGGGAGCGGAGGACGACGGGCCCGATCGGTCGGACGATCGACATCTTCTCGATCATCGTGACCCTCTTCGGCACCGCGGCGTCGCTCGGGCTCGGCGCGCTTCAGATCGGACACGGCGTCGAGCTCGTGTCGGGTATCGGCGAGGTCGGCAACGGCATCCTCATCGGCGTGATCGCCGTGTTGACGGCCTGCTTCATCGCGTCGGCGGCGTCTGGAGTGTCGAAGGGGATCCAGGCGCTCTCCAACATCAACGCGGTGGCCGCGATCATCCTCTCGCTCTTCGTCTTCTTCGTCGGGCCGACCCTGCTGATCCTCAACGCGATCCCCGCGATCGCCTTCGAGTACATCAACGATCTTCCTCAGCTCATGGGCCGCTCTGCGGCGCAGGGCGAGGCGGCCGAGCAGTTCCTCGCGTCGTGGACGATCTTCTACTGGGCGTGGTGGATCTCGTGGTCGCCGTTCGTCGGCATGTTCATCGCGAAGATCTCGCGCGGACGGACGATCCGGCAGTTCGTGCTCGTCGTGATCCTCGTGCCGTCGCTCATCTCGCTCGTGTGGTTCGCCATCTACGGCACGACCGCGATCGATCAGCAGATGAACGGCGCGGCCCTGCCGACCACCCCTGCCGAAGACGTCCTGTTCGGTGTGCTCGCGAATCTGCCGTGGACCGCGATCACCAACATCGTGCTGATGATCCTCATCGCGATCTTCTTCATCACCGGCGCCGATTCCGCCTCACTCGTCATGGGGACCATGTCGCAGCAGGGGCGTCCAGAGCCGCAGCGCTGGGTCACGGTCACCTGGGGCACGCTCGTCGGTGTCATCGCCGCGGTGCTGCTCGTGACGGGGGAGGAGGGGAGCGGTCTGAGGGCGCTCCAGAACGTCACGATCATCGCCGCCCTGCCGTTCGCCGTGATCATGGTGTTCATGATGATCGCTCTGATGAAGGATCTTCGGCGCGACCCCATGGTCCTCCGGGAGAAGTACGCGAGACAAGCCCTCCGGCACAGCGTCCGCACCGGCCTGGAGGAGTACGGCGACGACTTCGCCCTCGTTCCCGCCGAGTACGACCATTCCCAGGACGATCACCCATGGGTCGAGACGCCCGTCGACGAGGCGTTCGTGGAGGTGTTCGAGACGGCTGCGCTGCCGATCATCGCCACGGATGAGGCCGTGGATCCGGATGCTCCGGCTCCCGCCGGCGGGCCAGCATCGGATGCGGGGGAGAGCCCCGTTTCGCCGGAGGCGCGCTGATGGCGATCCGTTTCGAGAACGTCGGCATCGCCGTCGAGGATCTCGAGGTGGCGATCTCGTTCTTCACCGATCTCGGCCTGGAGGTCGTCGGCCGGGACGAGGTCAGTGGGGAATGGGCATCGACGGCGGTCGGTCTGGATGGCAATCACGCGAGGATCGCCGTGCTCCGCACTCCGGACGGTTCGGGGAGTATCGAGTTGTTCGAGTACATCCATCCAGAGGCGATCGCGAGGGATCCGGTGCTGCCGAACGAGATCGGCATGCACCGCGTCGCCTTCTCCGTCGACGACATCGAAGCGGCGCTGGAGATCGCTGCTGGGCACGGATGCATGCCGCTTCGCGGTGTGGCCGACTATCAGGGCGTGTACAAGCTCACGTACCTGCGCGGCCCGAGCGGGATTCTCGTCATGCTCGCGCAGGACCTGCGCTAGTCGTCGCCGGCCACCACAAGGTTGATGCACGTCCGATCGGGAGAGATCGCGACGAACTCATGGAAACCATCCACACCGATGACATTGCCCCACTCATGACTATTCTCCGAACGCGTATCCGGGAGCTCGTAGAGCGCCCAATCGCGGGGGAGAAGCTCATCGATCAGTCTTGTCACTGTCATCGCGAAATGCTCCGGAACGCCGTGATACCAGGCTTCGAGCCTGCGCACCGCGTCAGCTCGGGAAACGGGCTTGAAGGACTCCGAAGAGATGGCCTCGAGGCGGTAGGGCCCATGAATTCCGGCACCGGGTTTCGGACGTTCTGACCTCGGCTCGGCGTAGCTGTAGTCATACCGGACATCCGTCACGAGAGCCGCCAGAAGCTCTTGGTCGATCGCTGCGGCGCGCAGTGTGTATTGCTGAGCGTCGATCCAGCGAAAGTCCGCCCCGATCTCTCGGAAGTTCACGAACGTCGACCGCTGGTGTGTGAGGACGTTCCCTCTCGGTGCCGACACGCTCATCCGACGATGATAGAGCTATCCACGTGGAGGCCGTCGTGCATCAGAGAAGCGCTGACGATTCGCGGACGCGGACCGTATATACAGGGAAGAGGCAATCCAACCTGACATAATGTGCATTATCGGCATGGGGCCGAGTGGGGCGGGTCAGCCCTTGGTGAGCGCACGCACCCATTCATCCACACCTGCCGGATACAGGGGCTCCGCCTCAGCGGCATCATCGAACGGTCGCCAGACGACCGGCACGATGGAGCCATCGGATTCCGTCAGCGTGCCTCCGGACTCGGCCGGCTCGGGATCCAGGCGCCCGCTGTAGATCGCGACGATCTCATGTCCGAGCTCGCCATCGTAGCGGAAGATGTTCTCGAGCATCCCGAGGTAGGCCAGTTCGGAGACCTGCGCACCGAGTTCTTCCTGCACCTCGCGGATCACAGCGTCCCGATGAGTCTCGCCGAGCTCCACGCTGCCACCGACGAGCCTGTGGAAGCCGGCGGGGTTCTCCAGTGACGGACTCGCCACGCTCACGAGGTGCGCTGTGCCGGCTGCGTTCGGCGCGATCAGCATCGCCTTGACGCGAATGTATGTTCGATCGACGGGCATCTTTCCATTATCGCGTCATTCGGGCGCCTCTCATCCTTCGCCAGGGCTTCCCCACTGCTCACCGGGCCCGAGCGTCTGGCACGCCGCCCCCTCCGGGATGACGCCGGCCTCCGCGCGGATCGCGACGTCGTCCCCGGTCTGCACGAGCGTGAACGCGATACCCTCGACCACTCCTCGCTCCTCGATGTTGCCGAATGAGAAGTTCTGCATCGTCGGATCGAAGAGATCGACGCTGGTCAGGGTCGGCTCAAGACCCGGCACAGGGTTCGCGATCATCCAGGTCACGGTCTCGATGACGGTCGTCGACGGCACAGACCAGTAGGCAGTGCCTGTCGCCATCGGCGTGCACACCCACCCCTGATGAGACTGATCAAACACGTCCGTCGTCAGCGTCTCGTGCGACACCGTGCCCTCAGGCGTCGGCGTCGAGCCCAGCCACCGATCCACCCGCTGCTGAGCATTGTCGAGCGCTCGGTCAGCATCCGCGATCGACCCCGCATCGGCGGCGGTCGTCTGCACACCCTCCGGGCCTCCTGTGGGCGTGCATGCGGTCAGCATCAGGGCCGATACAACGACGGCGTCGGTTCCGATCCTGTGTCTCATGGCCCGGCTCCACTCAGCGTGATCGCGCCGCGCCCGTTGAACGGCACCAGCGCTCCTCCCCTACGCCCCGACGTATTCTGCGAGGTGCTCCCCCGTCAGTGTCGATCTCTGGGATACCAAATCGGCCGGCGTGCCCTCGAAGACGACCTCGCCGCCATCATGCCCGGCTCCCGGTCCGATGTCGATGATCCAGTCCGCATGCGCCATGACCGCCTGGTGGTGCTCGATGACGATCACGGTCTTGCCCGACTCGACGAGCCGGTCCAACAGCGCGAGGATCTTGTCGACATCGGCAAGGTGAAGGCCCGTCGTGGGCTCGTCGAGTACGTAGACGTCCCCCTTCTCCCCCATCTGGATGGCCAGTTTCACGCGCTGACGTTCACCTCCGGAGAGCGTCGACAACGGCTGCCCCAATGAGAGGTAGCCGAGCCCGACATCTTCCAATCGGCCGAGAATCGCCACGGCGGCGGGGATCTTCGCCTCACCCTCTGCGAAGAAGGACCTCGCCTCCGCCACCGGCAGATCGAGTACCTCGGTGATGTCCTTGCCCGCGAGCTTGTACTCCAGCACCGCCGCCTGGAAACGCTTCCCGCCGCAGTCCTCGCAGGGCGTCTCGATGGTGTCCATGAAGCCCAATTCCGTGATGATCACGCCCGATCCCTTGCAGCTCGGGCACGCGCCTTCGGAATTAGCGCTGAACAACGCCGGCTTCACACCGTTGACCTTGGCGAACGCTTTGCGGATCGGCTCGAGCAGCCCCGTGTAGGTGGCCGGATTACTCCTGCGTGAACCCTTGATCGCGCTCTGATCGATCGTTACGACGCCGTCGCGCGGCGCAACGGAGCCGTGGATCAGCGAGCTCTTGCCGGAGCCCGCGACCCCGGTGACGACCGTGAGGACACCGGTGGGGATATCGACGTCGACGTCCTTGAGATTGTTCGCGTCGGCGCCCCTGACCTCGATCGCGCCGGCGCGCTCCCGCACAGCCGGTTTCAGCGAGGCGCGATCATCGAGGTGTTTTCCGGTGAGCGTGCCGCTCTTACGGAGGCCTTCGATCGTTCCCTCGAAGCAGATCTCACCGCCCGCGCTTCCGGCGCCAGGGCCGAGGTCGACCACACGATCCGCGATCGCGATCATCTCGGGCTTGTGCTCCACCACGAGCACGGTGTTGCCCTTGTCGCGCAATTGGAGCAGCAGGGTGTTCATCCGCTGGATGTCGTGGGGGTGCAAGCCGATGGAGGGCTCGTCGAAGACGTAGGTGACATCCGTGAGAGCGGAGCCCAGGTGGCGGAGCATCTTGATGCGCTGCGCCTCTCCCCCGCTCAGGGTGCCGGATGGTCGTTCAAGGCTCAGGTAACCGAGGCCCAGCGTGACGAACGCCTCGAGATTCGCCCTCAGCGCGTCCAGCAACGGGCCGGCACCGCGCAGATCCAGCCCTCGTACCCACTGGGCGAGGTCGGTGACCTGCATCCGGCAGGCATCCGCGATGCTGATCCCGGCGATCTTCGACGACCGCGCTCCTTCGGTCAGCCGCGTGCCATCGCACTCCGGACACGTGGCGAACGTCGCAACACGCTCGACGAACGCGCGGATATGCGGCTGGAGGGCATCGAGGTCCTTGGAGAGCATCGACTTCGTGATCTTGGGGATCAGCCCTTCGTAGGTCATATTGATCCCGCTGATCTTGACCTTGGTGACCTCGCCGTACAAGAACAGCTGACGCTGCTTCTCGGTGAACGTCGCGATCGGCTTGTCCGCGGGGTAGAAGCCCGACGCAGAGAAGCCCTTCACCATCCATCCGTCCGCGGTGTACCCAGGGACCATGATCGCGCCTTCGTCGAGCGACTTCGACTCGTCGACGATCTGGGCGAGATCCAAATCGGACACCGCTCCCCTGCCCTCGCACCGAGGGCACATGCCGCCGAGGTAGACGGCGTCCTTGACGATCGTCTTCTCCCCCTTCGGACCCGTCATGACACCGCTGGCCTTCTGGGTGGGGATGTTGAACGAGAACGCGGTCGGCCCTCCGATGTACGGCTCGCCGAGCTTGCTGAACAGGATCCGCAGCATCGCATTCGCATCCGTCACGGTGCCGACCGTGGAACGCGGATTCGCGCCGAGCCGCTCCTGGTCGACGAGGATCGAGGTGGTCAGCCCCTCCAGCACATCCACGTCCGGCCGCGGCACGGAGGGCATGAACCCCTGCACGAAGGCGCTGTAGGTCTCGTCGATCAGACGCCGGGACTCCGCCGCGATGGTGTCGAAGACGAGCGAGCTCTTCCCCGAGCCTGAGACACCCGTGAAGACGGTAAGCCGTCGCTTCGGAAGATCGACGCTGATGTCCTTGAGATTGTTCTCTCTCGCACCCTGCACACGGATGAGGTCGTGGGTGTCGGCGGCGTGGGTCATCGACGGTTCCTTTCGGATCAGGAGGTCTGATTGATACGGAGAAGGTTGCCCGCCGGGTCGCGGAAAGCACAGTCTCGCACGCCGTATGGCTGATCCATCGGCTCCTGCACCACATCGGCGCCGGCGGCCTCGAGCCGCTCGAACAGGGCGTCGAGGTCGTCCACCGCGAGGGTGAGGGCACCATAGCTGCCCTTCGCGATGAGCTCGAGGATCGTCTGACGCTCGGTGTCGGAGATGCCGGGATCCGTTGCCGGTGGATGGAGCACGATCGAGGTCTCCGGCTGGCTGGGAGGGCCGACCGTCAGCCACCGGAGACCTTCATAGCCGACGTCGTTGCGCACCTCGAAGCCGAGCGCATCCCGATAGAAGCCGAGTGCCGCGTCTGCGTCAGTGTGCGGAAGGAACGCATAGTGGATCGTGATGTTCATGGATTCACCTTATGGACGGCCGGCGCCGGTCGCTTCTTGATTCCTGATCGGTCGCGCGATGTGCTTGACATGGAAGTTCGGGATGCCGGAGACATCGACGGCGAGCTCCGCGTACCGACTCGGCGGCATCCCGACCAGCTCGGTGAACCTGCTGCTGAACGTGCCGAGGGAGGAGCATCCGACCTCGAAGCACACCTCCGTGACGCTGAGCCCTCCCCGACGCAGGAGCGCCATCGCCCGCTCGATCCTCCTCGTCATGAGGTATGAGTACGGCGACTCGCCGTAGGTCTTCTTGAACAACCTGCTCACGTGCCCCGCGGAAAGGTGTACGCCGCGCGCCAGCGACTCCACATCGAGCGGCTGCGCGTACTCGCGGTCTATGCGATCGCGCACACGCCGCATGGCCCTCAGGTCTCGGATGCGTGCGTCTTCGGTCACGCTGAGATCCTCCCACGGACGACGGACATCGATCACGGCGAAGGATGAACCAGGATGACGCTCCGATCGGCCGGTTCTCGACCGGATTCCGATATACCGCGCTACGCTGGGCGCGACCTTCACAGGTTCTTTTCAGAAAGGCGGTATCCCCCATGTCCGACACGCTCTCCGAAGCGAAGTCGATCTTCCGCTCCGTCCGCATCTCCCTGGCGATCTCGGGTGTGCTCGCGCTCATCGCCGGCATCGTCGTGCTCGTGTGGCCGACGAAGTCCGCGGTGATCGTCACTGGCATCATCGCCGCGTATCTCATCGTCGCCGGCATCGTGTACCTCGGGCTCGGCATCTTCTCCGGCAAGGGCGGCGGGTGGGTCCGAGCCGGACACATCCTGCTCGGGCTGCTGTACATCGTCGCCGGCATCATCGCCTTCGCGAATCTCGGCGCTGCCGCGGCCACACTGGCCCTCGTCGTCGTCGTCTTCATCGGCGTGAGCTGGATCGTCGACGGCATCGTCTCGTTGACGCTGCTCGGTCAGGACGGATCCAGGGTATGGACCCTCCTGTATGCGATCCTCAGCGTCATCGCGGGCATCTACGTCCTCTTCAACGTCCTCGCCGCAGGAATCGTCCTCTGGATCTTCCTCGGCGTCTCGCTCGTCGTGCTGGGAATCGCGCAGATCATCCGCGCGATCACCATCGGCAAGGGCGCGAAGAGCGTCGTCTCCGAGATCAAGCAGGACCTCGGCTCGGAGTGAGCCGAGGCCGCGGTCACTCCGCGCTGAACGAGGAGATGTCCCCGACGAGTCGGGTGTTGTCCTCGGGCACCGGGTCGATCGCGGCACGGGCGACCTCGGCGGCGAACTCCGCCACGTTGTAGAGCTTTCCGGCATCCTCACGACGTGCGGAGATCGCGCCGGGGTTCGCCCGTTCGAGCAGCGTGGCGGTGATCGTGCCCTCGATCATGTCGCCCGAGACGATGGTGAACCCAATGCCCTTCGCCGCGAGCTCGGGAATGCGCGCACGGAGCGCGTCCTCCCCCGCGCGCTTCGACAGCGCGACCGGCTCGTACTCCGGCATCGTCGGCGTCGTGCGGATGAAGTGCGCCTGGTGGCTGGTAACGAAGACGACGCGCGATCCCTCGCCCAGCAGAGGAAGCGCCGCGTCGAGGACATTGAGCTGCGCGTCGCGGTTCAGCGTCAGCGCGTAGTCCTCCGCCATGCCGGACTCCATGCCGCCGGAGGCGTTCAGGACGAGCACATCGAGCTTGCCGTACTCCGAGCGCACCTGGTCGAACATCTCGGCGACGGATTCCGGGTCGGTGAGGTCTGCACCGACGACGAGGGCGCGGCGGCCCAGCTCGCGCAGCTGCGCGGCGAGCTTCTCAGCCCTCGGCGCCTTGTTGCGGAAGTTGATGACGACGTCGGCGCCCGCCTCGGCGAAGTAGCGGACGGTGTCGGCACCGATGCCGCGAGAGGATCCGGTCACGAGCGCGACCTTGCCGTCGAGGGAACCTGCGGGCAGAACGTCGGTCACGATGACTCCTTGTGATGCGGGGATGCCGTGTGGACACGACCGCACCAGACTATCAATCGGCCAGGAGCCGCGAGCGCGTCGGCGGCGCGTGGTACCGTGACGGCGAAGGAGGTCAGCATGGACGAGTTCTCCGTGTTCATCCAGTTGATCGAGCAGTGGGCCTGGATCGGCTGGCTCGTGCTGATCGCGGTCTTCCTCGTGATCGAGATGCTCACTCTCGACTTCACGTTCCTCATGCTGTCCCTCGGCAGCGCCGCCGGACTGATCGTCGATCTGATCGGCGCACCGTTCTGGGTACAAGCCCTCGTCGCTGCCGCTGCGGCCGCGGTGTTCATCCTCCTGCTGCGTCCACCGCTGCTGCGAAGACTCCGGCGCGGCGAGGACCCGACCAAGTCCAACGTCGACGCGCTGATCGGTCTGCGCGGCGTCGTGCTGCAGGACGTCACGCTCGTCTCAGGCCAGGTGAAGCTCGCCAATGGCGACACCTGGACAGCACGCATCCCCTCGGGCTCCCCCATCATCCAGGGCTCCCCCGTCTCGATCGCCGCGATCAACGGAGCGACCGCGATCGTCCGGCCCGTCACCGACTAGGAGAACATCGTGGACGACACCTCTTTCATCCCGGCTGCGATCGGCTGGATCCTCGTCATCGCGATCGTCATCTTCGCGGTGGTCACGATCGCACGCTCGATCCGGATCATCCCGCAGGCCACCGCGGGCATCGTCGAGCGACTGGGTCGCTATCACAAGACCCTCTCCCCCGGCCTCAATCTGCTCGTGCCGTTCATCGACCGGCTTCGCCCGCTCATCGACATGCGCGAGCAGGTGGTGTCCTTCCCTCCCCAGCCGGTGATCACCGAGGACAACCTCGTCGTCTCCATCGACACGGTGGTGTACTTCCAGGTCACGGATGCACGCGCCGCGACCTACGAGATCGCGAACTACCTCGGTGCGGTCGAACAGCTCACCACGACGACCCTGCGCAACGTGGTCGGTGGTCTCAACCTCGAGGAAGCGCTGACCAGCCGAGACAACATCAACGGACAGCTGCGCGTCGTCCTCGACGAGGCGACGGGCAAGTGGGGCATCCGTGTCGGCAGGGTCGAGCTCAAGGCGATCGATCCGCCCGTCTCGATCCAGGACTCCATGGAGAAGCAGATGCGCGCCGAGCGCGACCGTCGCGCCGCCATCCTCACCGCCGAAGGTTCGAAGCAATCGCAGATCCTGGAGGCTGAAGGACGGCGACAGGCGGAGATCCTCAAGGCCGAAGGCGACAAGCAGGCAGCCGTCCTGCGCGCGCAGGGTGAGGCGGAGGCGATCCAGAACGTCTTCAGCGCCATCCACCAGGGCCAGCCGGACGACAAGCTCCTCGCCTACCAGTACCTTCAGATGCTGCCGAAGATCAGTGAGAGCGAATCGAGCAAGCTCTGGATCATCCCCAGTGAGCTCACCGAAGCGCTCAAGGGCATCGGGACGGCCTTCACACCGAAGCAGCACGGCCAGAACGGCTCTCCTGGCGCGTGACGCATCCGTACTTCAGCGGAGCCCGTCACCCTCGGGTCTTCGCGCACCGCGGTCTCGCTCTGTCCGACGACAAGGATCCGTCCTCCTCTGTGTGGGAGAACACCGCAGCCGCCTTCGCCGCCGCCCATGCGGTCGGTGCCGAATACATCGAGACCGATTGTCGGCTCACGGCCGACGGCGATCTCGTGCTGTTCCACGACGAGACGCTGGATCGGCTGTTCGGCGACCCTCGCCCGGTATCCGCGGTACGGACGCGTGAGCTCGCCGGACTGCTCGCCCCTCACGGCGGTCTCCTCACCGTCGCGGATGCCCTCGAGGCCTTCCCGACCTCCCGGTTCAACATCGACGTGAAGAGCGACGAAGGCGCCGGCCCGGCAGGCCGGGCGGTGGCGAAGCACACCTCTCGCGTGCTGCTGACGAGTTTTTCGGATGCCAGACGGCGACGCGCGGTCGCGGCTGCGCTCGACGCCGGCGCCGCGCTGCGCCCCGCGGCATCGGGCGGTCGACGAACGATCGCATCCGTTCGCGCGACATCGGCGCTCCGCCTGCCTGCGATGACGGCGCTGCGTGAGGTGGATGCTCTCCAGATCCCGCTCTCCGCAGGGGTTCTACCCATCTTCGACGGAGCCCTCGTCCGTTCTGCGCATAGGCACGGCGCCGAGGTGCATGTGTGGACGATCAACGATGCCGCCACGATGACCCGGCTCGTCACGGCGGGCGCCGACGGCATCGTCACCGACCGCGCCGATGTCGCCATAGAGGTCCTCGCCCCTCAATAAGCTATGCGGCTGGGATTCCACTGTGAATCTCGCCACGGAATCAGGCGCGTGGATGAAGCGCACAGGTCTGAGCGTTATACCTGAGAGCGACGAGAGGACCACACAATGGCAGATCGCAGCCTGCGCGGCATCCGACTCGGCGCCCAGAGCCTACAGAGCGAAGAGGGCGTCGTGTTCATGGAGCGCCGTGAAACCACCTACACCTGTGACACGTGCGGACACGTCACGAATCTGATGTTCGCCGCTGATGCAGAGCCGCCGCAGACGTGGGAGTGCCGTTCGTGCGGCGCCGACGCGATCCTGCAGGTCGACGGCAAGTCCGTCAAGCTCGAGGAGAGCGACGAGAAGGCCGCACGCACCCACTGGGACATGCTCATGGAGCGGCGTACCCGCGCCGAGCTCGAGGAGCTCCTCGAGGAGCGGCTCGCCTTCATCCGCGCCCGTCGCGGTGCCGGCGAGGACCCGACCAGGGCAAAGATCGGCGCCTGAGCCGCCCGTCTGACGCCCTACCCCGAAGCGACCTGCGCGATCCTCGCCGCAGGTCGCTTCCGCGTTAAGAGGCTGACGATCGGTTCTCAGTCGTTCTGTCTGCGGCGAGCCAGCCAGGCGCAGACGAGAAGTGCCCCGAGGCCTCCCCAGAGCAGCGTGACTTGAATGCCGGCTCCGAGCAGGACTCCCGCGGTCATACCGGTGCGGAGCTCGACGTCTTCCCGCATCGCGCCCGCCTCATCCGCGTCCAGGTGCGCCATGGTCGTGCCGTCGGAGCGGATGATCTGGCTCGTGCCGACGGTCGAGATGTTCACCACTGAGCGCCCGGTCTCGATGGCACGCATGCGTGCGAAGGCGAGCTGCTGCAGGTTCTCGTCCGTCCCGCGGAAATCGGCGTTGTTCGTCTGGAACACCAGCACCTGCGCGTCGGATCGGATGCTCTCCGTGACGAGTTCGTCGTAGATCACGTCGAAGCAGATCGCGAGCCCGACGACGATCCCGTCGACGTCGACGACGGGAGGGTTCTCACCCGGGGTGTACTCGCGTTGGAGCAGACCGATCAGATCCGGCACGATCGCGTTGAAGAACGCCCGGTCCGGCACATACTCGCCGAAGGGAACCGGGTGGCGTTTGTCGTGGCTCTGTTCGGCCGTGCCGTCCGGCATCCAGAGCATCGACGTGTTGAAGAACTCCTCGCCGCGTGCCGTCGCGGCGTTCGCGAGCAGAGGCGCTCCGATCCTCGTGGCGACGAGAGTCATCCGACGCGCCAGATTCGCGTTCTGGAACGGATCGCCGTCGACGGCACCCTCCGGCCAGACCAGCAGGTCCACGTCCTCGCCGTACAGCGGAGCGGTCGCATCGGTCTGCGCCTGGATCACGGCATACGGCTCGCGCTCGTCGAAGTATCCGGTAGGACCGTTTCCCTGCACGGCCGCGACACTCAGACTTCCTGCCTCCGCCGTCGGGTACTGCGGTACGACGAGGAGGACCGCGATGAGCGCGACCGGCACGACCACCCGCAGCGGACGTCGCCAGAGCTTCATCCGGACGGACTCGATGATCATCGCGACGGCGAAGGCCATGAGAAAGCTCAGGCCGCTCACCCCTACCCAGGAGCTCAGGTGCGCGAGCGGGCTCTCCGACTGGCTCATTCCGAGCCTCCCCCAGGGGAATCCTCCGTACGGCCATGCACCGAGAACCACCTCGCGACCGACCCACAGCGCCGCCACCACAGCAGGCAGCACGACCAGGCGCGCCATCGAGCCGCCGAACGCCCGCGGCACCCATCGATAGGCAAGTGCGAGCGGGATGACCATCACCGCGGTCAGCACTGCCTCAAGACCCGCGAGAGCGGCCCACGGGATCGGCCCGAGGTAACGCGCCGTCCACGAGACGAGCAGGAAGTAGAAGACAGCGCCGTAGACGAGGCCGACCAGCAGTGCTCCCCCCGCACGTCGTCCGATCAATGCGAGCAGCAGTAGCGCTGTCGCGGGGAACGCGAGGATCCAGGCACCCACGTCGGGGTACGCGAGATCCATGAGCCATCCGGCGACGGCGGCGACGGGGACGGCGAGCCAAAGGGGCAGCAGGGCTCGCTGCGGTCGAGGGCGTTCGGTGACCATCTTCGGGCCCCTCAGACCGCCGCATACGCGACGATGCCGCGTCGTACGCCGTCCAGGGCCTGCCTCGCCGTCCGTGCGAGCGCCGCGTCCTCGGCCACGATGGACAGCTGGTCGAGCAGATCGATCGTCTGCTTCGCCCAGCGGACGAAGTCGCCCGCGGCCATGTCGGCATCGACGAGCACCCTGTCGAGCATCCCCCCGCGGGCCCAGGCGTGCATCGCGGATGCCAGACCAGGAGCCAGCGGCTCGGTGCCAGGCAGATGGTGATCCTGTTCGAGGTCGTCGAGCTGCGCCCACAGGGTGGTCGTCTTCTCATACGCGGCGCGGAAGGCACCTCGCGGCAGACCGCGCTCACCGGCGCCTGCCTCGTCGCGTCGCGGTTCGTAGACGAGACAGCAGGCCATCGCCGCGAGAGACGGCGCGTCGAGCCCTGCCCAGAGCCCCTGGCGCAGGCTCTCCGCGACGAGGAGATCGCGTTCCCCATAGATCCGACGCATTGTCCGTCCCGCATCCGTGAGGGCGGTCGCCTCACCGGACCCCGTGGTGTACTCCAGCGTTCCCAGGACGTCGAGAACGCGGTCGAAGATCCGCGCGACCGTGCCCGTGCGGGTCTCGATCTGCCTGCGCTTGCGATCGGTCTCCCGCTTGAGCTTGTAGTACCGCTCCCCCCAGCGCGCGTGCTTCTCGCGGTCCGGGCAGGTGTGGCAGCCGTGGCGCTGCATGCGCCGTCTCAGCGACTCGATCTGCTTGCTGCGCTTGTCGCGTGCTGCTCTGGACCCGGCGTCCTGTCGGTTCTTCTTCTCCAGGTCGCTGAGCTCGCGACGGATCGCCGCGTAGTCGGCGAAGTCGCCGTGCTCGCACTCCATCGAGGTCAGATAGCCGGCGAGCGAGGTCTCGGCCTCCCGCACCTCCCGCGCGAGTCCCACGACCGCGCGATCGGCCTGGAACTGCGCGAACGAGGACTCCAGGATCTCCCTGGCCCTGGTGCGCCCGAAACGGTCGATGAGATTGACCGCCATGTTGTAGGTCGGACGGAAACTGGAGTTCAGCGGATACGTGCGACGCGAGGCGAGCGCTGCCACCGCCTGCGGATCCATGCCTTCGGTCCACTGCACGACCGCATGGCCCTCGACATCGATCCCCCGGCGGCCTGCACGTCCGGTGAGCTGGGTGTACTCCCCCGAGGTGATCGCGACCCTGGCTTCGCCGTTGAACTTCTCCATCTTCTCCAGCACGACCGTGCGCGCCGGCATGTTGATGCCGAGGGCGAGCGTCTCCGTGGCGAAGACGACCTTGACGAGCTTGAGACGGAAGAGCTCTTCGACGATCTCCTTGAATGCCGGGAGCAGACCGGCGTGATGTGCCGCGACACCGCGCTCGAGGTTGTCACGCCATTCCCAGAACCCCAGGACGCCGAGGTCCTCGTCCTGCAGCGCACGGGTGCGCTCCTCGACGATCGCCCTGATCTCCGCGCGCTCCTCGGCGGTCGTCAGCCGCAACCCGGCGCGGCTCACCTGCTGCACGGCCGAGTCGCATCCGATCCGGCTGAAGATGAAGAAGATCGCGGGCAGAAGGTTCGACTGCTCGAGCAGACGCACCACATCCGGCCGATCCATCCGCTCGATCCGGCGCGCATTCGAGGCGCGCACCGGACGACGTCCTCCGCGCTCAGGGCGCGGCGCCTGACGTCCGGCGTGGCGACCGCTGCGATAGGACTGCGCCTGGCGATTGCCTTCGTAACGAGAACCCGTGAACGAGCGGATGCGAAGGAGCTCCTGGTTCACCTGCGCTGTCGCGACGCCTGCCCGGTCATCGAAGAGGGGAAGCAGGTCGTCTCGGACGAGGACGTGCTGTTCGAGCGGCACGGGCCGGATCTCCGAGACGATGATCTCGGTGTCGCCGCGGACGGTGTCCAGCCAGTCGCCGAACTCCTCGGCGTTGGAGACCGTGGCGCTGAGCGAGACGAGACGCACCCGCGGGGGCAGATGGAGGATGACCTCTTCCCAGACAGGCCCACGGAAGCGGTCGGCGAGGTAGTGGACTTCGTCCATGACGACGTAGCGGAGCTCATCGAGCGACGACGACTGCGCGTAGAGCATGTTGCGCAGCACCTCGGTGGTCATCACGACGATACGGGCGCTGCCGTTGATGTTCGTGTCGCCGGTGAGCAGACCGACCTGGTCCGGGCCGTACACCTCGACGAGCTCACGGAACTTCTGGTTCGACAGCGCCTTCATCGGCGTCGTGTAGAACGCCTTGTCCGAGGGCGTCTGCATCGCGAGGTGGATCGCGAACTCGCCGACGATCGTCTTGCCCGCCCCGGTCGGCGCCGCCACCAGCACGCTGCTGCCGCGCTCGAGGGCACGACACCCCTCGAGCTGGAACGGATCGAGCTGGAAGGACTGGCGCGCCGCGAACGCCGAGGTCGCAGGAGACGCCGCTGATGCACTCGCTGCGGCGTAGCGCTCGGAGGGAGAGGTCATGCGGGTGCGTCCGGGAGGAGGCCGGCCGCAGCACTCCGCTTGCGCTTGCGTCGATCGAAGAGGAGTGAGAGCAGGGCGGCCGCGAAGTAGAGCACGATGAGGATGCCGCCGAGGATGAGCATGCTGATGACGTCGGCCGCCGGGGTCGTCAGCGCGGCGAAGATCGTCGCGATGAGGATGGCCACCCGCCATCCCTTGAGGATCGCCCTTCCCGACATGATCCCGGCGAAGTTGAGCGCGACGAGGAACACCGGGAGAACGAAGGACACGCCGACGACGATCATGAGCTTGAAGACGAAGTCGTAGAACTTCGACGCTTCATAGAGGTTCGTGCCGCCCTCCGGCGTGAAACCGGCCATGATCTCGATGACGTGCGGGACGAGCATCGTCCCCACGTAGCAGCCCGCGAAAAACAGCGGGATGGCTGCGCCGACGAAGCCCGCCGTGTAGCGGATCTCCTTCCGGGTGAGTCCGGGCATGAGGAACGCCCATACCTGCCACAGCCAGACCGGTGCGGAGAGGAAGATGCCGATCGAGAAGGCGATGCGGATGCGCAGATCGAACGGGCTCGTCACCGAGGTGAAAGACAGGGCGACGATCTCCTCGCCGCGCTGCTCGGAGATCACCCTGATCGGCTCGCTGATGAAGTGGATGATCGGATCGGTGACGAAGAACGCGATCACCATCGCCACCACGAGCGCGATCGCCGAGATGATCAGGCGCCGTCGGAGCTCGACGAGATGAGCCCCGAGCGACATCCGGCGGTCACGCCGAGGACGGTCCCCGCTGGGCGGAGACGACACGCCTTCCGACACGTCGGTCAGGAGGAGGGGCGATCAGTCCCGGGTGCAGCGCTGTTCGTGCTGTCGGTCACCGCCGGGGACGCGGGCGCTTCGGTCGATGTGGCAGTGCCGTCCGACTTGCGTGCGGCATCCTCATCCTTCATCGCGTTCATCTCGCCCTTGAAGACGCGCGCGGACTGGCCCATGCTCTTCGCGAGCGCGGGCAGCTTCGCTGCGCCGAAAAGGAGCAGGATGACAGCGAGAACGATGAGCAGGTGCCAGCCTTGGAGTCCGCCCATGATGATTCTCCTCAGTTCGGGGGTTCTTTGAAGTCTAACCGGCCAGGTCGCCGTCTGGTCGATGGTACAGGGCGAGTCCGGCGGCGGCCCATTCCCGCGTCGCCGCCCGCGCGATGCCCGGCGCCGTCACCTCCATACGACCGCCGAACCGCGCTGCAAGCCGCTTGATGCCCCGCGGGTCGGCCATCCGCAGGCGTGCGCGGGCCGGGTCGGCGTCGCCGTCCTGCTGCTCCACATCGAAACCACCGAGCAGCGGGACGAGCTGTGAGGGGACCCGAACCATGACGTCACGGTCGTCTGCGGCACCTGCTCCCGTGCCGAAGGCCTCCGGTACGGCATCCCCGCCGTGCGTGCTGGCGATCTCGGTGAGCTGCACATCGCTGACCCTGTCGAGATGGAAGGTGCGCATCGCTTCGCGCAGGTGGCACCAGCCCTGCAGATACCACTGCCCGTTGGTGATGAGGATCTGCACAGGGTCAACCGTGCGGGTGGTCTCGGCCGCATCCGGGGCCCGATAGGTGAAGGACACGGCGACACCCGCGCGGAGCGCGCTCGAGACGACCTGGCGCACCTCATCGACCGCGCCGGTTGCGATGACGAGATCGGCCGGCGCGTCGGCCGCTCCGCGGGCGAGCTTGGCGATGAGCCCGGCGACCAGCCCCGAGTCCGCGACCTGCGGAACCGCGGCCACGAGTTGGAGCCCGGCGAGGAGCGCGGCGGCCTCTCGCGCGGTGAAACGCGGGACCCTGCGCAGGGCGACGTCATTCGTGATCTCGATGACGTCCTGCTCGTCGAGCAGATCCCAGTCGATGTCGAACATCTCATGGGGCTGCTGCCAGTACCCGGAATCACCAGGCAGCCCGATCACCGTCAGCTTCTCGACCATGGCGCGCATCTCTGCGGTCGTGACGCCGAACTCCTCCGCCGCCTCCGCCAAGGAGACCTGGCCGTGCTCGAGCAGATACGGGACGAGCGTCAGATACAGGCGCACACGGTCTGCCGCCAGCAGGGGTCTCTGCTTCTCGCTCACGCCGTCCCCTCCCCCTCGTGTGCGGCGACGATCGCCGACAGACGTCCGATCACGGCGTCGCGGAGCTCCGCGGGCTCGACGACGCGGACCTCAGGCCCGTAGGACGCGAGCTCGTCGGCGAGGATGTGTACATCGACGTAGTGCAGGTGGATGCCCTGGGGGGCCGGCACCGCTCGACGTCCAAGGCGCAGCGAGGCCTCCGTGCCCGGCGTCACCTCGAGCAGAGCCCGATGGGACGCGGCCACTTCCTCGAGGCCCGCCATGGCGCGCTCGCCCGCTCCCTCGCGCAGCGACGCGTCGAACCGCGTGCTCGTCGTCTTGACCTGACCGACGATGCGGCTCAGCAGGAACATGCGATCCTCGTCGATCGTGGTGTCGATGCCGAAGACGTGCCACCGCGCTTCGTAGTCGACGAGCGCGAGCGGTCGGATGCTCCGCCGACGCGGCGCATCCTCGCCGGGCTTCAGATAGTCGAACTGCACCACACGGCAGCGCTCGATGGCATCCTGCAGAGGAGCGAACGCGGCATCCCTGGTGGTGATGCGAGGAGCGAAACCGATGATCGGCTCGTCACCGTCGATGCCCAGCGCCCGGATCTTGCGCACACCGGAGAGCGCGTCGCTCGACGCCGACTCGGCACCCCACACGCTGCCCGCAAGGCGCAGGACGGCCAGTTCCGCCGCCGTGAACTCGATGTCTGCCGGCAGGTCGTACTCCGCCTGCGGGATGCGGTACCGCGCTTCTCTGAGGTCCTGCGGATCGCTCGCATCGCCGATGGTCTCGACGGGGACGCCCAGAGATCGCAGCTCGTCCTTGTCACGCTCGAACATCTTCTCAAGCGCGTCGGTGCGGGTTCCCGCGTCGGCGCGCTGACGATAGCCGGAGACGTTCTCCAGGATCTGCTGCTTCGTGAGCCCGATCTCCGTGGCCATGAGCGCCACGACCAGGTTCGTCAGGCGCTCCTCCGCGGGGATCTGGGCCGCCATCACTGCTCCGGCAGGACGGGGATGCCGAGGATGTCCACGACATATGCCGTCGCGGCACCGGCTTCGCCGGGGACGACGACGAGGAGCTGCGAGCCGACCGTGTGACCTGCGAGCGAGGCGGCGACCTCGGGGTCGAGATCCTGGAGGCTCGCGACGGGGTTGGTGTCCCACGTCGTGTTCACGACGGAGCGCGAGGCCCAGTCCACCGCCGTGTAGTTCGTCCAGACGAAGGCGTCATCCTCGGTGATCTCCGCGCCGTCGCCCTTGATGAGCACCTGCGTGACCGTCTCCGTCGGAGCGGCGTCCTTCGGGACGATGATCCCCGGGCGGCCGTCTGGTGCACGCACCACGGTGGGGAGGCTGCGGGCGTCGTTGAACTGCAGCGAGCCCTCCGCACGCGCGAGCGTGGTGTCGAGCACGTCGATCACCGCGATGGCGGTCACGTCGTCGGCGCCGACCATGGACGCGACGTTGCCCGAATCGCCTGGTGCGACCGCGATGAGCGTCCTCGTACCCGGCGTGGCGCAGGCGAGAGCATCGGCGATGCCGGGAACGGACTGCACCCAGGAGTTGATGTTGTAGACCTGGCTGAGATCGCCGGAGAAGGAGCTCTGCTCGATCTGCTCGCCGGTCTCACCGTTGTAGAGCGCGTAATCCATGCTGAAGGCCTGGGTGGCGCTGGTGAGCGGCGTGCCCTCGCCGGTGGCGAGATCCGTGAACGACGTCTCCTCCGCGTGCACCGGGGCCGCGATCTCGACCTTCGGCGATACGCCGAACTCGCCGGAGACGGTGACGGAGTCGTCGACGCCGCTCGTGGATGCGGGGCGATCGCAGACCTGACCGTCGAACGAGTTCGGGGTCGAGACCGAGCAGCCGGTCAGAGCGAGGGCGGCAAGGCTGAGGCTGGCGAGAGCAGCGGACGTTTTACGCACGCGCTCCAGTCTATTCGTTCGCCTGCTCGCCCGTGCGCGACGCGGCCGCCCTGCGCGCGCCGCTGGCCGCCTTCTCCGCCTCGCGCACGCGCTTTCGCAGGTTCTTGTCGGTGATCTCCCTGTCGCCGACCGCGCCAGGGGTCCACAGCTCGACGTCCTCGTCGCCGTAACTGCTCTTCGACGCCCGGCGCTTGACCTCGGGCGGGATCGCTCCCGGCGCGAGCCGGCGCGCCGTGATGAGGAAGCCGGTGTGCGCGACCATGCGATGATCCGGCCGCACGGCGAGGCCCTCGACGTGCCAGCCGCGCACCATCGTCTCCGAGGCGTCCGGTTCGGTGAACAGCCCCGTTCCGCGGATGTACTCGGCGACCCTGGACAGCTGCGTGGCTGTGGCCACGTAGCAGAGCACGACGCCGCCGGGGGTCAGCGCATCCGCGACGACGTCGATGCACTCCCAGGGAGCGAGCATGTCCAGCACGACGCGATCGACACCGCCGGCCGGGAGCTCCTGGGGCAGCGCCTCGACGAGGTCGCCGACGACGACGCGCCAGGTGTCCGGCGCACCCCCGAAGAACGTCTCCACGTTCGCGCGGGCGACATCCGCGAAGTCCTCGCGACGTTCGAAGGAGACCAGCGTGCCGTCCGAACCGATCGCACGCAGGAGCGACAGCGACAGCGCACCGGACCCGACACCGGCCTCGACGACGACGGCGCCGGGGAAGACATCCGCCTGCATGACGATCTGCGCGGCATCCTTCGGGTAGACGATCGCCGCACCGCGCGGCATCGACATCGCGAAGTCGCGCAGCAGCGGTCGGAGCGCGAGGTAGTCGTGGCCTGAGCTGTTGGTCACGACGGATCCGTCTGGCTGACCGATGAGGTCGCGGTGCGTGAGCACGCCGTGATGGGTGTGCAGTTCACCGTCCGCGCGCAGGGTGATCGTGTGCATCCGGTTCTTGGGTCCGGTGAGCTGCACACGGTCGCCCTCGCGGAAAGGACCAGAGGGCCTGGTGCTGGCGGCTTCGGTCATGCGGAGGTCTCCGTGATGCTGGCGCGGTGCTTTCGGTGCAGCGCGGTGATGTCCTGCGCGGTCCTGCCGTACAGGGAGGGCCAGAGCTCGTGAGCTCCGACGCCGTCGAGGGGAACCATGTGCGGCACGCCGAGGACGACGGCGCCTGAGGCGATGCCGGCGCGCAGCCCGGTCGGCGAGTCCTCGATCACGACCGCCTCTGCGATGTCGATGCCGAGCTGCGAGGCCGCCGTCAGATACGGCTCCGGATGAGGCTTCGGGTTGGCCACGTCATCCCCGGCGACGATCAGCTCGAACGCCTCCGCCTCCATGAGGTCGACGATTCCCTCGGCCATCCGGCGCAGGGACATCGTCACCAGGGCCGTCCGGATGCCTGAGGCGCGCAGGTCCCGCAGCATCTCCTGCGCCCCTGGCCGGAAAGGAACGCCCTGGGTGACGAGCGCGCCGCGGACCTCGTCGGTCAACCGGTCGATGATCGCCTGGGGCTGCATCGCGACACCGGCCGCCTGAAGGATGCGTGCACTGTCCAGAAGGCCGTTGCCGACGAGCTGCAGCGCATCCTCGTGCGTCCAGGTGCCGCCGAAGGATTCGACCAGGGCCGTCTCTGCCGCCATCCAGTACGGCTCGGTGTCGACAAGGGTCCCGTCCATGTCCCACAGGACTGCGCTCGGCGTCTCACTCATCGAAGCGATTCTATCCGGCCGCTCCGGCACGCCAGCCCCGCCCTCTCGACGAGGGCACTAGCCTGGAGGGATTACCTGCCGCAGGCGGGCGAGCAGAAGGGAGATCGGGATGGATGCTTTGGGGTCCCGTATCATCGTCGCCGCCTTCGACGGCTGGAACGACGCCGGCGAGGCCGCGACCGGAGCGGTCGAGGCCATCCGCGCCTCCGGAGACTACGAGCTCGTCCACGCCGTGGATCCCGAGCTGTACTTCGACTACCAGTACACCCGGCCGTCCACCCGGATGGATGCGTCGGGCAAGCGCGAGCTGCAGTGGCCGGGGGCATCGCTCTGGCGCCCCGTCCCCGCCGCGCAGATCGGGCCCGAGTTCTGGATCCTCACCGGTGCGGAGCCGGCGCGCACCTGGCAGGCGTTCGCGAACGAGTTCATCGATGTGGCCCTCCGCGACGATGTGACCGGATTCCTCACACTCGGCGCCATGCTCTCCGATGTGCCGCACACCCGCCCGATCTCGATCTTCGCGTCGAGCCCCAATGAGCAGGTGCGCGAGGCTCACGGCCTGGAGCGATCCCTCTACGAGGGGCCGGTCGGCATCCTCAGCGTGCTGGAGCATTTCGCCGAGCGCGCCGGAATCCCGACGGCGGGGCTCTGGGCGAGCGTGCCCCACTACGTCGCGTCCGCCACGCCGTCGCCGAAGGCGACGCTCGCGCTCCTCGACCGGCTGGAGGAGCTCACCGGCATCGACATCCCCCGCACGCACCTGCGCACCGAGGCGGCTGCGTGGGAGGCGTCCATCGACGCCGCGGCCGCCGAGGACGAGGACATGACGGAGTACATCCACCAGCTCGAGCGGACCAGGGACACCTGGGACTCCCCGGAGGCGTCCGGCGACGCGATCGCGCAGGCCTTCGAGCGGTACCTCCGCCGTCGCGGCGAGGGGCCGGGCGACCACAAGCGCTGAGCGCCCGCCGCTTCGCTCAGGCGGCGATGACGCCGGTGCCGAGCAGGATCAGCAGCGTGACGCCCAGCAGCACCCGGTAGATCACGAACGGCAGGAAGCTGCGCTTGGAGATCCAGTTCATGAAGAACGCGATCACGCCGAGCGCCACGACGAAGGCGATCCCCGTCGCGGCGAGCGTCTCACCCATCGAGAAGTACTGATCCGGCTCGTCCCAGCTCTTGAACAGCTGATAGAAGCCGCTGCCGAAGACCGCGGGGATCGCCAGCAGGAATGCATACCTGGCTGCGGCGGCACGTTCGTAGCCGAGGAAGAGCCCCATCGTGATGGTGCCGCCGGAGCGCGAGACGCCGGGGATGAGAGCGAGCGCCTGAGCCGCGCCGAACGCGATCCCGTGCGGGACGGTGATGTCCTGCAGCGCGCGGCGCTTCGCGCCGACGTGGTCGGCGATCCCGAGCAGCACGCCGAAGACGATCAGCATGATCGCGACGACCCACATCGATCGCAGGACCGTCTCGATCTGGTCCTGGAAGAGCAGCCCGAGGACGACGATCGGGATGCTGCCGATGATGATGAGCCAGCCCATGCGGGCATCGGGGTCGTTGCGCGGAATGCGCCCGGCGAGGGAGCGGAACCAGTTCCCGATGATGCGGACGATGTCGCGCCAGAAGAAGACCACGACGGCTGCCTCGGTCCCGATCTGCGTGATCGCCGTGAACGCCGCGCCAGGATCCTCGCCGGAGCCCGTGAAGGTTCCGACGATGCGCAGGTGCGCGCTCGATGAGATCGGGAGGAACTCCGTGAGGCCCTGGATGATGCCGAGGAACAGCGCTTCGAGCAGGTGCATAGAGGGACTTTCTGGTTCGGGACGCGCGGCTCAGTACGTGCGCAGGAGGTCGGTCAGGACCTGCTGACCGAAGACAAGCGATTCTACGGGCACGCGCTCGTCTACTCCGTGGAACATTCCTGTGAAGTCCAGGTCCGCCGGCAGACGCAGCGGAGCGAACCCGTAGCCGGTGATGCCGATCGTGGAGAGAGCCTTGTTGTCGGTTCCTGCGCCGAGAAGGTACGGGATGACGGGGACCCCTGGATCGTGACGACCGAGAGCGGCGACCATCGACTCGACGAGCGGCCCCTCGAACGGCGTCTCCATGCCGATGTCCCGCACGACGGTCTCGATCGCGATGTCATCGCCCACGATGCGCTGCAGCTCCGCGAGCACGGCATCCTCGGTCCCAGGCAGCACACGGACGTCGATGAGCGCCTCCGCGCGCTCGGGGATCACGTTGTGCTTGTAGCCGGCGGTGAGGGCGGTCGGGTTCGTCGTCGTGCGGAAGGTCGAGCGCAGGAAGGCCTCGGCGGGCCCCGCAGCCGCAGCCAGCGCGTCCGGGTCGTCGAGCGGACGCCCGGTGAGGTCGCCGAGCCCCTGCAGGAGCGCCTCCGTGGTCGGTGTCAGGCGGATGGGCCAGCGGGTGCGGCCGATGGCCGCGACGGCTTCGGCGAGCCGGGTGATCGCGTTCTCCTCGTGCAGGCGGCTCCCATGACCGGCACGTCCCTTGGCGACCAGCCGGATCCAGATGAGCGCCTTCTCCCCCACCTGAAGGAGATACGCCCTGCGGTCGTCGACGGAGATCGAGTAACCGCCGACCTCGCTGATCGCCTCCGTCGCGCCGTCGAACCACTCCGGACGGTTCTTCACGACCAGGGCGGAGCCCTCCACGCCGCCGTTCTCCTCATCGGCGAAGAACGCCAGGACGAGATCCCGCTCCGGCTGCTCGCCGGAGCGGAGCATCTCCGCGACGGAGGTGAGGATCATCGCGTCCATGTTCTTCATGTCCACGGCGCCGCGGCCCCACAGCATCCCGTCCTTCACGATGCCGGCGAAGGGATCCACGCTCCAGTCCTCCGCCATCGCGGGGACGACGTCGAGATGCCCGTGCACGACGAGGGCGGGCTTGGACCTGTCCCTGCCCGGTACCCGGGCCATGACGTTCGCACGCCGAGGGATCGGCTCGTAGTACTCGGCCTTCAGACCGAGACCGGTCAGGTACTCCCCGACGTACTCGGCCGCCTCGCGCTCGCCCCGTGCGTTGCCCCCGCCGAAGTTCGACGTGTCGAAGCGGATCAGATCCTGCGCGACGCGGACGACTTCGGGAACCTGGGGATCGGACATGACCTCAGGCTATCGAATGAGCGCGGCGCGCCCGGGGTGCGCCCTGGTTCGTGGCACCCCGGAGAACGTGCTAGTCTCATTCTTCGGTCGGCAACGACTTTTCATCACCTGCGCGGGTGGCGGAATAGGTAGACGCGCTAGCTTGAGGTGCTAGTGCCCGAATAGGGCGTGGGGGTTCAAGTCCCCCCTCGCGCACAGACAGGCCCCGGATCTTCGGATCCGGGGCCTTCTTGTCATCCCGCCCGCATGAAGCGCTCGGCCGCGCGCACCTGGTCCTCGCTCGGACGGATGCCGGTGTACAGCACGAACTGCTCCAGGGCCTGCAGCGTGGCCACTTCGGCGCCGGTGATGACGGCCTTGCCCGCCTCCCCGGCCGCCCGCACGAGCGGCGTCTCCGCGGGAAGGGCGACGACATCGAAGACGACCTCCGCCTCGGCCACAGCGTCACGGGAGAACGCCAGCGCGTGCTCCTCCGGCCCACCGGCCATCCCGATCGGCGTGACGTTCACGAGCACGTCGGCGGTGCGCTCCCCCGGCTCGGGAGCCCAGTCGAAGCCGTACAGCTCGGCGAGCGTGCGCCCGGCATCCTCGTTCCGCGCGACCACCGTCACGTCACGGAACCCGCCGTCCCGGAAGGCCGCCGCGGTCGCCTTGGCCATGCCTCCTGATCCGCGCAGCAGCACCGTCGATGCCGGGTCCAGTTGTTCACGCTCGATGAGCTGCGCGATCGCCGAGTAGTCGGTGTTGTAGGCCGTGAGGACGCCATCGTCGTTCACGATGGTGTTGACCGAGTCGATGGCGGAGCCCGAGGCATCCATCCGATCGACGAGGGCGATCACCTCCTCCTTGTACGGCATCGAGATCGCACACCCCCGGATGCCCAGCCCGCGCACACCGCCGATGGCGAGGGCGAGATCGGTCGGCGCGAACGCCTTGTAGATCCAGTTCAGGCCAAGCGCCTCGTAGAGGTGGTTGTGGAACCGCGTGCCGTTGTTGCTGGGGCGAGCCGACAACGAGATGCACAGCGTCATGTCCTTGTTGAGCAGAGTCACGCATCAAGGCTACTCAGCAGGCCCGTGCGGCACCCGTCCGCCGGAGTCAGACCGCGCCGACGCCGAAGAGGAGACCGAGCAGATACGTGATCGCCGCGGCGCCGAAGCCGATCGCGAGCTGTCGGAGCGCTCGGCGCAGCGGAGGACCTCCGGAGAGGATGCCGACCATGGCGCCCGTGCTGAGCAGGGCGATGCCGACGAGCACCAGGGCGAGGACGACAGCTGCGACGCCCTGGAGACCGAAGATCCACGGCAGCACGGGGATGATCGCCCCGGAGGCGAAGAGCAGGAAGCTGGAGAGCGCGGCCGTCCAGTCGCTGCCGACGACATCATGCTCATCGCTGTGCGTGCGCACAGGCCCTGTCGCAGCGGCGCGCACACCGGCTTGAGCCGCTGACACGATCCGACGGGCCCTCCTCAGCGCTTCAGCCTCGTCCATCCCCCTCGCTCGATAGACGAGCGCGAGCTCGTTCTCGTCGATGTCCAGGTCGACGGCCGCGTCATGGGCGTCATCGTTGGCTTCGGTCGCGGCGAGGAGCTCCCGCTGCGAACGCACCGAGACGAACTCGCCGGCACCCATGGACAGCGCCCCGGCGAGCAGGCCGGCGATGCCGCTGAAGAGCACGAAGCCGCTGCTGACGCCTGTGGCGCCGATGCCGAGCACGAGGGCGAGGTTGCTGACCAGTCCGTCATTGGCTCCGAAGACGGCCGCACGGAATGAGCCGGAGAGGCGCCTGCGTCCGCGCGCCGCGAGCCCGCGGACGACCTCGTGGTGGATCTTCTCATCCGCGCGCATGGCAGCGGTGGCGTACTGCTCGGTGTCGTACGGAGATCTCGCCTCTGCGCTCTGCGCCAGGGCGAGGACGAAGATCGTCCCGAATCGGCCGGCCATCCATCCCAGCAGTCTCGACCGGAACCCCGCGCGCGGCAGCCGTGACGGCTCCTCCCCCAGCAGACCGAGCCAGTGCTGCTCATGGCGCCGCTCGGCATCGGCAAGGCTGAGGAGGATCTCGCGTTCCTCACCGGAACGCCGCGCGGCGAGCTTCTGATAGACGAGACCCTCAGCGCGTTCCTCGACGAGATAGCGCGCCCACCGACGGCGATCGGCTGCTGTCGGTTCGGCGGTCGCTGGCACGCTCAAGAGAACTCCTATCGGGCCGGATCATGGAACTTCCACGCTAGCGACGCATCGTGCCAGCAATCGCCGAACGGCCCGGATTGCCAGCATTTCGGGCCTCCGAACCCGAGCGAGTCGCGGACGCTACGAGGCTGCCGAACGCGCGTGCACGGCGAGCCTGACGACGGCGTAGAGCTTCTGCAGGACGACCTCTCCAAGGCGGTGCTCCGCCGCCCTGTGCAGCCGAGCCGCCAGATCAGGACGCAGCACGCGCAGCATCCCCCTGGCGACCTCCGCGTGCAGCGAGTTCGAGACGATGCGGATGACGTCGGCGTCCTCGATGAGGGGTATCGCGTGCCGGATGTTCTCCTCCGTGCTGCGACTGGTCGCATCCATGAGGATCGGCCCTCGCCACCCCCGTCTTCGCGCCTCGTCCCGCATCAGCTCGGCCTCGGGCACCGGCCCTCCGACGGCTCCTCCGCAGAGCACGAGAACGGAGCGTGACGCAGAGGGATCGACCGATCGCAGCGCCGCGCGCACGCGATATCGGTTCACGGCGTTCGCCCGCCGTCCGCCGTTGCGGAACCCGAGGACGATGATCGCCTCGGTGAACCGACCACGTGGACGCGATCGTGGCAGCCCACGTCGGGAGGCCCGCCAGTGCCGCGCCTCCGCATAGAGCACGGCGGCCAGCACGAGGAGGATCACCGCGAGGAAGACGATGCGAGGCACCCCGTGAGTGTAGCGAGGAGCAGCATCGGCCGATGCGCTCTCGCCGCGGAACCCGCCTGTGTCAGCGCGCCTTCACGCGCTTGCGGAGCAGGTCGATGCGCGACTGGAGCTGCGTCACCGTCGCCTGTGCGACGGCAGGTCCGCCGCAGAGGCGCCTCAGCTCGGCATGGACGGCGCCATGCGGTTCGCCGGCCTGGCGGGCGTAGAGCCCGACGAGGCTGTTCAGCAGCTGACGCTGCTCCTTCAGCGTGCGGTGCAAGGGCGGTGGAAGAGTGGTGACGGCATCCGGACCCTGCTCGGCCTCACGCGCCTCCCGAAGGCGCGACTGGCGCGCGCTGCGCTGCATGAGCAGCTCATGCACGTGCTCGGGCTCGAGGAGTCCCGGGATGCCGATGAACTCCTCCTCCTCCGGCGTGCCCGGCTCGGCGAGCTGGCCGAAGTCCTTGCCCTCGAAGACGACCCGGTCGAAATGGGCCAAGGACGAGATCGCCTGATAGCTGAACTCCTGCGTCAGCGCGTCGGAGGCGTCGTCCTCGCGGTTCGCACTCTCCAGCAGCGAGTCCTCGAGGCCGTCGTCATCCTTGCTCTGGCGGTCCAGGGCATGGTCGCGCTCCTTCTCCATCTCGTTGGCGAGCCCCATAAGCACGGGCACGTTCGGCAGGAAGACGCTCGCCGCCTCGCCGCGACGCCTGGCGCGCACGAAGCGCCCGATGGCCTGCGCGAAGAAGAGCGGCGTCGAAGACGAGGTCGCGTACACCCCGACGGCCAGACGGGGAACGTCGACGCCCTCCGACACCATGCGCACCGCGACCATCCACCGCGAGGTGTTGGCGCTGAACTTCTCGATGCGCTCCGAGGCGGACGCGTCGTCGGAGAGCACGATCGTCGGCTGCTCACGCGTGATGCTGTGCAGGATCTTCGCGTAGGCGCGGGCGACCGTCTGATCCGTGGCGAGGACGAGACCTCCGGCGTCTGGGACGTGATGCCTGATCTCCGTCAGCCTTCGATCGGCGGCGGAGAGCACCGCCGGCATCCATTCGCCCTCGGGGTCGAGAGCCGTCCGCCAGGCCTGCGAGTTGACGTCCTTGGTGTTGTCCTGTCCGAGGTGCGCCTCCAGCTCGTCCCCCGTGCTCGTGCGCCAGCGCATCTTGCCGGAGTACATGTGGAAGAGCACGGGACGGACCACGCCGTCGGCCAGCGCGCGCCCGTAGCCGTAGGAGTAATCGGTGCTCGACACCCGCGCACCGGACTCGTCCGGCAGGTACTCCACGAACGGGATCGGGGCGGTATCGCTGCGGAACGGGGTGCCGGAGAGCAGCAGGCGCCGCTTGGCGGGGCCGTAGGCGTCACGGATGGCGTCGCCCCAGCTCAGGGCATCTCCGCCGTGATGCACCTCGTCGAGGATCACCAGCGTCTTCGCGTCCTCGGTGAGGTGCCGGTGCACGGAGGACTTCGCCGCGACCTGCGCATACGTCACGACCACGCCGTGGTACTGACGCGACGGTGCCCAGTGGCTGTTCTTGAAGTGCGGATCGAGGCGGATGTGCACGCGCGCGGCGGCATCCGCCCACTGGGTCTTGAGATGCTCGGTCGGTGCGACGACGATCACCCGGTTGACCTCACCCGTGCGCATCAGTTCGACGGCGAGGGTGAGGGCGAACGTCGTCTTCCCTGCACCGGGCGTCGCCGCGACGAGGTAGTCGCGCTTGTCGGCCTGGAAGTAGTCCTCCAGGCACTCCTGCTGCCACGCCCTCAGCTTGTTGGCGGTGCCCCAGGGAGCACGCTGGGGAAAGGACGGAGAAAGCATCCCCTCCACGATAATCCGTGCCGGGGACATCGGCCGCGTCTGCTCGGCGAGTAGGCTCGATGCCTGCGAGGCCGCGATCCATGGCCGCGCTGCCACGAAGGAGAGTGTGATGGCCGATCAGGAATCGTCCCGTACCCCGTTCGTCCCGAACGAGGGGATGCATCCATGGCGCAGGTTCGTCGCCGTCGGTGACTCGTTCACCGAGGGCATCGGCGACCCGGATCCCGCCGTGCCAGGCGGGCACCGGGGCTGGGCGGATCGGGTCGCCGAGGTGCTGGCCCGACAGGTCGACGACTTCGCCTACGCGAACCTCGCCGTCCGCGGCAAGCTCATCGCGCAGATCGTGGCGGATCAGATCGAGCCGGCCGTCGCGCTGCGCCCCGACCTGGTGTCGATCTGCGCGGGCGGCAACGATGTGATCCGTCCTGGCACCGATCCCGACGCGATCGCGATGCAGCTCGAAGACGCGGTCGCGCGGCTCTCCTCGACGGGCGCGGCGGTCATCCTGTTCACCGGGATCGACACGGGATTCACTCCGGTCTTCCGAGCCTTCCGCGGCAAGGTCGCGATCTACAACGAGAACGTCCGTGGCATTGCAGACCGGCACGACTGCATCGTCGCCGATCAGTGGGCGCTGAAGACCGTCCAGGACGTGCGATTCTTCGACGACGACCGCCTGCATTACAACGCACTGGGCCACCATGAGGTGGCGAGAATGGTCCTGCGGGCGCTGAACGTCCCCAACGACCTGCAGGCCATGCAGCCAGACCCGCTTCCGGTGCGGACCTGGCGCGAGGCACGCGGCGAGGACCTCGGATGGGCACGCGAACATCTCGTGCCCTGGGTGCTGCGGCGTCTGCGCCACCAGTCCTCCGGCGATCACGTCGAGGCGAAGCGACCGGACTACGTGCCGTTCGACAGCCCTGCCGCGGACTGACCTCCGGTCCGCAGTGCCCAGAGCGCGACGGCTGCCGCCGATGCCACGTTGAGCGAGTCCACTCCCCCGCTCATCGGGATGGTGACGACGCGGTCGGCCGCGTCGAGAGCTGCTCGGGTGAGACCGTCGCCCTCGGTGCCGAGCACGAGCGCCGTCTTGGACGCACGGTCAGCGGCGTAGGCGTCCAAGGCGACCGCACGATCGCTCAATGCGAGTGCGGCGATCTCGAACCCCTCGCCGTGCAGCTGCTCGGTCGCCTCCGGCCAGTCGCCGATCCGCGTCCAGGGGACCTGGAACACCGTGCCCATGCTGACGCGGACGCTGCGACGGTACAACGGGTCGGCGCAGCCAGGGGACACGAGCACCGCGTCAGCGCCGAGCCCCGCGGCAGCGCGGAACGCCGCCCCGACGTTCGTGTGATCGAGGAGGTTCTCGAGGATCAGCACGAGCGAGGCGTCCCGCACGATATCGGCGACCGGTGGGAGCTCCGGTCGGTGCATGGATGCGAGCGCTCCCCGATGGACCGCGAATCCGGTCACACTTTCGGCGACGTCATCGGGGACGAGGTAAACGGGGACGTCGGCGTCGTCGAGGATCTCCTCGAGCCCCGACACCCAGCGGCGCTGCGTGAGCACTGACCGGGGGCGATGACCAGCCTCGACGGCGCGTGCGATGACCTTCGCGGACTCCGCGATGTACAACCCGCCGCGTGGCTCCTGAACGCGCCGCAGCGCCGTGTCCGTAAGCCCCCGATACTCGTCCAGACGCGGGTCGTCCGGTTCGGTCACCTGATGAAGCAGCACGAAACAACTTTGCCAGGCCGCGGATGCCGCTTGCGCCGAAGACACGGCGAGGGGCGAGGTCCCCGACATCCGGACCCCGCCCCTCGGCGTTTCAGCGTGCGATCAGCTCAGGCGGCGCCGCATGCGAAGCACGACAAGGCCTGCACCGGCAGCCACGGCGAACGCGGCCATCACGATGAGGGCGATCGGTGCAGCACCACCGGTCGTCGCGAGCGATCCATCGGAGTCCGCATCAGCAGACGAGCCGTCGGCCGCACCAGCACTGTCCGCGGAGCCGTCTGCACCGTCAGCAGCGCCTTCGGCGTCGGCTGCGCCCTCAGCGGCGCCGGAGTCGCAGGCGGCGGTCGAGAACGAGGTCTCCTCGCTCTCGATGCCGTTCAGCGTCTGCACGGCGACGTAGTCGCTGTCGCACTCGAGGACGCCGTCCTCCAGAGCCCAGGTACCCTCCTCGTCGACGACCGCGGTCGCGATCTCCTCGCCGTCGGCGTTGCGGATGCTGACCGTGGCGCCGGCGGCGCCGGTGCCCTCAGCGGTGTCCTCGCCGACCGTGACGACGACCGGCTGAACCGGCTGGACGCTCGGCGCGTCGGGGTCGATGCTGGAGTACTGCGACACGTTGCCGTTCGCGTCAACCGTCTGAAGACGGAGGAAGCCGTCGGTGTGGGTGGTCGGGATCGAAACGACGTCGCCGGGGTTCACGTCCTCGATCGCGCCGAGGTACTCCTCGGCGTTGTCGGCGGCGGTCCAGTAGACGTGCAGCACGACAGGCCCCACGGCGGCGTTGTTGCCGATCAGCGGAGCAGGCTGCTCTGCCGTGAACGTGGCGTTGGCCCCGTCGAACGACGGCTCGCCCACGCGGAAAGTCTGCACCGTATTGTTGCTGACGGAGTCACCGACGTTCCAGAGGAACCAGTACGCGGAGTGCTCAACGTCGGTCGTGACGCCACCACGGGTGTTGGTACCGAACGTGTTGCCGACGACGTCGAGCTTTCCGTAGGCGTTGTGGACGATCGGAGCCTGAGAACGATCCTCGCCGCCGAAGCCGTCGATCGCGTTCTCGATGATCGACCACCCGACGGACGAGTCCGCGTCCACGGCGTTCGCGGAGTTGTAGATGGCCCAGTGGTTGTCGATGTCCAGCGGCAGGTTCGAATCAGAACCCGAGATGTCCTGGGTGAGCGTGTTGCCGGCGATGATGTTCTCGCCACCGCGTACGTCGATGCGGATCGCCGACCGGCTGCTGTCCGCGACAAGGTTCTCGATCGTGTTGTTGCCGATCTGGACGCCCGTTGCGCTCGTTCCCTGGATGCGGATCGTGTCGACGGCCCAGATCCTGTCGAACGAGTTTCCGAACACGAGGACGTCCGAGGTCACGTTGCCCAGCTGCAGAGCAGCGTACGCGCCGTCGTTGATGTTCGTGAACGTGTTGTTGACGATGCTCGCGTTCGACAGCGAGCCGCTGAACACGATGCTCTGCGCCTGGTCGACAGTGTTTTCCGCGAAGATGAACTCGTCCCAGGTCGCCGTGTTTCCGCCGATCACCCGGGAGATGTTGCCGCTGTCGAACCCACGGACATCGTTGCCGGTTCCGCTGATGTCGTTGCCAGCGATGAACGTGTCGCTGAACGTCTGTCCCGCACCCTCGAAGTACATGAAGTTCTGCCGTGGGGAGTGGAACTCGGAGTTGACGAACTCCAGACCCGTCACGGTGATGTTGGGGTTCATGTAGAAGCCGTGCGTCGGCGAGGTCTCATCTTGGTGACCGAGGACGCTGTCATCGACGATGAATCCGTCGACGGTCGCGCCGTCCTCGATGTCGATGTGGCCCCAGTTCTCCACGCCGCGGCTGGCCGCACCGGTGATCGTGACGTCGGACACGGTCGCGTTGGTCTCGACACCGAAGCTCGTGTACAGCGGGCTCTGGATCACGAGGTCCACCAGGGCGACCTGGGACGCTCCGTCGAGCAGGACGACGCCGGCCTCCTGGAAGTTCGTCTCGTTGTCCTTGAGTTCGACGTTCGTGACGCGCACGTTCGTGCCGCTGATCGCGATGCCCGTCTCGGCCGCGCGAAGGTTGGCGAGATTCGAGAGCGACACGTTGTCGGACGCGACGTGGAAGCCGGCCGAGAACGACCCATCGACATCGGTGATGCCGTCGAGGTTCGTGAAGTCGATCGAGACCGGGACAGCGGAATCGATGAGGAAGCGCGCCCCGTTAGGGCCGATCGAACCGGCCAGATGCCCCGTGCCGTTGCCCACCTGTGCTGTCGACATATTGTCCGCGGCGCCGCCCGTGAGCGAGAGCTCGCCGGTACCGGCGAGAGCGGCGTCGAAGACGATCTCCACGCCATCCGGGTTCACAGAAGCGTTGGCCGCCTCGATGGCAGCGCGGAGCGAACCGCTCCCGGAGACGGCGAGATTCGTGACCGTGATCACGTCCGCGGCGGCCTGAGCCGGTGCCGCCAAGAAGATGGAGCCGGCGACGAGACCGCCGGTTACAGCGATCGCCCCCATCCTCCGTGCCGTGAGCTGTCGCGGATGATCCGCCATCGTTCCTCCTCCAGTCAGGCGCGCAGATGCGCGCCAGCGCGAGCCGCACACCCGGGGCGTGCGATGCGCACGAAAACATGACGCAGCTGTGGGGAGCTGCGAGCACAGTCAAGTGGATGGAATGCACGCGTCTGCGGCTGAGGAAGTAAATGACCCCCGGGCGGGGGTCATTTTCGAACCGTGACACCGGTTGACCGGGATCGTGGACTAGAGCGTCGGTGCGCCACGCATCCGACCAGGTCGTAGACTCCCACAGGGAGGATCTGTGACCGTGACGATGACTGCCGAGCTGAGCGCCGGCATCGCCCGCACCGCCGAACTCCTGGACGGCAAGAGAATCGCACTGCTGACCGGCGCCGGCATCTCGACAGATTCTGGCATCCCCGCGTATCGCGGCGAAGGCGCGATGGTCCGGGCGGACCCGATGACCGTCCAGCGCTACCTCGCCGACGAATCAGCCAGGCGGAGATACTGGATCGGCGGACACCTCGGATGGCGTGCCTTCGCCCAGGCGGAGCCGAATGCCGGGCACGTCTCGCTCGCTGAGATGGAGTCCGATGGCCTCGTCACGGGCGTCATCACGCAGAACGTCGACGGGTTGCACCTGCGTGCAGGGAGTTCGCACGTCATCGAGGTGCACGGCACGATGCGCCGCGTGACCTGTCTGCAGTGCGGTCAGGTGTTCGACCGTCGTGACATCGCGACGCAGATCGAGCAGCTCAACCCCTGGATCTCCGTGCCGGAGAACATCCGGCTGAATCCGGACGGCGACGTCACACCGGAGACCGCGGAGGGATTCGTCATCCCCACCTGCACGGTGTGCGACGGGATGCTCAAGCCGGATGTCGTCTTCTTCGGGGAGTTCGTCCCGGGCGACCGTTTCCGCGCGGCCGAATCCCTGCTCAGGGCCAGCAGCGCGATGATCGTCGCCGGATCGTCGCTGGTCGTCAACTCGGGGGTACGGCTCGTCGAGCGCGCCAGACGCCGCGGCATCCCCCTCATCATCATCAACCGAGAACCGACACGGGCGGATGCCTGGGCCGATGTGACGCTCGCCGGCGGCACGAGCGAGGTCCTGCCCGCATTGCAGGAGCTGCTCACATGACCTTCCTCACCCTCGTCCGCCACGGCCAGACCGACTGGAACCTGGAGCGGCGCATCCAGGGGACAACGGACATCCCTTTGAACGAGACGGGACGCGGCCACGCGAGGGATGCCGCCGCGATCCTTGCAAGCGACACCCACCACGCGATCTACGCCAGCCCGCTCGTCCGTGCCAGGGAGACGGCGCAGATCATCGCGGGTCTCATCGGGCTCGACGAGCCGGAACTCGTGCCCGACCTCCGGGAACGCGAGTTCGGCGAGGGAGAGGGGATGCTCGTCGCCGACTACATCGACCGGTACGGCGACTGGCACGCCGATGTCCCTGGTGCCGAGACCTTTGACCAGGTGCGAGACCGCGCACTGGGCGCGCTGGACACCATCGCCCGCGCATCCCGGCTGCGTTCAGCGCCCGCCGCCGAATCCGTGATCGTCGTCGCGCACGGCGCCGTGATCCGATCGCTCCTGGATCATGCTTCCAGCGGTGCTCTCCCCCTGCAGGGCGTTCCGCTTGCGAATGGCTCCGTCCATCGCTTCGAAGCATCGCCTGGTGTGCTCCGGCTCCTGGAGCCCGTCGCGGGCTGAGTTTCTCTCGCGGGGTTCGAATCCTCGCCTCAACGGGCGCGTTCGAGGACCGAGCGCGCATGCCGGAGCACGGGCTCGTCGACCATGCGCCCCTCGTGGCGGAAGACCCCGCGCTCCCCCGCCGCCGCCTCGAGCACCGCTCGCGCCCACGCCACGGTCCGCTCGTCGGGACGGTACGCCGCCCTGATCACCTCGACCTGGGCGGGATGGATGCACGCCGTCGCCGCGAAGCCGCTGGCCGCGGCATCCTCCGCCTCGGCCGCGAGACCCACCTGATCCTCGATGGCGATGTGCACGGCGTCGATCGCGGCCTTGCCGCGGGCGCCTGACTCGAGGAGAATGCGCGCCCGCGCGAGTCGGGCGATGTCGCGATAAGCGCCGTCCGCGCGTCTGCTCGATGTCCCGTCGAGTGAGGCGACCAGATCCTCCGCTCCCCACATGAGAGCCGTGACCAGGGGGTGTTCCGCCAGGCGGCCCGCCGCGGCGACACCTCGCGCCGTCTCGCAGAGCGCGATGAGTTGGAACCTCGGATCGAACGCATCCAGCTCGGAGGGCGACTCCGACTTCGCCACCATCACTGTGCGGTAGTCCGTCTGCGCCAGCGTGGCCAGATCGCTCGCGAACTCCCGCGAACCCGGCGCGTTCACCCGTACGACGACCCGGTGCGGGTCGAGGTGCGCGTCGATGATGTTCCCCCGCGCGGCGAGCTTGTCCGCGGGGGCCACGGCGTCCTCGAGATCGAGGATCACCGCATCCGCACGATCCAGTGCCTTCGCGAACCGCTCGGGGCGGTCTGCAGGGCAGAACAGCAGCGCGGGGCCGAGCGTGAAATCCATCATTCCCCTTCGGGCATACAACGCACGAGGACGGTCCTCGTGGCGGTCGCGACGATCTCGCCGTGCTGATCGCGGCCGGTGTGCTCGATCGTGCAGATGCCCTGACCGGGCCGCGACGTGGAGAGGCGCTTGTCCGCGACCGCACTGGACGTGTAGAGCGTGTCGCCGACGAACAGCGGTCTCGGGAAGCGGATGTCGCCGAGCCCCAGCTGCGCGACGAGCGTGCCCTGGGTGAGCTGGGCGACCGACGACCCCACCATCGTCGACAGCGTCCACATCGAGTTCACCAGGCGCTGACCGAACTCCTGCTCCGCGGCGAACGCGGCATCCAGGTGCAGCGCCTGTGTGTTCATCGTCAGGGTGGTGAAGAGCACGTTGTCCGCCTCGGTCGCTGTGCGCCCCGGTCGGTGCACGTACGTGGCGCCCACCTCGAACTCCTCGAAGTACAACCCGCGCTGGACGATCTCCGTCATGGCGCCCACGCTACCCGGCGAGCCCGAGCGCTCGCGCGATGACGAGGAGCTGGACCTCGGTCGTCCCTTCACCGATCTCCAGGATCTTCGAGTCGCGGTAGTGACGCGCCACCGGGAACTCGTCCATGAAGCCGTTTCCGCCGAAGATCTGCGTCGCATCCCTGGCGTTGTCCATCGCCGCTTCCCCGGCCACGAGTTTCGCGATCGCCGCTGCCTCGCCGAATGCCTGACCGGCATCCCTGAGACGCGCCGCATGGTGCCAGGCGAGGCGCGCGGTGTGCACGCGGGCCCGCATTCGGGCGAGGGTGAACTGTGCGTTCTGACGCGTGCTCAGCGCAGCGCCGAACACCGTCCTGCTGCGCGCATAGGCCGTCGCCTCCTCCAGGCATCCCTCTGCTGCACCGGTCGACAGGGCCGCGATCGCGACCCTCCCCTCGTCCAGGATGCTGAGGAAGTTCGCGAATCCCCGTCCCTCTTCACCCAGCAGGTTCTCTTCCGGAACGCGGGCGTCGACGAAGGTGAGCGGATGCGTGTCGGAGGCACGCCAGCCGAGCTTGTCGTAGGGAGCCTCCACGGTGAAGCCCTGTGTGCCGTTCGGCACGATGATCGTCGAGATGCGCTTTCGACCGTTCTCCACCCCCGTCACCGCCGTGACCGTGACGAAGCGCGTGATGGTCGTCCCCGAGTTGGTGATGAACTGCTTGGCGCCGTTGATCACCCATTCACCGGAATCCCGCCGGGCGGTGGTCCTCGTGGCGCCCGCATCGCTGCCCGCTTCGGGCTCCGTGAGGCCGAAGCCCGCCAGAGCGCGGCCGGCGAGCAGATCGGGCAGCAGCTCCGCCTTCTGACGCTCGCTGCCGAACCGAAAGACGGGCATCGCGCCGAGGCTCACTGCCGCTTCGAGCGTGATGGCGATGGACTGATCCGCGCGTGCCAGGCCCTCGATGGCGATGCCCAACGCCATGAGGTCGCCGCCCTGCCCGCCGTACTCCTCGGGGAAGGGAAGGCCGAACAACCCGAGCTCACCCATCCGGGCGACGACCTCCAGGTTGAGCGTGTGCGAGCGATCGGCTTGGTAGGCCTGAGGCGCGACCACGGACTCCGCGAACTCCCGGACCATCCCGGCGAGCTGCTGCTCCTCTTCGGACAGATCAGTCATCGTTCTCCTCCGTCTCCACACGCGCGACCGTCTGATCGCGACGCACCTGATCGCCCTGCGCGACCAGGACGCGAACCGTGCCGTCATGCGGCGCGGTGACAGCGTGCTCCATCTTCATCGCCTCGATCGAGACGAGGACCTGTCCCGCCCGCACCGTGTCGCCGTCCGCCGCATGCACGGCGACGACCGTCCCCGGCATCGGGGCGCTGACCTCCGGCTGGCTGTCGCTGACCTCCGGGTGCCGTTGGCCACGGAGCTGATCCATGCGCTGCCTGCGAGTCAGCGGCCGCAGGCGTACCGTCCGACCGTCCTCGGCGACCCACAGGGCCGAGTCAGGACCGATGGCGGCGACGGCGTGATGCCCCGCCGCACCCGCGCCGTGCGCCGACGCCTCGAGCATCTCGCCCGCGTCGGTGAGGAACGCGCGGCGCGGCGAAGCGTCTTCCGTCGCAGAAAGGCGCCATCCGCGGAGCATCGACCACACCGACCCAGGAAGCTGAGAGGGCCCTTCGTTCGCCGCCCCCGTCTCGCGCTCCACGTCGACCGCCGCAGATGCCGCGATGAGCATCCCTTCGGAGACGGGCGGCGCGACCACCGGAAGCATCGTCTCGATCAGCCCGGTGTCCAGATCTCCGGCGACCACCCGCCCGTGCGAGCAGAGCAGTCGCAGGAAGGAGATGTTCGTCTCCACCCCGAGCACGATGGTCCGCCCCAGTGCCGCATCGAGCCGCGCGAGCGCCTCGCCACGGTCCGCCCCCGTCGCGATCACCTTGGCGATCATCGGGTCGTAGAAACCTGTGACCTCGGAGCCGGTCTCGACGGCGGCATCCACGCGCACACCCGGCGGCGCATCGAATCGGAGCACGGTCCCCGTCGACGGCATGAACCCTCGTTCCGGGCTCTCCGCGTACACGCGCGCCTCCACGGCATGGCCGACCACGGGAGGAATCTCGGGGAGCGGCTCGCCTGCCGCGACCCTGAGCTGCAGCTCCACGAGATCGAGCCCGGTCACAGCCTCCGTGACGGGATGCTCGACCTGGAGCCGGGTGTTCATCTCGATGAAGAACAACTCGCCGGGAGCATCCGCGTCGACGAGGAACTCGACAGTCCCTGCGCCGACGTACTGCACGCTCTCGGCGACGCGGACGGCCTCCTCCCACAGGCGGGCCCGCAGCGCCGCGTCGATCGCGGCCGGAGCCTCCTCGATCACCTTCTGATGCCGTCGCTGCAGCGTGCACTCCCGCTCCCCGACCGCCACGATCCGACCATGGGCGTCGCCGAACACCTGCACCTCGAGATGCCGAGGGCGCCGGAGCAGACGCTCGAGGATGAGCGCGTCGTCGCCGAACGACGACCTCGCCACCCTGCGAGCCGCCGACAGTGCGGAGGCGAGACCCGCCTCATCCTCGACGATCTCCATGCCCTTGCCGCCACCTCCTGCGCTCGGCTTCACGAGCAGCGGGAATCCGGTCTGCACGGCGCGGCCGGCGATCTCGGCATCGGTGAGGCCGGCGGCGTCGAAGCCGGGCACGACGGGCACGCCGCGCTGGGAGACGTGATCCCTGGACCGTGCCTTGTCGCCCATGACCTCCAGGGCCTCGACACCCGGACCGATGAACACGATGCCCGCCTCTGCACAGGCCCGCGCGAGCGCAGCGCTCTCCGACAGGAAGCCGTAGCCGGGGTGCACGGCACGGGCACCGTGCTCCACGGCGGCGGCCATGATCGCGCCGACGTCGAGGTACGAGGCCGAAGCGGCCGGCGGACCGATCCGAACGGCGACGTCCGCCTCACGGACGTGGGGTGCACCGGCATCCGCATCGGAGAAGACGGCGACGCTGCGGATGCCGAGCCGGCGCAGCGTACGGATGACACGGCGGGCGATCTCGCCGCGATTGGCCACGAGGACGGTGTCGAACATCTCTCTCACATCCTGAAGACGCCGAAACCCGGCGCGGGGAGCGGCGTACGGGAGATCACATCGAGGGCGAGTCCGAGCAGATCGCGGGTGCGCTCCGGGTCGACGATCCCGTCGTCCCAGAGCCTGGCTGTGGCGTAGTAGGGCTCGCCCTGCTGCTCGTACTGGTTCCGGATCGGATCCTCGAAGGCGAGCCGTTCCGCCGCGCTCCAGCTCTCTCCGTGGGACGAGAGCTGGTCCTCCTTCACCGTGGCGAGCACCGAGGCCGCCTGGTTGCCACCCATCACGGAGATCCTGCTCGCCGGCCAGCTCCACAGGAAGCGAGGCGCGTATGCGCGCCCGCACATCGAGTAGTTCCCCGCGCCGAAGGATCCGCCGATGATCACCGTCAGCTTCGGCACCCTGGTCGTGGCGACGGCGGTGACCATCTTCGCACCGTCCTTCGCGATGCCTCCCGCCTCGGCGTCGGAGCCCACCATGAACCCGGTGATGTTCTGCAGGAAGAGCAGCGGGATCCCCCGCTGGTCGCACAGCTCGATGAAATGCGCACCCTTGAGCGCGGACTCGCTGAACAGCACGCCGTTGTTCGCGACGATGCCGACCGGATGTCCGTGCAACCGGGCGAACGCGGTCACCAGCGTCGTGCCGTAATCGGGCTTGAACTCCAGGACGCTGCCTGCGTCGACGAGGCGCACGATCACCTCATGGACGTCGTATCCCTCGTTCACGTCGACCGGAACCACGTCATAGAGGCTGGAGCTATCGGCCGGAGGAACCGACGGCCGCACGTCCCAGACCGGATCGCCCATCTGAGGCAGCGTCGCGACGATGTCGCGCAGGATCTCCAGTGCATGCTCGTCGTCGTCCGCGAGGTGGTCGACGACGCCGGACCGGCGCGCGTGCATCTCGCCTCCGCCGAGCTCCTCCGCGGTCACGATCTCACCGATCGCCGCCTTCACGAGCGGCGGACCGCCGAGGAAGATCGTTCCCTGCCCCCTCACGATGACCGTCTCATCGCTCATCGCGGGGACATAGGCACCGCCGGCCGTGCATGATCCAAGGACGGCGGCGAGCTGAGGGATGCCCGCAGCGGAGAGCCGCGCCTGGTTGAAGAAGATCCGCCCGAAGTGATCGCGATCAGGGAAGACCTCGTCCTGCTTGGGCAGGAAGGCTCCGCCGGAGTCGACGAGATACAGGCACGGGAGTCGGTTCTCCAGCGCGACCTCCTGGGCCCGCAGGTGCTTCTTCACCGTCATCGGCAGGTAGCTGCCGCCCTTCACCGTCGCATCGTTGCACACCACCATCACGTGGCGGCCGTGCACCAGACCGATGCCGGCGATCACCCCGGCGGCCGGGGCTCCCCCGTCGTAGAGCCCGTCCGCGGCGAGCGGCGCGACCTCGAGGAACGGACTGCCCTCGTCGAGCAGCCGAGCGACCCGTTCCCGTGGCAGCAGCTTGCCCCGCGCGACATGGCGGCGCCGCGAGGACTCCGGTCCCCCGAGCGCTGCCTGCTGCAGCCGTTCACGCAGCCGCGATGCGAGTTCGCGCTGGGTATACGACATCGTGATGTCCTCCTCGACTCACGCACTGGCGCTCGACCGCGCCGGTCGGTTAGTGTTCACTAACCCGTTCATTTAGGTTAGTGAGCATTAACTGAAATGACAACCCCGATCACCCCCCGAGATCGAGCCAAGGCGGAGCGCTCCGATGCCCTCCTCCGTGCCGCGGCAGGGCTCTTCGCCGAGCGCGGATTCTCCGGCGTGAGCCTGGAGGACATCGGCGCCGCCGTCGGCGTCTCCGGTCCCGCCGTGTACCGCCATTTCGCCGGCAAGCAGGCGCTGCTCGGTGCGCTCCTCATCGGCGTCAGTCGAGAGCTCGTCGAGCGCGGCACCTCCGTCTCGACGAGCTGCGCGGAGGGCGAGGAGCGGATGCGCGCGCTGATCCGCTTCCACGTCGACTTCGCCGTCGGGAACGCAGAGGTCATCCGCGTGCAGGATCGCGACCTGGCGCACCTCACCGATGCGGACAGGGCCGAGGTCCGCCGATTGCAGCGCGCGTACATCGATCTGTGGATCGCCGCTCTCGCCCCGCTCTGCGACGCGGAGACGGATGAGCTCCGCCTCCGCGTCCAGGCCGGGTTCGGCCTGATCAACTCGACACCGCACAGCACTCGCTCGGCCGCGCGGCGACGAGCCTCCACGGCTTCCGTGCTCGCGGAGATGGCCTTCGCCGCACTCACCGCATGACTGCGCTCATGCCATCAGCATGGCGCGTCCTGGCTCCTCGATCAGATCGCCGACGTCCTTGAGGAACCGCGCGCCTTCCGCGCCATCGACGATGCGATGGTCGAAGGACAGGCTGAGCGTCATCACCTGACGGACCGCCAACTCCCCCTCGTGCACCCACGGCTGCGGTCGGATCGCTCCGACCGCCAGGATGCCCGATTGACCGGGTGGCAGGATCGGTGTCCCGCCCTCGATCCCGAAGACCCCGATGTTGGTGATCGAGAAGGTCCCCCCTGCGAGATCCGCCGGCGATGTCTTCCCCGCACGCGCGACATCGGTCAGCTCGCGCAGGGCGTCCGCGATGCCGATGAGCGAGAGCCCCTGAGCCTCTCGGATGTGCGGGACGATCAACCCGCGATCCGTCGCCGCCGCGATGCCGAGATCCACGAAGTGATGCTGCACGATCTCGACCGCATCCTCGTCCCAGCGTGCGTTGAGCCCTGGGGTTCGCGCCAGCGCCAGGCACACCGCCTTGGCGATCACCGCCAACGGCCCGATACGGTGCTCTGCGAGCATCCTGTCCTCGCGCAGCGACGCGATGAGCTGCATCGTGGCCGTCGCATCGACCGTGTGGAAGCACGTCACATGCGGCGCGGTGAAGGCGCTGGCCACCATGGCGTCCGCCGTGTGCTTGCGGACCCCGCGGATGGGGATCCTCGTCTCGCGCTCCGGCGTCTCGACGAGCACGCGCTCTGAACGTCGCTCGTTCACCGCAGGAGCTACGGGGTCGACTCTCTCGGCGTACGCGTCGACATCGGCGCGGGTGATCACCCGCTCGCCGATCTCCGTCGCGAGCAGGACCAGGTCGACGCCGCGTCGCTTCGCGTATGCCCGCACGGGCGGGGTCGACCGTGGCCGGTCTCCCGTGACCGGATCCATCGGCGTCGCCGCGACCGCGTCATGCGGCGCGGCTTCGAGGACGGCGGTATCGGCCGAGGAGGCCGTCGCTGCACGGCGCGCACGCCGCGCGGGACGGCCAGCAGCCGGTGCTGCACCGTAGCCGACGAGATTCGCCTGCGCAGCGGGCGCCGCGTCCGCCGCCGGTTGCGACTCCTGCGTCCGCACTCCCTCCGCGCGCCCGTCGACGGGGTCGTCCGGCGCATCGCCGGCGACCGCGAACGCGATGAGCGGAGCACCGACCGCGACCGTGTCACCTGCCTCGGCGTGCAACGCCGTCACCGTTCCGTCATAGGGCGAGGGGAGCTCGACGATGGCCTTGGCCGTCTCGACCTCCGCAAGCGTCTGGTTGAGCACGACGGCATCGCCCGGCGCGACCAGCCACTGGACGATCTCCGCCTCGGTGAGGCCCTCGCCGAGATCGGGAAGGCGGAACTCGGTGCTCATGCTTCCGCCTCCGAAAGGCTGCCGGGACGGTCCAGCACGCGGTCCACCGCATCCAGGATTCGATCGAGGTCCGGGAGATGGTGCTTCTCGAGCTTCGCGGGCGGATAGGGGATGTCGTGTCCCGTGACGCGCTGGGGCGCGGCCTCGAGGTACTCGAAGCAGCGCTCCGTGACGCTTGCGACGACCTCGGCCGCGACTCCGGCCTCGCGCGACGCCTCGTGCACGACCACCACTCGCCCGGTGCGGCGCACCGATGCCGCGATGGTGTCGTAGTCCACCGGCGAGAGCGACCGCAGATCGATCACCTCCAGGGACACGCCGTCGTGCTCGGCGGCCTCTGCCGCATCGAGCGCGGTCGTCACCATGGCCCCGTACGTGAGCACGGTAACATCCGTTCCGGAGCGCGCGATCTGGGCGAGCCCCATCGGCACCGCATCCGCCAACGGGGAATCGAGATCCACCTCGCCCTTGTGGTGGTACAGGCGCTTCGGCTCGAAGAAGATCACCGGATCGTCGCTGGCGATCGCCTGGCGGAGGCACCGGTAGGCGTCCTGCGGATTCGATACTGCGATGACCCTCAGGCCTGCCGTGTGCACGAAGTAGGCCTCGGGCGACTCGGAGTGGTGCTCCGCGGCGCCGATGCCTCCTGCCCATGGAATCCGGATCGTGATCGGCATCCTGACCCGGCCCTGCGTCCGATAGTGCAGCTTGGCCACCTGCGAGACGATCTGGTCGAAGGCCGGGTACACGAATCCGTCGAACTGGATCTCGACGACCGGGCGATAGCCCCGGTAGGCGAGCCCGACCGCGGTGCCGACGATCCCGGACTCGGCGAGCGGGGTGTCGATGACCCGTGCCGCACCGAACTCGTCGATGAGCCCGTCGGTGATCCGGAACACACCGCCCAGCCGGCCGATGTCCTCCCCCATCAGGACGACCTTGTCATCGTCGCGCATCGCCTGCCTGAGTCCTGCGCCGAGCGCCTTTCCCAACGTCATCTCGGTCATGTCAGGCCTCCGGCTCGAAGGAGTCGAGGTAGGCGGCGTATGCCGCGCGCTGCTCTGCGATCCCGGTGTGCGGCTCGGCGTACACCCCGTCGAACACGGCCAATGGCGCCCTGGTGATCATCCCGATGCACTCCGCGCGCATCGCACGCGCCATGGCGTCCGCCTCGGCGGCGACCTCGGCCGCCGCCGCGTCGTCGAGGGCGCCGATGCTGCGCAGATGGGCGTCGAGCCGTGCGATGGGGTCTCTGGTGCGCCACGCCTCGAGCTCGGCGGGGTCCCGGTAGCGCGTCGGGTCGTCGGCCGTGGTGTGCGGTCCCATCCGATACGTCACCGCCTCGATGAAGGCGGGACCCTTCCCACTGCGCGCATGCTCGAGCGCCCAGCGCATCGCCGCCATGCACGCGAGGACGTCGTTGCCGTCGACGCGCAGGCTGGGGATCCCGAACGCGGGTGCGCGCCCGGCGATCGGATACTGCGACTGGACCGAGACCGGCTCCGAGATCGCCCAGTGGTTGTTCTGACAGACGAAGACCACCGGCGCCTGATACGACGCCGCGAACACCATCGCCTCGCTGACATCTCCCTGGCTCGTCGCACCGTCTCCGAAGTACGCCACGGCGACCTCGTCGGCGCCGTCGCGCTGGACGCCCATCGCATAGCCGACGGCATGCAGGCTCTGCGCGCCGATGATGATCTGCATGGGGGCGCACCGCAGACGCTGCGGATCGTACGCAGCCCCTTCTTCCCCGCGCCACGTGCGCACGAAGTCGCCGGGCTCGGCGCCACGAGCGAGGATCACTCCGGTCTCCCGATAGCTCGGGAAGACGAAGTCCTGCGGGGCGAGCGCCCTGGCGGTGCCGATCTGCGTCGCCTCCTGCCCCTGACAGGGTGCCCAGAGACCGAGCTGGCCCTGCCGCTGCAGGGCGAATCCCTCGGCGTCGATGCGTCGGAGGACGACCATGTCGCGGTACAGCGCGCCCAGCTGCTCCGGCGTGACGTCGGCGACGTGGCGGTCGAGCTCGGGGTGCACCAGTCTCGTGCCGTCCGGCGCGATGAGACGTTCTGAGAGATCGAGATCCTGGGCGGTCTGGGTGATCGGTCCGGCGTGCGGCGACATCATCGTCCTCCTCGTCCGCGCGCTCCTCATGAGAGCGTCGCTGCCTCGCCGACATCATCATCGGCTGGTTCGAGGGTACGTCTGCTGATCACCTCGCTCAAGCATTAACGCCTGCACTGAGCATGTTGCTCAGAAAGCCACGCCCCAGCCCTGCTATCGTTTGGCACTATGCCAGCACTGGACCGAACCGACCTCGAGCTGCTCACCGCCCTCGCCGAAGATCCCCGCGTCACGATCGTCGCGCTCGCCGAGCGTCTCAGCCTCTCCAGGAACACCATCCAGGCGAGGATGACCCGCCTCGAGCAGACCGGCGTGCTCTTGTCATACGAGCGCTCCTACTCACCGGAGGTCCTCGGATTCCCGCTGCAGGCTTTCATCAGCATCGGCCTCCGGCAGACCGAGCTGCCGCGCATCACGGCCGAGCTCGCGCGCATCCCCGAGATCCTTCAGGTCCACGGTCTCAGCGGATCCATCGATCTGATGGCAAGGGTCGCCTGCCGCGACGCCCGCCATCTCTTCGACACCGATGCCCGCATCCTGGCGATCGATGGCATCGAGCGCACGGAGACCTCCCTGGCGATGGGCGAGGTGATCCCCTACCGCGTCGCCGGGCTCATCGGTCTCGCCAGGCGGGAAGCCTGAGGAAGCGCCTGATCGCGCCCGCTGCTTCAGCGGGCGTCTCGTAGTGGATGAGATGCCCCACATCCGCGATCTCCACGAGCTCGGCGTCGGGGAACAGCGTGACGAGGCGGCGCTCGGCCTCGATCGGGGTGATGTCGTCCTTCTGCGCGGCGATCAGAAGCGTCGGCGCCTCGATGCCTCCGGCGAACTCGCGGACATCGTGCGAGACGCTCGCGACGAAGGCGTCGCGCAGGACGTCGCGGTCGGCGAAGCGCGAGAAGTATCGATCGTGCTGATCGTGGATGAACCGCCGGAGCTCGGGGTCGCGGGTCTTCGCCATCGCGATGCTCATCACCCGGACGATCACGCGGTTGCGCAGCAGTGCCGTGCCGATGCGCGCCGGGAGCTTCGCGCCGAGCGCGTAGTAGAAGACGGCAAGACGGGTCATCAGACCCTTCGGGCCTTCCAGAGCAGGCGCGCCGATCGGATTGATCAGAACGACTCTGGGCGCCTCGAGCCCTGCGGCGAGGGCTGCGGAGACGACGATGGATCCGAAGGAGTGGCCGAGGATGACAGCGCCGGGCGCGACGGATCCGGCGAACTCGATGAGCCATCGCGCGTAGCGATCGAGGTCGTGCGTACCACCCGGCAACGGCGCGGTCTCGCCGAACCCGGGAAGATCAGGGGCGATGACACGCACCCCGGGCAGGAACGCGAGCACCGGCTCCAGGCCGTGGTGATCACCGCGGAAGCCGTGCACGGCGATGAGAACCGTATCCGCGGCGGAGTCGCCGTAGTCCCAGAACACGGTCGTCCCGCCTGCCACGCTGACTTCTCTGCGCTGAGACGGGAGCGTGCGGAGACGGTCGGCATACGGCGAGGACATGCTCCCGATTCTACTGAGCGCTCGGTGGACGGACGCCCGGCCCGGAGCGCCTCAGGCATGATGTCCGAGGGCCGCCATAGCGTGTGGTCATGGCCGAAGACACCGCGCTCCCCGACTGGATCAGCCGCATCGGCGTGTTCGATCTCGAGACCACGGGAGTCGATGTCGCTCATGATCGCATCGTCACAGCGCACGTCGGGATCCTCGACGGCAGAGGCCGCCGACTCGCCGCTCGCGACTGGATCGCCGACCCCGGCATCCCGATCCCGGCATCGGCTGCCGCGATCCGCGGCGTCTCGACCGAGCGGGCACGGCAGGAAGGGCGCGACGCCGCCGCCGTCGTGGCCGAGATCACCTCATCCCTGCGCGCTCTGCTCAGCCAGGGCGTGCCCGTGGTCGCGTACAACGCCTCCTACGACTTCTCCCTGCTCCACCACGAATGCCTCCGGCACGGTCTGGAGCCGCTGGTCGATCCCTCCCCCGTGATCGATCCGCTCGTCATCGACAAGGCGGTCGATCGTTTCCGGAAGGGAAAACGCACGCTCGAAGTGGTCGCCGGTCACTACGCCGTCACACTGGATGCCGCGCACGAGGCTTCCGCCGATGCGACCGCGGCCGGTCGTGTCGCTCTCGAGCTCGTCCGCCGCTTCCCCTTGGCCGGTTCCGCCGCCGACCTGCACACGCAGCAGATCGGCTGGGCCCGCACCCAGGCGGAGAGCCTGACGGAGTACTTCATCCGGATCGGGCGACTCGACCCCGAGGAAGCACTGGACGGCTCCTGGCCCGTAAGAGACGGAGCTCCCTCACCCTGAAGGCGGATGCGGAAACCGGACGCCAGGCCTAGCGTGGACACATGAGCGACATCATCGAGGGCGGGTTGATGACAGCGTTCGTCTTCATGCTCGTCGTCTTGTCGGTCGTGCTGGGCGGCATAGGCATCTGGACGCTCTACTCCCGTCGCCCCTTGGAGAAGCGCTACGGAGGCTCAGGAAGGATCGTCGGTGGCGCGCTCAGCGGGATGGATGCCGCGTTCTTCCCCACCTCGCAGGAGGCGGGCATCGAGCGCGATCGTCAGACCAAGCGCACTGCCCCGGCACCCGCACCAGGCGACCCGCCCTGGATGATCGGCGACGGCCGCATCACCCTCGACGTCGACATGCCGTGACCACCCCTGCCTGCGCTGACAGCGGGAATCGATCAACGACGAAGGCCCCGATCTCCGAAGAGATCGGGGCCTTCTGAAGCGGCGGATTACTTGCTGCTGCCGCCGAAGCCCTTGAAGCGCTGGTTGAACTTCTCGACACGACCGGCCGAGTCCATGATGCGCTGCTTGCCCGTGTAGAAGGGGTGCGATGCCGAGGAGATCTCGACGTCGATCACCGGGTACTCCACGCCGTCCAGCTCGATGGTCTTGTCGCTGGTGACGGTGGAACGGGTGAGGAAGGTCTCTCCCGAGCCGAGGTCGCGGAACACGACCGCCTGGTAGTCGGGGTGGATGTCAGTCTTCATGGGATTCCTTAGGTGTTGCCCTGGATTGTGCCAGGAGCGAGGGAAGTCTGCGGTGCAGAATGCACCAAGGATCGATTATAGCAGTGGTCTGCCAGAACCGCCGAATGCGTCAGGCAGCGGCCCTCGCGGCGTAGCGACCGCCGTCCGCGGAGAGCGCGATGCGCATGCCGAACGCCGAACTGAGGTTCGCCTCGGTGAGGGTCTCCTGGATCGGACCGGCCGCGACGACGGCGCCGTCACGGATCAGCAGCACGTGCGTGAAGCCGACGGGGATCTCCTCGACGTGGTGCGTGACCATGACCATCGCCGGCGTCGTCGGCGATGAGGCGTACCCGCTGAGGAGGGAGAGCAGCTCCTCGCGCGAACCGAGATCGAGCGATGCCGTCGGCTCGTCCAGCAGCAGCAGCTCTGGATCCGTCATCACCGCGCGCGCGATCTGGACGCGCTTCTGCTCGCCGTCGCTGAGAGTTCCGAACAGGCGATCGGCCAGGTGATCCAGCCGCCAGTCGGCGAGCACGCGCAACGCACGACGCTCGTCGATGTTCTCGTACTGCTCGTTCCACCGGCCCATCACCGAGTAGGCGGCGGTGAGGACGGTGTTCAGGACCGTCTCGTCTCGGGGGATGCGCTTGGCGAGTGCGGACGAGGCGAAGCCGATCCGGGGGCGCACCTCGAAGAGGTCGCTCCTGCCGAGCGTCTCGCCCAGCACGCTCACCGTGCCGGACGTCGGGTGCAGCAAGGTGTCTGCGAGTTGGAGCAGCGTGGTCTTGCCCGCGCCGTTGGGCCCGAGCACCGCCCATCGCTGGTCGTCAGCGACCTGCCAGGTCACATGATCGACGATGTTGCGCCCGTCACGGCGCACGACGACATCGGTGAGTTCGAGGGCACTCGGCATGCCGCCAGCCTATCGGCTCAGTCGATCAGCTCGGCGTAGAGCGCGCGGGTGGTGTCGGCGATCGCCTGCCAGCTGAAGGCGCTTCTCGCCCGCTCCCGGCCGGCATCCCCGTAGGCGCGAGCACGCTCCGGATCCATCGCGACCTCGGTCAGGACGCCCGCGAGCTCGGCGACGAAGACATCGGGATCGACGGGCGTGCCAGTGCCGTCCTGCACCTGCTCGATCGGGACGAGCCTGCCGGTCACGTGGTCGTCCACCACCTCCGGAATCCCCCCGGTCGCCGTACCGACGACGGCCGCACCGCACGCCATCGCCTCGAGGTTGACGATGCCGAGCGGCTCGTAGACCGAGGGGCACACGAATGTCGTCGCCGCCGTGAGGATCGCGGACAGCTGCTCCCGCGGGAGCATCCTCTCGATCCAGATCACGCCCTGCCTGCTCCGCTGCAGAAGGCGCACGCCCTCCTGCACCTCAGCCATGATCTCGGGCGTGTCAGGCGCGCCGGCGCACAGCACGAGCTGCACCTCCGGCGGCAGTTCGGCCGCCGCACGCAGCAGGTACGGCAGGCCCTTCTGCCTCGTGATGCGCCCCACGAAGACCACGGAGGGTCGTCCGGGATCCATCCCGATGCTCTCCAGGAACGCCGGATCCTCCACCGGGTGCCACTTCTCCACGTCGATGCCGTTGTGGATCACGCGCACCCTCGCAGGATCGACCTGCGGGTAGCTGCGCAGGATGTCTGCGCGCATCCCTGCGCTCACGGCGACTATCGCCGCTGCGTTCTCGTAGGCGAGGCGCTCGATGCCGCTCGAGACGGCGTAGCCGCCGCCGAGCTGCTCGGCCTTCCAGGGCCGCAGCGGTTCCAGGCTGTGGGCCGTGAGCACATGCGGGATCCCATGCAGCTGCGAGGCGAGGTGTCCCGCAAAGTTCGCGTACCAGGTGTGACTGTGCACGAGATCGGCACCGGCGATGTCGCCGACCATCGCGAGATCGGTGCCGAGGGTCTGGATCGCCGGGTTCGCGGATGCCAGCTCAGCAGGCGTCCGGTACGAGATCGTCCCCTGCTCTGATCGATCGGCCCCGAACGCCCGCACCCGCACATCGGTGCCCTCGCGCAGCGCCGAGACGAGCTCGGTCACATGCACACCGGCACCGCCGTAGATCTCCGGCGGGTATTCCTTCGTGATCATGTCGACGCGCATGTCTGAACGGTAGTACAGCCGGGCTCTGGGGATCTATGGTTGAGCCATGGCGGCACCGCTGAAAGTCTTCGGGATCATCCTCGCCGGCGGCGAGGGCAAGCGACTCATGCCTCTCACGGCGGACAGAGCGAAACCGGCGGTGCCCTTCGGCGGGCAGTACCGCCTCATCGACTTCGCGATCTCGAACCTCATCAACTCGGGGCTGAGACAGGTCGTGGTCCTGACCCAGTACAAGTCGCACAGCCTCGACAGGCACATCTCGCAGACCTGGCGCATGTCGGCCCTCCTGGACTCCTACGTGACCTCGGTCCCCGCGCAGCAGCGGCTCGGCAAGCGCTGGTTCTCGGGATCGGCCGATGCGATCCTGCAGAGCCTGAATCTCATCAATGACGAGAAGCCGGACATCGTCGTCGTCATCGGCGCCGACCACGTCTACCGGATGGACTTCCGGCAGATGCTCGAGGCCCACGTCGCCTCCGGAGCCAAGGCGACGGTAGCCGGCATCCGGCAGCCCCTCGCGCTCGCGTCGCAGTTCGGCGTGATCGACGCCGATCCTGAGGGTTCAGGCCTCATCAAGGACTTCCTGGAGAAGCCGACGAGCCCCGCCGGCCTTCCGGACTCCCCGCATGAGGTGCTGGTGTCGATGGGCAACTACATCTTCGATGCGGATGCACTCATCGCCGCCGTCGAGGCCGACGGCGAGTTGACCACGTCCGGTCACGACATGGGCGGGGACATCATCCCCTACTTCGTCTCCCGCGGCGAAGCCGGCTACTACGACATGAAGCGCAACGACGTGCCAGGCTCGTCGCCGCGCGATCGCGCCTACTGGCGGGATGTCGGAACGATCGACTCCTTCTTCGACGCGCACATGGACCTCATCTCCACGCTGCCCGTCTTCAATCTCTACAACATGGAGTGGCCGATCCACTCCCAGGCCGTGAACTCGCCGCCGGCGAAGTTCGTGCGGGATTCGGTCGGCCGGATCGGCAATGCGATCGATTCGATCGTCTCGCTCGGCTCCGTGCTGTCCGGCACCCATCTCGAACGCAGCGTGGTCGGACCGTGGACGCTCGCCGGTGGTGGCTCCACGATCACCGATTCGGTGCTCTTCGACCATGTGCACATCGGCCAGGGTGCGCGCGTGCACAGGGCCGTGCTCGACAAGAACGTCGTCCTCGAGGACGGCGCGACGGTCGGCGTCGACCGCGAACTCGATCTCTCGCGCGGGTTCACGGTGACGGATTCCGGCATCACCGTGGTCGGCAAGGGCATCCGCGTCGCGCGGTAAGGCGGAGGGCACGGGGTGCCATAAGCTTTCGTCCGTGAGTTCCCCGCGCTTCCTCGTCGTCCTCGATGCCGATTCCACCCTCATCCGCAACGAGGTGATCGAGCTCCTCGCCGATGAGGCGGGGCGTCGCGAGGAGGTGCAGGCGGCGACCGAGGCGGCGATGCGCGGCGAGGTCGACTTCGCGACCAGTCTGCGCTCTCGAGTAGAGGCGCTCGCCGGCGTACCGACGGACGCCTTCGCACGTGTCATCTCGCGCATCGAACCGACGCCGGGCGTTCGCGAGCTCACCGCTGCCGTGCACGCGAAGGGCGGGGTCGTCGGCGTGGTCTCCGGCGGCTTCCACGAGATCCTCGATGAGATCGCGCCCGAGCTGGGCGTCGACCGCTGGCGCGCGAACAGGCTGCAGGTCGCGGATGCCGCTCTGACCGGCCGCGTGGACGGCGACATCGTGGACGCGGCTGCGAAGGCGGCCTCGCTCAGGGAGTGGGCCGACGATCTCGGCATCGCGCGGACGGCGACCGTGGCGATCGGCGACGGAGCCAACGATCTCCTGATGCTCGCGGAGGCGGGTCTCGGCCTCGCCTTCAACGCGAAGCCCGCTGCGCGACAGCAGGCCGATCTCGTCATCGACGCGGTGGACCTGCGAGAGGTCATCGCGCTCCTGCCCTGATCCCCCTGGCGGGTGTCGGAGGCCGCGCGTAGCGTCAGGGGATGGACATCATCCTGATCCCCGGTCTCTGGCTCGACGGCTCTTCATGGAGCGGGGTATCCCCCGCTCTCACCGCCGCAGGTCATCGTGTGCATGCCCTGACGATGCCGGGAGTCGGCGAGCCGGCAGAACGATCTTCGGAGATCGGGATCTCCGACTGGGTGGATGCGGTCGTGGAACGCATCGACGAGCTCACGGGCGACGTCGTGATCGTCGGTCACAGCGGCGGTGGCAACGTCGCCTGGGGCGCTGCCGACGCCAGACCAGACCGTGTGCGGCGCGTCATCCTCGTCGACACCGTTCCCCCGCCGCCCGGCGCCTCGATCGCCGAGTTCGCCGTCGTCGACGGCGTGATCCCGTTCCCCGGCTGGGAGTTCTTCCCGCCCGAGGAGACGGCCGATCTTCCGCCGGAGACGCGAGCGGCCACCGAGGCTCTCACCCTGAGCGTGCCCGCACGGGTTCCGACGGGCTCCATCGCGCTGAACGGGGGGCGCCATCGAGTACCGGTCACCCTCCTGATGGGCTCACTCGATCAGCAGGGCCTGGAGGCGGAGATCGACGACTGGGGGCCGTACGGAGAGGAGTACCGCGCCATCCATGATGCGACGGTCGTCGCCATCGGCTCCGGTCACTGGCCGCAGTTCAGCGTCCCCGATCGCCTCGCAGGCGTGATTGAGGATGCCGTGCGGCAGCGGCCCTGAGGGGTCAGTGCCCCATCCCGAGGCCGCCGTCGACGGGGATGACGGCGCCGGAGATGTACGCCGCATCGTCCCCGGCGATCCAGGTGACGACACCGGCGACCTCGTCCGCGGTCGCGAAACGGCCTGCCGGGATGTTCGCCTTGTACTGCTTCTGCGTCTCCTCGGGGAGCTCCGCCGTCATATCGGTCTCGATGAATCCGGGAGCGACGACGTTCGCCGTGATCCCTCGTCCGCCCAGCTCCCGGGTGAGCGAACGGGCGAAGCCGACGAGTGCGCTCTTGGAGGCCGCATAGTTGATCTGCCCAGCGGAGCCGTAGAGGCCCACGACGCTCGAGATGAGGATGACACGACCGAACCTGGCCTTCAGCATCCCCTTCGAGGCGCGCTTGACGACACGGAACGATCCGCCGAGGTTCGTGGAGACGACGCTGTCGAAGTCCTCCTCGCTCATGCGCAGGAGCAGCGTGTCCTTCGTGATCCCCGCGTTCGCCACGACGATCTCCACCGGGCCGAGTCGCTGCTCCACCTCGGTGAACGCGGCGTCGACGGCCGCGGCATCGGTGACGTCGGCGCGCACGGTGAGCGCGCCGACAGGCCCCTCGCCGCTGCGCGCCGTCACGGCGACCCGGTAGCCGTCCCGGAGGAAGCGCTCCGCGATCGCGCGGCCGATACCGCGGTTGCCTCCGGTGACAAGGACGACGCGTCCTTCGCTCATGACTTCACTCCAGATCGGTGGACTCGGGCTCGGCAATCCTATCGGGCCGTTTGACACCCACCTTCCCGGCTGAGAGCCTGTGCGTGACGAAAGGCGCATCGTGAGCGACAACAGCACTCAGAATTCGAGCAACCCCTATCTGCCTCCGCAGCCGGGGCCGCAGCAGTCGTTCCCGGCCGAGGCCGTGCAGCCGACGACGCCGCCGCCGTTCCCGGCCGGTCACGCGACGACCCCCGCCGCTCCGCAGCAGATTCCGCCCGTGCCGCCGGCCGCACCCGCAGGCGCGATTCCCGGATACCCGGGTTCTGCGCAGCCCGTCCATCCGATCCCCGCGGCCCCCGCAGGACAGCCTTACCCTGCCGCCCCCGCGTACCCGAGTGCGCCGACGTACTCCGCCCCCGCAGCACCGGTCTATCAGGCGCCTGCCGCTCCCGGATACCCTGCCCCGGCATACCCGGCGTATGCCGCTGCGCGGCCCACCAATGGGCTCGCGCTCGCGACCCTCATCTGCGGGATCGCGGGCATCGTGTTCAGCTGGCTGATCTTCGCGATCATCGTCCCCATCTTCATCTCCCTCGCCGCGGTCGTCATGGGCCACATCTCGCTGTCGCAGATCAAGCGGAACCCGGCACTGGGCGGGCGGGGCATGGCCCTCACCGGGCTCATCCTCGGTTACGTGCCGATCGCGATCAGCATCATCCTTCTCCTCTTCGGCATCCTCGCCATCGTCGCCTTCGGCGCCTTCAGCGTGCCTTTCCTCACGTCCTGAGGCCTGCGGAGAAGGGCGTGCCAAGGCCCGCGCCGGTCTCTGCGCGGCGTAGGCTTGAGGCATCGTGAAACGCACCCGGGATGCCGCATCCGTCACCTCGCTTCCGCAGTCGCCGAAGGTCGAGGCAGACTCCCGCACGCGCCGATATCTCATCTCGATGGGCATCAGGATCCTCTGCTTCGCCCTCATGGTCCTCGTCACGCCCTACGGCTGGTACACCTGGGTGTTCGGCATCGCGGCGGCCGTGCTGCCGTACATCGCCGTCGTGGCAGCGAACACCGGCAGCGATGCGAGGGTCGTCGGCGCGGAGTCTCCGCAGCAGGAGCTCACCGCGCCTCCGCAGCCGGCTGAGCCAGCCGAGCAACCGGACGTGCTCCGGATCGAGGAGCGTCGCGCAGGCGAGGACGGGGCGCGATGAGCGCCCTGGAGTGCTCACGGGCAGGATGCCGGGAGGCCGCGACGCATCACGTGATCTGGCGCAATCCTCGCATCCACGCCGAGGATCGCCGGAAGATCTGGCTGGCCTGCGACGAGCACGTGGACTTTCTCAGCGAGTACCTCCGCGCGAGGGACTTCCCGGTATCGGTGCAGAGCGGCGTCCCGGCCGACGACGAGGTGAGCATATGAGCAGCCGTGCGGCCCGGTGGTGCGCGTATGTCGCCGTGGCGATCTGCTTCGCGATCGCCTGCGGATTCCTGTCCCACTGGCAGTTCTCCCGGTCGGAGGAGAAGAACGCCACGATCGCCCTCGTCGAGGCCAATTACGACGCCGCCCCTGTCGCGCTCGACGCGGTGATGGGCGATAACGATCGCTTCGCGCCGGAGACGGACGAATGGCGACAGGTGATGCTCGTGGGCGAGTACGTCCCCGGAGAGCACATCGCGGTGCGCAATCGCGTCAACGGAGGAACGAACACCTACGAGATCCTCGTGCCCTTCCGCACGCCGGACGGTCGACTCCTCATCGTCAATCGCGGTTGGGTCGGGGCGGCCTCCGGCGACGAGACGGAGGCGGTTCCCGAGCCGCCGTCTGGTCAGGTCACCGTCGTCGTGCGGATGCGTCCGAGTGAAGTGCTGCCGCCGTCAGGGCGCTCCGCGCCCGAGGGCCAGGTGCCGACCATCCATCTCCCCACCGTCGCCGATGCGCTCGACGAGGCGGATGCGATCACGACGGCGTATGGCGAACTCGTCTCGGAGGACCCCGCTCCGTCGACGCCGCTCGGCGGCTTCGAGAAGCCGGAGGAGGACTCCGGCATGAACCTCTCCTACGCCATCCAGTGGATCCTCTTCGCGATCATGGGCTTCGTCTTCATCGGGTACATCATCCGGACGGAGATCCAGAAGCACCGCGAGGACGTCGAGGGCAGGCCGAGCGCACCGAAGAAGCGCCGCAGGGATCGCGACGCGGATGCCGAGGACGAGCTCCTCGACGCCGAGCCGGTCTCGCGCTGACGCACGAGGAGCAGGACCGTGTCACCTCCGCAACAGCTCGCTGCCGCCTTCGCCGGTGCTGAGCTCGGACTTCTCCGAGGCAGGGTCGTTCTCGCCTCACCGACGCGTCGATGGCACCACGTGTTCGACAGGGTGCGGGACCTTCTGATGGAATCCGCACCGGCAGCCGTTCGATCGATCGAGCACATCGGTTCCACCGCGGTGCCGGGACTCGCGGCCAAGCCGATCCTCGACGTCGCCGTGGCGCTCACCGTTCCGGTCGATGCCGGTGCTGTCTTGCCGGACGTCGACGCCTGGCTGACGCGACTCGGTTTGAGCTTCCGCGGCGAGGCAAACGGAATCCGCCCTGATCGACTGTACGGCTATGAACTCGATCCGCGTGTCCGGCTGATGAACGTCCACGTTCTCGAACACGGGACCGATGCCTGGCACCACTACATCGACTTCAGAGACCGACTGAGGACCTCTGCCGCGGACCGCGATGCCTATGCGGCGCTCAAGGCCCGGCTCGCCCGGCGGCACCCGAACGACAGAATCGCCTACGTCGAGGCCAAGGGCGACTTCATCCGCGAACGACGCTGAGCCCGGCTCAGGCCAGTTCGATGAGGTCCTGATACTCCTGGTTCCAGATGTCCTCCACGCCGTCGGGGAGGATGAGCACGCGCTCGGGGTTCAGCGATTGCACCGCACCGGGGTCGTGCGAGACGAGCACGACAGCGCCCTCGTAGTGCGCCAGTGCGCCGAGGATCTCCTCGCGGGACGCGGGATCGAGGTTGTTCGTCGGTTCGTCGAGCAGCAGGAGGTTGGCCGATGACACCACCAGCGTCGCCAGCGAGAGCCTCGTCTTCTCTCCGCCGGAGAGCACGCCGGCGGGCTTCAGGACGTCGTCTCCGGTGAACAGGAACGAGCCGAGGACCTTGCGCGCCTCGGTCTCGGTGATGTGCGGCGCCGCCGACACCATGTTCTCCAGCACCGAGCGGTTCACGTCGAGGTTCTCGTGCTCCTGCGCGTAGTAGCCCACCTTCAGACCGTGCCCCGGTTCGAGCTGGCCCGTGTCCGGCTGGTCGACACCGGCGAGCATCCTCAGCAGCGTCGTCTTGCCCGCACCGTTCAGGCCGAGGACCACGACCTTCGAGCCGCGGTCGATCGCCAGGTCGACATCGGTGAAGATCTCCAGCGAGCCATAGGACTTCGATAACCCTGACGCCATCAGCGGGGTCTTCCCGCACGGAGCAGGCTTCGGGAACCGGAGCTTCGCAACCCTGTCCTCCTGGCGGACGTCATCGAGACCCGCAAGCAGCTTCTCGGCTCTCGCCATCATCTGATGCGCCGCGGCGGCCTTGGAGGCCTTGGCACCGAAGCGCGCGGCCTGCTGCTGCAGGGTCGTCGCCTTCTTCTCCGCGTTCGCCCGCTCCTTCTTGCGGCGCTCCTCATCGGCGGCGCGCTGGCGGAGGTAGTTCTTCCAGTTCATGTTGTACGCGTCGATGACCTGACGATTCGCATCGAGGTAGAAGACGCGGTTGACCGTCTCCCCGACGAGCTCCACGTCGTGGCTGATGACGATGAGGCCGCCCTTGTAGTTCTTCAGGAACTCGCGCAGCCACACCACGCTGTCGGCGTCGAGGTGGTTGGTCGGCTCGTCGAGGATCATCGTGTCCGCATCCGAGAACAGGATGCGGGCGAGTTCGATGCGGCGCCGCTGACCGCCGGAGAGCGTCTTCAGCGGCTGGTCGAGGATGCGGTCCGGCAGCGAGAGGTTGTTCGCGATCGACGCCGCCTCCGCCTCCGCGGCGTAGCCGCCCTGCCCCTCGAACTGCTCGGTGAGGCGCGCGTAGCGCTTCATGGCCTTGTCGGCGACGGCCGGGTCGTCCGATCCCATGTCGACGGTGGCCTGCGCCATGCCGAGGGCGAGCGAGCCGAGACCTCGGGCGTCGAGGATGCGCGTGCGGGCGAGCATCTCGGGATCGCCGGAGCGCGGGTCCTGCGGGAGGTAGCCCAGCTCTCCGGAGCGGGTCACCTCTCCCCCGGACGGCAGGAGGTCGCCGGCCAGCACCTTGGTCAGCGTGGTCTTGCCCGCGCCGTTGCGGCCGACGAGGCCGATCTTGTCTCCGTCGGAGACGCGGAACGACACGTTCTCCATCAGCAGGCGCGCACCAACGCGGATCTCGAGGTCGTGCACGGCGAGCACAGCGGATGTCCGTTCGTCAGGAGGGGATGGGAAGACCCGATGGGCCAGCCTCCCAGTATAGGACGAGCGGGCTGGAAGACCCCTCTGCGGTATGACGCGGACGATACTCGAGAGTGATGCCTACGGCGCCCGCGCTCCGTAGCGTCGAAGCGTGGACGTCATCAACGAGATCATCCTGCAGGCTGTCGCCTCGCCGTGGCTGCTGCCCGTCATGTTCGCGACGGCTGTGATCGACGGGTTCTTCCCGCCGATCCCGAGCGAGACGGTGCTCGTCGCAGCGACGGCGGTCGCGATGTCCACGGGGGATGCCAGCATCCTGGCTCTGTGCGCGGTGGCAGCGCTCGGCGCGATGATCGGCGACAACATCGCCTACGCGATCGGGCGGGCGGTCGGGACGACCCGGTTCACGTGGATGCGCAGACCGCGCATCGCCTCCGCCTTCGGCTGGGCGCAACGCACCCTCGCTCGCAACGGTGCCGGACTGATCCTCGGAGCACGCTACATCCCCATCGGCCGCGTCGCCGTCAACATGTCGGCGGGAGCCCTCGGCTATCCGTGGCGGCGGTTCCTCCCGCTGAGCGCCATGGCTGGAGCGACGTGGGCCGCGTACAGCGCGGGCATCGGGATGCTCGCCGGCCACTGGCTGGAGGATCAGCCCCTTCTGAGCGCGGTCCTCGGGATCGTCCTCGCCGTGACCATCGGCATCGTCGTCGATCGGATCGCTGCGCGGCGACGGCGTCGCACCGCAGCCGCGGCCGAGAGCGGATGCGAGGGCGAGGTGCGCCGCGGCGAGCCCGCAAGGATGGCAGGATGACACCCATGAGGGCGAGCAAGCGGAGTGCGCGCGCCTCACGGACCCCTCGGACCGAGACGCCGGAGGATGCGGGCGCGGGCTCAGGGCAGAAGCGCCGGAGAACCCGCATGAAGCGCGTCCGCCGAGAGTACACGGCTCACGAGCGGCGCATCGCGCTGCTCATTGTCCTCGGCATCGTCGCGGTCGCCCTCTACAGCGTGCTCGTTCCCGTGCAGGCGGGCGCCTACGGCAGCGCGGTCGCCGTCACGATGCTGCTGGGTGCGGCTGCCACGGCCGCGCCGCTGGTGTCGGTCACCCATCCCGACCTCGCGATGGTGCTCTTCACGGGCCCCGCGCTGCTCATCCCGCTCACCGTGTCCAGAGATCCGTCTCTCGGCGGACCGTGGCCGTGGTCGGTGCCGATGCTGCTCGCCTTCGCCGTGATCGTGACCACGACGACCTTCCAGTACGGCTGGCGCAGGGGGCTCGTCCAGCTCGCGCTCGGCACGGCCGCAGGGCTCGTTGCGGCGATCATGCTCCCGGCGATCCCCAGTGCCAACTCGCTGATCGTCACGACAGCCGTCGTGGGCGGCATCTATCTTCTGGCCGTGCTGCTGGCAGGGCGGCTCCGTCTCGGCCGTGAGCTCACCAGGGAGCGCGCGCACACGGCGCAGGAGCAGGCCAGACGCGAGCTCGTCGAGGAGCGCACGCGGATCGCCAGGGAGCTGCACGATGTCGTCGCGCACGGGATGTCGGTCATTCAGGTGCAGGCATCCACCGCGCGATACCGCGTGCCGGAGCTCACCGACGACGCCGCTCAGGAATTCGAGGACATCGCCGCCTCCGCCCGCAGTGCACTCACCGAGATGCGCCGGATCCTCGGCGTGCTCCGCACCGAGGATCAGGAGCTCGAGCTCGCACCGCAGCGCGGCGTCGACGACGTCCCCGCGCTGGTGGAGACCGTGCGCCGCGCCGGCGCCGAGGTGGCGCTCACGACCGAAGTCAGCGGTGACATCTCCCCCGCCACGCAGATCGCCGCCTATCGCATCATCCAGGAGGCGCTCAGCAACGCCGTCCGGCATGCGCCAGGTACGGCGATCGAGGTCGTGCTCCGCACGGACGAGGCCTCGCTCACGCTGTCCGTCCGCAATCCGACCACCGACGCGGCATCCGAAGCGTTGACGAGCGGTCACGGCGTGCGCGGCATGAACGAGCGCGCCACCCTCCTCGGCGGGGCGCTCACGGCCGGCGTCGACGCGGAAGGCATCTGGAGGGTCTCGGCGACACTCCCCCGGCATCCCGCCCCCTTCCAGGAAGGCTCCGTATGACGATCGATGTGCTCATCGCAGACGACCAGGCCATGGTACGGGCAGGCTTCGCAGCCCTCCTCGACGCGCACGAGGGGATCAGGGTGACCGGGCAGGCCGCGAACGGCGCCGAAGCCGTTCGCCTCGCCGCACGGCTCGACCCGGATGTGATCCTCATGGACGTGCGGATGCCGGAACTCGACGGGATCCAGGCGACGTCGCGGATACTCGGGGCGGACTATCCGGCGGCGAAGGTTCCGCGGATCATCATGCTGACGACTTTCGACATCGACGATTACGTGTACGACGCGCTCCGCGCGGGTGCGAGCGGGTTCCTCCTGAAGGATGCGCTGCCGGAGGAGCTCGTCCAGGCGGTCCGCGTCGTAGCGGCCGGCGACGCCCTGCTCGCCCCGAGCGTCACCCGTCGAATGATCGAGCGCTTCGCCGCGCAGAAGCCCCGCGGCTCGCGGCTCGGGCCGCAGCTGTCCGAGCTCACCGAGCGCGAGCGCGAGGTTCTCGTCCTCATCGGCCGAGGGCTCTCCAATGCTGAGATCGCCACGGAGCTGTTCATCGCGGAGCAGACCGTGAAGACGCATGTCGGCAAGGTGCTCGCGAAGCTCGCCGCCCGCGACCGCGTGCAAGCCGTGATCTTCGCCTACGACGCAGGCCTCGTCGAGCCGGCCTGATCTCATACCCCCGTATGGGGTACGACCGCTCCGACGGGTGATGTCCGCACCGGCACCGCCTGCATAGCCTCCTCACGACGCAGAGGAGGCGCCATGACCGTCCTGACAACACACCCCGCTTCCGGGGTTCCGACCGCACCGCATCGTGACGGCGCACGCACCACCAGGCGGGATGCCGGCATCGACCTCGTCCGCGCTGCCTGTGTGATCGGCGTGGTCGTGCTGCACGCGCTCATGGTCGGGGTGACCGTCTCCGAGGGGGCACCGGTCTTCGCGAACGCGAGTGAGGGGTCACCGTGGATCGTGCCGGTGAGCTGGGTCCTGCAGGTGATGCCGCTGTTCTTCGTCATCGGGGGCTTCGCCGGCGCGAGTGCGTACCGACGCTCGCTGGCCCGCGGCGGGACAGCGAGGGCCTTCGTCGCCGGACGGCTTCATCGCCTGCTGCTGCCCGCGACCATCGCCATCGGGACGGCCGGTTCAGCGCTGGTGATCCTCGCCGGGGCCGGCGTCGCTCACGAGGTTCTGGTCATCGCCGGCTACCGATTCGCGCAGCCGCTCTGGTTCCTCGGCGTGTTCCTGCTCTGCCAGGCTCTGCTTCCAGCCATGCTCTCCCTGCATGACCGTGCACCGCTTCGGACGCTGGCGGTGCTCGTCGGTGCGGCGGTCAGCGTCGACGTCGTCAGAGCGGCGACCGGGTTCGATGGCATCGGCTTCGCCAATCTCGCCTTCGTCTGGCTCGCCGTGCAGCAGATCGGATTCCTCCTCGCCGATGGGGTGCTCGATGCGCTCCCCCCGGCCATCCGTCGCGGTCTGCTCCTCTCCTCCGTCGGCGTGCTCGCCGTCGCGATGCTCGCCGGGGTCTGGTCGCCGGATCTCATCGCGCACCTCAATCCCCCCACCACGGCACTGATCCTCGTCGGGGTCGCCCACACCATGCTGCTCTCCCTTCATCGGGAGCGGCTGACGCAGTGGAGCGGGCACCGCCTGATCGCACCGATCCGCCACTTCGTCTGCAGACGCGCGATGACCGTCTACCTCTGGCACATGCCCGTTCTCCTGTCGATGGCGGGCATCCTTGCCCTGTTCGCCATCGGCACGGGGACACCGCTGCCCGATCCTGGCACGGCGAGCTGGTGGGCGACCCGCCCGCTCTGGGTGCTCTCCACGCTCGCGCTCACGGCGCTCGTCGCGCTTGGTCTGGCGCGTGGCGAGACGGCGCGCCCGCCGCGCGCCACGGCGTCGGCGGTCAGGCTCTCCCTCGCAGTGCCGGCTGGCCTCGCCGGCGTCGTCCTGCTCCTCGTCGTCGGGACGACGCCGCTCACCGCGGCCATCGCCGTCGCACTCTTCGCCTGCGCGCTGCGCTGCAGCCGCTCAGCGCCGCTCGGCGGCATGTCCGAGGCGCAGCCCCGGGATCGCGCCGACGAGCACGAGAACGATGGCGAACGCGAACACCGCGCCGAACGCACCGACGCCGCCGCCGAGCGTGGCGACGAGAAGACCGGCGAGAGCGATCGCCACGGCGGAGCCGGCGGCGTCGGAGATCGAGAGGGCCGAGGAGTTGAACCCCTGGTTGGCCTCATCCGAGTACGCGAGGGTGAGCACGGTGAGCCGCGGGTAGAGCAGGCCCATCCCACCGCCGGCGAGCATCCACCCGAGGATCACCACCACCGGCGACGCGCCGAGCAGGGTGGTGCAGAGCACGGCGAGAAGCGCGGCGAGCACGAGCGACAGGCCGATGAGGGCGATGCGGGTGTTGCCGAGGCGCTCGCCGAAGCGGCCCTGCAGCGCTGAGGCGCCCGCCCAGGCGAAGGCCGCGAACATCAGGGCGATCCCCGCGAACGTCGCCGTGAATCCGAAGCGCTCCATGAGGAGGTAGGGGATGTACGCCTCAGCCGCGAAGAACGCACCGGCCACGATTCCTCGCAGGAGGACGACGCTGGGCAGCCCCCGCCCGGCGCGCAGCGTGCCGGGCGGCATCAGGCGCAGCAGGGCGAGGCCGATCAGGACGACGGCCGTGCCGGCGATCGGCCAGCCGAGCGCGGGCGGCGCATCCGCCGAGAAGCCCACGACGACGGCGGATGCGGCAACGGCCAGCGCGAGAAGCAGCCGGACCGCCACGACGCGCTTCTCCATGGGCTCGCCCGTTCCGAGGTCCACACCGCGGAGCCGGACGGCGACGGTGAGGAAAGCGAGGGCCGTGAGCACGGCGACGCCCAGGAAGGCCCATCGCCAGTCCAGATAGTCGGCGACCGCACCGGCGAGGAACGGGCCGATCATCGACGGCACGACCCATGCGGCCGCGAAGGCCGCGAACACCCGGCCATGCAGGTGCGGCGGATACAGCCGCGCGACGACGACGTAGAGCGCGACGGTCTGTCCCCCGGCCCCGAGTCCCTGCACGAGGCGTCCGAGGAGGAACTGATGCATCGACACGGCGGCGCCGGAGATCACCAGCCCGACGAGGAAGAGCGTCACCGCAGCGTACAGTGCTCCGCGGGGACCTCGGGAGTCGGACCAGGCGCCGCTCGCCACCATGCCGATGACGCTCGTCGCCAGCGTGCCCGCGAACGCGACCGCGTACAGCGACTCCCCGTCGAGCGCGGCGCTGACCACGGGCATCACGGTGGTGACGGCGAGCGACTCGATCGCCGCGAGGAAGATCAACGCGACGGCGCCGGCGGTGATCCACCGCCGCTCCGCATCCCAGATCGACGCCTCGGCCGTCGGCCGCAGCGCGCTCATCGCAGCGCGGCGATGCGCATCATCGCCTCCGTGATGATCTCGGCGCTCGTGCCGAAGTTGATCCTGGCGAATCCCTCACCTTCCGCACCGAACGGACGTCCGTCCTGAAGAGCCACCTTCGCTTCGCGGAGGATCCGTCGGGCAGGACGGTCGCCCCATTCCAGTGGACCGAGGTCGAGCCAGCCGAGATAGCCAGCGTCCGGCACGCGATAGCCGACCTCCGGCAGGTGCTGCGTGAGCAGTTCGGCGAGGAGACGCCGGTTGCCGTCCAGAGTGTGCAGCAGGCCGTCCAACCACGGATCGCTCTCCTCGCCGAACGCAGCCACGGCCGCCAGCAGGCCGAACTGCCCCGTGCGCCAGACGACCTCGATCGGCATCCCGCGGACGACCCTCGTCGGCTCATCAGCCGCGGTCACCATCAGCGCACACTTGAGCCCTGCCAGATTGAAGGCCTTGCTGGCGCTGACCACCGCGAAGCCGACCTCGCGCGCCGCGTCCGACACCGCGAGGAAAGGAGTGAAGCCCGTTCCCGGTTGAGCCAGGGGCGCGTGGATCTCATCGGAGACGACGGAGACCGACCGCGACGCGGCGAGATCTGCCAGCGCCGCCAGCGAAGCCGCCGAGTGCACCGTTCCGGTGGGATTGTGCGGATTGCAGAGCAGGATCGCGGTGGCGCCCTGGTCGACGGCATGCTCGACGCCGTCGACGTCGATCTCCCAGCCATCGCCGGTATCCCGCAGCGGCACCCGCTCGACGACGGCACCCGCCTCCTCGACGAGGTCGTAGAACGGCGGATACACCGGCGGCATCACCACGACCCTGTCACCGGGTTCGGTCACCCGCCGCAGGATCTCGACGATGCCCATGCTGACGTCCGCTGTCGGGCGCATCCGCGCAGGATCGGGGTCCCAGCCGTAGCGCCGTCGAGCGAAGGCGGCGAAGGCCTCAGGAAGCGCCGTCCGCGACGCGATGTAGCCCGTATCGCCGAGAGCGACGGCGCGCTCGAGCACGCGCGACACCTCGGGCGCGAGAGGGAAATCCGTCTCGGCGACGAACATCGGCAGCACATCCGCCGGATACTCCCGCCACTTCTCGCTGGAGCGCTCACGGAGCTTCTCGAGCGGGAGTGCTTCCACCCGCTGCATCTCCGGGCGGATCAGATCGCGAAGCCGAGGGCGCGCATCATGTCGCGGCCGTCGTCCGTGATCCGCTCGGGACCCCACGGCGGCATCCACACCCAGTTGATGCGGAATCGCTCCACGACGTTGTCCAGCGCCTGGGCCGTCTGCTCTTCGAGCACGTCCGTCAGGGGGCAGCCGGCGCTGGTGAGGGTCATGTGGATCACGAGCGCGTCGTTCTCCTCATCCCAGGCGAGGTCGTAGATCAGCCCGAGGTCGACGACATTGATCCCGAGCTCCGGGTCCATGACGTCTTTGAGCGCCTCGGTGACCTCATCGTACTTCTCGCCTGCAAGCGTGGCCGTCATGCGTTCAGCCTACGCCTCGAGAGGGGCGGCGGGGTCGAGGAAGCGGTCGTAGCCCTCGTCCTCCAGCCGGTCTGCGAGCTCGGGGCCGCCCTCTTCGACGATCTTCCCCGCGACGACGACGTGCACGAAGTCGGGTCGGATGTAGCGCAGGATCCGGGTGTAGTGCGTGATGAGGAGGACGCCGAGACCGGTCGCCTCCTTGGCGCGGTTGACGCCCTCGGACACGATCTTCAGCGCGTCGACATCGAGACCGGAGTCGGTCTCGTCGAGCACGGCGAACTTCGGCTTGAGCACCTCGAGCTGGAGGATCTCGTGACGCTTCTTCTCTCCGCCCGAGAAGCCCTCGTTGACGTTACGCTGCGCGAACTTCGGGTCCATGCGCAGATTGCCCATGGCCTCCTTGACATCCTTGGTCCAGGAGCGGATCGACGGCGCCTCGCCGTCCAGCGCGGTCTTCGCCGTGCGGAGGAAGTTCGTCACCGTGACGCCCGGGATCTCCACCGGGTACTGCATGGCGAGGAAGAGACCGGCGCGCGCACGCTCGTCGACGCTCATCTCCAGAACGTCCTCGCCGTCGAAGGTGATCGATCCACCGGTGACCGTGTACTTCGGGTGACCGGCGATCGTGTAAGCGAGCGTGGACTTGCCGGAGCCGTTCGGGCCCATGATGGCGTGGGTCTCACCGGTCTTCATGGTGAGCGTGATGCCGTTGAGGATCGGGGTCGTCCCCGCCTCGGTCTCGACTGTCACGTGCAGATCGCGGATCTCGAGAACAGACATTCAGACTTCCTTCGTAACGGTGGGGTCGATGAGCACGTCGTCTCCGTCGATCTCGACGATGTAGACCGGGACGGGCTCGAAAGCAGGGAGATTCTGGGGCTTGCCGGTGCACAGCGAGAAGGCCGAGCCATGCGCCCAGCACTCCAGCGTGTCGCCCTCGACGAAGCCCTCGGACAGGGAGATGTCGCCATGAGTGCAGGTGTCTCCGATGGCGTGGACGGTTCCCTCGGAATCGAGCACCAGCGCCATGGGGACGCCATCGAGCTCGACGCGCAGCGGGGTGTCCTGCTCGAGGTCGCTCAGGGCACAGGCGCGCTGCGCGCTCACGCGCTCACCTCCGCCAGTTCGGCTTCGATGCGGGCCAGCAGCTCCTCCTCGAGCGAGGGGATGCCGAGACGCTGCACGATGTCGCTGAGGAAGCCGAGCACGACGAGCCTGCGCGCCTCCTCCTCCGTGATGCCCCGGGCCTGGAGGTAGAAGAGCTGCTCGTCGTCGAAACGTCCGGTGGCACTGGCGTGGCCTGCGCCCTGGATGTCGCCCGTCTCGATCTCGAGGTTCGGGATCGAATCCGCGCGCGCGCCTTCGGTGAGCACCAGGTTGCGGTTCGCCTCGTAGGAGTCGGTGCCGGTCGCGTCCTTGCCGATGAGGACGTCGCCGATCCACACGCTGTGAGCACCCTCGCCCTGGAGTGCACCCTTGTAGAGCACGTCGCCGGTGGTGTGCGCGCCCTTGTGGTGCAGGTACACCTGACTTTCGAGGTGCTGTCCGGCGTCGGCGTAGGACAGCCCGTACAGGTATCCCTCGGCGCCCGCCCCCGTGAGCTCGACGCTCGGGTTGACGCGCACCAGCGCGCCACCGAAGGTGATGACGAAGTGCTTCAGCGTGGCATCCGCACCGACGGTCGCCTGATGGGCCGCGGCATGCACGGCGTCGTCGTCCCAGCGCTGCAGGCTGATGACGGTGAGCGCGGATCCGTCCCGCGCGATGATCTCGACGTTCTGCGCGTACTGCGCCGAACCCGAGTGCTCGAGCACGACGGTGGCGCGCGCATGCGGCTGCGCTTCGATGAGGATCTGCGCGAAGCCGCGCTTGTCGATCGCCGCGCCCGTGATCGGCACGATGATCGGTTCGGCGATCTCCGTCTCGGCCGGCACCTGGATGTGCAGACCGCGCGGTCCGTGCTTCCAGGCGAGCGCGCTGGGGAGATCCTCCGGACGGAAGAACTCGCCGTACCCGTCGCTTTCCGGGGTGAGGAAGGCCTCGACGGCATCCAGATCGTAGGAGATCGCATCCGCGTCCCCCGCCTCGTCACGCAGCAGAGCGTCGAGCTGAGCGATCGGCGTGTGCTTCCAGTTCACCTCGCGCCCCGTCGGCGTGCCGAAGTCCGCCGGCTCGAAGGAATGCGGGCGCTCGGAGCGCGTCTGCACCGGCACGAATCCGGCGTCCGCGACCTGTGCGGCGGGGTCCACGTGCGCGCGGGAATCCTGCGACGCGCTGGGCGTCGTGGTCTGGGTCGTCATCTCAGCCGACCGATCCTTCCATGCCCATCTCGATGAGCTTGTTCAGTTCCATCGCGTACTCCATCGGCAGCTCGCGTGCGATCGGCTCGATGAAGCCGCGCACGATCATGGCCATCGCCTCGTCCTCCGGCATACCGCGCGACTGCAGGTAGAACAGCTGCTCTTCACTGACCTTCGAGACCGTCGCCTCGTGCCCGAGCTGGACGTCGTCGACACGGATGTCGATGGCGGGATAGGTGTCGGAGCGCGACTGCGTGTCGACGAGCAACGCGTCGCAGCGCACGGTGTTGGCGGAGTGATGCGCATTCGCATCCACACGGACCTCGCCGCGGTAGCCTGCGCGGCCGCCGCCACGGGCGATCGACTTCGAGACGATCGACGACTGCGTGTATGGCGCCATGTGGATCATCTTCGCGCCGGCATCCTGGTGCTGGCCGGGCCCTGCGAAGGCGACGGAGAGCGTCTCGCCCTTGGCGTGCTCGCCCATGAGGTAGATCGACGGGTACTTCATCGTCACCTTGGAGCCGATGTTGCCGTCGACCCACTCCATCGTCGCGCCCTCGTGGGCGACGGCGCGCTTGGTGACGAGGTTGTAGACGTTGTTCGACCAGTTCTGGATCGTGGTGTAGCGCACGCGGGCGTTCTTCTTCACGATGATCTCGACGACCGCGGAGTGCAGCGAGTCGGACTTGTAGATCGGCGCCGTGCAGCCTTCGATGTAATGGACGTAGCTGTCCTCATCGGCGATGATCAGCGTGCGCTCGAACTGGCCCATGTTCTCGGTGTTGATCCGGAAATAGGCCTGCAGCGGGATCTCCACGTGCACGCCCTTGGGCACGTACACGAACGAGCCGCCCGACCACACCGCGGTGTTGAGCGCCGCGAACTTGTTGTCACCGGCCGGGATGACGGTGCCGAAGTACTCCTGGAAGAACTCCGGGTGCTCGCGCAGCGCCGTGTCGGTGTCCATGAAGATGACGCCCTGCTCCTCCAGGTCCTCGCGGATCTGGTGGTAGACGACCTCGGACTCGTACTGGGCGGCGACACCGGCGACGAGGCGCTGGCGCTCGGCTTCGGGAATGCCGAGCCGCTCGTAGGTCTCGCGGATGTCCTCGGGGAGATCCTCCCAGGACTGCGCCTGCTTCTCCGTCGAGCGGACGAAGTACTTGATGTTGTCGAAGTCGATCTCGCTGAGATCGGCGCCCCAGGTCGGCATCGGCTTGCGGCCGAACAGTCCGAGGCCCTTGAGACGCGTCTTGAGCATCCACTCGGGTTCGCTCTTGAGGGCGGAGATATCGCGCACGACGGCCTCGGAGAGGCCCCGCTTCGCGCTCGCGCCGGCGGCGTCGGGGTCGTGCCAGCCGAACTCGTACACCCCCAGACCTTCGAGCTCCGGGCGGTCGATCAGCACATCCGACATCACACACTCTCCTCTTCAGGCCCAGACGGTGTCATCCGCTCCGGCATGCCGTAGCCCCGTCGGGAGAACGGGGTGGGATGCCGCTCTGGGGCCCTCATCACCGGCGCGATCGTCGCGCCTAAACTGTTGTTGATGCATCTCGCGCTTCTCGCGCGCATCGCAACAATCCGATTCTACAGGTTCCCCCTGACATCCGGGCCGATCCCCGGCGTCCGGAGGGAACCGGAGGACCCATGCCCGAGCGCACCGCCGAACCCCTCGCCGTCACGACCGCACGCTTCTCGACGCCCTTGAAGGTGTTGGCGTGGCTGTCCTTCCTCGCGGAGGTCGTGATCATCGGCACCGGCGGTGCCGTCCGGCTCACCGGCTCGGGCCTCGGGTGCACCGAATGGCCGCTGTGCACGCCGGAGTCCCTCGTCCCGCTGCCTGAGCAGGGCATCCACGGGATCATCGAGTTCGGCAACAGGACGATGACCGGCCTCGTCGGCATCCTCGCCCTGGCCGTGCTGTTCCTCACCCTGTCCGCCGTCACCGGCCGCGGCGCGGTCCTGCGAGCCGTCTGGTTCGCCCTGGGGGGCATCGTCCTCGGGTTCGCGGCGTACCTCACGACCGCCGCATCAGGTCTTGGCGCGTTCGCCTTCTCCGCCGTTCTCCTGCTCGCCGTCCTCGTCGCGGCGATCGACTCGATCCGTCGCATCGCCCAGCGCAAGGACCTCGCCGTCCTCGCCTGGCTCGTCCTGGCCGGCGTCATGGCGCAGGCCGTCGTCGGCGGCCTCGCCGTCGTCACGGACCTCAACGCCTTCATCGTGGGATTCCACTACACGTCGTCCCTCGTGCTCGTGTGCGTCACGGCGGCGTATCTCGTCCGGCTCGCCGCCGTCCCCGGTCCGCGCGAGCGCGTCGTCCCCCGGTGGTTCGCGATCCTCACGCACGTCACGGGCGTCGCACTCGCGGCGACGATCCTCTTCGGCGTCCTGACGACGGGCAACGGACCGCACTCCGGCGATGAGAACGTCGTCCGCAACGGTTTCGACGCGACCGTCCTCGCGCACGTGCACTCCTGGCCCGGATACATCCTCGCCGTCCTCGTCCTCACGCTCACCGTCACGGCCCTGATCCGCAGATATCCGCTGCAGCGCTGGCTCCTCGCCCTCACCGGGGTGATCCTCGTCCAGATCGCCGTCGGGGTGTGGCAGGCCCGTGAGGGTCTGCCCGAGATCCTCGTCGGCACGCACATGGTGCTCGCCTCGCTGTCGGCGGCCGCGTACACCGTCGTCGTGCTGAACCTGAAGCGCACGCCGGTGCCGCCCGTCGCGACGGCGCACAGCGCATCCACAATCTCCGCATAAGGAACGCACCGGGTCCCCCGTCAGGGTTGGCCCTATGAAGAACACAGCGCTCCTACGGAGCATCCCCTTCTGGCTGCTGCTCGTCCTCTCCCTCGCCGCGATCGGCATCGGCGGCTGGATAGCCACCGATCAGATCGGCGTCATGACGACGACGCTGCTCGACGGAACCGCCACCGGCGTCGAGGTCTACGCAGGCCAGGCGTGGGTGGTGCTGGCCGGCGCGCTGCTCGCCGGCGGAGTGATCGGGCTCTTCCTCGCCCTCGCCCTCGCCGCAGCGAGGGCTCTGCTGCCACGGCCTGCGGTCGAGGTCGTCGAGGCGATCGATTGGACGGCACAGGGGTCGGACGACGACGAGAGCGAGTCGGCGGACCCGACCGGAGCGACGGAGGCCGAGACTTCCGACACGTCGTCCGAGGTCGACGCTGAGCAGGCGGAGCCGGCGATCACCCGGTGACGGATGAAACGCCCGTCCGACGAGCGGATGCTCGGCCTTCGGCAGGCACGAGAGTCCTCGGCGGACGGGCGTTCCTCGCGATCAGAACGGGAGCAGCGGATCGACGGCGACCGCGACGAAGATCAGGGTCAGATAGGTGATCGACGCGTGGAACACGCGCATCGGGCGCGGCTCCGAACCACGCACCGCCTGGTTATACAGACGGTGAGACTCGTAGATGAACCATCCGCCGAAGACGAGGGCCGACACCGAGTAGACCACGCCCATGCCGGCCACCGGGATGAGGAGCAGGGAGCACGCGATGGTGGCCCAGGCGTACAGGATCACCTGGAGGCCGACCTGCGAGGCGTTGCGGGTGACGCCCAGCATGGGCACGTCGACGTCCTCGTAGTCGCCCCGGTACTTCATCGACAGCGGCCAGTAGTGCGGCGGCGTCCAGAGGAAGACGAGCAGGAAGAGGATGAAGGCAGGCCAGTCCAGGGACCCCGTCACCGCAGCCCAGCCGATGAGCACGGGGAAGCAGCCGGCGATCCCGCCCCAGACGATGTTCTGCTCCGTGCGGCGCTTGAGGATCATCGTGTAGATGACGACGTAGAAGAAGATCGCGCCGGCGGACAGCGCCGCGGCGAGCCAGTTGGTCGTGACGAGCAGCCAGATCGTGGATCCGACGGCCATCACCCAGGAGAAGACGAGCGCACCGCGCGGCGAGACCTCACCCGTGACGAGCGGACGATTCTCCGTACGGTGCATGTGCGCATCGATGTCGCGGTCGAGATACATGTTGAACGCTGCGGCGGAGCCCGCGCTCATGGACCCGCCGATGACGGTCGCGAGCACGAGCCAGAGGTCGGGCAGACCGCCCTGTGCGAGGAACATCACCGGGACGGTGGAGACCAGCAGGAGTTCGAGGACACGGGGCTTGGTGAGCGCCACGTAGGCCTTCACCGTGCGTCCGAGCGACTTCTTGGCCGTGACCGACTGCGTCTGCGTCGAGATCTCGATCCCCTCCTTAAGCCGATGGGCATACCCGGCTCATTCTACGGCACGCCTTCCGCGCGGCGAGCATCCCTTGTCGGAGCCTCACTTCGTCATGCGCGCAATGTGAACGGAGTATGCGGGCTATGCTGAAAATCACTCGCGCGCCCGGCGCTGTGCACCTGTCCGTGACGATGCGGATGCGCCAGGGGAATACGGGCGCCCTCGTTACTGTCGGAAAGGGCATGACCGTGTCGGAATTGCAGTGGGATGAGATCGATCGACGTGCGGTGGACACCGCGCGGATCCTGGCGGCGGACGCCGTGCAGAAGGTCGGCAACGGTCACCCCGGAACGGCGATGAGCCTCGCGCCCGTGGCGTATCTCCTCTACCAGCGGGTCCTGCGCCACGACCCGACGGACACCGACTGGCTGGGTCGCGACCGCTTCATCCTCTCGGTCGGCCACTCCTCGCTGACGCAGTACGTGCAGCTCTACCTCGGCGGCTTCGGTCTCGAGCTCAGCGACCTCGAATCCTTGCGCACCTGGGGCTCGCTGACCCCGGGTCACCCGGAGTACGGACACACCAAGGGTGTCGAGATCACCACAGGCCCTCTCGGCCAGGGCCTCGCCTCCGCCGTCGGGTTCGCCTACGCCGCCCGCTACGAGCGCGGCCTGTTCGACCCTGAGGCCGCGGCAGGCACGAGCCCGTTCGATCACTACGTCTATGTCGTCGCGGGCGACGGCGACCTGCAGGAGGGCGTCACCAGCGAGGCCTCGTCGCTCGCCGGCCACCAGCAGCTCGGCAACCTCATCGCGATCTACGACTCCAACCAGATCTCCATCGAGGGCGACACGAACGTCGCCTTCACCGAGGACGTCGCCGCCCGCTACCGCTCCTACGGCTGGCAGGTGCTCGAGGTCGACTGGACCCGGACCGGCGAGTACGTCGAGGACGTCGCCGAGCTGCTCGGCGCGATCGAGGACGGCAAGGCGGAGACCGCCAAGCCGACCCTGATCATCCTGAAGACGGTCATCGGCTACCCGGCGCCGAACAAGAAGGGCACCGAGTCGGTGCACGGCAACGCGCTGGGCGCGGACGAGGTCGCCGCCACCAAGGAGGTGCTCGGCTTCGACCCGACGAAGAGCTTCGTCGTCGAGGATGCCGTCATCGCGCACACCCGCGAGCTGGTCGGCCGCTCGGCCGAGGCGCGTGCCGCATGGCAGGCCGACTTCGACGCGTGGGCCGCCGCGAACCCAGAGCGCAAGGCGCTGCTGGACCGCCTCGAGGCGCAGGTGCTGCCCGATGGCATCGAGAACGCCCTCCCGGTCTTCGAGGGAGGCACCGAGGTCTCCACCCGCGCCGCCAGCGGCAAGGTGATCAACGCGCTCGCTCCCGAGCTGCCCGAGCTGTGGGGCGGCTCCGCCGACCTCGCCGGCTCCAACAACACGACGATCTCCCCCGCGGCATCGTTCATCCCGGCCGAGTGGTCCACCCACGACTGGACGGGCAGCCCCTACGGGCGCGTCCTGCACTTCGGCATCCGCGAGCACGCGATGGGCTCGATCCTGAACGGCATCACGCTGCACGGCAAGACGCGCTCCTTCGGCGGCACGTTCCTGATCTTCAGCGACTACATGCGCCCGGCGGTGCGCCTCGCGGCGTTGATGGACATCCCGAGCATCTTCGTCTGGACGCACGACTCCGTCGCGCTGGGCGAGGACGGCCCGACGCACCAGCCCATCGAGCAGCTCGCGACGCTGCGCGCGATCCCGAACTTCACGGTCGTGCGCCCGGCGGACGGCAACGAGACCGCGGCCGCCTGGCTGGAGATCCTGCGTCGTCACGGTGGCCCCGTGGGCATCGCCCTCACCCGCCAGAACGTGCCGAACGTGTCCCGCGGCACGGGCGAGGCATCCGGTGAGGTCTTCGCATCCGCTGCGAACACCTCCAAGGGCGCCTACGTGCTGGCCGAGGCACCGAACGGCACGCCGGACGTGATCCTCATCGCCACCGGCTCCGAGGTTCAGCTGGCCGTGTCGGCGCGCGAGACCCTCGCCGCGGACGGAGTCAACGCCCGCGTCGTATCGGCACCGTCTCTGGAGTGGTTCGCCGAGCAGGATGCCGCCTACCGCGAGTCCGTCCTGCCGTCCGCCGTCACCGCGCGCGTCTCCGTCGAGGCGGGCTCCGTCCTCAGCTGGCGCGGCATCGTCGGCGACAAGGGCCGTTCCATCGGCATCGACCACTTCGGCGCATCCGCCGACTACAAGACCCTGTTCCAGAAGTTCGGCATCACCGCCGAGGCCGTCGTCGAGGCGGCGCGCGAGACCCTCAAGGAGAACGCATGAGCACCCCCACCGCACAGCTCCACGACGCCGGCGTCAGCATCTGGCTGGACGACCTCTCCCGCACCCGCATCAGCTCCGGCAACCTCGCCGAGCTGATCGAGACGCGCAACATCACGGGTGTCACCACGAACCCGACGATCTTCGCGAACGCGATCACCAACCCTGACGACACCTCCTACGACGCCCAGGTGACCGAGCTCGCCGCTTCCGGCGCGACCGCCGAGGACGCCGTCTTCGCTGCGACGACGCAGGACGTGGCCGCAGCCCTGGACGTGTTCCGCCCCGTCTGGGAGGCCTCAGGACACGTCGACGGCCGCGTCTCGATCGAGGTCTCGCCCGACCTCGCCCACGACACCGATGGCACCGTCGCACAGGCGAAGCAGCTCTGGGCGAAGATCGACCGTCCCAACCTCCTCGTGAAGATCCCGGCCACCAAGGCGGGCCTTCCGGCCATCGCCCAGGCGATCGGTGCAGGCATCAGCGTCAACGTCACCCTGATCTTCAGCCTGGAGCGCTACGCCGAGGTCATCGAGGCATACCTCACCGGCCTCGAGACGGCAAAGGCGGCGGGCATCGACCTGTCGACGATCCAGTCGGTCGCCTCGTTCTTCGTGTCGCGCGTCGACACCGAGACCGACAAGCGTCTCACCGCGATCGGGACCGACGCGGCGCTCGCGCTCAAGAGCAAGGCCGGCCTCGCCAACGCGCGTCTCGCCTACGAGCTCTTCGAGAACACCTTCGCCGGCGACCGCGCCGCAGCGCTGCTCGCCGCAGGCGCGAACCTGCAGCGCCCGCTGTGGGCGTCCACCGGCGTCAAGGACCCGGCGCTGCCGGACACCCTGTACGTCACGGAGCTCGTCGCGAAGGGCGTCGTCAACACCATGCCCGAGAAGACCCTCGAGGCGACCTTCGACCATGGCGTCGTCACCGGCGACACCATCACCGGCGGCTACGACGAGGCGAAGACGGTGTTCGCCGGTCTCGCCGAGGTCGGCGTCGACTTCGCAGACGTCACCCAGGTCCTGGAGGACGAGGGCGTCGCGAAGTTCATCGAATCCTGGCATGACCTGCTCACCCAGGTCGCCGCGGGCCTGGAGGCCCAGCGGTGACATTCGCCCTGCACGCCTCCGGCGGGGCGGCGGCGGCCATCGATTCGGCCGTCCCCGCCCTCGTCGGCGGGTTGGTCGCATCCCGGCTCACCGCGGGAGATGCGACCCTGTGGGGCCCCGAGGCCGAGGCGGAGGCCTCGATCCGGCTGGGCTGGGTGGAGGCGGTCTCCGTCTCCCGACCGCTCGTGCCCGAGATCGTCGCCCTGCGCGAGGAACTCGCGGCCAAGGGCGTGCACCGGATCGTCCTTGCAGGCATGGGCGGCTCTTCGCTCGCGCCGGAGGTCATCGCCCGCACCGCTGGCGTGCCGCTGACGATCCTCGACTCGACGGCGCCGGGCCAGGTGCTCTCGGCCATCGATGACGGACTCGAGCAGACCGCACTGGTGGTCTCCTCCAAGTCCGGCTCGACCGTCGAGACCGACTCCCAGCGCCGGGCCTTCGAGGCCGCTTTCCGCGACCTCGGCATCGACCCTGCGGAGCGCATCGTCGTGGTGACCGATCCCGGCTCGCCGCTGGACGCCTCCGCGCGCGATGCGGGCTACCGCGTCTTCACGGCCGATCCGAACGTGGGCGGGCGCTACTCCGCCCTGACGGCATTCGGGCTCGTCCCCGCGGGGCTCGCCGGTGCCGACATCGCGGAGCTGCTCGATGAGGCCGAGGCCTCGTTGCTCGAGGTGGCCGTCGACTCGGCGGAGAACCCGGCGCTGCGGCTCGCGGCGGCGATCGCCGCAACCTCTCCGCGCCGCGACAAGCTCGGCCTGATCACGGATGGCACGCACATCCAGGGGCTCCCGGACTGGATCGAGCAGCTCGTCGCCGAGTCGACGGGCAAGGAGGGCACCGGCATCCTGCCCGTCGTGCTCCTGCCGGTCTCTCCGGAGCTCGAGACGGAGACGCCGGACCTGCAGATCGTGCGTCTCGTGGACGACGCGAACGAGTTCCACCTGCGTGAACCGCATCCCGGCGAGATCCTCGTCAGCGGCACGCTGGGCGCGAGCTTCGTCGTGTGGGAGCACGCGACAGCGATCGCCGGTCACCTGCTCGGCATCAATCCGTTCGACCAGCCGGACGTGGAGTCGGCGAAGGAGGCCGCTCGTGGCCTCCTCGATGCGCGCCCCGCAGCCGCGTCCCCCGCGTTCGTGGAGAACGGCGTCGAGGTGCGGGTCTCCGATGCCTCGCTCGCCGCCTCCGGCACGCTGGAGGGCGTCCTCGACGCGCTCTGGGCGAGGATTCCCGAGTCGGGGTATGTCGCGATCCACGCCTACGTGAACCGTCTCGACCTCCCGCAGCTGCAGGGCCTTCGCGAGCTCGTCGCGGCGGATGCCGGGCGTCCGACCACCTTCGGCTGGGGGCCGCGCTTCCTGCACTCCACCGGGCAGTACCACAAGGGCGGTCCCGCGGAGGGCGTGTTCGTGCAGATCCTGGAACGCACGGATGTGGATCTGGAGATCCCCGGCCGCCCATTCACCTTCGGCCAGCTCATCCAGGCGCAGGCGGCGGGAGACGCCGCCGTCCTCGCCGAGCACGGTCGACCGGTCGTATCCCTGACGATCACCGATTCCTCGGTGGACGTCCTCACCCTCTTCGAAGCCGCTCAGAAGTAGTTCTGTAGGAGAACACCCCACTGATGTCTGTCCCCATCACCCGCGGGAACAACCCGCTGCGCGACCCAGACGATCGCCGCCTGAACCGGATCGCCGGCCCGAGCGCCCTCGTGATCTTCGGTGTCACCGGCGATCTCTCGCGCAAGAAGCTCATGCCCGCCGTCTACGACCTCGCGAACCGCGGGCTGCTGCCGCCGGGGTTCGCTCTCGTCGGGTTCGCCCGCCGCGACTGGGAGGATCAGGACTTCGCCCAGGTCGTGCACGACGCCGTCAAGCAGCATGCGCGCACGCCCTTCCGCGAGGAGACATGGCAGCAGCTGCTGCAGGGCATCCGCTTCGTCTCGGGCGAGTTCGACGATCCGGACGCCTTCGCCAGGCTCCGCGACACGTTGCACACGCTCGACGCGGAGCGCGGCACCATGGGCAACCACGCGTTCTACCTCTCGATCCCGCCCAAGGCGTTCCCCGTGGTAGCACGTCAGCTGAAGGACTCCGGTCTCGTCGGCGACGAGGTCGACGAGGATCACTGGCGTCGCGTGGTCATCGAGAAGCCCTTCGGGCACGACCTCGAATCGGCGAGGGACCTGAACAAGGCGCTCGAGGTGGCGTTCGCACCCGACTCGATCTTCCGCATCGACCACTACCTCGGCAAGGAGACGGTCCAGAACATCCTGGCGCTGCGCTTCGCGAACGAGCTCTATGAGCCGATCTGGAACCGCAACTACGTCGACCACGTCCAGATCACCATGGCTGAGGACATCGGCGTCGGCGGTCGCGCCGGCTACTACGACGGCGTCGGCGCCGCGCGGGACGTCATCCAGAACCACCTGCTGCAGCTGCTCGCGCTCACCGCGATGGAGGAGCCGATCAGCCTCTCCGCCGAGCACCTGCGGGCGGAGAAGGAGAAGGTCCTCGCCGCCGTCCACCTCCCCGAGGACCTGTCGCACGCGACCGCGCGCGGCCAGTATGCAGGCGGTTGGCAGGGCGGCGAGCAGGTCACCGGCTTCCTCGATGAGGACGGCATGAACCCCGCCTCCGCGACGGAGACCTACGCGGCGATCAAGCTTGAGATCGACACCCGCCGCTGGGCCGGTGTGCCGTTCTATCTGCGCACGGGCAAGCGCCTCGGCCGCCGGGTCACCGAGATCGCCGTGGTGTTCAAGCGCGCCCCCGAGCACCTCTTCGGTCGCTCGAACGCCTCGGAGCTCGGCCAGAACGCCCTCGTGATCCGCGTGCAGCCCGATGAGGGCGTCACGATCCGCTTCGGGTCGAAGGTGCCTGGCGCCGGTACGAACGTGCGCGACGTCACGATGGACTTCGGATACGGCCACGCCTTCACCGAGGCGAGCCCCGAGGCGTACGAGCGCCTCATCCTCGATGTCCTCCTCGGCGACCCGCCCCTCTTCCCCCGCCACGAGGAGGTCGAGCTGAGCTGGAAGATCCTCGATCCCGTGGAGGAGTACTGGGCCGCGGAGGGCGGCCCGGTGGAGCAGTACGCACCCGGTTCGTGGGGCCCGGCATCCGCCGACGCTCTGCTTGCCCGCGACGGACGAGTCTGGAGACGACCGTGATCATCGACCTTCCCGACACGACCGTCAGCCAGGTCGCCAAGAAGCTCGTCAGCGTGCGCGAGGAGGGCGGCGCCGTCGCCCTCGGCCGCGTCCTCACCCTCGTGATCGCCGCCAGAAACGGCGTCGCGGAGGCCGCCATCGATGCAGCCAACGACGCTTCCCGCGAGCATCCGATGCGTGTCATCGTGCTCACCACGGGCGACGGGGAATCGCACCTCGACGCCCAGATCCGCGTCGGCGGCGACGCCGGTGCGAGCGAGGTAGTCGTGCTCCGCGCCTACGGCGACGCGGCGAGCAATGAGGAGAGCCTCATCACGGGGCTGCTCCTGCCTGATGCGCCTGTGGTGGCGTGGTGGCCGGAGCAGGCGCCGACGGATCCTTCATCCTCCCCGCTCGGGCGGATCGCGCAGCGTCGCATCACGGATGCGGCGACCTCGCCTGATGTCCGTGATCGCCTCGCCCTGCTCGACAAGACGCACGCCCCCGGCGACACCGACCTCGCATGGACCCGTCTGACGCACTGGCGCGAGCAGCTCGCCGCGGTGCTCGATCAGCCTCCGTTCGAACCGGTCACCGCCGTCGAGGTGCGCGGTTCCGCCGCGTCTCCTTCGACCGCACTGCTGGCGGCCTGGCTGCGACTCGCGCTGGACGTGCCCGTGCACTGGGCCTACGAGGACCCCGCGACGTGGAACGAGGGCATCAAGTCGGTGCGGCTCACCCGCGCGTCAGGGGACATCCTGCTCACGCGTCCCGTGCCGGGTACCGCCGTGCTCACGCAGCCGGGTCAGCCCGATCACGACCTGCATCTGCCGCGGCGCACGCTGCGCGAGTGCCTGGCCGAAGAGCTCCGCCGCCTCGACCCCGACGTCCTGTACGGTCGAGTGATCACCGAGGGCTGGGAGAGGCTCGGTCCGCCCGAGACGGGAGCGTGAGCACCATGGAGGCTGCCGCCGAGAAGACCGTCGTCGTCGAGGCGACCCCGCAGGCGCTTGCCGCGCGGGTCGCCGACCGGTTCCTCGCACGGGTCCGCGCGAGGACGCGGAACGGACGGGTCGCGCACATCGCGTTGACCGGCGGCTCGATGGGCGGCGCCGTGCTCTCGGCGGTGCGCACCCATCCGCGGGCCGGCGAGATCGACTGGTCCCTCGTGCACTTCTGGTGGGGCGACGAGCGCTTCGTCTCCAGGGACGACGCCGACCGCAACGCGAGGCAGTCCAGGCAGGCACTGCTCGATCACATCCCCGTCCCGCCCCACAACGTGCACGAGGTGGCCGGGGCGGACGAGGGTGTCGGACTCGACGAGGCGGCTGCGGCATACGCGGCGGAGCTGGCCCGCTTCGGCACACCGGAGCAGCCATGGCCCTCGTTCGCGGTGTGCTTCCTCGGTGTGGGCCCCGATGGCCACATCGCGTCGCTCTTCCCCGACCGCGCCGAGGTGACGGTGACGGATGCGGCGGCGCTGCCGGTGCGCGACTCCCCCAAGCCGCCGCCGGAGCGCGTCACCCTGACGCGTCCGGTGATCAACTCGTCCAAGCGCGTGTGGCTGGTGCTCACCGGCGCGGACAAGGCCTCCGCGCTCGGGCTGGCACTCGCCGGCGCGAGCTACACGAGCGTGCCCGTAGCCGGCGCCAAGGGGCGCAAGCGCACGGTGTTCTTCGTCGACGAGGCAGCGGCCTCAGAGGTCTCCCCCGACCTCATCGATCAGGCGTACTGAACCCGGCGAGCAGTCCCTAGCTCGCTGAGCCCCACCACTGAGCTCGCTGAGCCTGTCAAAGCGAGGGATCAGCGCACGCCGCCCGCAGGCGGCTGCGGTCCTTCGCGATCGCTTCCGCGCGTGATACCGAGATCCTGGCTCTCGCTGAGCACCTGCGGATGGTAGCGCGCCAGACCGACGACTCCCCAGACCGCGATCGCGCCGGAGACGCCGAAGGCGACGAGAACCCAGCCGGGTGCGGCATCCGCCTCCCCGAGCACCAGGGCGCCGATGAGGACGGCCACGAGCGGATCGACCACGGTGAGACCGGCGATCACGAGGTCCGGTGGGCCGGAGCTGTACGCGGTCTGCACGAAGTACGCGCCGACCGCGGCGGCAGCGATGAGCGCGAGCACGCAGACCGCGGTGACCCAGTCGAACTCCCCCGCCTTGACGCGCACGATGACCGTCTTGGCGAGCGTCGCGACGAAGCCGTAGAGGATGCCTGCTCCGACGACGTAGAACAGCGCACGCATGCGGTGGCGGAGGATGAGCCAGCATGCGCCGAGAAGGATGATCACCACGAGCAGGATCACGAGGATCGTGAACAGCTCATCGGTCGTGATCTCCTTCTCGACCGCGTAGATCGCGGCGAAGAACACGAAGATGAAGATGCCGCCCACACACGCCGCGATGGCGATGAGCGACTGCCTGGTCGGAGTGTGGCCGGAGACGCGGGCGTTGAGCAGGGTCGTCATCACCAGGGCGATCGCGCCCAGGGGCTGCACCACGATGAGGGGGGCGACGGAGAGCGCGGCGAGCTGGCAGACGATCGCCAGCCCGAGCATGAGCGTTCCGATGATCCAGGACGGACGGGTCAGCAGCCGTCCCAGCTGCGCCATGGAGAGGCCGGTGGCGCCATCCTCCCCGCTGAGGCGCTCGACCTTTTCGACACCGCGGTGCTGATACTGCGCGCCGAGCGACATGAAGACGGCTCCGGCGAGAGCGAGCGGGATGCCGAGCAGGAGGCCGGGGTTCTGGAACACACCGACGAGCTGGTCGCCGACGTCGACCCCCGCCATCCACACATCCGCACGCACACTAAGACCATACCCGGCGGTACGTCGCGGGTAGGGTTATGGCGTGGCTGTTCTTCCGATTCGCATCATGGGCGACCCCGTCCTGCACTCCCCCGCCGCCGAGGTCGAGGAGATCACCGACGAGGTCCGCACGCTCGTCGCGGACATGTACGAGACGATGGATGCCGCGCCCGGCGTCGGTCTCGCCGCGCCGCAGGTCGGCGTCCCCCTGCGCATCTATACATACGCTTACATCGATGACGACGACCGCCCCTGGCGCGGCGTCCTCATCAACCCCGTGCTGTGGATGTCGCCGCCAGAGCCCGGCTCTCCCGACCCGGACGAGGAGTCCGAGGGGTGCCTCTCCTTCCCCGGGGAACGGTTCCCGCTCCGCCGATCCGATCGCGTCCTCGTGACCGGCATCGACCTGGATGGCGCAGCCGTGCGCATCGAGGTCGACGGCTGGCGCGCACGCATCATGCAGCACGAGTTCGATCACCTCGACGGCATCCTTTACGTCGATCGCCTGTCCGACGGGGACTGGAAGACCGCCCAGAAGATCGCCCGCAAGCGGGGCTGGGGAAAACCCGGCGCGCGCTGGACGCCGGGCGTCGACCACCTCGAGGCGTGACGGCCGCGTATTCAGCCGCTAGACAGGATCTTCCAAGTTGCGTCACAGGTTCAAGGCTCGGTACGGTTCCTGAGGCGGGGTGAACGCATCCCCCAAAATCTCTTATTCCGAGGGGGAATGACACCATGATGAAGCTGCGCACGCGACGCGCACTCGCACTCGCCGGTTCCGCGGCCGTCCTGAGCATCGCGCTCACCGGCTGCAGCGCCCTGAACGGCCTGCTCGGCGGCGGTGACGCACCGCGCGACGACGAGGGCAACGTGACCGAGGAGTCGAACGTCGACATCTTCTCGCTGAAGCTGGGCGACTGCCTTCCCGAGAGCGCGATGACCGGCGGAGAGACCTCCGACGCGGACCTCGTGCCCTGCGACCAGCCGCACGTCTACGAGGTCTACTACGAGTTCGACCTCGCCGACGGCGAGTTCCCTGGCAGCGACGCGATCTACACCGAGGTCGAGGCCCAGTGCATGCCGGCGTTCGAGGACTTCGTCGGTCTGGACTACGCCTCCTCCACGCTGGACATCACCTGGTACGAGCCCACCGAGTCGAGCTGGGCATCGAACGACCGCCTCGTCCAGTGCCTGATCTTCGACACGGTCAACGCCGAGGTCGAGGGGTCGCTCGCCGGCGTCGCCCGCTGATCCGACACCACTCGAACAGGAAGGGCCCGCGCATCTGCGCGGGCCCTTCGTGTGTCCCTGGCGCCGCTCATGCGAATCACGCGTCTTGCACTACCCTCGACGTGTCTTGCGTCCGGCACATGCGCTGCGGAGAATGCGCACCTAAAAGGGAGAAGGCGCCCGTCCCGAGGAGGGACAGGCGCCTTCATGAGCTCCCCGGCTTGGACTCGAACCAAGAACCTGCCGGTTAACAGCCGGCTGCTCTGCCAATTGAGCTACCGAGGATCATCCTCTGCTGCCGAAGCAACTCCACTAGCTTAGCAAACTCCAGGACGTGCGCATGACACCAGGTCGCACTTTCGCGCGCCCGGGAGTGTCGCGCTCAGCGACGCGAATCCGCCTCCGCGTTGGGCACCCAGAGCAGATCGTCGCCGACACCGCGTGCGACCACATGCCCCCCGCGCAGCATCAGGGTCTCTGCGTTGAGTTCACGGATGAAGGCGGCGTCGTTGGTCACCAGAAGCGCCCCCATCCCCTGCTCGCGACGGCGGCGGGTGATCGCATCGAAGACGACGGGCCGGACTTCGAGGTCGAGGTTCGCGAGGATCTCATCGGCGATGAGCACCTTCGGCTCCAGAACGAATGCCCGCGCGATCGCCACCCGCTGACGCATGCCTGCGCTGAGCTCGTAGGGGAACTTCCCTGCCGTGCCCAGCGGGAGGTGCAACTCGTCGAGCAGGGTCGCGACGCGGATGGAGAGCGCCTTCGCGTTGACCTTCTTCTCCCTGATGAGGATGGGTTCCGCGATCACCTCGTTGACCGTCAGGCTGGGCGGGAGATCCGCCCCAGCGCCCTGCGGCACGAATCCGCTGGCGTAGGTGAGCTCACGATGGCGCCGCCCCGGCTTTCGCACATTCACGCCGCAGACGACGGCGCTTCCGCCCACGATCCGCACCGAGGGGTCCGTGGAGCCGGCCAGAGCAGCCACGAGGGTCGATTTGCCGGAACCCGTCGGCCCCGCCACGCAGAGCAGCGCACCGGGCTCCACACTGAACGACACCCCGTCCACGGCCCGAGTGGGCGCGCCGTGACCGAGGCGGTCGATGACGAGATCGGAGCAGTCGATGACGTTCGACGATTCGGGACTGCGAGACATGCGTCCATCCTCCCCCGCGCTGCGCGGCGGCAGCCGTTACGACTCGGTGAACCGCTGACGTTCCAGGTCGATGTCCCTCAGCCGGACGCGCAGCGCGCGCCCGCCATCGGAATCGGCCGGCACCCGCTGCACGGCGGCCAGCAGCTCGTGCTTCTCGCGGTCCAGACCGCGCACGATCAGTCGTCGCGAGAGATCCGTCGTCGAGGCGATCGCACCCGCCTCATCGCGCGCGGGGAACGATGTCATGAGCAGCTCGTCGGCGAGCGACCGGTACGGCTCGCGGACGCGGTTGACGGCTTCCGTGACCCACCCCGCTCTCGTCCGGTCGGCCGAGAGGACGGTCTCGCGCACGGCGTCGAGGGCGGGATGCCGGAAAGGATGCGAGAGCGCCGTGGCGAGCAGCTCCTGGTCGACCCTGTGGCCGTACTGCAGCACGCCGATGAGGGCGTCGCGCTCCAGCGCCGCATCCGCGCCACGCGGCAGGCTCGCCAGCGTCACCGCCGCGACGACCTGTCCACCGGACCCCGCCTCGGCGGGTGTCGCCGCGGTCTCCTGGCGTTGAGGTTGACGTGCCGCACCCCTGGCTGCGCGCTCGACCTCCCGATGCACCTCGGTGGGGTCCATGCCCAGCCTCCGCGCCAGCACGCGCTCGTAGCCGGGACGGAGCAGCCGGTCCCGGATCTCGGCCACGATCGGCGCGGCCGCGCGCAGCGCGCCGACCTGCCCCTCCACCGTGGCGAGGTCGAAGGAGGCGAGCTTGCGGTCGATCGCGAACTCGAACATCGGCACTTTCGCGTCCATGAGGCCGCGCACGGCCGCGTCTCCGCGCTGCAGTCGCAGATCGCAGGGGTCGAGGCCGTCCGGCGCGACGGCGACGAAGGTCTGCGCGTTGAACCGATCGTCCTCGCTGAACGCTCGCAGCGCAGCCTTCTGCCCCGCCTCATCGCCGTCGAAGGTGAACACGACCTCGCCCGCCGCCGAGTCGTCGCCCATCACACGGCGGAGGACCTTGATGTGCTCGGTGCCGAACGCCGTCCCGCACGTCGCGATCGCTGTCGTGAGCCCGGCGAGGTGGGCCGCCATCACATCCGTGTACCCCTCGACGACGACGACGCGTCGCGGGACGCCGCGTGAGATGTCGCGCTTGGCGAGGTCGAGCCCGTAGAGCACCTGCGCCTTCTTGTAGATCGGCGTCTCCGGCGTGTTCAGGTACTTCGGACCTTGGTCGTCGTCGTAGAGCTTGCGGGCGCCGAAGCCGATCGTCTGGCCGGTGACATCGCGGATGGGCCAGACGAGGCGACCGCGGAATCGATCGTACACGCCGCGCTGGCCCTGGGAGACGAGTCCGGCGGCGAGCAGTTCCTCCCTGGTGAAGCCCTGGGCGGTGAGCGCCTTGAGCATGCCGTCCCATCCGCGGGGGGCGTATCCGACGCTGAAGTGGGCGGCGGCTCCGGCATCGAAGCCGCGCTCGCCGAGGAACCGCCTGCCCGCCTCCGCCTCGGCCGACAGCAGCTGGCCTCGGAAGAATTCCGCGGCAGCGGAGTTGGCGGCATACAGACGGCTGCGCCCGCTCGTCTCGGGTGCGGCGCCCCCGTCCTCGTAGTGCAGTGCGTACCCCAGGCGTCCGGCGAGCCGCTCCACCGCCTCGGTGAAGCTGACATGATCCATCTCACGGAGGAACGAGTAGACGTCGCCGGATTCGCCGCATCCGAAGCAGTGGTAGTACCCGACCTGCGGGCGCACGTGGAAGCTCGGGCTCTTCTCGTCATGGAACGGGCACAGTCCCTTGAGGGACCCGACGCCGGCGGACTTCAGCGCGACCCGCTCCCCGACGATGTCCGCGATGTTCGTGCGGGCCTTGACCTCATCGACGTCGGCCTGCCGGATGCGGGGCATCAGATCGCCCCTTCGGAGACCGTCCGCGGAGTGATGTGGGCCCTGGCGCCTGGACGAGCGTGGCGCGGCGTCCAGATGCCGACCTCGGCCGGATCGACATCGCCCACGAGCCTGCCGTGCCAGTCCAGCGCGGTCTGGTCGGTGAGGCTCGCGATCTGGTCGACGACGACCCGCGCCCGCTCTGCGTCGGTCTTCGCCGCCATGAAGTCCGCGGCGAACGCCGGCTCCAGCACGTCTGCACCGGCGATCCAGAGGGCATCGGTCGACCAGAGCGCGTCCGCGAGGCGCTTGAGCACCCGGCGCTGCTCCTTGTAGACGCCCCGGCGCGCATCGATCGTGACGATGGATTGACCCATGATGCCCTTGAGCACGGCGATCTCGGTCTCGACCACGCGCGGCACCACGACGTGGGCGTTGTAGCGGGCGAGCGAAGAGCCGCCATAGGCCGCTCTGGTCTCAGTGACCGCGGCCCTGGCGAAGCGGCCGATCAGGTCGCTCGTCAGGTTCTTCAAGCGCGCCAGGTCCTGACGAGACCGGTCGAAGGAGCGCAGCCACATCTGCTGCGAGGAGAGTCGGTAGAGCGCATCCGCGAGCTCTTCACGGGTGAAGTCGTAGCCGACCCACTGCTGCACGCGGCTGAGCAGGGCCTCGTGCTCGGCGGGGTCGGAGAGCTGGGCGACGTCGAGATAGCCGTTCACGATGGCGTCCTCGAAGTCGTGCACGGAATAGCCGATGTCGTCCGAGAGGTCCATGATCTCCGCCTCGATGCAGCGCAGGCGCCCAGGCGCCCCCTCGCGCATCCAGCGGAAGACCGCTTCGTCCTCCGGGTACACGCCGAACTTCAGCCTGCCGCCGGGGTCCGGCACGGGGTTGTCGACGGTCCACGGATACTTGCAGGTCGCATCGAGGCTCGCGCGGGTCAGGTTCAGCCCCACGGATCGCTCGTCGTCGTCCAGCACCTTGGCCTCGAGCCGGGTGAGGATGCGCAACGACTGGGCGTTCCCTTCGAAGCCGCCGATGTCCTCGGCCCATTCGTTGAGCGCGCGCTCGCCATTGTGTCCGAAGGGGGGATGCCCGAGATCGTGACTGAGGCACGCCGTGTCGACGACGTCCGCAGAGACCCCGAGAGCGACGGCGAGCTCCCGCCCCACCTGGGCGACCTCCAGCGAGTGGGTCAGCCGGTTCCTGGCGAAGTCGGCTGTCGACGCAGGGCTCAGCACCTGGGTCTTCGCCGCAAGGCGGCGCAGCGCAGCCGAGTGCAGCACCCTGGCCCTGTCGCGTGCGAAGTCATCGCGTTCGGAGCGATGCGTCTCGGCGAAGAAGCGCTCGGTGTCATGCCCGCCGTAGCCCTCGACGGGCGAAGACCCCTCAGCCACCACTGTTCTCGATCTCCGCTCCGCGCAGCATCTCCTGCGTCTCCGTGGCGACGTCGCGGGACTCCAGCCACTTGTCCGGAAGCGCAGGCCGCTTGGGATGACCCGCACGCCCGCGCTGCCCCTCGGCATCCGCACCGGGGTACGGAGCCGAGCGGTCGAGCTCACCGAGCAGATCGTCCATCTGCGCGAGGCTCTCGACCTTCGCGAGCGCCGTCCGCAGCTCCCCGCCGACCGGATAGCCCTTGAAGTACCAGGACACGTGCTTGCGGATGTCGCGACAGCCGCGATCCTCGTCCTCGAAGAACTCCACGAGGAGATCGGCGTGTCTGCGGAAGGCATCGGCGACGAAACCCAGCGTCGCATCGACGGGACGGGACTCCGCCCCGAACGCCGCGGCGAGATCGCCGAACAGCCACGGCCTGCCGAGGCATCCGCGCCCGACGACGACGCCGTCGCAGCCGGTCTCGGCCATCATCCGCACCGCGTCGTCGGCCGACCAGATGTCGCCGTTGCCGAGCACGGGGATGCTCGTGACGGCCTGCTTGAGCTCGCCGATCGCGTTCCAGTCGGCGTGCCCCGAGTAGAACTCGCTCGCGGTGCGCGCATGCAGCGCCACCGCCGCAGCACCCGCATTCTCAGCGGCACGCCCCGCGTCGAGGAACGTGAGGTGATCGCGATCGATGCCCTTGCGCATCTTCACCGTCAGCGGGATGTCGCCCGCTGCCTTCACCGCCTGGTCGACGATGTCGGCGAACAGCGTCGTCTTCCAGGGAAGAGCCGCTCCCCCGCCCTTGCGGGTCACCTTCGGAACCGGGCAGCCGAAGTTCAGGTCGATGTGATCGGCATGGTCCTCGGCGACGATGATCCGGACCGCCTCAGCGATGGTTCCTGGATCGACGCCGTAGAGCTGGATCGACCTCGGCGTCTCGGACTCGTGGTGGCGGATCAGGCGCATCGTGACGTCGTTGCGCTCGACGAGCGCGCGCGAGGTGATCATCTCGCTGACGTAGAGGCCCGCACCGTACTCACGGCACAGCCGTCGGAAGGCGGTGTTGGTGATCCCGGCCATGGGGGCCAGGACGACGGGAACGTCGATGTCGATCGGGCCGATACGCAGCGGCCTGGCGGGAGCGGGAGCGATAGTCATGACCCGTCCATTCTCCCACCGACTCGGCCCTCGGCGGCCCAGCGCGTCCTAGGCTGTGGACTATGAGCGATGCGAGCCTCCGTCAGATCCCGTTCACCGACGCCGAAGGCGCCCAGAAGACCCTCGACGACTACGGCGCCGACGTGCTCCTCGTCGTCAACGTCGCCTCCAAGTGCGGCCTCACCCCGCAGTACGAGCAGCTCGAACAGCTCCAGCGCACCTATGCGGAGCGCGGCTTCAGCGTCGTCGGCTTCCCGTGCAACCAGTTCATGGGCCAGGAGCCCGGCTCCATGGAGAAGATCCTGGAGTTCTGCTCCACGACCTACGGGGTCAGCTTCCCGATCAACGACAAGGTCAAGGTGAACGGCCGAAACGCGACCGAGCTGTACAAGCAGCTCAAGAAGACGCAGGACGCCGGCGGCGGCGCGGGGCGCGTGGAATGGAACTTCGAGAAGTTCCTCGTGCTGCCAGACGGCTCCGTGCAGCGCTTCCGCCCGAAGCAGAAGCCGGACTCCCCGGAGATCGTCTCGGCGATCGAGGCCGCGCTGACCCGGTGAGCACGGGCGGCGGTGCTGTCGCCTCCGGCGAGCATGGTGTCGCTTTCGGCACGGCGAAATAAGGGTACCCTCACCTAACGTAGGTAGCTGTTGCCGTGACAGCCGCGCCCGACCCGAATCGGGCGCCCGGAGGAAGAAGACCCATGATCCGCACCATTCGTGCGCGCGCCGGAGCTCTCGGTGCGCTCGCCCTCGTCGGGGCGCTCGCCCTCACCGCCTGCTCGTCCGAAGCGCCGGCCGCGGCCGAACCGGATGCCGATGCAGCCGCCGAGAGCTATCTGCCCGCCGCCGAGGGAACCACCGCCTACCCGCTCGAACTCGACTCCCCCTGGGGATCGACGACGCTCGAGGAGCGTCCGGAGCGGATCGCGGCGATCACGCCGTCGCAGGACGACGTCGAGGCACTCGCGGCGATCGGCGTGACACCCGTGCTCGCCAACGAGTACTCCACGGATGTGTGGACCGCCAGGGCCCTCACCCAGGAGATCCCGGAGCGCTACAGCACCGGCGACACGGACTTCCCCGTCGAGCAGATCGCTGCCGCCGACCCCGATCTCATCATCGTCCTCGGCGCGGACGTCAGCGCCGACTACGAGAAGCTCGCGGCCATCGCTCCCGTGCTGAGCACGTCGGAGTCGAACGCCGGCGAAGCATCCGTCGCCAACGACTGGGAGACCAGCCTGACCGCGATCGGCGAGGCGCTCGATCTGCAGGCGGCCGCGGAAGAGGCACTGGCCACCGAGGAGCAGTTCTTCACCGACTTCCGTGCCGAGCATCCGGAGTTCGACGGCCTCACCGCCTCCTACGTCGTGTACTACGGTGCGGAATCCGGACTCCAGTACCACTCGACGGCAGGCAGCCCGGCCGGATCCACGCTCGAGCAGATGGGCTTCGCCACGAACCCGAACGCGGCCGGGCTCGAGTACCGCGCCGCCGTCAGCAATGAGATGCTCTCGGCCATCGACGCCGACGTCATCATCTTCTCCGACAACTCGGGCGGCAGCTACGCCGAGGTCACGGACTCGCCGCTGTTCCAGGGGCTGTCGGCCGCGCAGTCCGACCACGTGATCCTCATCGACAACCAGGCGACCGAAGGCGTCTTCGTCATCGACGGCGTGGAGCACGAGGGCAACCTGCCGTGGGGCCTCGCCCGCAGCGGCCCGCTCTCCGCGACGTGGGCTGCCGAGCAGCTGGCCCCGGCGCTCTCCGCGACGCTCGCGGAGTGATCGCATCACGATGAGCGCGACCCCGATCGGCCCCGCTCTGGCGACCGCGGCGACGCCCGCGTCCGCCAGAGGGCCGCTCGGGGTCGTCGTCCTCGTCACGGGGCTGGCCTTCGCCCTCTCGCTCAGCCTCCTGGTCGGCGCGAACCCGCTCACCCCCGCCCAGGTATGGCAAGGTCTCGTCCACCCCGACGCCAGCGAAGCGTCCGTGATCGTGTGGACTGAACGCATGCCGCGGACCCTGCTCGGGGTGCTGGTGGGCATGGCGCTCGGCGTCGCCGGCGCCCTCATCCAGGCCATGACACGCAACCCGCTCGCCGATCCTGGGATCCTCGGGGTCAACGCGGGAGCCGGCTTCGCCGTGACGATCGGCGTCGGGCTCTTCGGCCTGAGCGGCGTCTCCGGCTACATCTGGTGGGCTTTCCTGGGCGCGGCAGGAGCCACCGTGCTCGTCTATCTCATCGGTTCGCTCGGTCGCAGCACGTCGCCGGTGACGATGGTGCTGGCCGGCGTCGCGCTCGGCGCCGTCCTCGGCGGCATCTCCACGTTCCTGACGCTTCTCGACGAGGACACCTTCCGCTCCGTGCGCACCTGGGGCGTCGGATCCATCGCCCGCACGAGCATCGACGACACCCTGACGGTGCTGCCCTTCCTCGCGGCGGGGCTCCTCCTCGCATTCATGCTCTCCGGTTCGCTGAACGCCGTCGCCCTCGGCGACGATCTCGCCGCATCGCTCGGGACGAGCATCCTGCGTACCCGTGTTCTCGGTGTCATCGCTGTGACGCTGCTCGCCGGCGGTGCCACCGCGCTGACCGGGGGCATCGCCTTCGTCGGACTGATGGTCCCCCACGTCATCCGGTGGTTCACCGGACCCGATCAGCGGCGGATCATCCCGGGCAGCGCCGTCGGCGCCGCCATCCTCCTGCTGCTGTCCGATGTGATCGGCCGCGTCGTCGTGTGCCCCAGCGAGATCGAGGTCGGCATCGTCACCGCCGTCGTCGGTGCTCCGGTGCTCATCGCGCTCGTGCGGCGACGGAAGGCGAGCGGGCTGTGAACGTGCAGACGCCGCCCCTGGAGTTCGGGTACCGGATGCTCCGCACGCAATCACGTCTGTATTCCGGCCGGATCGGCGTGCGCCTGGCCGTGACGAGCGCCTTCCTGACGGTGCTCGCGGCTCTACTTGCGTTCATCGCGCTCTTCCTCGGGGACTATCCCCTGACGCTTTCGGACGTGTCAGCCGCCCTCGGCGGACACGCGAACGACTTCATCCGCATGATCGTCCTGGAATGGCGGCTGCCCATCGCCATCGCCGCCGTCCTCTTCGGGGCGCTGCTCGGGATCGGCGGGGCGATCTTCCAATCGTTGACCCGCAACCCACTCGGATCGCCGGATGTCATCGGCTTCGACGCGGGCTCGTACACCGCCGTCGTGCTCGTCATGCTCGTGTTCGGCTCGAGCGTCACCTGGTCGATCGCCGGCGCGGCGATCCTCGGCGGGCTGCTCACCGCGCTCCTCGTCTACGTGCTCGCCTACCGCAGAGGCATGCAGGGCTTCCGCTTGATCGTGGTGGGGATCGCCGTCTCGGCGATGCTCGGCTCGATCAACAGCTACCTCATCACCCGCGCCGACATCGACGACGCCATGCAGGTCGGCTTCTGGGGCGCCGGGTCGCTCAGCAGGGTGTCGTGGTCGACGCTCGTGCCCTCGCTGACGATCACGGCCGTCATCGTGTGCGCCGCCATTGTGCTCGCGCCGGCGCTGCGCACCATGGAGCTGGGCGACGATGTCGCCGTCGCGCACGGCATCCGTGTCGGGCCCGCCCGCCTGGCGCTGCTCGTCGTCGGCGTCGCGACGACCGCGCTCGTGACCGCCGCGGCCGGCCCCATCGGCTTCATCGCCCTCGTGGCGCCGCAGCTGGCCCGCCGGGTCACGGGGACGCCAGGCGTCAGCATCCTCGGAGCCGCGGCGATGGGTGCCGCGCTCCTGAGCGCAGCGCACCTCGCGTCCCAGCTCCTCGGCGTGCTGTTCCGGCCCGTACCCCTCGGGCTCATCACGGTGTGCCTCGGAGGCGTCTACCTCATCGTCCTTCTCATCCGCGAAGCCCGCATCCATTCAGGAGCACCCCGTTGAGCACGCCGCACACCCCTGCCCTCTTCGCCGACGCCGTCACGATCGGCTACGACAAGAACGTGATCGCACGCGAGCTCACGGTCGGCGTCCCCGATGGGTCGTTCACGGCGATCATCGGCCCGAATGGATGCGGCAAGTCCACGCTGCTCAGAGCATTCGCCCGTGTCCTCAGGCCGACGGAGGGGGACGTCCTCCTCGACGGCGCCTCGATCAGCTCTGTGCCGACCAAGCAGCTCGCTCGCAGGCTGGGCCTGCTGCCGCAGACCTCGCTCGCGCCAGACGGCATCCGCGTGGCCGATCTCGTCGCGCGCGGGCGCTCCCCGTACCAGTCGCTGATCCAGCAGTGGCGCGCCAGCGATGAGCAGGCCGTGCAGGACGCCCTCGCCGCGACGCGGCTCGAGGACCTCTCCGGACGCCTCGTGGACGAGCTCTCCGGCGGTCAGCGCCAGCGCGTCTGGATCGCGATGCTGCTGGCGCAGCAGACCCCGATCATGCTGCTCGACGAGCCGACCACCTTCCTCGACATCGCGCATCAGTACGACCTCATGGAGCTGCTCCGCGGGCTGCATGCGCGGGGCAAGACCGTCGTCACCGTGCTCCACGACCTCAATCAGGCGGCCAGGTACGCCACGCACGTCATCGTCATGAACGACGGCGCAGCCGTCGCTGCCGGCTCACCGCAGGAGGTGATCACGAGCAGGCTCATCGAGGAGGTCTTCGGCCTGCGCGCGCTGGTCATGCCCGATCCCGTGACGAAGACACCGCTGGTGGTGCCGCTCGACCCGCGCGCACTTGATGCGCACAGGCTGGACATCGATGGGAGAAGCGCATGAGCGCCCGTGCACGGTTCCCCGGCGACCTCGCCGAGCTCAGGGACAGGACAGACCGGTTCGGGCGCGTCCATCGCGAGCGTCGCCCTGGTACGCGCAGCGCGGAGCCGCGCATGGATCGCCGTTCGAGCGCACTCGAGAGCGGATGGGCCGATCCGCGCCGACGCGCGACGCTGCGGGCCGAAGCTCTGCGCAGGCCCAACCCGTTCATCGAGGCCGACGGTGAGGACGCCTCGATGAGCCGATGGACCTGGGTCGTCGAAGATCCCCGCGCCCGCGCGATCGTGCTCTGGACCAATCCCGTCTTCGACCACGAGAACGTCTCGACCGCCGAGTTCACCCGCCTCGCCGACTCCGATCTATGGACGATCTGCCTGCGGCTGCCCTCGGCCCTACGCGCGTCCTATCGGATCGGCGTGTGGCGTGAGGACACGATTCCTCCGTGGCGCGAAGCGACGGGACGGAGGCCCGTCATCCTCGCTGCGATGGGCGCGAGTGCACCGGACGAGCGCTGCCCGGATGTCGTACGAGGATCTCGAGGGTCCATCTCGTCCGTCGCGGCAGGGCCCGACGCGCCGCAGGATCCGCTCGCGGTGATCCCGGCTGCCACAGCCGTCGGCCGGGTCGAAGAGCTCGGGCTCGCGGCCGGTGAGCGGGCCTGGATCTACTCCCCCGCGGACGTGACCGAGCCGACGCCGTTGCTCGTGCTCTTCGACGGCGACGTCTGGCGGCACGAGCTCCCTCCGCGCCTCGATGCGGCGATCGACGCGGGACTCCTGCCGCCGCTGCATGTCGCGATGCTCGACGCGCACGACGCCGACACCCGATGGGAACGGCTCGGCGTCCCCGACGGTCAAGTGGATGTCGTCATCGACGAGCTCCTGCCTCTCGTGCGCGACCGGTGGGCGGTCAGCCGTGACGGTGCGGACACGCTCGTGTGCGGGCAGAGCCTGGGCGGGATCGCCGCGCTGTGGACCGTCGCGCTCTCGAGGGGCGAGGTGGGGCATGCGATCGCCCAGTCGCCGTCGCTGTGGCGCTTCGAGATGGCAGAGGCGCTCCTGGAGGCAGACGACTGGCACTCCATCCTGCTCGAGGCGGGCGCGTACGAAGGCGACATGCTCGCGGACGCCGCCGCCCTCGCCACCGCGCTGCGCGCCGATGTGCGCTCAGACCGGCGGCAGGTCGCGCTCTCGCCCTACGAGGCCGGGCACGACTGGGCGGTGTGGCGCACGAACCTCCTGCGCGCTCTCACCGCCCACCGCTGGACGGCAGCGGCTCAGGCCGCCGATTCGTCCTCCGGCGTCGCCTGATCGCGCTTGGCCCAGAGGTCGCGCAGCACGCTCTCGAAGGTCGCGGGCGGCTGGGCACCGGAGATGCCGTACTGCCCGTCGATGACGAAGAACGGCACGCCCTGAATGCCGTAGGCCTGGGCCTGCGCCTGGTCCTGGCGGACGGCGGGCAGGTGCACGGATCCCTCGAGCGCGACTCGCGTCTGCTCTGCATCGAGGCCTACCTCCGCGGCGAGCTCGACGAGATCGTCGATGCGGCCGACGTGCTTGCCCTCGGTGAAGTACGCGGACATCAGCCGCTCCTCCATCTCGTGCTGCAGGCCCTCTGCCTTGGCGTGGTGCAGGAGCTCGTGCGCCTTGACGGTGTTGGTGTGCTGGAGCAGGTCGAACCGGTACTCGAGCCCGGCGTCGCGCGCCACGCCGGTGACGCGGTCGAGCATCTGCTGCACCTGCTCGCGCGGCATGCCCTTGTGTCCGGATAGGAAGTCGATCTCGTCGCCGTGGAAGTCGACCGGGGTGTCCGGCGAGAGCTCGAAGGAATGGAACGTGATGGTGACCTCCGGCACGTCCTCGTCGCCGGAGACGGCTTCGAGTCCCTTCTCGAGGTTGCGCTTGCCGATGTAGCACCAGGGGCAGGCGATGTCGGACCAGATGTCGATCGAGATGGGTTCAGTCACGTCACCATCCAACACCCGATGCACGGGAAGTATTCCGTTGATAGCATCTTCGGATGCTCCCGGCGCCAGACCCTCATGCCGCGGCCGATCGGATCCTCGTGGCCGGCGTCTCGGGATCAGGTAAGACGACCTTCGCCGCGCGTCTCGCCCAGGCGCTCGGCCTCCCCCGCTACGAGCTGGATGCGCTCCATCACGGCCCAGGATGGGTCCCGCGACCGGCGTTCATCGACGATGTCCGTGCCTTCGCCACAAGCAGGCGCTGGGTGTCGGAGTGGCAGTACTCCGGAAAGGGCGTCGACGAGATCCTTCCGCCACGCGCGCAGCTCGTCGTGTGGCTGGATTATCCGAACCGGATCGTGCGGGCGCGCCTGTGGCGACGGACGCTCGTGCGGAGCATCCTGCGCCGCGAGCTGTGGAACGGCAATGTCGAGCCGAGTCTGTGGAAGCTCGCGACCACGCGCGAGCCGGAGGAGAACGTGCTCCGCTGGCAGACGGTGACGCTCGAGCGGTGGCGGGAGAGGATGCCGGGGCTCATCGAGCGATTCCCGCATCTGACGATCATCCGCCTGCGGCATCCTCGGGAGGCCGAACGATGGCTGGCCGCTCTTCAGGCGGAGGCGTCCGGCGTGTCGATCGCACCGCCGAAGCGGCGGTCCCTGGACAGGTAGACGCCGATCGCCCGCCAGAGCTCGCTGCGGGAGAAGTCGGGCCACAGAGTGTCCAGGAACACCATCTCGGCGTACGCGGACTGCCAGAGCAGGAAGTTCGACGTCCGCTGCTCGCCCGAGCTCCGAAGGAAGAGGTCCACATCGGGCATGTCGGGGACGTACAGGTTCCGGCGGATCATCTTCTCGCTGATCGCGCTCGGCTTCACGCGCCCGGCCGCGACGTCCGCGGCGATCGCACGGAATGCGTCGACCAGCTCGATCCTGCCCCCGTAGTTCACGCACATCGTGAGGGTGAGCACGTCGTTGCCCGCCGTGAGCTGTTCGGCGTGCTGCAGCTCCTTGATCACCGAGCCCCACAGCCGCGGCTTGCGGCCCGCCCAGCGCACGCGCACGCCCCACTCGTTGAGCTGATCGCGACGACGGTGCAGCACATCGCGGTTGTATCCCATGAGGAAGCGGACCTCCTCGGGCGAGCGAGCCCAGTTCTCCGTGGAGAAGGCGTAGACGCTGAGGTGCTTCACCCCTGCCTGGATGGCGCCGGCGACGACGTCGAGCAGCACCTCCTCCCCCGCCTTGTGCCCCTCGATGCGCGTGAGACCTCGACGATTCGCCCAGCGTCCGTTGCCGTCCATGACGATCGCCACGTGCTCAGGCACCTTCGGGAACGCGGGCGGGTACAGACCGGTCCAGTCCAGCGGGCGGTAGGCGACCGCGTCCTTGTGGGTGTACGGCTTCGGGCTCACCGTGATCCTTCCAGATGTGCGAGCGAGCGGATGCCTCGCTCGAGATGCCACTGGGCATAGGCGGCGATCACGCCGGACGCCGCCGCAGCATCGGCGGGCGGGGCCGCATCGATGATCTCCCATTCGCCCGCCAGCAGCGCGCGCAGCAGAGCGAGCGCGGATGCCGCGATGCGGGGGCTGCCCGCCGGAGCGTCATCCGCGCAGACCGCGCCGCCCAGCTGGGCGACGAACCCGCTGTGCGGTCCCGGCCGTCCGCAGCGCGCACAGTCCGAGAGCGACGGCGCCCAGCCGGACAGCGCCATCACCCGGAGGAGGTAGGAATCGAGGATGCTCCGCGGAGCATGCTCGCCCCGCGACAGCGCACGCAGCCCGCCGACGAGCAGGAGGTACTGATCGGCGGTCGCCTCGGCATCGCTCAAGCGGTCCGCGGTCTCGACCATCGCGCTCGCCGAGGTGAAACGGTCGTAGTGCACGGCGATGTCCGTGCCGTACGAGCCCAACGACTCCGCCTGCTGGACGATGTCCAGCGAGCGTCCCTGGTAGAGCTGGACGTCGGCGACCATGAACGGCTCCAGCCGCGCGCCGAACTTCGACGACGTGCGACGCACCCCCTTGGCCACCGCCCGGATCTTGCCGTGGCGCCGCGAGAGCATCGTCACGATGCGATCCGCCTCACCGAGCTTGTGAGTGCGCAGGATCACCGCTTCATCTCGGTAGGTGGGCACTGTCCGATTATCCTCCGCTCACGGAAGAATGGATGCGTGACCGAACCGCTCTTCACCATTCCGCTCTGGGCCGATCTGCTCGGCGTCGGGCTCGGCGGCGTTCAGGGGGCCCTCTTCGCCTCGGGGTTCCAAGGCCAGCGGCGCCTGGATCTGCTCGGCGTGGCGATCATCGGAATCCTGATCGGCATGGGCGGCGGTCTCATCCGCGACCTGCTGCTGGGGCAGCCCCCCGCGACGCTCCAGGACAACTGGTACCTCGTCACCGCCGCAGGAGCCGCCATCGTCGGGATGCTCCTGTCCGGCCTGTTGAACAGGGCGACAGCGGTCATCGTCGGTCTCGACGCTGTGGTCATCGGGATGTTCGGCGCGTTCGGAACCAGCAAGGCTCTGGGGCTCGGAGTCCCGCCCGTCCCTGCCGTCTTCATCGGCGTCGCCTCCGCCGTCGGAGGCAGCGTGCTGCGAGATGTCATCATGGGGCTCCCCGTCTCGATCATGCACGTCGGCTCTCTGTACGCGGTCGCCGCTGGCCTCGGCTGCACGGTCATCGTCGCCGCGCACGCCTTCGGCGTCGACATCGTGACCTCGAGCGTGATCGGCATCGCCGTCACCGCCGTCATCCGTGTGCTCGCCGTGATGTTCGACCTGTCGCTTCCCGAACAGCGCAGACTCTACCGCCGCAAGGTCGCCGCGGAGACCGGGGCGATCCCGATCGTCAAGCCGTGACCCTCATTGAGACTGCGACACCACGCCGAGACCGCGTCATACCGACGTCGGTTCGGCGTGGTGTCGCAGTCTCAAGGTCAGACCGAGGCGAGCTCCGATGCCGCTTCCCGCGTGCGGATCGAACGGTTCACCGCGGAGACGATCGCCTTGAGCGAGGCCGTCGAGATGTCACCGTCGATGCCGACGCCCCACAGGCGGTCGCCCTCGACCTGAAGCTCGACGTACGCAGCCGCCTGAGCATCGCCTCCCGTGGAGAGCGTGTGCTCGACGTAGTCGTACAGCGAGATGTCGAAACCGCGCGAGCGGATGATCTCCAGGAAGGCGGCGATGGGGCCGTTGCCGTGTCCGACCTCATCGGAGGCCGCATCCCCGTCGCGCAGACGGACGCTCAGCTCCACGTCGCCCGTCATCTCGCTCGCGGTCTTCGTGGCGAGCAGCTCGAACCGCCCCCACTTCTCGGCGGCATCCGAGGACGGCAGGTACTCGTCGCTGAAGATCGACCAGATGGCGTCGCTGGTGACTTCGCCGCCCTCGGCATCCGTCATCGCCTGCACCACACCGGAGAACTCGATCTGGAGCTTGCGGGGCAGATCGAGCGAATGGTCCGCCTTGAGCAGGTAGGCCACGCCGCCCTTGCCGGACTGCGAGTTGACGCGGATGACGGCCTCGTAAGAGCGACCGAGGTCCTTCGGGTCGACGGGCAGGTACGGCACAGCCCACTCGATGTCGTCGACCGTCACGCCGTTCGCCGCGGCCGTCGCGGCCATCGCCTCGAAGCCCTTCTTGATCGCGTCCTGGTGCGATCCGCTGAACGCGGTGAAGACGAGATCGCCGGCCCAGGGGCTGCGCTCAGGCACCGGGAGCTGGTTGCAGTATTCGACCGTGCGCTTGACCTGATCGATGTCGCTGAAGTCGATCTGCGGGTCGATGCCCTGGGTGAACATGTTGATGCCCAGCGCGACGAGGTCGACGTTGCCCGTGCGCTCGCCATTGCCGAACAGGCATCCCTCGATGCGGTCGGCGCCTGCCATGTAGCCGAGTTCGGCGGCAGCGACCGCGGTGCCGCGGTCGTTGTGCGGATGCAGCGAGAGGATGACGTTCTCGCGATGGTTCAGGTTCCTGCTCATCCACTCGATGGAATCCGCATAGACGTTCGGGGTCGCCATCTCGACGGTCGCCGGCAGGTTGATGATGACCTTCCGCTCCGGCGTCGGCTCGAGCACCTCGAGGACCTCGTTGCAGATGTCGACGGCGAACTCGAGCTCGGTACCGGTGTAGCTCTCGGGCGAGTACTCGTAGAACACCTGCGTCTCGGGCACGGTCTTCTCGTACTCGCGGCACAGACGGGCGCCCTCCAGCGCGATGTCCACGATGCCCTGCCGGTCCGTGCGGAACACGACATCCCGCTGCAGGATGCTCGTGGAGTTGTAGAGGTGCACGATGGCCTGCTTAGCGCCCGCGATGGCCTCGTAGGTGCGCTTGATGAGGTGCTCGCGCGCCTGGGTCAGGACCTGGATCGTGACGTCGTCGGGGATCAGCCCCTCCTCGATCAGCTGGCGCACGAAGTCGAAGTCCGTCTGGCTCGCCGACGGGAACCCGACCTCGATCTCCTTGTACCCCATGCCGACGAGCAGCTCGAACATGATGCGCTTGCGCTCCGGCGACATCGGGTCGATGAGCGCCTGGTTGCCGTCGCGGAGATCGACAGCGCACCACCGAGGTGCGGTGGTGATCGTCTTCGACGGCCAGGTGCGGTCGGGCAGCTCGACGCGGATCTGCTCGTGGAACGGCCGATACTTGTGGATCGGCATCGAGGACGGGCGCTGGGTGTTCTGCATGATGGGCTTCTTCTCTTCGTCAATGTGACCGGGCCAACACAAGCGCCGCGACGAGGAAGGCCCTACGTTCAGGACTCGTCGCGGCAGCTAAGAAGAAGCAGACCGCCGAATGGCATAGCGCCATGGTAGCAGGGACGCGCCCACGCATCGAACAGCTCTGAGACGATCCGAGCGCCTGCGACACTGACGGGTATGAGCAGAACGCAAGGATGCCGGATCGCCCTCACCGCCGCGATGATGCTGGCGCTCGCGGGCTGCGCCGCCGCTTCCCCCGGGTCGCCGGCCCCGGTCAGCTCGGATGCACCGCCAGAGCAGGGCCTCGGCTCGCTGCTGCCCGCTCCTCCCGACGGCGAGGTGCGAGCCACCGGAACGGTGATGGACACGGCGGGTGACGTCGAGCTCTGCCTCGGAGCGGTCGCCGAGTCGTATCCGCCCCAGTGCAGCGGCATCCCCGTCGCGGGCTGGAGCTGGGAGGGCGTCGACGGCAGCGAGCAGTCCGGCGAGGTGCGCTGGGGCGCCTATGCCGTGACGGGCACCTACGACGGCGACACGTTCACGAGCACGCAAGCACCGGTCCTCCTCGCCCTGTACGACCCGATGCCGTTGCCTGATCCGACCGGAGGCGAGCAGGGCGAGACCGACGAGTCCCGCGCGAGCGAGATCGTCGACGAGGTCGCGGCGCGCCTTGCTGATGACGACGTCCTCCTCGGCGCCTACCCCGACCGCGGATACGTCTGGGTGGACGTCGTCTGGGATGACGGCACCCTGCAGGACGCGGCCGACGCAGACTTCGGCGAACGTGTCGTCATCGTGCGCTCCGCTCTCGTGCCCCTCGACTGAGGCTCAGGAGACGCAGCTCACACGGGTCACCGATGCGAAGATGTTCGTGAACGATCCCGCGGAGGCCGTGCCTCTGACGGTCGTGCCGTACTTCGCCTGCGCGTAGCCGGTCGAGCGCGCATCGGCGATCGACCGGACGACGAATGTCCCCACCGGGAACGAGGTGTCGCACGTGGTCCAACTCAGGCGCGAGCCGGCCGTCGCTGCCTGGCTGAAGGCGCAGACCCTGCCGCTGGGGCAGGCGCCGACCGCGGCGAGGAGCGCGAGCGACGACGCGTCGAGAGACGCCGAGGCGGGCACGATCACGAGATCCATGCCGAGCTCCGGCCAGATCGCATGCGTCGAGCTCAGCGCGATCCCTCCGGGAATCGCATCGAGCATCTCCTGCACCTGGTCATCGAGGGGGTGCTCGGATGCGACGGCGGGCGGAGCCGCCGTCATTCCGAGTGCGATCAGCGCGGCCGCGACGATCGCCGTGAGGGTGGGGTTCATCTTCCTGTCCTTTCCTGCAGGTCCCACAGGCGGTAGCTCACCACCGCTCCTGCGGGAATGATCCCGTCACCCTCCGTCTGAATCGTCTCCATCCCGATGATCCGCCCCGTCTCCTGCGAGATGAGCACGGTCTCCGAAACGCCCGTCTCCCCCGTCACCCGCAGCGCGTCCACGGCACGTCCTGCGCGATCGGTCGTCTCCCCCAGCGCCTCGACGCCTCCCCTGGACACGAGGTAGTCGAGGATGCCCGCGTGCTGCGCATCCGTCAGCGTCCACTGGTCCATGGCGGTGAAGGCGGCGACGACGACGTCGCGCGCCGACGGATCCGCCGGCATGCCGAAGGCCGTAAGCATCGCCACGACGTCGTCGATCGTATCGCCGGGTGGCTGCGCCACCGGAGTGTTGAAGTCCCCCGGCTCGAAGACGAGGTCGAAGAGCACCTCGTCGCCCTCGACGACCTCCGCCCCGGACGGTGGGGTCTCGGTCGGCCAGTAGGCATCCCCGGCGATCACCGTGATCGATCCGGAGAGGTCCTCCTGCCAGCTGAGAGTCGTCCACTGCGGGACGATCTGCATCGTCTGCTCCTCGCCATCCACCGAGAGCGCCCAGGTGACCGACCGCACCTCCCGCGACGGCTCGGCCGGCCCTGCGTCCTCCGCGAGCAGCGTCTCGGCGCGCGTGAGCATCTCACCGGTGGTGCCCGCCTCCGTGAACTGGAGCGGTCTCGGTGTGACGGCGACGGCCGCACCACCCTGGGCGACGACGCCGAGCACGACGGCGACGCCGGCGACGGCGGCGGTCGCGACGGACGCCCAGGCCAGGCGCGGAGATGGAGATCGCCGCGGTGCACGGCGCGTCTCAGTGAGGATGCGATCCCGCATCCTCCTGGCGTGTGCGTCCGGCCGAGCATCCCTCGGCGTGCGTGCCGGGCTCGCCTCGACGAGCAGACGTGTCAGCTCCGCGTCATCCATCGTTCTCACCGCCCGCGCCCTCCCATGCCTTCCGCAGCTTCTCGCGTGCCCTCGCATCGATCGCACGGACCACCCCTGGTGCCCTGCGGATCACTTCCCCGGCCTCTTCCACCGTGAGAGCATCCCAATAGAGGAGGACGATGACTCTGCGTTCGCGCTCGCGAAGACGCGCGAACGCGGAGCGGACCTCTCGAGGGCCGAGGGTACTCCCGTTCTCCTCGCCCGTCACCGCCTTCTGGTGAACGGCACCGATCGCCTGTTCGCGGAGCGTCCCTCTGCGACGGCGGTCGCGGAGCACGTCATCGGCGAGCCGGAGCAGCCAGGTCAACCTCGCAGGCCGCTCTGGTCTCAGACGCTCCCAGGCGAGCTGGAACACCTGGCCGACGACCTCGTAGACCTCGGCATCGGTTCCGAGATAGCACTCCACATGCCGGGTGACCGGCGACCAGAACTCCTCGAAGAGCCAGTCGAAGACACGGCGGCGGTGCGCAAGGCGCTCCGCCGCACGTGGCTTCAGAATCCCAGCCGCCCGAGCTGCTTCGGGTCGCGCTGCCATTCCTTGGCCACCTTGACGTGCAGCCCGAGGAACACCCTCGTGCCGAGGAGCTCCTCGATGCCCGCGCGGGACCGAGCGCCGACGTCTTTCAGGCGAGAGCCCTTGCGCCCGATGATGATCGCCTTCTGGCTGTCGCGCTCCACAACGATCTGAGCATGGACATCGGTGAGATCGCTGTCCTCCCGCGGGGCGACGTCGTCGACGACGACGGCGATGGAGTGCGGCAGCTCATCGCGGACGCCATCGAGCGCGGCTTCGCGGATGATCTCCGCGATCCTGTCCTCCGTGGACTCGTCGGTGGTGATGCCCTCGGGGTAGAGCGCAGGACCTTCCGGCATGAGCTGGATGATCTCATCGGCGAGGACGTCGAGCTGCTGCCGCGTGAGCGCGGACAGCGGGATGACGGCCGCCCAGTCCTCGCGCAGCGAGTCCACCTCCATGAGGCGCTCGGTGATCTCATCGCGGCTCGCGGCATCGGTCTTCGTGACGATGGCGATCTTCTTCGCGCGAGGATATCCGTCCAGCGACGCGGCGATCCTCCGGTCTCCCGGCCCGACCTTCTCGGTCGCCGGCACGCAGAAGCCGATCACGTCCACGTCGCCGAGCACCTGCTCGACGAGGTCGTTCAGACGTTCTCCGAGCAGCGTCCGCGGCTTGTGGATGCCGGGGGTGTCGACGATCACGAGCTGTCCGTCCGGCCGGTTCAGGATGCCGCGGATCGCCCGCCGCGTCGTCTGCGGCTTCTCGCTGGTGATCGCGATCTTCTCGCCGACGAGCGCGTTCGTGAGGGTGGACTTGCCCACGTTCGGCCTGCCGACGAAGGTGGCGAATCCGCTGCGCGTGGTCTCAGTCATCGTCGTCTCCTTCATCATCCGGCGCGCGCTCCACGAACACCGTCGCGATTCCTCTTCCCCGCCCACGCGAAGCGCCGCCGGTGAGCACCAGCGCACCGACGACAGCGGTCGCACCAGGCTGGGGAACCTGCCCGAGCGCCTTGCCCAGCAGCCCGCCGATTGAATCGACATCGTCGTCCTCGAGCTCGAGCCCGAAGAGATCGCCGACATCCTCCAGCGACAGACGCGCGCTCACCCGGTAGCGCGCGTCACCCAGCTCCACCACCTCGGCAGGGCCGTGGTCGTACTCGTCGGAGATCTCGCCGACGAGCTCCTCGATGAGGTCCTCGAGGGTCACGAGCCCCGAGATCCCGCCGTGCTCGTCGATCACCAGGCACACGTGCACGGCATCCCGCTTCATCTGCTGCAGGAGCGTCTCGGCTCGCATCGACTCGGGCACGAAGGTGGCGGGTCGTGCGATGGGGCGCACCGGCACGCCGCGCCATGCGCTCTCGTCGCGATATGCGAACTGCACGAGGTCCTTGAGGTAGAGGACGCCCACGACGTCGTCGGCGTCGTCGTCCACCACGGGCATGCGGGAGACGCCTCGTCGCAGGAAGAGCTCCATCGCCTCGCTCGTCGTGGCGGTGGCGTCGACAGCCACCATCTCGGTGCGCGGCACCATCACGGCGCGGACGAACTGGTCTGTGAAGTCGAACACCGAGTGGATGAGATCCCGGTCGTCCTCCTCGATGAGGTCGTTCGAGGCCGCCTCGTCGACCATGCTGAGAAGCTGGTCCTCGCTGGTGAAGGTGCTCCGACCCGCGCCTGGGGTCACCCGGTTGCCGAGAGCCACGAGGCCCTGGGCGAGCGGACCGAGCAGGATCCGCAGGCCTCGCACGAGCGGAGCGCAACCGCGCAGCAGACCGGGAGCCCTGCGGCGTCCGACGGTACGGGGACTCGCTCCGACGAGGACGAAGGTGATCCCCGTCATGAGGACGGCGGCGGCGAGCATCGCCCACCAGATGCTGCCGATGAGGTTCACGAATGCCACGGTGACGAGCACGGCCGCCGTCGTCTCCGCCAGGATGCGGATGAAGGCGACCGCGTTGACGTGCACGTCGGGGTCGGCGGCGATGCTGCGGAGCTCCTTCGCATGGCGTCCCTGCTCGCCGAGGGCTTCGAGATCCGAGCGGGATGTGACACCGAACGCCGCGTCGATGGCGGACATGAGGCCACCTGTCGCGACCAGCAGCACGGCCGCGACGAGCAGCAGGACCTCGGTCATCGAGCGCGTTCGGTGCGGGCGAAGCCTGCGATCAACTCCTTCTGCAGCCCGAACATCTCACGCTCCTCATCGGGCTCGGCGTGGTCGTAGCCCAGCAGGTGCAGCAGCCCGTGCGTGGTGAGCAGGATCAGCTCGTCCATCAGCGTGTGCCCGGCGGTCTGCGCCTGGGACTCGGCCACCTGCGGGCAGAGCACGATATCGCCCAGCAGCCCCGGTGGCGTCGGCCGATCCTCGGTGCCAGGTCGCAGCTCGTCCATCGGGAAGCTGAGGACGTCGGTGGGGCCCGGCTCGTCCATCCACTGCACGTGCAGCGCCTCCATGGCTCCTTCGTCGACGAGGACGATGGCCACCTCGGCATCCGCGCTCACGTGCAATTGCGCGAGGTTGAAGTCGGTGAGGCGCTGCAGCACCGTCTCGTCCACGTCGATGGCGGATTCGTTGTTGATCTCGATCATGCGCGTCCTCGCTTCGGCATCCGATCCCGTGGTCCCTGCAGCGGCGCGCGACGCTCCGCCCGATTGGCGAACTCGGCCGCCTGCTCGCGCTCGTGCCTGGCCGCGGTGCGCTGCTCGTCGTATTCGCTGTAGGCGTCGACGATCCTGCCGACGAGCGAGTGACGCACCACGTCGTCGCTGGTCAGGCGCGAGAAGTGGATGTCGTCGATGTCCTTGAGCACGCGCGTCACGAGGCGGAGCCCGGATGCGCCGGTGGGCAGATCGACCTGCGTGATGTCACCGGTGACGACCATCTTCGTTCCGAAGCCGAGGCGGGTGAGGAACATCTTCATCTGCTCCGGCGTGGTGTTCTGCGCCTCGTCGAGGACGACGAACGAGTCGTTCAGCGTGCGCCCGCGCATGTAGGCCAGCGGCGCGACCTCGATCGTGCCCGTCGCCATGAGCCGAGGAACGATCTCCGGGTCCATCATCTCGTTCAGCGCGTCGTAGAGCGGGCGGAGGTAGGGGTCGATCTTGTCGTTGAGCGTTCCGGGGAGGAACCCGAGCCGCTCGCCGGCCTCCACGGCGGGGCGGGTGAGGATGATCCTCGTGACCTCCTTGCGCTGCAGTGCCTGGACGGCCTTGGCCATGGCGAGGTAGGTCTTCCCCGTGCCGGCGGGACCGATGCCGAACACGATGGTGCTCTCCTCGATCGCGTCGACGTACTCCTTCTGCCCCGGCGTCTTCGGCCGGATGACCTTGCCGCGGCTGGAGAGGATCGCCTCGCCGAGCACCTCGCTCGGCCGGGGGCCGCCCTCCTGCCGCAGCATCCGCGCCGAACTCGACACGTCGCTCGGGGCGAGGTCGTGGCCTTCCTTCGTCATCGTGAGCAGTTCCTCCACGAGGGTCTTGGCAGCGGCGACACGGGATGCCGCACCGCTGAGGGTGATCTCGTTGCCTCGCACCAGGACCTGGACCTCGGGGTGCTCCTTCTCGAGCATCCTCAACAATCGATCCTGCGGACCGAGCACGCGCACCATGGCGACGCCGTCGGCGTAGAGACGTTCTGTGACCGCGTCTTCTCCGGGGTCAGGCACCGACGCTCTTCTCGCTGAGGCCGCCCGCGAGCACGTGGCCGTGCACGTGGGCGACGGTCTGGCCCGCGTTCGCCCCGGTGTTGAAGACGAGTCGGAAATCGCCGTCGGCGTGCTCATCGGCGATCTCGCGCGCGAATGCGATGAGCTCTGCGAGCAGCTGCGGGTCGCCGGCGGCGAGCTCCACCACATCGCGGTAGTCGGCGCTCTTCGGGATGACGAGGATGTGCACGGGAGCCTGCGGGGCGATGTCGCGCAGAGCGAAGAGACGGTCGGTGGACGCCACGATCTCCCCGGGGATCTCGCCCTCGAGGATGCGCGTGAAGATCGTCGGCTCGGTCATGCGTCCAGTCTAGCCAAGCCGATGCGGCATCGGTCTGGTGCAGGGATCACCAGCGACCGAGCGCGGCCGACAGCACCGCGATCGCGGCAGGGCCCGCTGTCGAGGTGCGGAGCACCGTGTCACCGAGGCGAACGCGCTGGGCGCCGGCCGCGACCAGTCGTTCCAGCTCCTCCGGAGCGATCCCGCCCTCGGGACCGACGACGAGGACGAGGTCACGATCGTCGGGGTCGATCGAGGACAATCGGACGTCAGCGCCGGGATCCAGCACCAGCATCCGCTCGGTGCGGGCGCGCTGGGCGAGCTGTGCCGTCGTCGCGGCATCCGCGACGGCCGGGATCCACGCCCGGTGCGCCTGCTTCGCCGCCTCCCGCACGATGCTCGCCCAGCGTTCGCGTCCCTTGGCCGCCTTGGGCCCTTCCCAGCGTGAGACGCTGCGCGCCGCCTGCCACGGCACGATCTCGTCGACGCCGAGCTCGCACGACGCCTGCACGGCGAGCTCGTCCCTGTCGCCCTTGGCCAGCGCCTGCACGAGGACGAGACGCGGTGATGGCGCGGCGATCTCGAGACGGGACGTCACCGCGACCTCGACGCGGGCGGGCTCGACGTCGGCGACCGCCCCTTCCAGCCACACGCCGGAGCCGTCGCCCAGCGTCACGGGCTCACCGACGCGGACCCTCCGCACGACGGCGGCATGCTTGGCCTCCGCCCCGGTGAGGACCACGACGTCACCTGCCACGGCGTCCGAGGCGGCGTCGACGACGAAGTGCAGCGCCATCGGCTCAGTGCCCGCGGAAGCGATCGCGCAGCTTGTGGAACAGCCCCTGCTGGAACTGCGCGAGCTGCGGCGCGGGAGCCTTCGTCTTCTTCGCGAGCTCTTCAACGAGCTTGCGCTGCGCGTGATCCAGCTTGGTCGGGGTCAGCACCTGGACACCGACGCGGAGGTCTCCGCGCTGTGTTCCGCGCAGCGGCGTGATGCCGCGGCCCTTGATCGTCAGCACATCGCCGGACTGCACGCCGGGTCGGATCTCCAGCTCCACCGGACCGTCGAGTCCCTCGATCGTCGTCTCGGCGCCCAGGATCGCATCCGTCATCGCGACCTCGAGCGTGGCCAGCAGATCGTCGCCCTCACGGCTGTACGTCGGATGCGTCGCGACGGTCACCTCGACGTAGAGGTCGCCGTTCGGACCGCCCGCCTTGCCCACCTCGCCGGAGCCGGGCAGCTGCAGCCGCAGACCCGTCTCGACGCCGGCGGGGATGTCCAGCGACACCGTCCGACGCGAGCGCACCCGGCCCTGGCCGGCGCAGGTCGCGCACGGGTACGGAATGGTCGTGCCGTATCCCTCGCACGTGCCGCAGGGCTGAGAGGTGACGACGTTGCCGAGCAGGCTCCGCACCTGACGCTGCACGTGGCCGCTTCCGCCGCAGATGTCGCAGGTGACGGGAGACGTCCCCTCCTGACAGCACGAACCCTGACAGGTCTCGCACAGCACGGCTGTGTCGACCTCGATGTCCCTGTGCGCGCCGAAGACGACGTCGCCGAGCTCGAGCGACACGCGCACGAGGGCGTCCTGACCCCGCTCGCGCCTGGACCTCGGTCGTGCGCCGCGGCCTCCGCCCGCCGCGCCGAAGAAGGTCTCGAAGATGTCGCCGAACCCGCCGAACCCTCCGCCGAAGCCGCCGTTCTCATCGCCGCCCATGTCGTAGCGGCGTCGCGAGTCCTCGTCGCTGAGCACGTCGTAGGCGTGGGTGACGAGCTTGAAGCGCTCCGAGGCGTCCTCCCCCGGGTTCACATCGGGGTGCAGCTGTCGTGCGAGCCTGCGATAGGCCTTCTTGATCTCATCCTGCGAGGCGTCACGCGCGACGCCGAGGACCTCGTAGTGGTCCGCCACAAATCACCTCTCGTCTTCGTCGAGCAGCCGGGACAGGTAGCGGGCGACCGCCCGCGCCGCTGCCAGGTTGCTCGGATAATCCATCCGGGTCGGGCCCATCACGCCCACCCTCGCCATCCCACCGGGGGTGGCGTAGTTGCTGGCCACGATCGACGCCTCGCCCAAGCCGAACGGCGCGTTCTCCGTGCCGATGCTGGCCGCGAGCCCGTGCTCGTCGGTCACCATCTCGTTCATCAGCCGCAGCAGGGTCACCTGCTCCTCGATCGCCTCGAGGAGCGGATGGATGCTGCCACGGAAGTCCTGCTCCCTGCGCGCCAGCGTGGCGGCGCCCGCCATCACGAGACGCTCCTGACGGAACTCGTCGAGCTCCTCGCCGATCACCGTCGCGAGCATCACGAGAGCGCGGTCGCCGCCGGTGGGTTCCACGGGCAGCGCGAGCGCGGACACGCGCTCTCGGGCCTCGCCGACGCCCTGGCCCGCGATGAGGGTCAGCAGACGCGCGCGCAGCACGGCGACGTCGCCTTCGTCGAGCTCGAACGGCAGCGTCGCGATGCGCTGCGAGACCCCGCCCGCATCCGTGACGAGCACGACGAGCAGACGGTTCGGAGCCAGTGCCACCAGTTCGAGGTGAGTCAGCCTGGCTCTGGCGAAGGACGGATACTGGGCGAGAGCGACCTGCCCCGTGAGGCGCGTGAGCACGCGGACCGTGCGGGCCATGAGGTCGTCGAGGTCCGCGGGATCGGAGAGGAACGTCTCGATCGCGCTGCGCTGAGCGCCGGAGAGCGGGCGCAGCTGCGCGAGGTGGTCGACGAAGACCCGGTACCCCTTGTCCGTCGGCACCCGACCGGACGAGGTGTGCGGAGCCGTGATGAGCTCCTCGTCCTCCAGCAGCGCCATGTCGTTGCGGATCGTGGCGGCGGAGACGCCGAAGGAGTGGCGGTCGACGATCGACTTGCTGCCCACCGGCTCATGGGTCTCGACATAGTCCTGCACGATGGCTCGCAGCACCTGGAGACCGCGTTCGGTGACCATGTCCGCCTCCCTCCGCCTGGCACTCACCTCGTTCGAGTGCCAATTCTACCCGGCGAAGCGACGGCGGCGCGTGCACGAGGCTCCGGACAGCGCGTCATACGATGACGTCCATGACGGAGCAGTCGCACGCGCAGGTTTCCACCGGGACCGTCCGAGGGACGAGCGAGGACGGAGTCCGGCGGTTCCTCGGCATCCCGTACGCCGCGCCGCCCTTCGGCGACGACCGGTTCCGCCCGCCTCGCCCTCCGCGGGTCTGGGACGGCGTGCGGGACGCTACCCGCTTCGGCCCGACCGCACCCCAGCTCCCTTACTCAGGACCCATCGGCGAGCTCCTCGGCGGCGTTTCGATCGCCGGCGAGGACATCCTCACCGCGAACGTCTGGTCACCGACCGACGCCTCCGCCGCTCCCGTCGTGCTCTGGCTGCACGGCGGAGCACTGGAGCGCGGCGCCGCGGCGATGGAGGGCTACGACGGCTCAGGATTCGCGCGCGCGGGAATCGTGTTCGTCTCCATCAACTATCGGCTGGGCTCCGAGGGGTTCTCCGTGCTCGACGGGGCGCCCCTCAACCTCGGCCTCAGAGACGCCGCCGCCGGCCTGGAGTGGGTGCATCGGGAGATCGGCGCCTTCGGCGGCGACCCGGCGCGGATCACCGTCATGGGCGAGTCCGCCGGCGGCTCGCTCGTCGCTGCGCTGCTCGCGCGGGAGGACTCCCGCGAGTTCATCCACCGGGCGATCATCCAGTCCGGTCCGCTGACGGCTCAGCCCGCCCGCAGAGCAGGGCGCGTCACGGCCCAGCTCGCGAAGGCGCTGGGCATCCACGCGGATCGGGACTCGTTCCTTGCCGTCCCGCCGGAGCAGCTCCTCGAAGCGAGGCGCGTACAGGCCGCGGGGAGCTCGCCGCTGGGAGGGGCCCCCGGATTCCAGCTCGCGATCGACGACGCGTCCCTCCCGCGCTCCCCGCACGAGGTCCTCGGCAGCTCCGAGGTCCCGTTGCTGATCGGCACGAACACCGACGAGTACCGCCTGTGGTTCACGCCCGAGGCGCTGGACGGCATCGGCAGGGCGAAACTGCTGCTCGCCCGCACGGCGCTGCGGATTCCAGGCACGGCGATCCGGGCGTATCGCGAGGCATGGCCGGCCGCGAGCACCGGCGAGATCTTCGGACAGGTCGCCACGGACTTCCTTCTCCGCGCACCGGCGACGCGAGTCGCCCGCCGCTCGGGTGCGCCGGTGCACGTGTACGAGTTCGCCTGGCAGAGCAGGATGCGGGATCTCAGAGCCGCGCATGCGCTCGAGCTGGGCTTCACCTTCGATCGGCTCGACAGCGGAGAGTCGCTGCGCATGGCGGGCCCGGATGCGCCCCGTGACCTCGCCGCATCGATGCACGCCGACTGGATCCGATTCATCACGAGCGGCGACCCCGGCTGGCCGGCGTTCGGCCCGGCACGGACCACGCGCGTGTACGACACGGTCATCCAGGACGTTCCGCAGCGCAGGCAGCGCCCCCTGGACCTCCTCCCCTGAGCAGAGCGCCCGTCTCGATGCTCAGTCGGTGAGCTCGCGCACGACGGCGTCGGCGAGGAGCCGCCCTTTCAGGGTGAGCCGGACGCTGCCGCGGACGGCCTCTGCAGCATCCACCAGACCGTCCGCGATGAGGCCGGCAACGCGCTGACGATTCGCCGAGGGAAGATCGGCGACCGGGATGCCCTCGCGGATCCGGCTCAGCAGCAGCACCCGCTCGAGCATCCTCGACTCGGCGTCCGGCCGCTCGGTCCCCGCTGCCGGCGACTCGCCGGCAGCGAGACGCTGCGCGTACGCCGCCGGGTGCTTCACGTTCCACCAGCGAAGGCCGGCGACGTGGCTGTGGGCGCCTGGTCCGAAGCCCCACCAGTCCGCTCCCCGCCAGTACGCGAGGTTGTGACGCGAACGCTGCTCGGGCGTGCGCGCCCAGTTGCTCACCTCGTACCACTCGAATCCGCCAGCGGCGAGTCTGGCGTCCGCGAGCTCGTACATGTCGGCCTGAAGGTCGTCGTCCGGCCTGGGCACCTCGCCGCGACGGATCTGGCGGGCGAGCTTCGTGCCGTCCTCGATGATCAGGGCGTACGCGGAGATGTGATCCGATTCCAGCGCCAGCGCAGCATCCAGCGATGTCTCCCAGTCGCCGAGCGACTCCCCCGGTGCGCCGTAGATGAGATCGACGCTCACGGCGAGGCCGGCATCCTTCGCCGCCTCCACCGCCGTGCGCACGTTCTCGGGCCTGTGGGTGCGGTCCAGCGCCGCGAGCACGTGCGGGACCGCCGACTGCATCCCCACCGAAAGCCGGGTGACACCGGCGGCGGCCAGTGTGCGGACGACCTCGGTGGTGACCGTGTCCGGATTGGCCTCCACGGTGACCTCGGCGCCCTCCGTCAGGCCGAACGCCTCCGTGGCGGCGTCCATCATCCTGGCGAGGTCCCCGGCCGGCAGCAGTGTCGGGGTCCCGCCGCCGAAGAAGACGGTATCCATCGGGCGGAGGGCGCCGACGTCGGCGAGGACGTCTCGCGCGAGGGCGATCTCCGCGCCGAGCGTGTCCGCGTAGTCCTCCTGGCGCGCGCCGCGGAGCTCCCCGGACGTGTAGGTGTTGAAATCGCAGTACCCGCATCGCACCCGGCAGAACGGGATATGCAGGTACGCCGAGAACGAGACGGCTGCGTCGATGTCGAGATCGGCGGGAAGGCGTCCGTCAACTGGCGCCGGCGCACCGACGGGAAGCGGACCGGCCATCAGACCGGCGTCGCGTACAGCGGCGAGATCGCCCGCAGATAGCGGGCGAAGAGCTCGCGTCGGCGCCGCTTCACCAGCGCGGGGACGGTGCGGTACAGCAGACCCGTCGGTGCATCGAAGGCGCGGACCGTGAACCAGACCTCGTCGTTGTCCTCACGCCAGTCGAGCTCGAACGACTCCTCGCCGCTCACGACGGAGCCGCCGACGGTTCCGAGCACGAAACCGATCCGACGGGCCTCCTCGGTCACGGAGATCACGCGGAGCTCCGCGTCCGCGCGCATGCCGCCGACGCGTCCGCGCAGGTGCACGGTCATTCCTGCGCCTGCATAAGGAAGCCCCTCGGCGTCGAAGCGCTGCTCGACATCGCGCTTGCTCGGCGCGATCGCGTTTCCCTCGGCGTCGAAGCTCACGCCCGTGTAGGACGGGCCAGGCGCGGGCTGAACGTCCTCGAGGCTCAAACCGGCGGCGCGCTGCGCCGTCCAGGAGAGCAGGGCGTCTCCCGCGCTGCGGAAGCGCTCCGCACCGCTGCCGATGCGCCAGGCGTTCTCCGCGGGGATGCTCCGCTCCGGCGGATACTGCATGAGATCGGGCGCGTGAGTCGCTCCCACGGCTGCATAATCCACCGTGCCGTCTCGGAAGGTACCGCGCCGCATGATTTCCAGCCTACTCATCGATTCTGGGAGGGTACTGGCGACGCACGGCGTCCAGCACGATCCGGGTGTACTGCCGATGCGTCCACCACTGCAGCAGACGCAGCGCGGGCGAGAGCATCCACCATGTCAGGGTCGACGGTCGCGACACCGAGCGGGCGGTGAAGAGCCCTTCGTGGTCGATCCGGAACGACTCCTCGCCGTATATCGGGTGCCCGGGCCGCGTCTCGTATCCGAAGCCGCTCTCGTCCGCCCAGACAACCCGCACGGGTTCGGCGAAGCGGATCCCGAGCAGATGCTTCGCCAGCTCGGTCTCGAGGCCGACCGCGGGCGGCTCCTGCGGGGTCTCGAAGCCGGCGCGGCGCTTGAACTCCCAGCCGCTCACGAGAGCGGCGACCGCGGCGCGCGACTCGACCGGTACCCGCACGGAGTGCACGGACAACCGCATCCCGGCAGGCGCCGTCGCGAGCGCACCGCGTGTGATCCCGCGCCGATACGGCGGGAGGGCCACCTACTTCTTGTCCTTGCCCTCGACGTCACCGCTCAGCGCCGCGATGAACGCCTCCTGCGGAACCTCGACGCGACCCACCATCTTCATGCGCTTCTTGCCCTCCTTCTGCTTCTCGAGGAGCTTGCGCTTGCGGGTGATGTCACCGCCGTAGCACTTGGCGAGCACGTCCTTGCGGATCGCGCGGATGGTCTCGCGGGCGATGATGCGCGCGCCGATCGCCGCCTGGATCGGCACCTCGAACTGCTGGCGAGGGATGAGCTTGCGCAGTCGCTCGGCCATCATCGTGCCGTAGGCGTACGCCTTGTCCCGATGCACGATCGAGCTGAAGGCATCCACCTTCTCACCCTGGAGCAGGATGTCGACCTTCACGAGGTCCGCCTCCTGCTGGCCGGCCGGCTCGTAGTCGAGCGACGCGTAGCCCTGGGTCTTGGACTTCAGCTGGTCGAAGAAGTCGAACACGATCTCGCCGAGCGGCATGTTGTAGCGCAGCTCCACGCGCTCCTCGCTGAAGTACTCCATGCCCAGGAGCGCCCCTCGGCGCGACTGGCAGAGCTCCATCACGGTGCCGACGTAGTCCTTCGGCAGCAGGATGGCCGCCTTCACCATCGGCTCGGAGACGGACCCGATCCGCCCATCCGGATACTCGCTGGGGTTGGTGACGGTGACCGTCTCCCCCGTGTCGCTGGTGAGGACCTCGTAGATCACGCTGGGTGCGGTGGTGATGAGGTCGAGTCCGAACTCACGCGACAGCCGCTCTGTGACGATCTCGAGGTGCAGGAGCCCAAGGAACCCGCAGCGGAAGCCGAAGCCGAGCGCGACCGAGGTCTCCGGCTCGTACTGCAGCGAGGCGTCGGAGAGCTTGAGCTTGTCCAGCGCCTCGCGGAGCTCCGCGTAGTCGCTTCCGTCGATCGGGTAGATCCCGGAGAACACCATCGGCTTGGGGTCGGTGTACCCCGCGAGGGCCTCGGATGCCGGCTTCCGCGCCGTCGTGACGGTATCCCCGACCTTCGACTGGCGGACGTCCTTCACGCCCGTGATGAGGTAGCCCACTTCGCCGACGCCGAGGCCCTTGGACGGGATCGGCTCCGGGCTCGAGACGCCGATCTCTAGCAGTTCGTGGTTGGCGCCGGTCGACATCATCTGGATGCGCTCGCGCGGCGCGAGACTGCCGTCCACCATGCGGACATAGGTGACGACGCCGCGGTAGGCGTCGTAGACCGAGTCGAAGATCATCGCCCTGGCGGGAGCATCCGCCTCGCCCTGCGGTGCGGGGATCTCCTGCACGAGGCGGTCGAGCAGAGCCTCGACGCCGACACCGGTCTTGCCTGAGACGCGGAGGACATCGTCCGGATCGCCGCCGATCAACGAGGCGAGCTCCTTGGCGTACTTCTCCGGGTCCGCCGCAGGGAGGTCGATCTTGTTCAGCACGGGGATGATCTGGAGGTCGTTCTCCAGGGCGAGGTAGAGGTTCGCGAGGGTCTGCGCCTCGATCCCCTGGGCCGCGTCCACGAGAAGGATCGCACCCTCGCACGCGGCCAGCGAGCGGGAGACCTCGTACGTGAAGTCGACGTGCCCCGGCGTGTCGATCATGTTCAGCGCGAAGGTCTCGCCGTCGATCTGCCACGGCATCCGCACGGCCTGGCTCTTGATCGTGATGCCGCGCTCGCGCTCGATGTCCATGCGGTCGAGGTACTGGGCCCGCATGTCGCGGTCGGAGACGACGCCGGTGATCTGGAGCATCCGGTCGGCGAGGGTCGACTTCCCGTGGTCGATGTGGGCGATGATGCAGAAGTTGCGGATCTGCGATGGCGGAGTCGCGGCAGGCGCGAGCGGAGAGAGGGCGCGTGGTGACATGTCCAGACGATTCTACGGTCAGGCCCGCCTAATCCCCGATTCCCCCGAACCAGTGATAGTCTCGCGAGGTTGCCTTGGGGCGCTCGTTGGTACTGAGTTCCACAGGTGATACGACTCCGTCACAGACATTCGGGCTGACATCCGTCGCGTATCCACGCGGAAGGTGCCAGAATTGCACCCCGACTCACCGTTGCGTCGGCAGATCCCGAGCGCGTCTGTAAAAGAGAAAGAATCAACACCTTGATCAAGTATCTCGTGCGCCGAGCCCTCGGCTGGTTGCTCATGATCGTGATAGCGACCAATATCACGTACTTCCTCGCCTGGAGCTTCCTCAACCCGAAGAACAACTTCGTGGGACGTCGGCCTCCGATGTCGGAGGAGCAGATCTCCCAGCTGCTTCGCCCGCGCAACCTCGACTCCCAGGTGCCGATCTTCGAGCGCTGGTGGAACTGGATCACCGGCATCGTCCTGCGCTGGGACTGGGGCGTGAGCCCCACAGGCGGATCGGTGAACGAGCAGCTCGCCTTCCGCATGTGGGTGAGCGCGGAGCTCGTCCTCGGCGCGACCATCATCATGACGGTCCTCGGCATCTGGCTCGGCGTCTACACGGCCTCCCGTCAGTACAAGCTCGCCGACCGCATCGGCCAGGCCACCTCGATCATCACGATGAACATCAACACGATCGTGGCCGCGCTCGGCATCGTGCTCCTGGCGATCGCCCTCAACTCGTGGACCGGCGTGCGGATCTTCTACGTCACGGGCTCCTCGAGCAAGGGGGTCGAGGGCTTCTTCCCGGTGTTCATAGACACCCTCCAACACCTGACGCTCCCCACGATCGCCCTCGTCATCGTCGGATACGCGCAGACCCACTTCCTGCAGCGCTCGCTGCTTCTGGACAACATCAACGCGGACTACGTGCGCACGGCTCGGGCGAAGGGGCTCACCAAGCCGCAGGCCATCCGTCGTCACGCGCTGCGCACGTCGCTCATCCCCGTCGCCACGCAGGTCGCCTTCAGCATCCCCGCCGTGTTCACAGGAGCGATCCTCACCGAGAAGATCTTCGCGTGGAACGGTATGGGGAGCTACTTCATCGAGACGATCACGAAGAGCGATGTCCACGGCGTCGTCGCCACCGCGGCGTTCGCCGGCCTGCTGACCGCGATCGGAGCGATCCTCTCCGACGTCGCGGTCGTCGTCCTCGACCCACGAGTGAGGGTTAGCTGATCATGACCATCGAAGCAATCGACCAGCCGACCACGAACGGCGCGACGGAAGCAGCCAAGCCGCTGTCCAAGTGGACGCTCTACACCCGGCGCTTCATGCGCAACAAGCCCGCCGTCGCCGGCATCTTCATCTTCATCGCCCTTGTCCTGTTCGCTGTGATCGGCCCCCTCGTGGCGCGTTACGACCACGTCGAGCTCGACTTCCTCAACCTCGGGACGCCGCCGTCCGCCGATCACTGGTTCGGCACCACGCCGTCGGGCAACGACACCTTCGCCCAGGTGGCGATCGGCCTCCAGCGCTCGCTCATGATCGCGGTGACGGTCTCGCTCGGAACGACGATCATCTCCGCGCTGGTCGGCACCGCGGCCGCTTATTTCGGCGGCTGGACCGAGAAGATCTCGCTGGCGGTCATCCACTTCATGATGGTGATCCCCAGCTTCCTCATCCTCTCGCTGCTCTCGAACCGCTCCGGCGGCGACTGGCGCGTGATCGCCCTCATCATGATCTTCGTCGTGGGATGGTACTTCCCCGCCCGCGTGATCTGGACGACGGCGCTCTCGCTGCGCGAGCGCGAGTACGTGCACGCCTCCCGCTACATGGGAGTGCGCGGCATGACGATCGTCGTGCGCCACCTGCTGCCGAACATCGGATCGCTTCTGGTCATCAACTTCACCCTCGGCATCGTCAACGCCGTCATGGCCGAGACCGGCCTGTCGTTCATCGGCTTCGGCGTGAAGATCCCCGACGTCTCGCTCGGCTCCCTCATCGGGTCCGGCGCGAACACCATCACCAGCGCGCCGTGGCTGTTCTACTTCCCCGCAGCGGCCCTCACGCTGCTCACCGTCTCCATGGCGCTCGTCGCCGACGGTCTGCGCGACGCGCTCGATCCCACCTCGGCGGCAGGAGGCCGCGCATGAGCACCATTCTCTCCGTCCGCGACCTCAAGGTCAGCTTCGCCTCCGAGGCAGGCCGTGTGGATGCCGTCCGCGGCGTCTCCTTCGACCTGGAGGCCGGCAAGACGCTCGGCATCGTCGGCGAGTCCGGCTCGGGTAAGTCCGTGACCTCTCTGGCGATCATGGGCCTGCTCGACGAGAACGCCAAGGTCACCGGCTCGATCATCTATGACGGGCAGGAGCTGCTCGGCAAGAACGACAGGCAGATGTCCGTCATCCGCGGCAACGGCCTCGCGATGATCTTCCAGGATCCGCTCACCTCGCTGACCCCGGTGTACACGATCGGCGACCAGCTCATCGAAGCACTGACGATCCACCGCGGGATGTCGAAGAAGCAGGCGTGGGACCGCTCGATCGAGCTGCTCCAGCTCGTCGGCATCACCCAGCCCGAGAAGCGCATGAAGGCCTTCCCGCACGAGTTCTCCGGCGGAATGCGCCAGCGTGTCGTGATCGCGATCGCGATGGCCAACAACCCCAAGCTGATCATCGCCGACGAGCCGACGACCGCGCTCGACGTCACCATCCAGGCGCAGATCCTCGACCTCATCGAGAAGGCGCAGCAGGAGACCGGCGCGGCGACCGTGATGATCACCCACGACATGGGTGTCGTCGCGCGCATGGCGGACGACGTCCTGGTGATGTACGCCGGCAAGCCGGTGGAGCACGCGGAGGCCCGCGAGCTGTTCCACCACACGCGCATGCCGTACTCGATCGGACTCCTCGGCGCGATCCCGCGCGTGGACAAGAAGGAGAAGGAGCCGCTCACTCCGATCAAGGGCAATCCGCCCCTGCTGATCAACCTGCCGGACGCGTGCCCGTTCGCCGATCGCTGCCCAATCGCGATCAGCGCCTGCCGCGAGGGCGAGCCGCCGCTTGCTGACGTGGCGTCGGCATCCGGAGCGCCGCACCAGGCCGCGTGCATCCGTTCCCACGAGATCGGCATGGACGGCCTGATCGACGGTCAGCCGGTGTACCCCGTCCGTGAGGCGCCCGAGAGCGCTCTGACCCGCACGCCTCGCGAGCAGCGCAAGGTCACCCTCGACGTCCAGAACATGACGAAGACCTTCCCACTCATGAAGGGGGCCTTCTTCAAGCGCAAGGTCGGCGAGGTCCACGCGGTGAAGGGCGTGACCTTCGACGTCCGCGAGGGCGAGACGATGGCCATCGTCGGCGAGTCGGGGTCCGGCAAGACGACGACGCTGCTGCAGATCATGGATCTCGTGAAGCAGCACGACGGCGACATCGTCATCAACGGCACGAGCGTCAACGACATCACCAACCACCGGCTCGAGCGCGAGCTGCGCCGCGACATCCAGATCGTCTTCCAGGACCCGATGGGCGCTCTCGACCCCCGCATGACGGTGGCCGACATCATCGCGGAGCCGCTGAACGCGATCGGGACGAAGAAGGACGAGGTCCACCGCCGCGTCAGGGAGCTGATGGACCTGGTGGGCCTCAACCCCGCCCACATCGACCGCTTCCCCGGCGCGTTCTCCGGCGGCCAGCGCCAGCGCATCGGCATCGCCCGCGCGCTGTCGACGAACCCGAAGATCATCGTCCTCGACGAGCCGGTCTCCGCGCTGGATGTCTCCATCCAGGCCGGTGTCATCAACCTGCTCGACGACCTGAAGGTCAAGCTCGGGCTGTCGTACCTCTTCGTCGCCCACGATCTCTCGGTCGTGCGTCACATCGCCGACCGGGTGGCCGTGATGTATCTCGGCGAGTTCGTCGAGCACGGCGACGTCGACGAGGTCTTCGACAACCCGAAGCATCCGTACACCAAGGCGCTCCTCTCCGCGATCCCGGTGCCGGATCCCGACATCGAGCGCACCCGCCAGCGCGTCGTCTTCGACCCGGAGAGCCTGACTGCGGAGTCCGCCACGGCCTGATCCGTGCGTGTCCCGAAGAGCGGCCATCGCCTTGTCGATCGGCCGCTCTTCGGCGTGGCGGAGACCGCCGTGTTACCCCGAGGTAACGCTCGGTCACTGTCCGATAACAGTTAGGCGCTCTTCACTCACAGGGCGGGTATTCGTCCACCGAGCGAACTATTCTTCCGGTATGACACGCCGACAGGCGAACACGCCTACAGGCGAAAGGAGCACCATGAAGCAGCACAAGCTGATGGGGGCGATCGCGTTCAGCGGAGCCCTCGCACTCGTTCTCGCGGGCTGCGCGACCGACACCGGCAACGGCGGCGGCAACGAGGGCGACGGCGAAGCGGTCGAGACCGCGTTCGCGGACTACAACCCGCAGGAGCGCGACGCACTCCAGGAGGGCGGCGAGGTCCGTTTCCCGATCAACGAGATCCCGGAGCAGCTGAACTCGTTCAACGGCGACGCGTCCTCCGACACGGCACGCGTGGCCGCGTGGTACATGCCGCAGATCCTCCTGCAGAAGGACGACGGCACGCCCTACAAGCACGACGCGTACCTCGACGCCTGGGACATCGCAGAGGTCGACGGCAACACCCAGATCACGTTCACCTTCACGGCGGACGCGCACTGGAACGACGGCACCGACATGGACTGGACCGCCATCGACGCCACGTGGAAGGCCAACCGCTCCATCGAAGAGGGCTTCAACCCGAACGCGACCGACGGCTACAAGCAGATCGCCTCGGTCGAGCAGGGCGACACCCCGAAGACCGCCATCGTCACCTTCGACGGCATCTTCGCCTGGCCCGAGATGCCGTTCCTGACGGGCATCATCCACCCCGCGCTCGCCGACCCCGAGACCTTCAACACGGCGATGATCGACAACCCGCACCCCGAGTGGGGTGCCGGCCCGTACAAGATCGACGAGTTCGACGCGAACACCGACTACGTCTCGTTCGTCCCGAACGAGCAGTGGTGGGGCGACGCTCCGCTGCTCGACAAGGTCTCCTTCCAGGGCATGGACGCCGCTGCCTCGATCAACGCCTTCAAGGCTGACGAGATCGACTCGGTCGGCGTCGGCACGAAGGACCGCCTCGAGCAGGTCAAGGACATGGATGGCATCACCATCTACCGCTCCACGCAGACCGCGAACACGCTGATCCAGGTCGACTCGACGAAGCCGCAGTTCTCGGACATCAAGGTCCGCGAGGCGTTCTTCAAGGCGATCAACATCGAGCAGCAGAAGGAGATCGCCTGGAACGGCCTCGACTACACCGAGGCTCCGGCGGGATCCCTGACGCTCTTCCCGTTCCAGCCCGGCTACAGCAACGCCCTCGAAGAGGCCGGCTGGGAGTTCAACCCCGACGACTCCAAGGCCCTGCTCGACGAGGCCGGCTGGACCGAGGGCGAGGACGGCATCCGCGAGAAGGACGGCGAGAAGCTCTCCGTTGTCTACCCGGTGTGGAGCGACGACCCGACGCAGGAGGCCCTCGCGAAGGCTCTGCAGGCGCAGATGAAGGACGTCGGTATCGACCTTCAGATCGACATCCGCCCGTCGACCGACTTCTCGGACGACTACAACAACATGAACTGGGATGTCTCGGGCCTCCGCTTCACCTCCTCCGACCCGTTCGGTGCCGCCTGGTTCTGCCAGCTGTACTGCATGGACATGGGCCTGAACCTCTCGGGCGTTCAGACCCCGGAGATGGATGAGCGCATCCACACCGAGGTCGAGTCGCTTCCGACCGCGGACGAGCAGACGGCTGCGGCCATGAAGCTCGAGGCGGAGATCTTCCAGGACTGGGGCATCATCCCGCTGTACAACGGTCCGTCGATCTCGGCTGTGAAGACGGGTCTTGCCAACCTCACCCCCGAGCCGTACGTCGGCCTGGACGGCTTCGGCGTCCAGCCGGTCGAGAACGTCGGCTGGGAGAAGTAACCCGGTCGCTGCGCTCGTCGCAGTGAACGTCAGGCGGGGTCGGTGCGCGAGCACCGGCCCCGCTTTCCTTATGCTGGGCACGTGAAGCCCCGCGTCGTCCTCGTGCACGGCATCCGCACGTCCAAGACGATGTGGCGGGCGCAGCTCGAGCACCTCGCCGCGCGCGGCGTGCACGCCGAAGCGGTCGACCTTCCCGGCCACGGCTCACGAATGGACGAAGTCTTCACCCTCCCCGCCGCGATGGAGACCATCGACGAGGCCGTGCGGTCGGCCGCCGAATCGGCGCCCGTGCTCCTGGTCGGCCACTCCATGGGCGGGCTGCTCAGCGTCGCCTATGCGGGACAGGCGGATGCTCCGCCCGTGGCGGGGTTCATCGGCGCATCCTGCACCGCGCTCCCCCGCGGCGCAGGTCTCTCCTCCTACCGATTCCTCGCGCGCCGTTTCGACGGGCTCCCCGACCGCGGTCTTTGGCTGAGCGCGCAGGTGCTGGCCGCAACGCTGCCCGTGGAGACGCGCGCCGACTTCTCCGCCGGCGGCTATGCCCTGGATGCTCAGGACGTGGCGCTGGCCAGCCTCGCGGGGCTCGACCTCGCCTCGGCTCTGCCCCGCCTACGGATGCCGACGTGGTGGATCAACGGCCAGTTCGATCAGCTCCGACTCCAGGAACGGCTTTTCCAGAGCCTGACGCCGCAGTCGGAGCTGATCGTCGTGCCGCGCACCTCGCATCTCGTGACCGCGATGCGTCCTCGCGTCTTCAATGCCCTGCTGGATGTGGCGATCGCGACTCTCGCGTCCACTGCGTCATGACCGCACCCGCCACGGAGAAGATGCCCGCGGCGAGGAACAGCAGCCAGAAACCGCCGACGAGGGCGACCAGGCCCGCGCCGAGGAGCGGCCCGATGAGCTGCCCGAGGTTCGCCGAGACGTTCATGATGCCGAGGTCCCTGGCGTTGTCCGCATCGTCAGGGAGCAGATCTGTCGCCCACGCGAGGCTCACGGCCATGTAGGCGCCGTACCCTGCGCCCATGATCGCTGCGGCGATCGCCGTCCCGACGAAGGTCGGAGCGGTGAGGATCAGCAGCGCAGAGAGCGCCTGGACGATCGCCGCCGCGACGACGTACGGCTTGCGCACCCGCCGCCGATCGGACAGCGCACCGGTGAGGATCGACGCGGCGACGACGAACACCGTGTAGATCACGATGAGCAGCAGGAGGTCGTCCTCCGCGGTCGCCGAGCCGATGCCGTGCATCAGGAAGAACAGCAGCAGCGCCGTGCCCAGCGCGTTGCCGATGTTGACAAGCAGCCGACCGCCGAGGAGGCGCCGGAAGTCCGGGCTCTGCAGCGCGCCGCGCCCTGATCGTGCTGCGGGTTCTCCTCGTCCGTCCGGGAGCGGATCCGGGAGCAGCACGGCCGTGCCGCTGCCGACGACCGCGATGAACGCGGCGAGCAAGAGGTAGCTGTCGAGGACTCCGAGGCCCAGCAGCACGACCGTTCCCACGCCGAGGACGATGCCCACGGCCTGCGCCGAGCTCACCACGGCCGACGCCGTGCCGCGCTGCTGGTCGAGTTGATCGGCGATCATGGCCGTCAACGCGGCCGACAGCGCCGCGAGTCCGATCCACACCCCGACCCACGCCGCACCGATCGCGATCGGGCCATTTGCGAGCCCCGTGGCGATGAGCGCGGCAGCGGTGACCAATGCTCCGCCGATGGCCCACGGACGGCGTCTGCCCCAGCGCGAACGCGTGCGGTCGGAGAGATAGCCGGCGAGCGGTCCAGCGAGTATGCCTGCCAATCCGCCGACGGAGAGCACGAGGCCCGACCACATCACGCCTTCGACCCAGGCGCCCTCGTCGTCCGAAGTGTCCAGTTGAAGCGGGAGCAGCAATTGCACCGGCGTCAGCTGCACGGTCCAGATCGCGAGCCAGGCCACGGTGAACAGCAGCATCCACCGTCTGCCGACGCGCGCATGCCCGTTCGCGACGTCCATCGTTCCCATCCCGCGCTCCTTCGCGTCTCCCCCGTCGGCTCAGAGTATCGCCGAGGCAGGGGCTGGGCACGGACATTCCGCGAGACCTGGTAAGCTTGATTCTTGGCTTGCGTGTGGGATTTCCCTCACGACCGCCGGAAAGCAGCCCCTCTACTGCTCACGGCACTTCCATCCAACTCTGAACGAAAGCTTCCACACGTGGCAAACATCAAGTCGCAGATCAAGCGAATCAAGACCAACGAGAAGGCTACGGCGCGCAACAAGGCCGTCAAGTCCGAGCTCAAGACTGCTGTCCGCAAGACCCGCGAGGCCATCGCCGCCGGCGACAAGGCCGCCGCGCAGACCGCGCTGAAGACCGCGACCAAGAAGCTCGACAAGGCCGTCAGCAAGGGCGTTATCCACGAGAACCAGGCTGCGAACCGCAAGTCCTCCATCGCGAAGCAGGTCGCCGCTCTCTGAGCCGCTGTCTTCGACAGGCCCGTCCCGCAAGGGGCGGGCCTTCGTCGTTTCTGCCGGAGCTGAATGCCCGGGCCTGGCATCCCCCCGGGACCTCAGGCCGTGAAAGGCTCCCTGGTCGCGATCACGGTGACCATGCGTTCCAGAGCGAAGATGGGATCGCGTGCAGCGCCCTTGACCTCGGCATCCGCCCTGGCCGTCGCCTGGATGGCGAGGCCGAGCGAGCGCTCGTTCCAGCCCGCGAGGTCACGTCTGGCCCTGTCGACCTGCCAGTCCTTCATTCCCAGCCGAGCAGCGATATCCCGGCTCGAGCCCCGGACACCGGCGACCCTCGCCATGGTCCTGAGCTTCATCGCGAACGCCGCGACGAGCGGAACAGGGTCGGCCCCGGAGGACAACGCGTGCCGGAGCGCGACCAGAGCCTCTCCGTAGCGACCGGCGATGGCGGTATCGGCGACGACGAAGGCCGAGACCTCGACGCGACCCCCGTAGTACTTCGTGACGACGGCCTCGGTCACATCGCCCTGGACGTCGTTGATGAGCTGCTGGCAGGCGGCGGCGAGCTCGGTCAGATCATCCGCGAACGCCGAGACGAGAGCGCGCAGTGCCTGCGGCTGGATCCGCCGCCCTGCCGCCTTGAACTCGCCGGCGGCGAAATCGACACGGTCGCCATCGCGCTTGACGGCGGGGCAGGCGATCTCGATACCGCCCCCGTTTCCAGCGCGGACGGCATCGAGGAGCTTCTTTCCGCGCACACTCGCGCCGGTGTGGCGCAGGATGACGGTGGCGCCCTCCTGAGGGTTCTCCAGATAGGCGACCGCTTCCTGGAGGAAGGCGTCCGAGCACTTCTCCACCCCGGCGACACGGACCAGCCGCGGCTCTCCGAAGAGCGACGGCGACGTCAGTGAGAGCAGCGTTCCCGGAGCGTAGTCATCTGCCCGGACGTCGCTGACCTCGAGGGCGGGATCCTCGGCGCGCAGGTAGTCGCGTACTCCCGCGATCGCCCGCTCGGCGCAGACCTCCTCCGGCCCGGAGACGAGCACGATCGGCGCCGGTCGCGGCTCCCGCCACGACACCTGCGCGATCTTCGCCGCAGGCTTCTTCGCGGGAGTTCGAGCAGCAGCCATGTCCTTCAGCCTACCCGGGGCCTCCGTCACCGTCCGATCCCGGTGGCTCGGTCTCGCGCTCGGTCCACGCCGTCAGGCGTCCGTCCTGAATCCCGAGAAGGATCCGTCCCTGCAGGTCGGTGCGGAGTACCACCGCACCGGAGGCCTCCAGAAGCGCCAGAGACTCCGCCCTCGGGTGCCCGTAGTCATTGCCCGTCCCTGCGCTGAAGATCGCGGCGGACGCCCGTGCGAGGGCGTAGAGCCGTGGATCCTGGTCGGCGCTGCCATGATGGGCGACCTTGACCACGGCATAGGGCGGTCTCAGCGTGCCGGAGGCCGCGAGCAGCTGCTGCGGCGCTGCGGACAGGTCACCCAGGAAGAGTGCGCGGGGAACGCCGCCCCCGTCGACGTCGATCACGACGCTCGCATCGTTGCCGGGCGGGAACGCACTCTGCTGCGGCCTCGGCCAGAGCACACGCCATCGCGCCTCTCCGAGCATCCCGTGCTGACCCGCGGCAGCCGGCACGATCTCCGCGCCATCCTCGGCGAACGCCGTCAGCAGGTCGTCATCCTCCCGCCCGCCGGCAGGGCCGTGCAGGACGAGGGCCACACGCCCGATGAGCGCCTGCGCCCCGCCGGCATGGTCGAGGTCGAAGTGCGTGAGGACGAGCATGTCGACTCTGTCTACGCCCAGCGAGGAGAGGCACGCCTCGAGCAGCTCCGGCTCAGGACCCGTATCGATGACGGCGGTGCTGCCCTCCGATCTCACGACGAGCGCATCGCCCTGTCCGACGTCGCAGGCTGCGATCGACCATCCCTCCGGCGTCGCCGAGACCGCGAGCGGGCCGGTCAACAGCATCCGCGCGCCGGCGACTGCCGTGGCGACGATCAGCAGCGTCGCGGCGGTCCGAAGGACGAGCGCCGGTGCGCGTCGTCCCGCTCTGCTGCGCCAGAGGATCGCGCCGAGCGCGATGCCCAGCACCAGCACCACGGATGCCGTCGCGATGCCAGGGACGACAAGCATCCTGGCGCCGGGCAGGTCGGCCGTGACCGACGCTGTCGTCGCTATCCACGCCGCAGGCAGCCACGCCGAGGCGGCGAGCAGATCGGCGAGCATGGGCACAGGTGCGGCAAGACACGCCAGAAGGCCAACGACGGTCACGATCGGCGCAGCCGGGGCGGCGAGCAGGTTGGCGACGATGCCGATCAGGGACTGCTGTTCGGAGAACAGCGCCACGATCGGGCCGCAGACCAGCTGAGCGGCGAGCGGAACGGCGATCGCAAGAGCGACGGATGCCGGCATCCATCGCTCGAGCCCACCGGCGAGGCGGGGGGCGAGCAGGATCAGCGCGCCCGTCGAGGCTGCCGAGAGCGCGAACCCCGGCGTCGCCGCGAGCCAGGGGTCGGCGATCAGGATCGCGGTCACCGCCAGGCACAGCACGCTCGTCCCCGCACTCGGCCGCCCGAGCAGCACGGCCAGCATGGCCAGGCCCGCCATCGTCCCCGCCCTGATAACGCTCGGCTCGGGGGTCACGAGGACGATGAACGCCGCGAGCGAGGCGGCCGCCGTGATGACGCGCACCGTTCTTCCCCCTCGGCACAGCGCCACGAACCAGAACGCGGCGGCCACGACGATCGCGCAGTTCGCTCCAGAGACTGTCTGTCTATGAGGTGGGTAAAATTGAATGCATGAAGCATCTCGTCGTACGGGAGTACCTACGTGTATCGCAGGACCGGTCCGGCACCGGTAAGAGCCCCAACCAACAGCACGATGAGATGGTCGAGGGCGCACAACGGCAGGGTTGGGTGCTTCACCCTCACCCCTACCGGGACACGGACCGTAGCGCGAGCCGGTACGCCCGCAAGACGCGCGAGGGCTTCGCGGAGTTGATGGCTGATCTGGAAGAAGACCGCTTCAGTGCGGACATGCTCGGCATCTGGGAGTCGAGTCGCGGCTCACGCAGAACCGGCGAGTGGCTCGACCTCATCGAGCTGTGCGCCGAACGCGATGTCCGCATCTGGGTGCTGACACATGGGCGCGTCTACGATCCAACGAACGCCCGCGATCGTCGCTCCCTTCGAGAGGATGCGTCTGACGCAGAGTACGAGAGCGACAAGACGAGCGAGCGCCTGAGACGGGACATGCGAGCCAACGCGCTCAAGGGGCGACCGCACGGGAAGCAGATCTATGGTTACGAGCGCGTCTACGATCATTCGACCGGGCAGCTGGTCGGTGTCATCGAGCACCCCGAGCACGGACCGGTCGTTCGGGAGGCTGCGCGGCGAGTACTGGCCGGCGAAGCCTACTACGCCATCGCCAAGGACTTCAATGCCCGGGGAATCCCGCCCCGACGGCGCGCTTTCACCTCGCGCCGGGAGGTGCTGGGCTGGACTCCCCCGGCGGTGAAGCAGATGCTGTCGATGCCGGCGTACGCGGGTCTGCGCCAGCATCAGGGCAAGATCCTCGAGGACGTCCAAGCTATCTGGCCACCACTTATCGAACCGGAAGCCTGGCACCGACTGCAGGCGGTCATGGCTGGACGTAGTCAGCAAGGGGCAAACACGTGGCCGGCAAAGCACCTGCTCGGCGGCATCGCTGAATGCGCCGTCTGCGGGTCCGGGACCCGCATTGGGAAGCAGAACGCTGGGAAGCAGCAGTACGACAAGGAGACCAGAGAGAAGCTCCCCCGCCGCCACTACAACGCCTATCTCTGCCATGGCACTCCGGGCAAGACGGGCTTCCATGTTGCGATGCGCGAGGAGCATCTGGACCTCCTGGTGACCGAGGTCGTGCTCGCCCGCCTCCAGCGCCCAGACTTCCTCGCACGCGTGGGCCAGGAGGACGAGGGCGTGGACGAGCAGCGTGAGGCGCTACTCGAGGAGATCCGCGCGCACAAGGCCTGGCTGGACGACGTTGCGAAGCAGGCGGCGAAGGACAAGGACCTGGGTATGCTCACGGAGCAGCGCGCGCTTATCCTGCCGCAGATCGATGCGGCGCAGAAGCAGCTCGAGGCGTTGGCGAGGACCGATCCTCTGATCATCGAGCTTGCCGGCGCAGACGACGTCGAGGCCCGCTGGCAGGAGTTGTCCATCGTCGAGCGCCGTCAGGTCATCCGGCTCCTTGTGACGCCACGGATCAAGCCGGTCGGCAAGGGCTGGCGCGGCAAGAAGGGGGTCAACCGCGAACGGGTCGAGTTCGCGTGGAAGTAGCTGTGTCCATGGTTGTGTCTGCGCTCTCTCGGTAAAATGGAGCCATATCTGAACACGAGTGTCGCCGCTCCGACGTGGGCGGTTGGCTGAGGCGGAGACATGCCCGCCTCGCGAAGTCTTAGCCGCGGGGTCGCCGCACGAAGCACTCCTCACTATGAGGAGCCCGCGCATGTCGGCAGTCGCCGCAAAATCCACCACCGAGGAGTCCGTCAAGGACTGGGCTCGGCGCATCGCCGCCCTGGCTCCCCCACTGGCCGACGACCAGTTCCAGCAGCTTCGTGCTGTGATGGTTGTGGGTACGAGCGGCGGACGGCGAGAGGCGTCAGAATCGCGGCGGCAGGCTGCGTGACTATGCCCATGCCTCGCGCCATTTCCCGATGCTGCTCGCCGCGGCCATCAATTCATCGCCGTAGTTGCTCCAGAGCCCAGGTTGCTTCTCGCGAATCCACGCAAAGCCTTGGCGAACATCGCGGTCGTCAATTCCCCAGCCGCGATCCCCGTCGGGTATAGAGCGGATCGCTGGGGCCAAGTTCTCCACCATCCGCATCGCAAGGTGCGAATCGCCGTCAGCCAGCCAGCCTACGACCCTGATGAGCCAGGCGATGGTCGCCGACACGGGCTCTGTCGAACCTTCAAGCGACCACCGGTCTAGCGACCTCAGATTGTCTCGGTGAAGTAGTTGCGCAAGTGCAGAGGGGACGCCGCTCCGGAGCGTCGATACAGCCGTAACGAGAGGCGGCCGTCTGCCTGGTGCTCTGTTCAGTTCGGCGTCTTTGATCCCGAGGAGGACGCCAGTAAGCACGTTAAGACGTGTGCCTCCTGCTATGAGGTAGTCGATATCTTCGACGCGGTGCAGGAGACCGCCGGCAGCTTCCGGCAGAAGATTCACCAGCTCACGATAGAAGCCGTGTCCGGGTCGCTGGATCTCGGCCGCTTTTCCAGTGACAAGCGTGACGATCGCCGAGATGTCAACGTCCAGGTTCCGCGTCCTTGCGTGTTCGAGGAACGCTAAGAGTCCATCGAACCTGCGAGGGCCGCGGTGTGCTGATGCGTATCTGCGTTCGAGTCCCGCCACGTACTGGGCTACAGCGACCGAGTCCAGTTGGTCCGCAACCCTGATTCCCAGATGGTCTCCCGGCAGTGACACCGCCACATTCGCGCGGAAGGTAGCCTGCAGCAACACACGATCTCTACCTGAATACTCGGCGACCTCCTCCCAGAGAAGTTCCAAGTGCGTCGCATCGCTGGAGTCGTCGACGATGGACAACAACGCGTCACGTCGCTGGCGCTGCAAGATACGCTCCTGACGCTCGAGGATCGAAACCTGTTGCGCCCTGAGCTCGCCGTCCCGCTTAGCCTGTTTGACTCCGAGACGCCAAAGGAACAGCGGAATGAGCGCCGTCACCAGAATGCTTGCAGTTCCCAGAACATTTGCCGGACTCGACCACGTCCACTCGTCCGCGAAGCTTGCCCACCAATCGATCATGCCGTCCCCTCTGCGACGTTGTCAGCGCGTGACGCTGGCAGCTGTGGGAGTCACCCTAGCGACACGTACCGACACCGAATCCCGGGGCACAAGGCACGATTTGAGTCGCGGTTTTTCAGATGCCTCTCCGCTTGACATGCTGAGCGTCCGTAATCACGAATGAGTGGAGTTAATCTTCGTCGCGAGCGCCTCGAAGTTGGCCAGAGTCGCCTCCGAGAGCTGTTCAACTCGCGACGGGTCGCGCAGCAGGACGGCAGCGGGACGCCAGTGGTCGAACTTGGGCTCGCCCAAGCCTTCCAGCCGCTTCAGGATGCGCTCGTGGTGGTTTGGCAGGTCCTCGGCCCGAATGGACTTACCGAACGCGGCGTTGTACAGCTTCACGTAGTCCTCTTCGGTGAAGAGGTCCTCGATGTCCGCGTGCTTCTGCTCCAGCACGGCGCTGACGAGCACTATCCGACCGCCGTCGATCTTGTTCGCGTTCATTGCGGCCTCGACCTTCCCGCCGCCTTCAGTCCCGGAGTCGAGGAGGACGGTGACGGACACCTTCCGCCCGAGCAGGGACACGAATGCGGGGACATTGGACGACCCGCCTGCCGGCAGGATCCGCCAGCGTTCGTCGACGCCCTCGCGCCCAAGCTCGCGCAGCCGACGGCTGACCAGGTCCAAGTATGCGAGGTCGGATGGCCCCTCTACGAGGAGGTTCCGCTCGCCGATGAACAGGTTCTGCGTGAGGTCGTAGCCCAGCGCAGCTTGCAGGGGGAACGCACTGTCCTCCCCGACCTCGAGAGCATCCGACGAGGTCACCGAGCCAATGTCGTCACCACGGTCCTCGACAACGCGCACACGCTCGATCTGCTCGACCATGAAGGGCGAGTGCGTGGTGTAGATCACCTGGCCTGCCGGAGCGAGCCGCTCGTTGATGAATCGGAGGAAGTCGCGCTGCGCCTTGGCATGGAGGGTTAGGCCAGGCTCGTCCAGGAGGATCACGACATCGCCGCCACGGCTCTCGAACTCACTGAACGCCGCGAGGAATGAGAAGAACCACCGGTACCCGGAGGACCGGCGCGAGAAGTTGTTCGTGAACTCGTGTTTGCGGTCCTCGACTCGGAAGTTCAGGTAGCGGACCACGCTATGTTGGCCCCGCCCATCCGAGACCGTCTCCGGCTCAGTCACGATCTTGATCCGCAGCTCGGGGTTCGTACTCCAGTACTCCTTCATCTCGCGAGACAAGTCGTTTGAGACCGACTCGAGTTCGGCGGTGCTGGCCTCGAAGTTCGAGTCCGTCATCGCATTCACGTCGGTGTTGGCGAGCTTCAGCAGTGCACGCGCGGTTTGCTTAGCTGATGCACCCGGCTCCTCATCTACCTGAGTCCTGAGCTCCGCGACGTCCACTCGTCCGTCGAGGCGCTGGTAGTCGCTGAACAGGAAGAACTTCGGCATGCACGCGAGCACGATCGCCTCTGCGATGGTGGCGAGATCGCCAGAAGCACCGAGCCTGTCAGCGATGCGCGCCAGAACGTCCGCCGTCGTCATGCTCGTCGCCTCGTCGTCCGTCGCGGCCGGCTCTTCTTCAGAGTCGCCCGACACCTCGGTGGTCTCCGCAGCAGCGGCCGCGGCAGCGGCGGCCTCTTCCTTGGCCCTGGCCGCGAGAGCATCCCTGAGAGAGGCAACTGTGGCGTGCGATCCGAGGAGCTCCTCAGCGTCCCGGTGACCCTCGAGCGCGTCCTGAAGGAATCGGCGCTCGTCGATGGTGACCTCAGCCCAGGCCTCACCGTCGTACCGGCGGCCGACTCTCACCGTGTCGGAGCCGACGACGCCCTCACCGAGCTTCCCCGCGAGGACTCGGAGATCCTCACCGTCGAGCGTGAACGTCGCCTCGATCGGAGTGATCGCCTGGAGGTCTCCGGCTCGGCTGTCGCGGCTGCGCCGCCACCGCGGATAGTCGTCGAGCTCCACGAACCTGTCGCCATACACGGGGTTCAGCCGGTAGAGCGCATCCAGCATCGTCGACTTCCCGGACTCGTTCATCCCGACGAGCGTCGTCACGTCGATCTCGACCGCCACCTCCGTCGAGTCCAGCACGTTCTTGTACCGGTGAACCCGGAATGACTTCAGCTTCAACTCATGGCCTCTCTCGCGCTTCAAGCATCTGTATCGCCAGACTAGGCGGGCACACCGACATTCGAACGGAAGCGGATGAGGTCGGTTGTCCTCGATGGCGGGCGTGCCGGCGGGCCTCATGCAGGCCGCTCGCAGTCCGATCAGCAGTCTGGCACCGCTGACTCTCGGGGCTCCAGGCGCGTCCCGACCGCGAGCGACGCGAACGCGATGGGCTACCAAGTGGCGAGGTCATCGCGCATGTGCTCGAGGTCGGCTCGCAGTTCATCGGCGCTATCGCCGGAGGCGGCGATCTGATGGCTCTCGGTCCACGCCTCGACCAGGCCCGCGTCGTCGAGGTAGACCTCGCAGCGCGAGTACTCGGGGCTGCCGTCGCGCTCCACGAAGACAGGGAGGTAGCGCCAGGTGCTCACGGCGCGACCTCCTTGGGCGACCCGCCGCCTGCACCCTGCAGCGCGTCGAGCCTGTGCTCGGCGTAGGCGAGGGCCCGGTCGGCCTCGCGGAGGGTGTGCTCGCCCTGCTGGATGCGCTCCAGGAGGCGTTGCACGGGCACGGCGTCGGCCTCCTGGGCCATGAAAGGCTCCCCGAGCTCGTCCTGCTCCGCCAGCGCGGCCTCCACGTGCTCCTGGTGGTGTGCGGCGAGGATCCGCAGGCGCTCAAGGCGGTCCTGCGCCCAAGAGAGCCGCGCGGGGCGCTCTAGGCCCGTCCGGCCCTGCGCCCAGGCGACCAGCTCGAGCTGGTCGACGCCCGCGGGCACGCCGGTGCCGAGGGACTCCTCGGCGAGCAGGCCCGCGGGCCCGTGGGTGAGCAGGACGAAGGGCGGGACGTCCAGGACCACGGCGATCGCGACGAGGTCGTCGACCGTCACGATGGCTCGGCCTTGCTCCATCGGGCGCAAGTCGTCGACGTCGAGGTCGTGGCCCACGACGCTCAGGGCGTAGGTCAGTTCGTCGCGGGTGAGCTGGCGGAGCTCGCGGTAGCGGGCGATCGCGTCGCCGACGGCGTGGGAGGTGATGGATGGGCGCGGCATGCGATCGGCCCCTCCGCCGTGCCGGGGACGCCGGATCGGCTCGGAGACGAGGACGTGTGAGGGTGGGCAGGTGGTGGAGCCGAGCGATGAGGGCGGGGCGCAAGCGTGGGCGTGGGCGGCTGACTGCGCTCGCTGTGGGCTGGACCGGAGGAAGGGCGGCAGGGGGTGATGAGGCGCTGAGGCACTACCCCTCACTCAATGCCTCACCCAGTGCCTCACTCATTACCGCAGGTCAAGGTCGATATTTGGATGCTTTGAGGCGCTGAGGCACTAGAACTAAGAAGTTAATGCGTGGCGGGAACGCACGCAGCTGGCCCCGCTTGGGAGCACCACAAAGATCTCCACGGTGGGCTTTCTGGCTAATCCAGTGCCTCAGCGCCTCAAACTCGCAGAAACTAGTACCTGACCAGGCATGATGTGCGAGGCAGCACGTGGGGCACTATATGGCGTCGAGTGCCTCAGTGCCTCACCTCGCCGAGACCACCGATCAGCCCTCGTCGACGTCCTCGAGCTCGGCGATGCGTCGCTGGATGGCGCTGACCGTGACCTGCGCCCTCTCGTAGTCGTCTCGCGCCGTGCTCGACTGCCACTCGGCCAACGCGAGATCGCGCTGCAGCTCCCCGAGCTGCTCGTCGACGGCGGTGCGGTCGCGGAGCAGCGACGTGAGCGGCACCTCGAGGATCTCGGCCAGCGCCACCGCTTCATCCAGTCGGACGGGCCGCTCGTGCTTCTCGGACCTCGCGACGGCACTGTGGTCGATCGTCCTGCCGACCAGCTCGGAGAGCCTCGCGGCGACAGCAGCCTGACTGAGACCCGCGCGCTGGCGCTCCTCTCGGATGCGACGGGCGAAGGTCTCGGTCGCGAAGGTCATGCCGGATCCCCTTACATACGAGCAGATTTTAGTGCGGATTACACAGATTCTCGCGATATTGGCGACGCCTATTGGCGCTCATCGCAACACCATGTTACGATAGTCGCATGGCCCGCAAGGGTCATCCCACCGCACGACCGGTAGCTGACCGGCGGATGGGTGACAGGACCCAGTGCAGTCGCCGGAGCTGAGACGCCCGGCGGTGAGGTGCACGAGTCGGCAGACTCGGCATCTTCGTCGATAGTGCAGCTCCGCGGTTGAGATACCGCGTGGCCGTGTAGGGGCCGCTCGTCGAGCCGGCCCCGCTCCACGATGAGAGCGCACTCGACACACTGCACGAGGGAGCCTCGCATGCCTGCTGTATCCATCGCCGAGCGCACAAAGGCGAAATTTGATGAGACGGTCTTCACCGTCGACGAGCTGTGCTCGCGCGGCTACGGACACAAGAACACTGTCCGGCACAACCTTCGAGAGCACGACATCCCGGTCGAGATCCTGGATGGGCGGGGCACGATTGGCGTCCGTGAGTCCAATCTGCATCTGCTTCCCATGCCGCAGCGCACCGTCGTCGCACCTCCTGAGTACGACGGGCTTGCGAACTTCGCGGCTCAGGTCGTGTCGACGTGGCCGCGCCTGACCGCCGAGCGGAAGCGCGAACTCGGACGCCTCCTCGCAACCTGACGTCGCGCGTCCCCCTAATACGAAGCGGGGCCGTCGAGCTGCAACTCGACGGCCCGACACGAACGACCTAGACGGAGGTCTGCCCGATGCCTAAGCCCATTTTTTCACAGACACCCAGCGATGACAACAAGGTTGCGAAGCGCAGCAGCCCGCTGATCGATGCGATCATTGCCAACAAGAAGCACTTTGCCGGCAAGCTCGACGTGGCTCCGCTCAACGAGGTCCTTCGACGGACGACTCTCGCCTACCTGAGCGCGATCGATCCGGCCAATCCGCCGTCGCCTGCGCAGATCGAGCGTGTCTTGCTCTCTGCTTGTCAGGGCGTCCTGCGCGCAGAGAACGTCAAGATCCCGAAGGGCGAGCCGAAGTACCTGATGCCGAGGACGCTCTACCCGGTCCAGGTCGCGCTGGTCGTCCATCACCTGCACCATGTCGCGGAGGTCACCCCAGGCGGGGCAAATTCGGACGATGGCCTCGGCGTCCTCGCAATCTACCAGCAGGCGGGCGAGTACGAAGGGCTCTACCGCCGCACCGACATGGGCCTGCTGGGTGAGCTCGCGAAGGCGTTCAACTTCAGCCACGGCGAGAAGTGGTTTGCGGAGTTCGAGCGCCAGGTCCGCCTGAATGCCGCGAAGGTCACCGAGATGCAGGACCCCGATCTCGTCGTCATGCGCGACTGCATCCTCGACTACCGGTCCGGCGAGCGCTTCGAGTTCTCCCCGGATCGCGTGTTCCTCGCCCGCAACTGCGACGTACGCCTGATCGAGAAGCAGCATCCGGTTCCCCGCATTGCTGAGGAGAACGGCAACGTCTGGGACCTCGAGCAGTTCTGGGAGGAGACGATCCCCGACGAAGGGACCCGCGCGTACCTCATGAGGATGATCGGCGCGGCACTCCGTCCACGACACGACTGGCAGAAGATGCCGTCGCTGCACGCCGAGTCCGGGTCCAACGGCAAGGGCACGATCCTCGCGCACGTCCGCGCGCTGGTGGGCGAGCGCAACTGCGCGAGCGTGCCGATCAAGGACTACGGCTCGCAGTTCGGCAAGGAGCAGCTGATCGGCATTCATCTCAACGCACCCGATGAGACCCCCGTGGGTGAGTTCATCAAGGATGCCAGCGACCTCAAGGCGATCATCACCAACGATCCGATCCGGATCGACCGGAAGCACAAGCCGGTCATTACCTACAAGCCGTCGATCTTCACGATCCTGACCCTCAACGGCGCGCTTAATTTTCGGGACAAGACCGAGTCGATGGACCGCCGCCTGGCGATCGTGCCGATGACCCAGCGGTTCCCGGACGGCGTGAAGAACAAGGCCATCAAGGATGACTACCTGCGCCGCACCGAGGTCCTCGAATACATGGCGTACAAGGTGCTCGTCGAGATCCCGAAGTACTGGGAGCTCGAGGAGCCGGCCTCTGTACGCGACGCCCTCCGGGCACACAAACGCGAGACCAACACGGTGCTCGCCTTCTTCGACGAGTACCACTCCGAGTTCCAGCGGCCTGTCCTGCCTTTCCCCATGCTGCGCGCCCTGTACGCCGCATGGCTGAAGGACAACCGCCCCGATTCGAAGCCTGTGAGTGCGAACTCCTTCACCAAGGAGATCAAGGCGCTCTTCGATCAGGACGTGTGGGTCACGCCTCAGGTCGCCACCTCTGACGGCAGTGACGACCAGAAGCTCACGACCCGCAGCTGGCTGACGTCCTCGGAGCCGGTGCTTGACGAGTACCACTACATCGATGAGGTGAGTAAGTGGCAGTGGGTGAACTCGGACTATGGGCCGCCGCGCGGCCTCCCGAAGTCCGCCCCTCGACAGGTGCGCGGACTGATGCGCCGCGACGTGTACGAGGCATGGGTCGCGGCCGGCATGAGACAAGGGTCGCTTGCTGCGGACGCAGCTGTCCGCGACGCGGATCAGTGCCGCGGTGTGACGACGAACACGAACACGACCGAGGACGACTGACCGATGAGCAACCGTCGCACCCGACGCAAGGCGCAGCGCCCCACTGCCCCCCTCTCGTTCGAGGCATTCACCCGCGAGCTGACGAAGGCCGCCGACGGCGACCCGCTCGCCGACCCGCGCATCAGGGACTTCCTCGACGAGTTCACCCGGCAGTTTGACGTGGCAGCGGTGATCGCGCGTACCGACGGCCTTGAGATGCTGCGTCGACGCGGAGGCACACGGTGAAGGCCAACCTCGATCCCCGCGCCGCGGCGCTCCGTGCCTGGGCCGAGGGCGACCTCGCTCTGGAGGCCGCCGTCGCGCTCCTGATCGAAGGCGCGCGCGGCCGGCTCCTCGACGGGCCGTGGGTCCGCCGCCACGTCTCGGGCGGGGTCTGGTTCGACGCGGACCTGGCAGCGCTGGAGGGCGGCTACCTCAGCGGCGGTGAGCGACGGCTGCTGGCCATCGCCTCCAGCCTCGCGAGCAGCGATCACCCGGTCGACCTCGGCGACGCGATCACCGGTCTCGACCCCGCCACGCTGCAGCTCGTGCTCGAGGTGCTCGCGCACGCCGGCAGCGCAGCCACCGGGTGGCCGATCGCCCGCGCCTCATCCTGACCGATTCCATGCAGGCACCCGGCGGAGCCGGGCTGCCAGGATGCGGATGCATCAGCGCCGCAACGTGCTCGAGCGCGCAGAGGACACATCGGAGACACTCTGAGGACACTGCAAAGCACGCCGTTACGTGCTCGCACAGTGGCGACACCCAGGAGACACGTGAGGGACGCCTCGGGGACACCCCGGAGACGTCTTGCGGACCCCGCTGAGCCAGCGCTCTCGAGGGACACGTCGGAGTCCCTTGAAGGACACACGGGCGACACCTCGGAAGCACTCGAGGGACACTGCGGAGCGCGTGTTCTCCGGAGACACCTCAGAGACACCTCAGGGACGTTGAGGTGTCTCTGCGTGAACACTCGGGGCTACCTGCGGGCCATGCCGTTTCTTGTGCGGCTTGCGTCCTCCCACATGTCCCCCGGGTGTCTCCGCGGAGACACATGAAGGACATCTCAGGGTGCAGGTGCCCTATGTCACGGTGCCGCCGACAATTTCGCCTGGTCACCGGATCAGGTCGTATTCAGGCGACCGGACCGGTCGCCGCATCGGCCTTCTGGCGACGCCGGACCTGCGGGGCCCCTCCGAGCGCAGCGAGGTGGGGAGGTCCGGCGATAGCCGAATTCCATGGAGAGCGCGCGCTGCTGCATGGCCACGTTCTGCGCTCCTACTGCGACCGTGGGCGGTGTCTCCGCTCCCGCTACGGTCACCGCAGGTGCAGCGTCGACGGTCCTCTCTCACACCGCGTGTGCAGAGCGCGTGTTCGGGGGTGGCTCGCGAAGCGAGCCAGGGGGCGAAGCCCCCTCTCCCGAGGACGAGCGTCAGCTCGACCGAGGCAAGCAGCCTGACTCATCGCGCGAAGCGCGGGCGGGCGCAGCCCGATCTACATATGGAGTCAGACTGCTTGCCTACTACCCGTACCCCCTTGAGGTATGTGGGGTACGGGTGCAATAATCGCAGGTAACCCGAATCGATCTGCGATCGATTGTCCTCCGGCATTCCGAGCCGTGAGTTGTCACATGTAATCGCACGGATCGAATCCAGGGGGTGCTGTCTCCATGAGTGCAGCGATCACGTCACAGTCGGCGAAGCGCAAGCTCTCGCCGGATGCGAAGGGTGTCTACGTCACGATGACGCCCGAGCGGCTCAAGCGGCTCGACGAAGACAGGTCGAAGCTCGATCTGTCGCGCGGCGGGTTCCTTGCCAAGGTCTACGACATGCACCGCGGCGACCTCGTCGCCGGTCTTCTCGCACGGCTTGAGGCCGACGAAGCGGGAGCGGAGTCGATGCAGGCGCTCGTAGATGCACTCCGTGATCTGAGCGATGCATGGGGGCACCGTGCGCTGCAGCGACAGCGCATCGGCGTCCACACCAATCAGATCGCGAAACTGGCGAACGTGCTCGGAATGCGTGCGCGACAGGGCGCGCCGGTATCTCAGGACGACATCGAGTCGCTGGTGCTCGCCCTCCAGGGCATCGAGCGGCGGCTCACCGAGCAGTCCGACGCCGAGCGCGACGACGACACGCTGCGTGCCGTGGTGCGTGCCCTCGTGGAACAGATGCGAGGGCGGGCGTGAGCGAGCCGACAGCGGGTGGCATCACCGTCAAGGTGCTCACTGGCCGCACCGCTGCGAGCTTGCAGCGATATCGCGACTCGACCAAGGAGGGCCAGGAGCCGCACCTTCTGGCGACGACGCGTCACTGTTCACATGATGTCGAGATGCAGATCGCGGAGTGGAAGCGCGTCCGCGAGGAGCACGGCACGCAGGGCGCGCGACGCACGGAGAAGGCGACCTACGAGAGCGTTGATCCCGACACCGGCATGCATGCCAGCGGACAGCGAGGCACACACGTTCGCTACCACGATGGGAAGCGGTGGCGGAAGCGCCTGGCAGGTCCCGGTGAGACGCCCACGCATCTGCGCATCGAGGCCGGCGACCTCGTGGTCAAGGAGTCCGAGGCGGTACACACGATCTACGCGGCCAGCGCCGACATCGTGAATCCGGAGAACCCCGAGGACATCGAACGCTTCTGGGCGGCCGTGAACGCCGCGCGCGATGCGCTGTATCCGGGGCTGCAGGAGTCGAGGTGGCTGGAGCGCAACGGCGAGTCCGGCCTGGTGCACGTTCATGTCGCTTCCAACGCCACGATCTACGAAGCCTTCACGCTGGATGGTGCCCACTACGCCGCGGGCAAGAAGATGGCCGGCGATCTCACCCGCGTTCACAGCATCCGGGCGGCGTTCGAGCAGCACCTGGACGCTCATCCGGAGCTCGGGCTTCGGCAGTCGCTGGCGCGGGTCGGCACGCAGGAGTACATGGACGCGCAGCAGCGCGATGGGCAGAAGAGCTACTGGGACCAGAAGCGCGGCAGGGAAAGCAGTCAGAACCGTATCCGACTCGAAGTTGCAGAGGCCCTGCAGGACGAAACGGTGGTCGACCACGACTCGTTCGTCGCCGAAATGCGATCGCGCGGCATCGTCGTCGACGAGATCGGTCTGCGTCGCGGCAAGCCCGGCAAGAACCACGACTACCGCTACCGCGTCGCCACGGGGAAGCGGTCGGTGCGGGGCGGCACCCTCGGCCCCGGGTTCACGTACTCGACGATTGGTGAGCAGCTCGACCGGAAGGCGCAGGGTCTCGAGCTCAAGCCGCTCGTGATCAGGCAGCAGACTGGCCCCAGTAAGCCGTTGCCGATTGAACAGGTCGACGGTCAGCCGCTCAGTGCTCAGGAGCAAGCGGAGCTCGAGCAGCTGAAGGCTGACGTCGAGGCGTTGGCGCAGGCTGAGCGAGAGCAGCAGGCAGCTGAGCTGTCGACGGGTGATGGTCATGAGCAGCCGTTGTCCGCCCTGGAGCGAGCCAAGAAGCAGATGCAGGAGTGGCGCGACAGTGGTGAGGACGAGGCCGAGTTTGAGCGGCTGCGCGCCGAGCGCGAGGCTGCTGCCGCTACGGCGCAGGCGAAGTCGGAGACTGCAGCGCCTGCAGAGGCACCGGCCGAGGATAAGCGTCGCCTCCTCATCACCCGCGCTGAGGAGGCCCATGAGCCCGCAGAGACCCAAGTCGCACCCGAGGAGTTCCGGTCTCGTCTGCGCGAGCTGAGGGGTCGGAATCCGAAAGCGCAGGCCCGATTGGACGCGCTGATCGCGCTCGACGAGGACTACGCGGGACGTTTCGAGCGCGGCGAGCTGCCCGATCCCGAGTTCGAGCGCCGCGCGACGCAGATCGGGATCGGGCGCGACACGCTCGAGGGCAAGCTCGGCGTGCGCTTCCACCCGGCGGTTACGAGTCACTTCGAGCGTCGCGAGACCGCGAAAGCGGTCGGCCGTCGGGAGTTCGAGCTGGCGCGCGATTCGGATAGCACTGATGACTATCAGGCGCATCTGGCTCGTTCCACAAAGGCGCGTGAGCTCACCCGTGCGGGCGAGTACGACCGCGCAGCGACGATGTCCAGCGAGCGCCCTGGATCGATGCGCGGAACCGAGGCCCCGGAGCCGGCTGCGACGTCGCGCACGGCGGCACAGCAGCGGCTCCTCGACAAGCAGATGAGGCAGAGGAGGGACAACCAGAAGGCCACGGAGACCGAGAGTCAGGGCATGGAGATGTAGCTCCAGCAAGACAGGTGAGAGGACGAGGACATGGCAGAACAGAAGACCGACCCGCGCGAAGTGCGGAAGATCAGGACGGCGATCGCGCTCGACGGGCAGAAGCAGGCCGAGCGCCGGTTCGGGAGCTCCCCGGAGATGCAGCAGGTCCAGCGCGAGTTGCAGCAGGGCCAGGCGCGTGCGGTGAACCGTCATCGCACGGCGCGCGTTGAGGGCGCGCAAGCGACCACGACGAAGGAGAACACGACGATGAACGAGAAGCAGCAGACGAACAAGCAGGGGCGGCAGAAGCCGGCACCGACCGCGGCGCAGCAGCGCATCGCCCAGCGCCAGCAGGCTCAGGCGCGGCAGAACGCGCGTCTGAGGGATCGCGGCGCGAACCGCCCGCAGGGCATGGGGATGTGAACGTGGCGACCCTCGGGATCGGCGGGCAGTACATCATCGGCGGAGCTGGTTGGCGTTTCTGCGTCGACTGCGACGAGGGCACCCATCTCACGGACGACGAGGTGCACCACCGTCCGGGATGCCCGCAGCTCGATATCAAGAGGTAGCGAGCACGTCGTCACGAGAGGCCGAGCGGCTCTACCATTCGAGCTGAGCCGCTCGGTCCCTCGCCGACCTTCCGCGAACCGGACGACATCGAGAGAATTAGGCTATGGCATCGCACGCTTCCGATCCGCTCCCCGAGCCGGATCATGAGCTCGGCTACTCGGAGGCCCTCCTCGCTGGCGTGCTCGGCGACCACATGGGGCGCTTTCACGAGTACATGATGATGAAGGCCCACGCCATGGGAGCGGACGGCCCCGTGTACTACTCATCCGACGTGCGCCGCTTCGTCGACTTCTACGTCACGCGCACGGCACGCCCGCTCACCGAGCCTGAGATTCGAGCACTGTTCGACACCTGGGAGGCAGAGCGGCGCAGGAAGGCCGACTGACATGGCTCCGCTCGCGCTACACCGCCATTGCGCCGGGCAACATCATCACGCGAGCATCTCCGTGTAGTCGATCAGCCGCACGAACGAGCCCCTCCGGCCGCGCACGAGGAGCCGCCCCTCGCCCTGGTGGCGCGGCAGCAGCTCCGCACCGTGCAGCTCGACGCGATCCGCGGAGCGGCTCTCCCGGCCTGAGGCATCCCAGGACGCAACCTGACGCTCGGTCGGCGGCTCCGTCCACGCGGCCTGCTCGAGGATGTCCTTCTCGATCGCGCCGACGCCGATGAGGACTCCGGTGCCGAGGAACACCTGGAGGAGCGCCTTGCTCTCGGCTTCACCGAAGCGCGCCGTGAACTGCGTCGAGTGCTGCGCGGCGACGGTGAAGTGGCACCCGTAGGAGCGCATGAGGCCAATGTGCTCGCGCAGGCGCGGGAGCGGGCAGATCTGCGGTGCCTCATCAACAACCATTGCGATCTTCGGCAGACCGCGCTTGATGGCGTTGAGCGTCCAGTGCGCGACGATCGATTCGATCACCGACGCGGCAGCTCCCGCCGCCGTACCCGAGGACGGTGAGACCAAGTACAGCGTCGCCGCGGGGTCCTCCAACAGCGCCGGGGTGAAGGGCTGCTCGCTGCCGTCGCCTCGCACCGCTCGCTTCTTCCAGCTCGACAGCGCGACGCGCAGGTTGATCCCGACCGAATCTCGCTGCTTCGGGTCGAGCATCTTGGTGCTCTCGATCTCGGCGACGTGACTGGAGCCGAGCAGCTCACCGCGCAGGGCGGCGACGTCCCAGCTCGGCGTCTCCAGGTCCAGTTCGTCGGTCTCGGCGTCGGTCTCGGCTCCAGGGTTGAGCGCTGCCTGAAGCACCCATCCGATCCCGCCGCCCCACACCGGCTCACCGGTCGCGGGATCGGGGTACCAGCCACCGGCCTGGATGAGACAGGCCAGCGTGCCAAGCGCGAGCGTCATCCAGAAGGCGGAATCGCCTCCCCCACCCGAGCCGCCGCCCATGCCCAACGTACCCACCTGCGTGAGAAGCGTGGCGAGGTCCATCGCCGAGTCATCCGTGGAGCCATCGGCATCCGGCACCAGCAGCGCACAGGGGTCGTTAACGACACGGATCATGTCGTCGGGCAGCTGGTCCCAGTCTGCTTGCCCCGTCAGATCCATCACATACTGCGGTCCGCCACGGTGCGCCCGATGGGCTGCCGACATCTCCGCGAGATCGCTCTTGGCGCTCACCGCGCATACCGGTCCGTCCCAGGTCAGGATCTGCGGGACCAGCACCCGACGCGACTTTCCCGCGCCCGAGCCGGCGAGCACCAGCAAGTGCGGCCCGCAGGGTGCGAGACCGGTGGGGTACCCGGTCTGCTCGTCGACCGCGAATCCGGCGAACGGCGTTCGCTCGTCGCGCTGCAAATCAGCACCTACGCTCCGAGGACCTTCGGAGACGAGGTCAGCGACCTTCGCCTTGATTGTGTCGAATAGCATCGTCGGACCCTTCGGTTGCGGTTTCCCGCCGCGGGCGTCCGGCACCAGGTCTGTGCCCACCGTGAGTTGATGCCGGAGCAGCATCGGCAATCCGACTCGCGATCGTCGGTTCCTCGTCCGCGGCCTGTATTGCCCCGCGCACCCATCGTGCACTGGACAGACCTGCGGCCTCGGCGAGCCGCGTCAGCCGCGCGGCGTACACCTCATCAACGTCAATCCGCATGCATAAATCATGTTGGATGTCTTGATTTATCTCAAGGGTGCCAGCATGATTGGGAGTGCACCGGAGCGCTCACGCCTGAGTCCGCTTGCTCTCCATATCCGGGATGACGTCTCGATCTCGGATTGGACCGCCCATGTGGAAGCTTGTCTTCGGCGCGATCATTCTTCTCGTCGTCCTCGGTGCTGCCTTCTTCATCGGCTTCATCGTCGGCACGACCGTCACCCCTCTGCCGCGTGCGGCGATCCTGCCCGTGCCCGGCCTGGACCTCGGTCATGTCTGAGGGCGGACGCTTCGAGTCCGAGCGCTCCGCGTGGATCAAGGGGCGGCGCTGGCTCGACCGCGCGGGCGCTGCCCGGCGTGCCGAGATCCTGGCGCGTCGAGCACGTCAGCGGGACCGCGCGACCGCTGGTCTGGGCGACGCCGCATTCGCGGAGACGGAGACCAAGGGCTCGTTTCACCGCTGGACGCGGCATGAGGACGCGACGACCTCGGCGTTGGGTCTGGTCGCGTGGGTACTCGTCTACGGATGGGTTTTGCCGGTCTGGTTTGGCCTGGCATGGTTGATCGGCTGGGTGTCCTACCGCGGATGGGAGCTCGCGGCCGACCGGTATCGCGTCCGTGTCTGGCCCTACCTGGTGGCGGCAACGCTCGCAGGTGCCTTCGCCGTGATCGGCCGACCGCTCGGGTGGGACCTCTGGGCGATTCACGCCTGGGCCGGCGTCATCGAGACCGTCACCGGGGGCCGGATCGCGCCGGCTGTGCTGTCGCATTGGTACGCCGCTGGCTGGATTTCCTGGCTGGAGATCCAGGTCCCCCTCGGGCTCCTGTTAGGCGGCTGGTATGCGTACGCCTGGGGCTGGGGAGCCCCGGCGGTCCGCCGCGCGTCCGCCGTCAGCGCGCCGTCCACGACCACCCGTTCGCATACCCCGTCGAAGGTCGACTCGGTCGTCCGCATCATCAGCAAGGGAGAGCAGTCATGACCACCGCCAGCGGATCCCCGCGGATCCCCGACATCCACATCCACAACACCAACTTCGACTCGGGGGCGCACGTGTGGCGCGTGCTCGCAACCTTCCTCGCGATCGGCGCTCTCGTCTCGCTCGCCTGGGGTCTGGCGCAGTTCGGCATGCTCGAGCTCGCCGCCACCGGTACTGCGGCGGTGATCTCGATGCTCGTGCAGCTGATGCTCCGCAATGGCTTCATCGTGTTGCCGAGCGCGAAGAGCGACGACGCGCGGATCGAGGAGGGTAAGAGCGCGCTCAAGGCGATTGTCGGGATGGTCCAGGCATGGATCGACCGCAGCTCACTGCTGCGTCTGGTCCTCCTCGCGATCGGCTACGGCATCGCTTTCGTGCTGCTGCGTACCGTCATCCAGTTCTCTCTGGGCGTGTTCGGCAACATCTGGGTCGCCCTTGCTGCCGGCGGCCTCCTCGCGAGTGTGATCTGCTTCCCGACGCTTTTCGCAGGGATCGTGCACTCGATGAAGACGAAGAAGGGAACGAAGTGATGACGAAGAACATGCTCGCAGGAGTCTGCGGCTGCCTCGCGCTGATGGCGGTCGCCGTCACCGGATGCACCTATCCGGGGGACGCGCCGATTGCCGAGCCCGTGCCGACGGTCACGGTCACCGCCGCCCCGGACTCTCCCGCGGAGGCGGACGTGTCTGACGATGCCGAGTCCACGGCGGACGTCAATGACGGTGACGCCGCTGAGGAGGACGAGTCGTCGGGTGAAGAGGTCGATCTCGCGCCCGAAAGCGGAGTCCAGTACCTCCACGCCGTTCAGGCATTCAGCCCCCTCCTGGAGAGCTGGGTCGTCGACCAGGACGGCGGCTCGCTGAGCTACATGCGTTACACGTGCCTGGGCCGGCTCGATGACGGCGGCACCGGAGCGATCGCGCCGTACAGGGGCGACAAGTGGCAGGTCACCTGGGACGGCGACAGTCCCCTCCGGCTGACCAGCGGCGCGACCGAGCGTGTGGCCATCACCGACCGCGCCCTCGTCCTCGGCACCGAGAGCGCGACCAGCAGCACCGAGATCGAACTCCAGAAGTTCATTGGGATGTGCCAGGACGCCGGCGAGACGATCGCCAGCTTCGTACTCAACTGAGATTGGAACAGAACAATGACCGACAACCACATCACTCTGCAGACGCACCTCGACGAGTTCGACCGTCTTCTCACGACCACCGCCGACTTCGAAGAGTCGGTGCTGCGCGATCAGCGCGGCATGATCTTCATCGCCACGCTCGAAGTCTTTCTCACCAGCGATCTCCGTGTCAGCGCCGGGGCGAGCGTTGGCGCTGGCGGAGAACTGCTCGACGTGAACATCTACCTTTACAACCGCGACGGTCGAGACGACGAGGCTCCGGTCGTCGCGGATCTCCCCGTGGAGAGGAACAGCGGACTCTGGCGGGCGATGGAGATCTGGCTCGAGGCCATGCGCGCCACCCCCGAGTCGGACTGAGCGATGAGGTACGGCTACACGCGCACGTCGACGTCGGACAAGCAGAGCGATGATCTGCAGCGTCGGGCGCTGTTGGATGCAGGCGTCGACGCGCGCCACATCTATTCCGATCAGATCTCGGGTGCGAAGCTCACTCGGTCGCGACCCGGCTGGGCGGCATTGGACATGCGACTGCGCGGGGGCGATGAACTCGTCGTCTGGCGCATCGACCGAATCGGCAGGTCGATGATCGACGTGATCACCACGGTCCACGGGCTCACGGAGCGCGGTGTCCAGGTGCGATCGCTTTCGGACGGCATGGACCCGTCGACCCGCGAGGGCCGCCTGATGCTCAACCTGATGGCGACCTTCGCCGAGTACGAGCGCGAGCTCATCCAGGAGCGTGTCCAGGCCGGCGTCGACGCGGCACGCGCGCGGGGCGTGAAGTTCGGGCGACCCGCTCCCGAGCCGGCGACCGTGGCACTTCACGTGCGCACGGTTGAGCACCTCATGGAGAACGAGGGGCTCGGCGTCGTCGAGGCTGCCAAGACGGTCGGCTGGTCAAAGGCCACGTACTACCGGCATCGCGCTGCTGTCGGAAGCTCAATGCACGCTGGCGTGGTTGCGGAACCCCATGATTGAGACGTCTCGGCAGCGTTAGGGAAACCGCAGGATCCTCGGAAACGCCCGCGTTCGTATCCCCGTGCTCTGACTCGGACCGTCGCGCTGCTTCGGCTATGCGGATTCGAGGACTGCAGCCACCTGGCCCAGCGATTCGCGCACGAGACGGTAATACGCCCAGGTCCCTCGCTGGGAGCGGGTCAGAAATCCGGCTGTGGTGAGCACCTTGAGGTGATGGGACACCGTCGGCTGCGACAACCCGACCGGGTCGATCAGATCGCACACGCACGCCTCCTGGTCCGCGCTGGACGCGACGATCGACAGCAGCCGCAGCCGGGTCGGATCCGCGAGGGCCTTCAACCGGGCTGCGAGTTGCTCCGCCTCCTCCAGCCCGAGGGGCTCCTTCACGAGCGGCGCGCAGCAGGCGACGCCGGCGGACACATCGGTGACCTCGAGTAACTGAACCATGCATCGATGATAATCGATATTGACAGTCATCGATAGATGCCCGCATACTCGTATCGACGTTCATCGATATACGGAGGTTTTGTGATGGTGACGATGCTGGATCTCACTCCCCGGGCGGTCGTGTCGGATCGGTTGGCGACGCTGCCGGTCGTGATCATCGGCGCGGGCCCAATCGGTCTGGCCGCGGCGGCGAACCTGGCCGAGCGCGGCATCGACTTCACGGTCCTCGAAGCCGGGGACCGGGTGGCGGATTCGGTCCAGCTCTGGGGGCACACCCGCCTGTTCTCGCCCTGGAAGCACCTGGTCGACCCGGCGTCCCGGCGTCTGCTGGAGGCGGCGGGCTGGGTGATGCCGGCGGCCGAGGGGCGCGCGCCGACCGGGCAGGAACTCGTCGATGACTACCTAGTCCCGCTGGCGGACCTGCCAGAGATCGGGTCGCGGATCCAGTTCGGGTCCCGGGTGATCGCGGTCTCCCGGGAGGGCATGGACCGCACCCGCACAGCGGGGCGCGCACAGGCCCCATTCCTGCTGCGCATCCAGCACCCCGACGGGCAGATCACCGAGACCACCGCGCGGGCGGTGATCGATGCGTCCGGCACTTACACGACCCCGAATCCGCTCGCCTCGTCCGGCCTCACCCCGCTCGGGTTCGACAAGGTCACCGGCCGGATCCTGCACGCACTGCCGGATGTTCTCGGCGCGGACCGCGCCCGGTTCGCAGGGAAGCACACGGTCGTAGTCGGAGCCGGGCACTCGGCGGCGAACACGCTCATCGCGCTCGGGAAGCTGGCTCGGGACGAGCCGGGCACGTTGGCGACCTGGGTGATCCGGAACCCCTCCGCGATCCGGGTGTCGTCGTCGCCGGATGACGAGCTGCCGGACCGGGCGAAGCTCGGCACCCGCACGGACCGCCTGGTCGCGTCCGGTCTTGTCTCGGTGGTCGATTCGTTCGAGATCTCCCGCCTCGAATCCACCGGTTCCGGGGTCCGGCTGGTCGGCGCGCGGCGCGGCGACCCGGCGCTGCTGGACGCGGACCTCGTGGTGAACGCGACCGGGTTCCGCCCGGACCTGGACATGCTGCGGGAGATCCGCCTAGAGCTGGACGGCATCGTCGAGGCCCCGCGCCGGCTCGCGCCGCTGATCGACCCGAACATCCACTCCTGCGGCACGGTCGAGCCCCACGGTTTCCGTGAGCTCACCCACCCGGAGCCCGGGTTCTTCGTCGCCGGGATGAAGTCCTACGGCCGCGCCCCGACGTTCCTCCTCGCGACCGGTTACGAGCAGGTCCGCTCGATCACCGCCTGGCTGGACGGCGACATGCCCGCGGCATCCGAGGTCGCGCTCACGCTGCCGGCGACCGGGGTTTGCTCCACGGGCGAGAGCACCGGAGGATCCTGCTGCTCATGACGTCAGTCCGTCCGATGCTCCCGGGTGATTGGGGGCGGGTTGAGGAGATCTTCGCGGCCGGGATCGCCGGCGGCGAGGCCACCTTCGAGACCCGAACCCCCACCTGGGAACAGTTCGACACGAGCAAGATCCCCAACCCGCGCCTGGTCGCCACCGACGACGAGGGACTCGTGGTCGGCTGGGCGGCCGCATCCGCCGTCTCCACCCGGGAGGTCTATGCCGGGGTTATCGAGCACTCCGTCTACATCGACCCCAACTGGCAGGGGCGGGGCGTCGGGCGGGTACTGCTGGGCGCGTTCGTCGACGCGGCGGAGGAAGCGGGGTTCTGGACGATCCAGTCGAGCATCTTCCCGGAGAACACCGCGAGCCTGCGCCTGCACGAGCAGGCCGGGTTCCGGGTCGTGGGGCGGCGGGAGCGGATCGCCCGCTCAGCCCTGGGCCCGCACGCGGTCCTCTGGCGGGACACCGTGCTCATCGAACGCCGCTCCGCCCGCAACGGCACCGATTGAGTCGCTGCGGCAGGGGCGTTCAGGTGAGGGCGAGAATGCGTGGGGCGAGCTGGTCGACGCGGCGACGGAGGTCGTCGAACGCGGCCTCGAACGCCTGATCGGTTCCGACGCGGACCGGGTCGGGCACAGACCAGTGCACGGTCCCGGCCGGGTATTCCTCATGCGCACGGTCGCAGACGGTGATGATGAACGCGCCCTCCATGTCGACATCGTCGACAAGCCGCGGCACCGCCCCGGAGAGGTCGAGCCCGTGTCGCGCCGCGGCCGCGATTGCGCCGGGCGCGACCTGGTCGGCGGGGTGAGTGCCGGCGGACTGGGCAGGCAGCGGGCTGACCGTGTTCCACAGAGCCTCAGCCAGCTGGGAACGAGCGGAGTTCGCGGAGCAGACGAACACGACCCGGTCCGCGCCGGCCGCGGCGGACGATCCCAGCCCCGTCAGCCCTCCCGGCACGAGCCGCACATAACTGCGCCGCTTGTCGCCTTCGGAGCGGCCACGGGTGATGATCCCCTCCCGCTCGAGCACGCCGAGGTGATGCGCGAGCAGGTTCGACGGCACCCCGAGCTCTTCACGCAGTTCGGTCGGTGACAGATCGCCGAAGGTCAGCATGTCGAGCATCCGCAGCCGCGCGGGATCCGCGAGAGCGGCGTGCTTGCGGGCCCGCTCCTCCACCGAGAATATTCGCTCACTGTTCATTGCCTCAATCTTGACTGAGCTATAGTCGGTTCGTCAAGCTGGATGAGCAACCCCGCGCATCCCGTCGAGAGGACCCTGCCATGCCCGTGAAGCCCACCGTGTTGTTCGTCTGCGTGCACAACGCCGGCCTTTCGCAGATGGCCGCCGGCTACCTGCAGGCTCTCGCCGGGGAGCGCATTCAGGTGCTGTCGGCCGGGTCCGCGCCGAAGGATCAGATCAATCCGGTCGCGGTCGCGGCGATGGCGGAGGAGGGTATCGACATCACCGGGAACGCACCGAAGCTGCTGACCGTCGACGCGGTCCGCGAGTCGGATGCGGTGATCACGATGGGCTGCGGGGATGCCTGCCCGATCTTCCCAGGGAAGCGCTACGAGGACTGGGAGCTGGATGACCCGGCCGGTCAAGACATCGACGCGGTCCGGCCCATCCGGGACGAGATCCGCGCGCGCGTCGAGACCCTCATCAGTGAACTGCTCCGGCCGTCGACGGCGACCACCGCATGAGCGCTCGTCCCCTGCTGGCCCGTCGGGCGTTGGCGGAGTTCCTGGGCACTGGGCTGCTGGTGACCGTCGTTGTCGGCTCTGGGATCGCCGCGCAGCAGTTGTCGACCGATATCGGCCTGCAGCTGCTGGAGAACTCGACGGCGACGGTGTTCGGTCTCGCGGTGCTGATCCTGCTGCTCGGCCCGGTCTCCGGAGCGCACTTCAACCCGGTCGTCTCGGCCGCGGACGCCCTCCTCGGCCGTCGCACCGGCACCGGCCTGCAGGCCCGGGAGCTGGGCGTCTATGTCGTCGCGCAGGTGGTCGGCGGGATCGGCGGGGCGGTGCTCGCGAACCTGATGTTCCAGGTCCCGACCGCGATCGCGTCCACCGAACGGGTTGCCGCAGGGACGCTGCTGGGCGAGGTCGTCGCCACCGCGGGCCTGGTGCTCCTGATCACCGGCCTCACCCGCACCGGTCAGAAGTTGCCGGTGATCGCCGTCACGGTCGGCGCTTACATCGGCGCGGCCTACTGGTTCACCTCGTCGACGTCGTTCGCGAACCCGGCGGTCACGATCGGGCGGGTGTTCACGGACACGTTCGCCGGCATCGCCCCCGCCTCGGTCCTGCCGTTCCTGGCCGCGCAGATCCTTGGCGCGACGATCGGCGTCGTCACGGCTGTCTTCCTGTTCACCCCGCCCGCCCCGGCTGGCCCGCACCCCGCGGCCGCCGTCTCGAAGGAGTCTCTCGCATGACCCATGTTGCTGTGATCGGCGGCAGCGATGCCGGCATCTCCGCCGCTCTGCGCGCCCGGGAGCTCGACCCGACCGTCGAGGTGACCGTGGTCGTCGCGGACGCCTACCCGAACTACTCCATCTGCGGGATCCCGTACTACTTCACCGGCGAGGTCGCTCCCTGGCAGTCTCTCGCGCACCGCACCCACGCGGACCTGGAAGCCACCGGCATGCAGCTGCGACTGAACACCCTCGCCACCGGCATCGACGTCGCCGGTCGCCGTCTCACCGTTCGCGACCAGGGCGGGGTCGAGTCGATGATCGCCTACGATGAGCTCGTGGTCGGCACCGGCGCGCTTCCCTCCCACGCGGGCATCGCCGGCCTCGACCAGCTCGGCCCCGACGACGGCGTCCACGTCATCCACTCCATGGGCGACACGTTCGCCCTGGACCGGCACCTCACGGAGCGGAACCCTGCCTCGGCGATCATCATCGGAGCGGGCTACGTCGGCCTGGAGATGGCGGAAGCGTTTGCCGCGCGGGGCATGAAGGTCACACAGTTGCAGCGCGGCGGTGAGGTCCTGTCCACCCTCGATCCGGAACTCGCCGGCCTCGTCCGCGCCGAGCTCGAGGAGCACGGCGTCGAGGTCCACACCGGCACCCTCGTCGCCGGCGTCGAGAAGACCCCGGCCGGGCTCGTGGTCACCGGAACCCGAAACGGGCAGCCCGTGACCCACATGGCGGACCTGGTCCTCGCGGTCGTCGGCGTCCGTCCCAACACGTCTCTCCTCGAGGCGGCCGGAGCGTCGCTTGGGGCGGGTCGGGCGGTGGTCGTCGACGAGCAGATGCGCACCGGCCTGCCGCACGTGTTCGCCGCCGGGGACGGCGTGATCACCCATCACCGGCTCCTCGGTACCACGTACCTGCCGCTCGGCACCACGTCCCACAAGCAGGGTCGCGTCGCCGGCGCGAACGCTGTCGGCGACCGGGCCCGGTTCGCGGGGTCGGTCGGCACCCAGGTCGTGAAGGTGTTCGACCTCGTCGCCGCCCGCACCGGCCTGCGCGACCAGGACGCCGCGACCGCCGGCTACTCCCCGGCGACGGTCCAATCGGCTGCGGACGATCACAAGCGCTACTACCCGGGCGCGCAGCCCATCACCTTCCGGATCACGGGCGACACCACCACCGGGCGGCTCCTCGGAGCCCAGCTCGTCGGACGGCTCGGCACCGAGACCGCGAAACGCGTCGACACGTTCGCCACCGCCCTGCACGCGGGTCTCACGATCGCGGAGATCTCCGACCTCGACCTCTCCTACACCCCACCCCTCGGATCGCCCTGGGACGCCGTCCAAGTCGCGACCCAGACCTGGTCCCGCACCCACACCCCGAACGGAACACTCGCATGAGCACCCCCACCGTCCTCTTCCTCTGCAAGCACAACGCCGGACGCTCCCAACTCGGCGCAGCGCTGCTCGAGATCCTCGCCCCCGGCCAGTTCACGGTCACCTCCGCCGGCACAGCGCCCGCCGACGCGGTCAACCCCGCGATCGCCGCGACGATCGCCGAGCTCGGCCTCGACATCAGCGCCCGAATCCCACGCGCCGTCACCACCGACAATCTCGTCACCGCGGATATCGTCATCGCGATGAAGCCCGGGCTTGCCCTTCCCGCCACACCCACGGGCCGGTTCCTCGAGTGGTCGTTCCCCGACCCCACCGACTGGACCCCGGAGAACGTCCGACCGCTGCGCGAGGCCGTTGCCACTCAACTCCGCGACGAGTTGCTGGCTGCCTGACTCCATCGCGACCGGACGCGGCGAGTCTCGATCACCGGGCGGACGGGCGACGCTCTGACACCTGATTTTGGGCAGAGTTTCTCCTTAACCATTGGCGATGTGACGCTTTTCGAGGCTCCTAGCGACGCCGACGGTTGCCCTTGCGCTTCCGCTTGCCGGTCGGCTTACGGAGCAAGGAGATGGTCTGGTTTATGGCAAGAACCAGACCCGTCAGCGAAGCGAGGAACGTCGTGATGTCGTTGAGCAACGTCATCAAGCGACCTCCCCTCAGGGTGGTGCTCGCCAATGGGGCGAGCGAGGCCGCAACGGAGATCCGCTGCGAAGCTGCGGGGCCAGCAGGCACAAGAAAGGCCCGCTCGAGGAACGGGCCAGGCCGGGCACGAATGTCAGGAGCGCAAAGATCCGGACACTTTGACGCTAGGGGCGGCAAACACTCACGACGATTGCGACATGCCGCCCGGAAACGACGAAGCCCGGTCTGGGACCGGGCTTGGCACACGAGTATCGCGCAGTGACACCATACGACGAGCCGCTCGCTGCAAGTGCGCGACACGCGCTCAGTTTCACATTAGGGGGTTCAACGGTCGCGAGTCACGACTGGTCTCTCGACGAAACCGCGCCCCGGAGACTCACCCTCATTCTGAACATAGGGGGTGACAGCACTCCGACGTCAAGCCCGCGGTCACGACGATCCTCGGAAGGAAGCAGCTGGCCGCGGTGTCTGCACTCTGATCCATCATGGGAACATGACCGATCTCGATGCCCTCGTCCCACCACACGAACCAGCCGAGGACGCCCTCGCGTTCGCGGGGAAGGCGGCCCTGTCGATGGTCCCCGTCCTCGGCCCGCTCGCGGCCGAGACCCTCGCACACTCCCTCGAGAGCCGACAGGCGCAACGCCAGCACGAGTTCAACGTCGCGATCGCCCACGCACTCACGACCGCTATCGAACAGCTCGACGAGTCCACCACGATCGAAGACGTCATCGGCTCGGACGAATTCATCGCCGCGGTCACCCGCGCGCAACGCGCGGCAGCCGAGACAGCGAGCCAGCAGAAACGCCAACGCCTCGCTGCCGCCGTCGCGAACGGCGGCAGCTGGGCTCCGTTCGCCGCGACCGAACGCGAGCAGTTCACCCGTCTCGTCGACGAGTTCGACGCCCTTCACATCTGGCTGCTGCACTACTTCACAGACCCCGCCAGCTGGCTCCAAGCACGAGATCTCTACCAACAACACGCGAACACCAGCATGGGCGGCATCGATGGCCCGCTCGGCTCCGCCTTCAACGTCCCCCCGCACGTCTGGGACGGCCCCGTGAAACAGGCCGCCACCGACCTCGACCGCAACGGCCTGGCCTCCATCCCGCTTACGACGATGATGACCGCGCAAGGCATCTTCGGCCCGCGCACGTCCGACAAGGGCCGGCGTTTCCTCGCCTTCATCAACGAAACCGACTCGATCGCCGCGGACGCCCCCACCGAGATCTGACAATGACCAACCTCGCTTGGATCGGCTCGTCGCCGTCGACGGAGGAACCCGGCAGCAGTTCGTCTCGCAAAGCTTGTCTCGGATGGGGCCTCGTCGAGACAGACCTATGAGACTCGAGCCTGCGGGGAACCGCGGGCTCGGGTCTTGTCTCGTTCAGGAGATGTCTATGAGACTCGGCTCACGGCGTCGTGGCGAGAATGTCGCGCACCGTCTGGGCTGCGTTCGTGGCCGCACGAAGGCTGCCGATGAGCTCGTCGAGGGCCTCGTCCAGACCAGCCTTGGCTTTCTTGTCGGTCCGCCAGTAGCCACCCTTCGGGCCTCGCGTGCTGTAGATCCAGCCGTCGTCGATCGCGTCCTGTAGCACCGCGACGGTCGAAGCAGTCGACAGACCGCCCGTCGCCGCGCTCAGCGTGCGGACGGAAGCGACCCGGTCGCCCGGCGCAGCCTCCTCGATTCGCCGTCGCAGCTCCTCGCGCGCCTCGTTCATCAGACCCATGACCCCTCCATCGGTTTGCTCGCTTATATCGCGATAGTTTTGATCATTGGGTTAAGCATCGCATACATTGCGAGTTATGCAAGGTATTCACACCAATGCGTCGACCGCAGGCGGCAGAAGACCCGATCGGCCCCATGGAGCCGATCGGGTCTTCTGCCGCGAGGTCCTCTCAGATGGCCAGGCCAGCCGGCAGAATCCCGCGGATCTCGTCGATGGCGACGGCTCGTGCACTGTCGAGCGCTGCTTCGGACTGCCCCCGGAAGAGTGGATGGCGGACGTCGATGATCTCGTCCAGTCACCCCTGAACGTCGAGCTCGATCATCGTCGCTCCCGCTGCGGCCGCACGGTCTGCGTGACCGCGAATCACGCGCGTCGTGCGCTCCTGGATCGTCCGCACAACGAGCTCGGCAACCTGACGCGAGTCGAGGTCGTTCCACGAGACGGGTGTTCCGAAATCTACATCGTTGATCTGGGCCTCGAGCGAGTCGAGCGGCGACTGGTCCTCCGGGCAGATGTGGCCGCGGACGTATCCCGAGTCGAAGACGGCGTTCCACCGATCGGCGTCCGCCATGTCGACGGCGGTGCGCCCGCATCGGCTGCAGATCAAGAGCTCGCCACCGAGCATCACCGCGGTTCGCCGACGGATCGGGGTCGTCGGCTCCGACGAGGTTCGCCGGGCGGCTCTGCGAGCGACCTTCGCTCGCTTGCGGGACACGGTGTTCGCGGAACGGTTCTTCTTCATGATGACTCCTGTTTCGACGCACGGTTCACCCAGGTCCGGGTGAGTGATGCGAGCGCCGGCCGGAGCGGAGGATCTATCCAGAGCGGATCATGATCGCTACGCAACAAGAGTCTTCAAGTCAACGGCGTTCGAGATGAACCTAGCAGACGGTTCGTCGTTTGTGCACGTATACGAGCGGATCTTGTTGCTCCTGCCATTCGGACGAAGCGAGCTCAACTGGCTCGAGGATGACGGTCGCGCGCTGCCGCTCGCCCCAATGTCGCCCGCATCGATTAACCTCGACAAATCAAGCGAGAGTGGGGGCGCAACCATGCGCAGTCATGACATGGCTGAGCACGTCTTCGCCGGCTGGGAGCCGGTGAACGTCATCAGCGACGAAGACCGCGAGGTCATCCAGATCCTCACGAAGCTCGGCGCGCGTGACCTCGCGTCTCGGGAGATCGTCGAAGCAAAGCTCAAGTCAATCGAAGGCGATCTCGTGCCGACCTGTGGATGCGGCTGGCGCGGTTTCGCAGATACCTGGATGCCAGCCTCCTCCCGCGAGCATCTGACCGGCCAGCAGTTCATCTCGCACCAGCACAACGCGCGGATGGATGCGATTCAGGGCAAGTTCGGTGCACGCGTCGCAGCGTCTGCTTTCGACTACGCTGCCGACGCGTGGCCTGGCGACCCTGAGGTGGCACAGTGGCTTCGCGCGCAAGCGGAGTATCTGCGCGACGCAGGTTACTACGTCGGAGAGCAGTGGCCGGATACCTGACCGACCCCGTGGAACGCCGTGCCGGATCCTCTAGACTTCCGGCACGATGTTCCATCAAGCCCGTGCAACGCGGGCAAGCCAGACGCTCGCCCCATTCCCCTACTCAGCCCGATAGCGAGACCGACACCGTTGCCGCTCAGGGAACCTGCTCGCGGTGGACGTCGACGTACGCCCGATACACCTGCTTCGGGATCACTCCGCGATCGGCGACCACGTAACCCTGCCCGCGCGCCCACGAGCGCATCTGCAGACGCTCTTCGAAGGTGGTCGTCGGGAAGATGCGCCTGGACGGCGGCCCTGCGACCTTGCGCCCCACCGCGACGTACGGGCGCAGGAGCTCGGAGAGATCCTGCGCCTCCGTCTCAGTGAGGTCGATCTCGTACCAGCTACCGGCGGACCCCAGCTTGACGGTGGAGGCGTTTTCCTCGCCGCTCAGATCCGAGACTCGGATGTTGCGAGTAACCATGTCGGTTCCTTTCGGTGATACCCCTCGAACACATTGCCCGAGGGTCTTCGCCGAGCTACGCCCGCTGATGCGGCTTCTCCCGCGAAAGTCATCACTTCGTCTGCCAGGTTCCATTCGGACTAACGTCCGCGTCGACTTCTCCCGTGATCACCGTGGTCGTGCCTGCTCCGCCGTTCTGGCCTCCGCCAAGGAGCACCGCCACATACGCCGTGGCGAGGACTTCTCGATAGCCCATACCTTCGAGCACATCCGTGTGGGGGAACTGCAGCTCGGGCGATCCATCGGTGTCCTGCGGGTCCTCGCTGCAGTCATCCACGATGGTCAGAGTGCTGCCGTCAGAGGTGATGTAGACGGTCTCATACTCGATCTCGTCGTCACTCGGCACGGTGTCGACGACCTCCACTCGGTCGGCGGTGATGCCGCGGGTGAGCGACGCCGCGACGTTCTGCATCGGCTCAGCGTCGATGCTCGGCGTCGGAGTGGCAAGCGCGTCGAGTCCATTCGACGCGTAGGTCACTTCGGCGTCCAGGCGGCAGATCCCGGTCGTGAACGCCTCGGTCGTCACCCTGTACTGCTCGATCGCGATCGTGCGGTCTGCCGGCACTACTGCCGACAGGTCCTCAGAGAGTTGCACGACGATCGGGCTGTCTGCGTCTGTCGAGACGAACGGCACCTGCTCGTCCTGGTTGACGACGCGCGCCTCATCGAACTGATAGACGCTCCCGGTCTCCGCCTCAGCTGTGTCCGTACTCGATTCAGCGCTCTGCGATGACGCAATCGTGCCGCTATCTGCTGTTCCGCACGCTGCAAGAGCAAGGCTGATGCCTGCAATACCGACAATGGTGCCAGCCGATCGAGACCTCAGTCGCGTGGTCTTCATGGTTCTTCTTCCCCCCGAAACAAGTTGTGACTCATAGTCCGTGGACTGGAAGTCATCATATCGATTCGCTTGAAGACATGACGAGTCCCGCGCACCGACGTGCCTTCGGAGAGAATCTCCGTGCACTGCGGCAAGAGCGCGGCTACGGCTCTCAGGAGGCATTCGCCCACCACGTCGACCTGGATCGCACCTACATCAGTGGGCTGGAGCGCGGGACCCGGAATCCCACTCTCGACGTCATCGTCAAGCTCGCACGAGGACTCGACGTGAAGCCGTCGGAGATGCTCGAGACGATCGAGCCCTGATCGGCGACCTCATCACTTGCATCCGCGACGCGTGGGCTCGTGCCCGCACTCCATAGGTGTCACCGGGCATAAGTACCCGATAATGGAGCCATGGCACGCACCCCATCCCCCGCCGCAGCTCACATCGGGTCACGCATCGCCGATCTCCGTAAGGCCCAGGAACTGTCGGTCGACGGTCTGGCCTACAAGAGCGGGATCGACAGCTCCAACATCCGGTCGTACGAGACGGGACGTTCGCTGATGAACGTTCGCTCCTTGGTCCGGATCGCAGCCGCGCTGGCCGTAGACCCAGGAGAGCTGCTGGAGGGCGTGGAACCCGCGATGTTCGACCAGAACTCCTGACCGCGGCGACAGGGGACTCACACATGATCGAGTACCTGACCGGCCACGAGCCCAACTTCTGGGAGCCGGACCCCGGCGTGGGCTCGCACCGCTTCGCCCTCGGAAACGTGTCACGGTCGAGCGCTGCCGGTGCACCGCCCCTCATCGCGATCGGCATGAACCCGTCGCACGCGGCCGAGACGCAGGCCGACCGGACCGTGAACCGGCTCATCGAGGCCAGCGTCCACCACGGCTACTCGGGCTGGGTGATGCTGAACCTGTATCCGGAGCGCTCGCCCCAGCCGAACCAGCTCTCAGCGTATGACGCCAGGCTCTCGGCGCTGAACTGCGCTGCGATCGAGCAAGTGCTGCTGAAGCACGGCTCAACCGAAGTACTCGGCGCGTGGGGCAACACGCCGCACAAGACGCTGAAGCGCGCTAAGCTCGACGTCCAGTCGCTGCTCGATCGGATGGGCGTGAAGGTATTCACTTGGGACCCGCTGACGAAGCAGGGCAACCCCCGGCATCCGAGCCCGCCCGGTCGACCGCTGCCGATGCTCGGACCAAAGGTCTACGTGAGCTGACGCGGAAGCGCAGCGCTTGACGACACTCAGGTCGCCGCACATAGGCTCAGCGTCATGGAGTACGAGGAACTCGGCGACGTCGATGGCGTGCCAGTGCGCGTGCCCACGAGCGACAACTACCGCACGTGCTCGGTGTGCGGAGGCGACTGCGAACCGGACACGGCGTTGAGCGCCGACGGCACGGGCGTGCGGATCGCGTTCGTTTGTCCTGAGCACGGGGCGCAGAGCATCGTCGACCCGTTCAGCGATCGGCGATAGCCCGCATCGCGCCGCTTGTCGCCGGCCACATACGTCAGGCAGATCAGCGGGAAGGCGGAGTTGGGCGCATAGAGCGCCCAACGGCGCTCATGCAACCTCGTCAGCAGCACAGCGCACACGGATCTCGTCGAGCACCGCGCTCTCTCTCGCATTGACGTTGTTACCAAGCTCGCGGTCAGTCTCAGCTCGACGTCCATCGTGTGTCAAACCCGTGATGTCACCGGCATCGGGCATAATCTCAACTGGACGGCGTTAGACTGTAACGAGATCGGTGACACTGGTTGCACGTAGAGTACAAAGACAACAAGCTCGCGAAGCTGTGCACGGACGAGCGCGAGATGCAGAAGAAGCGCCCTGACATCAAGAAGAAGCTCCGGCTCCGGATAAAGGCCCTCGAGAACTCGGAAACCCTCGGCGACCTGCCGGATGACGACCCAGGGGGAGCTTGGCACGATCTCAAGGGGAAACGGGCCGGGACATGGGCCGGAGAGCTCAGCGGCAACTGGCGACTGATCGTGGAACCAAACCCCAATTCGCTGACTGCCGTTGATGTCACCGTCGTTGACATCGAGGACTACCACTGAGGAAGGAGAGACCATGACCGCCACCAACTACGCCGTCGCTCCCGGGGAGTACCTGGAGGAGTGGATCGAGGACAACGGGCTCTCTCAGCAGCGCGTGGCCGAACTCCTCGGAAGTAGCCGCAAGCAGGTCAACGAGATCGTCAACGGACGAGCCCCGATCACGAGCGACACTGCGATGCGCCTCGAGCGTGTCGTCGGCATCCCTGCGAAGACCTGGCTCCGCTACGAGGCTCTCTACCGCGCCGACCTCGCCCGCATCGCCGACGAGGAGGACCTGGCCCAGCACGTAGACGTGATCGCTCCCGCTGCGATCTCGTACCTGCGAGGGCTCGGCGCGACCACCGCCACCAAGCGGTCCCCAGGCCGGCTCGTCTCGGACTTCCTTGCGTTCCATCGCTGCGGCACGTGGGAGGCCTACCTGCACCTTCATGAGGAAGCATCGAAGGGCGACTATGCCCTTGCCGCCCTCAAGGACTCGAAGTCGGTGCTCGAGCCGACGCTGTTGTCGTCCTGGTTGCGCGCGGCCGAACTGACCGAAGCGTTCGAGCGGGGCCGCCGCCTCGACTATGACGCCGATCGTCTCCGGGGAGCCCTGCCGGCTCTTCGCTCCCGTGCGGCGACGCCGGACTCGACCATGATGCGCGACCTCGCCAACATGCTCCTGGACGTGGGAGTCGTCCTCCTAGTGGTTGAGCCGCCCGCGAAGCTTCCGCTGATGGGCATGACCCGCTGGATCGATAGGAGAGTGCCCGTCATTCAGCAAACCGGTCGTTGGGGCCGGGACGGCTTTGCCATCTGGACGCTCTTCCACGAGATCGGCCACGTCCTCAACGATCCGCGCGGCGAGATGCACGTCGAGTACAGCACGGAGAAGAAGCGCAACACCGCTGCAGAGAAGGGTGCCAACGCATTCGCGACCGAGATCCTGTTCGGAGGAGACGACGTGGTCGAGCAGTTCCGCGGTTTGTCGTATGACCGGGAAATTGAACGCAAGGCGCGCGAGATTGGCATCGCTCCTGGTCTCGCCGTGCACCAGATGCATCGACGCAGGTGGCTCGCCTACAACTACGGCAACAGGCTCTGTGTCGACCTGACCGGCACGTACACACAGTAGCGAGCGGGAGTATGTCACTGGAGCTCTCGAACTTGCTACTGCTCGATACGAATGTGTTGTCGCCTGAGAAGCTGGCAGAGAACGTCTCGTGGAACAGTTTGACGCTTGTCACGGCGTCGACCTCCGCTCAGGAAGTCCTGGGGATGCAGAGACCGGACCGGGACGCGCGTTACCGATACGCGCTGCCCGTGGTGGACAGCCGCCTCAGATTACGTGCCGAAACGCCCCCCGATCAGTACTTGCGCTGGGCCTCCGAGCACGCGAAGTACGCACCGGTCTCGAGGCAGACCGACAGCCGCATCGTGCCCGCTTCCCGACTCCGCGGGGAGTCGCGCGAACTTGGGCACACAGCAATTGCGATAGCTCACGAGAAGGGTCAAGATCGGCTCTTTCGCGCATTCGCCTCCAGAGGGTTACGGGCCAAGCAACTCGGAAGAGTGCTGGAAAAGTGGGAGTTCATGCGCTCGGAATTGGATGCGGTGATACCCCTCGACGACGCCATCGTCGCGCGCGCTATTGCCCTGGCGAATCAGTTCGTCAATAGTGGCCTGCATGTGAAGGGGACCATACGCAACACCATGAACGACATGTACGTTGCCGCCACGTCCCTTGTCACGGGGATCCCGCTGGCCACCAACGACACGCAGCTCAAGGTCTTCTATCGCGAGTACGGCTGGACGGTCAACAGCGAGGATGATCTGTACATCGCGTCGCCCGTGCGGTCGCCTGATGTCGCAGCCTCGGACAACGCATCAGCGCAGAGGGGCGATCGCTACGTCAACCAACCTCTGGGGTTACGCTCGCGCTTCAATCAAACGCCACCGCTCGGAGGTTGAGCCGCGCAGCACGCTGTTGCCAGACGCCGCCGATCAGTTCCGATTCAGACCGTGCCGCCTCGCGTTCAGCGCGAGCTTGAAGTGACTTTCGGCCTCATCGATCACACGCGTTGGCGTCGCCGGCTCGAAGACACGCAGGATGGAATAGCGGAACGTCGCCGGGTCCATGCCGCGCAGCTCGACGTTGCTGCCGTGCCCGTGGCCGCGCACGCGCCCCAACGCTGGCGGACGCCTCGAGCGTCAGAGAGTCATTCGAGAGTCAGGCTCCCGAACGCAGAGCGAAAGACCTCAGCGTCGTCTTGAATCTCGCTCTCCGGCCCGTACTGATAGCTGACCATCCGGACGCGCGCGCCTTCCGTGCGGTTGTAGAAATAGGTCGTGTACTGCGCGTCTTGCGGAGCTGCGCGCAGCTGCACGAACTGCCCCAGCGGTAAGGGCGACTGCGAACCATCCTTGGTCAAATACAGGTCCCCGTCGATCATCTCGTCCCCGACGTTGAACTCTCTGGTCTTGAATGGAGATCGGGTCCCGACCGCCACTTCTGCCGTTTGTACGCGCCCGTCACGCCGCAGTTTGGAGCCACCGGCACGGACGAGGACCAGCTGCGCCCAGACGTTGCCGAGTATCTGCCGCAACTCACTGAGGTCCGACTCAAGGGACACCACCTGCGCCCGCCATTCCGCGTCCGAGGTGTAGCCGGTGTGGCCCAGCCAACGATTACGCTTGGTGTTCACCTCGTTGAGCTTCTTGACGAGGTCTTTCGAGACCAGCCGCTCTATTCCACCCTGGCCGAGGTCGGCGAAGGTCCTGCGCACGCGAGCGATCTCATCGGCGTCACCTTTTTCGAGCGTTCGACGGAACTCCTTCGAAACGCGTTCGATGATGATCACCCAAGTGCCAAACGAGGCTCGTTCGATGCCCATGTTCTGCTGCCGCAACGTCTCTCCGATGGCAGCCTCGACTTTGCCACTGTGCCCGAGATCCGTGCGACTCGCAGAGAGCAGGACGGTGGCATGGAAGGTCGCGATTGCCTCCCACGCATGGATATAGGCACGTTGCTGCTCGCCGGGTGTCGACGCAGTCTCCGCAGTCCACAACGCCGAAGCGATTGGGTACGGCAGCTGGTCCAGCCAGGCGCTGAGCGAGTCCTCGAATGCACTCGCGATTCTGTCCACGACCAACTCCGCGATCTCGGGCGAAGCCCAGACGAGCTCGCGCTGGGCACTCAACTCAGCTTCGAAGGAAGCGAGTCGTTCAGCGGCAGACGCGAGCGCGAGCTGCGTGCCGCGATCCGGCACAGGGACGATGAGCTCATCCGCCCAGCGCATCAAGGAGCTGGCGTCCGACCTGAGTGCATTCAGGACTATCCCGGTGCTGCTGGCATCGATAGCCCGCCGACGACTGGAAACGCCCTGCTCCGAGTTGAGCCAGGCCGTCAAGAAGCTAGCCTCGACCGCCTCGACGTCCACACGGATGGAGAGGACCCGACCGTTGGAGCCTGTGGCCGAGATCTCTGAAGCCGCTTTGCCCTCTTGCGTCATCGGGATGTAGAGGTCCCCGTCTGGCACCGCACCGTCCGAAATCTTCGCTGGCGCAGGGGCGGCCGTGAGCAGGGAGCTCAAGCGGCGTGCTGTCCACCCCTTCGCTTCGATGCTGTTGAGAAACTCACGCGAGTCATCCCCGAAGAAGCGACTCGGGTCGAGGTCAATCGTCTCCCGCGGGTCACCGATCACCGACACCCCAGAGGCCGGCCCATAGCGAGACTCCAGAAACCTGTCGTCGATTGGAGTGTCGGCGTACGTCGTCACAGGCCATGACAGCGGCGAGTCGTCGTTCGACACCCGCTCGAGGCGCGCATCTCGACGAGTAAAGTGCCCAACGGCGATGCTGCGATTGCGCGGGCCCGGTTTGTTCGTCCTCAAACTGGACTCGAGCTCATGAAGTGCCCCGACCGGAATCGATTTGCGGCGCTGCCCTATGGTGAACATCGTCTGCAGATCCGCGATCATCGCCTTGCCGCGGCTGACGTCCTCGGCTCGGTTCGAAAAGGTCAATAGATACAACGGAATCGCCGTGTTCAGCGCGAGCCCCTCCGGGAGACGGGTAACCGACTCCAGCAGACCTGCATCGACGATCCGCTGCCGCACGACAGCAGTCGCACCACCGGCGCTTAGCGCGCCGGGGTGAACCAGAGCGGCGACGCGTCCCCCGCCCTCCGCTGCCGAGCGGAGCTTCTGGAGCGCCAAGGAAATGAACAGCCAGGTGCTGTCGGAGCGCTGAGGCAGACCGAATGGAAACTCACCGTGCTTCTGGCGTTCGTCCACTGCATCGGCCGAGTCCCGCCAGTCCACTCCCCAGGGAGCATCGACGATCACCAGGTCGGCACTGAAGTCCTCGAAAGCATCGTGCGCCAATGTGTCCGCCTGGGCGATCTGCGCGTCAGGGACCGTCTCGAAGCGTCGACGGCTCCTGGTCACGGCGGCCTCGTTGATGTCTTGGCCGCGGTAGCGGGCCTGGACTCCCGATCTCTGCAGCGCGTCGACAAGGAGGTATCCGGCGAACCCGAGCCCGGCCGCAGGGTCCCAGATGTTCACCGTCGTGAGGCTCGGGTCAAGTCGGCTGAGGACGCCGACGGCAAGCGTCCGAGCCAAGGACACGGTCGTCGCGTGCTCCACGCCGACCGGTCCTCGGTCGGCGTCCGAATACGGGAGGTCCTGCGAATCCTCGAGCACGGCGTTAATCGCCGGGTGCGGTGCGCTCCTGGTCGCCATCGCCTTACTCGCCCTCATCCTCTCCCGAGTCTGTGGCCGCGCCGTCATCCGAACCGGGGTCCTCTTCCATTCGAAGACGCCGAGACTGGTAGAGGTACTCACCGATGAGCCGGATGAACTCGTCAGCACGCTCGTTCTCGCCCGTCAACGCACCGGTGAGCTTGCCGAACGCGCCCTCGTTCAACACGGCCGCGTCAGTCAGCGTTTCGCGAAGCTCGGGCGAGGCCAAGAACTGATCGACAGCGTTGTGGTCGATCTGGTCAGCGATGCGCTGGTCCTCCTCAGCCATACCGGCGGCCGCGATGATGAAGCCCTCAATCTGCGGGTCGGCGAACTCCGCACCGAAGAGGGCGTTGATCCGTGCGACGACCTGCGACAGGAGTTCCTGCTGCGGGTCGGGTCGAGAGACCCCGGATCCGACGCTGGAGATCCCCCGCAGACCCGGGGTGTCTTGGTCTCCGGACAGGCCGATGTCGGCCCTGCCCTGATCGATCTGGCGAACACGGCGCAACTCGAGCCCGGAGACGTCGGCGTCTATTCCGGAGTCATCGGACGGGAGCAGCCGCGAGAGCTGCCTCAGGAACTCGGCCAGTTTCTCCAGATCGCTGGTGCCGTAGTCGACGACCTGGGACATGAAGTCGTAGAGGCGAACGTAGGAACCGCAGTCCTTGCGGAAGGTCCGCAACTCGTCGAGCGCCTGACTGTCTTGCTCGCCCATCGCCTCGCGCCAGCGATTCACGAACTCATCGCGCGCAGGCGTCACAGCAGCCGCCAGCGCGGCATGTGACTGGTTCGGAGTCCACCATGCCTTCGCATAGCGCTCCACGTCATGTGTCGTGTAGACCCTCGACTGGGCGAGCTTCGTCGCAAGCTGATGCACCAGGTTCGGGTCCGTGGCCGTCTCGACGTGTGCCTCAATGTAGTACGTCAGGAACGCTTCACGAATCTCTACGGGGTCGTTGACGAAGTCGAGCACGAAGGTGCGGTCTTTCACCTCCCCCGACGGCGCACGATACGTGCGGTTGAGCCGCGACAGCGTCTGAACCGCGTGCACATCCGGGAGCTTCTTGTCGACGTACATCGCGCACAACAGCGGCTGGTCAAAGCCGGTCTGGAACTTATCGGCGACGATCATGAGCCGATACTCGGGTCGTCGGAACTCTTTGGCCAGGTCTGAGCCGAGACCGGGGTTCATCGACGCCTCGGTGACGTCGGCCAGGCCATACTCGTCGTCACTGATCTTGTCGGAGAACGCGACGATCGACTGATAGCCGTATCCCTTCTGCGCGAGATACTTGTCAACCTCGACCTTGTACCGGACCGCCGCCTGCCGGGAATCAGTGACGACCATCGCCTTGGCGTTTCCGTCCAGCAGGTGGGCGACGTTGGCACGGAAGTGCTCGACGATGATCTCGACCTTCTGGCCGATGTTCGTCGGATGCAGGTTCGCGAAACGCATGATCTTGCGGGATGCGATGCTGGGATCTACCAGCCGGTCATCGCCTTCGACGATGCCGGTGACGACACCATCGCCACCTCGCTGCTCAATCTCGAACGCCGTCTTGTACGTCTGGTAGCCACGGAGCACGTCGAGGATGAAGCCCTCCTCGATCGCTTGCCGCATCGGATACACGTCGAAGGAAACAGGTAGCCCTTCGTCGTTCTCGCGACCGAAGAGCGCTTTGGTCTTCGCCTTCGGGGTTGCCGTGAACGCCAGCAGCGACACGTTGCGTGCGCCCGCCCGGGCCGCGGTCTCCCCTGCGATCTGCCGCTCCCTGGCGTCCTGTTCATCGACAAGCTCGTTGACGATGTCCTGCTCGTCTAGCTCCTCCTCAACGGCGATCTGCCCACCTTCGGTGAGCACCTTCTTCAGATCCGACGACGTCTTACCCGACTGCGAGGTATGCGCCTCATCGATGATCACCGCGAACTTCTTGTCGCCCAGCGTCGTCTCCAACAGGCCCTTGACGTACGGGAAGGTCTGGATCGTGACGACGATGATCAACGCCGAGCCGGTCAGCGCATCGCGCAGCGCACGCGACTTGGAGCCGCCTGATCGACGCACGGCCGCAGAGTCGATGATGGCGACGGTGCCGACGGTGTCGTCGACCTGCTCGACCGCCTGCTGCAGCTGCGCATCGAGGACACGCCGGTCCGAGACGATCAGGACCTTGTCGAAGATCTTCTCATTGTCACTATTGTGAAGCCGCGCGAGTCGGTGCGCCGTCCACGCGATGGTGTTGGTCTTACCTGACCCGGCGGAGTGCTCGATCAGGTAGCGCCGGCCCGGCTTCTCGTCAGCGATCGTCTCGACAAGCTTCTTGACCGCACGCCACTGGTGGAAGCGCGGGAACATCAGCGTCGTCGAGCGCTTAATCTTTCCCGTGGCGGGGTCCTCATCTGCCTCGGTCTTCAGGAACATCTGCGAGCCGAGAATGCTCAGCCAATTGTCGCGCTGTAGGATCTGCTCCCACAGGTACGATGTGGCAGCGCCCCCCGGGTTCTGCGGGTTCCCGGCAGCTCCGGTGTCTTCATGGCCACGGTTGAACGGCAGGAAGTAGGTCTTCTCCCCCGCCAGCTTCGTCGTCATGTGGACCTGGTCGTCATCCACGGCGAAGTGAACCAGGGCGCGGGTGCCGAAGCCCAGCAGCGGCTGCCCCGCCGGATTCCGGTCGTTCCGGTATTGACTGACCGCTGTGCGCCACTCCTGCTTGAAGAACGACTTCAGCTCGATGGTCGCCACAGGCAGCCCGTTGACGAACAGCACCAGATCGATCGAGCGGTTGTCCCCGCGCTTCGGCGAGAAGTGCACCTGGCGGACGACGCGCAGCCGGACCTTCCGATAGTGCTCGGTCGTCGTCGAGTTCTGAGTCGTGGCCGGGCGGAACTGGCACATCCGAAGGTGCGCAGTCGCGCCGCGGGTGTGCGAGAACTTCCTCCGCAGCACGTTGAGCGTCCCGCCACCCGAGCTCATCGGCGTCTCTAGACGTGCGACGAGAGAAGACAGCAGAGCCTCGCGGTCGGCGGCCTCAGCGCCGGTGCCGACACGGACGACCTTGGCGTACTCGTCAGGCTGCGTCTCGCTCAGCCACCAGTGCACGTCCTCGGGCCAGATCGCCCGCTCGACGTCATAGCCGTCGTCGGTCTCGCTGTACTCCCACCCGTTCGCGGCGAGATGCTCGGCGATCTCTCGCTCGAACGCCTCCTCGCGGGTGCCATCAGGTGCTGCCATTGTCAGCTCACTTTCCATGCCGTGCGTACGTCGATCTGGCCTGTTACTGCCGCCGTGACCAACGCCGAGCGACGCTCCTTGGCGAGGGCGATGTGCTCCTCCGCCTTGGCGACCAGAGCATCGATCTGGGCCGTCTCGGACTTGATCCGCGCAGCGGCGGTTCGCTGCTCCGTGAGGGACGGGACAATCACCTCGATATCTGCCAGGTCCTGCCAGTAGAGACGCCACTGGGATGGTCGAATGCCCCGCGAGCGGAGCCGATACTCCAGAACCATCTCCGGCGACCGCAGACGGAAGTGGGCATATTCGGGATCCAGGTCCGGCGTCGTCGGGCGCAGCACCTCGTAGTCCCCGCTGACGATTCCGCGATGGGCTGAGATCCCCAACGACCCCTGCCACGCCTTCATCTTGTTGACAACCAAGTCGTCGGGCCGAACCAGAAGATAACGATCGACGTTCTCAGGCGTCTTGTTGAAATTGTCCGTTCGGGAAGACTTCGGGATGACGCCGTATTCGCGGTAGACCGACAACACCTCTTCATCGGGTTTGCTCGCCTCGATCGAGGGGCGGTACAGCCATCGCAAGCGCCGCGTCTCACCATCGACGTCCGCCAACACGTGGTCCAGCACTGACCGTTTGCGTTCGGCCAGATGCGTAAGCAGCTCCTCCTGCTTCACCACGAGGGCGTCGATCTGGGCCGTCTCGTGGTCCAGGTAGTCGGCGATGGCGCATTGTTCGTCGGACGGCGGAACTGGCAACATGATCGACTTCAACGCGCCCTGAGTGAGCTTGTCACGGGTTGCTCCCGTGATCACCGTCGAGTAGTCAACCGCATTCAGCCCATAGGCCAGCCAGCGACCGTCGATCCCCGAATTCGGAAAAAGGACGTGAATATGGTTGTTCGGCCAGATCGGTTCATCGATGTAAAACGCCACCGGCTTGTCCCGATCGTAGAAGGGTGCGCCGTCCTCGCCCACGAGTACGACTGGACGACTTACCTTGGCGCGATTCACATAGTCCTGGATGGCGTTCGCGCCCCAGTACGGGATGTCTCCCTGCATGTTGGCGCGCTCGGTCGCGTTTACGGGCTCCCGAAGGTCGTCACGACAAATAGCGAGTCGACGCAGCGGCATCCGCTGCCAACCCTGCTGCGCTGCGGGGCTCATCCCTCCTCCACCTCACGCAGCAGAGTCATGATCTCACCCACGACCCGCTCAAGGTCGGCATCGATCTCGTCAAGCGCCCGGGGCGGCTCGTATGTGTAGAAGTGCCGGGTGAAGGGGATCTCGTAGCCGGTCTTCGTCTTCGACCAGTCGATCCACGCGTCGTCGACGTGCGGCTTCACTTCGGCGTCGAAGTAGGCCTGCACGGTCTCCTGCTGAGCTTCGTGCGTCTTGGGGTGCCCGCCCCATCCGAACGGGACGTTCTCGGTGTCGCGCAGCGTGGCGTCTGGTTCGGGGTCGCCCTTCTGGGCACCCGAGGCGTACACGCAGATGTCGGCATCTTCGTCGTGGACGCCGATGGTCTGCCACAGGGTCTTGCGCTGCGCCGGAGTCAGGCGGAGGCCATGGTCGCCGAGATGTTTGCCCAGTGCCAGATTGAACTTCTCCCGGTTCAGGTACGGCTGGTCACCGAATGACTCGAGCGACTCGACCAGCCCTGTGATCTTGCCGAGCGTCTTGTGCTCGGTAACGGCACCGATGGTCTCCGAGGTGCACTCGAACCGGAGCTGGAGCGGCCGCTCGACCGTGACGGCCCAGTAGGCGAAGTCGAGGTTGTCGAACACCTTCACGGGCACTTTGATGTCCGACGTCTCGCCCTCGGTCCCGGCGAAGGCCCGCACGATCGCCTCGCGACCCTCGTCGGCGATCTCGACGCGCTTGGAGCCGATGGACTTCCGCAACTTCGACCCGAGCCCGGTGGCGTCGATGAGCTGCACCTTGCCCTCGCGTGCTTCGGGCTTCGCGTTCGACAAGATCCACAGATACGTGGCGATTCCGGTGTTGTAAAACATGTCGTTCGGGAGCGCGACGATGGCCTCCACGAGGTTGCGCTCAAGCAAGTGACCGCGGATGTCGGACGGCCCGGACCCCGCGCCGCCATTGAACAGCGGCGAACCGTTGAGGACAATGCCGGCCTTCCCGCCACGGCCCGTCTCGTCGACGTCGCGCATCTTCGATGCCACGTGCAGCAGGAACAGCATTGCCGCGTCGCCGACTGCAGGGAGGCCGGGCGCGAAGCGTCCCTGTCCGCCGCGATCGTGCTCGTTCTTCACGACGGACTCGACGGCCTTCCAATCCGTGCCGAATGGCGGGTTGGACAGGACGTAATCGAAGCGGCGGTCCTCGAACTTGTCGATGACGAGCGTGTCGCCCTGGCGGACGTTCGAGGGGTCCTGGCCCTTGATCAGCAGGTCGGCTTTGCAGATCGCGTAGGTGCGCGGGTTGATCTCCTGCCCGAACAGCGCAGTGGAGGCGTCAGGGTTCAAGCCATGGAGGTGTTCGTCGGCGACGGTCAGCATGCCACCTGTGCCAACCGTGGGATCGTAGATCGACCGCACGGTGCCGCGATCTCGTAGCGCCTCGGTGTCCTCGGCGTAGACCAGGTCGACGAGCAGGCGCACCACGTCGCGGGGCGTGTAGAACTGGCCAGCACCGTCATTGGCGGACTCGGCGAACCGATAGATGAGGTTCTCGAAGAGGTCACCCATGTCGGCGTTGGAGACCGCGTCAGGCGACAAGTCGATCTTGTCGAAATGACGGACGACCTGTGCGAGCCGGTCGCGCTCGTCGAGCGTGCGGATGACGTTCTCGAACCCGAAGGACTTGAACACGTCCAGGTTTGCAGAGAAGCCGCCCACGTAGTCGATGAGGTTCTCGGCGAGGTTATCCGGGTCCTGCAGCGCCTTCTTCAGCGTGTAAGCGCTGGTGGTCCAGAACGACAACCCGGCGCTGTCCTCTGTGCGGGTCGCGATCTTCAGGTGCGTGCGTCGCTGCTGCTCACCAGCGTGCTTCGCGACGATCTCAGCCATCGTGTCGCGGTGTTGCTCCATGACGCACTCCAGGCGGCGCAGCACCGTGAACGGCAGGATCACAGACCCGTATTCGGCCTCCGCGTAGGGGCCACGGAGCGTGTCGGCGACACTCCACACGAAACTCGACAAGACTGACACGACGTACTGACTCCGGACCTCGTTGCGATGATGTGGCCAAGGTATGGCTACCCCCAAACCTACCGAGACCTGCCGACATTTGAGACTCGCCGTCCCCGACCTGGCGACGTCGTCGCGCGCTTACTAAAGCTCCGCGCGCCACCGAGTGATGGACTCCTCTGCTACCGGAAGCGGTCGAGGGGAAGCGACGGTCGCCGCGCAGCAATCCGGCATAGCTGTGAGCACTGTCACCTGAACTCGCCTTCGGTCGTCGTTGGAGCCCGGTTCGATCCCCCTCCACGCCCGAGATACGCTCGTAGGCGAGGGCCGCCGCTCCCCCGCGATCCCAGTCATTCCAAGAGATCTGTTTACCCACCTCTTAAGTCAACAGTCTCCCCGGACACCGCGGTCAGATGGGAGAGCCCGCTCGTGAGCATCGCATCGTTCAGCTCCGGCGACACGGCTCGGGTGTCGCCGACGGCAAGCCCTGGCAGCAGGCCGGCGCCCGGCTCCGGCAGCATCGTCGCCCGTGCGGCGAAGTCGCTGCGCGTCTGCGCGGCCACGGCGAAGACGCCTTCGGCCGGTGACACGATCTCCGCCTCGTTCGCGAACACCACGAGCACAGCCCCCTCTCCGGCATCCGTCGCCATGGCCTGCCCGCTCACCCGGATCAGCGCGCCCAGATCCGCGCCAGCCGTGGGCTCCACTCCGATCCGCACCGGCGCATCCAGCTCGACCGTCTCTCCCGCGCGGCTCACCGTGAGCGTCTGTGCGGCGAACCAGAGCCGCCCGTCGGCTCCGATGGACGAGGAGGACGACACCCGCGCCTCGAGGACGATGTACCGCCCGTCCACCGCTGCCAGCTCCGCCCTCACAGGTCCCGCGAGCGACGCTGATACGGCGACACCCGCGCCGACCGCTGCGACCACCACGAGCAGTGCCGCTCTCGTCGCCGCCTTCCCCCGCCGCACCGCGAACAGCAGCGCCACGACGGCGCATGCCCCGGCCACGCCAAGCACGCCGCCGACGGCCTTCGGCAGCGAGACGCACACCAGCGCGGCGGCCCAGGCGCCCCCGGCGACCGGCAGCATCCGCAGATCGCGCCCTTTCATACCCTGACCTGGCCTCGAAGCCCCTCCAGCAGTTTGGTGCCGATACCTGGTACCGCGAGCAGGTCGTCCACGGAGGCGAAACGACCGTTCTCCTCCCGCCACTGGATGATCCGCTGCGCGAGCGCCGGGCCGATCCGCGGGAGCGTCTCCAGCGCAGACTGGTCGGCCGTGTTCAGGTCGATCACGCCGTCGGCGGTGACGCCCGACGCGGTGCTCTCCCCCGCCGTCGCAGCACCCAGGGCAGGGACGACCACCTGCTCGCCATCCGCCAGAGGGCGTGCGAGATTGACGGCGCCGAGATCGGCCTCCTCCAGCGTTCCGCCCGCCGCCGCCAGTGCATCGGCAACGCGTGCGCCCTGCTCGAGGACGTAGAGGCCGGGGCTGGCGACCTCCCCGAGCACATGCACGTAGAGCTCCGCCGGCACGACGGCTGCGCCCTCTTCATCGCTCTGCTCGATGACCTGCCCTGGCGCGGCCTGTCCGCGGATGATGCCGAGCCCGACAGCGCCGGACAGCACGACAAGACCGGTCACGACGGCCGCGCCGATGCTCAGCCGCAGACGCGACGTGGCGCGCGGGGGTGGTTCGGTTTCTTGCGGCACGCCGCCACGCTACGGCGGGAGTCCGGCCCAGCCGGCCTTCATCCGGCGCGGATCCCCGCATCCGTGGACAAGTCGTGAAGATCCCGAACTGTGCAGAGACCTCAGACGTCGCTTCGCGACGTCGCAGCACTCAGCCCTTGACGACGATGCTCACGATCTTCGGTGCCCGGACGACGACCTTGACGATCTCCTTGTCTCCGACCGACCTGATCACGCGCTCATCCGCGCGGGCGAGAGCCTCGAGCTCCTCCGCGCCGATCTTGGCCGACACATCGAGCTGAGAGCGGACCTTGCCGTTGACCTGGACGACAGCCGTGACGGTGTCCTCGACGAGCAGCGCCGGATCGGCGGAGCGCCACGAGACGAGACCGACGGAAGGCTCGTGCCCCAGCAGCTCCCACATCTCCTCGGCCGTGTGCGGCGCGATGAGATCCAGCATGACGGCGATCGTCTCGGCCGCCTCGCGGACAGCGGGATCCGCGGCGCCGGCGCCCGAGTCGATCGTCTTGCGCGTGAGGTTGACGAGCTCCATGAGACGCGCGACGAGGACGTTGAACTTCGTCTGCTCGACGAGCGACGGCGCATCCGCGAGGAGGCGGTGCGTCCCGCGGCGCAGAGCCTGGTCGCCGCCGGCGAAGACGACGTCGACGGGGCTCGCGACCTCCTGCGCGATGCGCAGGGCGCGGGCGAGGAACTTCTGCGCGCCCGTGGTCGAGACGTCGGCCCAGTCCTTGTCGTCCTCCACCGGACCGGCGAAGGCGAGACCCACGCGGAGCGCATCGGCGCCGTGGGCGTCGAGCTCCTCCTGGAAGAGCACGAGATTGCCCTTGGACTTCGACATCTTCGCGCCGTCCAGGATCACCATGCCCTGGTTGATCAGGCTGGAGAACGGCTCGGTGAAGTCGATCAGCCCCATGTCGAAGAGCACCTTCGTGATGAAGCGCGCGTACAGCAGGTGCAGGATGGCGTGCTCGACGCCGCCGATGTAGCTGTCGACGGGCGCCCAGCGATCGGCCTCGGCCTGATCGAAGGCCACCTCGTCGCTGCCGGGCGAGAGGAACCGCAGGAAGTACCACGAGCTGTCGACGAAGGTGTCCATCGTGTCCGGGTCGCGCAGCACCGGATCGCCCGTCGCCGGGTCGGTGGTGCGCACCCAGCCCTCCGCCGCGCCGAGCGGGGAGGCGCCCTTGGGCGACAGATCGAGACCCTCGACGCTCGGCAGCGTGACCGGCAGCTGCTCCTCGGGGACGGGGATGATCCGGCCGTCCTCCGCGTGCAGCATAGGGATCGGGGTTCCCCAGAAGCGCTGTCGCGAGATCAGCCAATCCCGCAGGCGGTAGTTCTTCGCGGCACGACCGGTGCCGGCGGCCTCGAGCTGCTCGATGGTGCGGGCGATGGCCGTGCGCTTGGACATGCCGTTGAGCTCACCGGAGTTGATCAGGCGGCCCTCGCCGGTCAGCGCCACGCGTGTCACCGACGGATGCTGGTCGTCCAGGCTCGGCAGCGTGTCGACGGGGACGCCGTCCTCGTCGACCTCGATGACCGGCATGGCACCGGTGATCGGCGCCGTCGTGTCGACGACGACCTTCACCGGCAGATCGAACGCGAGGGCGAAGTCGAGGTCGCGCTGGTCGTGTGCCGGCACCGCCATGACGGCGCCGTGCCCGTAATCGGCCAGCACGTAGTCGGCCGCCCAGATCGGCAGCCTCTCGCCGTTCACGGGGTTGACCGCGTAACGCTCCAGGAACACACCGGTCTTCGGTCGCTCCGTCGACTGCCGGTCGATGTCCGTCGTCTTCTGCACCTCGGCGAGGTAGCCAGCGAAGCGCTCACGCACCTCCGCCGAGGCATCGGCCGCGAGCTCTGCGGCCAGGTCCGCATCGGGGGCGACGACGAAGAAGGTGGCGCCGTGCAGCGTGTCGGGGCGCGTGGAGAACACCGTGACGGGTTCGTCGCGGCCTTCGATGACGAAGTCGATGTCCGCACCGACGGAGCGCCCGATCCAGTTGCGCTGCATCTGCAGCACCTTGTGCGGCCAGAAGCCCTCGAGCTGGTTCAGGTCGTCCAGGAGACGGTCGGCGTAGTCGGTGATCTTGAAGTACCACTGCGTGAGCTTCTTCTTCACGACCTCTGCACCGCAGCGCTCGCAACGGCCGTCGACCACCTGCTCGTTCGCGAGCACGGTCTGGTCGTTCGGGCACCAGTTGACGGGGCTCTTCTTGCGGTATGCGAGGCCTCGCTCATAGAGCTTCAGGAACAGCCACTGGTTCCAGTGGTAGTACTCCGGGTCCGATGTGTGCAGCTCGCGCGTCCAGTCGAAGGAGACGCCGTACTGCTCGAAGCCGCGCTTCTGCTGGGCGATGTTCTTGTACGTCCACTCGCGCGGGTCAGCGCCACGGCGGATCGCGGCGTTCTCGGCCGGCAGGCCGAAGGAGTCCCAGCCGATGGGGTTGAGCACGTTGTGCCCGCGGTGGCGCCAGAACCGGGCCACGATGTCCGAGTAGAGATAGTTCTCCGCGTGCCCCATGTGCAGGTCGCCGGAGGGGTACGGGAACATCGCGAGCACGTACTTGCGGGGGCGCGTGTCCTCCGCGCCGCCGGCGAGGAACGTCTGGTTCTCGGCCCAGTAGGTCTGCCACTTCGCCTGGAGTGCGTGCGGGGACGGCAGGGCGGATGCGTCGTCGGGCGTGGAGGACAGGTTCTCGGACAAGAGCGAACGGCCAATCTGGGAGTGCAGGGCGTGCGGAATCGCGAAGTTCCAGGTTATCGGATCAATCGGCGAGCCAGGCGTCGGGCAGCACGGCGCCGAGCGCGCCCAGCGGCGCCCTCGCCTTGGTCGCGACCTCCGCGACCTCCGCGGCGGCGTCCGAGCGCCACGTGATCCCGCCGCCCGCGCCGATCCAGGCCTCGTCGCTCTCGACGACGACGCTGCGGATGACCATGGCGAGATCGACCGTTCCATCAAGGCCGATGTGGCCGAAGCATCCGCTGTAGACGCCCCGCGGCTCCTGTTCCAGGCCGTGCAGGATCGCCATCGCCGAGAGCTTGGGCGCACCCGTCATGCTGCCGGCGGGGAACGCGGCCGACCAGAGATCGGCCACGGTGATGCCGGGCCCCAGCCGTCCACTGACGGTGCTGACGAGCTGGTGGACGGCGGGGTAGCTCTCCACCTCCCAGAGGCCATCGACCCGGACGCTGCCCGGTTCGCAGATCCGGGAGAGGTCGTTGCGCATCAGGTCCACGATCATCACGTTCTCGGCGCGCTCCTTGGTGCTTTCGACGAGCTCGGTCGCGAGCGCGGCATCCTCGATCGGATCCACGGCCCTGGGGCGCGTCCCCTTGATCGGGCGGGTCGACACCCGCCCGCCTTCCGTGCGAAGGAACAGCTCGGGGCTCGCGCTCAGCAGCGCGCGCTCCCCGATCCGGATGAAGCCGCCGTGATGCGCGGGGGTGGCGGCCCGCAGGCGCAGATACGCCTGCACGGGGTCGTGCTCCCCCGGCACCGTGAAGCGGGTGGTGAGGCACAGCTGGTATGCGGAGCCTGCGCGGATCGCGTCCCTGCACCGCTCGATGAGCGCCGCGTAGTCGGCGGGCGAATGACGCGCCACCGCCTCGGCCGCCGCAGCGTCGCGCGGCTCCGGTGAGGAAGCCGTCGCGCAGAGATGCTCGACCTCGCGAGACCACGCGACGATCTCCGCCGGCGCGGCGAGGGCCCAGACCGCGTCACGGGCGTGATCGACCGCGATCGCCCGGTCGACGCGCACCCAGGCGGGTGTTCCCGAGGAACCCGCGACGGGCGCTCCTACGGCGCGCGCCCCGCTCTCGTAGTCCTGCCAGCCGACCCATCCGCCATGGAACGGCGGCGCGGATGGATCGCTCGACGGCGCTGTATCGACACGTGTTCGGCCAGGGGCTGCGGCGTCCTCCTCCCGCGTCCCGGTACCGAGGATGCTCCACCCCGATGCCGCATCAGGGCCCGCATCGAGCCAGAAAAGGTCGCGTTCGTCCCTCGTCAGGGCCGTGAACAGCGCATCGGCCCGTGCCGTCGCCGTGAGGAGACGGGAACGCAGCACGATCGGGGCGGGCACTCTCCCAGCGTAAGGGCGGCGGGCTCCGCGTATTCTCGTCTCGATGGACGACTTCCTGAACTGGCTGTTCGCCGCCGTGCAGTCGGTGCCCCCCGGTTGGCGCACGGTGATCGCGGGCGTCGCGGTCATGCTCGAGACGAGCGTCCTGATCGGCCTGATCGTACCCGGCGACACCATCGTGATCATCGCTTCCCTCGGTGTCGCGGGCGTCGCAGAGGGTGTCTGGCTGGGCGTCGCCGTCGTCATCGGGGCCCTGATCGGGGAGAGCATCGGCTTCGCGCTGGGCCGGTGGCTCGGACCTCACCTTCGCACATCCTGGCTCGGCCGAAGGATCGGTGAGACGCACTGGCAGCGCGCCGAGAACTACCTCCGCCGGCGAGGAGGGATCGCGATCTTCTTGTCCCGGTTCCTGCCCGTGCTGCATTCGCTCGTCCCCGTGACCGTCGGCATGAGCGGCTACCCCTATCGACGCTTCCTCGCGTGGACCGCTCCGGCGTGCGTGCTCTGGGCCGGCGCGTACGTCAGTGTCACCTCCCTGGCCGCCGGCGGCTTCCGTCGCCTGGTCGACCAGGTGCACTACGCCGGTTACATCTTCGTCGGCGTCATCGTCGTCTTCCTGGTGCTGCTCATGCTGGGCAAGAAGCTCCTGCAGAAGTGGGAGCAGCGCCATATGGATCCCGTCGAGGGGGCTCCAGGGGGTGAAGGGACCGCGCCGGGCATGAAAGACTGAGGGGGATGCCCGATCACGCCGCCCCCCAGGCCAGGATCCACTGGTTCGCACGCCTGGAGCACCGCTTCCACGTCTGGCGCGAGAAGCGCGCCAGACGACGTGGACGGACGGCGAGCATCCTGCCGTTCCCCGGCTACGGCGGCGCGGGCTGGGTGCGCATCGTCGGGCGGGTCCTGATCCTTCCGCCGCAGCGCAAGCGAACGAACGGCGACGCCGCGAGCGTCCGCGGCTGGCGGAGCTTCGTCGGCATCCCGGTCGGCTTCGCGACGGTGCAGGTGACGATCGGCGGGCGCACCCAGGACGTCGTCGCCGACCGCGGCGGCGTCATCGACACGGTCGTCCGCGCAGATCTGGAGCCGGGATGGCAGGCGTTCTCGGTTTCGGTGGACGGCGGTGAGCCGACTGCCGGCACGGTGTTCATCGTCGACGAGCAGGTGGGCTTCGGCGTGGTCAGCGACGTCGACGACACGGTGATGGTCACGGCCCTCCCCCGGCCCTTCATCGCCGCGTGGAACTCCTTCGTCGTCGACGAGCACGCCAGGATCCCCGTGCCGGGGATGGCCGTGCTCCTCGAGCAGCTCGTGCGTCAGCACCCAGGTGCCCCGATGATCTACCTTTCCACCGGCGCGTGGAACGTGGCTCCGACGCTGCGGAGATTCCTCAGCAGACACCTCTTCCCGCTGGGTTCCATGCTGCTCACCGACTGGGGCCCCACGCACGACCGATGGTTCCGCAGCGGCCGCGAGCACAAGCTGACCAATCTCCGCCGGCTCGCGGCAGAGTTCCCCGGCGTCCGCTGGCTGCTCATCGGCGACGACGGACAGCACGACGAGGCGATCTACACCCAGTTCCAGCACGAGCATCCGGAATGCGTCGCCGGCGTCGCGATCCGCCAGCTCTCCACGACGGAGGCGATGCTGGCCGGCGGTCGCGCGCCCGTCGACGATCACTCCGACGACACGGTGCCGTGGGTCACGGCATCCGACGGGGCCGGCCTTCGGGAACGCCTCGGCGAAGCGGGGATACTCCGCTGATGCGCATCGCGCTGTCGTCCGGCGAGTGGCGCGAGCGCGAACGCGCGCATCAGGCACGTGCGGACGCCCTGACCGCCGCGCATCGCGACCGCGCGCGGCGCGGCGAGAAGCACCCGGTGTGGGACTTCCTCTTCACCTATTACGGATACAAGCCCGCCCAGCTGCGCAGATGGCATCCTGGCGCAGACGTTCAGCTCGAGGACGCCGCGGAGCGCGTGACATGGCGGTGGTACTCGCCGGGGACCTCCGAGGAGTCGGTCATGCCGGATGCCGAGGCGTTCGCCGCCGAGAAGGCACCGCTCGCGACGCTGGTCGAGACGATGCTGCGCAGGACCGCGGCGCGCCCCGGACGGTTCGGATGCTTCGGTCTGCACGAGTGGGCCATGGTCTACCGCGAGCGGGAGCACAGGCATCCCGCGCCGCTTCGTCTGGGGCAATCCGGAACGGATGCGGTCGTCGAGTCGAACGACCTCCGCTGCACGCACTTCGACGCGTTCCGGTTCTTCACCCCCGACGCGGTGCCCCGCAATCGCTCGCCGCTCGACCGCGAGGGGCAGCCCGATCTCGAACAGCCCGGCTGTCTGCATGCGGGCATGGATGTCTACAAGTGGGCGATGAAGCTCGGCCCGCTGGTTCCCGGCGAGCTTCTGCTCGACGCGTTCGAGCTCGCACGGGACATCCGCCTGCTCGACATGGAGGCAGCGCCCTACGACCTGCAGGCCTGGGGCGTCGTGCCCGTCCGGATCGAGACGACGGAGGGCAAGACCGAATACGTCGCCAGGCAGCGCGGCTTCGCCGAGCGCGGCAACGCGCTTCGCGAGCGCATCCTCATCGCCTGGCTGGGCGGCTGATCAGCGCAGCGCCTGGGCGATCGGCTGAGGAGCGCCGCCGAGGCCGTTGCCGAAGCGGATGGTCCTGTCGATCGTGGCGGGCTCCACCAGGGTCTGCGCGATCACGGCGGCGACATCGCCCCGAGCGACGGCGCCGCGGCCGGTCTCGTCCACTTCGATGAGACCGGTCGGCTCGTCGAACGTGAGCGTCCCCGGCCCGAGCACCGTCCAATCCAGGTCTGTGCCCGTCAGGTGCTCGTCGGCTGCCCACTTGGCATCGGCGTAGGCGAAGAACCCGTCATCGGGGTTCACTCCGTGGTCCGCCCTCGAGCCGATCCAGGAGACCATCACGTAGCGACGGACACCCGCACGCATCGCCGCGGTCATGCTCGAGATCGCCGCGTCACGATCGACCGCATAGGTGCGCGCTGCGTCTCCTCCCCCGGCACCCGCAGACCAGACGACGGCGTCGTGACCGGCCACGAGCCTGGTCATGCCCTCGGCATCCGCGTTCTCGATGTCGGCGACGACGGGCGTCCCGCCGAGGGCGGCGATGTCCGCGACGTGACGGGGATCGCGGATGATCGAGGTCACCTCGTCGCCTCTCGCGACGAGGAGCGGAGTGAGCAGGAGCGCGACGCGGCCGTGGCCACCGAACAGGATGATGCGGGACACGGGTCTACCTCTCGCCGAGCTGGGTGGTGTCGATGACGTACGCCTGGGGATGATCCGGCAGATAGCGCACGACGAACTCGCTGTCCGAGGGGATCCAGGCGTCTCGGTCCGGGTGGAGTGAGGGAGTGAAGAAGTTGTTCTCGAGCGTGTAGGTCTCCCCCGTCGAGGTCGTGAAGGTGACCCAGTCTCCGTCCATCGTGCCGATCGTGGACTGTCCGTTCGCGTGGATGTACGCCGAGGTGACCGGCACACCCGTGAGCCCCAGGATGCCGAGGACGAGCCCCGCGAGCATGATCGCCCCGAGGACACGGAACGCGCCTCGGCGGATGCGCGCGACGATCGTCCTCCGTCGGTGGCCGGCGTCCGACTCGGGAAGCCCCTCGCGCTCTCGGACCATGCCGAGCCTGGACGATGCGCCGACGCCCGAGAACGCGAGCGCTCCGACGCCCAGCAACGAGAACCCGCCGATGAACACCATCGCGAAACCATGCGTGACGGGGAAGTTCACCAGCCAGACGAGAGTGTCGAGAACGTCCATCACTCGGCCTCCCTTTCGATGGTCATGGCGACGGTCTGCGGGTCGGCCGGCAGATAGCGCGCCCAGACGGGCGAGCCGACCTGTACACGGGAGATCGCTTCGGGGTAGACGAAGACGGTCGTGTCCGCTTCCCACCCCGCCTGCCCGTCCGGCGTCACGAGGAGGCGGATCTCCAGCTCGCTCTGCCCCTCCTTGCGCACGCCCGTCGGGCGGATCGCGAGCACGGAGGCAGGGGCCTGCACACCGCTACGACGGGCCCTGACCAGGCGCGGGTCGATGAGACCCCGCTGGATGCGCCAATCGAGCAGGGCGTCGCGCACGACCGGGTCCTCGGGGTCCGCGAGCTCGACGGTGTCGCGGTCGGTGAGGCTGTAGCGGACGGGCAGGGGAACACCGGGCTGGGTGAAGGACTCCTCGTTGGGCGCGATCATCATCCGCAGCTGGCTGACGAACTCCGTGCCGTCGTAGGCGGAGACGCGCAGGAAGATGTCGTACTGCGGCACGTCGTTGACGGTGAGGCCGGTGCGTCCCGCCTCCACGATCCGTCCGACGCCGATGTGGGTCTCGCCGCGCACGTTCTTGCGGCGGCCGAGCCCGCTCATGGTGCCGCCGAAGGTGAGGAGGATGCCCCAGGCCACGCCGATGATGATGGGAGCTCCGAGGGTGTCCTCTCCGCGGAACGGCAGGATGGACGAGCGCTGATCGACTCCGAACAGCCCTTCCCCTGCCCAGATGACCAGCCAGGCGGAGAGCAGGAGCCAGATGCCCGTGAGGAGGTATCGCAGCATGCCCCCAGGGTATCCGGCGCATGCCCTGCACGGCATCCTTCCGCCGCGCGTCGGGAGGCGCGGCCGCCGTAGACTGCTCACGGTGTGGCCCGATGCACCGGCACGAAGGAGCGCCGCATGTTCGAACGAGAGATCACCGATCCGGTCGTACTCACCACCGCATCCGGTGACCTGAACCCCGCGGCGCTCGGCTGGACGCGCAGGCCCCTGCACGACACCTCGGGGATCCCCGATCGTCGTCGCTGGGGACGCAACAAGCGATGGGAGTATTGGAATGCGATGACGCCGACGCACATCGTCGCGATGACGGTGTCGTGCATCGACTACCTCTCACTCAACTCGTTGTGGGTGCTCGACAGAGCCACCGGCGTCGAGATCGAGAAGACGACGCTGTCCCCGGGTGCCGGGGCCGCGACCCTGCCTGCTTCGCTCGGCGATGGTCCGGCCACCGCCCGTGTCGCCGGCCTCACGATCGACGTCGACGAACAGGAGGGCGGCACGAGGCTCAGAGCGCAGAGCGATCGCGTACGCGTGGACATCCTCGCTGAGCGTCCGGCGGGACACGAGTCCCTGGGCGTGGTCGTGCCATGGCGACGAGGGCGGAGCATCCGGCATTTCCAGTACACCGCTAAGGACGTCGCCCGCCCGGCAAGGGGCGAGTTGAGCGTCGATGGAGTCCGTCATCCGGTCGAGGAGGATGCCTGGGCAGTCCTCGATCACGGCCGCGGTCGCTGGCCGTACCGAGTCCACTGGAACTGGGCGGCGGGCAGCGGAGTCGCCGAGGGCCGGCGCATCGGCCTGCAGCTCGGTTCGAAGTGGACCGACGGCTCCGGCGCGACGGAGAACGCGCTCGTCATCGACGGCCGACTCAGCAAGATCAGCGAGGAGCTCGTCTGGGATTACACTCCCGGTGACTGGATGAGGCCATGGCGCGTGCACGGCGACACGGCCGACCTCACCTTCGCGCCGTTCCACCACCGGCATGCGCGCACGAATGCACTCGTCATCACGACGCGGACGGATCAGCTCTTCGGCGTCTGGACGGGCTGGGTGAAGGATGACTCCGGCGCGAAAGTCCTCGTCGACGGCATCGAGGGCTGGGCGGAGGACGTCCTCAACCGCTGGTGACCGGTCGTGCGGCCAGCGCGCGCCGGACGCCCGTCGCGGCGGAACGGCCAGCGCGGTTCGCGCCGATCGTCGATGCCGACGGCCCGTAGCCGACGAGCTGGATGCGTGGATCAGCCACCGCCGTCGTGCCCCGACCTCCGTGATCGAGCTGGATGCCTCCGGCGGCGCTGCGCAGATGGAGCGGTGCCAGGTGGCCGATCGCGGGGCGGAACCCCGTCGCCCAGAGGATGACGTCGACGCGTTCGAACGATCCGTCTGCCCAGCGCACACCGTCCGGCTCGATGCGTTCGAACATCGGCCGACGGTCCGCATAGGCGCCGAGACGCTCCGCCTCACGCTCCTGCTGGCGCAGCATCAGCCCTGTGACGCTGACGACGCTCTCCGGCGGGAGCCCCTGGGCCACTCGCTTCTCCACGAGGGCGACGGCGGCCGCGCCTGCCTCGGGGGTGAAGTCGTCGGTTCTCCAGACCGGCTCGCGGCGGGTGGCCCAGAGCGTGTCGGTGATCGGGGCGAGGGCGCCGAGGAACTGCACGGCAGACGCTCCCCCGCCGACGACCAGTACGCGCTTGCCGCGGAAGTGCTCCGGCCCCGGATAGGCGACGGTGTGCAGCTGCTCGCCGAGGAAGGTCTCCATGCCCGGATAGTGCGGCAGGAACGGATGCGTCCACGTCCCTGTGGCGTTGATGAGAGTCCGCGCGCGCCAGCGGCGGTCTCCGGCATGGACGACGAGGATGCCGTCCTCATCGGTCACCCGGTCGACGTGCACGGGGCGGAGGATCGGGAGGTCGTGCTCGGACTCGTAGCGTGCGAACGACGCAGGGACCGCGACATTGGCCTGTGCCTCGTCCCTCGGCGGGGGCACGGAGCCTGGGAGCTCGGCGACGCCGTGCACGTCGGTCATCGTGAGGGCATCCCAGCGATGCTGCCAGGCGCCGCCCGGCCGGTCGTCCCCGTCGAGGACGAGGTGCCGGATGCCGAGCCTCGTGAGGTGGTACGACGAGGAGAGCCCGGCCTGGCCTGCTCCGATGACGATGCTCTCGAGGATCTCCACGTCGTGGTCAACACCTGATCGGCCCGCGGTGTTCCGCCGCGCGGGGTGCGGACACTCCCGAGATCCGAGGCCGATTCGCGCACAGCGCGAGATCTGTTGTACTCTTTTCAAGTTGCCCCGGGCTTCTACGGGGCGGCTTCTGGGCCTGTGGCGCAGCTGGTAGCGCACCTGCATGGCATGCAGGGGGTCAGGGGTTCGAGTCCCCTCAGGTCCACAACGAATCCCGCGAGAGATCGCGGGATTTCTTGTTTCCAGAGTCATGTCACGGCTCCCCTCCGTTGCGCAGCACACGCCGGCCTCGGTCTCTCGGCATGACAACCGCAGGAGACAACACTCCGATGATATGATCATAATTAATCATCATGAAGGGTGAGATGTCATGTTCGTTCTGCCGGAGCTCGACCCGCAGGAGCAGGACGTTCGCGCTGACATCCAGGATTTCAATGACCGGCTGGCGCTCCAAGTGCGCCAAGGAAATCGGTGGACAGCACCCCTGCGCCGGATGACGTTCGCCCGCAATGTGCAGGGCTCCAACAGCATCGAAGGCATCAACGCCAGTGTCGATGACGTCGCCGCTATCGCCCAGGGCGAGAAGCCGTCCACGGTCGATGAGGAGACCGAGCGCGCCCTGGCCGGATATCAACTCGCGATGACCTACGTCCTGCAGCTCGCTCACGAACCCGTCACGATCAACTCGACGCTGATTCAGAGCATGCATTTCATGGTGACCTCCCACGACCTCACGAAGCGTCCCGGTCGCTATCGCATCGGTCCGGTGTACGTGCTGCAGGAATCCACCGGCGACATCGTCCACGAAGGGGCCGATGCCGACGCCCTCCCGATGCTGATGGATGAGCTCTCCGCGACGGCGTTCAGCGAAGGCGGCGACCGTCTGCTGGATGCCGCGATGGCGCACCTCAACTTCGTGCTCATCCATCCATTCAAGGATGGCAATGGGCGCATGGCGCGGATACTGCAGTCGCTGGTGCTCGCCGCCGATGGGGAGATCTCGCCCGTGTTCTACTCCATCGAGGAGTACCTCGGCCGCCACACGCAGGCGTACTACGACGTACTCGCGAAGGTCGGCCAGGGGCACTGGGCGCCAGAAGGGGCGAACCCTGAGCAGGTCCGCCCCTGGATCCGGTTCATCCTCACTGCCCACTTCAACCAGGCCGCGGAGCGAGCCGCACGGATCATCGCCGCGGGGAACGCCGCATCCGCACTGAACGATCTCGTGGCGTCCTCAGGTATCGATGATCGCGCCTTGGATGCGCTGTTCGACGCCGTCTTCGGGGCGACGTTGACCCGAGGCCGATACATCGCTTCTCTTGCGGATGCCGGCCTCGAGGTCAGCGAGCAGACGGCCACCAGAGACCTGGCCGGCCTGGCGAAGGCTGGCCTGCTCATCGCGTCTGGGGAGAAGCGCGGCCGAGCCTATAGGGCTGGGCAGCCGCTGCTGGAGATCAAGGAAGCAGTCGGGCTCGGGCGGGCGTGGCGACACGCAGACCCGTTCGCCGATTCGCGCTGACCCAGGTCGCCCTTTTCGGGGCCTTCAGCCGAGCAGCCGCTCGAACAGCGCCTCGATCGCCGGATCGATCCGCTGCAGCTCCGGGTGCGCGTCGTGCCAGTCGATGATCTCGGATGCTGCACGGTGCAGGGCGATCGTCGGCGCGAACTCCGGCACGAGACGGCGGATCTTCGTGTTGTCGAACACGACCGAGTGCGCCATGTCGCCGGTCAGCTGCCCTGCCCGTTCCGGGGCCGCCTGCTCGATGGCGGCACTGGTCACGTGACGGACCTTCGGCTCCGCACCCGCGGCCCGTCCGAGGATCGCGTAGATCTCGTTCCAGGTGTAGACGAAGTCGCTGGTGATCTGGAAGGTGTCGCCGTAGGCCAGCGGGTTGCCGAGCAACCCGACGAAGCCGACCGCGAAGTCGTCCGCGTGCGTGAGCGTCCACAGCGATGTGCCGTCCCCGTGCACGACGATCTCCTCGCCCCGGCGGATGCGATCGATCGCCGTCCAGCCGCCGAAGGCGGGCACGCTCCACTTGTCGTAGGTGTGCGACGGGCGAAGGACGGTCACGGGGAATCCGCGCTCCCGGTAGGCGCCGGCGAGGATATCCTCACAGGCGATCTTGTCGCGCGAATACTGCCAGAACGGGTTGCGCAGCGGCGTCGACTCGGTGATGGGGAGGCGTGAGACCGGCTTCTGATACGCGGATGCCGAGCTGATGAACACGTACTGGCCCGTACGGCCCTCGAAGCGGTCGATGTCGCGCTGGACCTGCTCAGGGGTGAAGGCGATCATGTCCGCGACGACATCGAACTCGCGGCCGGCGAGTGCGGCATCCACCGCCGCCGCATCCGAGATATCGGCGGTGAGGACCTCGACGCCCTCCGCCGGTGCACGGCGCGACCTCCCCCGGTTCAGGAGCGTCACCTCCATGCCCTGCCGCGCCGCGAGCGCACTCGCCGCGGAGGAGATCGTTCCGGTCCCACCGATGAAGAGCACCCTCGTCGCAGCCATGACAGCACTCTATCGACGCCGTCGACATCACCGGCCGCTGCGGGCGGCTACACTCTCGCTCACATCCCCCACGAGCACCGAAGGAGGTCTCCGATGACGGATGGCGCAGGGTTGGTCAGGCCCGACGTGAGCGAAGCGGATGCCGTGCGCATCGCGCGGGACTGCTACGGCGTCGAGGCGATGGCGCGGGAGCTGGGGAGCAATCAGGACCGCAACTTCGTCCTCGTGGCGGCGGACGGCACGCGCAGCGTGCTGCGGATCGACAACCCCGTGTTCGGGGACGACGCGCGCGACGCCCAGCACGCGGCATTGGACGCCTATCGCGCGGCAGGGGTCGCCGTTCCCGCTGTGCTCCCTGGTCTCGACGGCGGGCTCATCCAACGATGGAACGGCTTCGCCATCCGGCGGAGCGAGTTCGCCGTCGGCGAGCCTATGGTGGACGCCGGCTACCTCGCCCCGGTCGTGCTCGCCGAGTTCGGCATGCTCGCCGCGGCCTCCGTCGAGGCGCTCGCCGGGCTGCGGCATCCTGGCCTCGACCGCGCACACATGTGGGACATGCGTGTCGCCCACGCGCAGACGCTCGCGCTCGCACCCTCGATCACCGATGCGGCACTGCGCGAGCGCGTGGTCCGCGCCGCCGACCGGGCGGCGGCGTCTCTGAGCACGGTCGCGGACCGGCTCCCCGTGCAGGCCGTGCACGGAGACCTCACCGACGACAACGTGACGGGGCGACGAGGCGACGATTCCCGCCTGCACCCCCACGTCGTCCTGGACCTCGGCGATCTCGCCTACGGCTGGCGCATCGCCGAACTCGCCGTATGCGCGTCCTCGCTGCTCCACCACGAACCGGAGCGACCGCTCCGTGTCCTGGACGCCGTCGAGGCCTTTCACGGGTGCTCTCCCCTCTCCGAGGACGAAGCCGCCGCGACATGGCCGTTGATCGTGCTGCGCGCCGCGCTCCTCGTCGCGAGCGGGTGGCGTCAGCTCGAGATCGACGGTGGCAACGAGTACGCCAGGGAACGTGTCGCCGGCGAGCAGGCCATCTTCGACGCCGCGACATCGATCCCGCTCGTCGAAGCCACCGAGCATGTGCTCGCACGCCTCGGTCTCCCCGCGACGCGCTTCGATCACGACGTCGTCCCGTTGCTCCCCGATCTGGGCATCCCCGTCGTGGCCGACCCCGGCGTCGAGTCCGTGTCGCTGGACGGCGGGGCATGGACACGACCGGAGATCGAGCAGGAGCTGGTAGACGCGATCCAGCGCGACGGGACGCACGCCGCGGTGCTCCCCTACGGCGTCTTCCGACTGACCCGCACCCTCATCGACACCGCGGAGGCCGCGAGCACCTGGCCGATCGAGACCGAGGTGCACGTCTCCCCCGCCGTATCGACGCGGATCGTCGCTCCCCTGGACGGCGTGCTCCGCTTCGAGCCGGCCGGTCTGGCGATCGACACCGTGGACGGCTGGTGCGTCCAGGTCCGCGGGGATGTCGTCGCCTCGATGCCACCGGGAGACGTATCGCAAGGCGCCGAGATCGCCCGGCTGACCGCATCGGCTGACGCGCGAACCCTCAGGATCGCGATCCTCCGCGGCGACGCTCCCGAGACCGCCGCCTCCGCGGACGGCACGCGCCTCGTCGAGCCCTCCCGCGTGCCAGCGTGGCGCCGGCTCAGCGCCGACCCCGCCGCCATGCTCGGAATCACCCCGCACGCACAACAGGACGAGTCCGCCTCGGAGCTGAACCGAAGGGAGCGGATCTTCGCGAAGGCGCAGGAGCGGTACTACGCGCATCCGCCGCAGATCCAACGAGGGTGGCGGCACCATCTCGTCGACACCACCGCTCGCGCGTACATCGACATGGTCAACAACGTCGCAGGGCTCGGTCACGGCCATCCTGGTGTCGCTGACGCCGCGAACGCGCAGCTGCGGATGCTCGGCACGAACTCGCGCTTCCTGTACCGCGAACTCGCCGAGTACAGCGAACGGCTCATCGCCCTCATGCCGGAAGGCAGCGGGCTGGACACCGTGCTGCTGGTGAACAGCGGATCCGAGGCGGTGGATCTCGCGATCCGGCTGGCTCAGGCGGCGACCCGCCGGACGACCGTCGTCGCGCTCCGCGAGGCGTACCACGGCTGGACGATGGCGAGCGATGCCGTCACAACCAGCGCCTACGACAACCCGGATGCCCTCACCACCCGCCCGGCATGGGTCCACGTCGCCGATGTGCCCAACCCGTACCGCGGGACCCATCGAGGCGAGGGGTCGGCCGAGCACTATCTGGCCGACCTCGCCAGAGATCTGGATCGGCTCGATCGGGAGGGCAGAGAGGTCGCCGCCTTCCTCTGCGAGTCGGTGCTGGGCAATGCCGGGGGCGTCCTCCTCCCGGACGGCTATCTCCCCGGTGCGTACGAACGGGTACGCGCGCACGGCGGGATCTGCATCGCCGACGAGGTCCAGGTCGGCTTCGGACGGATGGGCACGACCTTCTGGGGCTTCGAGCAGACCCGTGCCGTTCCGGACATCGTCACGGTGGCGAAGCCGATGGGAAACGGGTTCCCCCTCGGCGGTGTGATCACCTCTCGGGCGATCGCCGATGCGCTCAGCGGCCAGGGGCAGTTCTTCTCCTCGGCGGGAGGGAGCACCGTCAGCTGCCGCGTGGGCCTCGCCGTACTGGATGCGATGGCCGAGGAGGGCCTGCAAGGCAACGCCGCGGAGATCGGCCGGCGTCTGGCCGCAGGCCTCGGCGAGCTCGCCGACCGGCATCCGCTCATCGGGACGATCCACGGAGCCGGCCTGTATCTCGGCGTGGAGCTCGTCCGGAACCGGGAGTCGAGGGAACCGGCCGCCGCGGAGGCCGCGGCGATCTGCGAACGCCTCCGCGAGCTCGGCGTCATCGTGCTGACCACTTCCGAACGCTCCAACGTGCTGAAGATCAAGCCGCCGCTGTGTCTTTCCGCGCAGAGCGCCGATCACGTCGTCGCGATGCTGGACCGCGTGCTCACCGAAGGGTGGTGACCGAGCGCGCGCTGCGACACGCCACCCGATTCCGCACGATCTGCCCGGATTCGGGGCTGGTCCGGGCGATCCGCCAGACGTATCGATCCGTGCCTTGCCAGTGCGGCGAGCCGAGGTCCATGCTGATCCCCAACGCCGGCGGCCCGAATCCCGGCGCACCGACACCTGGGGAGTGCTGATGACGAACAAGACGAAGCCGCTCGCGCACGGCGGTGGCGCGCTGCGCCGCAACCTCGGCCTCTGGGCGATCGTGGGGCTCGGCCTCGGCTACATGACCCCGACCGTCGTCTTCGACACCTTCGGCATGGTCGCCCGCGACACCGACAATGCGGTCCCCGCGGCCTATCTCGTCGCACTCGTGGTGATGGTCTTCACCGCGATCAGCTACGGCAAGATCGCGCGCGCGTTCCCCAGCGCCGGCTCCGCGTACACCTATGTGCGCGAGTCGATCCACCCGAATCTCGGCTTCATGGTCGGGTGGACGTCCCTCATCGACTACGTCCTGCTCCCCATGGTCAACTGCCTGATCATCCGCAGCTACCTCGAGGCGCTCTTCCCCGACATCCCCGGCTGGATCTGGGTGGTGCTGTACTGCATCCTCGTCACGAGCGTGATCTACCTGACCATGCGCGGCACCTCCAACCTGAACATGCTGCTGCTGGTCTTCTCGATCGTCGTGATGATCGTCTTCATCGTCATGGTCTTCGCGCAGCTCATGCGCGGCGAGGGCGCTGCGACCGTCGCATCCGCAGCACCGTTCCTGCACGAGGGCGTCACGATGTCCGCCGTGCTGATGGGGGCGACGATCGTCTGCTTCTCCTTCATCGGCTTCGACGCCGTCACCATGTACGCCGAGGAGGCGAAGGATCCCAAGATCGTCCCCCGTGCGATCCTGCTGACCGTGCTGATCGGCGGCGCGATCTTCATCACCGCCGCGTACTTCACCCAGCTTCGCTTCCCGGACTGGAACTCCTTCGCCCCCGGCGGAGACATGCAGTACGTCGAGGACTCGACCCTGCCGATCATCGGCAGCCTCGTCGGTGGAGACGTGCTCATGGCCGTTCTCACCGCGGCCGGATTCTGCGCGACGCTCGCCTCTGGCCTGGCGTCCCACGCCTCCGTGTCGCGCATGCTGCTGGTGATGGGCCGCAACAACGTGCTCCCGCAGCGGGTCTTCGGGTACATCAACCCGCGCACCCACACACCGACCTTCAACATCGTTCTCGTCGGCGCGATCTGCCTGCTCGCGATCCCCTTCACCCTCGAGCTCATCGCCGCATGGATCAACTACGGCGCCCTCATCGCGTTCACGTTCGTGAACATCTCCGTCATCGCCTGGTTCGCGATCCGCAAGGGCATGCGCAGGACGCCGGGCGAGATCTTCGCGTACATCGTCATGCCGGGGCTCGGGATGCTCCTGACGGGGCTGCTCTGGGTCAACCTGCATTCCGATGCGCTCGTCGGCGGCCTCACCTGGACGGCGCTCGGCGTGATCTACCTCGCCGTGATCACCAAGGGGTTCCGGCGCAAGGTGGTGGCGTTCGACGAGAATCAGGCCGTCACCGGGTTCAACAAGGTCGTGAAGGCCCCCGTCGACGAGCGCTGAGACGCGTTAGAGCCGCACCGTCACGCGCGGGTCACGAGTCGGTTCAAGCGCTCCGACATGACGAGACCGATGACCACCAGCAGCACGACGTAGCCGGGCAGGATCCACAGGCCGGCCCATGCGGAGAGCGCCCCGAACAGCGGCGGCATGAAGGTCGACCCGGTGTAGGCGGCGGCCATCTGGATCCCGATGATCGCCTGCGAGTTGCGCTTGCCGAAGTTGGCCGGTGTCGAGTGGATGATCGCCGGATAGATCGGTGCGCTCCCCAGCCCGGCGATGACGAGGCCGGCGAGGGCGAATCCGGTGGGCAGCGGCAAGGCGATGAGGATCACGCCGAACGCGACGGCGATGAAGCCTCCGCGGATGAGTGCCCGGTCGCCGATGCGGTCGGCGAAGATCCCGGCCAGGAAGCGTCCCACCGTGATCCCGAGGAGGAACAGCGAGCCGAAGAACGCCGCGGTCGCGACATCGATCTGACGCTCGCCGACGAGGTATGTCGATGCCCAGAGGATCAGCGTGCTCTCCAGCGCGCAGTACGCGAAGAACGCCCCGAGCACGAGCCGGACGCCGGGGATCCGCAGCGCGGCGACCAGGGAGACGGGACGCCCGTGTCTCTCCTCGGCGTGCTCGGCGACATCGTCCGAATGAGGGACCTTGGCGTTCACGCGCCCCCACAACGACACGCTGAGGAACAGGAGCAGGGTCAACCCGAACTGGATGACGCCGACGATCTGATACGCGCCGGTCCAGCCCAGCCCACCGCTGATCGCGAATCCCATGATGAACGGGCTGATGGAGGCGCCGACGCCCCAGAAGCTGTGCAGCCAGTTCATGTGCCGCGCGGCGTAGTGCAGGGCGACGTAGTTGTTCAAGGCCGCGTCCACGGCGCCCGCTCCGAGCCCGAAGGGGATCGCCCACAGGCACAGCATCCAGAACGCGCCGGAGAAGGAGAAGCCGACGAGCGCGGCCGCCGTCATCCCCACGCTGATCGCGGTGACGAGGCCCACGCCGAGCCGGCGTGTCAGCCGGTCCGAGAGCAGGCTCGACACGATCGTGCCCGCGGCGATGATCATGGTCAGGATGCCGGCATAGGAGACGGGGACGCCGAGATCGCCGTGCATGTCCGGCCATCCGGACCCGATCAGCGAGTCCGGGAGGCCGAGGCTCACGAAGGCGACGTAGATGATGGCGAGAAGAAGCGCGTACACCCCATCAAGTGTACAGATGTACGTATCAGTTCGGCGCGTAGAACAGCAACGTGAGGTCCGGCGAATCGGCGGGGACGAGGTTGTGCTGCTCGTAACGGGTCACGCCGCGCGTGGGATGCACGAACAGGCGCTCCTTCGTCTCGAAGCCGGCGACGTCGCGCTCCTGCCAGATGGCGGCGAACTCGGGAGACGCCTCGGACACCCTGGCGACGATCCCTCCCCCGCCGGCAGGGCTGAGCCACCCGCGAGTCTCCGCCCTGAAGGCGCCGACGAATCCCCTGCTCTGCTCGCTCCAGTCCGGCAGCATCCGCCGGAGCGTCTGGTCGGTGAACACGAGCCACAGAAGGTTGCGGTCTTCGACGGGAATCGTCTCGATCCGCGGATAGAGCTCCGCGTACGCGGTGTTCCACGCCATGATCGTCCAGTCCGCGGACAGCAGGAACGCAGGGAAATCGATCGAGGCGAGCAGGCGTCCGAGCGCCGCAGGAGGCGGAGTGGATGCCGGCGAGCCGGGCGCCGACTCCCGGTGGCCACCGAGGGCCAGAAGGTAGTCGGTCTCGACCGGCGTTAGGCGGAACAGCCTGGCGAGGGCATCGAGCACCTGTCGCGACGGGTTGATGGGTCTCGCCTGTTCGAGCCAGGTGTACCACGTGACACTGAGCCCGGCGAGCGTGGCCACCTCTTCCCGGCGAAGCCCGATGAGCCGTCCCCGCCCGCCCTCCGGAAGCCCGTGCGAGGCACGGTCGGCACGAGCGCGCCGATCCTTCAGGAAGGCGGCCAGCTCCTCGCGACGCTTGTCGTCAGCATCCATCGTTCCCCCTAGTAGTGCCACTACTAGTATCAATGCCATCTGGAGCATCCGCGCACACTGTGGCGGAATGGTTCAATGCCCACTCCTCTTCGCTCACGCACCATCACCCACGGACGCAACATGGCGGGTGCCCGCGCGCTGCTGCGCGCCGCCGGCGTCGACGGCGCGGATCTCGGCCGTAAGCCGATCATCGCCGTGTCCAACAGCTTCACCGAGTTCGTCCCCGGCCACACCCACCTCCAGCCCGTCGGCCGTATCGTCTCCGATGCCATCTCGGCGGCGGGCGGCATCCCCCGGGAGTTCAACACGATCGCCGTCGACGACGGCATCGCCATGGGCCACGGCGGGATGCTGTACTCGCTCCCCTCGCGCGATCTCATCGCGGACTCGGTCGAGTACATGGTCAACGCGCACTGCGCGGACGCCCTGATCTGCATCTCCAACTGCGACAAGATCACCCCTGGCATGCTCATGGCCGCCCTGCGCCTGAACATCCCGACGGTGTTCGTCTCCGGCGGTCCGATGGAGTCCGGCCGAGCGACGCTCGTCGACGGATCCATCCGCACGCTCGACCTCGTCGACGCGATCTCGGATGCGGTCAACGAGAACATCTCGGATGCCGACATGCAGCGTATCGAAGAAGCCGCCTGCCCGACCTGCGGCTCCTGCTCCGGCATGTTCACCGCGAACTCGATGAACTGCCTCACCGAGGCGATCGGTCTCTCCCTGCCAGGCAACGGCTCGACCCTCGCGACGCACACGGCTCGCAGGGCGCTCTATGAGGACGCCGGCAAGCTCGTCGTCGACATCACCCGCAAGTTCTACGACGAGGACGACGCCTCGGTCCTGCCGCGCAACATCGCGACGCCCGCCGCGTTCGAGAACGCCATGGCGCTCGACATCGCCATGGGCGGCTCGACGAACACGATCCTGCATCTGCTCGCCGCTGCGCACGAAGCGGGTGTGGAGTTCGGCCTCGATGAGATCGACGCCGTGTCGCGGCGCGTGCCATGCCTGGCCAAGGTCGCCCCCAACGCCGCGGGCGCGGGGAAGATCTACTACATGGAGGACGTGCACCGCGCCGGTGGCATCCCCGCAATCCTCGGCGAGCTGCGCCGAGGCGGCCTGCTCGATGAGAACGTCCACACCGTCCACTCGGCGACGATGGGCGCATGGCTCGACGAGTGGGACATCCGCTCGGGCTCCGCCTCGGAGCAGGCGTTCGAGCTTTGGCACGCGGCCCCCGGCGGCGTGCGCTCGTCGAAGGCCTTCTCGCAGTCCGCACGCTGGGAGGAACTCGATCTCGACGCGGCCGCCGGATGCATCCGCGACGTGGAGAACGCCTATTCGAAGGACGGCGGCCTCGCTGTCCTTCGCGGCAACCTGGCGATCGACGGCGCCGTGGTGAAGACCGCCGGCGTCGACCCCTCGATCTGGACGTTCACGGGGCCGGCCGTCGTCTGCGAATCGCAGGACGAGGCCGTCGAGAAGATCCTCAACAAGCAGGTGAAGGAGGGCGACGTCGTCGTCATCCGCTACGAGGGGCCCAAGGGCGGTCCAGGGATGCAGGAGATGCTGTACCCGACCTCCTTCCTGAAGGGGCGCGGCCTAGGCAAGAAGTGCGCGTTGATCACCGACGGACGCTTCTCCGGCGGGACCTCCGGCCTCTCGATCGGCCATGTCTCCCCCGAGGCGGCCTCCGGCGGGATCATCGCGCTGGTCGAGGACGGAGATCTCATCTCGATCGACATCCCCACCCGTGACATCGCCCTGCAGGTGTCCGACGCCGAGCTCGCCGAGCGCCGCGAACGGCTGCTCGATTCGACCGGCTACCGCCCACGCGATCGTGAGCGTGTCGTCTCCCCCGCTCTGCGCGCCTACGCCGCCATGGCGCTGTCCGCCGACAAGGGCGCCGTGCGCGACGTCGATCGCGTCGAGCGGGCGCTGCGCGAGGCGGACGAGAAAGCCCTGCAGCAGGTGGCCGTCGCCCCCTGATCGATCACTGCGGGTGGGGTGAGGGAGGCTGGACGGCCGTCCCTCATCCCGCCCCGCGGAGCGGGTTCATTCAGGCCCCGGGGCGCACCGTGAGATCGGTGACGTCGGCATCGCGGGGCAGATCGAGCGCGGCGAGGATCGTCGTCGCGACCGACTCCGGATCGATGAATCGTTCGGGGCGATAGTCCTCGCCCTCCTGCTGATGCACGCGTTCCTGCATGGGCGTCGCGGTGCGTCCTGGATAGATCGAGGACACCCTCACGCCGTGAGCAGCCTCCTCCGCCCGCAGAGCGTCGGCCAGCGCCTTCAACCCGTGCTTGGAGGCCGCGTACGCCGACCATCTCGCGTTAGCCCTCAGACCAGCGCCCGAGTTCACGAAGACGACCTGCCCACGGGATACCCGCAGCACCGGCAGCATCAGACGGGTGAGCTCTGCAGGCGCCACGAGGTTGACGGCGAGCTGGCTCTCCCACACGCTCGGAGCGAGATCGCTCACGCCGCCGAGGTCGACCACGCCTGCGACGTGGATCAGCGCGTCGAGGCGACCGGGCAACGCCTGCTTCGAGAAGGCCCACGACAGCCTGCCCGGCTGAGCGAGGTCGCCCACCAGAGTCGACGCCCCGGGATGCATCTGCGCGAGCTCTCTGGCACGTCCGGCATCCCTGGCGAGCAGCACGAGCTCATCGCCGCGTGCGAGCATCCGTCGCGCCAGCGCAGCACCGATGCCGGAACCGGCACCGGTGATCAGGTGCACGCCCACGTCAGGCGCGGTCGTCGGCGGGTGCGGTCAGCTCGATCGGCACGACCGGGCAGTCCTTCCAGAGCCTCTCCAGGCCGTAGTACACGCGCTCCTCCGAGTGGAACACGTGCACGATGAGATCGCCGAAGTCCAGCAGCACCCAGCGCGCCTCGGCGCGCCCCTCGCGTCGAACCCGCTTGTGCCCTGCTTCGACGAGCTTGTCCTCGATCTCGTCGGCGATCGCGGCGACATTGCGCTCGCTGTTGCCTGTGACGAGAAGGAAGATGTCGACGAGCGGCAGCGGCTCCGAGACGTTGAGGGCGAGGAGATCCTCGCCGCCCTTGGATGCTGCGGCGTCTGCCGCGATCCGCAGCATCTCCTCAGCGGTTTCTGGTGACTGCATCAGAACACGTTTCCGGTGAAGGCGATGACCAGGGCCGCCGCCAGGACGAGCGCAAGACCACCGGCGGTGATCGCGAGGATGAGCATGAGCCGGTTGCCCTTCTCAGGTGCCGGAGGACGGATGATCTCCCCGGCCGGCTTGCTCGTGCTGATCGCGGAACTCGCCGCGATCGGGGTGGGCGAGGATGCCGGAGGCAGCTCGCCATCGATGAGGACCGCGTCGACGTCCTTGCCGTCCGCGACGCCCTTCGCATGGCCCTGGGATCCGATGCCCTCGGGGAGCTCGTAGGTGCCCGTGATGAGCACCTCTCCCGTCGAGGCGACCGGGCCGGACAGCGAGCCCTCGCCCGGCGAAGGAGTGAAGATGAGCGCGTTCGGCGCGATGCTCTGGGAGCCCGTCGAGTCATTGACGGCGACGAGGTCGTCGAACGACGGCGTGAACGCGGGGGGCGTGGCCTGCGCGGCCAGCACAGCGCTGCCGAAATCGGCCTTCACCGTCGGACGCTCCGTCTCGGCATCCGTGTCGTCATCGATGTCCTCGATGGCGTCCGCGTCGACACCGAGAGCGGCGATGTCGTGGGCGTCGTCCACGGCGGCTTCGGAGTGCCGGTCCTCGACGACGGCGGGGCTGTCCTCCGCGACGTCGTCGGACGTCTCGCCCTGCTCCACCGCGTCGGTCGCCTCTTCAGGATCGGGGTGGACGTCCTCCTCGGACTCGATCCGAGCGTCCTGGTCGTCCTGTGCCGCGGACGTCTGCTGCGCCGGCACGGGGGCGAAGGCGGGCACACCGGAGACGATCTCCGGCTCCGATGCCTCCTCGGGCTCCTGCGGCGTCTCTTCGTCCGCCTCGACGGATGGAGCATCGGCGGGCACGATCGGCACCGAGGCCGTGCGGATGCGCTCCTGCGCACGCGCCTGCTTGCGCGTCAGCGGCGCAGCGTCGAGATCCACCTCGTCCTCGGTCAACGGCGCTGCCGCTTGAGGCGCAACCGGCTCAGGGGCGACCGGCGCAGGCGCGACCGGCTCGGGGGCGACCGGCTCTGCCGCGGACTCCCCCTCCGCATTGTCGGCGAACACCGGGGTCGCTCCGGTCAGCCGCAACTCCCGCATCTGCTTGCGGGTCAGCGGTCCCTTCTCGTGGCTGTCCGATGTGCTCATGCCTTGCTCCGATACAGATGATGCTTCGCGATGTACTGGACGACTCCGTCGGGGACCAGGTACCAGACCGGGTCGCCGTCATTGACGCGCTGTCTGCAGTCCGTCGAGGAGATCGACAGCGCGGGAACCTCGAGCTGGCTGACGTCCTCGCTGGGAAGACCGTCGGTGCTCAGAACGTGTCCTGGACGCGAGACCGCGACGAAGTGGGCCAGATCCCACAACTCATCATGGTCTCTCCAACTGAGAATCTGCGCCACGGCATCCGCGCCGCTGATGAAGAAAAGATCGGCGTCCGGGCGCTCGGCCTTGAGGTCGCGCAGCGTGTCGATCGTGTAGGTGTCGCCGTCGCGGTCGATATCGACCCTGCTCACGGTGAACCGCGGATTGGACGCGGTCGCGATCACCGTCATGAGGTAGCGGTGCTCGCTGGCCGTCACGGCCTTCTTCTGCCAGGGGCGCCCGGTGGGGACGAAGACGACCTCGTCGAGATCGAAGGAGTGCGCGACCTCGCTCGCCGCCACCAGGTGACCGTGGTGAATGGGATCGAACGTCCCGCCCATCACCCCGATGCGCGGCGCTCGCCCGGTCGGATTGTTCATTCGCGGCCTTAGTGGCCGTGCCCCGCCCCGTGTCCGTCCTTGCCGTGCTGCGCGGCCCAGGCCTCCGCCTTCGCGGAGTGGCGGTTCGCCACGTGCCGGTACGAGAACGTCACCAGGCCCAGCGCAGCGAAGACGATGGCGGCGATCACCCCGAAGATGAAGGTCTCGGCCTGCACGTTGCCGTGGTGCTCTCCTTCGGCGGCTGCCATCGCAAGCTGAGCGATGAGGTTCATCGTTTCTCCATTTCGTGACCTGGGGCGAAAAGACGCGTCCCCATCCTATCGCTCAGCCGCGCGTCTGCCCCGCCCCACGCGCGAGCCACTTGGTGCTGGTGAGCTGAGCGAGCCCCATCGGCCCCCGCGCGTGCAGCTTCTGGGTCGAGATGCCGACCTCGGCGCCGAATCCGAACTCTCCGCCGTCCGTGAACCTGGTCGAGGCGTTCGCCATCACGACGGCGGAGTCGACCTCGCCGAGGAAGCGCTCGATGCTCAGCGCATCCGTGGAGACGATCGACTCGGTGTGCCCCGTGCTGTAGCGCTGGATGTGCGCGAGCGCATCGTCGAGCGAGTCCACGACCTTCATCGCGATGTCGAGGCTCAGGTACTCGGTCTCCCAGTCCTGCTCCGTCGCGGGAACGACGCCGCTCACGAGACCGGCGACGACGTCATCGCCGTGGATGGTCACGCCCTCGCTCTGCAGAGCGCTCGCGACGAGGGGGACGAGTCGAGGCGCGGCCGCGCGGAGCACGAGCACGGTCTCCGCGGCGTTGCACACGCTCGGGCGCTGCACCTTGGCGTTCACGACGATGTCCCGCGCCCAGTCCTCCGGTGCGGACTCGTCGAGCACGATGTGCACGTTACCGGCACCGGTCTCGATGACCGGCACGGTCGACTCGGTCACCACGGTCTCGATGAGCGCCGCACTTCCGCGGGGAACGAGGACGTCGATGAATCCGCGACCGTGCATGAGGGCCTTCGCGCCGTCTCGTCCGAAGTCATCGACGGTCTGGATCGCCTCCGGCGTGATGCCGATGCTCGCGAGCGCGTCGCGCATGACGGCGACCAGGACGGTGTTGGAGTCGCGCGCCGCGCTGCCGCCGCGGAGCACCACCGCATTGCCGGAGCGAAGCGCGAGGGTGGCGATGTCCACGGTCACGTTGGGCCGCGCCTCATAGATCGCCCCGACGACGCCGAACGGGACTCGGACCTGCTCCAGCGCGACGCCGTTCGGCATCCGGTGTCCTCCGACGACCTGGCCGACCGGGTCGGGAAGCGCGGCGACCTCGCGGACGGCGGACGCGAGCGCGCTGACCCGCTTCTCGTCCAGACGGAGACGGTCGATGAGGGCCGATCCGATCCCGTCCGCCTCGCCGCGCGCGATGTCAGCGGCGTTCGCTGAGATGATCCGCGCCGATCCGGCCTCGAGCGCCCGAGCGATGGCTTCGAGCGCCTGCGCCTTCTCACCGCTGGTGAGTCGGGCGATCGCACGGGATGCGTCCTTCGCCAGGGTCAGACGTGTCTGCGGCGTGTCGATGTCGGCCGCGATGACGGAGTCGGAGAGGGTTTCGGCGCTCATCCGCCCAGTGTATCGACGCCCCGCGCGTCGATGGGCCGCGGCGAAGAGGCGCGGTTCTCGATCAGGCGCGCGCGGAGGGCGCGAACCAGGTGCCGATGTGCTCGCCGGTCAGCGCCTTGCCGACGAGGTCGGCGCTCGTGACGAGGACTCCGATGCCCGATGCGGCGGCCAGGCGCGCCGCTGAGACCTTGGTGGCAGCTCCCCCTGTTCCGACGCTGTTGACCACCGTCGCACCGAACTCGAGTCCGGACAGATCTGCGTCGGGGAGGATCACGTCGATGGGCTCCGCCCCCGGATCCGTCGGGGGCTTGGTGTACAGCGCCTCGATGTCGCTGAGCAGGACGAGCGCATCGGCCTGGACGAGCTGAGCGACCAGCGCCGCGAGCCGATCGTTGTCCCCGAAGCGGATCTCCTGCGTGGCGACCGTGTCGTTCTCGTTCACGATCGGGAGGATGCGCAGCCCGAGCAGACGCTCCATGGCCCGGCGGGCATTGCTCCGCGATGTCGGGTTCTCGAGGTCGCCCGTAGTCAGCAGCACCTGCCCTGCGACGATCCCGAACGGGCGCAACGCCTCCTGGTAGCGGTAGACGAGGATGTTCTGACCGACGGCGGCGGCCGCTTGCTGGGTCGCGAGGTCCGTCGGCCTCGCATCGAGCGCGAGGAACGGGATGCCCGTGGCGATGGCCCCGGAGGACACCAGCACGATCTCGCACCCACGGCCGTGGGCTGCCTGCAGCGCGTGCACGATCATCGGGATGCGCCAGGACGACTCTCCGCTGATCGATGAGGACCCGACCTTGACGACGATCCGCGCCGCCGTCGCGAGGTCCTCCCTGGACGCTGCGGTCATTCCTCGTCCCCGGCGTAGTCGTCGTCGGTGACCCGGCGGCGCTCCTCCGCCTCGGCGCGCTGCGCCGCTCTGGCGTCCATCCGCTCGTAGTACTGCTCTCGGCGCTCGCTGGTGGTTCGCCGGCCGGCCCCGCCACCGGAGGCGAATCGCGGATCCGTGCCGCGCGGAGAGACCAAGAGCTCGGCGGCCGAGGACATCGACGGCTCCCAGTCGAAGACGAGACCGTCCCCCTCGCCGATCACGACGGTCGCCCCTGGCGTCGCACCGACGCGGAAGAGCTCGTCCTCGACGCCGAGGCGCTCCAGACGCTCGGCGAGATAGCCGACCGCCTCTTCGTTCTGGAAGTCCGTCTGCTGCACCCAGCGCACCGGCTTCTCGCCGAGCACGCGGTAGACATTGCCGTACGTGCCGCCTTCGACGCGCACGGTGAACGGCTTCTCCGAGCCCTTCGGACGGATCACCACGCGCTCGCGCGGCGCCTCGACCGCAGCCTCCGCGCGGTGCTTCTCCACGATGTCGCCGAGGGCGAACGTCAGCGGGCGGAGCCCCTCATGCGAGACGGTGGAGATCTCGAAGACCCTGAAACCCCGCGCTTCGAGATCCGGGCGCACCATCTCGGCAAGCTCCCGCGCCTCCGGCACGTCGATCTTGTTCAGCGCCACCAGCTGCGGGCGCTCCAGGAGCGGTGTCTGGCCTTCCGGGACCTCATAGGCTGCGAGCTCGGCGAGGATCACGTCGAGGTCGCTGAGCGGATCACGCCCCGGCTCGAGCGTCGCGCAGTCGAGCACGTGCAGCAGCGCCGAGCACCGCTCGACGTGCCGCAGGAACTCCAGACCGAGGCCTCGCCCCTCACTCGCGCCCTCGATGAGCCCTGGCACGTCGGCGACGGTGTAGCGCGCGTCACCGGCCTGCACGACGCCGAGGTTGGGGTGCAACGTCGTGAAGGGGTAGTCGGCGATCTTGGGGCGTGCCGCGGAGATCGCCGCGATGAGGCTCGACTTGCCAGCGGAGGGATAGCCGACGAGCGCCACGTCGGCCACCGTCTTCAGTTCGAGGACGACATCGCCCTCGAATCCGGGGGTGCCGAGCAGTGCGAAACCGGGCGCCTTGCGCTTCGTGGTCGCGAGCGCCGCGTTGCCGAGACCGCCTCGTCCGCCCCGAGCGACGACGAACTTCTCGCCGGGCACGAGGAGGTCGACGAGCACCTCGCCGTCCGTGTCCTTCACGACCGTGCCGACCGGGACAAGGAGCTCCACCGTCTCACCGGCGTAGCCGGAACGGTGATCGCCCATGCCGAAGCCGCCGTTGCCGGAGGAGCGGTGCGGAGAGTGGTGGTACGAGAGCAGGGTGCCGGTCTGGGTATCGGCGACGAGCACGATGTCGCCGCCGTCGCCGCCGTTGCCGCCGTCCGGTCCCCCGAGGGGCTTGAACTTCTCGCGGTGCACCGAGACACAGCCGTTGCCGCCCTTGCCGGCGCGCAGATGAAGCGTCACCGTGTCGACGAACGTGACCATGCCTGGAACTCCTCGGTTGTGTGTCTCGCGACGGGGTAAATGCAGGAACGGGGCGGGCCTAAGCCCGCCCCGTTCCTAGGCCACCGGATCGGTGGCTGAGCCTGTCGAAGCCTACTCGGCAGCGGCGACGATGTTGACGACCTTGCGGCCGCCCTTCGCGCCGAACTCGACCGCACCGGCGGCGAGGGCGAACAGCGTGTCGTCGCCGCCACGACCGACGTTGACGCCGGGGTGGAAGTGCGTGCCGCGCTGGCGGACGATGATCTCGCCGGCGTTGACCTGCTGGCCGCCGAACCGCTTCACACCCAGTCGCTGGGCGTTGGAGTCACGACCGTTACGGGTGGAGCTTGCGCCCTTTTTGTGTGCCATGTCCTAGCCTCTTCCGTGCTTACTTGATGCCGGTGATCTTGACGCGCGTGAGCTCCTGACGGTGGCCCTGGCGCTTCTTGTAGCCGGTCTTGTTCTTGAACTTCTGGATGACGATCTTCGGGCCGCGGAGGTTGCCGAGGACCTCGGCGGTGACCTTGACCTTGGCCAGCTTGTCGGCGTCGGTGGTCACCGTGGCGCCGTCGACGAGCAGCACTGCGGGCAGCTCGATCTTCTCGCCCTGGGCGGCCTGAACACGGTCGAGCTGAACGATCGTGCCGACCTCGACCTTCTCCTGCCGTCCACCGGCGCGCACTACTGCGTAAACCACTTCATACCTGTTTCATCGGGGAGCATTCCGCTCCGAAAATCTCACGGGAAGACTGTGCCTGCGTTCACCGCAGGGCGTTGGTGCGAGCACAGGGCTTCGTCGCGCCGCATCGTGGGGACGACTCGGCTCGCGCACCAAAGGACAACTTTACCGGATCAGGGGCGATACGGCAAAAGCGCTCGGTGCCGTGTCGCGGAATAGGCTGTCATCGTGACCGTGCTCGTCGATGATCCCCTCTGGCCCGCGCATGGACGGCTGTGGGCGCACCTCGTCAGCGACCGCAGCCTCGATGAGCTGCACGCCTTCGCCATGTCCAACGACCTCCCGGCGCGCGCCTTCGACCTCGACCACTACGACGTGCCGGAAGAGGCCATCGAACGGCTGATCGCCGCGGGGGCGCAGCCAGTGGGCGGCAAGGAGCTCACCCGCCGGCTCATCGCCTCAGGACTGCGGATCCCCGCCCGCGACCGCTGACGCCTCGCCGTTCACCGACACGGGGGTGCCGGTGAGCGCCGCCGTGGTCACGCGTCGACGGTTGCGCCCCTGCCCCGGAGCCTTCGGCTCGGGGAGCGCATCCAGGACGGAGTCGAGCAGCTGCTCTGCTTCGGTACGAGGAGCCTTGGACCGGTCGGAGCGCTTCTTCCGCGCCTTCTTGGGACGCTCGGCGGCCTGCTCGACGGGTTCCTGAACGGTCTCCGTCGCAGCGGGCCTGGTCGACGCTGCGATCTGTGCGAGCGCGGTCTTCGCCCCCTCCGGGATGCTGTGCGTGACACCGACGGCGGCGGCGGGAGCCTGGCTGCTGCTCTGGCCGCCGTTCCCTCCGCGCTGACGCCGGCCATTGCCCTGGGTGCTCTGCGGAGCCCGGTGCTTGACGACGGGGTCGTGGTGGACGATCACTCCTCGGCCCGCGCAGACGTCGCAGGGCTCGCTGAAGGTCTCCAGCAGGCCGAGACCGAGCTTCTTGCGGGTCATCTGCACGAGGCCCAGCGAGGTGACCTCGGCGACCTGGTGCTTGGTCCGGTCGCGGCTCAGGCACTCCACCAGGCGGCGCAGCACGAGGTCGCGGTTGGACTCCAGGACCATGTCGATGAAGTCGACGACGATGATGCCGCCGATGTCGCGCAGCCTCAGCTGGCGGACGATCTCCTCCGCCGCCTCGAGGTTGTTCTTGGTGACCGTCTCCTCGAGGTTGCCGCCGGATCCGACGAACTTGCCCGTGTTGACGTCGACGACCGTCATCGCCTCGGTGCGGTCGATGACCAGCGATCCACCGGAGGGCAGCCAGACCTTGCGGTCCAGCGCCTTCTCGATCTGCTCGGTCACCCGGAACGCATCGAACGGATCGATGTCGTCCTCGTACGCCTCCACGCGCTCGAGCAGGTCGGGTGCCACGCTCTCGAGATAGGCGCGGATGGTGCGCTGAGCGTCCTCGCCCTGGATGAGCATCTTGGTGAAGTCCTCGTTGAAGACGTCACGGACGATCTTGACGAGCAGATCGGGCTCCGCGTGCAGGAGCGCGGGAGCCTGCTGGCTCTCGACCTGCTTGCGGATGTGCTCCCACTGGTTGGTGAGGCGCTGCACGTCACGGGTGAGCTGGTCCTCCGTCGCCCCCTCGGCCGCCGTGCGAACGATGACGCCGCTCGATTCGGGGAGCACCTCCTTGAGGATGCGCTTGAGCCGCGCACGCTCGTTGTCGGGCAGCTTGCGGGAGATGCCGTTCATGGATCCGCCCGGCACGTACACGAGGTAGCGTCCCGGCAGCGAGATCTGGCTCGTGAGACGGGCGCCCTTGTGTCCGACCGGATCCTTCGTGACCTGCACGAGGACGCGGTCGCCCGGCTTCAGCGCGAGCTCGATCCGACGCGGCTGGTTGCCGGTCTCGACGCCGTCCCAGTCGACCTCGCCGGAGTACAGCACTGCGTTGCGACCGCGGCCGATGTCGACGAAGGCGGCCTCCATGCTCGGGAGCACGTTCTGCACGCGCCCGAGATAGACGTTGCCGATCAGCGACGCGTCCTGGCTGCGCGCGACGTAGTGCTCGACGAGGACGTTGTCCTCGAGGACGGCGATCTGCGTGCGCCCGTTCTTGGAGCGCACGACCATCTCGCGGTCGACCGCTTCACGACGAGCGAGGAACTCCGCCTCTGTGACGACGGGGCGACGGCGACCGGCATCCCTGCCGTCGCGACGGCGCTGCTTCTTGGCCTCGAGACGCGTGGATCCCTTGATGGCCTTCGGCTCGGTGATGTACTCGACGACGCGCTGACGCTGACGAGGCTCGGTGCGCTCGTCCTCGCCGTCGCCGTTCCCGCCGCGGCGACGACGGCCGCGACGGCCCGATGCGCTCGACGACTCATCCTGCTCGACGTCGCGCTCGCGGGCGTCCCTGCCGGGGCGCGCGGGCAGCGGGACGACCTCAGGAGCGTAGAAGGCGAGGCGGGTGGAGACCTGGGAGACGAACACCTCGGGCAGCAGACCCAGGCTCACCGCCGTGAGCGGCTCCGGCTCGATGACCGCCGGTGCGGGCTCGGCGACCGGTGTGGCCTCGACTGCCGCCTCTGCCTCGGCGGGAGCAGAGGCCTGCTCCTCCCCGGTCTCGGCGACGATGGACTCGGCCGGCTTTGCCGCATCCGCGTCCTGCGTCGGAGCGGATTCGGCAACGGCGTCCGACTCGGCGATGTCCACGTCCTGCGTCGGCGTATCGTCAGCGGGCGCGTCCACGGCCTCACCCGCCGGCTCCGCCGCGGCGGGAGCCGGAGCCTGCGGCGCGTCTAGCGCGTGCTCCGCGTGCTCATCGAGGGTCGTCGTGTTGGTGTCATTGTTCTCATCGGCCATCTCTGGCGTACTCCCTGCACGGGCACTGTGTGCTCCGCGAAATCTCATGCGGCACGGGCCGCGAACTCACTCGGCCGGCGATCGGCTGTGTGCTCTGATCGCCTGGGGCGTGCGCCCCGAAGTCTTCATCGATGCGTTCGGCGGCGGCGCCGCGAAGTGCATCACAGGTCATTATCGCATCATGTGGCGCCGATCGCGGCATCCGCACCCGCTTTGTCATGGCCGGCTCACGCCCGGCCCATAGCAACCGCTGAGATACTGACGCTATGAGCGAAGCGCGCCCACGTCATGTCGTGTACGGAATCTGGCTGATCATCGCGAGCGTCGTCGGCTGGTGGGCGGCGTTCCAGCTGACCGTCGAGAAGTTCATCCTCCTCGAGAACCCGGGCGATCCCCTGGCCTGCGACATCAGCCCGTTCCTGCAGTGCAGCACGAACCTCGGCTCGTGGCAGGGCGAGGTCTTCGGCTTCCCCAATCCGCTCCTCGGGCTCACCGGGTGGATGGCGCCGCTCGTCGTCGGCGTCGCCCTGATCGCCGGGGCACGGTTCCCGCGGTGGTTCTGGGCGCTGTTCGGCGCCGGCATCACATTCGCCTTCGGCTTCGTCTGCTGGCTGATCGGGCAGACCGTGTTCGAGCTCTTCGTGCTGTGCCCGTGGTGCCTGATCACCTGGGCGGTCACGATCCCGACGTTCCTGGCCACGATGGTGCACCTCGTGCGCAACGGCACCTTCACCCGCAACGAGAAGGTCACCGCGTTCGGCGCGAAGGCGATGTCCTGGGTGCCGCTGGCGACCTTCCTCGCCTACGCGCTGGTGATCCTGCTCATGCAGGTGAACCACATGGACTTCCTCGGAGCGATCGCCGACCTGCTGTTCTGACGCTCGGACACAGAAGGCCCGTTCCCTCCGGAGGGAACGGGCCTTCTGCGTGATGTCGGCGCTCAGAACCAGATCGCGAGCTCACGCGCGGCGGACTCCGGGCTGTCGGAGCCGTGCACGAGGTTCTGCTGAACCTTCAGACCCCAGTCGCGACCGAAATCTCCGCGGATGGTGCCGGGGGCCGCCGTGGTCGGGTCGGTCGTTCCGGCAAGCGAGCGGAAGCCCTCGATGACGCGGTTGCCGGCCAGGCGAATCGCGACGGAGGGGCCGGAGAGCATGAACTCCAGCAGCGGCTCGTAGAAGGGCTTTCCTTCGTGCTCCGCGTAGTGGGCGGCGAGGAGGTCGCGGTCGGGCTCGACGAGCCGGATGTCGACCAGGGCGTACCCCTTCGCCTCGATGCGGGCCAGGATCGCGCCGGTCAGGCCGCGCGCGACGCCGTCCGGCTTGACGAGGACGAGGGTTTCTTCGGTGGCCATGTCATTCACTCTCTGTCTGGGACGCTGGGTCCGTTTCCTGCGGGGGCCGCGCATCCAAACGGGCTCCCATGATCGTCGCATACGCCCACATGCCCCCGAAGACCAGCACCACGACGAGGATGGCCGGCACCAGGATCGCGGAGACCGCGATGAGCACCTGGATCACCCAGCCCGCTGTGATCGCCCACGGCTTCGTGATCATGCCGGCGACGGCGATGCACGCGAGCGCGAGGACGCCTCCTCCGACGATTCCCCACCAATCGGGCACGGCATCAGGGAGCGCTTTGAGACCGAACACGGTGAGGCCGGCGAGGAAGACGACGATCGCCTCGAAGCCGAGCACGATGGGTGCCAGCTTCTGCACGAGGGTGCGCTGCCGGCGGGGCGCTGGACCGCTCATGCCCGCCACCCCGCCTTCCAGTCCTCCTCCTCCGCCAGGGCGATGGCCTCACCGGCCAGCACGACGGAACCGGCGATCACGACGGCGCGACGCTCCGAGGACGCCGCCCATTCGCGAGCCGCATCGGCGGCATCGGCGAGCGAGGGGTGCACGGTCGCCCGATGCCCGGCCTGCTCGACGAGGTCGGCGATGGCATCGGCGTCGCTGGCGCGATCGGTGTCCGGCGCCGTGGCGAAGACGTGGGCTGCGGCAGGCGCGATCGCTGCGACGATCCCCGCGGCGTCCTTGTCCGAGAGGATGCCGAGGACCAGGCCCCATTCGTCGAAGTCGAAGCTGTCGCCGAGCGCCTGGGCGAGCGCTGCGGCGCCGTGCGGGTTGTGGGCGGCGTCGACGACCACCGTCGGTGCGATGCCGAGCAGCTGGAGCCGCCCCGGCGACGTCGCCCCCTGCAGACCCTCGGTGATGATGTCGCCGGCGATCGCCTGCGCACCTCCCCCGATGAGCGACTCGACGGCCGCGACGGCCAGGGCCGCGTTGTGACCCTGGTGCGCACCGTAGAGCGGCAGATACTCCTCGACGTACTGGCCCGCGAGGCCGCGGATCGTGAGCAGCTGTCCCCCGACGGCGAGCTTCTGCTCCGCGAGCCCGAAGTCGGCGCCGTCGAAGGCGATGGTCGCGCTCTTCTCAGCGGCGACACGCCGCAGCACCGCCTCCGCCTCGGCGGGCTGCTGGGCCGAGACGACGGCCGCGCCCTCCTTGATGATCCCCGCCTTGACCTCGGCGATCTCCGTGATGGTCTCCCCGAGCCGGTCGGCGTGGTCGATGTCGATCGGGGCGAACACCGCGACATCGCCATCGGCGGTGTTCGTGGAATCCCACTCCCCGCCCATGCCGACCTCGAGCACGAGGACGTCGACGGGCGCGTCGGCTGCGGCGACGAAGGCGAGGACGGTGAGCAGCTCGAAGAAGGTCAGCGGCGCGTCTTCGGCGGCCTCGAGCTCGGCGTCGACGATGTCGACGAAAGGTTCGATCTCGTCCCAGGCATCCGCCACTGCGGCATCAGCGATCGGCTCGCCGTCGATCATGATGCGCTCGGTGAAGCGCTCCAGATGCGGGCTGGTGAACAGCCCCGTGCGCAGGCCGTGCGCGCGCAGGAGGCTCTCGATGATCCGCGCCGTGGAGGTCTTGCCGTTCGTGCCGGTGATGTGCACGACGCGGTAGGTGCGCTGCGGGTCGTCGAGGAGCGTGAGGATGCGCGCGGTGCGCTCCTTGCGCGGCTGCACCCATCGCTCTCCCGCGCGCGTCAGCAGCGCCTCGTAGACGGCATCCGCCCTGCTGCGATCGCTCATGCTCCCGCCTCCTCGACGCCGTTGGTGTCGATCGTGACGATGACCGCCGCCTTCGCCGTGCCGAGAGCACGGGCGCCGGAGCGGAACACGCCGTCGCCGGGGCTGGTCACACCATCGACCAGCGACTCGATCTCAGCGGTGGACTGCACGGAGAAGGCGACCGCGAGCGTCTCGGCGGCGATGAACTCGGCGTGCTCCTGAAGCGCGGCGGCCTCCTCCGCACCGACGTTCAGCGCGAGCACGATGCGGTCGCTCACCTCGAGCCCGGCGTTCTTGCGCGCCTCCTGCACGACGCGGACGGCGTCGCGGGCGACGCCCTCCGCCTCGAGCGCCGCAGTGGTCTGCGTGTCGAGCAGCACGAAGCCGCCGCTGGGCACGATGGCCAGCGCCTCGCCCTCCGGCCGGCCGGTCGTCTCGAGGGCCAGCTCGTACTCGGCGGGCTCCAGGGCGATGCCGCCCGCGGTGACCACGCCGGCCGCCTCGGACCAGTCACCGGCCTTGGCCGCATGGATGACCTGCTGGACCTGCTTGCCCAACCGCGGTCCCGCCGCGCGGGCGTTCACGCTGAGACGGTGGCTGATGCCGTACTCGGCCGCCGTGCCGTCGCCCTGAGCGACCAGCTCGACGGTCTTGACGTTCAGCTCCTCGCGCAGGATGTCCTCGAAGCGGCTGAGCGACGCCGCCTGAGGCGACACGACCGTCAGGCGGGCGAGGGGAAGACGCACGCGCAGCTTCTCCTTCTTGCGCAGCGCGTTGCCGACGCTGGAAAGCTCACGCACCGCATCCATCGCATCGCGGATGTCGTCCGCTGCAGGGAAGGCGGCCGCATCCGGCCAGTCCTGCAGGTGGACGCTCCGTCCCCCGGTGAGACCCTGCCAGATGCGCTCGCTGATCAGCGGCACGAGCGGGGCGGCGACCCTGGTCAGGGTCTCCAGCACCGTGTAGAGCGTGTCGAAGGCCTCACGGCTCTTCGGGTCGTCTGTGACGCCCACCCAGAAGCGGTCACGCGATCGACGGATGTACCAGTTCGTGAGGACCTCGGCGAAGTCGCGCAGCCGCGCGGATGCCGTGGTCGAATCCAGTCCCTCGAGATCCGCCTGCACGTCACGGACGAGATCGCCGAGCCTGGCGAGGATGTAGCGGTCGAGCACGTCGGTGGAATCCGTGCGCCAGCTCGCCTCGTATCCGCCGGATGCGGCCCCCGCTGAGCCTGTCGAAGCGGCCCCCGCTGAGCCTGTCGAAGCGTTGGCGTAGGTCGCGAAGAAGTACCACGAGCTCCACAGCGGCAGCAGGAACTCGCGCACGCCCGCACGGATGCCCTCCTCCGTCACCGAGAGGTTCCCGCCGCGCAGCACGGAGCTGGACATGAGGAACCAGCGCATCGCATCCGAGCCGTCGCGGTCGAGGACCTCTGAGACGTCGGGGTAGTTGCGCAGCGACTTCGACATCTTCAGGCCGTCGCTGCCCAGCACGATGCCGTGGCAGCTCACCCCGGTGAAGGCCGGCCTGTTGAACAGCGCTGTCGACAGCACGTGCATCACGTAGAACCAGCCACGGGTCTGACCGATGTACTCCACGATGAAGTCCGCCGGGGAGTGCGAGTCGAACCATTCCTGGTTCTCGAACGGGTAGTGCACCTGCGCATACGGCATCGACCCGGAGTCGAACCACACGTCGAAGACGTCCTCGATGCGCCGCATCGTGCTCTTGCCGGTCGGGTCGTCGGGGTTGGGACGGGTGAGGTCGTCGATGTACGGGCGGTGCAGATCGACCTCGCCCTCCGGGTTGCGCGGGAGCGTGCCGAAATCGCGTTCCAGCTCCTCCAACGATCCGTAGGCGTCGACGCGCGGGTAGGCCGGATCGTCGCTCTTCCAGATCGGGATGGGCGAGCCCCAGTAGCGGTTGCGGCTGATCGACCAGTCGCGCGCGCCTTCGAGCCACTTGCCGAACTGGCCGTGCTTGACGTTCTCCGGCACCCAGGTGATCTGCTCGTTGTTCGCGAGCATGTCGTCCTTGACATCGAGCACACGGATGAACCAGCTCGACACGGCCTTGTAGATGAGGGGGTTGCGGCAGCGCCAGCAGTGCGGGTAGCTGTGCACGTAGCTCTGCTCGCGCAGCAGCCGCCCCTTCGTCCTGAGCAGGCGGATGATCGGCGTGTTGGCGTCCATCCAGAGCTCACCGGCGACGTCCGTGACGTTCGGCAGGAAGCGTCCGCCGTCGTCCAGGGACAGGATGGTCGGGATGCCGGCGGCGGTCGCGACCCGCTGGTCGTCCTCTCCGTAGGCAGGCGCCTGATGCACGACGCCCGTACCGTCGGAGGTGGTCACGTAGTCGTCCACGAGCACATGCCACGCGTTCTCGGTGCCGTATGCGGACGTGTCGGCGTAGTAGTCGAACAGCGGCTCGTACGCGAGCCCGCCGAGCTCCGCGCCCGTCAGCGTCCGCTCCACCGCGGCGGCCGCCTCTCCGGCATCCTCGTAGCCGAGGTCCTTGGCGTAGCCCGCGAGGAGGTCCTGCGCGAGCAGGTAGCGCCCCGCCCCTGCCGCGGCCCCTCCGGGCCCGGCGGGGATCACGGCGTACACGATCTCGGGCCCGACGGCGAGTGCCATGTTGGTCGGCAGCGTCCACGGGGTCGTCGTCCACGCGACGACCTTGACGCCCTCGAGCCCTGTGGCACCGGCATCCGGCCCCGTCAGCGGGAAGGAGACCGTGACCGATGGGTCCTGACGGTCCTGATAGACGTCGTCATCCATGCGGAGCTCGTGCGCGCTGAGCGGCGTCTCGTCGCGCCAGCAGTACGGCAGCACGCGGTAGCCCTCGTAGGCGAGGCCCTTGTCGTAGAGGGTCTTGAACGCCCAGAGCACGGACTCCATGTAGCCGAGGTCGAGGGTCTTGTAGCCGCGCTCGAAGTCCACCCAGCGCGCCTGGCGGGTGACGTAGTCCTGCCACTCGCGGGTGTAGGCGAGCACGGAGGCCTTGGCCTTGCCGTTGAAGACATCGATGCCCATGTCCTCGATCTCGCTCTTCTCGGTGATCCCGAGCTGCTTCATCGCCTCGAGCTCGGCGGGCAGGCCATGCGTGTCCCAGCCGAACACACGATCGACCTTCTTGCCGAGCATGGTCTGGAAACGCGGGAAGAGGTCCTTGGCGTACCCGGTCAGCAGGTGCCCGTAGTGCGGGAGACCGTTGGCGAAGGGCGGGCCGTCGTAGAAGACCCATTCCTCGGCGCCCTCGCGCTGCTCGATCGAGGCGCGGAAGGTGTCGTCCGCCTTCCAGAAGGCGAGCACGTCCTCCTCGATCTGCGGGAAGCGGGGGCTCGGCGCGACGGAGTCGGCGGCGGGGCCGAAGGAGGATCCGGTCCCTGAGCTTGTCGAAGGGCGGGGGTAGGTCATCGTGTCTCGCAGTGCTCGTCGTGGCGGTTGCTGCGAGGACGATCCGAGGACCGCGGTACCACCCCGCGTGCTCGATTCCCCTCAGCAGGCCGAAGGAGACCGAGCCACTCTCACTGCGGCGATGACGGGCCTGCCCCGCTCGGTTCTAATGACCACGACCGTTCATACCGCGGGTCGAGGCGTTCTTCCGAGAGCTCCCCGGTGATGGCCGGATCGATGCTTTGGATCTATTGTACTCAGCCGGGCAAGCATCCGAACACGGCGAGATCGTGGCGGCTTCCGCCGACGGGGAGAGCGCTGCGCAGCGTCCCCTCTCGCTCGAACCCCAACCGCTCCGCAAGGCGGATGCTCCGCCGGTTGTGCGTCGCCGTCCTGATCTCGATGCGCTGCACGCCATCGGAGAAGAGGTCTGTCATGACGGCTCGGCAGGCGCGCCGGACGACGCCCTTGCCCTCCGACTCCGCATCGATCCAGTAGCCGAGCTCGGCGGTGCCCGCATAGCGATCGATCTGCGCCGAGACCGCCCCCACCGGCCGGCCGTCTCGCATCAGCACCGCGGGCAGCGCGGTGCCGTCGAGAAAGCGCCGCAGCTGCTCCCTGTTGTAGTCGTCATGCGCCTCATCCGGGTCGAAGCCGTGCGCCCACGGCTCCCAGAGCCGCAGACGCTCGATGTTCGCGGCGATGACCGGCCGGAGCGCCCGCCCCACCTCCGGTGTGCGCAGTGCGAGCGCGAGACCGTCTCCGAGGTCTTTCTCGAAGGCCATCAGCCTTCCCTGTGATAGCCGTACAGGTCCTCCTGCACGCCGTTGACGCAGATGTCCTCTCCACCGTCCGGGTCGGCGATGCGGATGGTGCGGGCATAGGCCTCGTCGACGACGGATGCCGAGAACCCCGCCTCCCCCAGACGCGCAGCGAGCGCCTCGAGATCTCCCCTCGCCTCGAAGCTCGCGCCGATGCCGGGATCCCCCGCATGCAGGCCGACCGAACCGGCATCCGCCCGGAACTCCACCCATCCGCCCCCGTCTGCGGCGATGTCGGCGTGGAGTCCGAGCGCGGCGAGGACGGCGCGCGGCTCGGCGAGGTCCGACTGGAACCAGATCGGCTGGACCGAGATCGGGCCAGACGTCCGAGCCGACCCCGCGGCGACCGTGATCGCGACTCCCGAGCCGGCCGTGACCGTGAGGAGCTCTCCCACGCCGACCATCTCGGCGCGGGAGACGTCGAAGCCGGACAGCGCAGCCTCGGCGGCATCCAGGTCGTCGACGAGGAGATGGATATCGGCGCGGCCTGGAGCGCGATCGGCGTACGCGCGGTGCACGGCGAGGATGCCGTCGGCGTGGAACTCGCCCCACTCCGGCGACGGCGGAGCGGCCGCGACGAATCCGAGCGCCTCGGCAAGAGCCCACCAGCGCTCCGGGGCTGCGGTGTACACGATCTGCTGCACGACGGTCATGAGCCCTCCTCGAGATATGTCCGCAGCGCCTTCTCCACGAGGGCGGAGAGGCTGGCGCCCTCGTCGATCGCGCGATGCTTCACGCTGCGGACGAGGTCCGGCGGCAGATAGACGTTGAACTGCACCTTCGGGTCGGATGCTGTCATGCTAGCAATCTATCAGTGGAGAGCTCGGCGGGCGAATGTCGCCGGTCGCGCCTACGCTCGACGGATGGCACGTCTCCCGGACTCCCCCGCAGCGCCCCGCGTCTCGGCACCCGACATCCCATCCGTCCTCCACGACGGCCGGCCGGCCAGAGGCGCCGACCTGATCGCCGCCCGCCTGACGCTGGTCGGCGACGTCGATCTCGCACACTCGGTCATCGAGCAGTGCACCGTGGCGGCCGAGGCCGGCGTCGTCGACCTCGTCGGAGCCACACTGCTCGACGTCGAGATGACCGCACCGAAGGCGGCCTCGTTGAGCATGCGCGACGCGGGCGTCCGGCGCGTGCGGATCAGCGGTGGGCGCATCGGCACTCTCGACCTCAGCGGCGCGCGCATCGACGAACTCGAACTGCGTGACGTCAGGATCGACTATCTGTCGCTGGCCGGAGCGAAGGGCGCCGACATCCGGATCGCCGACTCGTTCATCCGCACTCTGGATCTGCCGCAGGCCACGCTGACCCGCGTCCGCTTCGATTCCTGCCGCAGCGACGAGGTCGATCCGCGCGGCCTGCGCGCCACCGACGTCGACCTGCGAGGGCTCGACGCCCTCGCCTACACCGACGCCAACAGTCTGCGAGGCGTCACGCTGTCGACATTCCAGGTGCAGCAGCTCGCCGGCGTGCTCGCCGCCGGCGTCGGGATCCACGTCACGGACTGACCAGGCGTCAGGCCTGTGCGGGCGGGTCCATCCCGCGGATCCCGCCGGCGGCGAGGAGCTCACGGGTGAACGGATGCTGCGGCGCCGCGAACACTGCGGAGAGCGCGCCCTGCTCCACGACGCGCCCCTCCTGCATGACGACGACCTCGTCCGCGACCGCGGCGACGACATCCAGGTCGTGCGAGACGAAGATCATGGTCAGGCCTCGTTCGATCTGCAGTCGACGGAGCAGGCGGAGCACACGCTCACGGACCGACGGGTCGAGGGCCGAGACCGGCTCATCGAGGATCAGCACCTCGGGGTCTGCGGCCAGCGCCCTCGCGATCGCGGCGCGCTGACGTTGTCCTCCGGACAGCTGCCGCGCACGACGTGAGCCGAGCCCTGGGTCGACATCGACCTCCTCGAGGAGCTCGATGGCTCGCTCTGCGCGCTGCGCCCGCGGCACCCCGGCGGCCTGCAGCGCCTCGCGCAGCGAACGGCTCACGCTCCAGCGTGGATCGAAGGCGCCGAGAGGATTCTGGTGCACGAACTGGACCCGGTGGTCACCGTGCCACCGGACGTCACCGGCATCCGGTCGCTCCACGCCGAGGATCATCCGCGCCAGCGTGGTCTTGCCCGAGCCGGATTCGCCGACGACGCCCAGCGTCCGCCCGCGCGCGAGTTCGAAGGACGCATCCGCCACGGCCGAGATCCTGCCGAAGCTCTTCGTCACATGCGAGACAGTCACGATCGGCCGCGCCGGATCCCCCGCCACAGCCTTCGGCCGGTGCCGCGTCGCGGCCAGCAGCTGCCGCGTGTACTCGTGCCGCGGGTCGTCCAGGATCTCCGCGGCGGCACCGGCCTCGACGATCCGCCCCGCCCGCATCACCACGATCCGATCGGCGAGGCGCCGGACTGCGGCGAGGTCGTGGCTGACGAACACGACGGCAGTCCCGGCATCGGCGATCGTACGGAGAAGATCGAGGATGCGGGCCTGAACCGTGGCGTCCAATGCCGTGGTCGGCTCATCTGCGACGAGCACGGCCGGGGCGGCCGCCAGTGCGGAGGCGATGAGCGCGCGCTGCCGGAGACCACCCGAGAGCTCATGTGGATACTGTCGTGCGCGCCGCGCAGCATCCGGCATCCACACGCGCTCGAGGAGATCCTGCACACGCCGCCGCCGTTCCGCACGGCCGACCGCCAGCTCATGCACGCGGATGGGCTCCGCGACCTCGGAGCCGATCCGCCGCAGCGGGTCCAGCGAGACGAGCGCGTCCTGCGCGACGAGGGCGACGGTCGAACCACGCAGGCCGCGCCACCGACGTTCCGGCAGGGAGCGCGCATCGATCCCGTCCAGACGCAGGGTCTTGGCCTCGACGACCGCTCCGTCGGGAGTGAGCCCCAGCAGCGCACGGGCGGTGAGCGACTTGCCCGCTCCCGACTCGCCCACGATCGCCAGGCACTCTCCCGGCTCGACGGCCAGGGAGACGTCGTCGACGACGACCGAGGAGCCGAAGCGGACGCGCAGCCCTTCCACCTCGAGCACGGTCATGACACCCTCCCTTCCGCACTGGCGCGGAGTGTCCGCCCGACGACGGTCGCGGCGATGACGGTGAGGGTGATCGCCGCTCCGGGGAAGACGGAGATCCACCAGGCCTGCCCGAGCACGTTCCGTCCACTGGAGAGCATGAGGCCCCACTCCGGAGTCGGGTCCGTCGGACCGAGGCCAAGGAAGCTGAGACCCGCCGCGGCGAGGATGCTGGAGCCGATGCCGATCGTGGCGAGCACGCTGAGCGATCCGAGCACGCCCGGCATGACGTGCCGCACGAACGCACGGACGCGGCCCACGCCGAGGATGCGCGCAGCCTCGACGTGCTCTGCCAGGCGCAGCGTGCGCGTCTGCACCCGCGCGAGGCGGACGTACACGGGGATGGCGGCGATCGTGACCGCGATCGCGACGTTGACGGGCCCCGGCCCCAGCACGGCGACGACGACGAGAGCGACGAGGAACTCGGGAAACGCCATCAGGACGTCGTTCACACGCATGAACGCCGCGTCGACCGGCCTCGGCGCAGCCCCGGACAACGATCCGACGACGAGCCCTGCGAGCACGGCGATCGCCGTGGCGAGCAGTCCGATCCCGACGGAGCGCCCTGCACCGTGGATGACGCGCGAGTACACGTCTCTGCCGCTGCGGTCCGTCCCGAAGAAGTGCTCCGCGCCCGGAGGCAGGAGGGCGGCGCGCACATCGGTCTGGAGCGGATCGTGTGTGGCGAGCAGGCCGGGCGCGACAGCCGCGAGGGTGACGAACGCCAGCACGACGAGCGCGGCCAGGACGAGGATCCTCCGAGAGGTCTTCATGGACGCACCGCCCGGCGCAGGCGAGGGTCGAGGAGCGGATGAGCGAGCTCGACGACGATGCTCACGACGACGAACACGAGCGCGCTGAGCAGGATGATCCCGCTGATGACAGGCAGATCACGGTCGGTGATCGCCGCGAGCGTCACCCTTCCGAGTCCGGGGCGGGCGAAGACGGTCTCGACGAGGACGGCCCCGCCGAGAAGCGATCCGGTGAGGTAGGCGGCGAGAGTCAGCGCCCCTGCGGCGCCGTGCCGGATGCTGTGCCGCAGCGTGAGCCACACGGGGCCGGCGCCGCGCGCGCGCACCGTCTCCGCGAACGGCTGCCGCTCCGCCTGCTCCACGCCATCCCGCAGCACCTGGCCCAGAAGTGCGGCGACGGGCAGGGCGAGCGTCACAGCAGGAAGGACGATCGTGGCGGGATTTCGAGTACCGGAGACCGGGAACCAGCCGAGGCCGAAGGCGAACACGCTGAGCAGGACGAGTCCGATCCAGAACACCGGCGACGACAGCACGATCAGCTCGACGCCCGCCGCGACGGCGCGAGAGACGCGCCCCCGTGCCAGCAGGACGACGGCGAAGGCCATCATCGCCGCGAGCAGGAGCGCGAGCGCCGACAGCTGCAGCGTCGCGCCGAGCTGTCGTCCGATGACCTCGGCGACGGGCATCCTGAGCTGGTACGACTCCCCCAGGTCGCCGCGGAGCACGCCACCGAGGTACGACAGATACTGCTCGAGCGCCGGACGATCCAGCCCCAGCTCCACGCGGATGCCGTCCTTGACGCTCTCGTCCACTTGCGCCTGCGGGCCGAGCATGACGGACACCGGATCCCCGGGGATCACGCGGAAGGCGAGGAAGGCGAGCGTCGCGGCCCCCCACAGCACGAGCACCGCGCTCACGAGCATCCCGCCGACGCGCGCGAGGACCGCTGCCCGTCGGTGCGGCTCGTTCACGGAATGCGGCTCCTTCAGCCGACGCTCGCCTCGTAGAACAGCGGTCGGCCGTACAGATCGTAGGACAGATCATGCACATCCTGATCGACCGCGGTGATCAGCGAAGGGCTGTACAGCGGCACGATCGCCGTGTGCACCGCGTTCCACTGCTGAAGCTCGGCGTAGACGGCGTTCCTGGCATCCTGGTCGGTCGTGGCGATACCCTCTTCGAGCAGGCCGTCGACGGCGGGGTCGGAGACCTGGGACGCGTTCTGGAAACCGTCCGTCGCGAGATGGCTGCGCAGCAGGTCCGGGTCCACGCCGGAGAATCCCCAGTCCGTCAGATCGAAGGTCTTCGGACCGTACTGCTCGTTGTAGGCGCCGGGCTCGAGGACCTCGCGCACGACCTCGAAGCCGATGCCGGCCAGATCCGACTGGATGGCATCGGCCAGGGCCCCGCGGTCATCGGGCACGGGGGTCCACGCGATCCACCGCACCGAGAGCCGCTGTCCGTCCTTCATGCGGATTCCGTCGCCGTCGCGCTCCGTCCAGCCCGCCTCGTCGAGCAGACGGTTCGCCTCGTCCTGGTCGAAGGGCCAGCTCCCTTCGAGGGAAGCGTCGTATCCGGGCGTCGTCGATCCGAGGATGCTCCATGCGCGGGGGAACTGACCGAAGAAGATCTCTTCGACCGCGGCATCGATGTCGATGCCGCGGGCGAAGGCCTGTCGCACCTTCTCGTCGGCGAAGACGCCGTACTTCTCGTTCAGGTACAGCGAGTACGGCAGACCGGGGTACTCGATCGAGTCGACCGTGAGCTCCGCGGGCAGGTCGGCGACGAGGTTCGGCGGCAACTGGCTCGCGAGGTCGGCTTCGCCGCTCTCCACGACGCCGGTGCGCACGGCCGCCTCGGGAAGGATCTCGACGCGCAGCGTCTCGAACGCCGCCGAGCCTGCGCCATCCGGCCCCCAGGCGTAGTCCTCGTTGCGCGTGTAGACGATCTCCTGATCCGGCGTGTACTCGGTCAGCCCGAACGGGCCGGTACCGACGGTGATTCCAGGCCCGCCCGCCTTGAGCTGGTCCGCCGAGCTCTCCAGCACGGCCGGCGAGTAGAAGCCGAGCAGGGCCGTGCTCGCGGCCTGCAGGAACGGCGCGTAGGGCTGCGAGAAGCTCACCCGCACCTCGTAGTCTCCGAGCACCTCCGTGCCCGCGTAGTACTCGCCTCCGAGCATGCTGGCCGCCTGCGCGGACGCCGTCTCAGGGTCGGCGATGCGGTCGAAGTTCGCCTTCACCGCCGCAGCGTCGAAGGGCTCGCCGTCCGTGAAGGTGACGTCTTCACGCAGCTGGAAGGTGTAGCTGGTCGCGTCGTCCGAGACGTCCCAGGTGGTGGCGAGCCAGGGCGAGAACGTGCCGTCAGCCTCCTGGAAGACGAGGGAGTCGAGCACGACGCGCTGGACCATCGCCGAGACATCGAGCTGGCTGGTCTGCGGATCCATGTGCCCCGCGGACAGGTTCGCGCCCTCGATCGCCCAGACGATCTCGCCCTGGTCATCTGCTCCACCTCCCGAGGAAGCAGTCGCGCAGGCGCCGAGCGCGAGGACGGCGACGGCGGTGATCGCCGTGACGGGCAGGAGACGACGCGTGAACGCAGCAGGCATGCGGGACCTCGGGAGAGTCGGAAGGGATGGATCGAGTCTACCGCCGATTCTTGGACGCGGTCGATCTATGCAGGATCGCCGAGAGGACGTTCCGGATAGAATGAACGCACCCACCACACTCAGGCACGTAGACACCGTGCCGCATACATCGCTCGAGGAGACCCAGATGTCCGTGATTCCCGACAAGCCCGCACTTGAAGGTCTCGAAGCGAAGTGGGACGGCGTCTGGACCGAGCAGGGCACCTACCTGTTCGATCGGCTGCGCGCCGCAGAGCTGGGCCGCGCCGGGGTCTACTCCATCGACACCCCGCCGCCCACGGCATCCGGCTCGCTGCACATCGGCCACGTGTTCTCCTACACGCACACCGACGTCAAGGCGCGCTACGAGCGCATGCGCGGCAAGAACGTGTTCTACCCGATCGGCTGGGACGACAACGGCCTGCCGACGGAGCGCCGTGTGCAGAACTACTACGGTGTGCGCTGCGATCCCTCGCTCCGCTACGACGCCGATTTCGTCCCGCCCTTCCAGGGCGACGCGAAGAGCCTCAAGGCCGCTGACCAGATCCCGGTGAGCCGCCGCAACTTCATCGAGCTCTGCGAGAAGCTGACGGTCGAGGACGAGAAGCAGTTCGAGGACGTCTTCCGCCAGCTCGGTCTCAGCGTGGACTGGACCCAGACCTACCGCACGATCTCCGATGAGACGATCCGCCAGAGCCAGCTCGCATTCCTGCGCAATGTCGAGCGCGGCGAGGCGTACCAGGCCCTCGCGCCGACGCTGTGGGATGTGGACTTCCGCTCCGCGATCGCCCAGGCCGAGCTCGAGGACCGCGAGCAGCAGGCGGCCTACCACCGTCTCGCCTTCCACAAGAGCGACGGCTCGGGCGACATCCACATCGAGACGACCAGGCCCGAGCTCCTCGCCGCCTGCGTCGCCCTCGTGGCGCATCCGGACGACGAGCGCTATCAGCCGTACTTCGGCTCCACCGTCCGCACCCCGATCTTCGACGTCGAGGTGCCCGTGCTGGCGCATCACCTCGCCCAGCAGGACAAGGGATCCGGCATCGCGATGGTCTGCACCTTCGGCGACGTGACCGACATCGTGTGGTGGCGCGAGCTCGACCTGCCCAACCGCACGATCCTGGGTCAGGACGGCCGGGTCATCGCCGAGGCGCCGGAGGCGATCACCTCCGATGCGGGCAGGGCCGCCTATGCGGCGCTCGCCGGCAAGACCGTGTTCAGCGCACGCAAGGAGCTGGTCGAGCTGCTCACCACCTCGGGCGAGCTCCTCGAGGTCTCCAAGCCCTTCAACCACGCGGTGAAGTTCTTCGAGAAGGGCGACCGCCCGCTCGAGATCGTGTCCACCCGCCAGTGGTACGTCCGAAACGGCGCTCGCGACGAGGAGCTCCGCGACACGCTCATCGCGCACGGACGGGAGCTGACCTGGCACCCCGACTTCATGCGCGTGCGCTACGAGAACTGGGTCGGCGGCCTCACCGGCGACTGGCTTATCTCCCGCCAGCGCTTCTTCGGCGTGCCGATCCCGGTCTGGTACGGCCTCGACGAGAACGGTGAAAGGGACTACGACCGCGTGATCGTCCCTGACGCGGCGTCCCTTCCGATCGACCCGACCACGGACGTCGCGCCCGGCTACACCGCGGAGCAGCGCGGCGCGGCGGGCGGCTTCGAGGCGGAGGTCGACATCTTCGACACGTGGGCGACCTCGTCCCTTACTCCGCAGCTGGCCGGAGGCTGGGAGCGCGACCCCGAGCTGTGGAACCTGGTGGCGCCGTTCGACGTGCGGCCGCAGGGGCAGGACATCATCCGCACCTGGCTGTTCTCCACGATGCTGCGCTCCACGCTGGAAGACGGCCGCTCCCCGTGGGCGAACGCCTCGGTGTCCGGCTTCATCGTCGACCCCGATCGCAAGAAGATGTCCAAGTCCAAGGGCAACGTCGTCACGCCGGCAGACATCCTCGACAAGCACGGCTCGGATGCCGTGCGCTACTGGGCCGCCTCCAGCCGGCTCGGGGTGGACGCCGCCTTCGACCCGCAGAACCCCACGCAGATGAAGATCGGCCGACGCCTGGCCATCAAGGTGCTCAACGCCGCGAAGTTCGTGCTGTCGTTCCCCGTCCCGGAGGGAGCGGAGATCACGCACGCCCTGGACGCCTCGATGCTCGCCACCCTCGACGAGGTCATCGACGAGGCGGGCAAGGCCTTCGACGCCTTCGACCACGCACGGGCGCTCGAGATCACCGAGGCGTTCTTCTGGACCTTCTGCGACGACTACCTGGAGCTCGTCAAGGAGCGCGCCTACGACCGCTCCGATGTCGGGCAGCCTTCGGCGGCGCTCGCGCTGCGCACGGCGCTCTCCACGCTGCTGAGGCTCCTCGCACCGGTGATCTCGTTCGCCACGGAAGAGGCGTGGAGCTGGTTCGAGGAGGGATCGATCCACACCGCGACATGGCCGACCGCCCTGGGCGCGGCGGGCGACACCTCGGTGCTCGCCGTCGCAAGCGAGGCGCTGATCGGCATCCGCAGGGCGAAGACGGAGGCGAAGGCATCGCAGAAGACGCCTGTGGCCAGGGCCGTGATCACGGCACCGGCCGACAGGCTCGAGGCACTGCGCGCGGCCGCGGCCGATCTGTCCGCCGTCGGGCGGATCGCTGCGCTGGAGATCACGGAGGGCGAAGCGCTGGCCGTCACCGAGATCGAGCTCGCGCCCGTCGAGGAGGCATGATGCAGCTGGGCACCCGCTGGACTGCGGGGTCGGAGCCGCCGGCATCCGTGCCGGCATCGCTCCGCCCCGGCATCGCCGGTGTGGAGGCCGACGGCCACCGCGGTTCCTGGACGCTCACCTGGCTCGAAGGCCGGCCGATCGCCGAGCTCGACGCGGGTTGGGAAGTGCTCGTCACGTCATCCGGCGAGCTGGTCGCCCGCCCCTTCGAGGACTGACGCAGAGGGATCACTTCCTCGGCAGGCCCATCTGCGCGAGCAGGTGCTCCACGGCGTGCGGATCCTGCCTGCGCGCCTGCTGCTCTCGGAGCAGGTCCAGAGCGATCTCACGGCGCTCGGCGCGGCGCTCACGACGATGCGCCACGTACGCGGTGAGCCGGTCGGCCAGTCGCAGGAGGGTGCGCTCGACGAGCGTGGGCGCGGCGATGCTCACCATCGCAGCAGTCATGATGTCTCCTTCATCGGGGGAAGACGATCCGGTCCATCGGGGAGGTCGAAGATCTCCATGCGCATGGAGATCCGGCGCGTGCCCGGCTCCCCCACCTGACCGCTGTACTTCTCGACCGCATTGTCGAGAACGGCCTTGAGCTCGTCGCGCACGGCGACCATCTGCTCGGGGGTGAGCTCCAGACGCGAGGTATGAACGAGCCCGAGGTGGCGCCATTGTTCGGACTCATCGGCGGAGGAGCGATTCAGGTACTCGAGCAGGGAATCGTTCCGCAGCCGGAAGAACTCGCTCATGACCACCTGGGAAGCCGCTCTCGCCGACGGCGATGACATCTCGCCGGGACCCGGCAGGTTGATGGCCCCCTTCGGAAGCTCCCACCATCGCTCTCTCGCGGTCCCCCGGTCGGGCACTTCACGGATCAGGTCATGCGCGGCGAGAGCACGGAGATGGTAGCTGGTCGCCCCGGAGGTCTCGCCGATGAGCTTCGCGAGCGTGCTGGCCGTCTGCGCCCCTCGCTCGCTGAGCAGGTCGTAGATCCGCACCCGGAGCGGATGCGCGAGCGCCTTGAGCGCCCTGGCGTCGAGAGTTCTCTGCGGTTCGGCTGCGGTCATAAAGCAAAGATATCTTTGCAGTACACGTTTTGCAAGTGTTTCTTTGCATAACTCTCTCTGCATTCTTCCGCGCATGACCCGAACGCCCGAAGCCGCCGGACGGCGAGGCTGCGGAGCGCATAGGCTCAGGGGATGACCGAGGCCACGAACCCGCTGCTCACCGCATCCGCGCTTCCCTACGCGCTCCCCGACTACGCGGCGATCCGCCCCGAGCACTACCTCCCCGCGTTCCGTCGCGCGTTCGAAGAGCATCTGGGCGAGATCCACCGGATCACCATGGTGCGCTCGATGCCGACATTCGCGAACACGATGGTGCCCCTCGAGCAGTCCGGCGCTCTCCTGGAGGCCGTTGCGCATGCCTTCTACACCGTGAGTTCCGCAGATGCCACCGCCGAGATCCAGGAGATCGACGAGCAGCTCGCTCCGCTGATGGCCGCCCACCAGGACGCCGTCGCGCTGGATGCAGCACTGTACTGGCGGATCCGCACCCTCCACGAGGGTCTCGATGAGCTGGACCTCGGACCGGAGGATCGCTACCTCGTCGAACGTCACTTCCGGGAGATGACGCATGCCGGCGCGGCGCTGGATGACACGGCGAAGCACAGACTGACCGTCCTCAACCAGAAGCTGTCCACGCTCACGACCACGTTCGAGAAGAACCTGCTCAACGACACGAACGAGCTCGCGGTGGTCTTCGACGACGCCTCTGAGCTCGATGGGTTGAGCGCCGGCGAGCTCTCCGCGGCGTCTCGTGCAGCCGCCGACCGCGGTCTCGACGGCAAGCTGCTCGTCACGCTCCCGCTGTTCACCGGCCACCCGTACCTGGCGTCCCTCACGAATCGCACGAGCAGGCGGCGGATCATGGACGCCTCCCGTTCTCGTGCATCCCGCGCCGGCGCCAACGACAATCGAGAGGTCCTCACCGAGATCGCCCGTCTGCGAGCCGAACGAGCGGCGATTCTCGGCCATGCGACCCATGCCGCCTACGTCACCTCCGATGAGACGGCCGGCACCGCCGAAGCGGTCGCGGATCTACTGCTCCGACTGGCTCCCTCCGCAGCGGCGAACGCCCGCACCGAACAGGCCGCGCTGCAGCGGATCATCGACACCACGGAGGCGGAGCCGTTTCCTCTGGAGGCGCACGACTGGGCGTTCTACACCGAGAAGGTCCGCGCTGCGGAGTACGAGATAGACACGGCGGCGCTGCGCAGCTGGTTCGAAGCGGAGCGGGTGCTCCAGAGGGGCGTCTTCTCGGCGGCCACCCGCCTGTACGGCGTCACCTTCACCGAACGGACGGATCTCGTCGCCTACCACCCCGACGCGCGCGTGTTCGAGGTGCACGAGGCCGACGGCAGCGCTCTCGGGCTGTACATCCTCGATCTGTACACCAGGGACTCCAAACGCGGCGGCGCGTGGATGAATCCGATCGTCAGCCAGTCCTGCCTCCGAGGAACGGCCCCGGTGGTGGTGAACAACCTGAACGTCGCCAAGCCCGCCGACGGGGAGGCGACGCTGCTGACGCTCGACGAGGTCACGACGCTGTTCCACGAGTTCGGTCACGCGCTGCACGGTCTGTTCGCAGAGGTCACCTATCCGCATTTCGCGGGGACCAACGTGTTCCGCGACTTCGTCGAGTTCCCGAGCCAGGTGAATGAGATGTGGATCCTCTGGGACGAGGTCCTGACCGACTACGCGAGGCACCACGAGACCGGCGAGCCTTTGGATGCGGAGATCGTCCGTCGACTCCGCGCGACCGAGACCTTCGACCAGGGCCACGCGACGAGCGAGTATCTCGCCGCCGCCTGGCTCGACCAGGCATGGCACCGGCTGACCGTCGCGGATGCCGTGACGGACGTGGCCGCCTTCGAGGCATCCGCGCTGGCGGAGGCGGGCCTGGACAACCCCGCCGTGCCGACCCGGTATTCCTCGACCTACTTCGCGCATGTCTTCGCCGGTGGTTACAGCGCGGGGTACTACTCGTACATCTGGAGCGAGGTCCTCGACGCCGACACGGTCGAATGGTTCCGGGAGAACGGCGGCCTCACGCGGGAGAACGGCGACCGATTCCGTCGGCGACTGCTCGGCGTCGGCGGATCGAAGGACCCGCTCGAGGCCTACCGCGACTTCCGTGGGCGGGATGCAAGGATCGAGCCGCTGCTGAAAAGGCGCGGGCTCGGCTGAGGCACCGCGAACGACACCCCGGATCTTGCGCTCGGACCGGCGCGCGGAGCAGGATCGTGACCATGACAGCCTTCGCAGAGAAGCCATATGGGCCCGCCGATCGGATCGATCTGCACGCGGAGCCCCTCGCCGTCGTCCGTCACGAGCGGATCCGGATCGCCGATCTCTCGCAGGTGTTCGATGAGGGCTATACGGCCCTGGGCCGTTGCTTCGCCTCCGGCGCTCTCGTGCCGAACGGACCAGCAGTCGCGGTCTACTACGGGAACCCCATGGACGTCTTCGACCTGGAGCTCGGATTCGCTGTGGTCGCCGCCCCGTCGTCGCCGATCGAGATGGACGGCGTACGCATCAACGCATCCGCGCTGCCCGTGGGACCAGCCGTCGCGACGACGGCCATCGGCGCCTACGACGCGCTGGGAGCCGCCTGGTCAGCGCTGGTCGCGAAGGCGCTGGGTGCCGGCCTCTCGCCACGGGGGATCTCGATCGAGGTGTACGTGTCCGAGCCGACCGATCCGCCGGAGACGCTCCGCACGGACCTCATCCTGCCGGTCTGAATCAGGCGCTCTTGCGCTTGCGCTCCATGACGACCGTCGGCGCGGCGCCCTCTTCCACGGCGGCGCGCGTCACGATCACCTTGGCCACGTCATCCGCGGACGGGATCTCGAACATGATCGGCCCGAGCACGTCCTCGAGGATCGCGCGGAGCCCTCTGGCACCCGTCTTGCGCTCCACTGCGAGATCGGCGACGGAGCGCAGCGCGTCCTCCTCGAACTCGAGCTGCACGCCGTCGAGCTCGAACATCCGCTGGTACTGCTTGACCAGCGCGTTGCGAGGCCCGGTGAGAATGTCGATGAGGGCGTCCTGATCCAGCGGCGAGACGGAGGCGACGACCGGGAGTCGGCCGATGAACTCGGGGATGAGCCCGAACTTGTGGAGGTCCTCGGGCAGCACCTCGCTGAACAGGTCGAGATCCTTGGACTTGTCGTGGAGCGGGGCACCGAAGCCGACGCCGTGCTTGCCGACGCGTGAGGAGACGATGTCCTCCAGTCCGGCGAAGGCACCGGCGACGATGAACAGCACGTTCGTGGTGTCGATCTGCAGGAATTCCTGGTGCGGGTGCTTCCGCCCGCCCTGTGGCGGAACAGAGGCGACCGTTCCTTCGAGGATCTTCAGCAGCGCCTGCTGGACGCCCTCCCCTGACACGTCGCGCGTGATCGACGGGTTCTCGGCCTTGCGGGCGATCTTGTCGATCTCGTCGATGTAGATGATGCCCTGCTCGGCGCGCTTGACGTCGTAGTCCGCGGCCTGGATCAGCTTGAGCAGGATGTTCTCGACATCCTCGCCGACATAGCCCGCCTCGGTGAGCGCCGTCGCATCGGCCACGGCGAAAGGCACGTTGAGTCGCTTCGCGAGCGTCTGAGCGAGATAGGTCTTGCCGCAGCCGGTCGGACCGATCATGAGGATGTTGCTCTTCGCGATCTCGATCTCCTCGGCCTTCTGCTCAGCCGGCTGGAGGGTTCCACGTGCGCGCACGCGCTTGTAGTGGTTGTAGACCGCGACGGCGAGAGCCTTCTTGGCAGGCTCCTGACCGACGACGTACTCCTCGAGGAACGAGAAGATCTCACGCGGCTTGGGCAGATCGAACTCGGCGACGCTGGACGCCTCCGATTCGGCCATCCGCTCCTCGATGATCTCGTTGCACAGCTCGACGCACTCGTCGCAGATGTACACGCCGGGGCCGGCGATCAGCTGCTGGACCTGCTTCTGGCTCTTTCCGCAGAACGAGCACTTGAACAGGTCGGCACTCTCACCGATACGAGCCATGCGCATCCTCCTCAGGATCCTGAGATCTTCCTGATGAGCCTAACCGCTCCCCCGGACACCGGCGCGCATTGGCGCGAATGAGGTGTCAGGGGGACGATCACACCATGCTCTTGGTGTGCCAGACGGTCTTCGTCTCGGTGAAGGCGCCGATGCGGGCCGGCGAGGCGTCCGCGGCCCCTGGCGGGAGTACGCGCTTGAGCGTCTCGGCGGCTGCGACCTCGTAGTCGACCCAGTCGAGCTCTCCCGCACCTGCGAGGTCGAGGGCGTTGACGTCGGCGTGGGACGCCAGCCACGGGGTGATCTCCGCCGGCGAGCCGGTGAGGACGTTGACGGCTCCTCCCGGAACATCGCTTGTCGCGAGCACCTCGGCGAGGCTGATCGCCGAGAGCGGGAAGCGCTCGCTGGCGATCACGACCACGGTGTTCCCTGCGACCAGAGCGGGCGCGACGACGGAGACGAGACCGAGCAGCGCGGATTCCTGGGGCGCGACGATCGCGACGACGCCGGTGGGCTCCGGCACAGAGATGTTGAAGTACGGACCGGCCACGGGATTGGCGTTACCCGCGACCTGCGCGTACTTGTCGCACCAGCCGGCGTACCAGACCCAGAGATCGACGGCGTCGTCGACCTGCGCACCCGCGACGGCGGTGGAGACGCCTTCTTGGGCCGCGATCTCCTCGACGAACTGCGCCCGGCGCCCCTCCAGGATCTCCGCCACGCGGTAGAGCACCTGCCCCCGGTTGTACGCGGTAGCGCCGGACCACCCCTTCGCCGCTGCACGCGCCGCGACCACGGCATCCCTGGCATCCTTGCGCGACGCCTTGGCGGCATTGGCGAGGAAGTCGCCCTTGGCCGAGTGGATCTCGTACGTGCGACCGGATTCGCTCCGCGGGAATGCCCCTCCGATGGCCAGCTTGTACGTCTTGGGTACGGTCAGACGCCTGCTCATGCGGAGGCTCCCTTCAGGTAGGCGGTCAGCCCGTGCCGTCCGCCCTCCCGGCCGTAGCCGGACTCCTTGTAGCCGCCGAACGGGCTCGACGGATCGAATCGGTTGAACGTGTTCGCCCAGATGACGCCTGCGCGCAGGCGATCGGCCACGGCGAGGATGCGGGAGCCCTTGTCGCTCCAGATACCGGCCGACAGCCCGTACGGGGTGTTGTTGGCCTTGGCGATCGCCTCCGCGGGCGTGCGGAATGTCAGGACCGAGAGCACCGGCCCGAACACCTCCTCCCTAGCGATGCGATGGGATGCCTCGACACCGGTGAAGATCGTCGGGGCGAACCAAAATCCCTTCTCCGGGATCGCGCACTCCGCACTCCAGCGCTCGGCGCCCTCGGCCTCGCCGATGTCGCTCAGTTCGCGGATGCGCGCGAGCTGAGCGGCGGAGTTGATCGCGCCGATGTCGGTGTTCTTGTCCAGCGGATCGCCGAGCCGCAGCGTGGACAGCCGGCTCTTGAGACGCTCGAGCACCTCGTCGTGGATCGATTCCTGCACGAGAAGCCTGCTTCCGGCGCAGCAGACGTGACCCTGGTTGAAGAAGATCCCGTTGACGATCCCCTCGACCGCCTGGTCGATCGGCGCGTCGTCGAAGACGATGTTCGCGGCCTTGCCACCCAGCTCGAGCGTCAGCTTCTTGCCGGTGCCTGCGACGGCCTTGGCGATGTCGCGCCCGACGCCCGTGGACCCGGTGAAGGCCACCTTGTCGACGTCCGGATGGCGCACCAGAGCCGCACCCGCAGCGCCCGCGCCCGTGACGATGTTCACGACGCCGGCGGGCAGATCCGCCTGCTGCAGGATCTCGGCGAAGATCAGCGCCGTGAGCGGAGTCGTCTCCGCCGGCTTGAGTACCACGGTGTTCCCTGCAGCAAGCGCGGGGGCGATCTTCCACGCCAGCATGAGCAGCGGGAAGTTCCAGGGGATGACCTGTCCGGCCACGCCCAGCGCGCGAGGGTTCGCCCCGAGTCCTGCGTAGTCGAGCTTGTCCGCCCACCCCGCGTAGTAGAAGAACCACGCCGCGACGAGCGGGACGTCGACGTCCCTGCTCTCCTTGATCGGCTTGCCGTTGTCCAGGCTCTCAGCCACCGCCAGCTCCCGAGCGCGCTCCTGAACCAGTCGAGCGATCCGGAACAGGTACTTGCCCCGGTCCCGACCGCTCATCCGCGACCACGTCTTCTCGTAGGCACGGCGTGCGGCGGCGACCGCCAGGGCGATGTCTTCCTCCGAGGCGCCGGCGATCTCGGCGATGCGCGTCTCATCGGACGGGGAGATCGTGGTGAAGGACGCCCCTGTGCCGTCGACGAACTCGCCGTCGATGAACAGCCCGTAGCTGTCGCGGAGGTTCAGGACGGCCTTGGACTCTGGGGCAGGAGCGTATTCCAGGAATGACATATGACGGTCCTCCTCAGTCGATCGTGACGTAGTCGGGGCCGGAGTAGTGGCCGGTGGTGAGCTTCTGGCGCTGCAGCAGGACATCGTTGAGCAGGCTGGAGGCGCCGAAGCGGAACAGGTGCGGCTGCAGCCAGTCCTCGCCGACGGTCTCGGCGACGGTGACGACGTACTTGATCGCGTCCTTCGACGAGCGGATGCCGCCGGCGGGCTTCACACCGATCCGTTCGCCTGTCGCGCGATACCAGTCGCGCACGGTCTCCAGCATCAGCAATGTCGTGGGCAGCGTCGCCGCCGGCTGGACCTTGCCCGTCGACGTCTTGATGAAGTCCCCCCCGGCGAGGATGCCCAGCCAGGACGCACGCTTGATGTTGTCGTAGGTGTTCAACTCCCCCGTCTCTAGGATCACCTTGAGGGATGCGGAGCTTCCGTCCTCTCGCCGGCAGGCATCCTTGACCGCGGCGATCTGCTCGAAGACCTGACCGTATCGTCCGGAGAGGAACGCCCCGCGATCGATCACCATGTCGATCTCGTCTGCGCCCGCCGCCACCGCTTCCGCGGTGTCCGCGAGCTTGATGTCCAACGATGCGCGTCCTGAGGGGAACGCCGTCGCGACGGCGGCGACCGAGATCCTGCCGTCGTCCGGATCACCGTGCAGCGCGCCGAGCGCCTCGACGGCGTGCGGCACCATGTCGCCGTAGACGCAGACCGCGGCCACGAGCGGAGTGGACGGATCGGACGCATCAGGGCTCTTGGCCTTGGCGACGAGCGACCGCACCTTGCCCGGTGTATCCGCCCCTTCGAGCGTGGTCAGATCGATGAGCGAGATGATCCGGTCCAGCGCCCATGCCTTCGAGCTCGTCTTCACGGATCGTGTGCCGAGCCCCGCGGCGCGCTGCTCCAGCCCGACCGCGTCGACACCGGGCAGCCCGTGCAGGAAGCGACGCAGCGTCGCGTCATCCGGTTCGCCTCCGAGCACCTCCACCGCGCTCCTGCGGGCGAGTTCCTTGGTCATCATCGTTCCTCCAACAATGCTCTGGCTGTGGTCTCATCGGTTACCAGCACGCTGCACAGGCCGCTGGTGACGACTGTACGCGCGATGTCGTGCTTGGCGCGCCCCGCGGTGACGAAGATCGCCCGCTCCGCCGCGCGCAGCCGGTCGAGCCCGATCCCGACGGTCCGGGAGTCGAGCTGCGGGTCCACCACGTTGCCGTCGGCGTCGATGTAGCGCCCGAGCACATCGCCCACGGCACCGCGTCGAGCCAGCTCCTCGACATCGGATGCCGTGAGGTAGCCGTTCTCGACGTGCGCGGAACTCGCATCGCACGGACCCGCCGTGAAGAGGAATGCTTGCGCGTGCGCGGCCGCCTCGAGGACCGCCGCGACGGTGCGGTCGGCCTCGATGGCCTGCTTGGTCTCCACGCGCTCCAGGATCGCCGGGCTCGGCAGGAGCAGTACCTGACCGGAGGCGCGCTGCGCGATCGTCACGGCCAGCCCGGCGGCTCCGCCCGAGCGCCGATTGAGGCTGACTCCCCCGTTGAGCTGCACCACGGTCACGCCGGTCGCCCAGCCGTCGGGAAGAGCCTCGGCCACGGCGCGCAGTGTGCGCCCCCAGCTCACGCCGAGGGTCCTCGGGACGGGGCGCATCGCGGCCAGATGGTCTGCGGCGGCCTGCGCCACCCGATCGAGCAGACCGGCTTCGTCATCGTCGGGAGCCGGGACGACGATCGCGGCGGAGAGGCCGTGCTGCTCGATGAGCTGCCTCTCCAGCCCCAGGCGTCTGGCCCGCGGGTGCACGATCTCGATGCGGACGATACCGCGCTCCCTGGCCTGGGTGAGAAGTCGACCCACCTTCCACCGGGAGAGCTTCAGGAGGGCGCCGATCTCATCCTGCGTCTTGTCCTCGTCGTAGTAGAGCTCGGCGACGCGCACCATCACGAGTTCTTCCTCCACGGCATCCTCCTTCCCCGTCCAGGGTAGCGAGGCACCCGCGCATGCGCGTGACTCTGCTCATAAGAGCAGAGCCGCGCCACCAGGACCCGCATCCGTGGATCGCACCCGCGCAGACGTCACCCACGCACGAAGGGGCGGCCCGGCGTGATGCCGGGCCGCCCCTTCGCGCGGACTGCTCCTGATCAGGCGCGCTTGCGCGTCGTCAGCACCTGGTCGACGATGCCGTACTCCAGCGCCTCCGCGGCGGACAGGATCTTGTCGCGATCGATGTCCCGGTTGACCTGCGCTGCGTCCTTGCCGGTGTGCTTGGCCATGGTCTCCTCGAGCCAGGTGCGCATGCGGAGGATCTCCGCCGCCTGGATCTCGATGTCGGATGCCTGGCCGTGGCCTGCCTCACCCATCGCCGGCTGGTGCATGAGCACGCGGGCGTTGGGCAGCGCAAGCCGCTTGCCCGGCGCACCGGCGGCCAGCAGCACGGATGCGGCGGACGCCGCCTGGCCGAGGACAACGGTCTGGATCTGCGGCGCGACGTACTGCATCGTGTCGTAGATCGCCGTCATGGCGGTGAACGAGCCGCCGGGCGAGTTGATGTACATGGTGATGTCGCGCTCGGAGTCCTGGCTCTCCAGAACGAGGAGCTGCGCCATCACGTCGTCCGCCGAGGCGTCGTCGACCTGGACGCCGAGGAAGATCACTCGGTCCTCGAAGAGCTTGTTGTAGGGGTCCTGGCGCTTGAAGCCGTATGCCGTGCGCTCCTCGAACTGCGGGAGAACGTAACGGCTGGAAGGCAGGTTGCCCGCGGACTGGAAGGTGGGTGTGTACATGTCTGTCCTTCGCTTTCCGCTTACTTGGCGTCCTGGTCGGTTCCGCCGCCGCCGATGACATCGGTGGCCGATTCGCGGATGTGGTCGACGAAGCCGTATTCGAGGGCCTCGTCTGCCGTGAACCAGCGGTCGCGGTCGCCGTCCGCATTGATCTGCTCGACCGACTTGCCCGTCTGAGCCGCCGTGATCTCGGCGAGACGGTTCTTCATGGACGTGATCAGCTGCGCCTGCGTCTGGATGTCGCTGGAGGTTCCCCCGAATCCGCCGTGGGGCTGGTGCAGCAGCACGCGCGCGTTCGGCGTGATGTAGCGCTTGCCCTTGGTGCCGGCGGTCAGCAGAAGCTGACCCATCGAGGCGGCCATGCCGATCCCGACGGTGACGATGTCGTTCGGCACGAACTGCATCGTGTCGTAGATCGCCATTCCGGCGGTGATCGAGCCGCCGGGCGAGTTGATGTAGAGGTAGATGTCCTTCTCGGGATCCTCTGCGGCGAGAAGAAGGATCTTCGCGCAGATCTCGTTCGCGTTCTCATCGCGCACCTCTGACCCGAGCCAGATGATGCGGTCCTTCAGCAGCCTGTCGAAGACGCTCGTCGCGACCAGGGGTTCAGCCATTTCAGCTCCTGTTTCCGTGTTCGGTGATTCGAATCTACCGGCGGCGGCGCACGCCTCAGCCCGTGTTCGCCGTCGGCATATCAGGTGTCGCGTTCGGCGATCTGCTCGGCGTAGGCCGTCATCGAACGGTGATAGCGCGGCAGGTGCGGAACCAGCGCCAGCAGCGCGATCGACAGGCCCTTCTCCGTGCGCCCCATGCTCGCGAGCGTCAGCGCCTGCACAGCCGCGACCGCGTCCCGGTACGGCGAATCCGGATGCGCCGACCGCTCCTCCTCGACGAGAGCGAGCGCCTCCTCGAAAGCGCCGATGTTGCGCAGCGAGCTCGCGAGCTGGACGACGGCCTGCGGACGATGCTCGTCGTCCAGACCGAGAGCGAGTGCGCGTCGGTACAGGACGACGGCTTCGTCCTCCCGGCCAGCGGAATCCCTGGCGCCCGCCCTCTCGAACACCGCGCGCGCGTCCCGATCGCCGCGCTCCGCGGCGATCTCGTCGATGCGGGCGATCACCTCCGCGGCGACGACAGTCCCGGATGCCTCGGCCCAGACCTCGTCGATGCGCTCTTCCCAGCTCTTCATGCCTTCTCCTGCCTACGTGCCCGGATACGCGAGGAGGCGGATGCCTGAGCATCCGCCTCCTCGTCAGAACCGCTTCGCGATCACTCCGCCTTGTCGGCGGCCTTCTTCGCGGGAGCCTTCTTCGCGGCGGGCTTCTTGGCCGGAGCCTTCTCAGCCTTCTCGTCGGCCGAAGCCTCGGCGTCGTCCGCCTTCTTGGCCGGGGCCTTCTTCGCGGGAGCCTTCTTCGCCGCCGGCTTCTTGGCCGGCTTCTCATCGGCCTCAGCCTCGGCCGGAGCCTCGTCCTCGTCGTCGACAGCGATGAAGTCGCTGAGGTCGACGGGCTTGCCGTTGGTGTCGACGACGGAGACCTTGCCGAGCGCGATCGCGAGCGCCTTGTTGCGCGCGACCTCGCCCACGAGCGCGGGGAGCTGGTTCGACGACTGCAGCGCCTCGACGAACTCCTGCGGAGCCATGCCGTACTGCGCGGCGGACTGGATCAGGTACTGGCTCAGCTCGTCCTGGGAGACCTGGACATCGGCCTGCTCCGCGATCGTGTCGAGGAGCACCTGGGTGCGGAACTGCTTCTCGCTCGCCTCGGTGACCTCCGCGCGGTGTACGTCGTCCTCCAGGCGGTTCTCCGACTCGAGGTGGTTGTGCACCTCGTCCTCGATGAGCTGCGGCGGGACGGGGATCTCGACCTTCTCGAGGAGGGTCTCGACGAGCTTGTCCCTGGCCGCCGAGCCCTGGGTGAAGACGCCCTGCTGGCCCACGCGCTCGGCGACGCTCTCGCGAAGCTCGGCGATCGTGTCGAACTCGCTGGCGATCTGGGCGAAGTCGTCGTCGGCCTCGGGGAGCTCGCGCTCCTTGACGGCCTTGACCGTGACGGAGACCTCCGCCTCCTCGCCGGCGTGGTCGCCGCCGACGAGCTTCGAGCGGAAGGTGGTGTCCTCACCGGCGGTCAGCGACTCGATCGCGTCGTCGATGCCCTCGAGCAGCTCACCGGAGCCGACCTCGTAGGAGACGCCCTCGGCGCGGTCGATCTCGGCGTCGCCGATGGTCGCGACGAGGTCGAGCTCGACGAAGTCGCCCTTCGCGGCGGGGCGGTCGACGGGGACCAGCGTGCCGAAACGGCCGCGCAGGCGGTCGAGCTCGACGTCGACGGCCGCCTCATCGGTCTCGACCGCGTCGACGGTGAGCGTGATGCCGTCGAACGAGGGGACCTCGATCTCGGGACGGACGTCGACCTCGATGTCGACGAGCAGGTCGCCGGAGAAGTCCTTCTCATTGGGCCACTGGGTGATGTCCGCGGAAGGACGTCCGACGATGCGGAGCTTGTGCTCGCTCGCCGCGGCGCGGAAGAAGCCATCCAGGCCCTCGTTGACCGCGTGCTCGATGACGGCACCGCGGCCGATGCGCTGGTCGATGATCGGCGCGGGGACCTTGCCCTTGCGGAAGCCGGGGATCTGCACGTCCTGAGCGATGTGCTCGTAGGCGTGCGCGATGCTGGGCTTGAGGTCGTCCGGGGTGACCGTGATGGTGAGCTTGACCCGGGTCGGGGTCAGCTTCTCGACGGTGCTGTTCGCCATGCTGTTGTGTTCTCCTTGTGGTTCCCGCGCGGGAGCGCGGACGTGAAGCCTGGGTGTCGAGTCGGGGCGACAGGATTTGAACCTGCGACCTCCCGCTCCCAAAGCGGGCGCTCTACCAAGCTGAGCTACGCCCCGGAGAATCCGCGCGCAGATTCAGCCCTGGAGAGTCTAACGGACAAGAGCACCCCCGGCTGTCCGCTATGCTTGAGCGGTCGGCTCCGCGCGGTTGTTCTTCTCGCGGATCCGGGGCTGTAGCTTAATGGTAAAGCCTCTGTCTTCCAAACAGATGACGCGAGTTCGATTCTCGTCAGCCCCTCTCCATCGTCTTCATGACGTCGATCGGGGGCTGCGATGCGCGGTCAGCTCGATGCGGGCGGTCACGAGCTTCCGTCCGTCTTCTCCTCGGAGAGCACGCGCCGTACGCGTAGGTCACGGCGCGCCCTCTGGATCTCACTGACGTTGCTGGTGGCCCTCGTCGCGGCCGGAGGCGGACAGCTGGCCGCGAATCTCGGCTACGACGCAGCCCGCGACGACTTCACCGATGCGGCGGACATCACCGCTCAGGCGCAAGGCGAGCTGGCGGAGGGCACCGAGAGCCTGCGCGCCATGACGGCCGCCGCCGATGAGATCGTCCGCGCCGACACCGGGTCGCTCCTTCCTCCCGCGTCGAACGAGGCGCTGGGAGCGGAGATCGTCGAGGCTGACGGTGTCGCGGAGAAGGCCGCGGACCTCGCGGCGACCGACCTGCCCGATGTGGGCGAGAAGCCGTCTTGGCCCTGGGAGCTGCTCGGCGAGACGACCAGGCTGCAGCAGGACACCGCCGACCTCGAGGACACCGCCGACGACGCGGCGAAACGACAGGGCGAGGTCGAGGATGCCTCATCGGCGCTCGACGATGCATCCGTCTCGGGCGTGCAGGAGGCAGCGGCGGCGGCAGGCGGCTTCGAGGCCGCCCACGTCAACGCGCGCAACCCTGAGATCATCGCGCTTCGGGAAGCCGCGGCGCTGGCGGCGTCCGCGGTCGATGCACAGGATGCCGCCGATCGCTTCCTCGCCCTGGAATCCGCCGCAGCGGCCGTCCTGAGCACCGAGGCCGCCGAGCTCGCGGAGAAGAAGGGGCCGCTCGAGGACGAGCGCGTGGAGATCGAGGCGTTCGCTCGCGATCTCGCCCCTGGTCTGCTCCTGGACTTCGATTGGTCGGCCACCGTGCCCGGGTACGACGGGCCCAGCTATGGCGGATGGACGACCTGGTGGTACGCCGATCCCGGGTACGCCACGATCGCGCTGTCGGACTACATCGCCGAGGAATGGCCTGCGGCGTGGGCGAAGGCGCTCGTCGCTCACGAGGTCGGTCATGCGATCAGCGTGAAATGCCCGACCGCCTATGACTCCTCCGATCAGGACGTCATCGAGGAATGGGCGACCGCCTGGGCGATCGGTATGGGATTCACCGACGACGGCAACGGCACCGCCGTGTACGGCGAACCCTCTCAGGCGATGATCGACGCGGCAGCCACCTGCCGCTAGGCGAGATACCGGTATCCAGAACCTCTCCGCAGCGCTACGCTGACGCTCAAGCACGCCACCCACGTGCGCCTTTGGAGAGGGGATACACGATGAACGACACCACTGCACCCGCGCCCAGGCGCGATGCTTCACGCACCAAGGCGATCGTCGCGATCGCCGCAGGAGCCGTCCTCCTGCTCGGAGGAGGAACGACCCTGGCCTACTGGTCCACCCAGCAGTCGCTGGACGCCGGAACCGTGACGTCCGGTGACCTGGACCTCACGATCGCCGCGGCCGCCCCTGCGTGGACGCTCACGCCGGAGGGCGGCGCCGCCGCCCCCGTCGCGGACATCACGACCGTGCGCATCGTCCCCGGCGACACCGTGACGTTCACGCAGACCGCGGAGCTCACGCTCGTCGGCGACAACCTCCACGCCGAGCTCGAAGCCGTCCTCGACGGCGCGACGCTTCCTGCCGGCGTGACGGCCCCCACCCCCGTGGTCACCGTCGCGGGCGGCGACCCGGCGGATCTCACGGTCGCGGACGACGGCGCGACAGCGACCGTCACCCTGACCTATACGTTCCCGGCCTCGACAGCGAACCGCGACCTCGTCAACAGCGCCTTCGACTTCGGCGACGTGGACCTCACCCTGACGCAGGTCGCTCCGTAACAACGGAGACCTCATGACCTCGCGAGTGCGCAGGGCATTCGTCGGTACCGCTGCGGGGGTCGTCCTGGCCCTCGCGGCGGCGACCGGCGTGTCCGCGTACTGGCAGGCCAGCATCGAGGCCGACGTCGGCATCGTGCGCACCGGGAACCTCGATATCCAGGTGACGTGGAACGGCGGCACCGCGTGGGGAACCATCTCGCCCGGCGGGACCGTATCGAAGCGCGCGACCATCACGGTGGTCGGAGAGGGCACGAACCTGAGCACGCGACTGACGGCGACCGTCACGAATGCCTCCGCCTTCACTCCCTACATCACACGTAGTGTCCGACTGGACGACTGCACCAGCAGCCAGGGCGCTGAGCTGCCCACGGCAGGCTACCCGGCGACGGGAGGGCTGTCGCCTGGCGCGCAGCTCACGGTCTGCGTGCGCTACACGCTCTCTGCGGCGGCGCCCTCGACGCTCCAGGGGCAGAACCTGGCTCCGAACGTCGTCTTCACCCTTACCCAGCGAGCGCCGGGATGAACACGCGTGCAGCGCCTCGCAGCCGCGGGTTCGCACGACTCCGGCTGGCGGTCGCGGCCCTCGCGATCGGAGGGCTTCTCTGCGTCGCCCCCTCGCCCGCGATCGCGCGCTGGTCGGCATCGAGCACGCACACGGGGAGCGCCCTCGCCGGAATCACGCTGAGCGCATCGACGACGATCTCCTGCGTCAACCAATCCATCATCCTCGTGTCCGTCGCAAGGGTGTCGTGGACAGCAGTGACCGGTGCGACGGGCTACCGCGTGGTCGTCACCCGTTCATCGGATGGGACATCGACCACACGCGACCAGACGACGACGTCGATCGATCTCAGCTCGGGCGTCCTGGGAGATCTGCTCACCGGCCTCCTCGCGCCGAGCGCGCTCACCGTCCGCGTCTATCCACTCGTCAACAACGGCAACGGTGCGTGGGTTTCGCCGAACTCGCGGGCCTTCGGAGCGAACGCCACGGTGCTCCCGATCGGGACGACATGCGGAACCCTGATCTCGTGAGCGCTCGTCGCGGCGGCCAGGTCAGGCGGGTCCTGACCTGGGCCGTCCTGTTCCTCGTCTGCGCGCTGGCCTTCCTGACCGTGGTCGTCCCCCTGGTCCTCGGAGCCCAGAGCTACACCGTCCTCACCGGGAGCATGCGGCCAGGCATCCCACCCGGTGCGCTCATCGCCGTCAGGGACGCGCCGATCCACGACATCCGGGTCGGGGATGTCATCACCTATCAGCTGCGCTCCGGCGAACCGGAGGTGGTGACGCATCGCGTCGTCGGCACCGGCGTCGACGGAGCCGGGGAGCGGATCCTGACCACGAAGGGCGATGACAACAACGTCGCCGACGAGGAACCGGTGCGCGACGTGCAGATCCGCGGCGTCGTCGTCTATGCGATCCCCTGGCTCGGCTATCTCTCGATCTGGGCCACGCCGTCGATCAAGTCCATCGTCGTCACCGTGATCGGCGTCAGCGCGATCGGCTGGGGAGCGTGGATGCTCATGAAGGATGCCAGGCGGCGACGCCGCGCGAAGGCCGCCGCCGGGGCCGTCTCGGCGATTCTGCTCGGAGCACTGTCCATGACGCTGCTGCCTGCGACGCCCGCGGAGGCAGCCGCTCCGGCCGGGTTCCTGCGCCTCAGCGCCGACGGCATCACGTGGTCGGAGGGACCGGAGCTCACTCTCCTCGAGGGCGCATCGATTCTGGCGCCGGGCGATCGCTTCGAGGTCGACCTCTGGGTCCGCAACGCCTCTGCCGATACCGCCTCCTTCTCCATCGAATCGGCCTGGAGCGCTGATGACGACGCAGATCCGCGTGACCGCGCGCTGGCGGCCGCGCTCACCGCGGCACCGACGGCGCAGGAAGGCACACTGGGTCCCGGGGAGAGCAGGAGGGTGCCGATCCGCGTGGCCTTCGACACGCGTTCGGACCTGTCGTCCACCCGCGCGGCGGCTGACCTGGCCATCACCATCACGCTCACCGAAGTGGTCGGCGCGGTGCCTCCGTCTCAGGATCCGCTGGCGCAGACAGGATCGGGCTTCTCGGTGTTGCTCGCCTCGTCCGCGGCAGCGCTGATCGCCGGGGGCGCTGCCGCCCTCGCGATCGCGGAACGACGGAACCGCCGCACCCGGAAGGGCACGGCGGTTCCGTCACAGCGTTCTCAGGCCTGACCGCGACGCTCGCGAAGCTGCGTCAGCGCATCCTCGAGGAGCTGAACGGCCTCCTCGTCGGTGCGACGCTCCTTCACATAGGCCAGGTGCGTCTTGTACGGCTCGGTCTTCGACAGGGCAGGCGGGTTCGCCTTGTCGCGCCCGGCGGGAAGACCGGACTGCGGGTGATCGATCGTCTCCGGGATCTCCTCTTCGGGGAGACCTGCGGCGAAATACCGGACCGTCTCGTTGCCGAGGCCGTCCCAGTACGACACGGCGATGCGATCTGCATGGTAGCCGTGGTCCTGCTCCCCCATCGGGCCGGAGCCCACACGGGTGCCGCGGATCGCGTTTCCTCCCGTGGCCATCAGATCACCTCGAACTTCGTGATGAGACCCAGCGCCACGATGGAGACGAACCACGCCAGCGCGAGGATCACGGTGAACCGGTTGAGGTTGCGCTCGGCGAGCCCGGAAGAACCGACCGCGGTCGACATGCCGCCGCCGAACATGTCGGACAGACCGCCGCCGCGTCCCTTGTGGAGCAGGATGAGGAGGGTCAGCAGAACGCTGGTGATTCCCAGCACGACCTGCAGGACGAACTCAAGAACTTGCACGAGTCAAAAACCTTTCGCTGGGGCAGAATGCCCGCGTAACGCTCAAGTATACGGTGCAGCGGGGCCGCAGCCCCGCTGCACTCACACGCCGACGTGCTTCTGGTAGCGGACGATCGCGGCGAACTCGTCGACGACGAGGCTCGCGCCCCCGACGAGTGCTCCATCGACATCCGGCTCCCGCATGAAGCTGGCGATGTTGGACGACTTCACCGAACCGCCGTAGAGGATGCGCGTGCGCGCCGCGGCATCCTCGTCCAGCGTCTCGGCCAGCACACCGCGCAACGCGGCGCAGACGTCCTGAGCCTGCTGCGGCGTCGCGGCCTGGCCGGAGCCGATGGCCCAGACCGGCTCGTACGCGACGACGATGTCGACGGATGCCGGCACCCCGTCGAGGGCGGCCTTCAACTGACCCGCGGGCACGGCGCTCGCACCGAACTTCTCCAGGTCCTCCGCCGTCTCGCCGACGCAGATCACGGGCACGAGCCCGTGCTTCAGCGCCGCCTTGACCTTGGCCGCGACGACCTCGTCGGACTCGGCGTGGTACTCGCGCCGTTCCGAGTGACCGATGATGACGTAGCCGGCATCGAGCTTCGCGAGGAACGCGCCGGACACCTCACCGGTGTAGGCACCGGAGTCATGCGCCGAAAGATCCTGTGCGCCGAGGGCGAAGGGGATCTTGTCGGCGTCGATGAGCGTCTGAACGCTTCGGATGTCGGTGAACGGCGGGAAGACCGCCACTTCGACCGAACCGTTCTCGTGACCTGCGTCCTTCAGCGTCCAGTGCAGCTTCTGCACCGTCGCAACCGCCTGCAGGTGGTCGAGATTCATCTTCCAGTTGCCCGCGATCAGCGGGGTACGCGAGTTCACACCCATCCGAGCACCTCCAGGCCGGGGAGTTTCTTGCCCTCGAGGAACTCGAGGCTGGCTCCACCACCGGTGGAGATGTGACCGAACTGGTCGTCCGAGAAGCCGAGCTGACGCACGGCCGCTGCGGAGTCTCCGCCGCCGACCACACCGAGACCCTGCACCTCCGTGAGCGCCTGCGCGACGGCCTTGGTGCCCGCCGCGAAGGCCGGGAACTCGAACACGCCCATCGGGCCGTTCCAGAACACCGTCTTCGAGCCGCGGACGGCGTCCGCGAAGGCGGCGGCCGTCTCCGGTCCGATGTCGAGCCCGATGCCGGATGCTCCGAAGGCGGTCTGCGCGATCGCGTCGGAAGAAGCGACCTCGTGCGCCGCATCCGCGCCGAAGGCGGCGGCGACGACGACATCCGTCGGCAGGACGATCTCCACACCGCGCTCGGCGGCCTCGGCGATGTACCCGCGGACGGTGTCGAGCTGGTCCTCCTCGAGCAGGCTCGAGGCGACGTCGTGGCCCTGCGCCTTCAGGAAGGTGAAGAGCATGCCTCCCCCGATGAGCAGACGGTCGACCTTCGGCAGCAGGTGCGAGATGACGCCCAGCTTGTCGCTGACCTTCGAACCGCCGAGCACGACCGCGTATGGACGTTCCGGGCTCTCGGTCAGACGGTCGAGCACATCCAGTTCAGCCGCGATGAGCAGCCCTGCAGCGGAGGGCACGAGCTGCGCGAGCTCGTAGACGCTGGCCTGCTTGCGGTGCACGACGCCGAAGCCGTCGGAGACGAGCACGTCGCCGAGAGCAGCCAGCTGCTCGGCGAAGGCTCGTCGCTCGGTCTCGTCCTTCGAGGTCTCCCCCGCGTTGAAGCGGAGGTTCTCGACGACGGCGATGCCGCCGTCCTCCAACGAAGCCACGGCCTCCTGAGCGGACTCGCCCACCGTGTCGCGCGCGAACGCGACCGGCTTTCCGAGCAGCTCAGACAGCCGCTGCGCGACCGGCGCGAGGCTGTACTGGGGATCGGGGGCACCGTCGGGACGACCGAGGTGCGAGGTGACGATGACGCGGGCTCCCGCGTTGAGGAGTGCGTTCAGGGTCGGCAACGAGGCGCGAACACGGCCATCGTCCGTGATGACCCCGTCCCTCAGGGGGACGTTGAGGTCACAACGGACGATGACGCGCTTGCCCTCGAGCGACCCCAGGGAATCCAGGGTGCGCAGAGACATATTCGGTTCTCGCGGCTCTCAGAGACGCTCGGCCACGTACTCGGTCAGGTCGACGAGACGGTTGGAGTAGCCCCACTCGTTGTCGTACCAGCTCGAGACCTTCACCAAGTTGCCGCTGACGTTGGTAAGCGTCGAGTCGAAGATCGAGGAGTGCGGGTTGTGCACGATGTCGCTGGAGACGATCTGGTCGGCGTTGTACTGGAGGTAGCCGGCCAGGCGACCGTCGGCGGCGGCCTTCTGGTACGCGGCGTTGACCTCGTCGGCCGTCAGGTCGTCGCGGTTCGCGATCAGCGTGAGATCGACGATCGAGCCGGTGGGAACCGGCACGCGGTACGAGGAACCGCTCAGCTTGCCGTTCAGCTCCGGCAGGACCTCGCCGATGGCCTTGGCGGCACCGGTCGATGCCGGGGTGATGTTGATCGCGGCGGCGCGTGCGCGGCGCAGGTCGCCGTGCGGGCCGTCCTGCAGGTTCTGGTCGGCCGTGTATGCGTGCGCGGTCATCATGAAGCCGCGCTCGATGCCGAACTCGTCGTTGAAGACCTTGGCGAGCGGCGCGAGGCAGTTCGTCGTGCAGGAGGCGTTGGAGATGATGTGGTGCGCGGCCGGGTCGTAGCTGTCCTCGTTCACGCCCATGACGAACGTCGCGTCGACACCCGTGCCGGGGGCCGAGATCAGGACCTTCTTGGCACCCGCGTCGATGTGCTTCTTGGCGAGCTCCGCCTTGGTGAAGAAGCCGGTCGACTCGATGACGATGTCGACGCCCAGCTCGCCCCACGGAAGGTTGGCGGGGTCGCGCTCGGCGAACGCCTTGATCTCCTTGCCGTTGACGGTGATGCTGTCGTCGTCGTAGCTGATCTCCGCGTCGAGCACGCCGCCGACGGAGTCGTACTTCAGCAGGTGCGCCAGGGTCTTGTTGTCCGTGAGGTCGTTGACGGCAACGATCTCCAGGTCCGCTCCCTGCGCGAGCGCCGCGCGGAAGTAGTTGCGTCCGATGCGGCCGAAGCCGTTGATGCCGATCTTGACAGACACTCAGGTCTCCCGATGTTTCTCATGCGCTTTCGCGCGGTGTTGGTGGAGATTCGTGGACGACGGCGTCCCGACGGGAATGAAGTCCCGTCGGGACGCCCGTCTTGATTACGACAGTACCAGCAGGCCGTTGGTCTGCTTACGGGCGACATCGAGGCGCTGGGCGACGTTCTCCCAGTTGGCGATGTTCCACGCGGCCTTGACGTAGTCGGCCTTCACGTTGAGGTAGTCGAGGTAGAAGGCGTGCTCCCACATGTCGAGCTGGAAGATCGGGACGGTGCCCTGCGCGGTGTTGGACTGCTGGTCGAACAGCTGCTGGATGATCAGGCGCTGACCGATCGTGTCCCAGCTGAGCACCGACCAGCCGGAGCCCTGGATGCCCAGTGCGTTGGCGGTGAAGTGCGCCTGGAACTTCTCGAAGGAGCCGAAGAACTCCTCGATCGCGGCCTTCAGCTCGCCCTCGGGCTCGCCGCCGCCGTTCGGCGAGAGGTTCGTCCAGAAGATCGAGTGGTTCACGTGACCGCCGAGGTTGAACGCGAGGTCCTTCTCGAGCTTGTTCACGTTGGCGAGGTTTCCGGTCTCGCGCGCCTCGGCCAGAGCCTCGAGGGCCGCGTTCGCACCGGCCACGTAGGTCGCGTGGTGCTTGTCATGGTGCAGTTCCATGATCTTGCCGCTGATGTGCGGCTCGAGAGCTGCGAAGTCGTAGGGAAGGTCAGGGAGCGTGTAAACAGCCATGTCGCTTTTCATCCAATCCGCGCCGCGCCGCGGCGCTTGCCGGTCCTCCGCGACGCCGAGATGCGGCGCGGAGCGGACGATCTCCATCCTAGTGACGACAACCGCGCTGCGGCGCCGAACCTTCCCGCGAGATGACGGAGAACGACGCGGAGTTCAGTCGTCGATGCCGACCGGGACCGCGGCTTCCGTGCCGGGGATGCCTTCGGACTGCGCACGCTTGTCGGCCATGGCGAGCAGCCTGCGGATGCGACCGGCGACGGCATCCTTCGTCAGCGGCGGATCGGCGTGGTGGCCGAGCTCGTCGAGGCTGGCGTCGCGGTGCGCGAGACGCAGCTCGCCCGCGACCTTGAGGTGATCGGGGACCTCTTCGCCGAGGATCTCCAGGGCGCGCTCCACGCGCGCGCATGCCGCGACCGCGGCCTGAGCCGAACGTCGCAGATTGGCGTCATCGAAGTTGACGAGACGGTTCACGCCCGCGCGGACCTCGCGGCGCTGGCGGATCTCCTCCCATGCCGCCGCGGTCCTGCCCGCACCCATCTGGGTGAGGATGGATCGGATCGCCTCGCCTTCGCGCACGACCACACGCGGCATGCCCCTGACCTCACGGGCCTTGGCGGCGACGCCGAGTCGGTGTGCGGCGCCCACGAGTGCCATGGCCGCCTCGGACGACGGGCAGACCACCTCGAGCTGCGCGGAGCGTCCTGGCTCGGAGAGCGAACCCGCGGCGAGGAACGCCCCTCGCCACAGTCCGGCGATCTCCTCGCGCGAGCCCGTGGTGAGCCGGTTGGGCAGGCCCCTCACGGCGCGACGACGCTGGTCGAGAAGGCCCGTCTGCCTGGCGAGGGTCTCCCCCGCGGCGATCACACGCACCGCCCAGCGCGCGCCGTCGTTGGCGCTCGAGGACTGGACCTGCGCGATCTCGGGCCGCACGCCGTAGATCTCGGCCAGATCGCGGGCGACACGCTGCGCGAGTATCTCGGCATCCACCTCGGCCTCGACGGCGACCCGTCCGGCGATCGAGTGCAGCCCTCCGGCGAACCGGAGGATGGCGGTGACCTCCGCGACGCGCACCGTCGGGGGTGCGTTCCGGATGGCGACCAGCTCTGCCTTGACGTCGGTGGTGAGTGCCACGAGACTCCTTTTCGCTCTTCGCGCCGGATCGCGGCGCGAAGGACAAGCCTACTCGGCTCGCGGGGTTTCCACCTGCCTCGGAGGCCCTACTCGCGTCCGAGATCCCGGTGCCGGACGTTGACCGCGACACCGGGGATGTTCGAAAGACGGCGGGCGAGCTCCTCCGCCATCGCTACCGAACGATGCTTGCCTCCCGTGCAGCCGATCGCGACGGTCGAGTGGCTCTTGTTCTCGCGCTGATAGCCCTCGAGCACCGGGACGAGGGCCTCGGAGTAGGCGTCGAGGAACGGCAGCGCTCCCTCACGGGAGAGCACATAGTCGCGGACCGGCTCGTCCTGCCCGGTCTGACCTCGGAGCTCCTCGTTCCAGAACGGATTCGGGAGGAAGCGCATGTCCGCCACGAGATCGACGTCGGTGGGAAGGCCGTACTTGAAGCCGAAGCTCAGCAGAGTGAGGCGGTGACGCGCAGCGCCCTCTTCCGAGAAGATCTCCGTCGTCTTCGTTGCGAGCTGGTGGATGTTGAGGCTGGAGGTGTCGATGACGATATCCGCGGCCTCACGCACGAGTGTGAGGCGCGAGCGCTCCACGCGGATCCCGTCGAGAAGGGTGCCGTCGCCCTGCAGCGGATGCGGGCGGCGCACGGACTCGAAGCGGCGGACCAGCACGTCATCGGATGCGTCGAGGAAGAGCACTTGGACGGATCCGCGCGAACGGAGCGCGCGAGCGACATCCGGCAGCTCATCGAAGAGGGTGCGCCCGCGGACATCGACCACGGCAGCGACCTTCGGGAGAGCCCCGCCGCCGAGATCCGTGAGATCCAGGAGCGGTCGGAGCATCTGGGGCGGAAGGTTGTCGACGACGTACCAGCCGAGATCCTCCAGCGCGTTGGCGACCGTCGAACGGCCGGCGCCGGACATCCCTGTGACGATGAGGAATTGGCCCTCGTCCGCCTCTGCCATCGGTTCTCCCTCCCGTACTTCCCACCCTACCGATTCGCGAGGTGCCCGTGGATGCTCGCCGCCAGCGCGGGGCCGATGCCCTGCACCTCCTGGATCTCCTCGATGGCCGCAGACTTCAGCCGTGCGACGGACCCGAAATGCTTGAGGAGCACCTTGATCCTCGCGGCTCCCAATCCCGGAACCTCCGCGAGCACACTGGTGATGTCGCGCTTCCGACGCGCCCTCTGGTGCGTGATCGCGAAGCGGTGCGCCTCGTCGCGAAGCCGCTGCAGCAGATACAGCGCCTCACTCGTGCGCGGCAGGATCACCGGATAGTCCTCCCCCGGCAGCCAGATCTCCTCGAGCCGCTTGGCGATGCCGCACAGCGCGATCTCGGGATGACCGGCATCCCTCAGCGCGCGCGCCGCGGCCTCGACCTGCGGCTTGCCGCCGTCGACCAGGAGCAGCTGGGGCGGGTACGCGAAGCGAGGCCTCCTGCGCGTCGTCTCGACCGGCTCGTCACTGAACGGGTCCGGCGCCCGATCCGCCGGATCCGTCTCCTCTGGCGCGTCGAGGTACGCCAGTCGTCTCCGCAGCACCTGATACATCGAGTCGGTGTCGTCTGTCGTCTCGGCGATGTTGAAGGACCGGTACTGATCCTTGCGGGGCAGGCCGTCCTCGAACACCACCATCGATGCGACCACGTTCGTGCCGCCCAGGTGCGAGATGTCGTAGCACTCGATGCGCAGCGGCGCCTCATCGAGATCGAGCGCCTCCTGGAGATCGGTGAGCGCCTGGGTCCGGGCGACGTAATCGCTCGTGCGCTTGGTCTTGTGCCTGATCAGAGCCTGCTGCGCGTTCAGCGTGGCGGTGCGCATGAGGTCGGCCCGCTGGCCGCGCTGGGCGACGGCAACCTCGACCCGACGCCCGCGCCGACCGCGGAGCCATTCCTCGAGCTCGGCCGTGTCTTCGGGAAGCGCGGGCACCAGGATGCGGCGCGGGATCTCGCCGTCCGCCGCCTCGCCGTAGACGCGCTGCAGCACCTGATCGACGAGATCGGCCGTCGTGAGGTCGATCTCCTTCTCGATCGTCGAGGCGCGCACGCCTCTGACACGCCCGCCGCGGATCACGAAGTGCTGCACGGCGGCGGAGAGCTCGTCCTCGGCGATCCCGAAGAGATCTGCGTCCTCATCCGCCGGGAGCACGAGCGAGCTCTTGCCGAGCACCGCCTCGATGGCGCCGAGCTTGTCGCGGTACTTGGCGGCCGACTCATAATCCATGGCGGCCGAGGCCTCCCGCATCCGACGGGTGAGCTCGCGCGTGAACCGCTCGTCGCCACCGGCCATGAAGGCGACGAAATCGTCGACCATGGCGCGGTGCTCCTCGATCGTCACGGTCATCGAGCACGGCCCGCCGCACTTCCCGATCTGACCGGGGAAGCACGGCCGCCCCGTCTGCATCGCCCGCTTGTAGCTCGCGTCACTGCACGTGCGGATGGGGAACGCCTTGATCATCAGGTCGATGGTCTCGTGCACCGCCCAGACCTTGGGGTACGGGCCGAAGTACCTGGCGCCGGGAATGCGGCGGTTCCGCGTGACGATGACGCGCGGCGCCTCGTCTGCCAGAGTGATGGCCATGAAGGGGTAGGACTTGTCGTCCTTGTACCGGACGTTGAACGGCGGATCGAACTCCTTGATCCACATGTACTCGAGCTGGAGCGAGTCCACGTCCGTCGGCACGACGGTCCACTCGACGGACGCCGCCGTCGTCACCATCCGCCGAGTGCGCTCATGCAGCGTCCGCAGCGGTGCGAAGTAGTTCGAGAGCCGCTGGCGGAGATTCTTGGCCTTGCCCACGTACAGCACGCGGCCCTGCGCGTCGCGGAAGCGATAGACGCCCGGATCCGTGGGGATCTCGCCCTGCTTGGGCTTGTAGGGCAGCACGTCGGCCATCAGCCGGCCTTCCGCGCCTGGCGCCCCCCGCCGAGGATCTCCGCCAGGAACTGTCCGGTGTGGCTCTCCTCGACCGCTGCGATGTGCTCGGGCGTGCCCGTGGCGAGGATCTCTCCCCCGCCCGATCCGCCCTCGGGACCGAGGTCGATCACCCAGTCCGCGGATTTGATGACGTCGAGGTTGTGCTCGATGACGACGACCGTGTTGCCCTTGTCCACCAGTCCGTTGAGCACCTCGAGGAGCTTGCGGACGTCTTCGAAGTGCAGACCGGTGGTCGGCTCGTCGAGCACGTAGATGCTGCGGCCGTTGCTGCGCCGCTGGAGCTCGGTGGCGAGCTTGACGCGCTGCGCCTCGCCACCTGAGAGGGTCGTCGCCGACTGGCCGAGACGGACGTAACCGAGCCCCACGTCCACGAGCGTCTTCATATAGCGGTGGATCGCCTGGATGGGCTCGAAGAACTCCGCCGCCTCCTCGATGGGCATCTCGAGGACCTCGGCGATGTTCTTGCCCTTGTAGTGCACGGCGAGGGTGTCGCGGTTGTACCGCTTGCCGTGGCACACCTCGCAGTCGACGTAGACATCCGGCAGGAAGTTCATCTCGATCTTGATCGTGCCGTCGCCGGAGCACGCCTCGCAGCGACCGCCCTTGACGTTGAAGCTGAACCGGCCAGGCTGATAGCCGCGCACCTTCGCCTCCGGCGTCTCGCTGAAGAGCGTCCGGATGCGGTCGAACACGCCCGTGTACGTGGCCGGGTTCGAGCGCGGGGTGCGGCCGATGGGCGCCTGGTCGACGTGGATCACCTTGTCGAGGTTGTCGAGCCCGGTCACCCGGGTGTGCTTGCCTGCGAGCGAACGCGCGCCGTTCAGCTTGGAGGCGAGCACCCGGTACAGGATGTCGTTCACCAGCGAGGACTTGCCGGACCCGCTCACGCCGGTGACGGCGGTGAGGACGCCGAGCGGGAACTCCGCATCGACGTTCTTCAGGTTGTTCTCCCTGGCGCCGACGACCTTGAGCATGCGACGGCGATCGACCTTCCGGCGCTTGCGCGGCGTCGGGATCTCCCTGCGGCCGGCGAGATAATCGCCGGTCATGGATGCGGTCTCCCCGATCAGGGCGGCGAAGGGCCCGGAGTGCACGACCTCGCCGCCGTTGACGCCGGCGCCTGGTCCGATGTCGACGACCCAGTCGGACGCCTCGATCGTCTCCTCGTCGTGCTCGACGACGATGAGGGTGTTGCCCAGATCCCGCAGGGTGAGCAGCGTCTCGATCAGTCGGCGGTTGTCCCGCTGGTGCAATCCGATCGAGGGCTCGTCGAGCACGTACAGAACTCCGGTGAGCCCTGAGCCGATCTGGGTCGCGAGCCGGATGCGCTGCGCCTCCCCACCGGACAGCGAGCCCGCAGACCGGCTGAGGTTGAGGTAGGCGAGCCCGACCTGGAGGAGGAAGTCGAGGCGCAGGCGGATCTCGCGCAGAACCTGGGCCGCGATCTTCGCTTCGCGATCGGTCAGCGTGAGGGTCTCCATGAACGCACGGGCATCAGCCAGGCTCAGATGCGAGACCTCGGCGATCGAGTGACCGTGCACTTTGACGGCGAGCACCTCCGGCTTGAGCCGGTTGCCGTCGCACACCGGGCACGGCACCTCGCGGAGGTACTCGCCCCAGCGCGCACGCTGCGTGTCGCTCTCGGCCTGCGCGTACTGACGCTCGATGTACGGCACGACGCCCTCGAACCCGGATGCGTACCGCATCTCCCGCCCGTACCGGTTCTTCCACTTCACGGTGACCTTGTAGTTGTCACCGCGGAGGATCGCATCCTGAACATCGACGCGCAGGTCGCGCCATGGCGTGTCGAGGTCGAAGTTGAGATCGCGTGCCAGCCCTTCGAGCAGCCGCTCGTAGTACTGGAACAGCCCCTTGCCCTGCGTCGTCCACGGGATGATGGCGCCCTCACGGATCGAGAGGTCCTCGTCGCCGAGCATGAGATCGATGTCCACCGACATCCGCGTGCCCAGGCCCGAGCAGGCCGGGCAGGCGCCGAACGGCGCGTTGAAGGAGAACGTGCGCGGCTCGATCTCGGTGAGCGTGATCGCGTGGCCGTTGGGACATGCGAGCTTCTCGGAGAAGGACTGCCAGGCGTCGTCGCCCTCCTCGTCGACGAAGTTGATCTGCACCACCCCGCCGGCGAGGCCCAGAGCCGTCTCGACCGAGTCCGTGACCCGGCCGAGGATGTCGTCGGACGCGACGAGGCGATCGACGACGACGGCGATGTCGTGCTTGTAGCTCTTCTTCAGCGTCGGCGGCTCGGCGAGCTGGATCAGGTCACCGTCGACGATCGCCCGCGAGTACCCCTTGGCGCCGAGCTCGCGGAAGAGGTCGACGAACTCTCCCTTCTTCTGCGAGACCACCGGCGCGACGATCTGATAGCGCGTGCGCTCTGGCAGCTCCATGAGCTGGTCGGCGATCTGCTGCACCGTCTGCCGCTGGATCCGCTCACCGCACTCCGGGCAGTGCGGGATGCCGATGCGTGCCCACAGCAGGCGCATGTAGTCGTAGATCTCGGTGATGGTCCCCACGGTCGAGCGCGGGTTGCGGTTCGTCGACTTCTGGTCGATGGAGACCGCGGGGCTGAGGCCCTCGATGAAGTCGACATCGGGCCGATCGACCTGCCCGAGGAACTGACGCGCGTATGCGCTCAACGACTCGACGTAGCGACGCTGCCCCTCGGCGAAGATCGTGTCGAACGCGAGGCTCGACTTGCCGGACCCCGACAGGCCCGTGAACACGACGAGCGAGTCGCGGGGGATGTCGATGTCGACGTTCTTGAGATTGTGGACGCGGGCACCGCGGACACTGAGTTTTCCTGGACTGGAGACGGGGACGATGGGCACCGGACAAGTCTACGAGGGGCCACGGACATCGGCTCCGCGAGCACGTCCCGCTCAGCGACCGAGGTCACCCAGCCGCGCGCGTCGCCGCGCGTCCGGCGAAACGCTGCACGCCGTCGCGGAGCGCGGCGACTTCCGCACCGTCCATGCCGACGGCGGCCATCACCTGACGAGGCACGTCCACCGCACGCGCGCGGAGGGCGCTGCCCTGCTCCGTGAGCACGATCTCCAACCTGCGCTCGTCCTCGCTGCTGCGCCGTCGGCTGACGAGGCCGTCCGCCTCCAACCGTTTGACCAGCGGCGACGCCGTCGCCGGCTCCAGCGCGAGATCGGCCGCGAGATCGCCCAGCGCACGCGGTGCGCGCTCCCAGAGCGCGAGCATGACGAGGTACTGCGGATGCGTGAGACCGAGCGGCTCGAGAATCGGGCGGTAGATCGCCACGACGTTTCGTGCGGCCGTGACGAGCGCGAAGCACAGCTGGTTCTCGAGTGCGAGCAGGTCGGCGTCCGTGGTCATGCATCGATTATACAATCGGCACTAATCATTAGTACACTAAGAACATGACGAAGGATCCGGAACGACCTCCCCTCCGCGATCGGGTGCGTGCGGCCGGCGGCTGGTACGCCTGGGTCAACACGAACCTCATCCGCTTCGCCGGTCCGGCATCCGTCGGCCCCTACGAATCGACACCACCGCCGAGCGCGGCGGAGCGCGCGGAGCGAGGGTGCCCCCTCTGCGGCGCCCCCATGTCGTCGCACCAGATCGATCGTTCGGGCCCGAAGCCCCTCGTCCACTGCCCCTGACTTCGACTCAGTCGCCGGGGATGCACTCCCTCGCGGCATCCACCCAGAACATCAAGGCTTCGTCGTCCGCGATCGCCGCCGCATCCACGTCGAGCCAGCTCGGGCCCATGGTCTTGGCTCCCATGTTCGCGACGGCGGCGCCCGGTTCGTCCTGCAGCACCGCACCCCGCTCTTCAGTCAGGCGCACGAGCAGCACGCCGCCCTTGCGCGCGCCCACGAGGATCCTCCCGTCGAGGAGAAACGCACGCGTGCCGAACATCCGCTTCTCCTCCAGCCCAGGTTCAGCCATCAGCAGTGCGCGCACCCGGTCGGCGAGCTCCGCCCCGTTCGGATCCATCGTCACCTCCCCGCTCAGGCGTGTCCCGCACGTTCCATGGCGCGGAGCTCCTTCTTGAGGTCCTGCACCTCGTCGCGGAGGCGAGCCGCGAGCTCGAACTTCAGTTCCTCCGCCGCGGCGAGCATCTGGTTCGAGAGGTCCTCGATCGTCGCCTCGAGCTGAGCGGCGCCCTCTGCCGCGATCCCCTCACGGCGCAGCTGAGGCGTGGGGCTCTTGCCCTTCCCCGATTTGGTACGACTCTTGCCGCGGAGCATGTCCTGCGTGTCGGATGCCTCCCGAGCGAGCACCTCGGTGATGTCCGCGATCCGCTTGCGCAGCGGCTGCGGATCGATGCCGTTCTCCGTGTTGTACGCGATCTGCTTCTCGCGACGGCGCTCGGTCTCCTCGATCGCCTTTGCCATCGAGTCGGTGATTCGATCGGCGTACATATGCACCTGACCGGAGACGTTCCTCGCGGCGCGCCCGATGGTCTGGATGAGCGATGTCCCGGAGCGCAGGAACCCCTCCTTGTCCGCATCGAGGATCGCGACGAGCGAGACCTCGGGAAGATCGAGCCCCTCTCGCAGCAGATTGATGCCGACCAGGACGTCGTAGACACCCGCGCGCAACTCGCTGAGCAGTTCGACCCGTCGCAGCGTGTCGACATCGGAGTGCAGATAGCGCACCCGCACCCCGTGCTCGCCGAGGAAGTCGGTGAGCTCCTCGGCCATCTTCTTGGTCAGAGTCGTCACGAGGACGCGCTCATCACGCTCGACGCGCAGCCGGATCTCCTCGAGCAGATCGTCGATCTGGCCCTTCGACGGCTTCACGACGATCTCGGGGTCGACGAGACCCGTCGGTCGGATGATCTGCTCGACGACGCCGTCCGCGATGCCCATCTCGTACTTGCCGGGCGTCGCGGACAGATACACGGTCTGACCGATCCGATTCTTGAACTCGTCCCACCGCAACGGTCTGTTGTCCATCGCGCTGGGCAGCCGGAAGCCATGGTCGACGAGCGTGCGCTTTCGTGAGGCGTCCCCCTCGTACATGGCGCCGATCTGCGGAACCGTGACGTGCGACTCATCGATGACGAGCAGGAAGTCGTCGGGGAAGAAGTCGAGCAGGGTGTGCGGCGGCTCGCCGGCCTCTCGCCCGTCCATGTGGCGCGAGTAGTTCTCGATGCCGGAGCAGAATCCCAGCTGCTGGAGCATCTCGAGATCGAAGGTAGTCCGCATCCGCAGCCGCTGCGCCTCGAGCAGCTTGCCCTGCCTCTCGAACTCGGCGAGCCTGCCCTCCAGCTCGGTCTCGATCGTTCCGATCGACCGCTGGATCACGTCGGTGCCGGCGACGTAATGCGAAGCGGGGAAGATCGGGATGGCGTCGAGCTTCTCGATGACGTCACCGGTGAGCGGATGCAGCGAGTACAGCGCCTCGATCTCATCGCCGAAAAGCTCGATGCGGATCGCGTGCTCCTCGTAGACCGGGATGATCTCGATCGTGTCTCCTCGCACGCGGAAGTTGCCTCGTGAGAAGTCGACGTCGTTGCGGTTGTACTGCATCGCGATGAACTGTCTGATCAGCGCGTCACGGTCGTACCGCTCCCCCACCTGAAGGGCCACCATGGCCCGTAGATACTCCTCCGGAGCACCGAGGCCGTAGATGCACGACACCGTCGAGACGACCACGACGTCCCGACGGGAGAGAAGCGAGTTCGTCGTCGAGTGCCGCAGGCGCTCGACCTCGGCGTTGATCGAGGAGTCCTTCTCGATGAAGGTGTCCGTCTGCGGGACGTAGGCTTCGGGCTGGTAATAGTCGTAATACGAGACGAAGTACTCGACCGCGTTGTGCGGCATGAGCTCGCGGAACTCGTTCGCGAGCTGCGCAGCGAGCGTCTTGTTGTGCGCCAGCACGAGCGTGGGCCGCTGCACCTGCTCGATGAGCCACGCCGTCGTCGCGGACTTGCCCGTTCCCGTCGCGCCGAGCAGCACGATGTCGGTCTCGCCGGCATTGATGCGATTGGCGAGGTCGGCGATCGCCTGGGGCTGATCACCGGCGGGGACGTACTCGCTGACGACCTCGAAGGGTCGGACGCTGCGCGTGGGTTGCATGCTTCCAGCGTAGGCCGCACCTCCGACACCGGGGTCGCCGCCTTAGAGTGGAGCCGTGATCGAGTTCCTGATCGGCTCCAGCCTCGCGGCCTCGGCCGGGCTCAACGCCTGGATGCCGCTCTTCCTGCTCGGTCTCTCCGATCGTCTGCTCGACGCCGTGACCCTCCCCTCGGGCTGGTCATGGCTGTCCAGCGACATCGCGCTGTGGATCCTCGGCGGGCTGCTCGTGCTGGAGATCGTCGCCGACAAGATCCCCGCCCTGGACTCGATCAACGACGTCATCCAGACCGTGCTCCGTCCGGCATCGGGCGGCATCGTCTTCGGGGCGGGCTCCAGCGCGCAGACCGTCGCCGTCGACGACCCGTCGGCGTTCTTCGATGAGAACACCTGGGTCCCGATCGTCACGGGCATCGTCATCGCCCTGATCGTGCATGTGGTGAAGGCGACGGGGCGTGTCGCGGCGAACACCGTCACCGGCGGGCTGGCCGCCCCCGTGCTGAGCACCGCGGAGGACGGCGCATCCTTCCTGCTCGCGGCGCTCGCGATCGTCGTGCCCGTCCTCGCCGTCGTCCTGCTGGTCGGCCTCATCGTCGTGGCCGTGGTGCAGATCCGGCGCAGGGCGAGACACCGTCGGGAGGATGCCGCGACCAGCGCTCCGGGCTAGAGCGCCGTCATCCGCCGCCAGAGCGCATCCGTCTGGGCGAGAGTCTCTGCGAGCGTTCCCGAGGTGTCGATCACGACATCGGCGATGCTGCGCCGCTTCTCATCGGAGATCTGCGCGGCGATCCGCCGCCGGGCTTCCTCCTCCGTCATGCCCCGCAGATGCACCATCCGACGCACCCGCTCCTCGGCCGGCGCATCCGCGACCACGATGAGGTCCCAGTGGTCGTCCGCGCGCGCCTCGACGAGCAGAGGGACGTCGTAGACGACGACGGCATCCCGGTCTGCGGCGAATGCCGCGTCGAACCGCCGCTGAGACTCCTCGCGCACGGCAGGATGCACGATGCCGTTCAGTCGCGAGAGCGCATCCGGATCCCCGAAGACCACGGCCCCGAGCGCCGCTCGATCCAGCGCTCCCGACGCGTCGATGACCTCAGCGCCGAAGACGGCCGCGATCCGTGCGAGAACTGCCGTTCCCGGTGCCTGTACCTCCCTGACGATGCGATCGGCGTCGACGATCACCGCGCCGTGCTCGGCGAGCCTGTCCGCGATCGTCGATTTTCCCGAGGCGATGCCGCCGGTGAGTGCGATGAGGGGCATGCCGTCCATCCTGGCATGCCCCTGGCGCCGGTACGGCTGTCGCTCAGCGCGCGAGCAGCTGCCTCTTGGAGCTGATCACGCCGGTGTCGAAGCCGGCGAAGTGCAGCCCGCCGTGGAACCGCGCATGCTCGATCTTGATGCAGCGATCCATCACGACGTCCAGCCCCCCGGCCTCTCCGATCGCCGCGGCATCCTCGTTCCAGGATCCGAGCTGCAGCCAGAGCGCCTTCGCGCCGATGTCCACTGCTTCCTGGGCGACGCCGGGGAGGTCGTCATGCCTGCGGAAGACGTCGACGATATCGGGAACGACGGGCAGGTCCGCCAGGGAGGCGTACACCGGCCGATCCAGGATCCGCTCGGCCCTCGGGTTGACGAAGTAGACGTCGTACGGCGAGCTCGAGAGCAGATAAGTGCCGACGAAGTAGGAAGCTCGGGCAGGGTTGTCCGATGCCCCGACGATCGCGACGGAGCGTGAACGACGAAGCAGCGCGAACCGGTCCTGCTGGCCTGGCGCACGCCAGGTCCTCCCCGGCACCGCCTCCGCTGCACCGGGGAGCGCACAGGCGGCTCCATCCTGGGCTGGCGCCGGCAGCGCGCAGGCGTCGAACGTCTCAGCGGCGGTCATCGTGTCGCTCCTGTCGCCGCGGTGAGCGCCTGGTCGAGGTCCCAGATGATGTCTTCCGGGTCCTCCAGGCCGACCGAGATGCGGATGAGATCGGCGGGCACGCCTGCGGCGACCAGCTGCTCCGGATTGAGCTGGCGATGGGTGGTGGATGCCGGATGGATCACCAGCGTCCTGGCATCCCCGATGTTCGCGAGGTGCGAGGCGAGCTGCAGGTTCTCGATGAAGGCCTCCCCGGCCGCACGGCCGTCGTCTGCGGCGACGCCGAAGGCGAAGACCGACCCTGGCCCGAGCGGGAGGTACTTCGCCGCACGCTCGTGGTGCGGGTGCGCCTCGAGGCCTGCCCAGGTGACGAACGAGATCCGGGGGTCGGCGTCCAGCCACTCGGCGACGATCCTCGCGTTGGCGAGATGGGCGTCGATCCGCTGCGGCAGCGTCTCGATGCCCTGCAGCAGGTTGAAGGCCGACTGCGGGCTCAGCGCAGGGCCGATGTCGCGCAACTGCTCGGAGCGCAGCCGGGTGAGGAATCCGTACTCGCCGAAGTTGTCCCACCAGCGGATGCCGCCGTACGACTCGACGGGCTCGGTCATCTGCGGGAACTTGCCGTTCCCCCAGTCGAAGCCGCCCCTCTCCACGACGATGCCGCCGAGCGTCGTGCCGTGCCCGCCGAGGAACTTCGTCACCGAGTGGATGACGATGTCTGCGCCGTGGGCGAGCGGCTGAGCGAGGTACGGCGTGGCCAGTGTCGCGTCGACGACGAGCGGCACGCCCGCCTCGTGGGCGACCGCGGCGAGGCCCTCGATGTCGGCGATCTCGCCCGAGGGGTTCCCGATCATCTCCACGTAGACGACCTTGGTCTCCGGACGGATGGCGGCGGCGTAGTCCGCGGGATCCGTCGAGGCGACGAAGGTCGTGTCGACACCGAAGCGGCGCAGGGTCACGTCGAGCTGGGTGACAGTCCCGCCATAGAGCTGAGCGGATGCCACGACGTGATCCCCCGCTCCGACGAGAGCGGCGAAAGTGATGAACTCGGCGCTCATCCCTGACGCCGTCGCCACGGCCCCGATACCGCCCTCGAGCGAGGCGAGGCGCTCTTCAAGAGCCGCAACGGTGGGGTTGCCGATGCGGGAGTAGATGTTCCCGTACTTCTGGAGGGCGAACAGATTCCCCGCATCCGCCGCATCGTCGAAGACGAACGACGTGGTCTGGTAGATCGGCACGGCGCGCGCGCCGGTCGCCGCATCCGGCGTCCCGCCGGCGTGCAGCGCCCTGGTGCGGAAACCGAATCGATGTTCATCCGTCATGATGTCCTTCACTGTGCCGAGGCCAGCACCGACGCGATCGCGTCGACGGCCTCGGGGTTCTGCAACGATGTCGTGTCGCCGAGCGGCCCCGGTTCGCGACCCGCTCTGCGATCCTGTTCAGCCTCCCACAGCTGCGCGAGCAGGCGACGCATGATCTTCCCGGACCGGGTCTTGGGGAGGTCGGGGACGATATAGACGTGCTTGGGCTTGGCCACGGGACCGATCTCGACGGCGACCTGCTCCCGCAGCGCGGCAACGGAGGGCTCCCCCGTGCCGGAGGCGATGACGAAGGCGGCGACGGCCTGCCCCGTGACGGGATCCGCAACACCGGCCGTGCCTGCTTCCCCGACCGCATCGTGCGCGACGAGGGCGGACTCGATCTCGATCGTCGACAGACGGTGTCCGGACACGTTCACCACGTCGTCCAGGCGCCCGAGGATCCAGATGCAGCCGTCCGCATCGCGCGTCGCGCCGTCACCGGCGACGTAGTACCCGCCGAATTCGCCGTGCCCGGCGTAGGCCGCCCAGTACGAGTCGCGGTAGCGTTGGGGGTTCCCCCAGATCGTCCTCGCCATTCCCGGCCAGGGCCTGCGGACCACGAGGGTGCCAGAGCGTCCCGGAGCGACCTCGTCGCCGTTCTCGTCGACGACGGCGGCATCGATGCCGGGCAGCGGCACCGTCGCAGACCCCGGCTTCAGCGTCGTCACACCCGGCAGCGGTGCGATCATCGCAGCCCCCGTCTCGGACTGCCACCAGGTGTCGACCACGGGCACCTCGTCACGGCCGTAGTTGCGCCGGAACCACACCCAGGCCTCGGGATTGATCGCCTCGCCGACCGTGCCCAGCAGACGGATGCGGGAGAGGTCGTGACCTGCGGGAAGGTCGGGACCGAACCACGTCATGAAAGTCCGGATGAGCGTGGGCGCGGTGTAGTAGACCGTCACGCCGTAGCGTTCGATGATCTCCAAATGGCGCGTGCGGCTCGGGGTGTCCGGCGTGCCCTCGTAGATGACCTGGGTGAGCCCGTTGGACAGCGGCCCGTACAGCTCATAGGTGTGTGCTGTGACCCACGCGAGGTCGGCTGTGCACCAGTGCACGTCGCTGTCCTTGGCGTCGAAGTGCGCCCAGTGCGCCCAGCTCGCGTGTGCGAGATAGCCGCCGGACGTGTGCACGAGTCCCTTGGGCTTCCCGGTCGTCCCCGAGGTGTAGATGATGAACAGCGGATGCTCGGCGTCGAACGCCTCGGGCACGTGAGTCGTGTCGGCTGTGTCGACGACGTCGTGCCACCAGTGATCGCGCCCCGCTGTCCACGGCACGTCCTGGCCGGTGCGACGGACGACGAGCACGTGCTCGAGATCCGGCAGCTCGGCGGCAGCGCGGTCGGCCTGGGATTTCACCTCGACGGCGCGTCCGCGGCGGAACTGGCCATCGGAGGTCACGAGCAGCTTCGCGCCGGTGTCCTCGAGCCGGAAGCGCACCGCCTCCGCCGAGAATCCTCCGAAGACGAGGGAGTGCACCGCACCGATGCGCGCGCATGCGAGAGCGATGACGACCGTCTCGATGAGTACGGGAAGGTAGACGACGACGCGGTCGCCCGGCTCGATGCCGAGAGCGAGCAGCCCGTTCGCGGCCTGAGACACGCGACGCTGCAGATCGGCGTACGTGACACCGATCCGGTCACCGGGCTCGCCTTCGAAATGCAGCGCGATCCTGTCGCCTCGGCCCTGCTCGACGTGCCGGTCGACGCAGTTGTATGCGACGTTGAGTCGTCCGCCGAGGAACCAGCGCGCGGCAGGAATCGCCCCGTCCACCGGGGGCTCCCACTCGTGCACGGTCTGCCACGGCTCCGCCCAATCCAGCCGTTCGGCGGCGGCGGCCCAGAAGGCGATCGGATCGGCGGCAGCCCGTTCATATGCCTCGGCCGTGACATTGGCCTGGGCGGCGAACTCCGCCGAGGGCGGGTAGACCCGGTTCTCGACGAGTCGCGCCTCCTCGGTCATGCCCACCTCTTCAGGAGATACTTCTCGGTCAGCGCGAGGATCGCATTGGTGATGGCACCGAGAACCGCCAGCAGGATGATAGTCAGCAGGATCCGGTCGACCCTGCCGTTCTGCTGCGAGTCGTTGAGGAGATAGCCGAGGCCCATCGAGGAGGCGATGAGTTCGGCGGCGACGAGGAAGAGCCAGGCCTGCGCGAGGGCGAGGCGGAGCCCGGACACCACGGAGGGCACGACCGCCGGCAGCTGCACGGTGCGGAAGAGATCCCAGCCGCGCAGACTGAACGATCGGCCGGCCTCCACGAGATGGGGGTCCACATGCCGAAGCGCCGCCGCCACCGCCGTGTAGACCGGGAAGAACGCTCCGATGGCGATGAGCGTCACCTTGGACTCCTCGCCGATCTGCATCCACAGGATGAGCAAGGGCACCCAGGCGAGCGACGGCACGGCGCGGACGGCGGCCAGCGAAGGGCTGAGCAGGACGTCGCCGATCCGCGAGAGACCCACGACCGCGGCGGCCGCGAGGCCGATGACGGCGCCGATCGCGAAGCCGAGCAGCACCCGCTGCACGGAGATCGCGATGTGGGTGGCCAGCTGGCCGCTCTCGGCGAGCTCGACGCCCGCGGCGATGACGGCAGCGGGTGCGGGCAGTCGATAGGCGGGTACGAGACCGGTCGTCGTGACGAGCTGCCACGCGACGATGATCACCGCCGGCAGCAGCAGCCCGCCGACGATGCGCACCGTCGGACGGCTCCAGAGATCCCGCCTGGCCTGCTCCGCCTGCCGACCGCGGCCGGCAGCGACGTCGATCGTGTCCTGCGTCACCGCAGGAACCACCACCCGCTGGTCCGGGATCGGTGCGCTCACTCTGCTGCGACCGCCTTCTCGGCGAACTCGGGGTTGATGATCTCCTCGAGCGCCGCGTCGACGGCATCCTGACCGCCCTGGACATCACCGGACTCGGCGATGACGGGCGCGATCTTCTCCAGCACGGCGAGCTGGTCGTCACCAGGGATGCCGCTGACATCGAGGTTGGAGCGCTCGGTGATCACGGTGGTGGCGACGGCGATGTCGATGCCGGCGACCTCGGCCAGCAGAGCTGCGGTCTCCTCGGGGTTCTCCAGCGCCCAGGTGCGAGCCTGTTCGTAGGCGTCGACGACCGCCTGGGCGAGATCGGGGTGCTCGGTGATGAACTCCTCGGTGGCGTTGAGGAATCCGTAGGTGTTGAAGTCGACGTTGCGGTAGATCAGCTGGTCGCCGGATTCCACCTCGGCGGCGGCCATGATCGGGTCGAGGCCCGCCCAGGCGTCGACCGATCCGCCATCGAGCGCTGCCCTCCCGTCGGCGTGCTGAAGGTTCTGCACCTCGACGTCGTCGACGCTGAGGCCCGCCTCCTCCAATGCCTGCAGCAGGAAGAAGTAGGGGTCGGTGCCCTTGGTCGCCGCGACGGAGGCCCCGGCCAGGTCTTCGACGGAGGTGATGGCGCTGTCCGGACCGACGACGATCGCCGACCATTCCGGCTGCGAGTAGATGTCGATGACCTGGATCGGCGATCCGTTGGCGCGCGCCAGGAGTGCGGCCGAGCCTGCCGTGGACCCGACGTCGACGGACCCGGAGCGCAGCAGCTCGTTGGCCTTGTTCGATCCGGCCGACTGGACCCATTCGACGGTGACGGAGTCGCCGAGGATGTCCTCGAGGAGCCCCTGATCGCGGACGACGAGGCTGAGCGGGTTGTAGGTGGCGAAGTCGACGGTGACGGTGTCGGCTGACCACTCCCCCGATGCATCCGAAGCGGGCTCGGCGGGTGCGTTCTCGCCGGCGACGCAGCCGGCGGAGACGAGCATGACGGTCGCAGCGAGGGCGATCGTCGGCACGGCACGTCGGGCGAAGGTGTTCATCGGGTCTCCTCGGAGGGGATTCGGTGGTGGATGTCGACGCCGAGTCCCTCGAGGAGCTCGGCGCGGAGGTCGGCGAGATCGCGGTCTGCGCGGTCGCGGGGTCTGGCCCCCGGCACCTCGACGATGCGGGCGATGGACGCCGCGGCATCCCCGTCGGAGGCGAGGGAACGCAGCAGCAGCACACGGTCCGCGAGATAGAGCGCTTCCTCGACGTCGTGAGTGACGAGCACGATCGTCGTCGGCTCCGCGGCGTGGATGTCGAGGAGGAGGTCCTGCATGCGCAGGCGGGTGAGCGCATCGAGCGCTCCGAAGGGCTCGTCCAGCAGCAGGACACCTGGGTTGCGGGCCAGTGCCCGCGCGAGCGAGGCGCGTTGCGCCATACCGCCGGACACTTCTCTCGGACGCTGATCAGCGGCGTGCGAGAGTCCGACGAGTTCGAGAAGCTCGCCCACGCGCGCAGCACGGTCTCGACGGGGTGTGCGGCGGGGAAGGCCGAGCTCGACGTTCTGTGCGAGAGTCCGCCACGGCATCAGGCGCGGCTCCTGGAAGGCGACCGCCGTGCGGGGATCCGTATCCGCGACAGCCGTGCCGTCGAGGAGGATCTCTCCGTGCGTGGGCGCGTCGAGACCGGCGATCAATCGCAGCAGCGTCGACTTCCCGCATCCCGAAGGACCGACGACGGCGACGATCTCGCCGGGAACGAGTTCGATGTCCACATCGCGCAGCACGGGACGAGATCCATCAGCGAGCGGAAAGGTCCGATCGACCCTCTCGATGCGCACCGCATTCGCCGCACTGACGTCGACGGGCGCGGAGACGGCGCGGTCGGAGGTGAGCGTGGAGAACATACCCCTATCGTGGCGATCCGTGCGGAATGTTACGAATCCGGCCGTAATGTCCGGTCACATGAGCACGGAGGATGCCGGACGGAGATCTTCGCCCGATACGCGGAACGGGCCGCCACCCGAAGGTGACGACCCGTTCCGATGAGGCGATGCTTACGCGTTGCCGCCCGAGAGCTTCTCGCGCAGAGCCGCGAGAGCCTCGTCGTCGGCCAGCGTGCCCGCACCGGCGGACTCGCTGGAGAACGTCTGACCGGCGGCGAAGTCGTCGCCGGCTGCAGCCTCGGCCTCGGCCGCCTTGGCGACCGCGACCTTGTGAGCCTCCCAGCGAGCCTGCGCCGCTGCGTACTCCTGCTCCCAAGCCTCGCGCTGAGCGTCGAAGCCTTCCTTCCAGGCACCCGTCTCGGGGTCGAAGCCCTCGGGGTACTTGTACTCGCCGTTCTCGTCGTACTCCGCGACCATGCCGTACAGGGCCGGGTCGAACTCGGTGCCGAACGGGTCGACGGACTCGTTGGCCTGCTTGAGGGACAGCGAGATGCGGCGACGCTCGAGGTCGATGTCGATGACCTTGACGAAGACCTCTTCGCCGACGGAGACGACCTGCTCGGCCAGCTCGACGTGCTTGCTGGAGAGCTCGGAGATGTGGACGAGGCCCTCGATGCCGTCTGCGACGCGGACGAACGCACCGAACGGAACGAGCTTCGTGACCTTACCCGGAGCGATCTGACCGATCGCGTGGGTGCGGGCGAAGACCTGCCACGGGTCCTCCTGCGTCGCCTTCAGCGACAGGGAGACGCGCTCGCGGTCGAGGTCGACCTCGAGGATCTCGACGGTGACCTCCTGGCCGACCTCGACGACCTCGGAGGCGTGCTCGATGTGCTTCCAGGACAGCTCGGAGACGTGCACGAGGCCGTCCACGCCGCCCAGGTCGACGAATGCACCGAAGTTGACGATCGAGGAGACGACACCCTTGCGGACCTGACCCTTGTGCAGGTTGTTGAGGAACGTCGTGCGCGACTCGGACTGCGTCTGCTCGAGCAGCGCGCGGCGGCTCAGGACGACGTTGTTGCGGTTCTTGTCGAGCTCGAGGATCTTCGCCTCGATCTCCTGGCCGAGGTACGGCGTGAGGTCGCGGACGCGGCGCAGCTCGATGAGCGAGGCCGGGAGGAAGCCGCGGAGGCCGATGTCGACGATGAGGCCACCCTTGACGACCTCGATGACGGTGCCGGTGACGACGCCGTCGTTCTCCTTGATCTTCTCGACGTCTCCCCAGGCGCGCTCGTACTGCGCACGCTTCTTGGAGAGGATGAGGCGACCTTCCTTGTCCTCCTTCTGGAGGACGAGGGCCTCGACCTCGTCGCCGACCTTGACGACCTCGTTCGGGTCGACGTCGTGCTTGATGGAGAGCTCGCGCGAGGGGATGACGCCCTCGGTCTTGTAACCGACGTCCAGCAGAACCTCGTCGCGGTCGATCTTGACGATCGTGCCCTCGATGATGTCGCCGTCGTTGAAGAACTTCAGGGTCTTCTCGACCGCGGCCAGGAAGTCCTCGGCAGATCCGATGTCGTTGATCGCGACCTGCTTGGTGGCCGGGGCGGTCGTTGCGGTAGTCATGTAGTGGGTTGTCCTTGTTGAATGGGAACTCGGGCTCCCGACGCCGTGCGGACACGGTTCAACCGCCGGAAGCAGATGGATTGTGGTTGCGTGCCACCTGGGCATGCAGGAGCACGCCACGAGTGACACTTCAGATTACCAGAGAAACGCCCGGATCGCTCCTGTGGATAACTCCTGCCGACCGGACCGTGATCGCGTTACCGTGTGCGGGTGGAGATCTCGCGTACTCGGCTCACCCGGACGGCATCGCTCGGGCTCGTCGCCCTGCTCGCCGGCGGGATGCTCGGATGCTCGCCCGAGCCCGATCCGGAGCCGACTCCCACCGCCGCATTCGCCTCGGAGGAAGAGGCCTTCGCGAAGGCTGAGGAGGTGTATCGGGCCTACATCGCGGCCGAAGACGCACGCCATTCTGATGAGGCAGCAGACCCGCGCTTGTTCCTCACTGGGCGAGCCCTCGAAGAGGATACACAAGCGCAAGAGACGCTCCGCGAAAATGGCGTCCATCTAGCCGGAGCGACGCGCATCGCGGCTTTCGTTGGTCAGGAGGCCAGAATCGACGACAGAGTTGGGACAATCGTGGTCGCCGCTTGCCTGGATGTCAGCCTGTCGCGTGTGCTTGACGAGACCGGCGCAGATGTGACTCCCCCAAGCAGAGAGGATCTATGGCCTCTTGAAGTCGTATTCGCAGGCAACCGGAACGAGTTGCTCATCGCATCATCCGACACAGGAGACCCCGCAACATGCTCGTGAGCATATTGATTCTTGGCACCGCGATGCTCTTGACTCCCACGTCATCGTCGGGATGCACCGTCAGCGAGGTCAGAGCGGGACTCTGTTCAGTCGGAGATGGTGATACCGCCGTGACGATCAGCGACAGCCAGACCGATCCCGGATCCCCCGGCTCTCCTGGCTCCCCCGGTACGTCGGTGCCTGTCGACCGCTGGGGCGATCCGATCCAAGGCCCGTTCGGTCAGACGGGCGAAGACTTCGACCGCGACAAATGCCTGATCGACTGGAACGCGCACATCGGCTGCTTCCTCGCCGACGAGGTGGAACCAGGCGAGCCCACTGAGGACACTCCCTCCATCCCCGCGGTCACGATCGACGACCTCGCGCAGTTCACTCCCGACGGGCCCCGCATCGCAGGAGAGCCGGACAACGTCGGCGTCGCGGGGCTCCCGACGAATTTTGTCGCGTCCGCCACGGTTCAGACGGTGAGTGGAACGTTGCTCGGATACCCGATCGAGGTGCGGTTCACCCCCGTGGGATACGACTGGGACTTCGGCGATGGCGAATCGGAGTCCACGTCGGAGGCCGGCCGCAGCTGGGAGTCGCTGGGTCAGGCCGCGTTCACTCCGACGCCGACAAGCCACACCTACACGGAACGCGGCGACTACACCGCGAGCGTCGACGTGCGCTACTCGGCCGAGATCGACCTTGGCATCGGCTGGTTTCCGATCCCCGGCGAGGTGACCGCAGCGGGGCCCACCCAGTCCATCCGGATCTTCGAGGCGCACACCGCACTCGTCGCCCACACCTGCGAGCAGGCTCCCGCCTCACCGGGCTGCTGACCGACCGCTCCCCTGTGCCAAGCTGGGCACATGAGCGACCGGCTGATGCTTCTCGACACCGCATCCCTCTACTTCCGAGCCTTCTACGGCGTGCCGGACAAGGTCACCGCACCCGACGGCTCCCCCATCAACGCCGCACGCGGGCTTCTCGACATGATCGCGAAGCTGGTCAGCACATATCAGCCGACGCACATCGTCGCCTGCTGGGACGACGACTGGCGCCCGCAGTGGCGCGTCGACCTCATTCCCAGCTACAAGGCGCACCGCGTCGTCGAGGTCGTCACAGGTGGCGCGGACGTCGAAGAGGTGCCGGATCCCCTGGAAGCCCAGATCCCGCTCATCCGAGCCGAGCTCGCCACCCTCGGCATCCCCGTCGTCGGCGTCGCCGAGCATGAGGCCGACGATGTGATCGGCACACTCGCCACGCGCTCCACGATCCCGGTCGACATCGTCACCGGCGATCGCGACCTGTTCCAGCTCGTCGACGATGCGCGCGACATCCGCGTGATCTACACCGCGCGCGGGATGAGCAATCTGGATGTCGTGACCGAGTCCTTCGTCGCCGCCAAGTACGGAGTGCTCCCCCAGCAGTATGCCGACTTCGCCACGCTCCGCGGAGACGCCTCCGACGGCCTTCCTGGGGTGGCAGGCATCGGCGAGAAGACGGCAGCCACGCTGCTGCGGGAGCACGGCGACCTGCACGGCATCCGGGCCGCGGCCAGGGAGGGCGTCGGTATGTCGGCGGGCGTCGCCGCCAAGATCATCGCCGCCGAGGCATACCTCGACGTCGCGCCCACGGTCGTCCGCGTCGCCTGCGATCTCGACATCGCTCCCCCTGCAGAGCCTGTGCGCGCCTTGGACGCCTCGCAGGTGGATGCTGCATCCGCTCTGGCGGAGCAGTGGAATCTCGGCACCTCGATGAGCCGCGCCGTCGCCGCACTAGATCGCTGACCCCTGAGCCGGGCGGGTCAGCCACCCTGCTCACTCCGCCCAGGCGAGCAATCGATCGACACCCCACGTCGTCACGATCCGCTCGGCCGGGACGCCTGCCGCCTCCGCACGCTGCGCACCATGATCGAGCAGTGAAAGCTGACCGGGCGCATGCGCATCGGAGTCCAGCGCGAAGAGGCATCCTTCGGCCAAGGCGATCGCGATGAGCTCCTCCGGCGGATCCTGACGCTCTGGACGCGCATTGATCTCCACGGCGACGCCCGACTCCGCACAGGCCGCGAAGACCGCATGCGCGTCGAAGACGGATGCCGGCCGCGTCCCGCGCTCCCCCTGGACGAGCCTTCCCGTGCAGTGCCCGAGGACGTTCACCTTGCCACTGGAGACGGCGGCGACCATGCGTCTCGTCATCGGCCCCGATTCCATCCGCAGCCGGGAGTGCACCGACGCGACGACGATGTCCAGGTCACCCAACAGCTCCGCATCCTGATCGAGCGAGCCGTCCTCCAGGATGTCCACCTCGATGCCAGCGAGGACGCGGAGGCCATCCCCGGAAGCCGCCCGCACGAGGGGGATCTGCTCGCGTAGCCGCTCCGCCGACAAACCTCTGGCCACGCGTAGACGCGGCGAGTGATCCGTGATCGCCAGATACTCGTGTCCGAGGGCGCGCGCCGCATCCACCATCACGTCGATCGGGGTCGTGCCGTCTGACCAGTCGGTGTGGGCATGCAGATCACCGCGGAGGCGTCCGCGCAGTGCCGATACGAGCTCAGGCTCGACGACCCCGCGCAGCTCCAGGAGATATCCGGGGGTCTCCCCCGCCTGCGCTTGGCGGATTACCTCGAACGTCGAGTCACCGATCCCCTTCGTCGCCCGCAGCCTGACCGGGTCCCGCCGCACGTCCTCGGACAGCGACTGGAAGGTCGCCGCCGCCTGGCGGAACGCCTTGGCCCGGTATCGGGAGGCGCGCTCGCGCTCCAGGAGACCGGCGATCTCGAGCAGAGCGGCGACAGGATCCATGGCGTCTCAGACGGTGGCGAGCTCGCGGGAGACGGCGACCCACTCGTCGAGCTTCGCCGCTGCACGTCCGTCGTCGATGGCGGCCGCTGCGGCATCCATCGCGACGCGAAGACGCTCCAGGATCGGCGTCTGCGCTTGTGTCGCGTCCTGGGACAGCTCGAAGGCGACGATCCCCGCTGCGGCGTTCAGCAGCACGATGTCCCGGACCGCCCCTTTCTCCCCGGCGAGCGTGCGACGCAGGATCTCCGCATTGTGCTGGGGCGAGCCACCGATGAGATCGGCGAGATCCGCGAGGGGGATGCCCAGGTCTCGAGGATCGAGATCGTGCTCGTGGACGTCGCCGCGCGACACCTCCCAGATCCGGCTGTGGCCGGTCGTGGTGAGCTCGTCGAGACCGTCGTCGCCTCGGAACACGAGCGCCGTCGCCCCGCGCGTGCGGAACACGCCCGTGATGAGCGGGATGAGCTCGGCGCGCGCCACGCCGACGGCGTTCGCCTCCGCCCTCGCCGGGTTGCAGAGCGGCCCGAGCATGTTGAACACAGTCGGCACGCCCAATTGCGAACGCACGGCGCCGGCGTGCTTGAAACCGGGGTGGAAAGCGGCGGCCCACGCGAACGTGATCCCCGTCCGATCCAGTACGGCGGCGACCGATGCAGGATCCAGCGAGAGCTCGAGGCCGAGAGCGCCGAGCACGTCGGAGGATCCGGAGGCCGAGCTCGCCGCACGGTTGCCGTGCTTGACCACAGGAACCCCCGTCGCCCCGATGACGACCGCCGCGGTCGTGGAGACGTTCACCGTGCCGATCCGGTCGCCGCCGGTCCCGACGATGTCGAGCACGTTCGGCGAGACCGGAAGCGGGACCGCGGCCTCGAGGATCGCGTCTCGGAAGCCGACGACCTCGTCGATCGTCTCTCCCTTCGCACGGAGTGCGACGAGGAAACCGGCGAGTTGAGCCTCGGTGACGTCGCCGTTCATGACCTGGCGCATCGCCCACGTCGACTCCCAGACACTGAGATCCCGCCGCTCCAGCAGCGTCGTGAGCACATCGGACCAGGTCAGGGAATCAGCCATGTGTGCGATCCTATCGGCGCGCAGAATTCCTCCAGAAGGATCCGACGTCGGCTCCAGGCCACGTTTCCCGCGAGTTCACCGCGAATTCGCAGGCGTTTCTTAGGTTCCCCTAAGTGCCGAGACAGCGAAACGGGGGCCGCCGGTGCAAGAATCACCCTCGCAGATCGGCCATAATGGAGGGGTGACGACCTCAGCGACGTATGCCCCGGCTGCCCGAACGATCAAGCGGCCCAACCCGGTAGCTGTCGGCACCATCGTGTGGCTCGGCAGCGAGGTGATGTTCTTCGCAGGACTCTTCGCGATCTACTTCACCCTCCGCAGCACCTCTGGCGAACTGTGGGACGACCGCACCGCCCTGCTCAACGTGCCCTTCGCGGCCGTGAACACGGCGATCCTGGTGCTGTCCTCGGTGACCTGCCAGATGGGTGTGTTCGCCGCTGAGGACCTCCAGCCCTACCGGCTCCCCAAGGGCCAGCTCAATCTCGCCGGCCGTCGCCGCCTGTTCGGCTGGGGAATGGTCGAGTGGTTCTGGCTCACCTTCGCGCTCGGCGCGATCTTCGTCTCCGGCCAGGTCTGGGAGTACGCCACGCTCGTCGCCGAAGGCATGCCGATCAGCGCCGACTCCTACGCCTCCGCGTTCTACCTGACCACCGGCTTCCACGCACTGCACGTCACGGGCGGTCTGGTCGCGTTCCTGCTCGTCATGGGCCGCGCGTTCGCCGTGAAGAACTTCACCCACAAGGAGGCGACGTCCTCGATCGTCGTCTCGTACTACTGGCACTTCGTCGATGTCGTCTGGATCGTGCTGTTCCTCGTCATCTACTTCCTGAAATAAGAGCGGAGCTGATCCCTGAGATGGCACGAGAGAAGAAGCGCCGTTCGAACGGCCGCCGCAGCCCCTTCGCGGCAATGGCACTCATCGGAGCAGGCCTGCTGATCACCGGCGGCGTCTACGCCGGAGCATCCGCCGCCTTCGGTGCGACCGAGACGCAGACCGTCGCATCGTCGAACCTCACGGTCGACGATGGCGAGAAGCTCTTCCAGGCGAACTGCGCGACCTGCCACGGCCTGGACATGCAGGGCACCGACAACGGTCCCAGCCTGATCGGCGTCGGAGAGCTGGCCACCGAGTTCCAGCTGGCGACCGGTCGCATGCCGCTGCAGATGCAGGGTCCGCAGGCCCCGCAGAAGCCGGTGCAGTTCACCGAGGACCAGATCCAGGCGATCTCCTCCTACGTGCAGTCCGTGGCCCCCGGCCCGACGTACCCGGAGTCGTGGATCACGGATGGTGAGGCCAACCCGCACAACGCCGACGACGAGGGGGCTGACGTCGCCAGGGGCGCGGAGCTCTTCCGTGTCAACTGCGCGATGTGCCACAACGTCGCCGCCGCCGGTGGAGCGCTCACCGAGGGCAAGTACGCCCCCGCACTGACGTCGACCAGCGCGCTGCACATGTACGCCGCCATGGTCACCGGCCCCCAGAACATGCCCGTGTTCGGCGACATGAACCTGTCGGCCGAGGACAAGCGGGACATCATCGCCGCCCTCGTCTTCCAGCAGGACGCCGTGCAGGTCGGCGGCGCATCGCTCGGCTCGCTCGGACCGGTCTCCGAGGGCCTGTTCGTCTGGATCTTCGGGATCGGCGCACTCGTCGCCATCACCGTGTGGATCACGGCGAAGTCCAACTGACGAAATACATCGAAGAGGAACGTACGAGGAGCACCATGGCACACGACGACGACTCGCAGGCTCTTGACAGGGCCTACCAGCCCTCTCCTGGGCTGGGTGTCGCAGTCAGCGACCCCGTGCAGAACCCGGGGCTGCCGCCGCACCGCGAGCGGATGACGGACAAGGACCCCGCAGCCGAGAAGCGCGCGGTCCGCACGGTCTACACGCTGTTCTACCTGTCGCTCGCCGGCTCCATCTGGGCCGTCGCCGCGTACATGCTGTTCCCGATCGAAGACCAGTCGCTGCTCTCGATCCGCTACAACAACCTCTTCATCGGCCTCGGCATCGCGCTCGCCCTCCTCTCGCTAGGCCTGGGCGCCATCCACTGGTCGAAGGCGCTGATGAGCGACAAGGAGCACATCGAGCACCGCCACCCGACCCGCGGCAAGGATTCCACGCGCGAGGCGGCCATCAAGGCGTTCGCGGATGCCAATGAGGAGTCCGGCTTCGGGCGACGCACGATGATCCGCAACTCGCTGTTCGCGGCGATCGTCGCCTCGATCATTCCTGGCGTCACGCTGTTCCGCGGCCTCGCGCCGCACAGCACCCCGGACGACCCGACGGCGGGCGACCCGGTCGCGCTGCTGAAGCACACCATGTGGGATAAGGACGTCCGTCTCGTCCGCGACCCCGACGGCACGCCGATCCGCGCAGCGGATGTCACCCTCGGCTCCGCCTTCCACGTGATCCCCGAGCCCCTCGCGACGCTCTCGCACCACGACGGCTACCTCGAGGAGAAGGCCAAGGCGATCGTTCTGATGATGCGCCTTCGCCCCGAGCAGCTCATCGAGTCCGAGGAGCGCAAGGACTGGTCGTACGACGGCATCGTCGCGTACTCCAAGGTCTGCACCCACGTCGGCTGCCCCGTCGCCCTGTACGAGCAGCAGACCCACCACCTGCTGTGCCCCTGCCATCAGTCGCAGTTCGACGTGACCGACCACGCCAAGGTCATCTTCGGCCCCGCCGCGCGTCCGCTGCCTCAGCTGCCGATCACGGTGGACGCCGAGGGCTACCTCGTCGCACGCAGTGATTTCGAAGAACCCGTCGGCCCGAGCTTCTGGGAGCGCCATTGAGCACCGCAACGCTGTCCAAAGAGGACAACAAGGACACCAAGGCGCCGCTGGGCGGACGCTTCGTCGGTGCGGCCTCGAACTACATCGATGAGCGCACCAGCCTCTCCGGCTTCGTCAAGGAGCTCGGACGCAAGATCTTCCCCGACCACTGGTCGTTCATGCTCGGCGAGATCGCGCTGTGGAGCTTCGTCGTCGTGTTCCTCTCCGGAACCTTCCTGACGTTCTTCTTCCAGGCATCCATGGTCGAGACGCACTACACGGGTGCGTACGCCCCGATGCGCGGCATCGAGATGTCCGCAGCGCTCGAGTCGTCGCTGCACATCTCCTTCGACCTGCGCGGTGGTCTGCTGGTCCGCCAGATCCACCACTGGGCTGCTCTCGTCTTCGTCGCCGGCATCGGCGTGCACATGCTGCGCGTGTTCTTCACCGGTGCGTTCCGCAAGCCCCGTGAACTGAACTGGGTGATCGGCTTCGTGCTGTTCGTCCTGGCGATGGCCGAGGGCTTCACCGGCTACTCGCTCCCCGACGACCTGCTCTCGGGCAACGGCCTGCGCATCATCGACGGCATGATCAAGGGCATCCCGCTGATCGGCACCTGGACGTCGTTCCTCATCTTCGGCGGCGAGTTCCCCGGTACCGACATCGTCGGTCGTCTGTACACGCTGCACATCCTGATCCTCCCGCTTCTGGTGATCGCCCTGATCGTCGTCCACCTGATGCTGATGATCATCAACAAGCACACGCAGTTCGCGGGCCCCGGCCGCACGAACGACAACGTCGTCGGCTACCCGATGATGCCCGTGTACATGTCCAAGATGGGCGGCTACCTGTTCATCGTCTTCGGCACGATCGTGCTGATCGCGACGTTCTTCCAGATCAACCCCATCTGGAACTACGGCCCCTACGACCCGTCCCCCGTCTCGGCCGGTACTCAGCCGGACTGGTACATCGGTTTCGCCGACGGCGCCCTGCGTCTGGCTCCCTCCAACTGGGACATCGTGTTCCTCGGCCACACCTGGTCGTTCGGAATCCTGGTGCCGGTCGCCGTCCTCGGTCTCTTCATCGTCGCCGTCGCCATCTACCCCTTCCTCGAGGCGTGGATCACCGGCGACAAGCGCGAGCACCACATCGCCCAGCGTCCGCGCAACGCCGCGACGCGGACGGGCATCGGTGTGGCCGGCGTGATCTTCTACGCCGTGCTCTGGGCCGCCGCCTCGTCCGACCTCATCGCCACGCACTTCATGCTCACCATGGAGGGTGTCATCCACACGCTCCAGGCGCTGCTGTTCGTCGGCCCCGTGCTCGGATACTTCATCGCGAAGCGGATCGCCATCGCGCTGCAGAAGAAGGATCGCGAGATCGTGCTGCACGGCTACGAGTCGGGACGCATCGTCCGACTCCCCGGCGGCGAGTTCATCGAGGTGCATCAGCCGGTCGACGTCTACGACCGTTGGAAGCTCATCGATGTGGACGGCTACGAGCCCCTCGTCGTACGCCCGAACGCCAAGGGCCGAATCCCGTGGACCGAGAACCTGCGTTCGTCCATCTCGCGCTGGTTCTTCGAGGACCGCCTCGCTCCGCTCACGCAGGCCGACATCGATGAGGCCGATGCTCACCAGCATCACGTGACGGCGCACAACGAGGAGACCGAGGCCGAGGAGATCCGGGCGGCGCACGAGCGCGCCGGCGCTCCGGACGCCCCGCTCGTGGCTACGGAGACGCACGTGAGCGAGACGGCGAACACGCCGAGCACGGTCGTCGCGACCGAGCCGGTGAAGAAGCCCAAGAAGAAGTCCGAGGACGGCGAGTAACGACGCCCCTCCCCTGGCCCCGACGTGTTCGCGCGTCGGGGCCTTCTTCGTAGCATTGGAGCCCCATGTCATCCGTTGTCCAGTTGATCAGGTCTGACTCTCTCGCCGCCGCACCGTACGCCTACGCGGCGTCGGCTCCGGCGGACGCACGCCTCGTCTTCCTCGCCGGCGCCTGTCCGCTCGATGACGAGGGCATCGTCGTCGCTCCTGGCGACTACGCCGCGCAGGCCCTGCGTTGCGTCGCCACGCTGCGCATGGCGCTCGATGCGGCAGGAGCCCGCCTGACCGACGTGATCAGCACACGCGTCCTCGTCGCCTCGTCGAAGCGCGACGACCTCGTCGCAGCCTGGGATGTCATCGCAGACGCCTTCGGCACGCATGATGTCCCGAGCACCTTGCTGGGAGTCACCGTGCTCGGATACCCCGAGCAGTTGGTCGAGATCGAGTCCATCGCCGCTGTGCGCGGGTCCTGATCGCACCAGCCAGAGCCCGCCCTCGCCGCATGGCGGGAATCGACGCATCCTCGACCGACGGACAGCGGCCCCCGACCGACTGGCACCCTAGGCTCGGATCATGATCGAAAGTGCTGACTACTTCGCCGCCCGGCTCGCCTACGAAACCGATGCCAGTGATCTTTACGCCCGCCAGAAGGCCGGCGAGGCGGTCGTGGTCGTCGATGTCCGTTCCGACGAGGCATGGGCGCAGGGGCGCATCGCAGGAGCCGTGCACATGCACTACAGCGAGATCGCTGCGCGCGCCCCGAAGGAGATTCCGGCCGATGCCGACGTCGTCGTCTACTGCTGGAGTCCTGGCTGCAACGCCGGCGTCAAGGGCGCGCTCGAGTTCGCGAAGCTCGGCTACGCCGTGCGGGAGATGATCGGCGGGTTCGAGTACTGGGTGCGGGAAGGCTATCCGATCGCGGATGCCGACGGCATCCATCGCCGCCCGATCGACCCGACCACCGGTGTCCCCTACGTCCGCAGAACCACCTGACGACGGATACGAGAACGGCCCCCGGAGATCTCCGGGGGCCGTTCTCATGTGTTCGCGTCAGCGAGCGAAGTTGCCGCGGTAGTACTCGTAGACCCAGCCCACGATCGCGACCACGAAGATCGCCAGACCGATCGGGAGCAGGAAGTGCCCGACGGCCAGTCCGATGATGAAGATCGCCGCGGAACCCGCGAGGACGATCGGCCACCACGACCAGGGGCTGAACTCGCCGAGCTCAGGGTCCCCGTCGTCGATGTCGCTGGTGAGGATGTCCTCCGGCAGCTCACCGCCCTGAGCGTTGTGCGTGCGGCCCAGGTACCATGCCACCATCGCGCCCATGAACGTCGAGAAGACGAGCGCCACGGTGCCGACCCACTCGATCGCGAGGACGAGCTCGCGATCCTGGTGGGCCAGGATGTTCCAGCCGGTGTACACGACGGCCATGAGGCCGAAGAACGCGGTGAGCACCCACCACAGGATGATGTTGTCGCGCATGATTACTTGGCCTCTCCGTTCGCCCCGGCGAGAGCCGGCTCAGGTGCCGCGACCGGGTGCTCCGCCGCCTCGGGGTGGTTGAGGTCGAACGCGGGACGCTCGCTGCGGATGCGCGGGATCGAGGTGAAGTTGTGACGCGGCGGCGGGCAGCTCGTCGCCCACTCCAGCGATGCGCCGTAGCCCCACGGGTCGTTCACCGTGACCTTCGGAGCCTTGCGCGCCGTGATCCAGACGTTCAGGAAGAACGGGAGCATCGAAGCGCCGAGGATGATCGCACCGATGGTCGAGACCTGGTTCTGCCACGTCCAGCCGTCAGCCGCCGAGTAGTCGGCGTAGCGGCGGACCATGCCGTCGACACCCAGCCAGTGCTGGATGAGGAACGTCATGTGGAAGCCGATGAACAGCATCCAGAAGTGCACGTAGCCGAGGCGCTCGTTGAGCATCCGACCGGTCCACTTCGGCCACCAGAAGTAGAAGCCGGAGAACATCGCGAAGACGACCGTTCCGAACACGACGTAGTGGAAGTGTGCCACGACGAAGTAGGAGTCGCTCAGGTGGAAGTCCAGCGGCGGCGCCGCGAGGATCACACCGGTGAGGCCGCCGAAGACGAACGAGACGAGGAAGCCGAGCGCGAAGACCATGGGCGTCTCGAACGTCACCGATCCTCGCCAGAGCGTTCCGATCCAGTTGAAGATCTTCACACCGGTCGGCACGGCGATGAGCATCGTCATCAGCGCGAAGAACGGCAGAAGCACCGAACCGGTGACGTACATGTGGTGGGCCCAGACGGCCACCGACAGCGCCGCGATGGCGATCGTCGCGTAGATCAGCGTCTTGTAGCCGAAGATCGGCTTACGGCTGAAGACCGGGAAGACCTCGGAGACGATGCCGAAGAACGGCAGCGCGATGATGTACACCTCAGGGTGGCCGAAGAACCAGAACAGGTGCTGCCACAGCAGGACACCGCCGTTGGCCGGGTCGTAGATGTGCGCACCGAGCACGCGGTCGGCACCGGCGGCGAAGATCGCGGCCGCGAGGACGGGGAACGCCATCAGGATGAGCAGGCTCGTGATGAGCGTGTTCCAGGAGAAAATCGGCATGCGCCACATCGTCATTCCGGGAGCGCGCATCGTGATGATCGTCGTGATGAAGTTGACCGCACCGAGGATCGTTCCGAAACCGGAGATTCCGAGGCCCAGCATCCAGAGGTTTCCGCCCGCGCCAGGCGAGAAGGAGGCGTTCGCCAACGGCTGGTACGCGAACCATCCGAACGACGCCGCGCCCTGCGGGGTGAGGAAGCCGGCCACGGCGATCGTGGAGCCGAAGAGGAAGAGCCAGAACGCGAAGGCGTTCAGACGCGGGAACGCCACATCCGGTGCGCCGATCTGCAGCGGCAGGATCGCGTTGGCGAAGCCGGCGAACAGCGGCGTCGCGAACATCAGCAGCATGATCGTGCCGTGCATCGTGAACAGCTGGTTGTACTGCTCCTTGGTGGGGATGATCTGCATCCCCGGAGCGAACAGCTCTGCACGGATGATGAGGGCCATCACACCGCCGAGGAGGAAGAACAGCACCGACGCGATCAGATACATGTACCCGATGGTCTTGTGGTCAGTGGAGGTGATCCACTTGACGATGATGTTGCCCTTCTGCTCGACGCGGGAGGAGCTCAGCAGAGCTGCCTGACGCGCCGGCATGGCGGTGGGGCGGGAGGCGTGGGAGTCGCCTGCGGCAGGGGTGGTCGACATGAGGATTACTCTCCCTCTTCCTCGGTGCCCTCGGACTGCGATCCAGTCCCCGGGGCGTTCGTCAGACGGTCGTACGCGTCGTTGATGTCTCCGGTGTTGCCCTTGCCACGGAGCTCCTCGACATAGGCGTCGTACTCCTCCTGCTCGACGACCTTGACGTTGAAGAGCATCATCGAGTGGTACTCGCCGCAGAGCTCGGCGCACTTGCCCTCGTACTCGCCGACACGCGTCGGGATGAAGGACCAGGTGTTGTCCTTGCCGATGTACATGTCCTTCTTGTAGAGGAAGTCGATGATCCAGAAGGAGTGGATGACGTCGCGCGACTGGAGGTGGATGGTGACCTCCTGGTCGACCGGCAGCACCAGCGTGGGCAGCTGCTCCTGGTCGAGGTTGCCGTCCTTGTCGGGCTGGGCCTGGATGCCCATGGTCCACACGGCGTCGGAGAGGTCATCGTCCTCGCCCGCGTACATGAAGTCCCAGGACCACTGCTTGCCGATCGCGGTGATCTCGACGTCGGGGTCCTCCCACTGCGTCTCGATCGCCGCCTGGTCGCGGGCGGTGAAGAAGAACATGCCCAGCACGAGCAGCAGCGGCACGATCGTGTAGAAGATCTCGATCGGCATGTTGTAGCGCATCTGCACCGGCAGGCCGGTCTGACCCTTGCGACGGCGGTACGCGATCGCGGCCCAGGCCATCAGGCCCCAGGTGATGACGCCGACGGCGAGGAGGACGATCCAGGACGTGGTCCACAGACCGGAGACGCGCTCGGTCTGGTTGGTGGCGGCCGTGCCGTCCTCGAAGCCGGGGAGGAAGCCGTGGAGTTCGGTCTGCGAGCATCCCGCAAGAGCCACGGTTGCCGCGATTCCCAGAGGAATAGCGGCCCAACGAAGGCGGCGTTTCGAGGGCACGATGCACCTTTCAGATTGCGGACAGGGCACACCCAAGTCTAGGGCAACCTCACACCTGATTCATGCCAACCACGCAGGTTGGCGGGGCCTGCGGGCTCAGTGGAAGCTGTCGCCGCAGGCGCAGCTGCCCGCTGCATTGGGGTTGTCGATCGTGAAGCCCTGCTCCGAGATCGTGTCCTTGAAGTCGATGGATGCGCCGTCCAGGTACGGGACGCTCATGTTGTCGACGATGACCTCGACGCCGTCGAAATCGACCGTCTCATCGCCGTCGAGGTAGCGCTCGTCGAAGTAGAGCTGGTAGATCAGGCCGGAGCATCCGCCGGGCTGCACGGCGACGCGCAGGCGCAGGTCGTCGCGGCCCTCCTGCTCGAGGAGGTTCTTGACCTTCGTCGCGGCAGCGTCGGTCAGCTTGACGCCGTGGGCGGCTGCGGTCTCGGGGGTGCTCAGTGTGGTGTCGCTCATCTCACTCCTTGTGCCGGGCCGTGCGCGCACGGCGATATCGGAATTCTACCGCCGTGCGCAGCTCGGAGGGCCTCAGCGGCGCAGGGCGTTCATGCGGGTGAGCAGCAGCGCCTCCGTGCGGACGGCGTTGCGGAAGGTGTCCAGGTGCAGGGACTCGTTCGGGCTGTGCGCCTTGGAGTGCGGATCCTCCACGCCCGTGACGAGGATCTGCGCGCCGGGGAACTCTCGCACGAGATCGGCGATGAAGGGGATGGAGCCGCCTATTCCCAGATCGATCGGGTCCTTGCCGTAGCCGTCGCGCATCGCACCTCGGGCGAGTTCGACGGCCCAGCCGTCGGTGTCGACGAGGAAGCCGTCTCCGAGGTCGACGTCGGAGAACGACAGCTGGGCACCGAACGGCGCGTGCGCGCGCAGATGCTGCTCGAGCGCCGAGTACGCGTCCGTGCTGGACTGGCCGGGAGCGACGCGTGCGCTGATCACGACGGAGATCTGCGGAGAGAGCGTGTTCGATGCCGCATCGACAGACGTCGCGTCGACGCCGATGACGGTGATCGAGGGCTTGTTCCAGATCCTGCTGAGGATGCTGTCCCGTCCGATCGGGCTGACCCCACCGGGGAGCCCCGCCTCGTCGCGCAGCGTCTCTTCCGTGTACACGGGGGTCTCGGCATCCCGGACGGCCAGCCCCTCCACGGCGACCGCGCCGTCCGCGTCCCACAGCGAATCGAGCAGCCGGATGGTGGCGAGCATCGCGTCCGGCACGGCACCGCCGAACATGCCGGAGTGCGAGGCGTGCTCGAGCGTCCTGATGGTCAGGGTGAAGCGCACGGCGCCGCGCAGCGAGACGGTAAGACCCGGCGTCTCGGCATCCCAGTTGCCCGAGTCGGCGACGACGATCGCGTCCGCACGGAGCGCGTCCTTGTTGTCGCTGAGGAACTGGCCGAACGAACGGGAGCCGTACTCCTCCTCCCCTTCGATGAAGAGCGCGATCCCCAGATCGAGGTCGTCTCCGACAGCGTCGGCGACCGCGCGCACCGCTGCGATGTGCGTCATGACGCCTGCCTTGTCATCTGCGGCGCCGCGACCGTACAGACGCCCGTCCCGCACGGTGGGCTCGAACGGCGGCGTCTCCCAGAGCGCGTCATCCCCGGGAGGCTGCACGTCGTGGTGCGCGTACAGCAGGATCGTGGGTCGGGAGTTCCTGGCCGCGCGCGTCGCGAGGATCGCGGGCTGGCCCACCTCATCCGTCCCGGGGATCGCGGCGCGGAGCACGCGGACCTCGTCGAACACACCGGTCTCCTCGGCAAGACGCGCGATCTCATCGGCGCTGCGCTCGAGCTGGATCTGGTCGAAGGACGGCCACGCCATGCCGGGGATGCGCACGAGGGCGCCGAGATCGCCGAGCGCGCGAGGCAGACCCGTCGCGGCCGACTCGAGCACGGCCTCTTCGAGAGCGGGATCTACGGGGACCTGAGAATCGGGAGACGTCATGCAGGTAATCTTAAGGCGAACCCGCTTGTACGACTGAGGAGCCCTGTGGCCAGTTCGACCCCAGAGAAGAACGACGACGCCGTCGAGACGCCGAGCACCGGCAAGGGGCGGGCCACGCCCTCCCGCGCCGAGCAGGAGGCCGCGCGTCGGCGCCCGCTGGTCGCGAACACCAAGGAGGCGAAGGCCGCCGCACGCGCTCACCTCGCCGAGCAGCGCGAGCGCGCTCGTGTCGGCATGGCGAACGGCGAGGACAAGTACCTGCCGGTGCGAGACAAGGGCCCGCAGCGGCGCTGGGTCCGCGATTACGTGGATGCCGGTTGGCACCTCTCCGAGTGGATCATGGCGCTCATGGTCATCGTCATCATCGCCTCGCTGTTCTCCGAGGCTGTGCCGCTGATCTCGTTCTACGCGTTCGTCGGGCTCTGGGCCTACTTCATCCTCGCGATCCTCGACATGGTGCTGCTCTCGCGACGCGTCAAGAAGAAGGCCGCGGCGAGGTTCGGCAAGGACAAGCTCGAGAAGGGCCACGGCTGGTACGCCGCGATGCGAGCACTGCAGATGCGCTTCATGCGCCTGCCGAAGCCGCAGGTCCGTCGCGGGCAGTACCCGGCCTGACCCCGGTCAGCGCCGGCGCAGCCCGCGGTTGATCTGGCGGCCCCAGAGGGGCCCGCGATACAGGAATGCCGTGTAGCCCTGGACGAGGGTCGCACCGGCATCCAGCCGCGCTCGCACGTCGTCCGCCGTCTCCACTCCCCCGACGGAGATCACGCAGAACTCCGGGGGAACCGCACCCCGGACGATCCTGAGCACCTCCATGGAGCGCTCGCGCAGCGGCGCTCCGGACAGCCCGCCGGCGCCGGCGGCCTCGACCTTCGCGGGGTCGGTCGTCAGGCCGTCCCTGCCGATCGTGGTGTTGTGCGCGATGATCCCGGCGAGCTCTTCGGCGACGGCGAGCTGCGCGATCGCCGCGATCTCCTCGTCCGGCAGGTCGGGCGCGATCTTGACGAGCAGCGGCGTGCTCCCTGCAGCGGCCTTGACCGCGCGAAGGAGAGGCGCCAGTGTCTCGACAGCCTGCAGACCGCGCAGTCCAGGGGTGTTCGGCGAGGAGACGTTGACGGCGAGATAGTCGGCCAGAGGCGCCAGCGTCACCGCACTGGCGACGTAGTCCGACGTCGCGTTCTCGACGTCGACGACGCGACTCTTGCCGATGTTGACGCCGATGACGGTGTTCGGCTTGCGCTTGCGGAGCCTTGCAAGCCGCGTCGCCGCAGCATCGGCTCCGGCATTGTTGAAGCCCATCCTGTTGATGACGGCACGATCGGGGATCAGCCGGATCAGCCGGGGCTTCGGGTTCCCGTCCTGCGGGATCGCCGTGATGGTGCCGACCTCGACATGCCCGAATCCGAGGGCTGCGAGCCCGCGCACGCCGACGGCGTTCTTGTCGAACCCGGCGGCGATGCCGAACGGCGAAGGGAACTCGAGGCCGAGCGCCTTGACGGTGAGATCGGGATCCGGCCTCGTCAGGGCGGCGGTCGCCCAGGAGAAGGGCGGTACGCCGAGCACCCGGATCACCGCCATGCCTGCGTGGTGGGCGAACTCGGGATCGAAGCGCGCGAGGACGGCGCGGAAGAGCAGCGGATACATCCCTGCCAGATTACCGGTCGGCGTCGTCCCTCTCGGCACGGTCATGATCGGCACGGAGGTCGGTGATCGCGCTCTCGAAGTCTTCCAGCGAGTCGAAGGCCTGGTAGACGCTCGCGAAGCGCAGGTAGGCCACCTCATCCAGCTCGCGCAGAGGACCGAGGATCGCCAGTCCGATCTCGTTCGCCTCGAGCTGGGAGACGCCGGTCTGCCGCACGGCCTCCTCCACGCGCTGCGCGAGCACGGCGAGGTCCGAGTCCGTCACGGGGCGCCCCTGACACGCCTTGCGCACACCGGAGATCACCTTCTCCCGACTAAACGGCTCCATCACGCCAGATCGCTTGATGACATTCAGGCTGGCCGTCTCCGTCGTGGAGAAGCGACCGCCGCACTCGGGACACTGCCGACGACGACGGATCGAGAGACCGTCGTCGCTCGTGCGCGAATCGATGACGCGGGAGTCCGGATGCCGGCAGAAAGGACAGTGCATGGTGCTTCAGCGTACCCGCTCAGGCGCCGCCGGCCTCCGAGGCGAATCGCGCCTCGACGGCTTCGCCGTGTGCGGGAAGGATCTCGGCCGCTGCGAGGGCGACGACGCCGGCGCGGACTTCGGCGAGGGCGGCGTGGTCGTACTCGATGACCTGCTGGGGCCGGAGGAACGTGTATGCGCCGAGGCCGGAGGCGTATCGCGCCTGACCGCCCGTGGGCAGCACGTGGTTGCTCCCCGCCATGTAGTCGCCGAGGCTGACCGGGGTCTGGTCGCCCACGAAGACCGCGCCGGCGCTGGTGAACCGCGAGGCGGCCGCTGAGGCGTCCGCGATGTGAAGTTCCAGGTGCTCCGGGGCGTAGGCGTTGCTGAAGGCCTCGGCCATCGCACGGTCGTCGACGAGGACGATCGCCGACTGCTCTCCACCCAGGGAGACGGCGACGCGCTCAGCGTGGCGCGTCCGTGCGGCGCGCTCGTCGATCTCGGCGGCGACGCGCTCGGCGAGCAGCGGCGAGTCCGTGACGAGCACCGCTGACGCCTGCTCATCGTGCTCCGCCTGGCTGATGAGGTCTGCCGCGATGAGGCGCGGATCGGCGGACTCATCGGCCACGATGAGGATCTCGGTGGCGCCGGCCTCGGAATCGGTGCCGACGACGCCGGCCACAGCCCGCTTGGCCGAAGCGACGTAGTTGTTGCCAGGGCCGGAGACCACGTCCACCGGGTCCATCCCCAGCGAGGCGACGCCGTAGGCGAGCGCCCCGATCGCACCCGCCCCTCCGATGGCGTACACCTCGTCGATCCCGAGAAGACCTGCCGCCGCCAGGATCGTGGGGTGCACGCGTCCGCCGTATTCCGCCTGCGGCGGCGACGCCAGCGCCACGTCGACGACACCGGCCACCTGTGCCGGAACGACGTTCATGACGACGCTCGATGACAGCGGGGCCTTGCCTCCCGGGATGTACACGCCGGCCCGGGAGACCGGCTGCCAGCGCTGCGTGATCACGGCGCCCGGCCCGATCCGCGTGGTCTGCGGACCGGGGACCTGCGCCGCCGACCCACGGCGTACGCGCGCGATCGCGGTCTCGAGGGCTGACCTCACCTCTGGATCGACGCCTTCCAGCGCTTCGGCGATGTGCTCCGCCGGTACGCGGATGGCGTGTCCGGAGACGCGGTCGAAACGCTCCGCCTGCTCGCGGAGCGCCTCCTCGCCGCGGGAGCGCACGTCGTCGACGATGCGCATGGCCGTCTCCAGCGCCTCGGCTCTGGCCTGCGCGGCGCGAGGCACGGCGGCGAGCATGTCGGCGGGCGAGAGCTCGCGCCCCCGCAGATCGATGGTTCGCACGTCAGCCCTTCGTGATGTCTGCGATGTCGTGGAGGTAGCCGATCCGGCCGTCATCATGCCGGACGACGAATGCCCCGCCTCTGTCCTCGATGACGAGCGCCCAGGCCGTCGGACCGATGCGGAAGATCGGCTCCCCGCGCTCGTCCACGACGTCTCGCTCGGTCGGTGCGAGCGCCCAGAACGGCTGAGCAGGCGACGACGGCGTGCGGGGATTCGTCGCGTCCACGTCGAGCACGTGCGTCGATGTGTCTTCGGCGATCGCCACGACCGGCTCCTGGATCTCTTCGAGGACGGGCTGGTCGCCCGTCTCGCCTGCCGGCTCGAACCCGAGCTCGGCGATGGCCTCCGGAGCATCCAGGTCGTCGACGACTCGGCTGTCGTCCGCATCCGTATCGTCCACTGCGCGCCGGGAGCGTCGCGCGTACGCCGGGGCGTACTCCTCGTCGGACGAGGGCGAGGATGCTCCGAGTTCTCCTCCGGATGCGTGCGCGGAGAGCGGGACCTGCTCGGAGAGATCAAGGCGCGGGATCTCGTCCGTCGCATACCGGATAGCGAGATCGTCTTGATCGGCCGGCGCGTCCTGCGAGAGCGGCTCGTGGGCCGCGGCAGCAGGGGCGACAGCCTTGGGCTCACGCGGTCGAGGGATCACGGGACGCACGGGATTGGCGCTGCGATGCGCCAGGGTCTCGAGACGACCACGGAAGTCTTCGCGGATGCCCGGGACGAAGGGGGCGAACACCGTCAGGACGACGAGGGCGAGCATCGTCACCACCTGCACCCACGGCACCCAGGCGACCGGCGCCGCACCGGAGGACATGGCTGCCCCGATGTAGGCCCACAGCAGCTGGATCCAGTAGACCGTGGCCACGGAGAACGCGACGGACGCGAACTGATCGATCCCGAGGGACCCGACGCGACGGATGCCATCGGGTGAGAAGCGTCGAAGCACGATCAGGAACACCGCGGCGGTGGGCACCCCGATCGGCAGAACCCACTGCACTCCGTTCCAGATCGAGGAATCCGCGACACCGAAGAGGGGGAAGAAGGAGGTCACGAAGGCGACCAGCCAGACACCGACGATGATCAGCTCACGCAGCGTGAAGCCGAGAATCCCGAACTCGGGGGCGACCTGGTCCTCGTAGAGGACGTCACCGTCGTCGACGCCGACCGGGGTGGTCTCGACAGCCGGATCGACGGACACCGCCGGATCGTCGTTCGGGTACGGGGAGCTCATGCACGTTCCTTTCGTCGCAGCGCGGGGCAACAGAATCCGCGCGCCTAACGCGTCCCGATCCTACTCGGCTGGGCCGGGAGCGACCTTCACCGCGGCAGGATCCTCACGGGTTTCTCATCAACGGCGTCAGCCGAGACAGGCGGGGCCCAGCAGCGATTTCAGGTCGCCGAAGAGATCAGCGGACACCGATACGGGCATCGGGACCTCGAAGACCTTGGCCGTGCGCCCTCTGTGGACGCGGAGCACCACTTCGGTATCGCCGTGATGGCGGCGCAGGACGTCGGCGAGGTCGTTCATCACCCTTTCGGTCGCACGCTGCTCCGCGACGAGGAGGGACAGCGGCCCGGCCGCGTCGAAGGATCCCACGTCCGGCGCGAACGCGGACTGCGCGTGCAGATTCAAACCGTCGTCCCGTCTGGATACACGCCCTCGGACGGCGAGGATGGCATCCTGCTGGAGGACGTGCTGGAACTCCGTGTACGTCTTCCCCATGAACATCACCGTCACCTCGCCGTTGAAGTCCTCGACCGTGATCATGCCGTACGGGTTTCCGCTCGCCTTGGCGACGCGGTGCTGCACGCTCGTGACGAGACCCGCGACCGTGACCTGATCGCCGTCCTGCATGTCCTCGGAGTTGTTGAGGTCGTGGATCGAGATCGATGCGTGCTTGGCGAGGGGCACCTCGAGCCCGGCCAGCGGATGGTCGGAGACGTAGAGTCCGAGCATCTCCCGCTCGAACGCGAGCTTGTCCTTCTTCGTCCACTCCGGCCGATCGGGGACCTTCGCCGGAGCCGCCTCCTCGAGGTCGTCGTACAGGCTGTCGAAGTCGAAGCCGATGGCACCCTGCGCCTCGTTGCGCTTGCGGTCGACGGCCGCCTCGACGGCATCCTCATGGATCTCCAGCAGTGCGCGACGGGTGTCGCCCATCGAGTCGAAGGCGCCGGCCTTGATGAGGGACTCCACCGTGCGCTTGTTGGCGACGTGCAAGGGGACCTTGCCGAGGAAGTCGTGGAACGAGGAGAAGGTCTCCTTCTTCCTGGCCTGGATGATGCCCTCGACGACGTTGCTGCCGACGTTGCGCACCGCGCCGAGTCCGAAGCGGATGTCCTCCCCGACTGCGGCGAAGAAGTTGATGGACTCCCCCACATCCGGCGGCAGCACCTTGATGCCCATGCGCCGGCACTCGTTGAGGTAGAGGGCCATCTTGTCCTTGGAGTCGCCGACGCTGGTGAGCAGCGCCGCCATGTACTCGGCGGGATAGTGCGCCTTGAGGTACGCGGTCCAGTACGAGACGAGCCCGTATGCGGCGGAATGCGCTTTGTTGAAGGCGTAGTCGGAGAAGGGCAGCAGGATGTCCCAGAGCGCCTTGATCGCTCCTTCGCCGTAGCCCCGCTCGATCATGCCGTCGTGGAAGCCCTCGTACTGCTTGTCGAGCTCGGACTTCTTCTTCTTGCCCATCGCGCGACGGAGGATGTCCGCCTGGCCGAGACTGAACCCCGCGACCTTCTGCGCGATCGCCATGACCTGCTCCTGATAGATGATCAGGCCGTAGCTGATGTCGAGGATGTCCTTCAGCGGTTCCTCGAGCTCAGGATGGATCGGGGTGACCGGTTGCAGACCGTTCTTGCGCAAGGCGTAGTTGGTGTGGGAGTTCGCTCCCATCGGCCCAGGGCGGTACAGGGCGATGACGGCCGAGACGTCTTCGAAGTTGTCCGGCTTCATGAGGCGCAGGAGCGACCGCATCGGTCCACCGTCGAGCTGGAACACGCCCAGGGTGTCACCGCGGGTGAGGAGCTCGTATGCGTCCTTGTCGTCGAGCTCGAGGTGCTCGAGATCGAGCTCCTCGCCCTTGTTCATCCGGATGTTGTCGAGCGCGTCGGAGATGATCGTGAGGTTTCGCAGCCCGAGGAAGTCCATCTTGATGAGACCGAGCGTCTCGCACGACGGGTAGTCGAACTGGGTGACGATCTGGCCGTCCTGCTCACGGCGCATGATCGGGATGATGTCCAGCAGCGGCTCGGACGACATGATGACGCCGGCGGCGTGCACGCCCCACTGACGCTTCAGACCCTCAAGACCGAGGGCGCGGTCGAAGACCGTCTTGGCCTCGGGATCGGTCTCGATGAGAGCCCGGAACTCGCTGGCCTCCTTGTAGCGCTTGTGCTCGGGGTCGAACATGCCGCCGAGCTCCATGTCCTTGCCCATGACCGCCGGCGGCATGGCCTTGGTCAGCCGCTCCCCCATGCTGAACGGGAAGCCGAGCACGCGTCCGGCATCCTTCAGCGCCTGCTTGGACTTGATGGTGCCGTAGGTGACGATCTGGGCGACGCGTTCGGACCCGTACTTCTCGGTCACGTAGTCGATGACCTCGCCGCGGCGGCGGTCGTCGAAGTCGACGTCGAAGTCGGGCATGGAGACACGGTCGGGGTTGAGGAAGCGCTCGAAGATGAGGCCGTGCTCGAGCGGGTCGAGATCGGTGATCTTCATCGCGTAGGCGACCATCGAGCCCGCACCGGAACCACGGCCGGGGCCGACGCGGATGCCGTTGTCCTTAGCCCAGTTGATGAAGTCGGCGACGACGAGGAAGTAGCCGGGGAAGCCCATCTGCAGGATGATCCCGGTCTCGTACTCCGCCTGCTTGCGCACCTTGTCGGGGATGCCGTTCGGGTAGCGGTAGTGCAGCCCCTTCTCGACCTCCTTGATGAGCCAGCTGTCCTCGGTCTCCCCGTCCGGCACGGGGAAGCGGGGCATGTAGTTGGCCGAGGTGTTGAACTCGACCTCGCAGCGCTCGGCGATGAGCAGCGTGTTGTCGCACGCCTCGGGGTGGTCCCGGAACATCTGGCGCATCTCAGCGGCGGTCTTGATGTAGTACCCGTCGCCGTCGAACTTGAAGCGATTCGGATCGTCGAGCGTCGACCCCGACTGCACGCACAGCAGCGCCGCGTGCGCGTCTGCTTCGTGCTGGTGCGTGTAGTGCGAGTCGTTCGTGGCGACCAGCGGGATGCCGAGATCCTTGGCCAGGCGCAGGAGGTCGGTCATCACCCTTCGCTCGATGGACAGGCCGTGATCCATGATCTCGGCGAAGTAGTTCTCCTTGCCGAAGATGTCCTGGAACTCGGCGGCTGCAGCGCGTGCCGCGTCGTACTGCCCAAGACGGAGCCGGGTCTGGATCTCGCCGGACGGGCAGCCCGTGGTGGCGATGATCCCCTTGCCGTAGGTCTGCAGCAGCTCGCGATCCATGCGGGGCTTGAAGTAGTAGCCCTCCATGCTCGACAGCGAGCTCAACCGGAAGAGGTTGTGCATTCCCTCGGTCGACTGGCTCCACATCGTGGTGTGCGTGTAGGCGCCCGAACCGGAGACGTCGTCGCTCTTCTGATCCGGCGATCCCCACTGCACGCGGGTCTTGTCGCTGCGATGCGTTCCGGGAGTCACGTAGGCCTCGAGGCCGACGATGGGCTTTACCCCCGCGTTCTTGGCCGCGTTGTAGAACTCGAAGGCCGCGAAGGTGTTGCCGTGGTCGGTCACTGCGATCGCAGGCATGCCGTAATCGGCCGCCGCCTGGGTCATCGCGGTGATCTTGGCCGCACCGTCCAGCATCGAGTACTCGCTGTGCACGTGGAGGTGGACGAAGGAGTCGGATGCCATGCTTCGAGTCTACTTTCGGCATCCGACACCGGCGCCCGCCGCTCACGGTGCTTCATCGATGACCGAGGACGCTGTCCTGCCTCTGAGCCCGGATGCAGTTCACGCTTCGTCGTCCGCGCGGAGATCGAGCCGCATCAGCACCCGGCGAAAGCCGTCGAGCACCGAGCCGGTGTCGGCTGCCTTCACGAATCCAGCGGCCTCGAACAGAGCACGGGTCCCCACGTACGCCATCGTGAGATTCACCTTCGCGCCGACGTTGTCGACAGGGTAACCCTCGACCGCCGGTGCCCCGCGCTCGCGCGCAGAGGCCACTGCTCCCTGGATGAGGGCGTGCGAGACACCCCGCTTGCGATATCCAGGCCGAACGCGGAAGCACCACAGCGACCAGACATCGAGATCATCGACGTGCGGGATGAGCCTGTTGCGCGCGAAGCTGGTGTCACGCCGCGGGTGCAGCGCCGCCCAGCCGACCGGCTCGCCGTCGAGATAGGCGATCACCCCAGGCGGCGGATCGTGATCGCACAGCTCACGGACACGGGCGGCACGATCGGCACCGCGCAGCGCGACGTTCTCCTTGTTCCCGATCCGATAGCTCAGGCAGAAGCACACGTTCGACGTGGGCTTCTTCGGCCCCACCAGCGTCGCGACGTCATCGAACACCGTCGCGGGACGCACCTCGATGCTCATGCCCCCAGTGTGGCGCAGGCATCCGACATCCGCAGTTCGGTCACGTCTGGGGCGACCTGTGGCTATGCCGGGCCGCCCGACGCGTGATCTGTCGGCGGCGCCGGTCGCGAATCGGCAGGGTCTCGACAGCGCAAGCCGCCCGACGCGTGACCGAAACGCAGCGGGCTCAGTCGCCGCGCAACATCTCCAGCGCCCCGGCCAGATCGGCCGGATAGTCCGAGGCGAACTCGACCCAGTCCCCCGTCGCGGGGTGCTCGAACGCCAGGCGATGCGCGTGCAGCCACTGCCTGGTCAGCCCCAGCCGAGCCGACAGCGTCGGATCCGCGCCGTAGAGCGGGTCGCCGACGCAGGGATGCCGGTGAGCGGCCATGTGCACGCGGATCTGGTGGGTACGTCCGGTCTCGAGGTGGATCTCGAGCAGCGATGCTCCAGGGAACGCCTCGAGCGTCTCGTAGTGCGTGACCGAGTCCTTGCCCGTCGGGATGACGGCGAACTTCCACGAGTGATTCGGATGGCGACCGATCGGCGCATCGATCGTTCCCGCAAGAGGATCGGGATGCCCCTGCACCACAGCGTGATAGATCTTGTCGACGGTCCGCTCCTTGAACGCCCGCTTGAGCACCGTATAGGCGTGCTCGGTCTTGGCGACCACCATGAGGCCGCTGGTGCCGACGTCGAGCCGGTGGACGATGCCGGCGCGCTCCGGCGCTCCACTGGTCGCTATGCGGAACCCCGCTGCGGCCAGAGCGCCGAGGACGGTCGGTCCCTCCCATCCCAGCGACGGATGTGCGGCGACACCGGTCGGCTTGTCGACCACGACGATGTCGTCGTCATCGTGGATGATGCCCAGTTCCGGCACCTCGACCGGGATGATCCTCGGCTCCTCCTTCGGGCGCCATTCGACGCTCAGCCAGGATCCGGCGCGAAGGCGATCCGACTTGCCGATCGTCGCGCCGTCCATGCTGACGCCGCCGGCCTCGGCGACCTCGGCGGCGAACGTCCGCGAGAATCCGAGCATCTTCGCCAGCGCCGCATCGACGCGTACGCCGTCGAGCCCGTCAGGAATGGGCAGAGTACGGGAATCCACGATCAGGATGCCGCGCCGGAGGGCGCTTCCCGATCGAGGCGGTCGTCGGATTCGGCGACGTCTGCGCCCTCCGCATCCACGGCCGAACCGTCAGCGTCATCCGCGATGTCCGCGTCGACGGCCTCGGCGTCCTGCTCCGCGGCGGCTGCGGCTTCCTTCTCCGCCTCGACGTGATCACTCTCGCGGGTACCGTCGAAGCGCAGCCCGAAGGCGATCAGCAGGGCGACCGAGATCATGCCGGAGACGATGAAGATGTCGGCCACGTTGAAGATTGCCGGCATCATCCACGGCATCGAGATCATGTCGACGACATGTCCCATGCCGAAGCTCGGCTCCCGGAAGAGGCGATCGGTGAGATTGCCCAGCACTCCCCCGAGCAAGGCGCCGAGCACGACCGCCCAGAGCCGGGACCGGAGCCCGAACGCCTTCCAGACGATGATTCCCGCGACGACGGCGAGGGCGATCGTGAAGATCCAGGTCACATCGCTGCCCAGGGAGAATGCTGCTCCCGAATTGCGGATGTAGTACCACTGCAGGAAATCCCCGAGAACAGGCACAGGCTGCTTCTCGGGCAGGTTCTCGATCGTGAGGTGCTTCACGTACTGATCGGCGGCCAGCACGACGATCGCGAGAATCGCGACGATCGCGCCGGCCGCCGACCGACGAAGGGGACGGCGTCCTGACAAGAGGGCGCCTTACAGGCCGATCGCGGAGACCGGCGTGGAGTCCGTGGACGCCGACTTCTCGTCGAGGTCACGGAGCTGACCCTCGATGTACCCGCGCAGCTGTGTGCGGTAGTCGCGCTCGAACGTGCGCAGCTCGGTGATGCGGGCCTCGAGCGTGTTGCGCTCGCGCTCCAGACGGGCCGACTCCTCGCGCTGCTTGGCTGCCGCCTCGCTGCGGATCTTCTCGACCTCGGTCTCCGCCTCGGCAATGAGCTGCTTGCGCTTGGCCTCACCCTCGGCGACGTGCTCGTCGTGCAGACGCTGCGCCAGCTCGATGATGCCTGCGGTGGCCGTGGTGGAACCAGTTGCGTCCGGCGTCGTCGTGGCGACGGGAGCCTGAACCGGAGCGGGAACCTCGGCGACGGTGGCCGGGGCGGGAGCAGCCTGCTCGCCCGACTCGAAGGCCGCGAGCTTCGCCTTGAGCTCCTTGTTCTCCTCGATGACCTTGCGCCACTCGACGACGATCTCGTCGAGGTAGTCATCGACCTCGTCCGGGTCGAAGCCGTCCTTGAAACGGACGTGCTGGAACTGCTTGGTGACGACGTCATCCGGGGTCAGTGCCATGGGTGGCTCCTCTTTCGATGAGTTCGGTTGCCAGTTTTTCGACTATGGCGCGGTGTTGATCAGGTGCGTACCCGGGGCGCGCACCTGGGAGCCAAGCATAGCCCCCGTAGGTGGGAGCCGCGACGCGAAGGGGTCGGCGCGGCGGGACGTCGACGGGGCGGATCGAGCGCGATCACACCGCCGCCAAGGCGATGAACCGGACGATCGACATGAGGATCAGCACGACGAGCATCGTCAGCGTGAAGCCGAAATCCAGGGACAGCCCGCCGATACGCAGTGGCGGGATGATGCGCCGAAAGAATCGGATCGGCGGGTCGGTGACGGTGTAGACGGCTTCAGCGGCGACCAGCCCAAAGCCCTTGGGACGCCACGACCGGTTGAAGATCGGGATGTAGTCCAGGATCAGACGCGCAAACAGCACGAAGATGTACAGCAGCAGCGCCAGGTGGACGATGCCCGCGATGACGGAGACCAGCGAGCCCACGGGTCAGGCGTGATCGAAGCCCGCGGACTCGGCGTCCGCGTGCGCGATACCCCCGTGACCCGAGACGGCGATGTTCTCCGGCGACAGCAGGAAGACCTTGGAGGTCACCCGCTCGATGCGGCCGTAGAGGCCGAGCGAGAGGCCGCTCGCGAAGTCGATCAGACGCCGAGCTTCTGCGTCGGACATCTGGGAAAGATTGATGATGACCGGCACGCCCTCGCGGAAGCTCTCAGCGATGAGCTGGGCATCGCGGTACTGCTTCGGGTGCACGGTGAGGATCTCGTTCACTGCTCCTCCGGCCGGCTGACGCACGGCGGTCGGGCGACGCAGCGGAGTGATCGGCGCGGGAGCCGGCTCCTCGACGTCGCGGTCGCGGTGCGCACGGGCGGGCGTCTGAGGCGTCTGGTCCTCGTAGACCTCTTCCTCGTCGGCGAGGCCGAGATACACCATGGTCTTCTTCAGCGGGTTGCCCATCGTGTCCTCCGGTGTTCGAACGTCTGGGGCTGGTCTTGCATCGAGGTTATCCCTGCGGAGGGCGGGGACCCGTGATTGCGGAGCCGATCCGGAGGTGTGTCGCGCCGACGGCGATCGCCTCGACGAAGTCCGCGGTCATACCCGCCGAGATCCAGGTGGCGTCCGGATGCTGCGCGCGCACCGTGTCGGAGACCTGGCGCAGGCGGGCGAACGCGGACGCCGGCTCCTCGTCCAGGGGCGCCACGGCCATGACCCCCCGCAGCCGGAGCGAATCCAGCTCCGCGATCGCGTCGGCCAGCGCCGAAGCTTCATCAGGGCGAACTCCGCCTCGTCCGGCATCGTCTGTGAGGTTGACCTGCAGAAGCACGTCGAGGATGCCAGGGCCGTCCGCCGCCCTGTGCAGCGCCACGGCGAGCCGCTCACGGTCGACGGAGTGCACGGCATCCGCGCTTCGGCGGATCGCGGCCGCCTTGTTCGTCTGCGCCTGACCGATGAAATGCCAGCGCAGGGCGGTGACCGCGCCCGCATCGGCCGAGAGCTCATCCCGCTTGGCGGTGAGCTCCTGCTGGCGGTTCTCACCGACATCGGTGACGCCGAGCGCGGCGAGCTCCCGCACGAGCGACGCCGGATGGAACTTCGTCACGACGATCCGCGTGATCTCCGAGGCATCCCGGCTCGCTGCGCGCGCGGCGTCGGCGATCTGCTCATCGATCGCCGACAGCCGCGCCGCGAGCGTCACTTGAGAAACTCGGGGATGTCGAGATCCCCGTCGTCCACGAATGCGGGCTCGATGCTGCTCGTCACCGAGATCGGCGCGATGGTCTCGGTCTCCGAAGGCTTCTCCGCAGATGAGGCGGCCTCATCGAGGTCGTCGCGCACCTGCTCAGGAAGGCTGGCGGGGCGCGAGACGAACGTCGGGTCCAGCCGGAGCGACGGCTCGCCGCCGTCGAACCCGGCCGCGATCACGGTCACCCGCACCTCGTCGCCGAGCGTGTCGTCGATGACCGTACCGAAGATGATGTTGGCCTCGGGGTGCGCCGCCTCCTTGACGAGGTCCGCCGCATCGTGGATCTCGAAGATGCCGAGGTTCGAACCACCCTGGATCGAGAGCAGCACGCCGTGCGCACCTTCGATGGACGCCTCCAGCAGAGGCGATTCGACGGCGAGCTCTGCGGCCTTGATGGCCCTGTCGGCGCCGCGCGCGGAGCCGATGCCCATCAGGGCGGAGCCCGCACCCTGCATGACCGACTTGACGTCGGCGAAGTCGAGGTTGATGAGACCAGGCGTGGTGATGAGGTCGGTGATGCCCTGCACACCGGCGAGGAGCACCTGGTCGGCGGTGGCGAAGGCCTCGATCATCGAGATGCCGCGGTCGCTGATCTCCAGCAGCCTGTCGTTCGGCACCACGATGAGGGTGTCGACCTCTTCCTTCAGCTTCGCGACGCCGGCCTCGGCCTGACTCTGGCGGCGTCGCCCCTCGAAGGAGAACGGCTTCGTCACGACACCGATGGTCAGCGCGCCGATCGACTTCGCGATGCGGGCGACGACCGGTGCGCCACCGGTACCGGTGCCGCCGCCCTCACCGGCGGTGACGAAGACCATGTCCGCCCCCGTGAGCGCCTGCTCGATCTCCTCAGCGTGATCCTCCGCCGCACGACGACCGACCTCGGGGTCGGCGCCGGCGCCGAGACCGCGCGTGAGCTCGCGCCCGACATCGAGCTTGACGTCTGCATCGCTCATGAGCAGCGCCTGCGCATCGGTGTTGACGGCGATGAACTCGACCCCGCGCAGGCCGAGGTCGATCATGCGGTTGACGGCGTTGACGCCGCCACCGCCGACGCCGACGACCTTGATCACGGCGAGGTAGTTCTGGTTCTGGCTCATGGCCGGCCTCCGATGTGTCGAGCCTGAAATCTTCTGCTGCGGGGTGGCGAACCTTAAACCTCAACTAGAGGTATAAAGTATTTCCCGGTATTGCGTTCTCTTGATCGAAGGTATGCGCCGCATCCGCCTGCGTCGGCAATGACACGCGCGTGTCGGGGAAACTCGGTGTCCCTCGTCGACCGAAGAAGGCTTCAGCCCACGATGCCGACGCCGGGCGCCGAGACGTCGAACGAGTCCGCATCCGGGTTCGCGGCGATGAGCCCCTGCAGCGCGAGCGCCTTGAGCGCGGAGTCCTCCGCGCTCCCCCAGACCACGGTCCGACCGCCCAGGGTGAGCGAGACGGCGTCGGCCGATGCCGCCTGTACGAGCGTCAGCTGCGCGCGCAGCTCCGCCGGCAGGGAGCGCACGACGAGCCCGGCGGAGGTGAACGCGGATGAGTCCGCACCCCCCTCGATCTCGAGCAACGGCTGCCCCTCCGGCTGCGCATCGGTCGTGGACAGCACGACACCGGCCGCATCGACCAGGGTGAAGCCGGCGTCCGATCGGATCACGCCGACCGGCGTGCGCTCGACGATGCGGACGATGAGCCCGTGTGGAGGGCTCGCCTCGAGCGTGTAGGTCTCGATGAGCGGGAAGGCGAGCAGGGATGCTTTGACCTCGCTCGCGTCCACGAGCGCGAGGGGTGTGCCGACCTGGCCCGAAAGCGCAGCCTCGACGGTCGCCGGGTCGAGCGTCGACGCGCCCACGACCGTGACCTTCTCGACCGCGAACAGCGGGCTGTAGGCAGCGGCAGCGCTCCCTCCGACGAGCAGCACGAGTGCGCCCAGCACGCTCAGCCAGACGATCCGACGCCTGCGCGAGCGCTGCGTGAACCGACGGATCTCGCTCTTGAGCGCCTTCCGCCTCGCCCGAGCCGCCCGCCAGACGTCGCGCTGCGTCAGCTCCTGCGAATCGGAGGGTTGCACCGCCGCCCGCTCCGGGGCATCGAGGACGGCGATATCCGCTTCGGGTTCCCCTTGCACGTCGGCGGTGCGAGGCGCAGGAGACGCCCGCCGCGCCGGCTCGCGCTGCGGCTTCGCCTGTTCAGCGGGAAGCGGTGCGGGCCGACGCATGCCTCACTCCCCTGCGGTCCGCCGCAGAGCGCCGAGGACCTGAGGGATGATCTGGTAGACGTTGCCGCAGCCGAGGGTGATCACATAGTCGCCCTCGCGGGCGATGGATGCCGTGTAATCCGCCGCCTCCTGCCAGTCGGCGACGAAGTGGACGTTGCCCTGATCCGCGAAGGCGCCGGAGACGAGCTCCCCGGTGACGCCTGGCACCGGATCCTCGCGGGCCCCGTAGACGTCGAGCATGACGGTGTGGTCGGCACCCTGCTCGAGCACCTCGGCGAACTCGCGGTACATGTGCTGCGTACGCGAGTAGGTGTGCGGCTGCTGGATCGCGATGACCCTGCCCTCCCCCACGACCGCCCGCGCCGTCGCGAGCGCGACCTCGACCTCGGCCGGATGATGCGCGTAATCGTCGTAGACGGCCACGCCCCGCTCCGTGCCATGCAGCTCGAAACGGCGCACGGTGCCGGCGAACGCCTCGAGCGCCCGCGCCGCATCGGCGAGCGAGAAGCCGAGGGTCTGCAGCACCGCGACAGCGCCTGCGGCATTCACGGCGTTGTGCGCACCAAGCACGGGGAGCTGCAGGCGCACGGACTCCTCGCCACGGGTGAGCGTCGCCGAAACCGGCCCCGTCACGTCCACATCGCTCACGCGCAGATCGGCGTCGGGGGCGAAGCCGAACGTGATCACGTGGGAGTGGCTGAGCCCCGCCTTCACCCGCAGCGCACCCGGGTCGTCGCTCGAGATCACGACGGCCTCTGTCGCGGCATCCGCGAACCGGATGAAGGCGTCGTGGAATGCCTCGTCCGAGCCGTAGAAGTCGAGGTGATCCGGGTCGACGTTCGTGATGAGCGCGACGGCCGTGTCGTAGAGCAGGAACGTCCCGTCCGACTCGTCCGCCTCGATGACGAAGAGTTCGTCGGCACCGGAGCCGCTGGAGACTCCGAGCTGCTCGATGACGCCGCCGTTGACGAAGCTCGGGTCTGCGCCCAGCTCCCGCAGCGCCGTGATGATCATGCCGGTGGAGGTCGTCTTCCCATGAGCACCGGCGACCGAGACGAGCCGCCGCGATCCGATCAGCCAGTGCAGAGCCTGGGAACGGTGGATGACGTGCAGGCCGCGCTGCTTGGCGGTGACGAACTCGGGGTTCTCCGCCCAGATCGCGCCGGTGTGCACGACGGTGTCCGCGTCGCCGAGCTGAGCGGCGTCGTGGCCGACGTACACGGTCGCCCCGGCGGCCTCGAGGGCATGCAGCGCCGCGCTGTCAGCACGATCGGAACCGGAGACGCGGATGCCCGCATCGAGGAACATCTTGGCGAGCCCGCTCATCCCGGAGCCGCCGATGCCGATGAAGTGCGCAGCGGTGATGTCCTCCGGGATGGGGAGGGTGAGGTCAGGTCTGATCATGTCCCGTCAATCCTAAGTCGGCGTGGATGCGTGGGTGCCGTGCGGCTCGCGGGCGGCTAGCGCGCCAGGGCGCGATCGATCATCGCGATGACGTTCTCGGTGCCCGACCGGGTGCCGATCCGTTCAGCGGCCGCTCTCATCTCGGCGATGCGCGCTTCATCGTTCAGCAGCGGGATCACGCTCGAGCGCACGACGTCACCGGAGAAGCTCGGGTCGTCGAGCAGGATCGCGGCTCCGGCGGCGACCGACGGGGCGGCGTTCAGGCGCTGCTCCCCGTTGCCGACCGAGTACGGCACGTACACGGCGGGGAGGCCGAGGGCGCTGATCTCGCTCACCGTCGCAGCGCCGGAGCGGGAGACGATGAGATCGGCCAGCGCGAAGGCAAGGTCCATCCGGTCCACGTATCGGCGCACCACGTACCCCGGCACGCCGGGATCGGCGAGATCGCTGCGCTCGCCCGTCACATGCAGGAGCTGCCACCCCGCGGCGAGCACATCGCCCCAGGAATCGCCGAAGGCGTTGTTCAACCGGAGGGCCCCGGTCGAGCCGCCGAAGACGAGGAGGACGGGCTTGTCCGCGTCGAGGCCGAACTCCGCGGCCGCTTCGTCGCGCAGGGCCGCCCGGTCGAGGAGGACGACCTCGCGACGAAGCGGCATGCCGACGACCTCGGAATGCTTCAGCGGCGTGCCCTCGAAGGCGACGCCGACGCCGGCGGCGCCGCGCGTGCCGAGCTTGTTCGCCAGTCCCGGCTTCGCATTCGCCTCGTGCACGACGAAGGGGATCCCCTCGCGCCGCGCCGCCACGTACGCGGGCGCCGAGGCGTAGCCGCCGAAGCCGATCACGACGTCGACGCCGCGCGCGCGGATGTGCTCGCGGACCTGGCGGACGGCGCGACGGAAGCGCGCGGGGAACCGAGCGGCCTGCGCGTTCGGCTTGCGCGGGAACGGGACCTTGTCCACGATCAGCAGCTCGTAGCCCCGCGCGGGCACGAGCCTGGCTTCCAGTCCCTCCGCTGTACCGAGCACGAGCAGCTCGTCGGACGACTGGCGCGCTCTCAGGCCGTCGGCGACGGCGAGCAGCGGATTGACATGGCCGGCGGTGCCTCCGCCGGCGAGAAGGTACGTGGTCACCGTGCGACCTTACCCCGTTCGGCTGCCGGGAGCGTGCGGGCGAAGGCGAGGAGCACACCGCAGGCGAGGAGCACGGAGAGCAGCGCCGTGCCGCCCTGGGACATGAAGGGCAGCGGCACGCCCATCACGGGGAAGATGCCGATCACGACGCCGATGTTGATGAGGGCCTGCCCGATGATCCAGACCGTGATCCCGCCGGCGGCGACGCGGATGAACGGGTCGTCGGTCTTGCGGATCACGTGGAAGGCGCCGACGGCGAAGGTGACGAACAGCGCCAGCACGACGATGCATCCGATGAGCCCGAGTTCCTCCCCGACGATGGCGAAGATGAAGTCGTTGGATGCCGCAGGAAGCCAGCCGTACTTCTCCTGGGAGTTGCCGAGACCGAGGCCGAAGACGCCGCCGGTCGCCATGCCCCACATGCCGTGGATGGACTGGTAGCACTCGTTGATGTACGACTCGGTGTTCACGGCGGGGTCGACGTTCGCGCAGAGCGCGGTGATGCGCCGCATCCTGTTCTCGCTGGACAGCGCGTAGAAGAGCACGCCGCCGGCGCCGAGGATGAGCGGGATGATGAACAGCCGCAGCTTCACGCCGGAGAAGAACAGGCAGGCGAGCAGCACGAGCACGAGCACCATCGCCGTGCCGAGGTCGTCTCCGGCCATCACGGCGCCGATGACGAGAAGGGACACCGGGATCACGGGGATGAAGACGTGCTTCCAGTTGGCCAGCAGCGTCTTCTTGCGCAGCAGCACGTACGCGATCCACAGCGACAGCGCGAGCTTCAGGAACTCAGACGGCTGCAGTTGGAACCCTGCGATGACGATCCAGTTCTGGTTGCCGTAGGAGCTGACACCCAGCGGGGTGAAGACGAGCAGCTGGAGCAGCGTCGCCCCGATCAGGGCCGGCCAGGCCAGTCGCTTCAGCCAGGTCAGCGGCATCCGGCTGACGAGGAACATCATCGGCAGGCCGACGGCGACGAACATCGCCTGCTTGATCGCCGTGTCCATGGTGCCGGCCTCTGTGGCACTGGTGGCCGAGATGATCATCACCAGTCCGAAGACGGTGAGCAGCAGCGCCGAGGAGGCGATGAGCAGGAACTCCGTCGAGACGGGGGTGAAGATGCGCCCCAACGAGACGCGGGCGGCGAGCCCTGTCGTCTCAGTGCGCTTCGGGCGAGCGACCTGCGTCATCGGCGCTCCCCCGGTCGATCCAGTCCTGCACCGCTTCGGCGAAGCGGCGGCCGCGTTCCGCGTAGCCGGTGAACTGGTCGAAGGATGCTGCCGCGGGCGCGAGGAGCACGGTGCCCTCTCCCTCGACGATCCCCGACGCGATCTCGACCACGCGGTTCATGACCTCTCCAGTGTCGCCAGTGTCGACCTCGAAGACCGGCACCGACGGCGCGTGTCGTCCGAACGCGGTCACGACCGCTTCGCGGGCGACGCCGATCACCACCGCAGCGCGAGCGGTCGAGCCGACCTCGGAGACGAGCTCTGCGATGTCGACGCCTTTGAGATCGCCGCCCAGCACCCAGACGGCGCCGGGATACGCGCGCACGGACGACGCCGCCGCATGCGGGTTGGTCGCCTTGGAGTCGTCGACCCAGGTGATGCCGCGGTGCGTGGCGATGACCTGGATGCGGTGGGCATCGAGCCGGAAGGACGCGAGGCCCTCTGCGATCGCCGCCGGGGACACCCCGAGGGAACGAGCGAGGGCGGACGCTGCGAGGATGTTCTGCACAAGATGGGGCGCGGCGAGACCCGTGCGCTGGAGGTCGGCTACCGTCGTGAGCTCCAGAGCGCTGTGCGCGCGGTCGTCGTGGAACGCGCGATCGACGAGGATCCCCTCCACGACTCCGAGATCACTCGGGCCCGGCACGCCGAGGTCGAAGCCGATCGCGCGTGCGCCCTCGACGACCTCGGCGTCCTCGACCATTCTGAGGGTGGCCTCGTCCGCCTTGTTGTACACGCAGGCGACCTTGGTGTTGCGATAGACGATCGCCTTCGCATCCCGATAGGCCTGCGCACTGCCGTGCCAGACGAGGTGGTCGTCGGCGAGGTTCAGACAGACGGTCGAGTACGGCACGAGCTCGGCGACGGCCGCGCTCTGCCCCAGATACCAGAGCTGATGGCTGGAGAGCTCCACGACGAGCACGTCGAAGCCGGCGGGGTCGCGGACCGCGTCGAGCACGGGGATGCCGATGTTGCCGCACGGGGCTGCGCGGAGGCCGCCGGAGACGAGCAGCGTCGCGGTGAGCTGGGTCGTAGTCGTCTTGCCGTTGGTGCCCGTGATGAGCACCCATTCGGCAGGAGTGCCGTCTGCGCGCACCACCTTGTCCCGCACGCGCCAGGCGAGCTCGACGTCGCCCCAGAGCGCGATGCCGCTCTCCTGAGCCCATCGGATGACCGGATGCGAGGGTGGGAAGCCGGGCGAGGCGATGACGACATCCGCGTCGAAGCCGCGGAGCGCGTCTGGCACCTCACTCAGCGGACCGAGCTCGAGTGCCGCACCGATGACGGGGATGAGGCGTTCGTACTCCTCGCTCGCGCTCTCGGAGAGCACGAGCACCTCTGCGCCGAGCTCGGTGAGCGTGTCGGCGACGGCGAAGCCGGTGACGGAGAGACCGAGGACGGCGACTCTCAGTCCCTTCCAGTCGGCGTGCCAGCTGGTGAGGCCGTCCAGTCGTGACGTCGTCATGACACCTGGCTCAGCCACTCGACGTAGAACAGGCCGACGGCCGAGACCGCGAGAAGCCCGGCGATGATCCACAGCCGGATCACGATCGTCACCTCCGGCCAGCCACGCATCTCGAGGTGGTGGTGGAAGGGGCTCATGAGGAAGATGCGCTTGCCGCGCGTGACCTTGAAGTAGAGCCGCTGCAGGATGACCGAGCCGGACGAGATGACGAAGCTGCCGGCGATGAGGAAGAGCAGCAGTTCGGTGCGGGTGAGGATCGCCATCGCGGTGACCACGCCGCCGATCGCCATCGAGCCGACATCGCCCATGAAGACCTTCGCCTTGGGTGCGCTCCACCAGAGGTATCCGATGAGCGACGCCGCGAAGGAGGCCGAGACAATCGCGAGGCTGAAGGGATCGCGCACCTCGTAGCAGGCCGACACCACGCTCTTGTCGATGTCCACCCCGCAGACCTGGTTGTACTGCCAGAACGCGATGAGGCTGTAGGCGCCGACGATGAAGATGCCGGCTCCGGTGGCGAGGCCGTCCAGTCCGTCCGTCAGGTTGGCGCTGTTCGAGGTCGCCACGCCGATCACGGAGATCCAGGCCAGGTAGAGGATCCAGCCGAGGACCACACCGCCGGCCATGAGGTTCAGCCAGGGGATGTCACGGAACAGCGAGATGTAGGCGCTCGCGGGTGTCTGCCCCCAGCTGTTCGGGAAGTTCAGCGCGACGATGCCGAACGGGATGATCACGAGGAGCTGACCGAGGATCTTCCGCCATCCGGAGAGGCCGAGGCTGCGTTGCGAGCGGACCTTCATGTAATCGTCGATGAAGCCGACCACGCCGAAGCCCACCATGACCCAGAGCACGAGCAGGGCGGAGATCGTCGGCTGGCTGCCGCCGGCGTAGATGCCGACGAAGTAGCCGAGGATCGTGCCGACGATGAAGATCACGCCGCCCATCGTCGGCGTGCCGCGCTTGGCCTCGTGGCTCGGGTTCTCGATCGCGTCGGGGGTGCGGATGACCTGCCCCCAGCCCCACTTGCGGAACAGTCGCAGGAAGACGGGAGTCAGGAAGAGTGTGAAGGCGAGCGATATCGCCGCCGCCATAAGCAGGGACCTCACGAGAACAATTCTCCCAGACGATCGCCGAGATGCCGGAGGCCCACGGAATTGGATGATTTCACGAGCACACGGTCCCCGTCGCGCAGCTCGTCCTTCAGGTAGTCGAACGCCGCGTCCTGATCTGTCAGGTGCACGGCCTCGCCGTCCCAGGAGCCCTCGCCGACGGCGGAGAGGAAGAGGCGCCGTGCCTCCTGCCCGACCACCACGATGCGCTGGATATTCAGGCGTACCGCGAGGAGACCGATCCGGTCGTGTTCCTCCCCCGCATCCTCGCCGAGCTCGGTCATCGCCCCGAGCACGGCGACGGTGCGCTCGTCCGGGCCGGTGATCTGTGCGAGGGTGCGCAGCGCGGCGGCCATCGAGTCGGGGCTGGCGTTGTACGCGTCGTTGATGATCCGAACGCGTTCGTTGCCCAGCGGCTGCATGCGCCACCGCTCAGCGATCTCCAGCGACTCCAGGCGCTCGATGGCCGCGGCGGCCGGCACGCCGAGCGCACCGGCGGCGGCGATGGCCGCGAGGGCGTTTCCGACGTGGTGCGCACCGAGGACGTTCAGCCGGACGGGGAGCGCTGCGGCATCCGGGGTCTCCACGACGAACCGGGTGCCGTCGGCGGACACCTCGATGTCGCGCGCCCGGACGTCGGCGGCAGCACCCTGTCCGAAGCCGATCACGGTGATCCCCCGGGACTCGGCGAGCGGGCGCATGGCGGCGACGCGCGGATCATCCGTGTTGAGGATGCTCGTTCCGCCCTCGCGCGTCGCGGCGACGAGCTCGGACTTGGCCTTCGCCGTCTCTTCGATGCCGCCGAAACCGCCCGCGTGCGCCATGCCGACCATGAGCACGACCGAGAGGTCCGGTTCGACGAGACCCGCGAGGTGGGCGATGCGGCCCGGCGCGCTCGCACCGAACTCGCTGACGAGGAAACGGGTCGACTCGGTGACCCTGAGCATCGTCACGGGCGCACCGACCTCGTTGTTGTACGAGTTGATCGGCGCGACCGTCTCGCCCTCGGCTTCGAGGATGCGGCCGAGCATGTTCTTGGTCGTTGTCTTGCCGTTGGAGCCCGTGATCCCCACGATGCGCAGACCGCCGAGCGCGCGCACTACGGCGACGACCTCCTTGGCGAGGTCCGCGAGCGCCGCGACGGCATCCGCAACGACGATCTGGGAGATCTCCACGTCAACAGGACGCTCGACGATCGCGAGCGCCGCACCGGCCTCGGCCGCTGAGGCGACGAAGTTGTGGCCGTCGGTGGCCGCTCCTGGCTTCGCGACGAAGACCGTACCGGGCCCCATCTGCCGGGAGTCGGTGTCGACGATGCCGTCGATCAAGGTCTCTGGGGTGTGCCCGCCGGCGACACGCAGCTCTCCCGAGAGGACAGCAGCGATCCGGGCAAGCGACAGGGCGATCATGACTTCTCCATGCGCGGCTCTCGCCGACTCAGTTGAACTTGGGCAGCAGGTCTTCCATGGGCTCGGTGGACGGCTGGACCCGGTACGTCTTCAGCACCTGCGTCATCGCCTTCTGGAAGGCGGAGGCGGTGGCGGCCGACGTCCTGATCTTAGTCGGCTCGTCCATCGTGATCACGACGACGTACTCAGGATCCTCCGCAGGGGCGAACCCGACGATGCTCACGTCGTAGACGCCCGACTTGTATCCGCCGTTGCCGTTCGGAGTCTGCGCCGTGCCCGTCTTGGTGGCGATCCGGTAGCCGGGCACCTCGATCCTCTCGGAGAGACCGCCCTGCACAGCGACGTTCTCCAGCATCCGCTGCACCTGCGAAGCGGTGTCCTCGGAGATCACCCTGGTGGTCTCCGGCTCCGCCTGATCGACGACCGTGCCGTCCGACTGGGTGCACGACTCGATGAGCGAGAGATCGATCCGCTCGCCGTCGTTGGCGAGCGTCTGATAGGCACTCGCGAGCTGGGCTGCGGAGATCGTGAAGTGCTGCCCGAACGTGGTCGTGTACAGCGACTGGTTGTCCCACTCGGACGCAGGATGCAAGGTGCCCGCCGTCTCGCCGACGATCCCGATGCCGGTCTTGTGCCCCACTCCGAAGGCGTCGAGGTAGTCGTAGCGCGTCTCGGGAGAGACGAGCGTTCCGTACTTCGACAGCGCGACGTTCGACGAGTCGATGAGCGCGCCGGCGAGGGTGTAGTCGTATCGGGGGTGCGGGAAGGGATCGTTGATCACCGCGCCGTTGGAGAAGGTCTCCCTGCTCTCCGCCGAGACTCCGGTCGACCAGTTCGCTGCGCCCTGATCGATGACCGTCGCGGCAGTGATGGCCTTGAACGTCGATCCGGGCTCGAACTGCGCGGAGAAGATCTGCGACGTCCAGTAGGTCATGTTCGTCGCGTCGATGTCGTTGGGGTCGACGGCGGGCCATTCGGCGGCCGCCCTGATCTTGCCGGTCTTCACCTCGACGACGGTCGCGGTCGCGCTGGCGGCGCCCTGCTTCTGCGCCTCCTCGGCGATCATCTGCTGCAGGTACCAGTTCAGATCGCTGTTGAGCGTGAGCTGCACGGTGCCCCCGTCGACGGCCTCCGTGGTCGTCTCGCTGCCGGGGATGACGACGCCATCCTTGCCGACACGGTAGGTGCGCGAGCCGTCGTCAGCCGTCAGGCACTGGTCGGCGAGCTTCTCCACGCCGTACTGGGCATCGCCCGCACCGTCAAGGAACCCGACGATGTTGCCCGCCACGGCGCCGTTCGGATAGACGCGGACCGACCGCGACGGCATGGCGAGGTAGACGGAGAGGCCGAGTTCGCGGAGCTGGAGGTACTGATCGGTCGTCAGTCCCTTCTTCAGCTGCACGTATCGCGACTTCTCGTTCTTCTCCAGTGCACCGGCGACGAGCGCGCGTACGTCCTCGCCGCTCTGTCCTGTGATCGCAGCGATCCGCTCGGACGCCTCGGCCCACGGCATGGGCTCCTCGCCCTCGGCCTCGAGATGGGAGATGAGATAGGGATCGAGCTGTGCGTCGTAGACCAAAGTGCTGGAGGCGAGCACCGTTCCCTGCGCGTCGACGATGCTTCCCCGGTTGCCAGCGAGCGTCGTCGTCGTGCCGAGATTTCCCGTCGACAGCGAGTCTTCGACATGATCGGCGGCATTGACCACCTGGATGTCGACGAGGCGCACGAGGAACGCCCCGATGACCGCGAGGACCACGGCGAGGGCGACGACGGTGCGACGGCGGGATCCTCGGGTTGCGCGCGTGGTCATGTCATCTCCTGATCAGTGCGTGCTCGGTGTCGGAAGGCCCTGTTCCAGGGTGGCGGGGAGGTCGGATGCCGGTGTCTCCGCCGCGGTCTCCTGGGCGGGAGCCGCGGGAACCTTGGCGTCGAGGAGCGCGTTGGCCACGGCGCCGGAGCCTGCGGGGTTGACGCTGGACACCCAGCCGGCGTCGGAGCCGGCTCCGGCGACGGCGCCGTCGCTCAGTCGCAGGTACGAGGCGCTCCCGGCGACGACCATGCCCAGCTCGGAGGCCTTCGTCGCCAGAGCCTGCGGCGAGCTGACGCCCGCGAGCGTGTCCTCGAGGGCCTGTGCCTCCAGGGTCAGCGCCCTGTTCTGCGAGGTGAGGTCCTTGAGGACGAAGGAATCCTGCGTGGTGGCGATCGTGAGGCCGATCTGGGCCAGGGCGATCAGCGCGGCACCGCCGAGCGCGATGACGGCGTAGACGAGCTTGGGTCGACGGCGAGGCGCCGGCGCCTCGAGCGGTCGCAGCGAACGGCGGCGCTCCGGACGCGTGTGCTCGGGCAGGAGGACTGCTTCAGCGCTCATGACGCCTCCCTCAGCTTCTGAGCCGCGCGCAGTCGCACGGGGATGGCCCTCGGATTGCGAGCCCGTTCTTCGTCGTCCGCCAGTTCGGCGCCCTTGGTGAGCATCCGGAATCGCGGCGCGTGCTCCGGGAGCTCCACCGGGAGCCCCGCGGGCGCCGTCGATGCGGATGCGGCAGCGAACGCCTGCTTGACGAGACGGTCCTCCAGCGACTGGTACGCCATCACGACGATGCGCCCGTCGATGCTCAGCGCATCCATGGCCGAGGGGATGGCGTCCGCCAGCACGCTCAGTTCGCTGTTGACCTCGATCCGCAGCGCTTGGAAGACGCGCTTGGCCGGGTGCCCTGCGCGTTGTGCAGCAGCGGGAGTCGCCGCGACGAGGAGCTCGACGAGCTGCCCTGAACGCTCCAGCGGCTGAGCATCCCTGGACTGCACGATGAAGCGCGCGTAGCGGGCGGCGAGCTTCTCCTCGCCGTAGCGCTCGAAGATGCGGCGGAGGTTCCCCTCGCTGTAGGTGGCGAGCACCTCCGCAGCCGTGGTGCCCTTGGTCTGGTCCATCCGCATGTCCAGCGGCGCGTCCTTGGCATAGGCGAAACCGCGATCGGCTTCGTCGAGCTGCAGCGAGGAGACCCCGAGGTCGAAGAGGATGCCGGAGGCGCCGTGCGCGTGCAGGCCGATCTCGTCGTACACGGTGTGCACGAAGGAGACCCGGTCACCGAAGCGTGCCAGGCGCTCCGAGGCGATACGCAGGGCGTCCGTGTCGCGGTCGAGGCCGACCACCCTGAGCTTGGGGAAGCGCTCCAGGAACGCCTCGGTGTGCCCGCCCATGCCGAGAGTGGCATCGACGAGCACGGCGCCGTCGTGCTGCAGGGCGGGAGCCAGCAGCTCGATGCAGCGCTCGAGGAGCACGGGGGTGTGGATGTCGCGAATGCTCATGATCTCTTCGGGTGACCTTCGACCCTGATCCCCCTCCGCGTCTCGACCCGGCACCGGGGAAGTGTGTCGGGGCGGGAGCGGCGGGGCATCACAGCCGAGGGTCAGAACAATCCCGGAATCACCTCCTGCTCCAGTTCTGCGTACGATTCCTCGTTTCCTTCGAGGTAGGCGTTCCAGGCCGCGGCATCCCAGATCTCGGCGTGTGCGCCGACGCCGGTGACGATGAGCTCCTTCTCGAGCCCCGCGTACTGGCGGAGGTGAACGGGGATGGTGATGCGGTTCTGGCTGTCCGGCATCTCCGCGCTCGCCCCCGAGAGGAACATGCGCAGGAAGTCACGGGCCTGCTTGTTGCTGAGCGGAGCCTGACGGATCCGCTCGTGCATCGCCTCGAACTCGGCCGTGCTGAAGACGTAGAGGCAACGCTCCTGACCACGCGTGACGACGATGCCGCCACCCAGGTCTTCACGAAATTTGGCGGGGAGGATCACACGGCCCTTGTCGTCGAGCTTCGGAGCGTGCGTTCCCAGCAACATCGGCCTACACCCCCTCTGCGTCCGGCCAACCCGAGGTATTCCCCACTTTACTCCACTTTGCTCCACTTTCCTACGACCGGATGCAGGAATCTTGCCACATCGGCGCACACCATCGCCGCGCTCCCCCGGGATTCCGGGGGAGACGGCGAGTGGAGCGGAGTGGAGGGCTGGTGGAGCGCCAGTGGAGGACCAACGCGTCAGGAATCGGGGCCGAACGCGAAGAAGCCCGGATGCTCAGAGCATCCGGGCTTCTTCGTGGAGAGAAGTGGAGAGGTCAGCGGCCTTCTTGGCGGCGATCCCATCGGTCGTTCATTCGATCCATGAAACTCGAGGAAGACGCGTTCCCCCGCGACGAGGATTTGGGGGCGACAGGAGTGGTGCGACGGATCGGGGTGACGGCGATCATCACGCCACCCAGCATCGCGAGGAAGCCGACGACCCCGATGATGACGGCGACGAACCCGAGATCCTTGCCGAGCGCGACACCGACGACGAGCGCACCGATGCCGGCCAGCAGCAGGAGGGCGCCGTAGACGAGATTGCGATAGCTCAGTACACGATCGCCGGTCGGCGCGCTGACGACATCGGCGTCGTTCTGGAGGAGATGGCGTTCCATCTCGTCGAGCAGACGCTGCTCCTGTTCGGAGAGTGGCATTCCGTCCCCCTCGGGTTGAGTGTCTTAAAGTCTACTCGCGCGCGGCGCGACAGGCTAGAGATCGGCTGAGAGCTCGCCGTGCTTCTCACCCTAGGCTGGACGCGTGCCTTCCACCTCCTCCCGCACCGTCGTCGACGCCGTCGAAGCCCGCCTGACGTCTTTCCTCTCCGGCATTCGCGCGCAGGCCGGAGAGTACGGTCCGGACGGCATCCGCTTCATCGACGCCGCCGAGCGGACCCTGCAGGGCGGCAAGCGCCTGCGGGCGCGGTTCTGTCATGCGGGCTGGCAGGCCGTGGCGCGCCATGCCGACGACATGGCCGCAGAACCCGATGCGCTCTGGGGCGTGTGCGCCGCTCTGGAGATCTTCCAGTCCGCCGCGCTCGTGCACGACGACCTCATCGACAACTCCGACACGCGGCGGGGCCGACCGGCCGCTCATCGGGCGCTGGAGGCCGGTCACATCGCAGAAGGGTGGAGCGGCGACGCGGAAGCGTTCGGCCGCGCCGGCGCGATCCTCCTCGGCGATCTGCTCGTCGCGTGGAGCGACGATCTCCTCGAGGAATCGATCGCCGAGCATCCGAACGCCGACGCGGTCCGCCGGGAGTACGCCCGGATGCGCCGCGACGTGACGATCGGGCAGTTCCTGGACATCGCCGAGGAGTCGGCCTGGAGCGTCAGCCCGCTCGACGAGCACGCCGATCGCGCCCTGCGCGTGATCTCGCTGAAGTCCGCGCGGTACAGCATCGAGGAGCCGCTCCTGCTCGGCGCCCTCCTCGCCGGAGCGGATGCTGGACAGCAGAGCGCGCTGCGCCGGTTCGGGAACCCGGTGGGGATGGCGTTCCAGCTGCGTGACGACATCCTGGGCGTGTTCGGCGACGAGAGCGTCACCGGCAAGCCATCCGGCGACGATCTGCGCGAGGGGAAGCGCACCGTGCTCGTCGCCTTCACCAGGGAGCGGATCGACGGCGCAGCACGGGATGCACTGGATGCCCTTCTGGGAGACCGCGGGCTCGGCGCCGACGTCATCGCCGGGCTTCAGCGCACGATCAGCGAGAGCGGTGCGCTCGATCGCGTCGAAGCGCTGATCGCCGAGTACGCGACGACAGCGCTGCGCGTACTGGACGATGCACTGCTGCAGCGCGATGCCGTCGAGCGGCTCCGCGATCTCGCCGGACAGGCGACCCGCCGCGCGTCGTGACGGCGCGGGTCAGGCGAGAGTGCGCGCGACGCGCCTGACCTCGCTCTTGTGCCCGGCCAGCAATGCCTCGATCGGCGTGCGCCCCATGGTCTCCTCCGGGCTGAGAAGCCAGTCGACGACCTCGTCGTCGCTGAAGCCGGCGTCCTGAAGCGCGATGATCGTCCCCCGCAGCGACGAGAGCGGATGCCCGTCGACGATGAAAACCGAGGGCACCGCGAAGACGCCGTCACGACGCACCCCGACGAGATGATGCTCGTCGAGCAGGCGACGCACCCGCCCCAGCGATTCGCCGAGGACCTCGACGAGGTCGGGAAGGGTCAGCCAGTCGGTCGGGGTCGTCGCAGGGGCGTTCTCAGGCACGATGCAACTATCTCACCTCGTGGCATCGATCGCACTTCGCCCCATTGTTCACATGTGTCACAGCAGTAACTCCTGTTGACTTGCATATACATCCGTGACAGCGTGTTGAGGGCACATGAGGGGGAACACCATGAGTCAGACGCTGCGCGGAACAGCCAGACGCCATCCGATCGCCACACCGGCGGCCATCATCGGAACGCTCGCCGGCGTCCTCACCGGAACCCCTGCGACCGCAGCGGAGACCGGTGCGATCAGCACGGTCGACCTGACGGCGGTGCCGCGTCCGATGGGAGGCCTCGCCCTGAGTGCGGGACAGGCACCCGCTTCGTACACCGTGAAACAGGGCGATACCGTCTGGGCGATCGCACAGCGCTTCGGCCTCCGAACGAAGGACGTCCTGGCCTGGAACGGACTCACCGGCTCCTCCCTCATCCACCCCGGCCAGGTCCTCACCCTCTCGGCACCCGCTGCTGCGAAGCCGGCTGCCGCCGCACCGACGGCGACCTCCTCCACCGGGTCCACGCATGTCGTGGCGAAGGGCGACACGGTGTCCGCCATCGCACGCGCGCATGGCACGACCACTTCGGCGGTGCTGGCCGCGAACGGCCTCTCCGCGTCGTCGATCATCTACCCCGGCCAGCGCCTGGCCATCCCCTCCTCCGGCGATCACGCGCTCAACGCGAAGCAGGCGGAGAACGCTGCGCTGATCATCCGGATCGGCCGTGAGCTCGGCGTGTCCGACCGCGGCATCGCGATCGCCCTCGCGACGAGCATGGTCGAGTCGTGGCTGCGCAACCTCGACTGGGGCGACCGCGACTCGCTCGGGCTCTTCCAGCAGCGGCCGAGCCAAGGCTGGGGCACGCCGGAGGAGATCCGACACCGGGGATACGCCATCCGCGCGTTCTTCGGCGGCGAGTCCGACCCCAACGGCCAGACCACGCGCGGCCTCCTGGACGTCCCGGGGTGGGAGTCGATGAGCTTCAGCGACGCCGCGCAGGCAGTGCAGATCTCGCAGTACCCCGAGCGCTACGGCCAGTGGGAGTCGCAGGCCTACCAGTGGCTCGAGCTGTACGGATGATCACCGCGGGCAGGGCTTCGGGGGCGAGCCGTTCCCGTGGCTCGCAGGTGGTTCTCCGTAGACTCTCTCTGTGACGACGAATCAGCAGGCCGACCCCCTCATCGGGCGGCTCGTCGACGGTCGTTACCGTGTGCGCGCCAGGATCGCGCGCGGCGGCATGGCCACCGTATACGTCGCCACCGACCTCCGCCTCGAACGACGCATCGCCTTGAAGGTGATGCACGCGCATCTCAGCGACGACTCCGCGTTCCAGAGCCGGTTCATCCAGGAGGCCCGCGCGGCGGCACGACTGGCCGACCCGCACGTCGTCAATGTCTTCGATCAGGGCCAGGACGGCGAGCTCGCCTACCTGGTCATGGAGTACCTCCCCGGGATCACGCTGCGAGAGCTCATGCGCGAGCAGCGTCGCCTCACGATCCCGCAGACCATCACCATCATGGATGCGGTGCTCGCCGGCCTCGCAGCCGCGCACCGCGCCGGTATCGTGCATCGCGACGTGAAGCCGGAGAACGTGCTCCTCGCCGAGGACGGCCGAATCAAGATCGGCGACTTCGGGCTGGCCAGGGCGACGACGGCGAACACCGCCACCGGTGCGCAGCTGCTCGGGACGATCGCCTACCTCGCCCCCGAACTCGTCACCCGGGGAACCGCCGATGCCCGCAGCGACATCTACGCCCTCGGCATCATGCTCTACGAGATGCTCGTCGGCGAGCAACCGTACAAGGGCGAGCAGCCCATGCAGATCGCCTTCCAGCACGCCACCGAATCGGTGCCGCGTCCGAGCATCCGCAACGCCTCCGTGCCGGAGCAGCTCGACGAACTCGTGCTGTGGGCGACCGAGCGCTCCCCGCAGGACCGTCCTGACGATGCTCAGGCGATGCTCGACCGGCTCCGTGAGATCGAACGCGATCTCGGCATCGCCCCCCAGGTCGCGGCCGCGACCGCTCCCCCGGCCCGCTCCACGCTCGATTCCGGCGACGTCACCAAGATCCTCCCTGGCACGATCGCCGGGCCGACCACCGAACCGGTGGCGGTGACCGCGGCGGTCGACAACGCGACGCTACTGCGTCGCCGCGCATCCAAGCGGCGGGCCAGGGGCGCTTTCCTGCTGGCGTTCGTCCTCCTCCTCGCGACCCTCGCCGGAGGCGTCGGCTGGTGGTTCGGATCGGGCCCCGGTTCACTCGTCGCTGTGCCCGACGTCCGCGGCACCGACTTCGCCACGGCGCAGGAGATGCTGTCCGAGCAGGAGCTCGTCGCTGTCGAGGCCCATGAGAACTCGATCGAGGTGGATGCGGGCCAGACGATCCGCACCGACCCCGAGCCAGGAGAGCGCCTGGACAAGGGCGCTGAGGTGACCGTCTTCATCTCCGACGGCCCTGCCGCTCACACCCTCGACGCCCTGGCCGGCAAGACGGAGGACGAGGTGCGCACGATCCTCAGCGACGCGAGGATCAACATCGGCGAGAACGAGGAGTACTTCTCCTCTCGCACCGCTGCGGGCTCGGTGATCAATGTGAAGGTCACGCCGCGAGCCGGCGGAGACCTCCACGAGTGCGCAGAAGGATGCGAGGTCTTCGAGGACGACTCCGCCGTCATCCAGGTCTCCCTCGGCGCTGTTCCGGACGTCACCGGAGACTCGGTCTCAGAGGCGACCGCCGCGCTCGAGGCCGTCCGCCTCACCGTGAACTCCGAGGCCACGAAGCAGTACAACGACGACATCGCGAAGGATGCCGTGATCGGCATCGCCGACCGAGCTGAGAAGGGCTCGTGGCGCCCCGGCGAGGAGGTCACCCTCATCGTCTCGCTCGGCCCGAAGCCGATCGCGATCCCTGACGTCGTCGGCTGGACGATCCGGGACGCCGTCGCAGAGCTCGAAGGCCTCGGATTCGAGGTCAACGCCGGCATCGACGATCTGGAACTGCCCTTCGGCGGCGGCTACTGGGACATCTACCGCGTCCGCGGTGTCGATCCAGACGACGAGGCCCTGCCCGGGGCGACCATCACCCTGACCCCTGGGCTCTGAGACGCCGACCGTCTCGAGTGCGGGATGGACGAAGGGCCCGGAACGAGTGTTCCGGGCCCTTCGCCGTCGTTCAGCGCCCCTGCGCCGCAGCGAGCTCCTCGGCGACGAGGAAGGCCAGCTCCAGCGACTGCATGTGGTTCAGGCGCGGGTCGCACAGGCTCTCGTAGCGCGTGGCGAGGTCGGCCTCGTCGATGTGCTCCGAGCCGCCGAGGCACTCGGTGACATCGTCGCCGGTGAGCTCCACGTGGATGCCGCCAGGGAAGGTGCCCACCTGGCGGTGCGCCTCGAAGAAGCCACGGACCTCGTCGACGACGTCGTCGAAGCGGCGCGTCTTGTAGCCGGTCGGCGTCGTGATCCCGTTGCCGTGCATGGGGTCGGTGACCCACAGCGGCGTCGCACCTGCTTCCTTGACCGCCTCCAGGAGCGGCGGCAGAGCGTCGCGGATCTTCCCGGCGCCCATCCGAGTGATGAACGTGAGCCTTCCCGGTTCACGGTGCGGGTCGAGCTTGTCGATGAGGGCGAGAGCCGTCTCCGGTGTGGTGGTCGGTCCCAGCTTCACACCGATCGGGTTGCGGATCTTCGAGAAGTAGTCGACGTGCGCGCCGTCCAGTTCGCGCGTACGCTCGCCGATCCAGAGGAAGTGCGCCGAGGTGTTGTACGGCGTGTCCGTGCGCGAGTCGATACGGGTCATCGGGCGCTCGTAATCCATCAGCAGGCCCTCGTGCCCGGTGAAGAACTCGACGCGCTTGAGCTCGTCGAAGTCGGCGCCCGCCGCCTCCATGAACTTGATGGCGCGATCGATCTCGGCCGCCATCCGCTCGTAGCGCTGATTGGCAGGGTTCTGCGCGAAGCCCTTGTTCCACGAGTGCACCTCGCGAAGGTCCGCGAAGCCGCCCTGCGTGAAGGCGCGGATGAGGTTCAGGGTGGATGCCGCCGTGTGGTAGCCCTGGAGGAGACGCGCGGGGTCCGCCTGACGCGAGCCCTCGGTGAAGTCGAATCCGTTGACGATGTCGCCGCGGTATGCCGGAAGCGTGACCTCGCCCCGGGTCTCGCTGTCGCTGGACCGGGGCTTGGCGAACTGGCCTGCCATCCGCCCCATCTTCACCACCGGCATCGATGCGCCGTAGGTCAGCACGACGGCCATCTGCAGCACCGTCTTGATGCGGTTGCGGATCTGCTCGGCGGTGGCGCCGGCGAAGGTCTCGGCGCAATCGCCGCCCTGGAGCAGGAACGCCTGCCCGGATGCCGCACGCGCGAGTCGGTCACGGAGATTGTCGACCTCACCGGCGAAGACGAGAGGCGGGAGCGCTGCGATCTGCGACGAGACCTCGACGACGCGCTCGGCGTCGGGCCACTGCGGCTGCTGCTTGATCGGGAGGGAGCGCCAGGCGTCGAGATCGTGCGTTGTCGGCATGCCCTCAGCTTAGTGGGGCGCCGCTCACCCTCAGGACGTGCGTCGCGCTGGCGAGCGGTCCTTGACCGTCGAGGCGTACACGTCGTCGTACTCCTGCTCGCCGAGTCGCTGCAGCGCGATCATGATCTCGTCGGTCACGGAACGCAGGATATACCTGTCGTTCTCCATGCCTGCGTAACGCGAGAAGTCGAGCGGTTCGCCGATCACGATGCCGACCCGCATCACGTTCGGGATCGCCTGACCGATCGGCATGGCGGTGTCGGTGTCCACCATGATCACCGGGATGACCGGCACCTTGGCCTCCAGCGCCATCCTGGCGATACCGGTTCGCCCTCGATAGAGCCTGCCGTCGGGGCTGCGGGTGCCTTCCGGGTAGATGCCGAGCAGGTCACCGCGTCCGAGGACCTGGAGCCCTGCGTTCAAGGACGCCTCCGACGCTTTGCCGCCCGAGCGGTCGATGGGAATCTGCCCCGTCGCCTTCATGAACACCCTGGTGGCCCAGCCCTTGATGCCGCGCCCGGTGAAGTAGTCGCTCTTGGCCAGGAAGGAGACGGAGCGATCGATCATGAGAGGCAGGAACACCGAATCGGAGACCGAGAGATGATTGCTCGCAAGGATCGCGGGACCGCTCTTCGGCACGTTGCTCCGGCCCACGATCCACGGCCGGAACACGGCCTTGACGATGGGGCCGATCACCACGTACTTCATCAGCCAGTAGAACATCGCTGTGAAGTCTAGCGCCCGCACGAGCGTGCGACTCAGTTCCACAGCGCGCGCGACCCGATCCCATGCCATAGACTCGAACCCAACCCGTTCCGGCCGGTACCGAAGGAGCTGCCGTGGTCAAGTTCGAAGTCCCCGCGATCGTCCCCGCCGACCCAGATGCGAACATCACCGACCTCCTGGTCAAGCGCGTCCAGGCGACCCCCGCTCTCGCGCTCTTCTCGGTCCCCCAGGGCGACGGCTGGCGCGATATCACCGCCGCCGACTTCCAGACCGCCGTCATCGCACTGGCGAAGGGCTTCGTCGCAGCGGGCATCCAGCCCGGTGACAAGGTCGGATTCCTCGCCCGCACGACGTACGAATGGACGCTGATCGACTTCGCCCTGTTCTATGCCGGCGCGGTGATGGTGCCGATCTACGAGACGAGCTCCCCCGCGCAGATCCAGTGGATCATGGAGGACTCCGGGGCGGTCGCCCTGATCGTCGAGTCGGCAGAGCACTTCCAGCGCGTCGATGAGGTCCGCGGCGACCTTCCGCTGATCCGCGAGGTGTGGCAGATGCACCTCGGCGCGATCGCGACGCTCACGGCACAGGGCGCCGAGGTCGAGGATGCCGAGATCGAGCGCAGGCGCAACCTCGCCGTCGGCAGCGACATCGCCACCCTCATCTACACCTCCGGGTCGACCGGGCGACCGAAGGGATGCGTGCTGACGCACAGCAACTTCGTCGAACTGGCGCGCAATGCGGCGAAGTCGCTCGAGGCCGTCGTCACCACGCCGGGCGCTTCGACCGTGCTGTTCATCACGACGGCGCACGTGTTCGCGCGGTTCATCTCGATCCTCGATGTGCACGCCGGCGTGCGCACCGGCCACCAGCCGGACACCAAGCAGCTGCTCCCCGCACTCGGATCCTTCAAGCCGACCTTCCTCCTCGCGGTCCCCCGCGTGTTCGAGAAGGTCTACAACTCCTCCGAGCAGAAGGCGGAGACGGGCGGCAAGGGCAAGATCTTCCGCGCCGCCGCTGCGGCCGCCATCGAGCACTCGCAGCTCGTCGAGGCGGGGAAGAAGGTGCCGTTCGGGCTCAAGATGCGCTTCGCGGTGCTCGACCGGCTCGTGCTCTCGAAGATCAGGGCCGCCATGGGCGGCAACGTGACCTACGCGATCTCCGGCTCCGCCCCGCTCGGACCTCGGCTCGGGCACTTCTTCCACAGCCTCGGCGTCACGATCCTCGAGGGTTACGGGCTCACCGAGACGACGGCTCCCGCGACCGTGAACCTCGCCGACAAGTCCAAGATCGGCACGGTGGGTCCGGCCCTCCCCGGTGTGGGCGTCCGCCTCGCCGAGGACGGCGAGATCGAGATCACCGGCATCAACGTCTTCAAGGAGTACTGGAACAACCCGCAGGCGACCGCGGAGGCGTTCGACGACGGCTGGTTCCGCACCGGGGACATCGGCTCCTTCGACTCCGAGGGATTCCTCACGATCACCGGGCGCAAGAAGGAGATCATCGTCACCGCGGGCGGGAAGAACGTCACCCCCGCGGCCCTCGAGGACCCGATCAGGGCGAACCCGGTCATCGGCCAGGTGGTCGTCGTCGGCGATCAGAAGCCGTTCATCTCGGCGCTCATCACGCTCGACCCCGAGATGCTCCCCACCTGGCTGGGGAACAACGGCCTCGACGCGTCCATGACGCTCGCACAGGCGGCCAAGGACCCCGCAGTGCGGGCCGAGGTGCAGCGCGCCGTCGACGCGGCGAACGCGACCGTGTCGCGCGCGGAATCGATCAGGAAGTTCACGATCCTGGGCAGCGAGTGGACCGAGGCATCCGGACACCTGACGCCGAAGCTGTCCATCAAGCGCAACGTGATCGTCTCGGACTTCGCCGACGAGATCTCGGCGATCTACGACGAGCCCGTGCAGACCACGAACGTCGCGCTCGGCGGCTGAACCACCCACGAGGATCGGATCGAGGCGGTGCCGTTCGGCATCGCCTCGATCCGTCTCAGAACCAGCCGCTCTCGCGGACCTCGCGCATGGCGAGCTTGCGCGTCTCAGGATCGAGGCGGGAGAGATAGACCTTGCCGTCGAGGTGATCGGTCTCGTGCTGCAGCGCCTGGGCGAGCAGCCCCTCCCCCTCCAGGATGACGGGGTCGCCATCCAGGTCGATGCCTTCGACGCGCGCCCACGGGTAGCGGATCGCATCGTGCCAGAGACCCGGCACCGACAGGCAGCCTTCTCCGGTGGGGACGGGCTCTCCCCGCACCTCGACGAGCACGGGGTTGAGGACGTAGCCGATGTCGCCATCGATGTTGTAGCTGAAGGCCCGAACGGCGACGCCGATCTGATTCGCCGCCACGCCGGCTCGACCAGGCAGCTCTACCGTGTCGACGAGGTCGGCGACGAGCGCGCGCACCCCTTCGTCGATCGTCTCGATCGGGGCGCAGACCGTGCGCAGCACCGGGTCGCCGAACAGGCGGATCTCACGGACGGCCATCAGGCGGCGTCCGCCCGCAGGCCCTCGACGAGGAGCGCAGCCAGCTCGCGGGCGGCGTTGCGCGTCTCGGGCTGGAGCGCGGCGAAAACGATCGGTCCACCGCCGGCGATCTGGGCATCGTACGGGATGCGGATCACATGGCCCGCCCTGGTGGCGAAATGCGTCTCGAGCTCCGTCAGCCGCACCAGCGGGCTGCCTGGCGTGGACTGGTTGAGCACGACGATCGCGCGACGGGCCTGCTCGGCGTAGCCGTTCGCCTCGAGCCAGGTCAGTGTCTCGGAGGCGAGCCGCGCCTCGTCCACGCTGAGACCCGACACGATGACGAGCTGGTCGGCGAGGTCCAGGGTGGCCCCCATGACGGAGTGCACGATGCCGGTTCCCGTATCCGTGAGAACGAGCGAGTAGTAGTGCGCGGCGACGTCGGCCACGTCCCGGTAGTCGGCGTCGCCGAAGGCATCCGCGATGCGCGGATCGGCGTCGGAGGCCAGCACGTCCAGCCGCGTGACATCGCGCGCGACGATCGCGGAGAGGTCGTGGTAGCCGCGCACCTCGCCGCGCGCGCGGACGAGGTCACGGACGGACTTGCCGTGGGCACCGACGATGCGCGCCGCGAGCGTTCCCCGGTCGGGATTCGCGTCGACCGCGATCACCCGATCGTCCCTGGCATCCGCCAGCGCCATGCCGAGCAGCGCGGTGACGGTGGTCTTGCCCACTCCTCCCTTGCGCGAGAGCACAGGGACGAACCGGGCACCACCAGGCAGCGAGCCGGCGATCCGCGCCGTGAGCGCCTTGCGGGCCTTGGCCTTCTTCCCGTCGCCGATGTTGATCCGGCGCCCCGAGACGGTGTAGAGGAAGTGGCTCCAGGCGCCTTCCGGCTCCGGCTTGGTCAGCTGATGCGGATCCAGCAGGCGATCCGCCGTGAGCAGGTCGGCCGATTCGCGGGAGGCCTGTCCGCGCTGGTCGTCGATGCGACGTGAGGCGAGCTCGACCTCCGCGGGGGCGGCGACGGGCTTCGGGGCGAGTGCCGCATGCGTGTCCGCCTTCGCGCGCGGCGCCGCCTGATCGGCGGCACGTGCCGGCTCTGGCGTGGGGACCGGCTCTGGCACATCCCCTGCTTCGGCGTCGGATGCCGATTCAGGGCTCTCCGGAGCCGAAGCCGCCGCCGAGCCGTTCGCCGCCTTCTGCAGGGCGTCCGCCCAGGAGGATCCGGAGACATCCGCAGGCTCCGACGGTGCGGTGCCTGCGGCATCCCCTGCCGCGGCGAGAGCGTTCTCGGCCACCGGCTCCGGAACCGGAGCGGGTGCCGCAGCCGCTGCCGGCTCGGTCTTCGCCTTCGCCTTCGCCTTCGCCGCGGCGGGCTTCGGCGCGCTCTTCGACGGGGGGACGACGACAGGTTCCGGCTCGGGCTCGGGTGACGACTCTGGCTGCTCGACGATCTCCGCCGTCACCGGCGCCGGGTCGGCACTCGCCGCCGTTGCGGGGCCCGCCTGCTCGACGTCCTCCGCACTGTCCCGAGGCGCTGCCGGCGTAGGCAGAGCCTCGGGAAGCTCGTCCGCGGGGAGTTCGATGACGATGTCGAAGGCCTCGTCGTCGATACGGCCGACGCCCGAGGAGCCTTCGACCTCATCGATGATGAGATCCGAGACGACCTCTCCGTCGATCACAGAGTCGTCGACCAGGTCGTCATCGTCTCCTGTGGGGATCGCGACATTGACCTGAGCCGTGCCACCCAGGATGCCGATGCCGGTGGTATCCAGCGATGCGGCGTCGTCGAGCACACCCAGCGAGTCGTCCTCTGCCGGATCCGTGTTCTTCTTCGCAGTCACTGCATCAACTCCCAGAAAGCCTTGTGCGAGCGTCTCGCCCGCACAAGATTACTGGCCGGGGCGGATGACGACCAAAAGATCACCGGCATCCACCTGCGCCGTCGCCGCAATGGCGAGCCGCTCCACCACCCCGTCGACGGGGGCCGTGATGGCGGCTTCCATCTTCATGGCCTCGATGGACGCGACCGGCGCACCCGCCTTCACGACGGCGCCGACCTCGGTCTTCAGCGTGACCACACCCGAGAACGGTGCGGCCACCTGACCGGGCTTGGACGTGTCAGCCTTCTCGACCTCGTGCGCGTCGACGGCGACCGAGCGGTCTCTGACGAAGACCGGGCGGAGCTGACCGTTCAGCGTCGTCATGACCGTGCGCATCCCCCTGTCGTCGGCATCGCCGATCGCTTCGAGACCGACGTACAGCTGGACGCCGCGGTCGATCTCGATCAGGTGCTCCTGCCCCTGCATCAGCCCGAAGAGGTAGTCGCTGGTGTCGAGGACCGAGAGGTCTCCGAAGAGCTCCCTGGTCTGGGCGTACTCGCGCGTCGGCGCCGGGAAGAGCAGCTGATTGAGCCGCTCGCGCCTGGACGCGCTCGAGCCTGCGAGCTGCTCCTCGTCCTCGGCGCTGATGCTGGTCAGCGACGGACGGACCTCCCGGCCGGCGAGGACCTTGCTCCGGAACGGCTCCGGCCATCCGCCAGGCAGATCTCCCAGCTCGCCCGCCATGAAGCCGACCACCGAGTCCGGCACGTCGTACTTCTCGGGGTTGGCCTCGAAGTCGGCAGGGTCGGCTTTCACCGCGGCCAGGTGCAGAGCGAGATCGCCCACCACCTTGGACGACGGAGTCACCTTCGGAACTCGTCCGAGGATGCGGTCGGCGGCGGCGTACATGTCCTCGATGAGCTCGAAGTCCTGAGCGAGACCGAGCGCCTTCGCCTGCTGGCGCAGGTTGGAGAGCTGACCGCCGGGGATCTCGTGGTGGTAGACGCGGCCCGTGGGACCCGGCAGACCGGACTCGAACGGAGCGTAGGTGTTGCGCACCGCCTCCCAATACGGCTCCAGGTCGTTGACTCCCGACAGCTCGATCCCGCTGTCGCGATCGGTGTGGGCGAGGGCGGCGACCAGCGACGACAGCGAGGGCTGGCTGGTCGTTCCGGAAAGCGGTGCCGACGCCGCATCGACGGCATCCACGCCCGCGGCGCTGGCGGCGAGCAGCGTGGCGAGCTGGCCGCCGGGGGTGTCGTGCGTGTGCAGGTGCACGGGCAGGTCGAAGCGCTCGCGCAGCGCACTGACGAGCTTCGCCGCGGCCGCCGGCCGGAGAAGGCCGGCCATGTCCTTGATCGCGAGGATGTGCGCACCGGACCCGACGATCTGCTCGGCCAGACGCAGGTAGTAGTCGAGGGTGTAAAGATCCTCAGCCGGGTTCAGCAGGTCACCGGTGTAGCACAGCGCCACCTCCGCGACGGCGGAGCCCGTCGCACGGACAGCGTCGATCGCCGGGCGCATCTGGCCGACGTCGTTCAGCGCGTCGAAGATCCGGAAGATGTCGATGCCGCTGGACGCCGCCTCCTGCACGAAGGCATCCGTCACGGCGGTCGGGTACGGCGTGTACCCCACCGTGTTGCGTCCGCGCAGCAGCATCTGGATCGCGATGTTCGGGAGCGCGGCGCGCAGCTTGTCCAGTCGCTCCCATGGATCCTCGCCGAGGAAGCGGAGGGCGACGTCGTAGGTCGCACCGCCCCATGCCTCGACCGAGAGCAGCCCGGGGGTGAGCCTGGCGACATAGGGTGCGGCCGCGACGAGGTCGCGGGTTCGCACGCGCGTCGCGAGAAGCGACTGGTGCGCATCACGGAACGTCGTCTCCGTGATCGCGAGGCCGGTCTGCTGCCGCAGGGCGTTCGCGAAGCCCTCGGGCCCGAGCTCGAGCAGCCGCTGCCTCGACCCGGTGGCCGGAGCGGCGGAGAGGTCGATCGTGGGCAGCTTCGTGCGCGGATCCGCCGTACCGGGGTGCTGTCCGTGCGGCTTGTTGACGGTCACGTCGACGAGCCAGTTGAGCAGCTTGGTCCCGCGGTCCTTGGAGACGCGTCCGCGCAGCAGTTCCGGGCGCTCATCGATGAAGGAGGTGCTGACGTCGCCGGCGATGAACGCCTCATCCTCCAGCAGCGCCTGCAGGAAAGGGATGTTCGTCGCGACGCCACGGATGCGGAACTCGGCCAGCGCGCGACGCGCCCTCGCGACGGCGGCGGGGAAGTCGCGACCACGGCAGGTCAGCTTGGAGAGCATCGAGTCGAAGTGGGGGCTGATCTGCGCACCCTGGTGGACCGTGCCGCCGTCGAGGCGGACGCCTGCCCCGCCGGGAGAGCGATACGTCGTGATCTTGCCCGTGTCTGGGCGGAATCCCTGCGTCGGGTCCTCCGTCGTGATACGGCACTGCAGCGCCGCTCCGCGGAGATGGATGCGGTCCTGCGTGAGGCCGAGGCCCTCGAGCGTCTCCCCCGCCGCGATCCGCATCTGCGTCTGCACGAGGTCGACGTCCGTGACCTCCTCGGTGACCGTGTGCTCGACCTGGATGCGCGGGTTCATCTCGATGAAGACCACCTCGCCGGTGCGCTCCCCCGCCGTCTCCAGCAGGAACTCCACCGTCCCGGCGTTCTCGTACCCGATCGAGCGGGCGAAGGCGATCGCGTACCCGTGCAGCGCCGTCCGGATGCCGTCGTCGAGGTTCGGCGCGGGAGCGATCTCGACGACCTTCTGGTGACGTCGCTGCACGGAGCAGTCGCGCTCGAACAGGTGGACGGTCTCCCCCGTCTTGTCCGCGACGACCTGCACCTCGATGTGACGGGGACGGACCACCGCCTGCTCCAGGAACATCCGCGGATCGCCGAAGGCGCTGGCGGCCTCCCGCATCGCCTCGGCCAGCGCCGGGGCGAGCTCTGCCTTGGAGGCCACGCGACGCATCCCGCGGCCTCCGCCGCCGGCCACGGCCTTGGCGAACAGCGGGAAGCCGATCTCGTCGGCCTGCGCGAGCAGCGCATCCACGTCATCGGATGCCTCCGTGGATCGGAGCACGGGAACGCCGGCCTCGATGGCGTGGCGCTTCGCCTCGACCTTGTTCCCCGCCATCTCCAGAACGCGCGACGGAGGACCGATGAAGACGATCCCGTTGTCGGCCGCTTTCGCGGCCAGCTCAGGATTCTCGGAGAGGAAGCCGTATCCGGGATAGATCGCATCGGCACCGGATTCGATCGCGACGCGGATGATCTCGTCCACATCGAGGTAGGCGCGGACGGGATGCCCGCGCTCACCGATCTCGTACGCCTCATCGGCCTTCAGCCGATGCACGGAACCGCGGTCTTCGTAGGGGAACACCGCGACGGTGCGCGCCCCCACTTCGAATGCCGCACGAAAGGCGCGGATCGCGATCTCGCCGCGATTGGCCACCAGGATCTTCTGGAACATGCACACCTCTTATTGCTCGATGCGCGCGACATGGCACGCGCAAGGGCGGGGCTGAGTGTCCCCCCAGACTAGGGCACGGTAACGTGGAGTCCGTGCACGTACTCAGCGTCAGCTCTCTCAAGGGAGGCGTCGGCAAGACGACCGTGACTCTCGGCCTGGCCTCCGCGGCCTTCGCCAGGGGCGTCCGGACCCTCGTCGTCGACCTCGACCCGCAGTCCGACGTCTCCACCGGGATGGACATCCAGGTGGCCGGACGTCTGAACATCGCGGACGTTCTCGCCAACCCGAAGGAGAAGGTCGTCCGTCAGGCGATCACCTCCAGCGGCTGGGCGAAGGTCCACCCCGGGACGATCGACGTGCTCATCGGCAGCCCCTCCGCGATCAACTTCGATGGACCGCACCCGAGCGTGCGCGACGTGTGGAAGCTCGAGGAGGCCCTGGCCGCCGTCGAGGCGGACTACGACCTCGTGCTCATCGACTGCGCGCCCTCGCTGAACGCGCTCACCCGTACGGCCTGGGCCGCCAGCGACCGCGTGATGGTCGTGACCGAGCCTGGCCTGTTCTCCGTCGCCGCCGCGGACCGCGCGCTGCGTGCCATCGAGGAGATCCGCCGTGGTCTCTCGCCGCGACTGCAGCCGCTGGGCATCGTCGTGAACCGCGTGCGCCCCCAGTCGATCGAGCACCAGTTCCGCATCAAGGAGCTGCGCGACATGTTCGGGCCGCTCGTGCTGTCGCCCCAGCTCCCGGAGCGGACCTCGCTGCAGCAGGCGCAGGGCGCCGCGAAGCCGCTGCACATCTGGCCGGGAGACTCCGCCCAGGAGCTCGCCGCGGACTTCGACCTGCTGCTGGATCGCATCATCCGCACCGGTCGCGTGCCGGTGCCGGAGCGCGGCCCCCAGACCTGAGCGAGACCTCTCCTCATTCACGAAACCCCGGCATATTCACGCGAATATGCCGGGGTTTCGTCGCTGACGGGAGGTCTGCAGATATGGGGGCGAGCTCGGTCAGGCGGAGCGCTTGGTGCGACGCGCGGCCAGCTCATCGACGGGATCCGGAGCCGTCGGGTCGAACTCGACGAGCGTCGACTCGACCTCGCGCAGGACCTTGCCGACGGCGATGCCGAAGACGCCCTGTCCGCGGCTCACGAGGTCGATGACCTCGTCGTTCGAGGTGCACAGATAGACGGAGGCGCCGTCACTCATCAGTGTCGTTCCCGCGAGGTCGCGGATGCCGGCACGCCGGAGCTCTTCGACGGCGGTGCGGATCTGCTGCAGCGAGATACCGGTGTCGAGCAGACTCTTCACGAGCTTGAGCACGAGGATGTCGCGGAAACCGTAGAGGCGCTGCGATCCGGACCCGGATGCTCCGCGAACCGTGGGCTCGACGAGCTCGGTGCGGGCCCAGTAGTCCAACTGGCGATAGGTGATGCCCGCCGCGCGTGCGGCCACCGCGCCGCGGTAGCCCACCTCGTCGTCCATGGCGGGAAGACCGTCCGTGAAGAGGAGCTCGGTCACGAACCGCGGGTCGCCGCTCAGCTCATCCGCATTCATTCTCTGTCCTCCCTGAAGCGCTTGTCTCCACGCTAGAGCAGCGCCCCATCCCCGGCAACGACATCCGCATCGCTCGGAAGGTGTGTCGCAATCAGTTCGTTACGAAAGGGTGCGCGCCAGCGCTTCCTTCACGAAGATCGACCGCACCTCGTCGATGCGCGCGGCGAGTTCCGGGGCGATCTCGCCCGCCCTGCCCCGCGAACCGGCATCGGTCCTGCGCAGCAGCGCGGACAGCGCGGATTCGATCAGCGCCACCTCCCGCTCGGCGCTCTGACGCACGGAGCGCAGGTGGCGCGGCTCGATGCCGTGCCGGTCGAGGGCGACCAGCCCGCGCAGCATCGTCACCGTCGATTCCGGATACGACTCGGCGGCGACGATGATCCCTGTGCTGATCGCGTCGTTGAGCAGCTGCGGACCGGCTGCGGCCGCCGCGAGGAGCTCGTCACGCCGATACCGGCGCGGTGTCGCGGTGATCGACGGCGGCGGCGTCAGCGCGGTGTCACCCGAGCCCGCGGCTCGCGCATCGTCCAGCTGCTCCCTGATGACGTTGAGCGGCAGATAGTGATCGCGCTGGAGCGTCAGTGCGATGCGCAGCCGATCCACATCCGATGCCGAGAACTTGCGGTAGCCGGACTCCGTGCGCGACGGCGTGACGATCCCCTTGTCCTCGAGGAAGCGGAGCTTGCTCGCCGTGATGTCGGGGAACTCGGGGGCGAGCCGGGCGAGCACCTGGCCGATGCTCAGCAGGCCCGGAGACGCGGAGCGCTCCCGGGCCGATGAGGCAGCCGCCATCAGTCGTTCGCCGCCGCGAGATCTGCAGGCGAGGCGAAGAAGTTCAACCGGAACTTGCCGACGCGCAGCTCGTAGCCGTTCGCGAGGACGCTGCGGTCGACCCGCTCGCCGTTCACGTAGGTGCCGTTCAGCGAGCGCTGGTCGATGATCTCGAACGACTGCCCCGCGCGGGTGATCTCCGCGTGGCGCCTGGACACCGTGACGTCGTCGAAGAAGATGTCCGCCTCGGGGTGCCGCCCGACGGTCGTGACATCCGTGTCGAGCAGGTAGCGCGCACCGGCGAGAGCGCCGGAGCGGACCAGCAGAAGCGCGGACCCGGAGGGAAGCGCGGCGATCGCGGCCTGCTCCGCTTCCGAGAGCTCCACCCCGAAGGGCACGAAGGAGAGATCGGAATCGTGTCCGAACGTCTGCGTCACATCGTGCTTCTGCTCGCCGTCCCGATGGATCGCGGCGTTCCCGATGTGTCGGCTGTCGTTGTCTGTCACGGTGCCCTCCTAAGACGTCCAAGCCTAACGGATCGAGCGCGCCCTGCGGGAGGCGGATCCCGCATTCAGAACGATCTTCAGCCTCGTTGCATAGGCTGGACGCGTGTCAGCCGCAACTCTCAGACGCCCCTCCCCCGCTTACGCACTGGTCGCAGTCCTGCTCGCGGCGGCCCTCGCGCTCATCCCTGCCGGACGCGCATCGGCGCACGATTCCCTCGTGGCCAGCGATCCGGCTGCGGACTCGACCGTCGAGACGCTCCCGGCGCAGCTGACGCTCACGTTCAGCGCCGCCCTCATCGACGCTCCGGACAGCACGGCGGTCGTCGTCACCTCGGCGGACGGCAAGACCGTCTCTGAAGGACCGGCGGAGATCGACGGCGCCGTGCTCACGCAGACGCTGAATCCGGAGGGCGCCGCGGCCGGCGAGTACACCGTTCTCTGGCAGATGGTCTCCAGCGACGGGCATCCGACCGATGGGAGCTTCACCTTCACCGTCACGACGGGGTCCGCCGTCTCCGAGCCGACGCCGGTGGAGACCGAGACCCCTGACGCCGCGGAGCCGACGGCATCCGCCCCGACCGAGACAGCCGATCCCACCGTGGCACCGGCCCCTGAAGAGACGGGCTCCGATGGGGCATCCGTCTGGATCTGGGTGCTCGCGATCGGCGGCATCCTCCTTGCGGGGGGCGCCGCGGTCTGGCTGTCCCTCCGCGGGCGACGCGACCCCTCCGACTCCGATTCCGACACCCCTGCAGAGCGATAGGCTGGAGCCATGCCACATTACGATGTCGTCATCCTCGGTGCGGGCCCTGGCGGCTACGTCGCCGCCGTCCGCAGCGCACAGCTCGGTCTGTCCACCGCGATCATCGAAGAGAAGTACTGGGGCGGTGTCTGCCTGAACGTCGGCTGCATCCCCTCCAAGGCGCTTCTCAAGAACGCGGAGCTCGCGCACACGCTTAAGCACAAGGCCGATTTCTTCGGCATCTCGGGCGACTTCACCATCGACTTCGGCAAGGCCTGGGATCGCTCGCGCGAAGTCGCGGACGGGCGCGTCAAGGGCATCCACTTCCTGATGAAGAAGAACAAGGTCACCGAGTACAACGGCCGTGGCACGTTCACGGGCCCGAAGGCGATCTCGGTGGCGAAGGCCGACGGCACGACCGAGGACGTCACCTTCGACAACGTGATCATCGCGACGGGCTCGAAGGTGCGGCTGCTCCCCGGCGTCACGCTGAGCGACAACGTGGTCACCTACGAGGAGCAGATCCTCTCCAGGGAGCTCCCCGAGTCGATCGTCATCGTCGGCGCGGGTGCGATCGGCATGGAGTTCGCCTACGTCCTCACGAACTACGGCGTCAAGGTCACGATCATCGAGTTCCTCGATCGCGCACTGCCCAACGAGGACGCAGACGTGTCCAAGGAGATCGCCAAGCAGTACAAGAACTACGGCGTCGACATCCTCACCTCCACCAAGGTCGAGACGATCGTCGACAACGGCTCCTCCGTGACGGTCACCTACACGGGCAAGGACGGCCAGGCCGGATCCATCGAGGCCGGCAAGGTGCTCATGTCCGTCGGCTTCGCCCCGAACATCGAGGGCTTCGGACTCGAGAACACCGGCGTGAAGCTCACCGAGCGCGGCGCGATCGACATCGACGACCACATGCGCACCAACGTCGACGGCATCTACGCCATCGGCGATGTCACCGCGAAGCTGCAGCTGGCGCACGTGGCCGAGGCGCAGGGCGTCGTGGCCGCGGAGACGATCGGCGGAGCCGAGACGCAGACGCTCGGCGACTACCGGATGATGCCCCGCGCGACGTTCTGCTCGCCGCAGGTCGCCTCCTTCGGGCTCACCGAGGCGCAGGCGAAGGAGACCGGTCGCGAGATCAAGGTCGTCAGCTTCCCGTTCATGGCGAACGGCAAGGCGCACGGCCTCGGCGAGCCGGTCGGCTTCGTGAAGATGATCGCGGATGCCGAGCACCTCGAACTGCTCGGTGCCCACATGATCGGCCCCGACGTCTCCGAGCTGCTGCCCGAGCTGACCCTGGCCCAGAAGTGGGACCTCACCGCTCTGGAGCTCGCCCGCAACGTGCACACCCACCCGACGCTGTCGGAGGCTCTGCAGGAGGGCTTCCACGGCCTCGCCGGGCACATGATCAACTTCTGATCGTTCATGACGAGGGCCCGGTCCGCTTCGGCGGCCGGGCCCTCGTCATGCCTGCCGCGGTTTCGGCATCACTCTCGGCCAGAGGGCTCGTGCAGCTCCACGACGACGCGGAAGGGCATCGCACGGTCGATCCGCCACGCCGCAGGGGCGAGCATCCGCAACTCGTCCGGCGTGTACGCACGGCGGATGCTCGTGAGCCCGTCCGCTCGGATGAACGTCCCGTCCAGCAGATTGCGCGCGAGCGGCAGCGTCACCGCGTCATAGAGCCCATAGGCGGCCGACGACCGGGCGATGTCGTTGTGCAGCACCACCCCGCCGGGACGCAGCAGCGCGCGCGAATCGTCCAGCAGCGCGGTCACCTCCCCCTCGCTCAGATGGTGCAGGAGGTGGTTGGACACGATCACATCGAAGCGCTCGCCCGTCCGACGCAGCTCGCCCGAGTCGGCTGTCGCGTAGGCCACCGCTCCTGGCCCCGGCTGCGCGCGCGCCCAGGACGTCGCACGCTCGTCGGGGTCCGCCGCGATGAGCTCGCAACGGGCCGCATCGACGAGGCACCAGCGCGCCAGCGCCCTGGCGATGTCGCCGCCTCCCGAGCCGATGTCGAGCACGCGCACCTCTCGTCCTGCGATGCGCGCGCGGATCCTCCGCCGATACAGACCGCGCCACCCGCTGAGCATCCGGTTCACCAGCTCGAAGCGATGGTAAGTGCGGCCCAGCGCCTGCGGATCGGCGTCCGGTGCGTCCATGAGCTCGCGCGCGGATGCGTCCCTGTCGCGCAGGTCAGGAAGGGGCATCCGCGGCTCCCAGCACGGTCATCACGCCGCCCTCCATCGTGAGACCCGGACCGAACGCCATCGCGATGAGGCGCTGTCCGGTGCGCGCCGTCCGGCCGAGGAGGATGCGGCGCAAGACGAACAGCACGGTGGCGCTGGACATGTTGCCGCAGGTGCGGAGCACCTCCCTGGCGTCGGCGAGCTGGCCAGGGGAGAGACCGACGCCGTGCTGGATGCGGTCGAGGATGTCCCGTCCGCCCGGGTGCACCGCCCAGTGCGTCACCGTTCCGGCGAGATCCTCGCACGAACGGGCGTAGGCGAGCTCCTCATCCGCCGCGCACAGCGCCGCGAGCGCATCATCGATGTTCGCTTCGATGACCTTCGGCACGGCCGTCGAGAGCACCATCTCGAAGCCGTCGTCCCCGATCGTCCATGCCATGTGCTGCTCGCTGTCCGGCGCGATCGACGTCGCGAAGGAGTCCAGCTCCGCGCCCGGGACTCCGGGGACCGGCGGACGCGCGGTCACCAGGGCTGCCGCCGCCCCGTCGGCGAAGAGAGAGGACGCGATGATGGTGTCCGGGTCGTCGGAGGAACGCAGATGCAGCGTGCACAGCTCCGCGCTCACCACGAGCACCACCGCCCGCTCATCGGCACGACAGAACTGGGCGGCGGCGCGCAGGGCCGGGATCGCCGCGTAGCACCCCATGAAGCCGAAGTGATACCGCTGCACCCCCGGGGAGAGGCCCAGCGCGGTCACGATCGCGAAGTCGGGGCCCGGTGCGTGGAATCCCGTGCACGAGACCGTGATGAGGTGGGTGACGTCATCGGGCGAGACATCGTCGGATGCGTCGATCGCCCGTCGCGCCGCCTCCACGAACAGAGGGGTCGCCTCCCTGACGTACGCCTCGTTGCGCGCGCGCGTGCTCGGCGACAGCAGCACGCCCTCCTCGCGATCGTAGAACAGCGTCTCGCCCTCGGACCCTGCGGCGAGCTCTTCGATGACGGTCCGGCGCTCGTCGATCCCCGAGCCGCTGAAGGAGGCGTTGAGGATGCGCACGGCTCGTCGATCGAGACCCGGCTGCGCGGCGAAGACACTCCTGATCTCCTCCTGGGCGAGCGCTGTCGAGGGGAGGACGGTCTGCGGCACGCGGAGGAAGGCGCTCATGAGCACACGTTGGCATGGCGAGCGGTACAGCGCCAGGGGCTTGCCCGCGTCAAGGACGCGCGGTAGACCGAACGCTCAGAATCCGAGTGCGCGAGCGAGCTTCGAACCGGATGCCGCGTGACGGCCCCCTGCGCCGAAGATCGCCGCCTCCGCCGCAGCGAAGAGCGCCTCACGGCCTGCTGCGTCGGCGGGCGCGGCAGGGCCGAGTTCGAACTCCCATTCGCGCCATTCGCGCTGCACGCCTCGGCGCAGATCCGTCGAGCGGACCCGATCGTCGACGAACTCGGCCACGACCCCGTCCGGACCTGTGAGCAGATAGGCGGTGCGGCTGTTCTCGATGCGGGCGAGAGGAGCGAGAGGCGCGGTGGTCCAGCGGGAAAGGGTCTCGACGACCGCACCGGGAACGTCTTCGCCGTCTCCCAGCGGCCATCCGATCTCCAGCCGGCCGTCGCCCTCGCGCGGGCCCTTGATATGCCAGCCCGCATCGGGGCCGCCGGTGCGACGGCGCAGGGCCACACCCGCACGGGAGAGTGCGGCATCAGCCGTGTCGAGGTAACGGGCGTCGAGCTCCCGGAGCTCCCCCGTCGTCACCGCATCGACGCCGTCGATGCTTTCCCACACCGGGAGCGGGGTCGAGGTGTCGACGTCGTACTTGCGCTCGACCTCGACGATGCGCGAGGGCTCTGCACCGGAGCCGGGCTCAGTCATCGCCCGGCGCGATGTCCTCGAGGGACTCGTCGTACCGGTAGTCGATCTCGGTGGGACCGTCTCCGGAACCGGTGTTCTGCGGGTCTCCGGATCGGTGATAGACGACCTGGGTCTCGCTGTAGGGGATGACCAGCTTGTCGTCGGCGCTCTCGATCGGGATGATCTGCCCGTCCAGCGGTCCGCCGTGAAGTCGTGCCAATGCCATGTGATCACCCTAGACCCCTCGACCCACGACGACACCGATGACCGCGCCGATGATCATCCACGGCCCGAAGGCGATGCGCGTCGTCCTCTTCGCGCGGCGCAGCGTCATCAGCACGAGCGCGTAGACGGCACCGAGGATGAAGGCCGCGGCGCTACCGGTCAGGAAGGCCTGCCAGCCGTGCCAGGCCAGCACGATGCCGATGACCGCGGCGAGCTTCACATCTCCCCCGCCGACTCCTCCTCCGGCCAGGTTCAGCAGTGCGTAGAAGCCGCCGAGCACGATCATCCCCGCCAGCGAGCGCCAGAACGTCGCCCATGCGCCCGTCGCGGTGGCCTCGACCAGGACGAGGAGGAGCAGGGCGCCGCCGGTCGGCAGCACGATGCGGTTCGGCAGCCGATGCGTACGGGCATCGATGACGAGCAACCAGGCCCCTGCGCCGAGAAGCGCCCCGTGCACCAGGAGCACGAGGAGATCATGCGGATGAGACCCGACCATGACGGAAGGCTACGAGATCCCCCTGGTCCACAGGAGGCCTGTGGAGAACTCCGGATCGATGTCCGATGTCCGAATTATGCTCGCAGCACGACTTGATTTCTTCGTACTTATCTTCGAGCATGGAGGTATGGGCATGGCATCACCCGCCCGCGCGCAGGAGCTGCACCGGCTGCGCAGCGAGATCTCCCGCATGCAGCGCCGACGCAGCGACGCGCCATTCCTGCCCCTCGATCCCGCTTTGGAAGGGCTCCTCCCCGATCCTGGCCTTCGCACCGGAACCGCCTATTCGATCGCCCCATCGCCAAGTCTGCTGGGCGCCCTTCTCGCGGCACCATCGCAACAGGGCTCCTGGTGCGCCGTGATCGGCATGCCCACCCTCGGCGTCGAGGCGATGGCCGCCTTCGGCGTGGACCTGTCCCGTCTGATCCTGATCCCCGAGCCAGGCGAACGCTGGCTGACCGTCGCCTCCGCACTCTCCGAGGTGGTTCCGCTCATCGCCGTGCATCCGCGCAGCCGCGTATCGGATGCCGATGTGCAACGGTTGAGCGCCCGGCTTCGCGACCGCTCCTGCACACTGCTGGTCACCGCACGATGGCCGCAGAGCGAGGCGACGATCCGCGTGGAGGACATCGAGTGGCACGGTCTCGGCGAAGGATGGGGCCTGCTCGCCGACCGCACCGTCACGCTGCGCGCCTTCTCACGCAGACAGGGGGCGCAGAGCATCCGCGTCCGCCTCCCCGGAGTCCTCGGGCGCGTGGACGCGCCTCCGGCGGCCATCCGCCCCGTCGCTCCTCTTCCGCTGCCTGCCACAACGGAAGCGGCAGCTGAGGTGGAACAGCCGAGCACCTGGGCGGTGGCGGGATGATGCCCTCACGACATCTCGTGCTGTGGCTGCCCGATTGGCCGGTGCGCGCGGCGATGGGAACACCCGGACCGTACGGCCCCGTGGCCGTCATGCAGGGCAATGCGGTGCTGGCCTGCTCCGCCGAGGCCCGCGCCCAGGGAGTGCGCCGTGGTCAGCGGCGAAGGCTGGCGCAGATGCGCGCCCCTTCGCTGCACCTCCTGCCCGCCGATCCGCGCCGCGAGGAGAGCACCTTCCTCCCGGTGCTGCGGATGCTCGCCGAGCTCGTGCCCGATGTCCAGCCGCTGCGGCCAGGGCTCGCTGCGATGCGCGCTCGGGGCGCGTCCCGCTACTACGGCGGGGAGCGCGCGGCCGCCCTCCACCTCATCGAGATCCTGGCCGAACACGGCCACCCCGGCGCGAAGGCAGGCGTTGCAGACGGCCTCTTCACAGCAGAGCAGGCCGCACGACGCGGCGACCCTGCCCTCGTCGTCCCCGCAGGTGAGGCGCGCGCCTTCCTGGCGCCGCTCCCCGTTCCCGCCCTCGGCGACGACGCTCTCACCGCCTTCCTCGACAAGCTCGGAGTGCGAACACTGGAGGGCTTCGCCCTGCTGGATGCGGCCTTGGTCCGCGACAGACTTGGCGAGCGCGGTGCACGACTGCATGCCCTGGCCGCGGGAGTCGACTCCCGCCCGCTCCCCTCCGAGGACGCCCCGCCAGAGCTCGCCAGAGAGATCTCCTTCGAGACCCCGCTGACGCAGGCGGATCAGATCGCCTTCGCCATCAGGCAGACGGCCGATGCCGTAAGCGAAGGCCTGGCCGCGATCTCCCAGGTGTGTACAGAGGTGCGCATCGAGCTCACCGATGACGACGGAGGCGTCTCCTCACGGGTGTGGATGCACCCGACCTCCTTCGAGCCCGCCGATCTCGTCGACAGAGTGCGATGGCAGCTGGAGGCCGCGACGGATCTGGGCAGCGGCATCGTCCTGGCACGGATCATCCCCACTCGCACGGACGACAGCAGCCATCATCAACCAGGCCTCTTCGGGCAGGGCCCCGAGGAGCGTCTGCATCATGCGGTCTCCCGCGTGCAGGCGCTCCTCGGCCACCGCGGCGTCGGCACCCCCGTGATCGTCGGAGGGCGACGGCTCGCCGACCGCCAGCAGCTGCAGCCCTGGGGCGACCGTATGCCTGTCGAGCGCGACCCGGCGCTGCCCTGGCCCGGCTCTCTTCCCGACCCGCTGCCCTCCGAGGTCTTCGTCCCGCCGCGGTCGATCGACGTCCTGGCATCCGATCTCTCCTCGCCCTCCGTCGACGCCCGTGGCGTGCTCACCGCGCAGCCGGCCTTCATCGCCGGTGTGCCGATACAGGCATGGGCGGGCCCATGGCCGCTGCGCGAGCGGGGCTGGGATCCTCAGAGCACCCGCAGCGCCCAGCGCTTCCAGATCGTCGATGAGGCGCAGCAAGCCTGGCTCGTGCTCTGGGAGGACGGGAGCTGGTGGGTGGAGGGGAGGTACGGCTGATGGGCTGGAACAACCATCCGGGGATGAACTGGCATGAGATGGAGGCGACTCTCAGCGGCCGGCCGGTCCTGCGCCCCGACCCGGGTCCGGTCAGGAGCAGAAGACGGCCTTCCCCTCCTGCGGGCATCGTCCGCCCCGACGATGCGGTCCCCTACGCCGAACTGCATGCGCACTCCACCTTCTCCTTCCTCGACGGCGCATCCTCCCCCGAGGATCTGCTCGCCGAGGCCGAACGGCTCGGACTGACCGCTCTCGCCCTCACCGATCACGACGGTTTCTACGGCGCGGCGCGCTTCGCCGAGACGGCGGAGACCATGAAGGCGAACGTGCAGACGGTCTTCGGAGCAGAGCTATCTCTGAACCTCTCCACCGCCCGCGCCGGCAGTCCTGACCCCCCGGGAGAGCATCTCCTGGTGATTGCCCGCGGGCAGGAGGGATATCACCGGCTCTCCGGTGCGATCACCCGCGCGCAGTTGCGCGGCGGAGAGAAGGGCCGTCCCCGCTACGACCTCGACGACCTCGCGGCGAGCGCGGAAGGGCATTGGACGATCCTCACCGGGTGCCGCAAGGGCGCCGTCCGTCGGGGGCTCGCCGCCGGTGACGGCGATGCTCCTTTGCGCCGGCTGGTCGATCTGTTCGGGAGAGAGCACGTCGCCGTCGAGCTCATCGATCATGGCGACCCGCTGGACACCCGTCGCAACGACGCCCTTGCCGAGCTCGCCCGCAGGCGCCGCCTGCCCGTCGTCGCGACGAACAACGTCCATTACGCGGCGCCGGAGCGGGTGGGGATGGCCGAGGCCGTCGCCGCTGTTCGGGCGACCAGGGGGATGGACGACCTGGACGGCTGGCTCCCCGTGCACGGCTCAGCGCACCTGCGCAGCGGTGCGGAGATGACCGAGCGGTTCCGGCGCTACCCCGGCGCGATCGAGCAGGGTCTGCGCATCGCCGCCGAGAGCACGTTCCCGCTGCGCCGGGCCCGCCCGGCGCTCCCGCGCCAGGAGGTACCGGAGGGAGAGACGCCCATGAGCCATCTCCGCTCGCTGGTGTGGCGGGCCGTGCCGGAGTTCTACCCCGCCCTCGACGACGAAGGGCGTGCCCGCATCGAGCGGGAGCTGAACGTCATCGAGGAGAAGGACTTCCCCGGCTACTTCCTCATTGTTCACGGCATCGCGACGGAGGCGCGGCGCCGCGGCATCCTCTGCCAGGGGCGGGGCTCGGCCGCGGCGAGCGCGGTCTGCTATCTGCTGGGCATCACGGCGGTCGACCCGATCCTGTACCGGCTCCCCTTCGAGCGCTTCCTCGCGACCACCCGCGAGGAAGAGCCCGACATCGACGTGGACTTCGACTCCGACCGACGCGAGGAGATCATCCAATGGGTCTACACCGAGTACGGCAGGGAGCGCGCGGCCCAGGTGGCGAACGTCATCCAGTACCGGCCGAAGAACGCCGTCCGCGATATGGCGCGTGCGCTCGGACACGCTCCGGGGCAGCAGGACGCCTGGTCGAAGCAGGTCGAGGGCTGGGGCGCCGATCTCCTCCCGGCCGACGGGCACGACATCCCCGAGCAGGTGCTGACCTATGCCGGTGATCTCCTCAAGGCTCCGCGGCACCTGGGCATCCACTCCGGCGGCATGGTGCTCACCGCACGTCCGGTGGGCGAGGTCGTCCCCGTCGAGCACGCGAGGATGGAGAACCGCACCGTCATCCAGTGGGACAAGGACGACGCCGCCTGGATGGGGCTGGTCAAGTTCGATCTGCTTGGGCTGGGGATGCTGTCCGCCCTGCAGCACTGCTTCGATCTGATCGCCGCAGCCACGGGCGAACGGTGGACGCTGCAGACCCTCCCCAAGGAGGAGCCTGCCGTCTACGACATGCTGTGCAGGGCCGACTCGATCGGCGTGTTCCAGGTCGAGTCCCGCGCCCAGATGGGCCTGCTCCCCCGCCTTCAGCCCAGAGAGTTCTACGACCTCGTCATCCAGATCGCCCTCATCCGTCCCGGTCCCATCCAGGGCGGCGCTGTGCACCCCTTCGTGCGCCGGAAGCTCGGCCAGGAGGAGGTGACCTACGCGCACGCGGCCCTGGAGCCGATCCTCCACCGGACCCTGGGCATTCCGGTCTTTCAGGAGCAGCTCATCCAGATGGCGACCACGCTGGGCGACTGCACCGCCGATGAGGCCGACCTGCTGCGGCGGGCGATGGGCTCCAAACGCGGGTTGGAGAAGATCGAGCGCATCCGCGAGAAGCTCTACGCGGGCATGGCGGCCAAGGGACTCGATGAGAGCACCTCCGACCGCATCTACGCGCAGATCCAGGCCTTCTCGAACTTCGGCTTCGCCGAGTCGCACTCGCTGTCGTTCGCCCTGCTCGTCTATGCCAGCTCTTGGCTGAAGCTGCACTATCCAGGAGCGTTCCTGGCAGGGCTCCTGCGCTCTCAGCCGATGGGCTTCTACTCGGCATCCACCCTGACCTCGGATGCGCGCAGGCATGGAGTCGTCGTCCACCGACCCGATCTGCACTCGTCCGCGGCGCAGGCCTCGCTCGAGCCTCTCGGCGAGGAGCGGGGGGCGACAGGGCAGAGCACCTGTCTGCTCTCCCACGGGCGGGAGAGCATCCATCGCTTCGATCGGGATGCTCCGGATGCTTCCGCCGAGCACCGAAGAGACGGCGCCTATGCCGTGCGACTCGGCCTATCGGATGTCCGGGGCATCGGCGTCCCGTTCGCCGAGCGCATCGTGGCCGAGCGGGAGGAGCATGGCCCGTTCCGTGATCTGAACGATCTCGTACGGCGAACGGATGCCACCGCTGCTCAGCTGGAGGCGCTGGCCACGGCCGGGGCGTTCGAGAGCATGGGCATGAAGCGCCGTGAGGCGGTCTGGCTGGCCGGTGCTGCCGCAGAGGATCGTTCCCGCTACCTCCCCGGCACGACACTGGCCGTGCAGCCGCCGCTGTTCCCGGACCAGAGCGGCTACGAGCGCCTCGCCGCCGATCTCTGGGCCACCGGTGTCGCTACGGATGACCACCCGATGGCGCATTTCCGCGCAGCGCTCTCCGACCGCGGCGTGCTCCCCTCCACCGATTTGGCGACGTACGAGGTGGGCCGCCGCATCGAGGCCGCCGGACTCGTCACCCACCGGCAGCGCCCGGCGACGGCATCGGGGATCACCTTCCTCAACCTCGAAGACGAGCACGGCCTCGTCAACGTGGTCTGCTCCCCCGGCGTCTGGAGGAGATATCAGCGGGTGGCGAGAGACTCCCCCGCCCTCATCGTCCGCGGGATCCTGGAGCGCTCCGCCGAGGGTGTCGTGAATGTGCTCGCGGACGCCTTCGAAGACCTCCGCACAGGCATCGCGCACCGTTCAAGGGACTTCCGATAATCCCGCCTCGCCGACGCCCCGAGACCGCGCGGCGGTCATGCCCAGGCTCCGCCGAGACTCCCGGCTACGCTGCAGTGCGGTTGTTCGCCAGATCCGGACGGGTCACCAGATCCGGACGGGCTCCTCGTAGGGAGGGCGATCCGACCCGCCCCAGCGGTCGGCCTCCGCTTTGGCCGCCCCGGCCGCGGCATCCGCGCCCCGCAGCGCGGCCTTCGCCTCAGCGGCACCCACACGGGTCGGATCGATACGCACCGCCGTCCTCGGACCATCCGCCGTCGCGGTGATCGTCGTGGCGAGCACGCGCCCCTGCCAGATCGAAACGCGCCCGCTGGGCTCCTCCGCGCGCTGGTAGTGAACCCCCGTCTCGAGGTCGGCGATGGCCACGACCGTGTTGGCCGCGTCGCGACCGACCTGCTCGGTGACCTCGACGAGGTGACCGACGGGTAGCGGCGCCGAGGCCATCAGCACGATCGTTCTCTCCATGGCTCCACTCTAGGAACCCGCACGCCGTTGCGCGAGAGCGCACCTCAGGCGCCGAAGGCCTTCAACCACGCATCCGCGATGAACCGGTGGCCGTCTGCGGAGGGGTGCACGCCATCGGGAGCGACCGTCTCGGGAGTGCTCTGCGTCGCCGATGCGGTGAGCGGTGCGTCCAGATCCACGAAGACAGCGTCGAACTCCGCGGCAAGACGCCGCAGCACGGCGATCTTCGGGTCGAGATCCTCCCGGTAGTGCAGCTTGTCCGCGACGGGGAGGAGGAAGGGCTCGACGATGACGAGCTGCGCCTGGGTGCGATCGCGGATCGTCGTGAGGATGGTTCGAAGGTTCTCCTCGAACTGCTCGGCGCTCGTCGCCTCGTCCCTGTCGTATCGCCGCCACACGTCGTTGATGCCGATGAGAATGCTGACGACGTCCGGAGCCTCGCCGAGCACGTCGTCCTCGAGCCGGGCGATGAGGTCGCCGGTGCGGTTCCCGCTGATCCCGCGGTTGATGACGGCCGTTCCGGGGCTGACGTCTTCGAAGTGCTCGGCGATGACGCGGACGTAGCCGTGTCCGAGGCCCTGCGGGTCGTCTCGGCGTCCGGCATCCGTGATGCTGTCGCCGAAGAAGAGGACGGTACGGGTCGGAGCGTCGCTGCTCGTGGTCACGGGAGAGGTCCGTTTCTTTTCGTCGGGGGATTCGACGCGAAAGCGCGCCGCGTGCGACATCATACTGGCCTCGACCGGCGCACCTCTCTCCTAGACTCGACCGCATGCCGCGCTCCCCCGACGTCACTGCGGGGCGATGGTACTTCGCCGTTCAGGCGCTGCTCGGTGCCGCGTGGTGGAGCATGGTCTTCACCACGGATGCTGTTCGCAGGCTCACGCTCGGCGAGCTCGATCCGGTCCTCGTCGCGGCGCTCGACATCCCCCTCTTCGTGATCGCCTCGGCACTGGTCGCTCTGGGGATGTGCTGGGCCGTCTGGATCGTGGTCCCCTGGACTGCGCTCGTCGCCGTCTGCATGGCGACATACGCAACCATCACCACGTCGGCCGGGTGGGGAGCCCTGCTCATGGTCGGCGCCGCCGTCGCCGGGGCGGGCGCCGGCTTTCTCGTCGTCTTCGGCCGCTTCCCCACCGAGCGGATCCTGCGCGGTCCCTTCGCCTTCCGCCCCGCGGCTCCCGGGACCACAGGTCGCCACGTCCGTCGAACCGTGCTGCAGCTCATCGTGTTCTGGGGCGTCTTCCTCCTCCTCGCGCCGGCCGTCATCGCAGCAGTGGAGCGGCGCTGGAGGCTCGACATCGACCTTCCGTTCGGCGTGCGCGCGGCGGGGGCAGTCGTCCTCATCGCAGCCAGTGCCCTGGGTATCTGGTCCGCCCTGGCGATGTCGACGCGCGGCGCAGGAACGCCGCTCCCGTCCGAGACCGCGAGCCGCCTCGTCGTCTCAGGGCCATACCGGTTCGTCCGCAATCCGATGGCCGTCGCCGGCATCACCCAAGGCGTCGCCGTCGGAATGCTCGCCGGATCATGGCTGGTCATCCTCTACGCCCTGTGCGGATCTGTGATGTGGAACGCGCTCGTCCGACCCCTGGAAGAGGACGATCTCGAGCGGCGTTTCGGCGACGACTTCCGCGCCTACCGTGATCGTGTACGGTGCTGGGTGCCACGGCTCGGCCGAGGACGTTGAAGGACCCGCAGGGCAGCGCTTCCGAGCGCGGATGATCCTTCTGTCCGCGCACCGCCGCGACATTGACTGCCGTCATGCGCGCTCTTCAGATCGTCGGTCCAGGTCAGCTCGAGATCCGGGAGGTACCGGTCCCCGAGATCGCCTCCGATGAGGTTCTCGTCAAGGTCGCAGGCGCGGGCCTGTGCCACTCGGACATCCACGTCCGCCACATGCCGGTGTTCCCCTGGCCCTCAGCGCTGACGCTCGGACACGAGACCAGCGGTCACGTCGCCGCGGTCGGCAAGGACGTCGACGGTTTCGCCGAGGGCGACGCCGTGCTCGTCTACCTCATCTGGTCGTGCGGGCACTGCCGTTCGTGCATCGAGGGCCGTGACAACGTGTGCATCAGCGCCGCCGGTCGACACAACTACCCGCCCACTCCGGGTCTCGGCCCCGACGGCGGGATGGCGGAGTACATGAAGGTGAAGGCCCGCTACCTGGAGCCGCTCGGCGATCTGGACCCGGTCACCGCGGCACCGCTGGCGGATGCCGGCCTCACGCCGATACACGCGATCAACGGTGCCCGTCACCGCCTCACGCCCGGCTCGACCGCCGTCGTGATCGCTCTCGGCGGCCTCGGCCACATCGGTCTCCAGATCCTCGCGGCGACGACGGGAGCACGCATCATCGCGCTCGACATCGACGAGCAGAAGCTCGCGGCGGCGAAAGAGCACGGTGCCGATGTGGTGCTCAAGAGCGATGCGGATGCCGCGGCCGCCGTCCTCGAGCTCACGGACGGCTACGGCGCAGATGCCGTGTTCGACTTCGTCGGCGTACAGCCCACGGTGAACCTGGCGACTTCGATCATCGCGCCGGACGGCGCGCTGCGCTTCGTCGGCCTCGGCGGCGGGACGTTCCCCTATGCGGCCGACTCCGACACGATGACAATCCCCTGGGGTGTGGACATCCGGCGTTCCTTCGGCGGCACCCGCACCGATCAGCGCCAGGTCCTCGACCTCGCGCGGCTCGGCCGGGTGTCGGTGGACACGGTCACCTACGCGCTGGACGATGGGATCCAGGCGTTCGACGATCTCGAGGCCGGCAAGGTCCAGGGGCGGGCGATCCTCGTTCCCTGAGCCTGCACCGGGGCCTCGGTCAGGCGGTGAGCACAGGCGTTCCGCGTTCGGCGATCGCCTGCAGCGCGGGATGCTCTGAGGGAGCATCCGTGATGATGCCGGCGACCTCGTCGATGCCGAGGACGGTGAAGGGCGAGGCCGTGCCGACCTTCTCGTGACTGGCGAGGACGTACGTGTCCGCAGCACGTGCGGCGATCATGCGCTTCATCGCCGCGTCGTCCGCATCGCCGGTCGTCAGGCCCTGGTCCGGATGCACGCCGGTGACCCCCAGGAGGAACACGTCGGCCCGGATCCGCTGCACGGCGTCGGCGGCCGCGGCGCCGCTTGCCACGGCGGAGTGCCGGAAGAGTCGGCCCCCGATGATCTGGACATCCACCGCAGGCGCATCCAGCAACGCGAGGGCGACGGCCGGGCTGTGGGTGATGACGGTCATCGGACGATCGCGCGGCAGCATCCTGGCCACCTCGAGCGTCGTCGTCCCGCCGTCAAAGAAGACGGTCGCCGAGGGCGCAAGAAGCTCGACGGCCCGCGCGGCGACCTTGTGCTTGCCCTCCGCGGCGATCGCCGTGCGCGTGACGTAATCCGCCACGGCAGGAGAGACCGGGAGCGCTCCCCCGTAGACCCGTTGGCAGAGCCCCGCAGCGGCGAGGTCGCGCAGGTCTCGGCGGATGCTGTCCTCGGAGAGGTTCCATTCGATGGCGAGATCGCGTGCGACGACGCGCCCATCCGCGTGCAGACGCTGCAGGATGAGGTCTCTGCGTTCGGGAGCGAGCATGAACTGCCTTCCGGTTTATGCATGAAATTGCACGCTTGTGCATGTTGTGATGAAGTATACGCCATGACCACGAAACCGCAGATGATTCTGATCGCCGGCCCCTACCGCTCCGGCACCGATGACGATCCCGCCCGTATGGCCGAGAACCTGCGCCGTCTCGAAGAGGCGGCGTGGCCGATCTTCCAGGCGGGACACGTCCCCATGATCGGCGAATGGGTCGCCCTCCCCGTGCTGTCCAGCGCCGGAGCATCCGGCCCGCTCGACCCGCTCGCGAAAGAGGTGATGTACCCGACCGCTCAGCGCCTGCTCGAGCACTGCGATGCCGTGCTTCGCCTGCCAGGAGCATCGACCGGGGCCGACGAGGACGTGCGGATCGCACGCATCAAGGGTCTCCCCGTCTACACGGATATCAGCGAGATCCCGCCTGCGGCGTGACGGCGGGTTCGCCGCCCCGTCACTCCGGGGCGTCTGTCACCTCGTCGACGAGGCAGATGCCGCCGCTGGAATTCGCGGAGTTCATGAGCGCGTGGATCCATGCCTCGTTCAACTGTGGCGGCTCGGGCTCGTCGAACACGAACTGGATCGGGATGGAAGGGTGCAGCCAGATGGTCGACCGACCGGGCGGCTGCTCCTCGGGATGGATCCAGGACAGGGTGAAGGACTCCTGCCGGCGCAGCTTCGTCGTGATCACCAGCTTGAGGTGCGCGAGCGCCCGGTCGTCGAGAACGATCGGGCGATCCTCTCCGTCATAGATCAACTTCCCCATGCAGGCACGCTACGCCCGTCGCCCTGCGTATGCGAGAGGTTGTGACCGGCGGTCTCCACGGATGGGGGAATCGGAGACCGCCGGCGCATCGGGCACCCTCCTCCCGAGGCCCCGCCGAGACGGTTCCTCCGGTACCACCCTCCCGACCGTATGCAGAAGCATCGCGCGATGGCAGGGGGTTGCCCTGCACCCGAGTTTCAGAGTATGGATTCAGGAGAGCTCGGCACGCAGGAGCGCTGCCCCCGCCTCGAGCGCGATCATCTTGTCCCGTGCGACGCCGCGGGGCAGCGGCGCCATCCCGCAGTTGGTGCTCGGGAGGAGCTTGTCGGCATCCACGTACGGAAGCGCGCTGCGCAGGGTCGCGGCGACCTCTTCAGGCGTCTCGATGGTGTTGCTGGCGACATCGATGGCACCGAGCATGACCTTCTTGCCGCGCAGCAGCTCCGTCAACCCGACCGGCACATGCGAGTTGTGGCACTCCAAGGAGACGATGTCGAGCGTCGAACGCTGCAGCAGGGGGAACGACTCCTCGTACTGGCGCCACTCCTCCCCCAGCGTCGCCTTCCAATCGGTGTTCGCCTTGATCCCGTAGCCGTAACAGATGTGCACCGCGGTCTCGCAGCGGAGCCCCTCGGTCGCGCGCTCCAGGGCGGCGACGCCCCAGTCCTTGACCTCGTCGAAGAAGACGTTGAAAGCCGGCTCATCGAACTGGATGATGTCGACGCCCGCCGCTTCGAGCGCCCGAGCCTCCTGATTCAGGATCGTCGCGAATTCCCAGGCGAGCTTCTCGCGGCTCTTGTAATGATCGTCGTAGAGCGTGTCGATCATCGTCATGGGGCCAGGCAGAGCCCACTTGATCGGCTGGTCCGTCAGCGCGCCAAGCCGCTTGGCGTCCTCGGCGAAAACCGACTTCTCGAGCCCGACCGCGCCGACGACGGTCGGGACGCTCGCGTCGTAGCGGTCGCGGATGCGCACGGTCTCGCGGCGCTCGAAATCCACGCCGTCGAGGTGCTCGATGAAGGTGGTGACGAAGTGCTGACGGGTCTGCTCGCCGTCGCTGATGATGCTCAGCCCCGTGCGGCGCTGCTCATCCGCCGCCAGGGCGAGCGCGTCGTGCGTGCCCTCGACCAGCTCGTCATCGTGGAGCTTCCACGGCGACCACAGCTTCTCCGGTTCCGAGAGCCAGGAAGGCTTGGGAAGACTGCCGACGATGGAGGTGGGCAGGAGTGCGCTCATCGATGTTTCCTCAGGAGTTTCTTGCGATCAGGCGGGCTGCCGAGCGGCCCATTGCTCGATGACGGCGCCGTACGGCTCCATCAGGCTCACCTCGGTGAACTTGCCCTGCGTGACGGCCAGGCGGCTGCGCTCCTCGCGGTCGTAGGTGACCTGCGTCACGGAATGACCGTTGTTCTCCAGGCTCGGCTGATAGACATCGGCGGCCGAGGCGTTCGCGTTGTAGATCTCTGGGCGGTAGATCTTCTGGAACGTCTCCATCGTGGCGATCGTCCCCGCCAGCGCGAGCGGGGTGTAGTCGGCCAGCAGGTCGCCGCGGTGGTAGAAGGCCAGCGGAGCGACGGATCCGGGCGGCATGAAGTAGCGGACCTTCAGGCCCATCTTCCCGAAGTACTGATCGGTCAGCGAGTACGCGTCCTGCTGGTACTCGACTCCGAGGATCGGATGCTCGTTCACGAGGCGCGTATAGGTGCGCGACGTCGACACGCTGATGCAGATCACAGGGAGCTGAGCGAAGCGCTCACGATAGGCATCCGAATCGAGGAATCTCTCGAACACCTGACCGTGCAGGTCGCCGAAGTCGCTCGGGATGCCCGTACCTGGCGCACTCGCGGGGAGACGCACGCTGAAGTCGTAGTCGCGGATGTAGGAGGAGAAGTTGTTTCCGACGATCCCGTCGATGCGCGCGCCCGACTGGTGATCGAGGACGTGCACATCGAGCACCTCGATGATCGGAAACGCCGTGTCGTCGCCAGCGGCGGCGATCTGCAGGTCGACCGAGACGATGTCGAGCTCGACGGAGTAGCGGTCCCGACGAGGATTGTCCCAGTGCACCAGCTCATTGAAGCGGTTGTCGATCATCGCGAGCGCCGTGCGGAGGTTCTGCTGGCGGTTCTCACCGCGCGCGAGATTCGCGAAGTTCGTCGTCGTCCGGGAGCTCGCGGACGGCGAGTAGTCCTCGTCGAAGCGGGTCGTGCTGATGCGGAAGGCGCATGCCTCGGTCATGGTGATGTGCTGCCTCGGTGTCTCGGGATCCTCGGAATCGCGCGGGGCGATCGAGACATCAGCGTATTCCGACCCATCGGCCATAGCCCCATCAGCATTTCATGGGCCCCGTCAGAGGAATCAGCTATGCCAGAAGCTCGACCCCGAAATCGGTGACGACGTGACCCATCTCGTCGACGAAACGCTGGGCCTGGCCGGACAGGGCGATCGAGGACTGCCCGATCCAGCCGATCTCAATGCGCTCGTCGATGTCGAGCGGGACGGCGATGATGGACGGGTCGAGGTCATCGGAGATGATGCCGGTGGAGATGGTGTATCCCCCGAGACCGATCATGAGATTGAAGATCGTCGCCCGATCGCTCACACGGATGTCCTGCTTCGACGAGCGCGTCGAGAGGATCTCCTCCGCGAGGTAGAAGGAGTTGTTCGCGCCCTGGTCGAAGGTGAGGCGGGGCAGGTCTTCGAGGTCGTCGAGAGTGACGGATGCTCGCTGCGCGAGCGGGTTGGACCGGGCGATGAAAATGTGCGGCGTCGCGAGGAACAGCGGCGTGAAGACGAGACCGGAGTCGCGCAGTAGCTTGTCGATGACGTTCCGGTTGAAGTCGTTGCGATACAGGACCCCCAGCTCGCTGCGCAGCGTGCGGACGTCCTCGATGATCTCCCAGGTGCGAGTCTCGCGAAGACTGAAGGCGTACTCCGCGGCATCCGAGGCCTTCACCATCCGCACGAACGCGTCAACGACGAAGGAGTAGTGCTGTGCGGAGACGCCGAGGAGCCGGCGCGAGGGCGGGCGTCCGAGATAGCGCTGCTCGAGGAGCTCGGCCTGCTCGACCACCTGGCGCGCGTAGCCGAGGAACTCGGCGCCGTCCTCGGTGAGCGTCACCCCCCGCGACGAACGAGTGAAGAGCGTGCAGCCCGTGCGACTTTCGAGATCCTTCAGCGCGGCGGACATGGTGGGCTGCGCGACATAGAGGAGGTCGGCGGCCGCGCTGATCGAGCCTTCAGCGGCGACCTCGATGAAGTACCGCAGCTGCTGCAGGGTGATCCCGCGGGCGGGAGCGCTTTCTCTGGGCATAGGGAGAGCCTATTGCATGGCCTGATTATCGACAGCCCCTTGATATCGAGCATAGGAAGGCCCTGCCGATCCGCCCGCATTGTGCATCCACCGGGTTGCAGGTTGTGGAGGATCGTGACATGCTGACTAGCAACCCTGCAGTTGCAGTCAGGAGGTTCCGATGTCCGATCGATCGTACGGTCCTGGGACAGCACGCCGAACGCGTGCCGCGCTCGGCGTGCTGTTCGCGGGGACGTTCGTGATGGGATGCGCCGAGATGCTCGTCGCAGGCATGCTGGACCTGATCGCCGCGGACCTGGCCGTCCCGCTCTCCGCGGTGGGAGCACTGGTGTCGGCCAATGCGCTCGGGATCGGCATCGGCGGCCCGCTTCTGACGATCCTGACGGCTCGCCTCGGGCGCCGCCCTGTCCTGCTGAGCGCTCTGGCCGTGTTCATCGTGCTGAACCTGCTGCCTGCGCTCGGCGCGAGCCTCGAGATCTTTGCCGCCGCCCGCTTCGTGATCGGCGCCGCAGAGGGGGTGTTCATCGCAGCGGCCATCACCACGGCGACATCCATCGTGCCCAGGGATCGGGTGGGGCGCGCCATGGCGGTGGTCATCTCCGGGTTCGCCGTCTCCGGCGCCGTCGGGATGCCGCTGGGCCGCGTGCTCGGCGAGAGCGTCGGCTGGCGGGCATCGTTCATGGCCGTCTTCCTGGCATCCGCCGCGGCCCTCCTGCTGGCGGTCTTCGTCGTCCCGCGCGTGCCGGCGCAGCGCGAGGTCGGGATGCGGGACCAACTGCGATCCGCGCTCGCACCGCGCGTCCTCGCCGCACTCGCCGTCGGCACGCTGCTGTTCGCCGGGTCCTCGGCGGCTCAGACCTACCTCGTGCCGTTCCTGGAGGGCGTGGCCGGCATCTCGGGGGCGCAGATCGGAGTCTGCCTCGCAGGAGTCGGGATCGCCGCCGCGGTCGGGTCCTTCGCAGGAGGCAGATTCGCGGATGCCGGGGCGGCGCGTGCACTGATCTTCGGCACGGCCTTCGTCACCGCTGCGCTTCTCGCACTGGTGCTCTGGGGATCGAACGCGATCATCGCGGTCGGGGCTCTTCTGGTGCTGAGTGCGTGCGCCGCGAGCATAGCGAGCCCGTGGCAGCATCGGGTCGAGCACCTCGCCGGGCCTGGCGCCGTGTTCGCTGCGTCTCTGCCTGCGTCGGCGTCGAACCTCGGCGATGCCGCAGGCGCCTTCGCCGGCGGACAGGCGATCGACGTCAGCGGTATCCCCGCAGCGATCGGCGCGGCCGCGATCCTCGCTTCAGTGTCGGTCGTCATAGCGATCGCCACGCGCGCCCTGCGCCCGTCGGCATCAGCCCGGATATCCGCATCGGAACGACCGGAGCCGGCCGCCGGCCGATGACTCCGCACGAGAGAGAGGAACACGATGAGCAACACGCAGAATCCCCAGGCGGTCGTCGACGCCGACGACTTCGCCGTACGTCGCACGATCCGCATCGCCGCGCCGCGGGAGAAGGTGTGGCGCACCGTCACCGAACCCGAGCTGATCTCGCAGTGGTTCGGCCACGTCACCCTCACCGGTACGGGTGCCGGCGCGACCGGGTCGATCGGATGGCCAGGCGGGCAGCTCATGCCGTTGCGCGTGGAGTCCATGGACCCACCGACGACAGTGTCCTACCGCTGGTGCAACGAAGACGACCGCGTCCCGGAGACGATCGACGAGGAGCACTCGACGGTTTTCACGTTCTCGCTCCTCGAGGATGACGGCGGCACCCTGCTCACGGTCGTGGAGACCGGGTTCGAGCGCAGCGGAGATCCGGCGGCGCACATGGCCGATCATCGTGACGGCTGGGATGCCGAGCTCGACAAGCTCGTCGCCCTGCTCGAGGAACGCGCGTGAACGACACGGCGATGCGGGACAGGACCGTGCTCGCCATGTGCAGTGCACTTGCCGACGAGACCCGTTGGAGCATCCTCACCGCCCTCGGCGAGGGCGATGCCTCGGCATCCGCCCTCGCCCGGCGCCTGCCGGTGACACGGCAGGCCATCGCCAAGCATCTCGCCGTGCTGCACGAGGTCGGGCTCACCGAGACGGTTCAGGTGGGACGCGAAGTGCGGTACCGGGTCATCGGAAGCGGACTGAACGCCATGGCCCGTCGCCTCGACGCCATCGCGGCGGAATGGGATCGCCGTCTCTCTGCCATCAAAGAGATCGCGGAGAACCTCTGAAGCGCCTCTCGCGAGACAGAGATGGCCGAGCTGTGCCGGGACAGGAACACCATCGGTCGTACGCGAAGGACCGGCTGAGCGGATCTGGATAGGATCACCGCTGAGCGCGAGATCTCTCCGGCTCCCGGGCGAACCACAGGTCGGCGGGCACTCGAAGCCCCTGTCGCGCACGTCAGGTTGTCGAGCATGATGCAATCCTGATAGAAATAACTGTATTGAATTACATTATTCGCGAGGAGTGCCGTGAACGAACCAGAGCTGCAGGGCACGTACGATGTCGAGACGTTCACCTCCCGGCGACACCGCCTCACTACGGGCGACCGCACGCTCGAGTACCAGGCAGGAGCCGGCACCGTCATCGTCCGGGATGACGACAACACCCCTCTCGCCAGCGTGTTCTACACCTCCTACATCGCCGATCGAGCGGAAGGAGCGCCGCCGCGACCGGTGACCTTCCTCTTCAACGGCGGCCCCGGCTCGGCGAGCCTCTGGCTCAACATCGGCGGATTCGGCCCCAGGCGCACCCCCACGAGCACGCCGAAGGCCACGCCGCCGGCACCCTATGTCTCCGGCGACAACCCCCACACGCTGCTCACGGAATCCGACCTCGTGTTCATCGACGCACCCGGCACCGGCTACTCGCGCCTCATCGGCGACACCACACCCGCGCAGGTATGGGGTGTCGATCAGGACGTGGACGCGTTCGCGAAGGCCATCACCCGCTGGCTCACGATCACGAACAGCTGGAACGCACCGCGCTTCCTCTTCGGGGAGTCGTACGGCACCACCAGGGCGGCTGCTCTCGTGCACCGGCTGCAGAACCAGGGGCTCGATTTCAACGGCGTCGTGCTGCTGTCGACGGTGCTGAACTGGGGCGAGAGCAATCTCGGCGGGCCGCGCGAATACATCAACCTGCTTCCCTCGTTCGCCGCAACAGCCTGGTATCACGGCAAGGCCCGCACGGACCACCGCGAGCTCGAGCCGTTCCTCGTCGAGGCACGAGAGTTCGCGATGGGGCCGTTCGCGGCTGCATTGCTGCAGGGCGACCTGTTGCCAGCGGACGAGGAGAGGTCCGTCGCCGAGCGCATGAGCGCCCTGGTCGGGCTCGATGCGGAACTGCTCGCCAAGAACCATTTCCGCATCGGCATGGAGCAGTACCGCTACGCGCTGCTCGCCGACGAGGGCCGCGTGATCGGTCGCTTCGACACCCGATTCACCGCGGAGCATCAGTATGTGGTCGGCGGTGGCTCACACGATCCGGCCACAGACGACGCCGCGACCGCCGGGGTGAACAGTGCCCATCTCTCCACCTACCGGGCGCACCTCGTCGATGACATCGGCTACACGAGCGATCTGCATTACCGTCACCTCCACAACATGCCGATCTCTCGCGCCTGGGACTGGCGGCATAAGGCCCCCGGCATCGATACCCCGCAACTGGTGCCGGACGTCTCACTCGATCTGTCCGCCGCCGTGCGTCGCAACCCTCACCTGCAGGTCTTCGTGATGGGTGGCTTCTACGACCTCGCCACCCCCTTCTTCGGCCCCGAGGTCGATGTGGCGCACCTCTATCTCGCACCGACGCTGCGGGAGAACATCCGCTTCACGTTCTACGAATCCGGCCACATGACCTTCGTGGATGAGAACGCTGTCACACGGATGAAGAACGACCTCGACGACTTCTACCGCCACGCCACCGCACGCTGATGGTGCTCAAGGAGGCGGCCCATCGCATCGGAGACCTCGACTTCGTCCTCCGCCACGAGGAGCTCCCCCTGCGGCGCTCGGACGGCGAGCCGCAGGGGATGCTCTCCGCCTTCAGCTACATGGTCGATGCCCCAGGGCGCCCCGTGATGTTCCTCATGAACGGCGGACCGGGTGTCTCCTCCGCCTACCTGCATCTGAGCGGGATCGGCCCATGGCGGGCGCGCATCCCGACAGATCTCGAGGATTCGGGGCTCCCGCCCTACGACATCGAGGAGAGCCCATCGACGATCCTCGATGTCGCCGATCTCGTCTTCCTCGACGCCCCGGGCACCGGATTCGGCGTGTTCGCCGATGGTGCGGATCGCTCGCTGTTCCGCAGCGTGGAGGGTGACGCCGATGCGATCTCGGCCGCGATCGGCGATTGGCGTGACCGCCACGCCCGCTGGGACTCCCCCACCTACTTCCTCGGTGAGAGCTACGGCACGCTGCGTGCCGCATTCCTGGCGACCTCCGGGCACGGGACGGACACGGCGCCGCTCAGCGGCATCGCGCTGCTCGGCCAGGCTGTGAACATTCAGGAGACCCAGGACAGGCCCGGGAGCATCGTCGGCGCCCTCGCGAATCTGCCGTACAAGGCGGCCACCGCGTGGTACCACGGCCTCGGATCGAGGGAGCACGCGTCCGTCGAGGACGCGATCGCGTCCGCGCTGGCGTTCGCAGGCGGTGACCTCGCCCTCGCGATGCTGCAGGGCGACGGCCTGCCGGCACACGAGCGCGAGCACATCGCCGCACGTCTGTCAGCGATGATCGGGATTCCCGCCGATGAGCTCGTCCGCGATCGACTCTGGATCAGCAAGAACGATTTCCGCGCGCGGCTGCTCCCCGGGCGGACGCTCGGCGTCACCGACAGCCGTTACTGCGCACCGGCCGCCGACCGCCGCCTCGGCGAACAAGACCACGACCCCGCCGATACGGCCCTCTCCCCCCGATACGTGAGCGGACTGTCCCGGCTGCTCATCGAGGCGCTCGGATCGGTTCCTGGGCAGCCCTACCGTTTCGTCGACCCGGAGGCCGGACGCGACTGGGAATGGCAAGAGCGAGGCGGAGCCGCCTTCCCCACCTATGGTCGGCCTTCACCGTTCCACACCTACCCGTACCCCGCGCACCTGTCCCGTTGGATGAAGCAGAACTCGCAGGCGCGGCTGTTCATCGGTACCGGTATCTACGACGCCCTGACGACGGTCGGCGCCGCCGACCATCTGCTGCGCCACTTCGACCTGCCTCGCGAGCGCATCACGTCGCGCAGATACGGCGCCGGACACATGATGTACAGCGATGCGGAGGTCGCGGGCGAGCTGAACGCCGACTTGCGCGCCTTCCTGACGCACTGAGGCGAGCAGCGCGCCGTCAGGCTCGCAGCCGACCGAGCGCGAGCGCTGCGAGAGCGGCGGCCTGGTCCGCGAGCACCGTGTCGTCGAAGACGACCGTCGACGAGTGATTCGGCGACGCCGCCGCCGGATCCATCTCCGCGGGGGTCGCACGCAGGAAGAGGAACGCACCGGGGACCTGCTCCAGCACGAAGGAGAAATCCTCGGATCCCATCACCGGATGCGCGGTCTCCCACACGCGCTCGTCGCCGAACAGCCCCTGAAGGGTCGAGCGGACGTGTGCCACCGCGTCCGAGTCGTTCACCGTGGGGGCGCAGAGCACCGTCACGGTGACGTCCGCCGTGCACCCGTGCGCCGCGGCGATCTCCCGCACGAGCCCGGGGATCTCGCCCTGCACACGCGCACTGCTCTCGTGCGACAGCACCCGCACGGAGGCGACCAGGGATGCCGTGTCGGAGATGATGTTGCGGGCAGGACCACCCGCGTGCAGCTGCGTCACGCTCAGGACGACGGGGTCGAAGACGTCGAAGCGCCTCGTGACATACGCCTGCAGCGCCATCACGAGCTCAGCCGCGACGGGGACGGGGTCACGTGTCAGGTGGGGGGCTGAGGCGTGACCTCCGGAGCCGGTGATCGTCACCTCGACCTCGACGGCGCCGGCCATCAGCGCACCCGCTCTCGTCGAGAAAACGCCATACTCACCAGGGACGACATGGATGCCGTAGGCGGCGACGGGCCGGGAACCCGTGACGTCGAGCAGACCCTCCGCGAGCATCCGGCTGGCACCGTCGCCGAGCTCCTCCCCCGGCTGGAACATCAACAGCACGTCGCCGTGCAGTTCATCACGTCGGTTCGCGAGCAGCTCAGCGGCACCCACGAGACCCGCGACGTGCATGTCGTGCCCGCACGCGTGCATGACCTCGCCCGTGGCCGCATACTCGAGGTCCGTCTCTTCGGTGAGAGGCAGGGCGTCCATATCGGCGCGCAGAAGCACTGTCGGGCCGGGATGCGTCCCCCGGATGACTGCCGCGATCGAGCTTAGTCCGTCGCCGAGGGTGACTTCTGCGCCCAGCGGCTCCAGTGCGTCGAGGATCCGGCGCTGCGTGCGGGGCAGGGCGAGGCCGAGCTCCGGGTCGGCGTGGATCGCGCGGCGCAGCGCGACGAGCCTCGGCAGCACGGCGCGAGCGTCATCGAGCAGGACGGTCGTGGTATCGAGCAGGGTCATTCAGGATCCGATCGTGTGCAGGAGGTGGTCGGTTCCCGCGTTCTGGATGCGTGGGATCGCAGCCACGAGGGCCTGGGTGTACGCGTGCTGCGGGTTCGAGACGATCGCGTCGGCATCTCCGTGCTCGACGATGCGCCCCTTGCGCATCACGGCCGTGGTGTCGGCGATGTAGCGCACCGCCGCCAGGTTGTGCGTGATGAACAGGACGGAAAGCTCCAGCTCGCGTTGCAGTTCGCGGACGAGGTTCAGCACCGCTCCCTGCACAGACGCGTCGAGGGCAGAGGTGATCTCGTCAGCGATGATCAACCGCGGCTTCACGGCAAGGCACCGGGCGATGGCGACCCTCTGACGCATGCCGCCGGACAGCTGCGAGGGGTACTGGTCGACCGTTCTCGGCTTCAGCCGCACGAGGCCGAGGAGTTCTTTCACGCCCGCTGCCCGCTCCCGGGCGTTGCCGCCGCCGTGCAGCGCGAGCGCTTCGTCGAGCGTGGCGCCGATGGTCATGCGCGGGTTCAGCGAGGAGTACGGATCCTGGAAGATCATCTGCACATCGCGTGCGCGCGCCAGACGCTGCCTGCCCGTGGCCGGCCGCAGCTCCTGACCATCGAGCAGCAGCCGGCCTGCGGTCGCGGGTTGGAGTCCGGCGATCACCCTCGCGATCGTCGACTTCCCCGATCCGGACTCGCCCACCAGCCCGACGATGCTGCCGTGCGGCACTCTGAGCGAGACGCCGTCCACGGCGTTGAATGACGCGTCACCGTGTCCGAACGTCACCACCAGGTCGTCCACCACGAGCTCAGCCATCAGCGCACCTCCTGCGTCGTCGCGGTCCCCACGTCCACAGAACCGGTCAGCACGACCGGCTCACCGAGGATTCCCTCGATCGGAACGCCGTCCTGTGGATGCCAGCACGCGACACGTCCACCATGACCGTGCACCACGGGTTCCGGCGTCGCGGTGCGGCACTGATCCGTGGCGAACGGGCACCGCTGGGCGAACCCGCAACCCACCAGGGGCACCGAGAGGTCCGGCGGCTCGCCGGGGATGGTGGCGAGCGGCTGGGCACGGTCGGTGTCGAGATCGGGGAGCGACTCGGCGAGAGCGCGCGTGTAGGGATGCGCGAGCTTCTCCGGCGTCGCGAGCAGACGCACGTCGACGTCCTCCACGATGCGTCCCGCGTACATCACCAGGATGCGCTGACAGAGCTCGGCGAGCACGGCGATGTCGTGCGAGACGACGATCGCCGCGGCCCCGGTCTCCTCGCATTCGCGGCGGAGGAGGGCGAGCACGCGCTGCTGAACCGTCACATCGAGCGCGGTGGTCGGCTCGTCCGCGATGATGAGCCGTGGCTTGCCGATCTGCGCCATCGCGATGAGGGCTCGCTGGCGCATGCCTCCGGAGTACTCGTGGGGGAACTGCCGGGAGCGCCGCTCCGGCTCATCGATCGCGACGTCCTTGAGCGCATCGACGGCCTTGCGGTGCGCCGTGGCGTGCGCATCCTTCGCGTGGAAGCGAGGGATCTCGGCCAGCTGCGTTCCTACGCGCAGCGCCGGATTGAGCGCGGTGAGCGAATCCTGGAACACGACTCCGATCTTCGTTCCGAGTCTCCTCTTCATCACGGCGGGCGGCAGATCGAGCACGTCGTCACCGTCGAACCGGAGCTGCTGTGCGGTCACGGCCGCACCTGGGGCCGACAGCTGGGCGACCGCCATCAGCGCGACGGACTTGCCGCTGCCGGACTCCCCGACCACGCCGACGATCTCTCCGGCGGCGACGGAGAAGGACACGTCCTGCACCGGGCGCACCCAGCCGGTCGGCGAAGGGAACGACACGGAGAGGCCGTCGACGACGAGCAGAGCCCCGTCATCGGCCACGCTGTCGCGCGCTGCGACCCGTGGTGCGGGGCCGAGCCTGCGACGGGACAGCACGTCGCCCTTTCCATGACTGCGCAGGTGCGCTGCCAGCGACTCGCCGAGCGTCCCGAACGCGACGCCGGCGAACACCACGGCCACGCCGGGGCCGACCACCGCCGTCGGAGTGGTGTACACCTGATCGAACGCCTCGCTGAGCATCCGCCCCCAGTCGTAATCCGGCGGCTGTACACCCACCCCGAGGAAGCTGAGGCTCGACAAGGCCAGCAGACCGCCGCCGATCGACAGGGTGACGTTGACGATGATCGGCTCTGCGATGTTGGGGAGCACGTATCGCGTGAACTGGCGTCCGCGCGACACTCCCATCATGCGAGCGGCAGCGAGGTACTCCGATCCGCCCACGCGCGACGAAAGGGTCTGCGCGAGACGTGCGAAGGAGGGCACCATCGTCAGCCCGAGTGCGATGACAGCGGAGGTCGAACTCGGGCCGAGGAGGATGACGGTCAGCATCGCGACCAGGAGCACGGGGAACGCGAGCCACGTGCTGATCACGGAGCTGAACAGCCGCTGCACGCGGGGGCCGAGCACCGAGGGGAGAGCGCCGAGGAGCAGGCCGAACACCAGCCCGATGACGGTGGCGACAAGGGCCATGCCGAGCGAGAGACGGGTGGCGACGAGCGTCCGCATCAGCAGATCACGCCCGAGGCCGTCTGTGCCCAGCGGATGCGCGTCGCTCGGTCCTTGCAGGAGCGCGGAGGTGTCGGTCTGCGAGGCCTGCGCACCCCAGATCTGCGGCGCGAACAGGGCGAGGAACACGAGAACAAGCACCATGACGGCGCTGACCGCGCCGAGCGGGTTGCGCAGGAAGGTGAGGATCGAGCGCATCAGGTCGTCTCCAAGAGGGTCGTGCGCCGGTCGAGGAGCGACAGGACGATGTCGACCGCGAGCGTGATGACGAGGATGATCGCCGCGTAGACCAGGGCGAGCCCCTGCACGATGCCGTAGTCCTTGGTGGCGATCGCGTCGACGAACGCCGACCCGAGACCAGGCCAGTTGAACACCTTCTCCACGAGCACACTGGAGGCGACCATGGTGGAGAGCAGCGTCCCCCCGATGGTGAGCGTGGCGGTGAGCATGTTGGGAAGGGCATGCCGGAAGTACACCCATGCCGCCGGGATGCGCTTGGACCTGGCCGTGCGCACGTAGTCGTCGGAAAGGGTGTTCAGCGCCTCGACGCGGGCGATGCGGGACAGCGACGCCCACGATGCGACGGTCATCGCGAGCACTGGAAGGATGTAGGACGCCGGACCGGTGCGTCCTGCGACGGGGAACCAGTGCAGCGTGACGGCGAAGACCACCACGAGCGCGACGCCGAGGAGGTATTCGGGGATGGCGGCGATGAGACCGGTGATCCCGGTGAATCCGACCTCGACGCCGCGTCGCCGATTGCCCTGGGTGAGAATCGCGATACCGAGCCCGACGGGGACGGCGACGAGCAGCACGATGACGAACGAGATGCCGGCGAGCTCGAGCGTGGCCGGCAACCGGTTCTGCACGAGTTCGGACACCGATCGACCGGTGATGAGCGACGCGCCGAGGTCGCCCTGAAGGATCCCCGTCAGGTAGTTCCAGAACTGCACGATCAGCGGGTCGTTCAGGCCCAGCTGGTCGCGACGGGCCTGGACCACGGCCTCGTCGGCCGTCGCGCCGAGTGCGGCGCGCACAGGGTCGCCGCCGGATGCTCGGAGCACGAAGAACGCGACCGTGATGATCACGAACATCGCCACCAGCATCCGCAACGCCCGGCGAAGGAGGAATCTCAGCCAGGGGTTGCCGTGGCGGCGCTTCCGAAGAAACACCGCCACGGTATCCGTCCTGGCGGACGCGTGGTCCAGCATGCGGCTCCTAGCCTCGGAGGCTCGTCGGGATCAGCAGTCCGTTGGTCGTGACCTCGAACTCCACGCCCGCGCCGTACAGCGTGCTGGTGGACTCCGCGAACGGCATCACCTCGAGGTTACCGATCGCCGAGGCCTGCGCCGCGGTCCAGGCCTCGCAGCTCTCCTCCCCGGCGAGCTGCTGCGCCTCGGCGGTCAGGTCGAAGAACTCCTGGTTCGTGTTGTATGTCCAGTTGCCGCCGTTCGGAGGGAAATCGCCCGACAGGATGCCCGCCCAGGTGGAGGGCAGCGTGGTGGAGATCGGGGCCCAGATCAGGTCCCAGTCGCCGCCCTGGAAGATGACGTCGGTGTATGACGACGACGGGCTCGGGGTGACCTCGACACCGATCTCCCCCAGCTGCTGCTGAATGAGCTCGATGCCGGCCACGACCGACTGCGCTTCGGTCGACGGATACACGAAGCTCAGTGCAAGCTTCGCACCGTCCTTCTCGCGCACGCCATCTGCCCCGAGGACCCAGCCCGCTTCGTCGAGCGACGCTGCGGCAGCATCGGCATCGAAGCCGATGAGCGAGGTCGTCGCATCCGCGCCGACGCACACCGCGGTGAAGGAGGAGACGAGCGAGGTCATCAGCTCGCCGCGACCACCTGTGGAGACCGAGGCGACCTCGTCACGATCGATGCCGGCGGCAATGCCTTCTCGGACCAGGAGGTCGTTGGTCGGACGGCCATCCGCCTGGTTGAAGAACATCAGACCGGGGCGGGCGGGCACGTCGATCGTGAACAGGTCGCCGCTCTCGAGCCGGTCGCGATCCGTGCCCCCGACCTCGGCGACATTGACCTCGGACGACAGCAGCATGTTGGCCCTGGTCGGCTCGGTGTCGACGACCTCGAGTTCGACCGTCTTCGGCAGGCCTTCAGTGTCGCTGGTCACGTCGCCGGGGCCCCACGTGTAGTCGTCCCGGAGCGCCAGCGTGTACGTCTGCCCTGGCGACGAGTCCTCGAGGGCGTAGATGCCGGTACCCACCGGCGTCGTGTCGAGCGACGCCGGATCCGCGACGCCCGCGGCGCAGACGACCGGCATCTGACCGATGTTGCTGAGCAGGAAGCTCTGCGGCTGCGCGCTGGTGAAAGTGACCGTACGGGAGGCGTCGTCCGCCTCGACGGTGAGTCCTTCGGCAGGGAAGTACACGCCGGAGTACGGCGACGCGGTCTCGGGGTCGGCCGCGTAGTCGAAGGATGCCTTCACATCGGACGCGGTGAGCTCGGAACCGTCCGTGCAGACGATTCCCTCCTTCAACACGAACGACACCTCGGTCGTCGACTCCGTCCAGCTCTCGGCGAGCAGACCCTCGGCGTCCTTGCCGTGGGCGAACGACATGAGCGTCTCGTACAGGTATGCGGAGATCTCCTGACCGGCCTGCGTCGCATTCGTGATCGGGTTGAGCGACCCCGGGTCCGCGGCGATGGCGATGCTCGCGTTCTCTACCGCGCCTGCGCCGGCTGGTTCTCCCCCGCCGGCGCAGCCGGTAAGGGCGAGTGCCGTCACGCCGACGACTGCGGCAACGATGCTGCGTCTCATGGGTGTCCTCTCTTCACGGAACCCTCGGGCGGGTCCACCTAATTGAATGTTATGAATTGCTCTTTATTGACTCGTGTCCGCGGTGTTTCGGGATTGTTACCGGTCACGATGGATCGTCGAGAAGGGCGGCGGCGCCCATCACCGACTTGAGCTCGAGGAACTCCTCGAACCCGTGGACGCCGCATTCACGCCCCACGCCCGACTGCTTGTATCCCCCGAAGGGGGCTCCCACATCGAGCCCGGCGCCGTTGATGCCGACGGTTCCCGTGCGCATGCGCAGGGCGACGTCGAGGGCGCGTCGAGGATCGCTCGACCAGACACCGCCCGACAACCCGTACACGCTGTCGTTGGCCAGCTCGACAGCCTCGTCGACGGTGGCGTACGGAGTGATCGTGAGCACCGGACCGAAGACCTCCTCGTGGAAGATCCGCATGTCCGACGTCACTTCGGTGAAGATGGTGGGCTGCACGTACGCCCCGCCGGCCGTCGGTTCGACGATATCGAGGCCGCCCGTGAGAACCTGCGCTCCCTCGGCGATCGCAGCGGTGATGTGTGCACGCACCCGCTCCTGCTGGAGGACCGACGCCACAGGGCCGGTCGCTGTGCCTTCCTCGCGCGGGTCGCCTGGCGCCCAGGCGGCAGCCACCTCGATGGCGGTTCGCTGCCAGGCATCCTGCAGCGCCCGCGGCACCAGCACTCTCGTCTGCGCGGCGCACGTCTGTCCGGCGTTCGCGAAGCAGGACGCCAGCACGCCGCGCACCGAGTCCTCGAGCGGGGCGTCGTCCAGCACGATCGCCGCCGACTTCCCGCCCAGTTCCAGAGCGACCTTCTTGATGGTGGCGGCGGCGGCGCGCGCCACCTGCTCGCCCACCTGACGCGATCCGGTGAAGGTCACCATGTCGACATCGGGGTGCGCAACCAGACGTGCGCCGACGCCCGCACCATCTCCGTGCACGATGTTCACGACCCCCGCCGGCAGCCCGATCTCGCGGAGGATGTCTCCCACGATCGCGGCGTTGAGCGGTGCGACCTCACTGGGCTTGAGCACGACAGTGCAACCGGCGAGGAGCGCCGCACCGACCTTGAGCATGATCTGATGCAGCGGAAAGTTCCACGGCGTGATCGCGGCGACGACGCCCACCGGCTCGGCCACGACGAGCGAGTTCGAGACCGCCTCGCGCTCGACATGCGCATGGGCGGCATCGATGAGTCGCGCCAGGTCGGCGATCGCTACCCCCACCTGAGCGGCACGCGCGAATGCGATCGGTGAGCCCATCTCGGCGCACAGCGTCTCGGCGAGCAGCTCGCGGTGGCCGGCGAGCCCCTCGGCCAGCGCCTCGACATACCCGATCCGCGTCGGCATCGGCGTCGCGGACCATCCGCGGAAGGCCTCGACAGCGGCCGCCACGGCCCGATCGACGTCCGCAGCGACGCCTGCGACGACCGTACCGACCACGGATCCGTCAGCCGGGCTGACGACATCGATCCGCGTCCGCCCCTCAGCATCCTCTCTGATGCCGTCGATGTCGTGCCCGATGACCATGTCAGGCCCCTGCCTGCTGCACGAGATGCGCATCGGGCGCGAGCGGAACCGGGCGCGGCACCCCTTCATGGATCAGGTGCCACGGAGAGGGGAACTCGCCGACCGGGACGTTGATCAGGATCGGCTCGTTCGCCGGCACCGCATCGGCGAGCACGCCAGCAAGCTCTTTCGGCGTGGTCGCTCTGGCCGAGCGGATGCCGAAGGCATCCGCGAGCATGCCGTAGTCGGGATTCGTCAGGTCGCTGGCGAAGTAGCGCGCGCCGTAGCGGTTCTTCTGAATGCGTCGGACGTTGCCGTAGAAGCCGTCGTGGAAGACGATCGTCACGAGTCCCAGTCCGTAGCGCTTGGCCGTCGACAGCTCCTGCATCGTCCACGAGAACCCGCCGTCGCCGTTCACCGACACCACGGCCCTGGCGGGGTCTGCCGCTTTCACGCCCAGCGCCGTGGCGAACCCGTAACCCAGGGTTCCCTGGTAGCCGGGGCCGATGTAGGTGCGCGGCTGGTAGGCCGGATAACAGGCGCTCGCCGCGTACCCGACCTGGGTGAACTCGCTGACGAAGACGCCATCCTCAGGGAGCACGCTGCGAATCGCGCCGAGGTACTCGCGCTGCGGCGCGATGTCGGAGAACTGCTCCGACAGCCACGTGCGCACGCGGGCGAACTCGCTCTCGCGGGATTCTCGCACCGGCGCTCCGACCTCCGCCGCCAGCCCGGCAAGGGCCAGGCGGGCGTCGGCGTGCAGTGCCTGCACAGAGGCTCGGGGGCTTTCGAGATCGGCCGCCTCGGCGTTCACGAGGATGACCGGCGCACCATTCGTGTCGACCTGGGTGCCGAAGGTGGAGACGAATCGGGTGCCGACGGCGAGCACGAGATCGGCATCCTCTCGGAAGGCGCGGAGCGCGAGCGAGTCGAAGGCGAGGCGATGGCGGGCGTCGATCGCACCCCGTCCGTTCTCGGTCATCAGGACCGGGGCCTCGAGCGCTTCGGCGAGCGCCTGCAGCGCGACGGAGGCGTTCGCGGCGAGCACTCCGCCACCGACGACGATCATCGGGCGCTTCGCGGCGATGAGGCGTGCGGCCGCCTCGCGGATCTGCTGCTCGTCGGGGCCCAGCGGCGCCTCTGCCACCCGCTCAGCGGCTGCGATACGCGAAGTCGCGGCGAGCACGTCGGGCGGAACCTCGATGGCGACGGGGCGCGGGCGACCGCTGCGGAGCTGGGTGAACGCCTCACGAACGAGCGCGGGGATCTCGTCGGCGGAGCGGGCGGTTCCGGTCCATTTGGTGAGCCGCTGCAGGATGCCGGTCTGGTCGGGGATCTCGTGCAGGGCGCCCAGGCCTCGGCCGATCGCGTGCGAGTCGATCTGTCCGGCGATGAGGAGCATGGGCGAGTTGGCCGAGTAACCGGTGGCGACACCGGAGAGGGCATTGAGCACGCCGGGGCCGGGCACCACCATCGCGACACCGACATCCCCGGTGCTGCGCGCATAGCCGTCGGCCATGTACGTGGTGGCCTGCTCGTTGCGGGCGCAGATGAAGTCGACCTGGTCGGCACGGGCATAGAGGGCGTCTGCGGCGGCATCGAGCTGGACGCCCGGAATGCCGAAGATCCGTGAGACTCCCTGGTTGATGAGGGAGTCTGCGAGCAGATCGCCACCGGTGGGGTCGGTCATCTGTTTCCTCTCGTGAGCAGCATTGCGTGATTGACTGTATTAGATACATTCAATTACCGCAAATAGGAGAATCGCCTGCCTGCACCGCGTCGGCCGAGCGTCCGCTCCTTAGGATGTGAATCATCCGTTCCCTGCTCCACCTCGACCGAAGGATCTCCGTGGCCACCACACAGGATGAAGCGCGCACCTTCCAGCGCGTCGCACCCGCGCAGTCCGTCGCCGACCGCGTGGTGACCGAGGTCGAGGCGATGATCAAGGAGCAGCGCCTCGAGCCGGGGCACCGGATCGGAACGCGTCAGGAGCTGTGCGAGCAGTTCGGGGTGGCGCCGGCGACGCTCGGCGAGGCGCTGCGCGTGCTTCGCGCGCGGGGCTCGGTGGATCTCCGCCCTGGGCCGGGCGGAGGGATCTTCGTCGCCGACCAGTCACCGCTGATCCGTCTCGCGCACAGCGTGCTGCGCCTTCGACAGACCGGCGCACCGGTGAACGACGTCATCAAGGTCCTCGACGCACTGGACGAGGCCGTGATGCAGGATGCGGTGCAGAACCGCACGGATGCCGATATCGCCGAGTTGGAGGCCGTGATGGCCGATCTGACCGAGCACTGGCACGACCCGGTCGAGGGTCTGCACGGCAACTGGCGACTGCATCGGCGGATCGCCGAGATCTCACCCAACGCCGTGCTGCGCACGTTCTACCTCAACCTCGTCGACTACATCGAGGGCGAGACGGCTGGCGCGTCGAACGAGGATGCACTGGCCGTGCCCGGCTTCCGACAGGACACGGATGAGCGCCTGCGCATCCACGAGGCGCTGATCGACGCGATCCGTTCGGGTGATGTCGAGATCGGCCGCAAGGCCGTATTGGACCACCGCACGCTGGGCCGCTGACCACTGCCCGCAGTCGCCACGAGAAGAGCACCGCCCGCTAGATCTCCCCTGCTCCGACGTGCCGCCAGGCGAGGGCAGCGAGGGCCGCGGCCTGATCTCCCAAGACCGCGTCGTCGAAACGCGCGTGCGGCGAGTGATTCATCGGGATGTCGTCCGGATCGACGTCGGGCGGGGTCGCGCAGAGGAAGAGGAACGTGCCAGGAACCTCTCGCAGCACGAACGAGAAGTCCTCAGACGCCATCCACGGCGTCTGGATCTCCTCGACGCGCTCCGCACCGAACTCGCCGCGCAGCACCGCCATGGCCGCCGAGGTCTCCGCAGACGTGTTGACCGTGACGGGGTAGCCGACGATCACTTCCACGTCTGCCGTGCACCCGTGGGCCGCGGCGATCCGTGCGATGAGCTCCGGCAGCTCACGCTGCGCCTGTGCGATCGACGCCTCGGACAGCGTCCGCAGGGTCGCCGCGAAGCCGGCGTCCTCAGGGATGACGTTCGTGATCTCACCCGCGTACATCGTGGTGACCGACAGCACGATCGGGTCGAAGACGTCGACGCGGCGCGTGACCCAGGCCTGGAGCGCGAGAATCAGCTCCGCGACGACCGGAACGGGGTCGACGGCCTGATGCGGCCGCGAGCCGTGCCCGCCTCGGCCGTGCACGCGTACGCGAAGCACGTTCGCACCGGCCATGATCGTGCCCGACTTCAGCTGGAATCGTCCGCGCTCCCCCGGGCCGACGTGGATGCCGTATGCGGCCTCCACGCGCACTCCTGCCGCGTCGAGCACCCCGTCACGGATCATCAGCGGCGCACCACCCCCGGCCTCCTCGCCGGGCTGGAACATGAAGACGACCGACCCGGCGATGCGCTCCCGTCGTGCAGCGAGCAACCGCGCAGCGCCGACCAGCCCCGCGACGTGCAGGTCGTGCCCGCACGCGTGCATCGCGCCGTTCGTCGAGGCGTAGTCGAGCCCGGTCTGCTCTTCGATCGCCAACGCGTCCATATCGCCGCGCAGCAGCACAGACGGACCATCCATCGATCCGCGAAGCACCGCGGTGACCGAGGTGAGATCCGACCCCGTCGTGACCTCCAGCCCCAGGCCTTCGAGCTCATCGAGCACGACGCGCTGGGTCAACGGCAGATCGAATCCCGGCTCGGGGATGCGGTGCAGCCGTCTGCGAAGATCGACCAGGTCAGGCAGCAGACGCGCGGCGTCGTCCTGCAGTGTCATCCGTATTGCTCCTCCTGGGCGGCTTCAGGCCCTGTACGGGAGGCCAGCGCCGTATAGACCGTGCGGCCCTCGATGAGCACCTCGCGCACGGTCGAGGCGACGTCCAGCGGGTCTCCGCTCCACAGCACGATATCGGCGTCTCTGCCCGGCGCGAGTGCACCGACACGGTCATCGATGCCAGCGATGGTGGCCGCGGCCGAAGTCATCGCCGCGAGCGCGGTCTCCCGCGGCAGGCCGGCACGTACCGCCACCGCCGCCTGCAACGCGAGCAGGCCGATCGGAACGACGGGGTGGTCCGTGGTGAGCGCCACTCGGACGCCCGCCGCCGCGAGCACGGCGAGGTTCGCGGGGTCGGCTTCCCGGACCTCCACTTTGGAACGGCTGGACAGGATCGGGCCGAAGATCACCGGCACGTCGCGCTCAGCGAGGATGCTCGCGAGCTTGTGCGCCTCGGTGCCGTGGTTGAGCACGAGACGCAGCCCGAACTCCTCGGCGATGCGCAACGCTGTCGCGATGTCGTCGTGCCGGTGCGCGTGCTGCTCCCAGGCGAGCGTCCCATCGAGCGCCTCAGCGAGTGCCTGCTTCCCCAGATCCACGGCGAACGGTGCACCCTCGGCCTGCGCCCTGTCTCGCCGGGCCGCATAGTCCTGCGCATCCCGCAGCGCCTGGCGGATGACGAGCGCGATGCCGAGTCTGGTCGACGGCGTCTGCTTGCGCTCGCCATACACCTGCTTGGGGTTCTCGCCGAGCGCCGACTTCATGCCGAGCGCCGCACGGATCACCTGCTCGTCCACGGTGCGCCCGCCCGCGGTCTTGATCGCGACGCTCTGCCCGCCGATCGGGTTGCCGGAGCCCGGCTTCACGACGACGGTCGTGATGCCGCCTGCAAGCGCGTCGCGGAAGGCGATGTCCTCGATGTTGATCGCGTCGATCGCCCGCACTCCGGCGGTCACCGGCGAGGAGACCTCGCTGCCGTCGAATCCTGCCGGTCCGTTCGCCTCCTCGTGCGCACCGATGTGACTGTGCGGATCGATGAGCCCCGGCAGCACCCAGCATCCGGCAGCGTCGATGATCCGCCCACCCTCTGGCACGGCGACGTCGGCGCCGACTGCCTGGATCCGACCGCCGGACAGCAGCACGACACCCCTGTCGAACTCCTCGCCCAGGCCGGTGACCACCCGTCCTCCCACGATCGCCACGGCGTCCGTCATGTGAGTTCCTCTTTCGTTCGGCGTTCGATCAGTTCCCGCGTCTTCGCGAGCAGGTCATCGAGCTCCACGCCGAGGATGCCCTCGGACGGGTCGACGCGCACCACGATGCCGTCATCGCACTCCGGCGCTTGGCCGCCGAGGTCGACGAGCGGATCGTCGACCCAGATCCACGGCAGGCCGTTGGCGTATCGGCGGATGTGGGCGAGCTTGTCGAACTGCACAGGCAGGAAGGGCCAGGGCTCCTCCGGCAGATCGAGCGGCTCTCGGAAGGCGGTATGGGCGTTGTGCCCCCATTCCGATGCCCAGACGATGTCGAAGTGCTCCGACAGCGCATGCAACCGCTCTGCGGCGGCATCGGGGATGGCGACATCGCGCACCCACCGCCCCCAGGCGGAGAGGTGATGCATCGTCACGGGAACCGCGGCCTCACCCTCGAGGACGACCACGTCGCTGATCCCCAGCACGAGGACCGGACGGTCTCCGCGCGGCGGCCGCGCCGTGTACTTGGCCATGTCAGTCGTCCACGGCGTCGGCGAGCAGGGGGGCATCCGGCGCGCCTTCGAAGTAGTTACCGCCCTCGATGCGCACCACCCGCTCGGACTCGTCGAAGAACACGCCGACCGGATCACCGCCGGCGGCCACCGCTCTGTGCTGCTTCGCCATCATGCGGCGGATCATCGCGATGCCCTGGTCCGTCGTCGTGAGATGGTCCTCGGAGTGCAGTGAGATCGGCCCCTGCGACTTCTGAGCTTCATAGTCGCCGGGAAGACGCTGGTGCTCGAGGTCCGTGAGCTTCTTCCACGGCTTTCCCTCATGGGTGGACCGCAGCTTCGCGAGGAAGTCCGGGTCGCTGTCGCGCGCGACCGTGAAGATCCGGAAGTTCGTGTCGTCCATCGGCACGACCCAGCCGATCATGTTCGTCTGACCCGAGGCGAGCTTGGGGCTCGCGACCACGCGCAGGTTCGGGAAGATCACCTCGGTCACCCGGCGCAGCTGACGTCCGTCGCCGAGGTCGCGCATCTGGATGCTGCGCACGCCCAGCGGTGTGTATTCGTACTCGACCTCGGGTATCAGCGCCATCTCGGGCGTGAACTGGTTGCCGCTGAACCGCGCATGCAGGATCGGCACGTGGAAGGGGTCCATGACGTTCTCCCAGTGCTGCAGCCAGTTGAAGTCGAGCTGCGCCGGACCTCCTCCCCCGACGCCCTGGTCGTTCACGATCAGCTGCTCGTCCGCGGCCAGCTCTTCGAGGGTGTCGTAGCGCGGCAGGACCGGCTTCTTCTCTGGCGGGCCCATATAGGCCCAGATGAGCCCGTACTGCTCCTCGACCGGGTACCAGGGCTGGCGAACCCGGTCCCGGTGCAGACCGAGCTCGGGTTCGCACGGCTGCTCGAGGCAATGCCCTTCGGTGTCGAACACCCAGCCGTGATAGCAGCAGCGGATGCCTTCATCCTCGACGCCGCCGTAGAAGAGCGAGGCTCCGCGGTGGATGCAGCGCGGGTGCAGCAGGCCCGGCTTGCCCTTCCTGGTGCGGAACAGGACGAGCTCTTCGCCGAGCACGCGCAGGGAGACGGGGCGCGTCGTCGCGTCCTCGACCTTCGCGACGGGATGCCAGTAGCGGCGCAGCACCTCGCCGTAGGGCGTGCCAGGGCCGACCTGGGCGAGTTCGTTGAGGGGCTGGCCGAGGCGCAGCCCGTAGGCGGTTCCGGTGTCCATGTTCGCTCCGTTCGCAGTCAGATGTCGAGGACGAGGCGGTCGCCGAGCGACCGCGAGACGCAGATCATCATCGTCTCGTTGCTCTCGCGCTCGTCGGGGGTGAGGATCGAGTCGCGGTGCTCTGGCGCGCCATCGACGACCGCGGTCTCACAGGTGCCGCACACGCCTTCGAGGCACGAGCTCGGCACGCCGATGCCTGCGTTCTCGAGCATCTCGAGGATGCTGCAGCCGCGGTCCACCGTGACGACGAGGTCGGAGCGGCTGGCGACCACCTCGAACGACTCCGCGCCCTGCGATTCGCCGAACGACCTGGCTTGGAAGCGCTCCACGTGCAGCGCCCCACGGGGCCAGTCCGCGCTGAGGTCTTCCAACGCGTCGAGCAGCCGCTCCGGGCCGCATGCGTAGACGCCCGTCTCCGCGGAGAGGGCGCCGATCCAGCTGCCGAGGTCGAGACGGGGCCCGCTGTCGCCTGGCACGAGCAGAGTCCGACCCGCAGCGAGCTGCGGAGCGGACCGGAACGCCATCCGCTCCCCGGTGGTTCCGAGATAAGCGAGGCGCCAGGGCACGCCGCGCCGCGTTGCTTCGCCCAGCATCGGGAGGATGGGCGTGATGCCGATGCCGCCGGCGATGAAGAGGTACTCCGCGGCCGGTGCGAGCTCGAAATGGTTGATGGGGGCAGAGGCGCTGGCGATGTCGCCGACGCGCAGGGTCTGGTGCACGTAGCGGGATCCGCCGCGGCTCGGGCTCTCGGCGAGGACGGCAACGCGCCACACGCTGCGGTCGTCGGGGTCGGAGCACAGCGAGTACTGTCGTTCGACGCCATTGGCGAAGCGGAGGTCTATGTGCGCACCTGGGGTCCAGACGGGCAGGTCGGCGCCAGTGGGGTCTTCGAGCTCGAGGGACAGCACATCCTGCGCCTCCCTGCGCATGGCGCGCACCCGCAGGATGAGGCGCTGTTCGGGGAATTCGACCGCAGTGTCGGGCACCGTCGCTCCGCTCCTTCCAACTCCTCCGGTCACCACGGACCGGAATGTCAACATTCTTTATATTCAATTGCGATAGTATGAACAACCACCACGGGCTGTCAAACAGACAGGCCCATACGGACGGACACGAGAGAGAGGCCATCGGATGTCGGAGCTGAGGATGCGAGCAGACCTGGACGCGATCCCCGGTTACAAGCCGGGAAAGGCCGCACCGCAGTCCGAGACGTCCCTGTCGGTGCACAAGATCTCGTCGAATGAGAACCCTTATCCCCCGCTCCCGTCCGTGACCGCTGCCATCGCAGCCAGGCTCTCCCGCGTCAATCGCTATCCGGAGACTGCTGCGTCCACACTGACGACCGCTCTCTGCGAGAGGTTCGGCGTCGAGCCGGTGAACATCGTTCTCGGAAGCGGCTCGGTGGAGGTGGTGTCGCAGCTCATGCGGGCCACCGCCGGAGAAGGCGACGAGGTGCTGTTCGCCTGGCGCTCCTTCGAGGCGTATCCGATGCTCGCGAGAGCCGCAGGCGCGATTCCCGTCATGGTGCCGCTCACGGACGACCACCGGCACGACCTCGACGCAATGCTGGCCGCGATCACCGAGCGCACTCGTCTGATCCTGGTGTGCAACCCGAACAACCCGACCGGCACCACGATCGGCGACGCCGACCTCGACCGTTTCCTCAGCCGCGTTCCGTCTGACATCGTCGTGGTCATCGACGAGGCGTATGTCCAGTTCAATGATCGAGAGGACTCCCCCGTCGGCATCGAGTACTTCCGCCGGTACCCGAACGTCGCGGTCGCACACACGTTCTCGAAGGCGTACGGGCTGGCCGGACTGCGCATCGGCTATGCCATCGCGCCGGAGCAGCTGGGGATCGCGCTGCGGAAGGTGGCGATCCCGTTCGGCGTCACCGACCTCGCCCAGACTGCCGCGGTCGCCTCGCTTGCCGCCGAGGACGAGCTGGCCGAGCGGGTCACCGAACTCGTCGCGGAGCGCGAGCGCGTCGTCACTGCCTTCGCCGATGCAGGAGTGGAGCTGCCCGAGAGCAAGGGCAACTTCGTGTGGCTCCCGCTCGGTTCGCACACGAGCACCGTGGCCGATCTTCTGGAACGGAACGGGCTGCTGGTGCGTCCGTTCGCCGGTGAGGGCCTGCGCGCGACGATCGCCGAACCAGAGGCCAACGATCGTCTGATCGCGCTGGCGCCGGAGATCGCGACCTTCGTGGTGGCCGAGGCGCCCGTCGCGCGATAGCCGCGCCTACCGCGCGAGCCGCAGCCGGGCGTCGAGATCGGCCATCAATCGGGCGACGGGGCTCCGGCCTTGCGGAGCACGCGGATATCGACACAGCACGTCGACGAGAAGCGGGCTCGCCCGCTCAACAGCCCGATCGATCGAGGCCGCCCCAGCGACGGGATCGTCCCCCGCCTGGAGCTCCGCGACCCGCGCCGCGTTGGCCGCGGCGCGGAGGATGTGCCCCACTTGGGTGGCCTTGGCGATCGGATGCAGGTACGCGGCGGCAGCGGCATCTCCCGCTGCCTGGGCGGCACAGGCGACCGCCTCATCCATAGATTCCTTCGCGGCGCGGTGTGCATCCCGCGCGGTCACGCGTTGCCGATTGTTCCGCGGCGCTCCGCGCACGAAGTCCAGGGCGGCAGCGACGGCGTCTCTGGGGCGAGCATCTCCAGGACGGGCGAGCTCGACCACACCCAAGACATCCTGCGCGGCTTCGACGGCGTACGTCACGACCTCACGCAACTCGCCGTCGGTCAATACGAAATCACCCGAGCTGTCTGCCACGCCTCCATTGTCGTCTGTTCCTCGACGACGCGACATCCTCGGACGAGGATGCACGACAAGAGGCTCGGAACCTCGCGACGTCCGCGTGATTCCGAGCCTCTATGTGGTCGGGCTGACAGGATTTGAACCTGCGACCCCTTGACCCCCAGTCAAGTGCGCTACCAAGCTGCGCCACAGCCCGTTGTCCTTCGCTCTCGCGCAGGCAACTCCACTATCTTAGCCGCACGATCGGCCCGGCGCGAACCAACCCCCTTGCCCGTGTCGGAACCCCGGCGTAGCGTGCCCGGCATGGCGACGAAGACGACCGACATCACGACGGCCCTGGCCACCCCAGACCGGTGGGACGACGTGCAGCACGCCCTCACCGGCGGCGGCGACGGAGCGAGCTGCCAGTGCGCCTGGCCGATGCTGATCAACAAGGAATGGGAGTCGACCACCCGCGACGAGCGCGAGCACCTGCTCCACGGCGAGATCACCGCAGGCCCCGCGCCGGGCCTGGTCGCCTACGCCGACGGCGACCCCGCAGGGTGGATCCGCATCGGGCCACGACCGCTTCAGAAGCGTCTCGCTCGAACACGTCTCATCGCCGCCGCGACCGATGAGCCCTTCGACGACGCCTCCGTCTGGGCGGTCTCCTGCTTCGTCGTGCGCCGAGAACACCGAGGCAAAGGGATCAACGCCGTCCTCCTCGACGCGGCCGTCGCGTACGCGCGCGCATCCGGCGCCCGCGTCATCGAGGGCTATCCCGTCGACACGGCGCGCACCACGACCTCGGCGAACAACCTCTTCCACGGGGCACTCTCGACCTTCCTCGCCGCCGGATTCACGACCCGCCCGAGCGTGAAGCCCGAGCGCCCGCTCGCGGTCCTTCGACTCCCGTAGCCTGGGACGCATGACGCACGACTCGCTGCACGACGACCGCCTCGGCGAACTCCCCCGCGCCACGAGCACCCTCACCGACGGCTCGGTGCTCACCCACGACTGGTTCGCCACCACGATCCCGCACGGCGACACCACCGTCGAGCTCATGGTCGATGCCACCGACCCCGCATCGTCGGCCGCCCTCCTCCCCGGGCTGCACGCGGTGCTCGACGCTCTGCCCGCCCTTGTCCGCATCGCCACGGACGCCGTCGTGCACCGCTTCAGCGAGCAGGAGCCCCCAGCCCACGAGCTCGACGAAGCGGCCGCCGACCTTCAGCTCGAGGCGCTGGAGGCATCCGCAAAGGGGACCATCGTCTTCCACTTCGTCGACACCTGCGGCGCGCACTTCCCCGAAGGCTACTGGCCCGCCGCCCACCTGAGCCCGCAGGGCGAGGTCCGCGACGTCACCGTCGAGGCCTGACGCGCTCGCTACCGGGATCGCGGCGCACCCCGCACTATGGTCGATCACGTGCGCTCCACTCACATCGCCGCCGTCGCCACGCACCTGCCTGAGCGCACGCGCTCGACGACCGACACCGAAGCCGAACTCCGTCGCCTGAACCGTCGGCTGGCCCTACCCACGGGGCTGATCGCACGGATGACGGGCATCACGCACGTCCACGAGCGCCCGGACGGCTGGCAGGCATCCGATCTCGCCGTCGCCGCGGCACGGGATGCGCTGTCGCAATCCCCGGACCCCGTCGACCTCCTCATCTTCGCCAGCGCCAGCCAGGACCTCGTAGAACCCGCGACGAGCCACATCGTCAACGCCAAGCTCGATCTCGGCGTCCCGGTGTTCGACGTCAAGAACGCCTGCAACTCCGTCCTCAACGCCATGCAGGTCGCCGACGGCCTCATCAGATCAGGCGTCCACCGCCGCATCCTCATCGCCAGCGGCGAAGCGCCGACGGCCGCAGTCCGGTGGCAGCTCCGCGACCGCGACCAGTTCATCCGCTCCTTCCCCGGCTACGTGATGAGCGACGGCGGCGCGGCCGTCATCCTGGAAGCGGACGACTCCGGCGAGCGCGGGATCCAGGCATCCGCCTTCCACGCGGTCTCCGAGCACTGGCGCATCGGCACGCTGCCGGGTGGCGGCACCATGGGCGGACACGACCCCGAGAGCACCTACTTCGACATGGACGGCGCCGGCCTGCAGCGCGCTTTCCTCGACCTCGGCCCGGAGCCCGTCCTCGCTCTGCTGCGCCGCGAAGGGCTGACTCCCGCCGACTTCGACCTCGTCGCCATCCACCAGGTCGCCGTGCCCTACCTGCCGCCCATCTTCGAGCGCCTCGGCGTTCCCGCTGACCGCACGATCATCACCGTCGCCGAACATGGCAACCTCGCCTCCGTCACGCTCCCCCTTCAGCTCCAGCTCGCCCGCGAACGGAGCATGATCGGAGACGGCAGCCGCGTGCTCCTCATCGGCCTCGCCGGCGGCATCAGCCTCGGCCTCATGGTGGTGCAGCTGTGAGCCGCCTCGCCGTCGTCGTCCCCGTCTTCAACGAGGCCGCAGGCATCCGCCCGACGCTCCAGGCGCTGGCGTTCCAGGACGACGACGACTTCGATGCGGTCTTCGTCGACAACGCGTCGACGGATGCCTCCGCCGACGTCATCCGCGCGTTCATCTCCGAGTACGGGATGACCCGCTGGACGATCGTGCACGAGCCGGAGAAGGGCACTGGTGCGGCCGCCGACACAGGGATGCGGGCAGCCATCGCCTCGGGTGCCGAACTGCTCGCCCGCACCGACGCCGACTGCCTCCCCCGCGCGGACTGGACCGCGTCCGTCCGTCGTGCCCTCAGCCCTCGAAACCGGGGCGGCCTCGGACTCGAGCTCGTCGGCGGAGAGCTCGTCCCCCGCCGCGACGAAGGGCTCGGCTGGCCGAGCCGCGCGGCGCTGCGCGGCGCCGTGCACGTCGCCGAGGCCTTCGGCCGTGTGCGCCCCGGCAACCAGGACGACGCCTACCTCGGCCCGTACATGATGGCGGCCGGCTGCAACGTGGGCATCACCGCCGACCTCTACGAGCGTGCCGGCGGCTTCCCCCGTACTCGCATCGAAGACCTCCACGAGGACCGCGCCCTCGTCAATGCCGTCCGGCGCCTCACCCGCGCCTACGCACGCCGCGGCGACGTCGTCGTCTACGGTTCCAGCCGCCGCGTGCAGGCCTGGGGCCTCGCCAACACCCTGCTCTGGTACAAGGACCACGCCTACCGCCCGGCGATCGTCGATATCCGCGACCCCGCGAGCGTCAGCCGCCCGCCCCGCACCTCGATCGCCCTCGCCCGCAAGAACGAGCGCCGGCTGCTCCGCGCCGCCCACCCCGTCGCGTTCCCGATCGTCGACGCCGTCCCCGGCCCCGTCCGGCGCCTCCCCGGCCTCGGCGTGATCGTCAAGGACGCCTCGCTGCTGCGCGAGACCCTGATGGACACCGACGCGTTCCGCAAGACCGGCCCCGGCTCCTCCGGCGAACTGTGGACACCCGTGCTCGGCCCGCGGGTCCTCCTGAACATGGAGGGCGAGGACCATCGCGAACTGCGTCGCAAGCTCGCTCCGCTCTTCTCCCCCTCCTTCGTCGACACTCTCGTCTCCGATGCCATCGGCACCGGCACCGCCCGGTTCGCCGCACGCCTCGCCGCGGGTGAGCCCGTCGACCTCGTGGCCCACGCCCGGTGGGCGGCGAGCGCGGTGATCAGCCGCCTCGTCGGACTCGACACCGACGTCGTGGACGACGACTTCTTCCGGCGCTCGGCCGAGATCACCGGCTACGTCTCGCTGGCACGCCCATCCCTCGCCCCTCGCCAGCTTGCCCACGCGAAGCGGGTGCTGCAGGAGCTCGACGTCCACGCCTCCCGCGCCTACGCCGGCGACGAGTCGACGGTGCCCGGTCGCATGCGCGCGCTCGGCCTCGACGAGTCCGAGGCTCTCGGCGCGGTCGGCGCTTTCGTCCTCACCGGCACCGAGACGCTCGTCTCCTTCCTCCCGCGCCTCGCCGCCATCCTCATCGACACCGGGTGGCTTCCCCGGCTCGCGGCAGACCCCTCGCTGACCGAGGCCGCCGTCGCCGAAGCACTGCGCGTCACGACGCCCACACCGATGATGATCCGCTCCGCCGCCCGACCGGCGCGCATCGGCGATGTCGAGATCCGCGCCGGCGAGCGCATCCTGCTCGGGACGTATTGGGCCAACCGCGCCCTGGGCGAGTTCGATCCGAAGACGAACCCGTCCGCCCAGCTCAAACAGCTCTGGTTCGGCGCGGGCGTGCACTTCTGCATCGGTGCTCCTCTAGCCATGGCGCAGATCCGCGCCCTGCTCGCGCCGCTGCTCGCCGCGCCAGACCTCCGCGTCAACAGACGGCGCGCGACGCGCCACGTCCTCATCCCGGCGTACTCCCACCTGGAGGTGCAGCGCAGATGACCGACCTCGTGCAGGCCGTGCTCGACAGTGCCGACGCCCACCCCCACGAGCCCGCGCTCACCGTCGCCGGCACGACGCTCACCTACGGCGAGCTGGGCGCGCGGATCCGCTCCACCGCCGCAGCGCTGCGCGCCCACGGCATGTCCCCCGGCGATCGCGTGCTCTTCTCCGTACGACCAGGCGCGGATGCCGTCGTGCTCGCCCTCGGCATCGTCCTCGCCCGCGGCACGGTCGTCTTCGCCGATCCAGGAGCCGGCGAAGCCCTCTTCCGGTCACGAACACGACTCGCCTCCCCGCGCTGGGTGGCCGCCGAGTCCGTGCTCTACCTCGCATCGAGCGCTCCGTTGCGGGGCATCGCCCGGCGCCGTGGCCTCGAGCTGGCCCCGTACGCCAGGCTGGTGCCCGATGCCACGCACATCCGTGCCGGACGGTGGCTGCCCGGGGTCCCGCGTCGCGCGCTGTCCCTGGACGCCCTCGCGCATCATCCGACGCCGTCCACGCCTCACGCGACCACCCCGTCACCGGACCATGAAGACGACGAGGCGCTCATCGTCTTCACCAGCGGCACGACCGCCGCACCGAAGGGCGTCGTGCACTCGCGCGGCTCTCTCGGCGCCGGCCTCAGCGACTTCGCGGACGGCGTCGGCATCCGCCGCGGACACCGCGTGCTGACCGATCAGCTCATGGTCGGCGTCCCCGCTCTCATCGCGGGAGCCCACTGGAGCATGCCGCCGGTCGGCGCGAATCCCGGCGCGAGGCCCGATGACTACCTGGCCCTGCTCCCCGACACCGAACTGCTCTTCGCCGCGCCCGCCGCGATGGACGCGATCCTGCGCGCGATCGACGCCCGCCCCACCCTCGCCCCGCCGCACCTCGACACCATCGTCCTCGGCGGCGCGCCCGTGCTGCGCCCGCTGCTGGAGCGCATCCACCGGAGGTTCCCGACCTCCCGCATCCGCGCGATCTACGGGATGACCGAGATCCTCCCCGTCGCGATCGCCGACGGGGTCGCCAAGCTCGAGGCGGGTGTCGCTCCGGACGGCGGCGATGCCGTCGGCCGCATCGTCGGAAGCGTCACGGCACGCATCGACGACGGGGAGCTCGTCCTCGCCGGTCCCGGTCTCGCTCGCGGCTACCTGGCCGACTTGCCGGAGCATCCGCTCACCGAGCTCCGCACCGGCGACCTCGCCCGCATCGACGACGGTGCGCTGACCCTGCGCGGCCGGAAGAAGGACATGTTCATCCGCGGCACCCAGAACGTGTACCCGGGCTTGTACGAGCCGATCATCGCGGGGCTGCCCGGCGTCGACGACGTCGTGCTGAGCGGGGTGCCAGACGAGATCGGCGACGACAGGATCGTCCTCGTGCTCGTCCCCGCCGACGATCCGCCCACAGGGCTCACCGAGACGCATCCGCTGGTCGCCTCCGTCCGTTCGGCGCTGCCCGGCCTGATCGATGCGGGCGTCATCCCCGATCTGATCCTCACGACCGGCGCCCTGCCGCGCTCCGGTCGCGCACGCAAGCTCGATCGGCGAGCCCTGGCGGGGCAGCTCGCCGCGCATTTCCGGGAGTATTTGTGAAGATCGCCGTCACCGGCGCGAGCGGCTTCATCGGCGGCGCCGTCGCCACAGCCCTCGCCGACGACGGCCACGACGTCACCGGCTTCGGGCGCCGCGTCGACGGTTGGACGCATCCGCGAGCCGTGTACCGCCGGTGGGACCTGACCGCGAGACCGCGCGAGCCGGAGCCCTTCGACGCCGTCGTGCACAGCGCGGCCCTCGCCGACGACTGGGCTCCGTACGATGAGGCGCTGCGGGTGAACAGGGACGGCACCCGACACGTCAGGGCGGCGTTCCGCGACGCACGCCTCGTACACCTGTCCACCTCCAGCGTCTACGACGCCTTCTCCCCCAGCGTGATGCTCGGCGAGGGCGCTCCGATGCCCCAGCGCTTCCTCAGCAGCTACTCGGCGTCCAAGGCCTCGGCCGAGCGAGAGCTCGAAGACGCGGATGCCGTCATCCTCCGCCCTCATGCGGTGTACGGCCCCGGTGACACCACGCTCCTGCCCCGCGTCGTCCAGTCGGTGCGGCGCGGCCGTCTCGTCCTGCCCGCGGGCGGCGAGGTCCGGCACTCGCTCACCCGCATCGACAACCTCGTTCAGGCCGTCCGGCTCTCGCTCACCGGCCCCGCCGGCGTCTACAACATCGCGGACGCCGAACCGGTGCTGCTCGCGGACGTCCTCTCGGATTTCCTCCGGCGGCGAGGCGTCGATGCCCGCATCGTCGGCATCCCGACACCCCTCGCCTCGGCGCTCGCGGGCGCCTCCGAAGCATCCGCACGTCTGCGCCGCACCCGACCGCGCCTCACCCGCTACGCGGTCAGTCAGCTGGGCGTCGAGCGGACGTTCGATCTGACCGCCGCGCGACACAGCCTCGGCTACGCACCCCTCGCCACGACATTGGCAGGCGCCGAGACCTGGTGACCGCTCACCGCGCTTTGCGGACCACGAGGGAGGCGTAGGCGGGGATGAGCACCCGCTTCCCGTAGCGCCGCGAGACGATCTCGAACGGCCGCCCGTCTCCGAGCAGCAGATCACGCACCGCCGCCAGCTCCGCCTTCGCCAACGGACCGCCCAGACACAGGTGACGGCCGGCACCGAACCAGAGTTGGCGGTTCTGCGGGGCGTACGGCCGGTCGATCCGGAATCCGCCCACCAGATTGTTGGCCGTCCAGGTGAGGACCATCACCCGATCCCCCGCCCGCAGCATGCGCCCGCTGATCTCGAGATCCGCGAGCACCGCTCGACCGATGAGCGGCGCAGGACTCGTGACGCGCAACGCTTCGCGCACGGCATCGTCCCCGTGCTCGGGAGCGGCGAGCAGTCGATGTTGCTCCCCGCTGTCGAAGAGAAGGGCCGCCATCCGCGCCATTGCGGAGGCGGCGGTCTCTGTGCCGGCGACCATGAGCAGCGTCGCGAGGCCCTTGGTCTCCTGCAGCGTCAGTCCGAGTTCGCGGCATCGCCCGATCACCGTGTTCGCCGGCGCCGTCGGGAAAGCGGCGTCGACGTGGCCGGTGAGTCGTTCGACGATCGATCGGGCTGCGGCGATCTTGTGCGGGGGCAGGCGGGTGTCAGACGTGGTGCCGAGGGCGATGCTCGCGAGTTCCTCCCCCGTGCGGAAGATCTCCCGGTACGCATCGTCTCCGCGTTCCTCGTCGACGGGCGTGCCCAGCAGCGCGCAGACCATCTGGCCGACGAGGACGCGGCTGAGGTCGGCCAGATCGAGATCCTCCCCTGCCTCGAACGCGGCCCTGGCGTCGGCGAGCCGGTCTCCCCAGGCGTGCTCGACGAACGCCCGGCTGTTCTTCTCGGTGAACAGCTCGCGACTGCGGGTGCGGAGATCGTGATGTCCTGGGCCGTCGAAGAGATCGGTGACCCAGTCGCCGAGGATCTGCGCCCAGAGATGGCCCACCCCGCCTTCGCTGAGCAGGGTGAGGTGCTCTGGATCGTTGAGAAGCGAGCGGGCCGTACGAGGGTCTGCGGTGATCCAGCCGAGGCCGGGCACCTTCAGGAGCGGACGGGCGAACTGGCCCAGCCAGTTCAGCACAGGAAGCGCGGGCCGCGCCGCGCGGAGGAGTCGATGCTCGTGGGCCTCCGGCCCGTTTCCCCAGCCGTCGCGGATCAGACGCAGGCGACGCTCCCGGACGGGCGGGGCGAGGTCTTCGGCGACGGGCACGACGCCACCATAGCGGATGCCGCAGCCGACATGAACCTACGATGGAGGGATGCAACGTCGCCGGATGCTCTGGGGATTCCTGCCCTACATCGCCGTCTCGATCGTGCACGTCGTGGCGCTGGCGATCGGCAGCGGGCTCGCGGCGCCGACCAAGCTGCTGCTCATGCCGCTGCTCGCCGTGCCCGTGCTCCTGTGCCTCCGGCTCCGCCCCCTCTGGGCGCTGATCGTCCTCGGCGCCGCGCTGCTGTTCTCCTGGCTCGGCGACGGCGCGGGAGCGTTCTTCCCCGGCGGGCCGGAGCTGCCGCTCATGCTCGGCTTCTTCGGTCTCGCCCATCTCGCGTACATCGTGCTCTTCCTGCGCGTGCTGCCGCAGCGCCGGCTGCCCTGGTGGACCCTCGTGTATGCGGTCTGGTGGATCGCCATGATCGTCGTGCTCGGACCGCACACCGGCGAGCTGCTGATCGCCGTCGCCTTGTACGGTCTCGTCCTCGGCGGCACCGCGGCGACCGCCGCACGCTGTCATCCGCTCGTCACCGCGGGAGGCGTGTTCTTCCTGCTCAGCGACACCATCCTGGCGTTCCGGCTGTTCGTGCCTGAAGCGATGCCCGCGTGGACCAGTCCCGCCGTGATGCTCACGTACACGCTCGGGCAGGGAATGATCGTGGCCGGAGCCTTGCTCTCGCTGCGGGCGAGGAAGGCGACGCCATGACGGAAGCCGCGGGTCAGACCAAGCCCGTCCGCATCGACAGCTGGCTGTGGGCGATCAGGATCTACAAGACCCGGTCGGCGGCGACGACCGCATGCCGCGCGGGGCATATCCGCGTCGGCGGCGACAAGGTCAAGGCCGCCCAGACCGTCAAGCCCGGCGATGAGGTGCGCGTCAGGGTCAGCGGCTTCGACCGCATCCTCATCGTCCGCCAGACGCTCGTGAAGCGCGTCGGCGCACCCCTGGCCGCTCTCGCCTACGAGGAGCGCACACCACCGCGTGAGCCCCAGGCGATGATCGGCGTTCGAGACCGCGGAGCAGGGCGCCCCACCAAGCGAGAACGCCGCGACATCGATCGCCTGCGCGGTCGCGACTAGCCGACGAGTGCGCGCAGCCAGCCGGCAGAACGCACACTCGCGCCGAGGCTCTCGACGCGCGCCTGCAGGGCCCGATCGCTGGTGACCACCGTCACGACGTGCCCCGCCTCGGCGCGGCGTCGGGCCTCGTCGACGATCGCATCATCGCCGGCTGCGGGCGCGCGCACGACGCGCAGAGCATCCGAGTCCGTCTCGAAGGCCTTCGCCGCGCCTTCGACGACGAAGGAGACCTCCGGCCGCCAGGCGTTCCCTGGAAGTCCCAGTTCGGATGCCGGAACAGAGAGGTCGATCAGGGACTCATGCAGCCGGCCGGCAGCGCCTGCCCGGTCGCGCCACCAGCCGTCAGGCACTGAACCGACGACGTTCGCCACGTCGACCACGAGCGCCGGACGCACATCGAGCAGGTCTCGCAGAATCGGCCATGCGTCACCGAATCCGGGATGCAGTGGCCGCTCAGCGACCTCGTCGACGGGCACCCACTCCAGCGCCACGCTCTCGGGGTCGCTGATGACCGGCTCGAAGCCGTGTACGACGTCGGCGACGACGGTGGTGTACGACCAGATGCTGAGATCGAGCACGCTCGTGAACCGGGCACGCACGGCGCCGTCGGGGATCCCCGCCTCTTCCGCGGCCTCCCTGAACGCGCCGGAGACCGCCGTCTCCCCCTCGTGCAGCGCGCCTCCCGGCAGCCCCCAGGTTCCACCGAAGTGGCTCCAGGACACCCGATGCTGCAGCAGGATGCCGCGGGCAGCATCGACCGCGAGCAGACCGGCGGCGCCGAAACGGCCCCAGTAGCGCTCACCCGAGTCGGCCACGACCCAGGCGTCGCCCGGGTTGCGCGGCCCATCGGGGCGACGCGGTTCGCCGGGGGTCGGAGGCACGATCGTCACGGATCCAGCCTTTCACAGCGGGCCAACGATGGCACGCGCGACGACGCGCGACGTCACACGTCTGCGAGGATGGTCGGGTGAAGCTCCTCGTCGCCGCCCTCGAATCCGAACTCGTCGCCTTCCCCGCCGAAGTGCCAGGCTACGAGCGCCTGATCACGGGACCGGGCAAGATCAAGGCCGCCTACGCACTCACCCGCGCACTCGACGCCGGCGACTACGACGAGATCCTCGTGGTCGGCACGGCAGGCGCCATCGACCCGGATATCGCCGTCGGCGTGCACTCGATCGATAAAGCCTTCCAGTACGACGTCATCGACGACAACGGCATCGCCGGACACCACGTGTCGATGCCGCAGAGCCTCACGCTCGGCGGCGGCGATGTCGTGATCGCCACCGGCGACAGCTTCGTCGACGACGCGGACACCGTCCTCGCGATCCGTGCGCTCGGCGGACGGCTCGTCGATATGGAGGCGTACGTGTACACCTGGGTCGCCGGCCAGTTCGGGGTGCCGATCCGTATCTGGAAGGCCGTCTCGGACTCCGCCCAGGACGGCGCGAACCAGACCTGGGAACAGGCCGTCGCGGTCTGCAGCCGCCAGCTCTGGGAGCGGCTGCAGACCGAGCTCGACGCCTAGGAGAGCACGCTCTCGCTCGCGCTTCCGGCGCGCAGACGCGCCTCGGCGAGTTCCTCGGCGGCCTGCAGCGGGGTGATCGCCCGCGCCTCCGCATCGCTGAGGATGCTGCGCACGGTGCCGCCGATGCCCGCGACGCGCTCCATGATCTCCGCCCGCGTGCCGAGCTGCTTCGCCTCGAGGTCAAGGTAGATCACGCCACCCGCGTTGACCACGAAGTCGGGTGCGTAGAGGATGCCCCGAGCGGCGAGCCGATCCGCGCCGTCGTGCGCGGCGAGCGGGTTGTTCGCCGGCCCGCAGACGGCCGCGACGTCGAGCGCGTCGATCACCTCGTTCGTGAGCAGACCCCCGATTCCCGCCGGCACGAACACGTCGCCGGCGACGAGATGCTCCGTCCCCGGCTCCGCCCAGGTGATTCCGAGGTCGTTCGCGAACTGACGACGAGACGGGTTGACGTCCGTCGCGGTCAGCACGGCGCCTTCTGCGGACAGCCGCACGGCGAGCCTGCCGCCGACCTGGCCGAGGCCGGAGATGGTGATGCGCCGGCCCGCCACGTCTGGCGAACCGGTGACGCGCTCGAGCACCGCCCTGAGCGACTCGTACACGCCGAGGCTCGTCGGGCCGGCCGGCTCCCCGGATCCACCGACCGCATCGGGGAGCCCCACGACATGAGCCGTGCGCTCGCTCACCGTCAGCATGTCCTCGGTCGTCGAGCCGACGTCCTCCGCCGTTCGGTACAGGCCGCCGAGCGACTCTACGGCGTCACCGAGATCGAGGAACGCCGCGCGGCGTCGCTCGGCATCCAGGACGGTTCCCGCATCGAGCCCGATGACGGACTTCCCGCCTCCCGCGTCAAGACCGGCCGCGGCGTTCTTCAACGTCATCGCCGCCGAGAGTCGAAGCGCATCGCCGAGAGCGTCGCTCCAGTGCGGGTAGCTCCAGAGCCTCGCCCCGCCGAGGGCGGAGCCGAGCACGGAGGAGTGCAGGGCGACGGCGATGAACAGTCCGCTGCGCCGTCCCGTGATCACCTCCACGCGTTCGTGGGCGAAGTCGGGCAGGGGCAGGGTGTGCGTCATCGCATCCTCTTTCGGCGGGCCTTGTGGGCACAGGAAGGCGGATGCCGCGCGGTTGCGGCATCCGCCTCCATCGTAGGCCGAACGGCGTCGCTTCGACAGGCTCAGCGAGCGAGGACTGCGCTCGGGATCGCTTCGACAGGCTCAGCGAGCGATCGCCTCGACAGGCTCAGCGAGCGGGACGCAGGCTCAGCGAACGGGGAGTCACCGCTGGCGGCGCTCCCGCACGCGCATGTTGATGACGATCGGAGTGCCCTCGAAGTCGTAGATCTCCCGCAGGCGACGCTGGATGAAGCGGCGGTAGCCGGGGTCCAGGAAGCCGGTGGTGAAGAGCACGAACGTCGGGGGGCGGGTCGAGGCCTGCGTGCCGAACAGGATGCGCGGCTGCTTCCCTCCTCGAAGCGGGTGCGGGTGCTCCGCGACGAGCTCCGAGAGGAAGGCGTTGAACTTGCCCGTGGGGATCCGGCGGTCCCAGTTCTCCAGCGCGGTCTCCAGCGCCGGCACCAGCTTGTCGAGGTGGCGTCCGGTCTTCGCCGAGATGTTCACCCTCGGCGCCCAGGCGACGTGCGCGAGATCCTGCTCGATCTCGCGTTCGAGGTAGCGGCGGCGGTCCTGGTTCTCCATGTCGTCGTCGTTGAGGCGGTCCCACTTGTTGAACGCCAGGACGAGCGCGCGACCCGATTCCAGCACCAGATCGATGATGCGGATGTCCTGCTCGCTGATGGGCTGCGAGACATCGATGACGACGACGGCCACCTCGGCCTTCTCCAGCGCCGCCGAAGTGCGCAGCGAGGCGTAGAAGTCCGCGCCCTGCTGCAGGTGCACGCGGCGGCGGATGCCCGCGGTGTCGACGAGGCGCCAGAGCTTGCCGCCGAGCTCTACGACCTCGTCCACGGGGTCGCGAGTGGTGCCGGCGAGATCGTTGACGACCACGCGCTCCTCCCCCGCCGCCTTGTTCAGCAGCGAGGACTTGCCGACGTTCGGTCGGCCGAGGATCGCCACGCGACGAGGGCCCCCGATCTCCTGCTTCGCGACGGCAGAGACCTCGGGGAGCTTGGTGAGCACCGCATCCAGCAGGTCGGCCACGCCACGGCCGTGGATCGCCGAGACCGGGTGCGGCTCGCCGAGACCGAGGTTCCACAGCGCCGCGGCCTCCGGCTCCTGGCGGGCGTCGTCGATCTTGTTCGCGACGAGGAACACGGGCTTGCCGCTCTTGCGGAGCAGGCGCACGACGTGCTCGTCGGTCGAGGTGGCGCCGACCATCGCGTCGACGACGAAGAGGATGACATCGGAGAGATCGATGGCGATCTCGGACTGCGCGGCGACCGAACGGTCGATGCCGCGTGCATCCGGCTCCCAGCCACCGGTGTCGACGAGCGAGAAGCGGCGGTCGTTCCACTCGCCCTTGTACGTAACGCGGTCGCGGGTGACGCCGGGGGTGTCCTCGACCACGGCCTCACGACGCCCGAGGATGCGGTTCACGAGGGCGGATTTGCCGACGTTCGGCCGCCCGACGATCGCGATGACGGGCAGAGCGGGCGAGAACTCGATCCCGTCCTCCCCCTCCGCGAGCCCGGCGAGGAGCGCAGCATCCTCCTCGTCCAGGTCGTAGTCGGCGAGACCGGCGCGCAGCGCCTCGGCCCGCTGATCGGCGAGCTCCTCGTCCAGCTCGCTCAGGGTCTCCTCGAGGTTGTCGGGACCCGCGATGTACTCGCCGGTCTCGTCGTTCCCCGGCCCTGTCGAGGGGTATTCGTGATCAGCGGCCATGTTCCGCTCCTTGCTTTCGGTCGATCACCGCGAGCACGGCGTCGATGGTCTGGGTGAAATCGAGGGCGGTCGAGTCCACGACCTCCACGCCCTCTGCGGCGTTGAGGAAGTCGACGACCGTGCTGTCCGCGGCATCCCTGCGGTGCAGCGCCTCGGCGACGGCCGCGGCGTTCTCTCCGGCGAGCTCTCCTGCGCGACGGGCGGCACGCACCTCGGGCGCCGCCGTGAGCAGGATCCGTACGGGAGCGTCGGGGGCGACGACGGTCGTGATGTCGCGGCCTTCGACGACGACGGCGGGGAACGGCGCCTCGGCGACGAGCGATCGGAACAGCTCATTGACCTGAGCCCGCACCTCTGGCACGCGCGCGACGCCGCTGACCGCGCCGGAGACGCGGCTCTCGCGGATCGCCGCCGTCACGTCGACGTCGCCGACCCGCACAGAACGGTCGTCTGGGTCGAGCCCGATGCGCAGGTCGAAATCGGATGCCGCTGCGCGGACGGCCTCTGCATCCGCCGTGTCCGCTCCCCTGTCGAGGACGTGCCAGGCCAGCGCCCGGTAGGCGGCTCCGGTGTCGAGGTAACCGTAGCCGCGCGCACGTGCCACCGCCTTCGAGACGCTGGACTTGCCCGAGCCGGCGGGGCCGTCGATCGCGATGAACTTCAGTGCGCGCACGCCGCTCGTCGAGTGGTCAGTCATTGGTCATCCCCGCGATCCGCCACCCGCGCTCCTGCAGTCCCGTGATCGCACCGTGCAGCGCGGCAGGGGCCACGCTGATCTCGGCGAGACCGAACTGTGCGCCCGGCGAGTGCTCCAGGCGCAGGTCTTCCACATTGACGCCGAGCTCGCCGAGCTCGCCGAAGAGTCGTCCGAGCTGTCCTGCGGTGTCGTCGACCATGACGACGAGCTGCTCGAATCTGCGGTTCTGGCCGTGCTTGCCCGGGAGGCGCTCGACGCCCTCGTTGCCCTGACGGATCGCATCCGCGATCGTCCGCCTGGCACCGGGCGAAGCGGGGGCGCGCAGCGCCTCGGACACCTCGCGAAGGTCCTCCGCGAGGGCGTCGAGGACGTCGACCACCGGCTGCGCGTTCGCTCCGAGAATCTGCACCCACAGTTCAGGGGCGGAGGCTGCGATGCGCGTGGTGTCGCGCACGCCCTGGCCGGCCAGGCGCAGCGCGCCCTCATCGGCGGTGGCGAAGCGTGCGGCGAGAAGGCTCGCGACGACCTGCGGCACGTGCGAGGTGAGCGCGACCGAGCGGTCGTGCTCCTCCGGGGTCATCTCCAGCGGCATCGCGCCGACATCCAGCGCCAGCGCCTCGACGAGGGCGAGGTCGGCGGGCCGGGTCTCCTCATCGCGGCAGACCACCCAGGGGCGACCGACGAAGAGGTCGGCTCTGGCGGAGATCGCACCGCCCCGCTCGCGCCCGGCGAGCGGGTGCGAGCCGATGTAGCGGGTGAGGTCGACGCCGCGTTCCTGGAGAGCACGGAAGGGCTCGAGCTTCACACTGGCGACATCCGTGACGACAGCCTCGGGGAACCGCTCCAGCTCGGCCTGGATCACATCGGCCGTGACGTCCGGCGGGACCGATACGACGATGAGCGACGGAGCGTCATCCGGCTGCTCGGAGCGTCCGGCGCCGTAGTCGATCGCGAGCCGCAGCTGCGCGGGCGAGGCGTCCGCGAGGACCACGTCGACTCCCTTGGCGCGCAGGGCGTGACCGATGCTCGCCCCCAGCAGGCCGGAACCGACGATGCGGACCGTCCCCGAGAGCCGAGGCGGCACCAAGGCACCACGGACCTGTTCGCTCACTGCTTCTCCTGCACGTCTCCCGGCGTCGCATCCGCAGGGGCATCCTGGCGCGCGAGAGTCAGCAGCGCACCGCGTTCGATTTTACTCAGTTCCCTGGACTTCCCCGCCGGGAGCGTTCCCAGGTGCAAGGGCCCGAACTGCCGACGCACGAGCTCGGTGACGGGATGCCCCACCGCCGCGAGCATCCGCCGGACGATCCGGTTGCGTCCGGAGTGCAGCGTGAGCTCCACCAGGCTCGCTCCGCGCGAGGAGTCCAGGAGCCGAGCCTTGTCCGCGGCGATCGGGCCGTCCTCCAGCTCGATGCCCTTGGTCAGTTTCGCGATGGTCTGCGCCGTCACGGCTCCCTCGACCTTGGCGATGTAGACCTTCGTGACACCGAAGGAAGGATGCGCGAGCACATGGGCCAGCTCGCCGTCGTTCGTGAGGATGAGCAGGCCGCTGGTCTCGGCATCCAGCCGTCCGACGTTGTACAGCCGCTCCTCGTAGTCCTTCGTGAAGCGACGGAGGTCGGGTCGACCGTGCTCGTCCCGCATCGTGCTGACCACGCCGGTCGGCTTGTTGAGCATGACGTAGCGCTTGGAGACATCGAGCTGCACGGCGACGCCGTCGACATCCACGAGGTCCCTCTCCGGATCGATCCGTCGACCGAGCTCCATGACCACGACGCCGTTGACCCGGATGCGGCCCTCGACGATGTACTGCTCGACGACACGGCGCGACGCAACGCCCGCGTTCGCGAGGACCTTCTGCAGGCGCACGCCCTCGTCGTTCGGAGTGCCGGCGGGAGAGGTCATCGGATGCTGCTTTCTTCGAAGCCGTTCGACCCGTCGTCGAGCAGCGGAGAGATCGGGGGGAGCTCGTCGATTGAGTTGATGCCGAGATTCTGCAGGAGCGCGTCGGTGGTGCCGTAGTTGATCGCTCCAGTCTCGGAGTCGGCGAACAGCTCGGTGATCAACCCACGGGCGAGGAGCGTGCGCACGACGGAATCCACATTGACCGCGCGGATGGAGGCGACCTGTCCTCGGGTGACGGGCTGCTTGTAGGCGATGACCGCAAGGGTCTCCAAGGCGGCCTGCGACAGCCGGGCAGGAGCCTGTCCGCCGACGAACTCCGCGACGAGGCCGTCGTGGTCGTCCCGCACGTACAGCCGCCATCCCCCACCAACCTCGCGCAGCTCGAAGCCGCGACGGGGCCCGCTCCCTCGGCCGTCGTAGTCGTCGACCAGCGTCTCGATCGCCTGACGGACCGCGGGCACGGGTGCACCGACGGCTGCGGCCAGAGCCACGAGCCCGAGCGGCTCCTCCAGGATCAGCAGGATCGCCTCGAGCCTCTCCGTCAGCGGCGCCCGCGGAGCGGTCTCCTCCGCGGCGCCGTCGGGTGCGATGTCATCGGTCATAGTCGGCCCCCAGGGTCGCAAGCATCTCGTCCGACCAGGAGTCGGCAGCCCAGCGCAGCGTCAGCTCGCCGAGCGGTTCCAGTTGTTCGAAGGACAGCGCCGCGTGCCGGTACAGCTCGAGCACCGAGATGAACCGCGCCACCACGATGCCCGGCTCGGTCGTGCCTGCGACGAGCTCACGGAAGGTCAGCGATTCGGTGTTGCGCAGCAGCGTGACGACGATCGCCGCCTGCTCGCGGATGCTGACCAAGGGCGCGTGCAGATGGTCGAGCCCCACATGCGGGAGCTCCTTGGGCGCGAACGCGAGAAGCGCGAGAGCGGCGAAGTCGTCGGCGCTCAGAGACCAGACCAGCTCCGGCGTCTGCCTGCGGTGCTTCTCCTCGAGCCGGACGGCTCGCACGTGCCTGCGATCTTCGCGCTGGATGCTCCGCGCGAACCACGCCGAGACCTCCTTGAACGCGCGGTACTGCAGCAGACGGGCGAAGAGCAGGTCGCGCGCCTCCAGGAGCGCGACCGACTCGGCATCGACGAGCTCGCCCTGCGGGAGGAGCCCCGCGACCTTCATGTCGAGCAGGGTCGCCGCGACGACGAGGAATTCGGATGCCTGATCGAGCTCCTCCGCGGAATCGAGGTCCTTGAGATAGGCGATGAACTCGTTGGTGACCTTGCTGAGGGAGATCTCCGTGATGTCCAGCTCATGCTTGGAGATGAGGTTGAGGAGAAGATCGAACGGGCCATCGAAACCGTCCAGCGAGACGCGGAACCCGCTGTCGTCGGCGTCGCCGTCGCCGTCCTCGCTCGCTGAGCCCGCCTCGCTCGCTGAGCCTGTCGAAGCGGACCTCACGGCGTCATCCCCTTCGACGAGCTCAGGGAACTCAGGAGACTCCTCACCGCTCGCTGAGCCTGTCGAAGCGGACCTCCTCACGGCGTCATCCCCTTCGACGAGCTCAGGGAACTCGTCGGCCGAGCCGACGACCTCAGGCGCAGTGCCCTCTCCCGCCTCCGGCGGGGTGGCGCCGTCGCTACGCGACGGCGCCACGGGCGACCAGCTCCCGCGCCAGTCGGAGGTACGCCTGCGCGGCGGCGTGCTCGGGCGCGAACTCGGTGATGGGGACGCCGGAGACCGAGGCATCCGGGAACTTGACCGTCCGACCGATCACCGTCTCCAGCACATCATCGCCGAAGGCCTCGACGACGCGCTCCAGCACCTCGCGCGAGTGCAGCGTGCGGGGGTCGTACATGGTGGCGAGCAGACCGTCCAGCGTGATCGCCGGGTTCAGCCGGTCGCGCACCTTGTCGATGGTCTCGATGAGCAGGGCGACGCCGCGCAGCGCGAAGAACTCGCACTCCAGCGGGATCAGCACCCCGTGGCTCGCGGTGAGAGCGTTCACCGTGAGGAGACCGAGCGAGGGCTGGCAGTCGATGAGGATGACGTCGTAGTCGTCCGCGACCTGCCGCAGCACGCGCGAGAGGATCGTCTCACGCGCCACCTCGTTGACCAGGTGCACCTCGGCAGCGGACAGATCGATGTTCGCCGGGATCACGTCGAGACCAGGGGTCGAGGTCTGGACGATCACCTCACGCGGGTCACGCTTGATGTCCAGCAGCAGATCGTAGATCGTCGGCACGTCGTGCGTCTGAATCCCGAGGCCTGCCGATAGGGCACCCTGCGGGTCGAAGTCGACGGCGAGGACCTTGCGTCCGTACTCGGCGAGCGCCGCGGCGAGGTTGATCGACGTGGTCGTCTTCCCGACACCGCCCTTCTGATTGCAGAGGGCGATGATTCGTGCGGGGCCGTGGGATTCGAGCGGCGCAGGAGTCGCGAAGCCGTGATAGGGACGCCCGGTGGGTCCGATCGGGGTCCCGTCGCCCTTCGACGTCTTGCCCTTGGACTTCGCCGCGTTGTCAGCCACCGATTCTCCTGCTCCTTCGTGCTCGGTCGATTCTAGCGAGAACACGGGCCGGATCGGCGTGCCGCGGCGGCGATCCCTCACCTCGCCCGCGGGTGGGACGTCGCGTAGACGTCACGCAGGGTGTCCACGGAGACGTGCGTGTAGATCTGCGTGGTGGCGACGGATGCGTGCCCGAGGAGCTCCTGCACCACACGGACATCCGCCCCGCCCTGCAGAAGGTGCGTCGCGAAGGAGTGTCGCAGCGTGTGCGGCGAGACCTCGACGCTGAGCTGTGCGCGTTCTGCGGCCGATCGGATGACCAGCCAGGCGCTCTGGCGGGACAACGGCGCTCCGCGTGCGCCGAGGAAGAGCTTCGACGTCGCCTTCCCCTTCGACGCCCACGAAGGGCGCACCCTGGTGAGGTACGCGTCGACGGCCGCTCTGGCGTACGAGCCGACCGGGACGATGCGCTCCTTCGATCCCTTGCCGCGCAGCCTCAGCACCTCGCCGTGCGACAGGTCGTCGACGTCGAGACCCACCGCCTCTGAGACGCGCGCGCCCGTGGCGTACAGCAGCTCGAGCAGAGCCCTGTCCCTGATGCCCACAGGTTCGTCGGCGGAGGGGGCCGCGAGCAGGCGCTCGACCTGATCGATCGTGAGCGCTTTCGGGAGCCGCTGCGGCGCTTTGGGCGGACGCAGCCGCCCCGTCGGGTCCTCGGCCTCGACCCCTTCACGCACGAGGAACCGGTGCAGGCCCCGCACCGACGACTGCAGCCGTGCGAGGCTGGTGGCCGCCGGCGGCGGAACGGCTCCCGCCCGATCGGCGATGAACCGGCTGACGATCGATCCGGTCACCGCCGAGGTGTCGTCGATGCCGACCTCGGACAACCAGCGCTCGTACTCGGCGAGGTCCCGACGATAGGCGTCGACCGTGTGCGTGGACAGGCCGCGCTCGATCGTGATGTGTCTGAGGTAGATCTCGACCGCACGATCCGGCTGCACGTCAGACTCCGGTGCGCCTCACGGCCGCCGCGAGCACACCGTTCGCGAGCAGGGCGTTGCGCATGCGACCGGCGAGCACCGCCGCGACGACCTCATCGAGCGGCACCCATTCCACGCGGATGTCCGCCTCTTCGTCTTCCCGCGCGTGCACGACGGGCGCGGACGAGAGCCCGGTGGCGAGGAAGAAGTGCACGATCTCGTTGCTGCCACCCGGGGTGGTGAAGGTGGAGAGCAGCGGCTCCCAGGCATCCGCCACGAGGTCCGCCTCTTCCGCGAGCTCTCGCCGTGCTGCGTCCAGGGGCTCCTCCCCCTCGACATCGAGCAGGCCGGCGGGCAGCTCCCAGTCGCGGTGCCTGATCGGATGCCGGTACTGCTGGATCAGCAGCACGCGGTCGTCATCGTCGAGGGCCACCACCGCGACGGCGCCGGTGTGATCCGTGTACTGGCGTCGGATCTCCCCCTCGCCGTACCGGACGCGATCGTCGCGGATATCCCAGACAGCGCCCTCGAACGCCAAGGCGCTGTCGAGGATCTCGGGTTCGAACGGCTCGTCGCGCAGGTCAGTCATCGGACTCGACGTCGAACAGCTCGCTGGAGCGGTGCCGTTCGATGGCCGCGCCGACGAGACCGCGGAACAGCGGGTGCGGATCGGTGGGACGCGAGCGAAGCTCGGGATGCGCCTGGGTGGCGATGTAGTACGGGTGCACCTCGCGCGGGAGCTCGACGAACTCGACGAGGTCGAGCTCCGGGTTCAGGCCCGAGAACAGCATGCCCGCGTCGGCGATCTGCGCGCGGTACGCGTTGTTCACCTCGTAGCGGTGGCGGTGACGCTCCTGGACCTCGGTGGATCCGTAGACCTCTGCCGCGATGGATCCTTCTGCGAGCCTGGCGGGATACAGCCCGAGACGCATGGTGCCGCCCATGTCGCCGTGGTCGATGATGTCGACCTGCTCGGCCATCGTCGCGATGACGGGAGCCGTCGTCTCGGGGTCGAACTCGCTGGAAGACGCATCCGCGATGCCCGCGACGTTGCGGGAGTACTCGATGACCATGCACTGCAGACCGAGGCACAGGCCGAGCGTCGGGATGCCCTGCTCTCTGGCGAACCGCAGTGCACCGAGCTTGCCCTCGATGCCGCGGATGCCGAAGCCGCCGGGCACGCAGATGCCGTCCAGGGCGCCGAGCTGCGCCTTCGCTCCCTCCGGCGTCTCGCAGAGGTCGGAGGGGATCCAGCGGATGTTGACCTTGGTCTCCTGGGCGAAGCCGCCGGCCTTGAGCGCCTCGGTCACCGACAGGTAGGCGTCCGGAAGATCGATGTACTTGCCGACGAGGCCGATGGTGACCTCGTGCTTCGGGTTGTGCACTGCGTGCAGCACCTTGTTCCAGCGCGTCCAGTCGACGTCGGCCGCCTTGGCATCGAGCCCGAGCCGGCGCACGATGTAGCTGTCCAGGCCCTGCTCGTTGAGGGTCGAGGGGATGTCGTAGATGCTGGGCAGATCGACGGTGTTGATGACGCCCTCGGCGTCGACGTCGCACATCAGCGCGATCTTGTTGCGGTTCGACTCGCTGACCGGGCGGTCGCTGCGGAGCACGAGGGCGTCGGGCTGGATGCCGACCTGACGCAGCGCCGCGACGGAGTGCTGCGTCGGCTTGGTCTTCTGCTCGCCGGAGGCGCCCATGAAGGGGACCAGCGAGACGTGCACGAAGAAGACGTTGTCGCGACTGAGCTCGTGCCGCAGCTGCCTCGCGGCCTCGAGGAAGGGCTGCGACTCGATGTCGCCGACGGTGCCGCCGACCTCGGTGATGATGACGTCGGGGCGGGGCTCTTCGTGCGCCTGGAGGCGCATGCGCCGCTTGATCTCGTCGGTGATGTGCGGGATCACCTGCACGGTGTCTCCGAGGTACTCGCCGCGGCGCTCTCGCGCGATCACCTGCGAGTAGATCTGACCGGTGGTGACGTTGGCCGCCTGCGAGAGGTTGATGTCGAGGAAGCGCTCGTAGTGCCCGATGTCGAGGTCGGTCTCCGCGCCGTCGTCGGTGACGAACACCTCGCCGTGCTGGAACGGGTTCATCGTGCCCGGATCGACGTTCAGATACGGATCGAGCTTCTGCATGACGACGCGCAGTCCGCGGGCGGTGAGGAGGTTGCCCAGGCTCGCGGCCGTGAGCCCCTTGCCCAACGACGAAACGACACCACCTGTCACGAAGATGTGCTTGGTCGTGTCGTTCTTGGGCCCCGCGGAAGAAGAGTTCATCACGGGCTTCTATCCTAACAGTTCGATCAGGCGCCGAGGGCGAGGAGTTCGCGGGCGTGGGTGAGAGCGGCATCCGAATCCGCGAGTCCGGACAGCAGTCTTGCCATCTCCGCCTCGCGTTCGGAGCCGTCGAGGCGGCGCACGCTCGAGGCGGTCACCGCGCCGTCATGGGACTTCACGACGGACAGGTGATTGTTCGCGAAGGCGGCCACCTGCGCGAGATGCGTCACCGCGATCACCTGGGCGTTCTCCGCAAGCCGGGCGAGTCGCCGCCCGACCTCGATCGCCGCGGCCCCGCCGATGCCGGCGTCCACCTCGTCGAAGACGAAGGTGGGGACGGGATCGGTCCCGGCGATGACCACCTCGATGGCGAGCATGACGCGCGAGAGCTCGCCACCGGAGGCCCCCTTCGCGACGGAGCGCGGTTCGGCACCGGGATGCGGTGCCAGCAGGATGGCGACGTCGTCCCGCCCGTGGGCGCTTTCCGCTCCCGGCGAGACGGCGACCTCGATCCTGGCGTCCGGCATCGCGAGGGCGTGAAGCTCCTCGGAGACCGCGGCTCCCAGACGGGACGCCGCTTCGGCGCGCGCCTCGGTCAGCGCATCGGCTGCGGCATCGAGCGCCTCGCGCGCCTCGGAGCGCTCGGCCTCCAACCGCTCCACGCGGTCGCCGTCGTCCTCGAGCTCCGCAAGACGCGCGGATCCCGTCTCCCAGAGCGCGAGCGCCTCATCAAGAGACCCGTGGGCGCGGACCAGTGTGCCGAGCGCTGCGCGGCGTTCCTCGACGGCCGCGAGCTCGTGCGGCCCCGTCTCATCGAGGTCGGCGAGATACCCGGCGAGTTGACCGGCCAGATCGCTCACGCGGTAGCCGACTTCTGCGAGGGCGTCCGCGATTCCGGTGAGCTGCGGGTCCGGCACCCGTTCCAGCACGCGACGCGCCTCGGCCAGGAGCGAGGATGCATCAGCACCGCCGTCCTCGTCCGACAGCGCACCATGGGCGAGTGCCGCGGCCTGGCGCAGCTCCTCGGCGTTGGCCAGGCGCTCCGCGCGCTCCGCGAGGACCTGATCCTCGCCGGGCTCCGGTGCGGTGCCCTCGATCAACGCGAGCGCCTCGCGCAGGCGCACAGCCTCTTCCGCGCGGCGATCGCGGTTGCCGATCAGCTCGCCGAGCTGCGTGTCGAGTGCGCGCCAACGCTCGTAGGCGATCGAATAGCGCTCCAGCGCGTCCGCGACCACGGTGCCACCGAAGCGATCGAGCGCGTCGCGCTGGGCGGCCGACGACTTCAGACGCAGCTGCTCGGACTGCCCGTGCACGACGACGAGCTCGTCCGCCAGGGCGGAGAGCACCCCGGCCGGGGCCGCGCGGCCTCCGACGCTCGCCCTGCTACGCCCTTCCGAGCTCAGCGACCGCGACACGTACAGCTCGGCCATGCCTGCTCCGGCGGGTTCGAGCTCGCCGCCGGCATCGGTCACGATCTCGGCGACCGCGCCCTCGTCGGGGACGATCCAGACGCCCGCGACCGCGGCCTGCGCGGCGCCGGCCCTGACCGCTCCCGAGTCCGCTCGCTGCCCGAGGAGCAATCCGAGACCGGTCACCACCATCGTCTTGCCCGCGCCTGTCTCGCCCGTGATGGCCGTGAATCCGGGGCCGAGCGGCAGGACGGCATCCGCGATCACGCCGAGCTGCTGCATCCGGATCTCCTCGATCATGATGCACCTCCCCCGGCGCCGCCGCGCCACCCGTCGACGGGAAGACGGAACTTCCGTACGAGCCGGTCGGTGAACGCGGCGGGATGCAGACGTGCCAGGCGCACGGGGCGGGACGAGCGGCGTACGACCACCCGCGCACCGGGCGGCAGCTCGTGCGAGCGGCGTCCGTCGCACCAGAGGATCCCCGTGCCCGAGGTGCGCTCCATCATCTCGATCGCCACTGACGCTCCGGGGCTGACGACCAGCGGACGCGCGAAGAGGGCATGGGCCGACAGCGGAATCACGGAGATCGCTTCCACACCCGGCCAGATGACCGGGCCGCCGGCGGAGAAGTTGTAGGCGGTGGATCCCGTGGGCGTGGACACGACCATGCCGTCGCAACCATAACTGGTGAGAGGTCGTCCATCGATCTCGACGACCACCTCGATCATGCGCTCTCGGCTGGCCTTCTCGACCGTCGCCTCGTTGAGCGCCCACGTCTCGTAGACGACCTCGCCTGCCGCGTCCTTGACGCGCACCGCCAACGCGAGGCGCTCCTCGACCTCGTAGTCGCGGTCGATCACACGGCGCACCGCGTCGTCCATGTCGTCACGCTCGATCTCCGCGAGGAAGCCGACGTGCCCCATGTTGATGCCCAGCACGGGGACGCCGCTGTCGCGCACCAGCTCGGCGGCGCGCAGGATCGTGCCGTCGCCGCCGAGGACGATGGCGAGCTCGAGGGCGTCCACGGGGACGGCGCCGCCCAGCTCGTCGACATCGCTGAAGTGGCCGTCGACGGCGGAGAGCTCGACGAGATCGTCGTGCGCCAGCACCGGACGCGCTCCGGCATCGCGAAGGGAGTCGATGACCCTTCGGGCGGCGGCGACCGTATCGTCCCGGCCGGCGTGCGCGACGACCAGGATGCTGCGCTCGTTCATCGTCCTCCTGCCAGCTCGTCGATCCGTCTCGTCCATTCTGCCGGAGACCTCCCCCGCCCGGGCGACATGTGGATGAGGTACTCGGCGTTGCCGTGCGTGCCGAGGATCGGGGACGGCAGGATGCCGTGCATGCCCAGGCCGTTGTCCCAGCCGGTCCACGCGATGCGGGCGACGGCATCCGCCCTCGTCGCAGGATCCGTGACCAGCCCCCCGCGGACGGCCGTGCGTCCGACCTCGAACTGAGGCTTGACGAGGAGCACGATATCCGCGTCGGATGCCGCCACCGCGACGATCGAGGGGATCACGAGGTCGAGCGAGATGAACGAGAGGTCGCCGACCACGAGATCGGGGGCTGTGTCGACGCCGGTCGCCTCCGCGAGATTCGCAGGCGTCATGTAGCGGACGTTGAAGCCCTCGACAGCGACGACCCCCGGATCGGCGGAGATCGACGGCGAGAGCTGATCATGCCCCACATCGACGGCGAGCACCTTCGCCGCACCGCGCTCGCGCAGCACCTGGGTGAACCCGCCGGTGGATGCGCCCAGGTCAAGGGCGAGGCGTCCGTCCACCGCGATCTCGAATCCATCGAGGCCCGCGATCAGCTTGTGCGCCGCTCGGCTGACGTAGTGGTCCGTTCCGGCGACGGTGATCTCCGCCGCATCGTCCACGGCGAAGGATGCCTTCACGACCGGCCGTCCATCGACGCAGACGAGACCGTCCGCGATGAGGGAGGCGGCGTGGGTGCGAGAGCGTGCCAGCCCGCGAGCGGCGAGAGCGGCGTCGAGGCGCGTCACCGTTCCGTGGTCTTCTCTCGATGTTCGAGCCTCGCACCCGCTTCGAGGCGGCGCGAGAGATCGTCGTGCAGCGACGCATAGGCATCCGCCCGTGCGGAGAGGGGCTGCCCTTCGATCAGGCGCAGACGGCTCCAGAGACCGTCCTCGGGGCTGCTCGTGCTCTCGTCGCTCACATCCTCAAGCCTACGGGCGGTGGAACGGATCCTCGTAGAGGCGCTCTGGCACGCGCAGGACGAAGATCGGCGTTCCAGACTCCCAGACGGCCTGCGCGCCGGCGCGCAGCAGGTCGATCTGTCGTGTTCCCTCCGCGAGGATCTCGACGTCGCCGCCGTTCACGCGTACGGTCGCATCGCCGACGGTGACGGCACCGTCCTTGCGGGTCGCCTCAGGATACGGCTCGTGGAGCTCGCGCAGGTCGCCGACGACGAAGGTCGGACGCGACCCCTCCGGCGCCGCCAGCACGTGCTTGGGACGATCGATGCCGGTGAGCACGAGAGCCGAGGCGATGCCGGCGCGGTTCGCGCCGAGGATGTCGGTGTCGAGCCGGTCGCCGATGAACAGCGTCTGCGCACCCCCGAAGCGGGCGATCGCCTCCTCGAAGATCGGCACCTCCGGCTTGCCCGCCACCGTGGCCAGGCGTCCTACGGCGGTGTGCACCGCGGAGACGAGCGTGCCGTTGCCCGGCGCCACGCCGCGCTCACGCGGGATGGTCCAGTCGCTGTTCGTCGCGATCCAGGGGATCCCGCCTTCTTCCTGCGGCACCTTGAGAGCGAACGCAGCCTCTGCGAGATCGGTCCAGGCGACCTCGGGCGCGAAGCCCTGGACGACGGCGGCAGGGTCGTCCTCTGCGCTCCTGGTTACGGTGTATCCGGCCTTCTCGGCCTCGACGACAAGGCCCTCTCCCCCGACGATCAGCAGGGTGGCCGGGGCAGGGACGACGGACGCGAGCAGACGCATGGCCGCCTGCGGGCTGGTCACGACCTCGTGCGGTGCGACGGTGAGACCGAGCTCCGTGAGGTGGGCGGCGACGGAGGCATCCGTGCGGGAGGCGTTGTTGGTGATGTATCCCAGTCGACGCGTCTCCGCGATCCTGTTCAAGCTCTCGACCGCGTGCGGGAGCGCACCCGGTCCCGCATACACGACGCCGTCGAGGTCGGCGAGGACCACGTCGATCCCGTCCAGGGGCGTGGGGCGCTTCTTCGAGAACAGACCCATCAGTCGGTGCGCTCCTGTTCGTCCTTCTCCTCGCCTTCACCGAGGAGCTCTGCGACCTCGGCTGCGATCTCATCCTCCGCGGATGCATCATCGGTCACGGCCTCGTCGACCGATGTCGACGTCGACTCCACCGACGCGACGACGTGCTCAGCATCCGTCTCGTCCTCGATCAGGGCGTCCTCGATGAGGATCTCCTCGTCGCCGGCTTCATCCAGTCCGAGGGCCTCCAAGGCGACCTCTGCACGACGCGCCCAGAACTCGGCCTCGTCGTCACGTCCGAGGTCTTCGAGGACTGCGGCTCGCGCCGCGAAAAGTGCTGGGCTCCAGCTGAACGCACGATCCGGATCGAGCTCGGGGATCTGGAGCTCACCGAGCGCGAGCTCCGTCTCGCCGAGATCGAGACGCGCGCCGGACATCGCGATCGCCAGTGCGACGCGCACCTCGGTGTCCAGGGCCGCGCGGTCGACGGATCGGCCGGTCTCGAGCGCACGGTCCGGACGCCCGATGCCCCGCTCGCTGTCCACCATCAGCGCGATCTGGTCTTCGTTACCGGAGATGCGACGATAGGTGCGCAGCTCACGCAGCGCGAGCGCGAAGTCGCCGATCGCATACGCCGTGATTCCGAGGGTCTCGCGGACGACGGCGATGCGGCCGGCCCGCCGGGAGGCAGCAAGCGCGTGTTCGTGCGCGAGGGCCGGATCCTCGTCGATCAGCTGAGAGGCCATCGCGAGGTGGCGGGCCACCTGCTCGGCGTTCTCCTTGCTGAGGGTCTTGAGCTCGTTGCGAGCGGCGGGGTGCAGAGACTTCGCGGTGATGTCCTCGGGGATGAAGGGCGCGTCATGGCGCGGTCGATCGTCCGTGGCACGCGGGTCGCGGATGCGGTCGCTGCCGCCCCGCTGCGGGTAGGACTTCCGTTGACGGTCGTCGCGATCATCCCGTCGATATCCGCCTTCACGGCGCTGGCCGCCTTCGCGGGGCTGGCCGCCACGGTCACCATCACGACGCTGGTAGCCACCTTCACGGCGCTGACCACCATCACGCGGCTGGTAGCCGCCTTCACGGCGCTGACCACCATCACGCGGCTGGTAGCCGCCTTCACGACGTTGACCACCGTCGCGCGGCTGGTAGCCGCCTTCACGACGTTGACCACCGTCACGGGACTGGAACCCACGGTCACCGTCACGACGCTGGTAGCCACCTTCACGGCGCTGACCGCCCTCGCGGGACTGGTAGCCGCCTTCACGACGCTGACCACCGTCACGGGACGGCAACCCACGGTCACCATCACGACGCTGATAGCCGCCCTCGCGGCGCTGACCACCCTCACGCGGCTGATAGCCACGCTCGCCGTCACGACGCTGGTAGCCGCCCTCACGACGAGAGCTGCTGTCACGGTAGTTGGGACGAGAGCGATCGGAGGAGCCGGAACGATCGTTGCGCGGGCGATCCTGACGTCCCTCTCGCGAACTCGAACGGTCGTCATTGCGCCGCGGACGGCGCTCTTCCTCTTCCGGCATGATCCTCTGCTCTCTCCCACTTCCTGTTAACGCGAAATGGCCACCCAACATTGGGTGGCCATTTCGATAAAAGAAGTCCGGCGGTGTCCTACTCTCCCACAGGGTCCCCCCTGCAGTACCATCGGCGCTGTGAGGCTTAGCTTCCGGGTTCGGAATGTAACC